>JBBCIM010000029.1:0-382791 GCA_037200245.1 Pseudolabrys sp.
ATGCGCCAAACCGATATCGTCATAGCAGGAGCCGGCCTTGCCGGCTCGACCGCCGCCGCGATGCTGGCGCGTGCAGGCTATGACGTCGTCCTGGTCGATCCGCATACCACCTACCCTCCCGACTTTCGCTGCGAAAAGCTCGACAGCAGCCAGATTGAAATTCTGAAAATGACGGGTCTCGCCGACGCTGTCCTGAAAGTGGCGACGCCGGATCGCCAACTCTGGATCGCCCGTTTCGGCCGTCTGGTGGAGAAACGCAAAGGCACTCAATGCGGAATTTTCTACGATCATCTCGTTAACACGATCCGCGCCGAAGTGCCGTCCGGCGTGTTTGTCGCGGCCAAGGTCACCGACATCGCGACCAGCGCCGATCGCCAGGTCGTCACGCTGTCAACCGGCGAAACAATTTCGGCCCGGCTCTTTGTTCTCGCCAATGGACTGAACATCGGACTGCGCCACCAGCTCGGCATCGACCGAAAGGTCGAAAATCCGGCTCACTCGGTCTCGATCGGCTTCGACATCAAGCCTACGAGCCGCGCCGCGTTCGACTTTTCCGCGTTGACCTATTATCCCGAACACACAAGCGCCCGGATGGCCTATGTGGTGTTCTTCCCGATCGGCGCAAAGACACGCGCCAATTTGTTCGTCTACCGCGACATGGACGATCCCTGGCTCAAACAATTCCGCGACGCGCCGAAACAAACCATACTCGAGATGATGCCGAATTTGGCGAAGATCACGGGCGCGTTCGACGTCGATGGCTTCGTCAAGATCCGGCCGGTCGATCTCTATGTCAGCGAGGGCCACCGCCAGCCCGGCGTCGTTTTGATCGGCGACGCGTTCGCGACCTCGTGTCCCGCCGCCGGCACGGGCGCTGGAAAGGCATTCGTCGACGTCGAGCGGCTTTTGCAACGTCCATATCCCGCAATGGCTCGCCACGCCGGGCATGGGGACTGGAAAAGATCGCGGCGTATTACGACGACCGGGGTCAAGCGCGCCTATGACGCGTTTTGCACCAAAAAGGCCTACAGCTTGAAGTCGCTGTCGATCGACCCCGGCCTGACCTGGGCCGCGCAACGCTGGGCCAGATTTATCGTGAACTGGCTGAAGGGCGTCCTGCGCCCCGCCGCTCCGCGCACCGTGGACGAGGCGCCGGCGCTCGTTCCCGCTCAGGACCCTGGCGAGGGCCAAATCGCGCCTTACGCGACCGCGCCGAACCCGAGGTCACTGGTGCAATGAGCGGCGATTTGCGGTCGCGATAAGACCGATATATTTCCGATGTTGCGCCGCCATAGGTGCATCCCTATAGTCCGCGCCATTCCGGTCGGGGCGTAGCGCAGCCCGGTTAGCGCACCTGTCTGGGGGACAGGGGGTCGTGAGTTCAAATCTCGCCCGCCCCGACCAATTTACCCTTTAAACCAAGCACTTAAGACGAGATGCCGTTTCGCATTTGAAACTGCATCAGTTGCCCGGGTGTGATGCCGGCGGCTTCGGCGGCCTTTTGGTAGCGCTCGAAGTCCTTCTTGAGGAACGCCGCGAACTCGTCCGGTCCGGCCCCGACGTTTTCACACGCGAGATCGAAAAGAAGCCTCTGCAACTCCGGCGTTTTGAGCGCTTCGCGGATGCCATCGGCCAGCTTCTCGAGAACAGGACGCGGCGTGCCGGCAGGAGCAAGCAGCCCATAATAAGCACTGAAGTCCAGATCGGGATAACCGGCCTCCGTGCTCGATTGGACGTCGGGCAGGATCGGCGACCGCTTTTTCTGCATCACCGCAATCGACCGGAGCTTTCCGTCCCTGACTTGCGGCAACGTCGTCGCCAGCGCGCCCATGTACATATGGGCCCGGCCGCCGATCACATCCGTGATCGCCGGTATGCCGCCGCGGTACGGTACGTGAAGGATATCGATGCCGGCGGCCTTCTTGAAAATTTCCATGCCCAATTGGGTAAGCGAGCCGACGCCCGCGGACGCATAGGCGAGTTTGCCGGGGTTCGCCTTCGCGTAAGCGACCAGTTCGGGCATGGTTTTCACCGGCAGATCCGGATTGATCGACAACGCTTGCGTCACCAGGTTCATCATAATGACCGGTTGAAGTCCCTTTACCGGATCATAGGAAAGGTTTTTGTACATGCTCGGAACGATGGAGAAACTCACGTCCGTGAGGAGCAGGCTGTAACCGTCGGCAGGCTGCCGCGCGACATAGGCCCCTGCAATCGTGCCGCCAGCGCCGGCTTCGATTCCATGACGACCGGCACGCCCCATTTCTGCGACAGTTTGTTGCCGACAGCGCGCGCGATGAGATCCTGACCGCCTCCGACGGCGTAGATGTTGGTGATGGTGATCTGTTTGTTCGGAAAGTCGTCGGCGGCATTCGCCGATCCGGCGAGGAGCGACACCAACGCCAGAGATGTCAAAGTGGCTGCGACTGCTTTCATGACGTAATCCCCTAATTCGCTTGTTTATTCACTTGCGCGGCGCGCCCGCGGCCCGAATTGCACGGCCTCAACGTTGCCGTTGAAGCCTTCGTTGCGTCTCAAAGATCGACGACGACCTCGTCGCCTTCGTTGTGGAATTTACCGTTCAGCCCCGCGTCGCGGGTGATGTCCGCCATGAACTTTGCAATCTCGGCGCCACGCGCGCTGGACACGGGAGCGGGCGTCGGCTGCTGACCGCTCTCATCGCGTTCGATCATGATCGGCAGGAACGACACCCGCTCGATGCGCCCTTTGTCGAACTGAATGTTGGCGACCATGCTGTAGCTGTCCTCGAGATGGCCGTGGTTGGGCTCCTCTTTGCCCTTGCCGCCAAGAAACGCAGAACCGTAAATCTTGTAGACTTCCTCGCACTCGCGATTCCATTCCACGTCGGGCTTGCGGTCCTTATTGAAGTCCCGCGCGAAGTCGCCAATGCTGTAGAGAATGACCTTGCCGCGGTACACCTCGATCCCCTTCAGGATGTGCGGGTGGTGACCGATGTGATATCGGCGCCGGCATCGATGGCCGCGTAAGCCACCGTGGGCTGGTAATCGGCGATCAGTCCCTTGATGTGATGAACGCCCCAGTGCAGCGACACGGCGACGATGTCCACTTGCGAACGAACGCGCTTGATGTCGGCAACGAGCGCATCCAGGTCGCGCTGCAGCGGCCACGTCATGATCTTGCAGGGCGTTCCTGGCTGGTCGTCCTCGAGCGCCTCATAGTGGGTGATCGCCCGCATGGGTGCGATGCCTGCCCTGCCCGGGACGGCGTAATAGCTCTTGGGCGCAACGGAGCAATAGCCGAGAAACGCTATTTTCGTGCCGTTACGCTCGACAATGGCCGGCTTTCTTGCCTCGTCAATGTCGCTGCCGGCGCCGATGGTCTGGATGCCGTCGGCGTGCATGCGCTTCATCGCATCCAGCAGCGGATCTTGCCCCCAATCCATCGTGTGGTTGCTGGCCATCGAAACGACGTCGAAGCCGATCGAGGCGAATGTCGGGTAACCGCGCACGTCGATAGGCGCGGCACCGCGCATGCCGGGAAGAACCTTGCGAGCCCTTGTCGGAGTATGACGACTCCGACATGGCAGGAACGCGATGTCGGCGCGTTTGAAGATTTCTCTGACGTGCTTGAGCGCCGTCTCCGGTTGCTTGCGAAAGATACGGACGTCGCCCACGGCTGAGATGATCGGCATCGGCAGAAATTCTCCTTTGGCACAATCGAAGCATCGGCGACGCGCCGCCACGCTCCAACTCAATAAAGGCCCGGCCCAAACAACGAACAGTAGCGCGCAGCCCGCGCGCCGGCAGTTCGTGCCAAGCTCCGCTCCCTAGCTCGTCAGAGATGAGATCAACTAACGAATATCCCAGCGGGACATTCTGTCCCCTGAGTTGGTCGCGCCCTATATCGTGGCGGCGTTATCGGACCCCAGCATCTTGAGCATGTAACGAATCCTCCGCGGCGGGCCTATTTGTATGACCCTTGCCGGAAACTTTAGGCCAAACATCAGACCGGTCAATCGTGAGTTTCATATTTTGCCGAAATTCACCAAAAATGAAACGAATCAAACGTTTTCGTTCCCTTTCTCAGGCCACCGGACTGATTGGCTGAAAACGCGGCCGCGCTCACTTCAGCGAATTGACCGCGCCGAGCGCGTCGATGCACCGGCACCAGTGTCGGTGCGTTTGCCGCCGGCCGCCGCGCGGTATGCGTCAGCACGCGCCGTATATCGTCCGGTGTCAGGCTGCTCTGGCGCGCCAGCAGCAACGCCGCCACGCACCACGGTTCGACGCCTCGTGAACTTAGAGACTATTGCGAGCAGGCCGGTGCCGGATGTGGAACATTTGGGCGCCGCGCCGATGCGGTGCCGCGCTAGCGCGTCGCCGCCGCGTCGATCAGCTTGCGGCATTCGGCCAGTTCGTGCAGCACCGCGTGCAGTTTGCGCAAGTCGTCGCGCGCCAGACCGCCACTGCTCGCCGGCGCCGGTACATGCTGTATCGGCGGCTGCATTGTTTGCACCGGCGGATGCTGCTCCTGCATCGGCGGATCGGGATCGTCCGCGACAGAAACCGCATGGACGACGCGATCGGTCGGCGCGACGCGGACTTCCGGCGCGCTCTTGAGCCGCGGTTCGTGGCGCGCTTCGTTGTCCTGGCGCTCGCCGAGATCGCGGCCGATCAATGACGTCAAGCGGTCGCGCAAGCCGCGGCTCTCGGGCTCGGGTGCTGCTTGCGTCTCCTCGATGAATTCTTCGTCGTCGCTCGCGCCATGCGGCGGCTGCGGCGCGCCTTCCAGCCACACCGCTTGCACGAATTTCGAGCCCTGCTCGCGCAAGATGCGCTGCACGCCGCGGATCGTATAGGCCTTCCCCGTACAGCAGATGGCGAATGCCGCGCAGCAGTTCGACATCGTCGGGGCGATAGTAACGCCGGCCGCCGCCGCGCTTCATCGGCTTGATGTCGCGGAAACGGCTTTCCCAAAAGCGCAACACGTGCTGCGGCAGATCGAGTTCATCCGCCACTTCACTGATGGTGCGAAATGCGTCCGGCGCCTTGTTATCCAAAGCGGCTCCACTTCCATTTAAATTAAACACAATACTGAAGAGTTCTTTCAGCTGCGCGTGATCTTGTCCGAAAACCGGTTCCCACTTTTCGGGATCACGCGCTTTAAGCTTCGTCGGGCACGTCGTGGCCGTTGATGCGTTGCTTGAGAATCGCCGATGGCTTGAACACCATCACGCGCCGCGGCGAAATCGGGACTTCCTTGCCGGTCTTGGGATTGCGCCCAATCCGCTGGCCCTTTTTACGCACGACAAACGAGCCGAACGAGGACAGCTTCACGGTTTCGCCGCGTTCAAGGCAGTCGGTGATCTCTTTGAGCACCAATTCCACCAAGGAGGCGGATTCTGTCCGCGACAGGCCCACTTTTTGGTAGACGGCCTCGCACAGGTCCGCTCGCGTTACCGTTTTACCAGACATCGCCTGAACTGCCCCCAGCGATATATCCCGCTGAATTATCAGGATATTAGCAAGATGGGGGTGGGTCAACGGGGCGATTTGAACATTGTGCCGGGAGCGACCGCTCCCGCCTACCTGCCACCGCACTGCGGCATAGGCTTACCAACGCAGCAGCGCCGAGCCCCAGGTGAAGCCGCCACCCATCGCTTCGAGCAGAATGAGGTTGCCGCGCTTGATGCGCCGGTCGGCGACCGCGTCGGCCAGCGCCAGCGGGATCGAGGCCGCCGAGGTGTTGCCGTGGCGGTCGACGGTCATGACAACCTTCTCGGGCGTTATGCCGAGCTTATGCGCCGAGCCGTCAATGATGCGCTTGTTGGCCTGATGCGGCACGAACCAGTCGATATCGGCGGCCGAATAGCCGGTGGCCTTGAAGGCGTCCTCGATCACATCGGTGATCATTACCACTGCGTGTTTGAAGACCTCCCGGCCTTCCATGCGCAGATGGCCGACGGTCTGGGTCGAAGACGGACCGCCGTCGACGTAAAGCTTGGCGCGATGGCGGCCGTCCGACCGCAAATGGGTGGTGAGAATGCCGCGGTCGGTCATGGCGCCGCTTTGCGGCTGCGCATCGAGCACCAGAGCACCGGCGCCGTCGCCGAACAGCACGCAGGTGGTGCGGTCGTTCCAATCGAGAATGCGCGAAAAGGTCTCCGCCCCGATTACCAGCGCACGCTTGTAGCTGCCGGCACGCAACAGCGCGTCAGTCACCGACAAAGCGTAAACGAAGCCCGAGCAGACCGCCTGCAAGTCGAAGGCCGCGCCTTTGGTAATGCCGAGCCCGGCCTGCACCGTCACTGCGGTGGCGGGGAAAGTCTGGTCCGGCGTCGAAGTTCCCAAAACGATCAGGTCGATCGAACCGGCATCGACATGGGCGTTGGCGAGCGCCGCGCGCGCGGCATGCAGCGCGAGGTCAGAGGTGAGTTCGCCGGGTGCCGCGATATGGCGCTCGCGAATGCCCGTGCGCTGCACAATCCACTCGTCGGTGGTCTCGACCGAGCGCGCCAACTCGTCATTGCTGAGAATACGGGCCGGAAGATAGCTGCCGCAGCCAAGCACCACCGAACGCAATTGGGTCACGAGGCTGCTCCGGTCGCCACTTGTTTAGTCCCTTGTGCGCTCGCCCGGTCGCGGGCCATGGACTGGCCGATTTTGGCGAGCAATTCGTAGCGGATCATGTCGTAGCCCATGTCGATGGCAGCTGCGAAACCTTCCGCGTCGGTGCCGCCGTGACTCTTGATGACGACGCCGTTGAGACCAAGGAACACACCGCCGTTGGCTTTGCGAGGATCCATCTTGTCGCGCAATGTCTGAAATGCTTTGCGCGATAACAGGTAGCCGAGCTTTGCCGTCCAGGTCCGGCTCATGGCGCCGCGCAGATAATGAGCGAACTGACGCGCGGTTCCTTCCGCGGTCTTGAGCGCGATATTGCCGGCAAAGCCTTCGGTCACCACCACGTCGACGACGCCCTTGCCGATATCGTCGCCCTCGACGAAGCCGTGATAGTCGAAATAGGGGAATTGGCCTTCGCGCAACAGGCGGCCGGCCTCGCGGACCTGCTCCAGCCCTTTGACTTCCTCGACGCCGATATTAAGCAGGCCGACCGTCGGCTTCTCGACGTCGAACAGCACGCGCGCCATGGCGCTGCCCATGGTGGCCAAATTGATCAGATGCGTCTCGTCGGCCCCGATCGAGGCGCCGACGTCCAGCACCACCGACTCGCCACGCAGCGTCGGCCACAGCGCGGCAATGGCCGGCTGACGGATGCCTTCCATCATCTTCAGATTGAAGCGCGCCATCGCCATCAGCGCGCCGGTATTGCCGGCTGAGACCGCGACATCGGCCTCGCCTTTCTTGACCGCGTCGATGGCCAGCCACATCGACGACTTCCAGCGGCCATAGCGCAGCGCCTGGCTCGGCTTGTCGTCCATGCGGATCGACACTTCGGTATGGGTGAACTTCGACTTGGCCTTGAGGTTCGGCAAGGTCTCGAGCAACGGCTCGACAACGCCGCGGTCGCCGAACAGCAGGTACTCGGTGTCGGGATGGCGGGTCAGCGAGATATCGGCCCCCGGCAACAGGACCGACGCGCCATGATCGCCACCCATGGCGTCGATCGCGATGCGAACTTTATCGGGCATGAGTGGACCCAGGCGGCGTTGGTTGTGACGCCGGCATTTCGGTCATCGGGGTGTTCCGCACGGCGGCGAACATAGCTTGTCGCCCGCCACAGACAAGCCGGTTCTGGCCCGGTTCCATAACTTGATGGCCGCTCACGGTTTTCCGCCACCGGGCGGCTTTTTCAGCGCTTCCAGCGCGGCAAAAGGATGCGCCGCGTCTTCGCCGATCTTGACCGGGGCAAATTCGGCCCCAGGCTTGCGCGGATAAGGGTTGATGCCGAGCACCAGGAACTCGATAGTGATGGCACCGAGATCGATGGCCCCATCGCGCAACGGTTCGGGCGGCTCTTCGCTACCGCCGGACGCATCGTGCGAGAACTCAGTCTCCAGTTGCGGCGCGTCGCCCGCGGCCGGCGCAAATTGCAGATCGACCGCCTCCTCGACATCGCTTTCAAGCGGATCGAGAGTGACCACGCAGTCTTGCGTGACGTGAGCGCGCACGTGACCGGTGACGCGAACATTGGCGCCCTGCCGCGCGATATCGAACACCGCGGACAGCCGCGGCAACTCGCGGACCGAGGCAAGCCCCGCGACCAACTCCAGCACCTTGGCGCGCACGTCAGCCGACGCCTCGATCGTCTTGTGCAACCCGTGGTCTGGAAGACCGTCCACGGCCACCGGAACGCTCCAAGGGAGTGGCAGCGCGATTGAAGGAAGCTCAGTCTTTGCCATTTCTCGTGATACTCGTTTCAGGCGGTCGCAGGGATCGAAGCGGGCTCGGGAAACTTATAGGCGCCCGCGGCCAGGCTTTGCGTGCTCAGGACAACAAGATCGCGGTTCGCCTGCTTCATATAGGCCGCTAACTGGACCACCGCAGCCGGATTTGGCGGCGAACCGCCATAAACATTGCGGGCAATGGCCTGCTCGAGGCCTGCGTCGTCGCCGGCCGCCAGCGCCATCTGATATGCCGTCTGACGGCCATAGAAGGCCTCGCCCCAGGCGCTGCATCTCCTTGGGCACTTTCAAGTCACCAATGCCCATTTCCCGCAGATTATGGTCCATATCCTGGCAAAACTTGTCGAAAAGGCCCTGCCCGAGCGCTTTGAGCGCCGGATCCGGCAGCATGCGGCCGAGCACCAGCGTGATGTGCAGCACCACCATATCGAAACGGCCGTTAACCGTATCGGCGACCGCATAGTCCCGGTAAAAGCGCGGCAATCGCGCCTGCGCCACGATCATGCCATACAGGGCGGAAATGGTGTCTTGGCTGTGTTGCTCGCGATGAAAACGGGGAAATATCATCGGTCTGGTTTCGGGGGGCTGATCTGGTCTAGCCGCCGGGTACGTCAACGCCTGTATCAATGCAAGACTTTTGCGGGCAAGGCCTTTGCCGAGGCGAGCAGCGAAAAGAAACAAGACGACATGAGAGTGCTGGGTTTGGGGACGACAAAGTTGCATCGCTACACATCGGTTCGCTTGCTGCTGGTGCTCGCCGGCGCTTTAGCGATTGCCGGTTGTGGCAATTTCAGCGAGACGCTGCAGCGCGGCTACGTGCTGCCGGAAGGCGCGCTCGAACAGATCCCCGTCGGCGCGACTCAGGAACAAGTCCCTGATCGTGCTCGGCACGCCCTCCACCGTCGCCACCGTGAACGGCGAAGCCTTCTATTACATCTCGCAGAAGACCCAGCGCGCGGCCGCCTTCATGCCGCACGAGGTCATCGACCAGCGCGTCGTCGCGGTCTATTTCGACAAGGAGCGCCGCGTCGAACGTCTCGCCAATTATGGATTGAAGGACGGCAAGGTGTTCGACTTCGTGTCGCAGACCACGCAGACCGGCGGCGTCGAGTTGAGCTATCTGCGCGGCATCCTGCGCAGCTTCTCGCCGAAGATGATCGGGCAGTAGCGCGCCGCGCTCATTGGCCGTGTCCGCCCGCCGGGCCGATACGACACGCGTCCCCAAGAAACGGCGTGTTGCCTGACGATCTTTGGCTTCTCCATAGTGAAAGGGCCCGCAACGCGCGGGCCCTTTGCCGTTTGTGGACTACGCTTATGGTTTAGTGCGCGAGGACGGCCAAGAGCAGCAACGCCACAATGTTGGTGATCTTGATCATCGGGTTGACGGCGGGGCCGGCGGTGTCCTTGTAGGGATCGCCGACGGTGTCGCCGGTCACCGCGGCCTTATGGGCGTCCGAGCCCTTGCCGCCGTAGTGGCCGTCTTCGATGTACTTCTTGGCATTGTCCCAGGCGCCGCCGCCAGACGTCATCGAGATGGCGACGAACAGGCCGTTGACGATGACCCCGAGCAGCATGGCGCCGAGCGCGGAGAAGCCGGCCGACTTGCCGGCCGCACCGCCACCCGCGATCGCATAGATCGCAAAGTACCAGACGATCGGCGACAGCACCGGCAGCAGCGACGGGATGATCATTTCCTTGATCGCCGCCTTGGTGAGCAGGTCGACGGCCCGGGCGTAATCGGGCTTCGAGGTGCCCTTCATGATGCCGGGGTTTTCGCGGAACTGACGGCGCACTTCCTCGACGATCGCACCGGCGGCGCGGCCGACCGCGGTCATGCCCATCGACGCGAACAGATAAGGCAACAGACCGCCGAACAAGAGACCGACGACGACGTAGGGATTGTTGAGCGAGAAGTCGAGCACGACGCCCGTGAAGTACGGATGCGCCTTGGCGTCTTTCGCGAAGAACAACAGATCCTGATTATACGCCGCGAACAGCACCAGCGCGCCAAGGCCTGCCGAGCCGATGGCGTAGCCCTTGGTGATCGCCTTGGTGGTGTTGCCGACGGCGTCGAGCGCATCGGTGGCCTTGCGCACTTCCTTCGGCAGGCCGGCCATTTCGGCAATGCCGCCGGCATTGTCGGTAACCGGACCGAAAGCGTCGAGCGCAACGATCATGCCGGCCAGCGCCAGCATCGTCGTCACTGCGATGGCGATGCCGAACAGGCCTGCGAGGCTGTAGGTGACCAGAATGCCGGCGATGATGACGATCGCAGGGAGCGCGGTCGACTCCATCGAGATGGCAAGACCTTGGATTACGTTGGTGCCGTGGCCGGTGACGGAAGCGGCCGCGATCGACTTCACCGGGGCGATAATCGGTGCCGGTGTAGTACTCGGTGATGTAGATGATCAGGCCGGTGACGGCGAGACCGACAACGCCGCACGAGAACAGCGACATGCCGGTGAAGGTCTGACCGGCCAGCGCGCCGAAGTGGTTCGGCAACAGCGTGTAGATCACACCGCCGATGCCGACCAGCGACAGCACGCCGGTGGCGATCAGGCCCTTGTAGAGCGCGCCCATGATCGATTGCGAGGCGCCGAGCTTGACGAAGAACGTGCCGACAATCGAGGTGATGATACAGACGCCGCCGATGGCGAGCGGCAAGGTCATCATTTCGTTGAGGATCGGTGTGCCGGCAAAGAAGATCGCCGCCAGCACCATGGTGGCGACGATGGTCACCGCATAGGTCTCAAACAGATCGGCCGCCATGCCGGCGCAATCGCCGACATTGTCACCGACGTTGTCGGCAATGGTCGCCGGATTGCGCGGGTCGTCTTCCGGGATGCCAGCCTCGACCTTGCCGACCAGATCGCCGCCGACGTCCGCACCCTTGGTGAAGATGCCGCCGCCGAGACGGGCAAAGATCGAGATCAGCGAGGCGCCGAAGCCGAGCGCGACGATGGCGTCGATCACGGTGCGGTCGTTCGCCGCCAGTTTCAGGGTGCTGGTGAGGAAGCCGAAATAGAGCGTGACGCCCAAGAGCGCGAGCCCCGCGACCAGCATGCCGGTGATGGCGCCGGCCTTGAAGGCGATCTCGAGGCCGCCCGGCGAGCGACTTGGTCGCCGCCTGCGCCGTGCGCACGTTGGCGCGCACCGAGACGTTCATGCCGATAAAGCCGGTGGCGCCGGACAGCACCGCGCCGACCAGAAAGCCGATGGCGACCAGCCAACCGAGCGTGAAGCCGATGATCACGAAGATCACGGCGCCGACGATGCCGATGGTGGTGTATTGGCGCTTGAGATAGGCCTGCGCGCCTTCGCGCACCGCGGCCGCGATTTCCTGCATTCTTGCGTTGCCGGCATCGGCGCGCAGCACCGAGCCCGTGGCCCAAATGCCGTACAGAACGGCGAGCACGCCACAGCCGACGATGATCCATAATGTATTCATGTTGCCCTCAACTTCGATGATTTATGCCAGGCGGGAAAACGCTCCCGCCGGCACGGGAGCGTCGAGGATGGCCGCTTTGAGGGCGCTTCACCCCCGACCGGGAAAGCGCGCGGATATAGCCAAAAAGCCGTGCCGGACGCAACTCGCGGGTGGTTTTTATCTCTCCCCAACTTTCGGGCCGGCGCCGGTCGCCTTTAGGCGAGCAAAATCGCCCGTATTCTTTACCGGCCCCGGGTAGGCCGTCTAGGCAGTTTGCGTTGCGCAAACTGCCTAGACGTGCTTGCGGTGACCCGGGGCCTCCCGGAGCGGGGGTGCGAGCCCGACCCGCAGGCGCCACATCCGGCCCCACTGTCATGACGCCTCATGAGAGTGCCCTCGGCGGACCGGACGACGGAGACAATAAGCCTATGATTACGGTCCTGTCGAGCGCGGGCAGTGGGTCAGTTTGAGTTAAGAAATCGCCCTGATCAGTTGGAGGCCCGCGAACAGCCCCGCAATCGAACGAACAACCGATCCGGCCAGGTAGGCGGCTGCCAGGCCCAGTTCCCCGCGATCCATAAGCAAGTAGGCGTCCAGCGAAAACGTCGAAAAAGTCGTGAAGCCGCCACAGATGCCGACAGTTAGAAAAGCCCGCCAGACCTGAGACAGGTCCCATCTAAGAGCAAATGACTCGACAAAGACCCCGATCAGGAACGAACCGACGATATTGATAGCCAGTGTTCCCCAGGGGAAATTTAAGCCAAAGAGTTTTCCCGATCCGACACCGACAAGGTAGCGGGCAACAAAGCCAATCGCTCCGCCAATCGCAACGGCGGCAATGAGTTGCGGGTTCACGACAGTTCTCTCAATTCCTCAATTATCATTTCAATCCCGATGCAAATCCCCAAAGCTAAATACATGGCAATGAAGATCGATGGCGGCAGATCCAAATCTGCCGCCGCTTCCAAAACGTCCCAATGGAGTGGTTCAAGCATGGCGCCCTCTTTTGTTGGGCACCTGACGGGGAGACAATCTCCTACCGACGCGGAAGCGCCCGGTAGGAGTCATCAGCCTTGCGGCGGGTATCGGGGGACTCCATCCCCATCAATGTTAGCCTGAGACTATCCCTGAGATTGGCCCGGTCAATAGCCAAATCAAGCCGCCCCTTGGCCCCGTCGCCTCAAACCACGTGATCGGGCGCCAATTTGCACACCCCCTCGCCGGTCTCGATTTGCAGCGTCGAATGGCCGATGCCGAATTTATGCTGGATCGCGTCGCAGGCACTTTGAAGAAACTGATCGCCCGACGAAGCTTGCGGAACGATCAAGTGGCAGGTCAGTGCATTTTCGGTCGTGCTCATGGCCCAGATATGAAGGTCATGAATGCCGGTCACGCCGGGCAAGTGAATGAGGAACTGGCGCACCTCTTCCGGATCGATGCCCGACGGCACCGCGTCCAACGACAAATTGGCCGCCTCTTTCAGCAAACCCCATGCCGTCCACATGATGACAGCCGAGATCGCCAGGCTCACGACCGGATCGACCCAATTCCAGCCGGTGAGAACGATGACCAGACCGCCGGCCACGACCCCTGCCGAGACCGCCGCGTCGCCGACCAGATGCAGAAACGCGCCACGAATATTGAGGTCCTTTTGCCCGGCGACCAGCAGCCAGGCGGAACCGCCATTGATGACGATTCCAGCGGCGGCTACGATCATCACGACGACCCCGGAAACCGGTGGGGGATTGCCGAGGCTTTGAATCGCCTCCCAGGCGATCGCGCCGGTGGCTGTGAGCAAAATTCCGCCATTGGCGAGCGCCGAGAGAATCGAAACCGAGCGAAAGCCGTAGGTGTAGCGGCGCGTCGGGGCCGCCGCCGCCAGAATATGCGCGATCCAGGCAATCAACAGTCCGAGCGCGTCGGCGAAATTGTGGCCCGCGTCGGCCAGCAGCGCCATCGAATGCGCGGTAATCCCGTAATAGATCTGCACCGCCACCAGCGCAAAGTTCAGCCCCGTCGCAACGGCGAAGGCCGCGCCGAAACTTTTCGGCGCGTGAACGTGTCCGACTTGTCCGTGATCGTGGTTGTGATCGTGGTCGTGATGCATCGCATCCGTATACAGGCAGGACGGCAAGTTACACTATCACGAGCGTGCCTTCGCCAGGAGCGGCGCGTTACGGAAATGGGTTTGGCAGCGCGATGTCGAAGGCGGCGATCAAGAGCGCCCTGAGAATTTGGTAGACGATCAGTCCGGCCGTCGCCAAGCCGGCCAGGCCCATGATGACAGTCACGACGAAGCCGCCCATGGAGGCCGCGCTGTTGGGTGGATCGGGATCATTGTTGTTTGGCATCCGGCGCGTCACCTTATTCTTCTGTCATTGCCGGGCTTGACCCGGCAATCCATCAAGCGGCGCAATTAGAAATTCTTCGCACAAAAACCTTTCGAACCACGATGGATGCCCGGGTCAAGCCCGGGCATGACGCTGAGCGCGTGGCGCGCCCGTCGGGGCAACCGAGCGCCTAAGCCGTTTTCGCCGCGGCGCGCTTGCTGATGACCTGCCACACCAAGAGTCCGCCTGCGATGGCGATGGTAGGGAACACGACCTCGTTGATCGCCTGCCAGCCGACATAGGCCAGCAACTGGCCGACGAGAACGAGCTCACCGCCATGGCGCCGAAGATCAGAAAGTCGTTGAACGCCTGCACCTTGTTGCGCTCGTGCGGCCGGTGACACTGCGTCACCATCGTGGTGGCGCCGATGAAGGAGAAATTCCAGCCGAGGCCGAGCAGCACCAGCCCGGCCCAGAAATGCCAGACCGTGATGCCGCTGATCGCCGTCACCGCGGCAAGACCGATCAGCGCCAGGCCGAATGCGGTGACGCGCTCGACGCCGAAGCGCGCGATCAGGCTGCCGGTGAAGAAGCTCGGCGCATACATCGCCAGCACGTGCCACTGGATGCCGAGCGCCGCGTCGGTCACCGAATGGCCGCAGCCGACCATGGCAAGCGGCGCCGAGGTCATGATCATGTTCATCATGCCGAAGCTGGTCACGCCGCAGGCGACCGCCACGACGAAACGCGGCGCACGCGTTATTTCGCCCAGCGGCCGGATCGCCTCGACGCGCTTTTCGGCAGGCGGCGGCACTTTGACGAACGTCAGCACAACGGCGGCGGCGAGCGCACAAGCCGACTGGCCGAGGAAACTCGCGGCAAAGATATGCGGCGACAGCATGTCCTTGGTGAAGATGACGAGTTGCGGGCCGATGATGGCGGCGAATATGCCACCGGCCAGCACCCAGGATACGGCCTTCGGCTTGAAAGCCTCGCTCGCGGTATCGGTGGCGGCGAAACGGTAGGACTGGTGCGCGGCGGCATAGAGCCCGCCGCAGAAAGTTCCGAGCAGCAGCAGCGAGAACTGGCCCTGCATGGTGGCGGTATAGGACACCAGGCCCGACAAGATGCCGAACACGGAACCCGCCTGCAGCGCGAAGCGGCGGCCGAATTTCCGCGCCAGCCAGCCGATCGGCAGCGTGCCGAACCACATGCCCATCACCATCGCGGTGATCGGCAAGGTGGCGAGGCCTTTGTCGGGCGCCAGCATGGCGCCGATGATGCTGCTGGTGGAAACGATAACGGTATTGTTGCCGCCGGCCAAAGCCTGCGCAATCGACAGCACAAAGGCGTTGCGTCGCGCCAGTCTGTCGTCGAAAATGTGCGGTCGTCGTTCGGCGGCAGCCGACATGAGCGATTCCCAAGAAAACTATTCTCTCTTTAGCGGCGTTTGTAGAACGCCGCTACTGGGGCCGCTGCAGGGCTGGGTTGAGTGTTCCCCTCCCCCACGAGCGTTTGCGAGTGGTGGGGAGGGGTCACGGGGAAACCCGCCTGGCCAAAAAAGTCCCTCACCCCGCTTCACATTGCAAACGATGTGAACCGATCCTCCCCACGCTTCGCGGGGAAGGGATTAAGTCAGAACTCGACCTTCCCCGGATGCCGGATGGTGGCTTGGCGCGCCTCGGCAATGGTTCGCGCGCCGATCTGGCCGAGCGAGGCGCGCAACTCGTCGATGTAGAGATCGATCAGTTGCGCCGGGCCGTCGTCGCCGATGGCGCCGACCGCCCACAAAAACGACTTGCCGGCGAAGGCCGCGTCGGCGCCGAGCGCCAGCGCGCGCATGACGTCCTGGCCGGAGCGAACGCCGCTGTCGAGCAGGATGGTCGCCTTCTTGCCGACCGCCGCGACGATACCCGGCAGGCAATCGATCGACGGCATCAAAGCCTCGATCTGCCGGCCGCCATGGTTCGACACCCAGATGCCATCGATGCCGAGCGACACCGCCTTCTCGGCGTCCTGCGGATGCAGGATGCCCTTCACCGTCATCGGGCCTTTCCACTTGTCGCGGTAGCGCGCGACCTCGTCCCACGAGAAGGCGCCGCCCATGCGCGCGCGCGCATAAGCGATGATGGCGTTGGTGTTCGACCGCGGCGGCGCATAATCGCCGATGGTGGCGAAGCGCGGATAGCCGTTGCGCAGCAGCGCCAGCAGCCATTTCGGCCGGATGATCATCTCGTAGAGCATGCGCGCGTCCGGCGTGAACTCGCCGGCGAGCCGCGCATAAGTTTCGCGCGAGCGCGTGGTCCGCACTGGCACGTCGAGCGTGAGCGTGAGGACCTTGACGTCGACCGCGGCGGCGCGGCGCATCAGGTCGAAGCCGATCTTGTGGTCGTCGTGCCAGAACCGATAAAGCTGGAGCCAGAACACATCGGGCGCGGCGGCGGCGGCCTGCTCGATGGTGGCGCCGCCGGCGACGCTGAGCGTGTACGGGACGCGGGCGCGTTGCGCAGCCTTCGCCATGAGAATATCGGCACCGGGCCAGACCAGCGACGGCCCGCCCATCGGCGCGATACCGATGGGCGCCGAATATTTGGTGCCGAACAAGACGCAATCGACCGGCGGCAACGTCGGCATGACGCCGTAGCGCGGCACGATCTTGACGGCATCGAGCGCCGCCCAGTTGTGGTCAATGCCGATATCGTTGCCGGCGCCTGTGTCGCCATATTCGAAGGCGAATTTCGGCACATTGCGCACCGCCTGCTTGCGCATCCAGGCGGTGGTCGGGAAGCGCTCGTGGTGGCGCTGAAAATTCGGGTTTTGCGGGATGGCCGCATGCACCGGCTTTGGCGCCGGCTGCACGGCGGCGGCTGTCTTGGCTGATTTCTTGGCGGGCTTTTTGGCCGGTTCTTTGGCCGTCAGGTCGTCCATGGCGCTTCCCATTCCCTATTTGGCTTTTTGCTTATTATACCCAGCCCGGCGCGGGCGTCCCCCCTGTTTTTAAAAATGGCTGAAGGCCGGGCGTTTGAAGATCATCGGCTGGCCATCGGGCCCAATGAAGCGGGTGCTCCCGCCGGACGCGATCTGGCCGATCTCAGTGACCGGGACATTGGCGGTTTGCGCCGCAGCGCGGAAGGCCTGGGCTTTTTCCGGCGGCACGGTACAGAGGATCTCGTAATCGTCACCGCCGGTCAGCGCCGGTTCGATCAGGCTGGCATCCGAGGCAGTCGCCGCCTTGGCGGCGTCCGACAGCGGCACTTTCGCGACCTCGACCTCGGCCGCGACTTTGGAGACCCCGCGCCAGCTTGGCGAGATCGCCAACAAGACCGTCCGACACGTCCATTGCCGCGGAAGCATGCGTGCGCACCGCCTCGGCCAGCGCATTGCGCGGCTGCGGCAGCAGATAGCGCGACGTAAGATGCTGGCGATGCGGGCCGGAAAGCTTCCAGGCATCGGCCTCGCCTTTGCGAACGAAAAGCCCAAGCGCCGCGTCGCCGATTGTGCCCGACACGAAAATGCGGTCACCGGGCCTGGCACCGGCGCGGCGCACCATGGTGCCTTCCGGCACGGCGCCGAACATGGCGATGGAAATCGTGATCGGTCCCGGCGTGCGGTCGGTGTCGCCGCCGAACAGCGGACAGGAAAACAGCACGGCATCGCCGCGCAATCCATTGGCAAAGTCGGCGAGCCAGGCGTCGCCGATATCTTTCGGCAGCGCCAGCGTCAGCAGGAAGCCGAGCGGCCGAGCGCCCTTGGCGGCGAGATCGGACAAATTCACGCGCAGCGCCTTGCTGGCGACGGTATGCGCGGCGTCTTCGGGAAAGAAATGCACGCCGCCGATGATGCCGTCGGTTTTCAGCACCAGGTCATGACCCGGCGGCGGCGCGATGAAAGCGGCGTCGTCGGACAGGCCCAGCGCGCCCGGATGCGTCGCGATCGCTGCGAAATGCCGCGCGATCAGGCGATCTTCGGCGGACATCTTGTCGTCGTCAGTCATTGCGTCCCGCTTCTTCCTTCACCTCTCCCATAGGGAGAGGTCGGATCGCGAATGCGATCCGGGTGAGGGGTTACAGTATATCGAGATTTTGACCCCCTCACCCCAACCCTCTGCCCGCTGGGGAGAGGGAGCGCAGCGCCGATGGCGCAGCACTCAGGCTGTGAATTCTTGCGAACGCATGCTGCGCGCTAACTGATCGAGCACGGCGTTGACCATGCCGGTCTCGTCGCGCTCCACAAAGGCGGCGGCGACGTCGGCATATTCCGACACCACGACGCGCGCCGGCACGTCGCGGCGATGATCGAGTTCGTAGGCCCCTGCCCGCAGCGCCGCGCGCAATACGGCTTCAATGCGCTTGAGCGGCCAGCTTTTCTGGAGCGCCGCATCGATCAAAGGATCGAGCTTGACCTGCTCGCGCACCACGCCGGTGACGATGTCGCGGAAGAACGCGGCCTCGGCCGGCAGATATTGGGCGCCCTCGACCTCGCGGCCGAGCCAGTGACTTTCGAACTCGGCGAGAATTTCGTTCAAGCCGGTGCCGGCGAGATCCATCTGGTAGAGCGCCTGCACCGCCGCGAGCCTTGCGGCACCGCGCTTGTTCGCTTTACGCGATTCTTGGCGCGATTCTGGGCGCGCATCCTTGTCGATGGGCGCGCCCTTGGCCATTAGCATTTTCCTTTGCGCATGATCTTGTCCGAAAACCGGATTCCACTTTTCGGGATCATGCGCCCAACTCGCGTTTCAGCGCGATCATCGCCAGCGCGGCACGGGCGGCGTGGGCGCCTTTGTTACCCCTTGCCACTGTCGTCGGCGCCAGCGCGCGCCAAAGCCTGCGCCTTCGTGTCGACAGTGAGGATGCCGTTGCCGAGCGGCAGCTTCTCGTTGACCGAAAGGTCCATCAGCGCGCGCGCCGACTGATCGGCGACGATCTCGAAATGATAGGTCTCGCCCTGGATGACACAACCGAGCGCCACGGCGCCATCGAAGGATTGCGCCTCGAGCGCCATCGCGATCGCCGCCGGCACTTCGAGCGCGCCCGGCACGGTGATCTTCTCGTAAACGGCGCCGGCCTCGTCGAGCACGCGCGTGGCACCCGACAGCAGCGCGTCGGCAATGTCGTTATAGAAACGCGACTCGACGATAAGCACGCGCAGCGTGTCGCTTTTCTTGGCAGCTTTATTGCCGCGCGCGGCAACGCTCTTGGTCTTCTTGGCCATACCGGGAAATTCCTTGTTGAGCCGCGTCGTAGCAAGCGAAAGCAGCCGGAACAAGGGCTGTATTGCGCTCGATCAACGCGTTTCGATCAGCCGCGCGGCATAGCGCGCCATGGTGTCGATTTCGAGGTTAACCTCGTCGTCCTTGGCGAGTCGGCCGAAGGTCGTCACCTGCAAGGTGTGCGGAATGATGAGGACGGCGAAGGTATCGCCGTCGACCGCGTTGACGGTGAGCGAGACGCCGTCGAGCGCCACCGAGCCCTTGGCGGCGATGAAACGGGCGAGATCATGCGGCGCGCACAGCGTAAACCGCGCCATATCCGTCATGTCGTCACGCGCAATCACCTTGGCGAGGCCGTCGACGTGGCCTGCGACCAGATGGCCGCCGAGTTCGTCGCCGAGTTTCAACGACCGCTCGAGATTGATATGGGTGCCGTGGCGCCAGCGGCCGACATTGGTGACGCGCAGCGTCTCGTCGGCGGCGTCGACCGCAAACCAGGTGCGGCCATCCTCCTCGCCGGTGTCGACCACCGTCAGGCAGACGCCGGAGCAGGCAATCGACGCGCCCTGCGCGATCCCGGCGCGCGGATAGCGCGTGTAGATCGTAACGCGGTGCAGATTATCGGCGCGCGGCTTGACCGAGCGTATTTCGCCGACATCGGTAACGAGACCGGTGAACATCAAATTTTTCCTTGGCGCATGATCTTTTTCGAAAACGGGTATCCACTTTCCGGGATCACGCGCTGCGCTCAAATGTTTCGAGCGTGTCGCCGCCAAGCCGCTCGGTGCCGGAAGGCTTCAGCATCGCGGTCAGATCGCTCAGCGCCATGCCTTCGAGCGCGTCGATACCGTCAGGACCGATGGTCTTTTCGGTATGCAGCAGCACCGCCTCGTCGACCAGATCGCTGTCGACAAAGCTTGCCGCCACCGTCGGGCCGCCTTCGACCATCAGGCGCGTGATGCCCTGTTCGCTTAACACCTTGAGTACGTCGTTGAGGTCGAGTTTGCCCTTTTGGTCGCCGACGCGGAACACCTTGCAGCCCTTCTGCTGCAAAATTTCCTCGGCAATCGCCGAGGGCTTGCCCGAGGTGAAGACCCAGGTCGGCGTCTCGCGCACCGTCGCCACCATTGCGGTCGACATCGGTAGCCTCAAGTTGGCATCGAGCACCACGCGCACCGGCGATTGGTCGAGCATGCCCGGCAGACGGCAGTTCAATTGCGGATTGTCAGACAGCACCGTGCCGATACCGACCAGGATGGCGTCGCTGCGCGCGCGCATCTGGAATACGCGGTTGCGCGTTTCCTCGCCCGTCAGCATCACCGGCTTGCGACCCGCCAAACCGGCTTTGCCGTCCGCGGAGACGGCGAGCTTGAGCATCACATGCGGCCGCGCTTTCGTTATACGCGCGATGTGGCCGGCATGCGTGCGCCGCGCCTCGTCGGCGCACAGACCGATATCGACTTGAATGCCTTTGGCGCGCAGCTTCTCGTGGCCTTGGCCGGCGACTTCCGGTTAGGATCCTCAAGCGGCGACACCACGCGCGCGATACCGGCCTTGATGATAGCATCGGCGCAGGGCGGCGACTTGCCCTGATGCGAGCACGGCTCCAGCGTCACGTAGAGCGTTGCGCCCTGCGCCTGCTTCTTGGCGCGGCGCAAAGCCTCGACCTCCGCATGGGGACGGCCGCCCGGTTGCGTCCAGCCGCGGCCGACGATGATGCCGTCTTTTACGATCACCGCGCCCACGGCCGGATTAGGCCAGGTGTTGCCCAGCCCGCGCCGCCCAAGCGCCAGCGCCAGCGTCATGAAACGCAGGTCGTCGGCTTCGGTCGCGACGTATTTTGTTGCCGTCTGGTCGCTCATTTCTGCGCGGGTGCCGCAGGTTTTGCCGGCGCGTCGTCGTCGTCGCCCGACAACTCATCGAGCGCGGCGCGGAAGTCCTTGACCTCGCCGAAATTGCGATAGACCGAGGCAAAGCGCACATAGGCGACGTCGTCGATCTCGCGCAAATGCGCCATCACGATCTCGCCGATAGCCTCGGACGAGACTTCGTTCTCGCCGCCGCTTTCCAGTTCGCGCACGATCTTGGACACCATCTGCTCGATGCGCTCCGGCTCGACCGCGCGCTTGCGCAGTGCGATCTGCACCGAGCGCATTAATTTATCGCGGTCGAACGGCACGCGGCGGCCGTTGCGCTTGATGACGGTGAGTTCGCGCAACTGCACGCGCTCGAACGTGGTGAAGCGGAAATTGCAGGTCAGGCAAACACGGCGGCGGCGGATCACCGCCGAATCCTCGGTCGGCCGCGAATCCTTCACCTGGGTGTCGAGGCTTCCGCAACTCGGGCAACGCATGACGTTATTCCCCTAATCCATAAACCTCGACCCGTCACCCTGAGGTGCGAGCGAAGCGAGCCTCGAAGGGCGACGGCCCCGGCCGTTCATCCTTCGAGGCTCGCGCGCAAGAAAAGCGCGCGCGCACCTCAGGATGACGGAGTAACTAATGCTGACGCCTCACGCCCCCTACTGATAAATCGGAAACCGTGAAATCAATGCCTTCACTTTGTCGCGCACCGCCGCTTCGACCAGCGAATCTTCGTCGACGCCCTTCTGCGACAGCACGTCGAGCACTTCGACGATCATTTCGCCGACCTGGCGGAATTCGGCGATGCCGAAGCCGCGCGTGGTGCAGGCCGGCGAGCCGAGGCGGATGCCCGACGTGATCGTCGGCTTTTCCGGATCGAACGGGATGCCGTTCTTGTTGCAGGTAATGTGCGCGCGTCCGAGCGCCAGTTCGGCCACCTTCCTTGCCGGGTCAGGCGCTTGGGGCGCAGATCGACCAGCATCAGATGGGTGTCGGTGCCGCCCGAGGACAATATCGAGGCCGTGCGATTTCAAGGTTTCGGCCAGCACCTTGGCATTTTCGACTACGCTCTTGGCGTAGCTCTTGAAACCCGGCTTGAGCGCCTCGCCGAAGGCCACAGCTTTCGCGGCGATGACGTGCATCAGCGGGCCGCCCTGCATGCCGGGGAACACCGCCGAATTGATCTTCTTGGCGATGGCCTCGTCGTCGGACAGGATCACGCCGCCGCGCGGACCGCGCAGCGTCTTGTGCGTGGTCGTGGTGACGACATGCGCATGCGGGAACGGCGACGGATGCACGCCCCGCAGCCACGAGGCCGGCGAAGTGGGCCATGTCGACCATCAGCAGCGCGCCGACCCTCGTCGCAGATCTCGCGGAAGCGCTTGAAGTCGATGATGCGCGGATAGGCCGAGCCGCCGGCGATGATCAGCTTCGGCCTGTGTTCCTTGGCGAGCTTCTCGACCTCTTCCATGTCGATGCGTTGATCGTCGCGGCGAACATTGTACGGCACCGGCTTGAACCATTTGCCGGACATGTTGATCGCCATGCCGTGGCTGAGGTGGCCGCCGGCGGCGAGGTTGAGTCCCATGAAGGTATCGCCAGGATTGAGCAACGCGAAGAACACCGCGGCGTTGGCGGAAGCGCCGGAATGCGGCTGCACGTTGGCAAAGCCGCAGCCGAACAGCTTGGTGACGCGCTGGATCGCCAACGTCTCGACGATATCGACGTATGGCAGCCGCCGTAATAGCGTTTGCCCGGAAGGCCCTCGGCATATTTGTTGGTCAGAACCGAGCCCTGCGCTTCCAGCACGGCGCGCGAGACGATGTTTTCCGACGCGATCAGCTCGATCTCGTCGCGCTGGCGGCCGAGCTCCTGGTTGATGGCGTGATTGATCTCGGGGTCGACCGCGGCCAGCGGGGCCGAGAACAAGGATTCCACATCGCCAACGATTTTAGCGCTCGAACTAGCCGACATTACGATCTCCTGGCGCCGGGATCGCGTGCGGCGCCTATTTATGGGGACTTCCGGGGTTATGCCCGCAAATAGCATAGGAACCGCCAACCGCCAAGCATTGGGTTTGGCGGGACGGCAGGCGCAATATCTAGGGTTTATCCGTCATCCTGAGGTGGCCGCGTAGCGGCCCTCGAAGGATGAACGGCCACAGCTTCTCGGGCCGTCGCTCTTCGAGGCTCGCTTCGCTCGCACCTCAGGGTGACGGATGAACGAACGACAAAACCCCGGCCGAATGGGCCGGGGCAAGTCGATCCACCGTCCGCGATTGGAGGGTTACAGCCGGTAGAGGATCTGGTCGGTCCAGAAGCGCTCGAGCCGGTGCAGCGACTTGTTCAAGGTCGCGAACTTCGTCGGCATTGATACCGCCGACCTGTTCGACTGTGCGCACGTGCTTCTGGTACAGCGTCTCGACAATGTCGCGCACTTCGCGGCCCTTGTCGGTCAGCTTGATGCGGACCGAACGGCGATCCACGCGCGAGCGCTGGTGATCGAGGAAGTTCATCTCCACCAGCTTCTTGAGATTGTAGGAGACGTTGGAGCCGAGATAGTAGCCGCGCGTACGCAGCTCCCCGGCCGTCAGTTCCTTGTCGCCGATGTTGTACAGCAGCAGCGCCTGCACCGAATTGATATCGGAGCGGCCGCGGCGGTCGAATTCATCCTTGATCACGTCGAGCAGGCGGCGATGCAGCCGCTCCACCAACGTCAAGGCTTCGTGATAGAGCGGACGGATGTGATCGAAGCGGGCATCTTGTTCTGCCGGCTCGACCGTCTTGGCAACGGCTTTCATGTTCAACGCCCCTTGCGTTTTATTATTTGACTCTTTCCGGTAACGGGGCCCTGTTTCCCCGTTCCAGATGTGCCAACCTATAAGGGGCAGTCTAAAATCGGCTTAAATAACACCATAAAGATTAGGTTTATTTACAAGGGTGAACGCTTCGTTGCATTTTCAATTGCAGTCATCGGCGCAATGTTTCGTTCACCTTGCCGCGTCCGCTTTGTTCGATTTGCGCATGATCTTATCCGAAAACCGGTGCCCACTTTTCGGGATCATGCGCGTTTACCCTCGAATGAAGCGGATAATGCCTGAAAAATCGCGTCCTGCCTCCCCGCTCGCGGCATATGCCGAATAAATCCTTTCGGCATCGGCGCCGAGCGACGTCTTGGTGCCACTCGCTTTGGCTGCATCCTGCGCCAGTTTTAAATCTTTCAGCATCATCGCCGCCGTGAAACCCGGCGTGTAGTCGCGATTGGCGGGCGATGTCGGCACCGGCCCCGGAACCGGGCAATAGGTCGTTCAGCGACCAGCACTGGCCCGACGATTTCGACGAGATATCGAACAGCTTTTGATGATCGAGACCGAGATTTTCCGCGAGAACGAAAGCTTCCGACACCGCGATCATCGAAACGCCGAGGATCATGTTGTTGCAGATCTTGGCCGCCTGCCCGGTTCCGGCGCCGCCGGCGTGCACGATGGTCTTGCCCATCTTCTGCAAAATGGATTCCGCGCGAGTGAAGGCGCGCGCGCTGCCACCGACCATGAACGTGAGCGTGCCCGCGCCGGCGCCGCCGACGCCGCCGGACACCGGCGCATCGAGCATCAACAGTTCTTTCCTTCTCCGCCTCGGCCGCGACCACGCGCGCGCTGTTGACGTCGATGGTCGAGCAGTCGATCAGCAGCGTGCCGGGATTGGCGTTCTCGATAATGCCATTGGGTCCGAGATAGACCTCTCGCACTTCCTTGCCGGACGGCAGCATGGTGATGACGACATCGGCGCGCGCGGCGGCGATCTTGTGGGTCTCGACGGCGGTGCCGCCGGAGGCCTTAAGCTTTTCGAGCGATGCCGGGTTGAAGTCGACGCCTTCGATCTGATGGCCGGCTTTCAAGAGGTTCTGCGCCATCGGCAGACCCATGTTGCCGAGCCCGATGAATCCTATGCGCGACATCAATCTCTCCCTCTTTTATTTGCTCTCTTCTACTGCACGTGTTCCTGCGCCGACTTCAGCGCCAGCCAAAGATAAAGCCCCAGCAGCCCGGCCTCGAAGATGCCGGTCAGCATGCCGCCGCCGAACACCTGCGGAAAGAACATTTCTACCGCCAGCATCGAGGCGACCGAGGTGAGCCAGATCACCGCGCCCCAGGCGGCTGCGAGCCACAGGCCCACCGCCGCCACCAGATCGATGACCGCGAAGAATACGGTGGCGGTCTGCCAGGCAATTGAATGGTTCTCGAACAGATCCTGCTGGCCGAAGCCGATGCCGCAGACCTCGGTCCAATGATACAGGCCCTTGAGCATCGAGACGCCGGCCATGACGCGCAGGAACAGCACCAGCCGCCGCGTCCACAGCCCGACGGCCTGTTCGCCGTCGCGCTCGCGCACCGGCTCAAGGCTGCGCAGATCGTCGTGAATGCCGTGCTCGCTCATGGCAGCGCCAGTTCCTTGTCGATCGGCGCGAAGTGGCGCTCGACCTCGGCGTCGCTTACATCCGCGAGCGTCACGGGCTGCCAGCGCGGCTTGTTGTCCTTGTCGACGATCACAGCGCGCACGCCCTCGTAGAAATCATGGCCATGGATGACGCGCGACACTATGCGCAATTCGGCGCGCATGCACGTCTGGAAATCCCAATCTTTGCCGTGGCGCACCTGAGCCAGCGCCAGTTTGAGACTGAGCGGCGATTTCGTTCGCATCGTGGCCGCGGTCTTTTGCGCCCATTCGGCGTCGGCGCCGGTCTCGCGATCGAGCGCGGCGAGAATGTCCTCAACGCGGTTGCCGGCAAACAGGCGGTCGATGGCGCTGCGCCGCGCGGCGATCGGCCCCTGCCCTGCCGGTTCGGAGAATGCGGAGAGGACGGCATCGACAGATACGGTGCCGGAGAGCTCCTCGATCAGCGCCGCAAACCGCGCCGATGGAATGCGGTGCGTGGCAAGCCCCGCCGCAACCGCATCGGCACCATTGAAGCGCTCGCCGGTGAGCGCGCAATAGGTGCCGAGTTCGCCCGGCATGCGCGGCAGAAACCAGGGTGGCGCCGACGTCCGGAAAAAAACCGATGCCGACTTCCGGCATGGCGAACTGATAGCGGTCGCCTGCGACGCGATGCGAGCCGTGCACCGAAACGCCGACGCCGCCGCCCATGACGACGCCGTCGATCAGCGCAATAAAGGGTTTGCGAAAATTCTTAATCGCGGCGTTGAGCGGATATTCGTCGCGCCAGAACTGCATCTCGTCGTCGTAACGTCCGGCAATGCCGAGTTCGTAGATGGCGCGGATGTCGCCGCCGGCCGAGAAGGCCCCGCTCGCCGGCGCCGGTAATCACTACCCGCGTCACCGCCGGATCGTTCGCCCCAATCGTCGAGTTGCGCGCGCAACGCCAGCACCATGCCGTGGGTGACGGCATTGAGCGCCTTCGGCCGATTGAGCGTGACGAGGCCCGAAGCACCGCGCCGTTCGAACAGGATTTCGGGCTCGCTCAATTCAGCGACCACAAGTATGCGGCGACGGCGAGCAGACCGAGCGCGCTGCGGCCCATATGCAGACGGCCCCATTGCTGCATCAGCTCACGCGTCTGCTCGTTGGCTTGCGCGGGCAGCGTCGCGTTGAGCACGTGGTTGGTCGGCATGATGATGAAGATCGTATAAGGCCAGTTGGCGAGGATGAGCGCGGCACCCAGCAGCCAGCGCCAATCGTAGGTGAACAAGAACGCCAGCACGCCGAATACGCCGGAGACAATGGCGAGGGTCGCCTGCATCAGCTTGCCGCGCTCATAGCTCGGCTTCCACTCGGTCCAGCAAGGCCGGCGCGTCGAGCATCAGACGCGCCGGCTGTTCGGCGACGTTCACATAGATCGCCGCGCCGGTGAAAATCGCCGCGGTCGCCAACGCCAGTTCACCGGTCCACATCCAACTCTCCTCTCAACTGTTATTTCGCAGGCACCCAGGCGCCGGCGTCTTCCAAGCGCTTCATCGCCTGGTCGGTAAACTCGGCGCGCGGGCCATCACCGCCGATGGACGAACATCAGTATCGATTCCGCGTTCGGATCGCCTTTGGTGACGTTCTCGAAGCGGCGGATCATGCCGGGTGGAAACGACACCACGTCGAGCGGCCCGAGGTCGACATAATCGACTTTGCCGTTCTCGTCCTCCCAACTGGCGCGCCAAGTGCCGGTCATCGGAATGAAGGTCTCGTTGGTGTCGTGATTGTGCATCTCGGGACCGTGGCCGGGCTTGGCCTTGCAGTAGCCGAGGTTGAAGCCTTCGCTGATTTTGATGGCCGCAAGACGCGCCGCCTCCGAACCGACCGGCGACGTCACGCCGCCCTCGCCGATATTCTTCGGCGGCTGGAATCCGATGACGTTGTACAGCGTGCGCTCGCAGCCCGGCATCTTTGAGTCCGGCAGGCCGCCGTCGGAGCCCTGAAGATCCTTGAAGCGCGCAATGCGCTTCATCATTTCGTCGCGCGCCAGATAAAGCCTCGGCAATTGTTCCATTCGCGTCTCCCATTTTGCGTCATGCGCGGACTTGACCCGCGCATCCACCTTCTTGTTTGGAGCGATGGATTGCCGGGTCTCGCCGCTTCGCGGCGGCCCGGCAATGACGAGCTCCTAATTCCCCAGCATAGCGCGGCTGATGATGACGCGCATGATCTCATTGGTGCCTTCCAGAATCTGGTGCACGCGCACGTCGCGCAGCACGCGCTCGATCGGGTGGTCGCGCAAATAGCCGTAGCCGCCATGCAGTTGCAGGCAGCCATTGACCACCTCGAAACCGGTGTCTGTGGCAAGGCGCTTGGCCTTGGCCGCCAGCGTGGTGGCCGCAGGCTCCCCCTCGCCGACCGCAACGGCGGCGCGGTGCAGCAGCAGCCGCGCCGCATCGAGTTCGGTGGCAAAATCGGCAATGCGGAATTGTAGCGCCTGGAAATCGGCGAGCCTGGAACCGAACTGCTTGCGCTCCTTCATGTACTCGATGGTGCGGTCGAGGCAGAACTGCGCGCCGCCGAGCGAACAGGCGCCGATGTTAAGGCGTCCGCCGTCGAGCCCGGCCATGGCGATGCGAAAGCCCTGGCCCTCGGCACCGATGCGGTTGGCGACCGGCACGCGGCAGTTTTCGAACATTACCAGCGCGGTCGGCTGCGTCTTCCAGCCGAGCTTCTTTTCGCGCGCGCCGAATGAAAGCCCCGGCGTGTCCTTCTCGACCACGATGCAGGAAATGCCTTTTGGCCCGCTCTCGCCGGTACGCGCCATCACCACATAGATGTCGGACACGCCGCCGCCGGAGATGAAGGCCTTGGCGCCGTCGAGCACATAGTGCTCGCCGTCGCGCCGCGCGCGCGTGGTGAGACTCGCGGCATCGGAGCCCGAACCCGGCTCGGTCAGGCAATAGCTGGCGAAGTGCGCCATAGTGGTGAGCTTGGGCAAAAATTTCGCGCGCGCCTCGGCCGAGCCATAGGCGTCGATCATCCAGGCCGCCATGTTGTGGATCGAGATATAGGCAGCGGTCGAGGTGCAGCCTTGCGCCAGTTCCTCGAAGATCAGCGCGGCGTCGAAACGGGTCAGTGCCGAGCCGCCGACATCTTCCTTGATGTAGATGCCGCCAAAGCCGAGCGCCGCCGCCTTGCGCAAGGCCGCGACCGGAAACACCTCGCCCTCGTCCCAATCGCGGGCAAAGGGCATCATTTCATCCCGCGCAAATTGCCGCGCGGTGGCCTCAAAGGCGCGTTGTTCCTCGGTGAGGGAGAAGTCCATGGCCGATACCCTTCCCATGATGGATTGCCGGGTCAAGGGCCCACATACCGGGTGGCGGGCTTGGTCCAGACCGGCTAAAACGGCCCCAGGAGAACGCCCCATGGCCATCAAATTCGGCCGTCCCATCGAAGCCCGCAGCCGTTTGACGCCGGTCGAGACTGGCGCGCCGGCCGATGCCGAGCGGCTCGAACTGCCCGTGCGTATGCGCCGCAACCGGCGCAGCGACTGGGCGCGCCGCATGGTGCGCGAGCATACGCTGACGGTCGACGACCTGATCTGGCCGCTGTTCGTGATGGACGGCAACAATGCCCGCACGCCTATCGCCTCAATGCCCGGCATCGAGCGGCTAAGCGTCGACCAGGCGGTGCGCGAGGCCGAGCGCGCGGCCAAGCTGTCGATCCCCTGCATCGCATTGTTCCCCTACACCGACCCCACGCTGCGCGACGAAAGCGGCAGCGAGGCGCTCAACCCAGAAAATCTGGTGTGCCGCGCCATCCGCGCCATCAAGAAGGAAGTGCCGGACATCGGGCTGCTCTGCGATGTCGCGCTCGATCCTTTCACCAGCCATGGCCATGACGGCCTGCTGCACGAGGGCGAAATCCTCAACGACGAGACCGTCGCGGTGCTAATGAAGCAGGCGCTGGTGCAGGCAGAGGCCGGCTGCGACATCATCGCACCATCCGACATGATGGACGGCCGCGTCGGCGCCATCCGCAAGGCGCTCGACGCCGCGAACTTCACCGACGTCTCGATCATGGCCTATGCGGCGAAATACGCGTCCGCCTTTTACGGCCCGTTCCGCGACGCCGTCGGTTCGGCCAAGACGTTGAGCGGCGACAAGCGCACCTACCAGATGGACCCGGGTAATACCGGCGAGGCGCTGCGCGAAGTCGCCCTCGACATCGAGGAAGGCGCCGACATGATCATGGTCAAGCCGGGCCTGCCCTATCTCGACATCGTGGCACGCGTGAAAGATGCCTTCGGCATGCCGACCTTCGCCTATCAGGTGTCCGGCGAATACGCGATGATCATGGCCGCCGCGCAAAACGGCTGGCTTGACGGCGAACGCGCCATGACCGAAAGCCTGATCGCCTTCAAACGCGCCGGCGCCGACGGCGTGCTCACCTACTTCGCGCCCCGCGTGGCGGAAAAACTAAAGCAAACCTAACCCCTTCCCTTTCGTCACGCTCACCGTGACTCCTGACATCGACAGGCCTTCTTGCCATGGGTGAATTCGCAATCGGTCAAGGCGTATCGCGTTTCGAGGATCCGCGTCTGATCCAGGGCGGCGGGCGCTATACCGACGACGTTAAATTGCCCGGCATGGCGCATAGTGTGGTGCTGCGTTCCCAACATGCCCACGCCAAGATCAAGTCGATCGACACCACGGCCGCGAAGGCTGCCCCCGGTGTGCTCGCGGTGCTCACCTCGGCCGACATCAACAAAGCCGGCTACGGCGATCTGCCGGTGCCGGGCGGCCTCAAACGCCGCGACGGCTCGCCCCAATATAAGCCGCGCTATCCGATCCTCGCCGAAGACCGCGTGCGCTGGGTCGGCGATTGCGTCGCCTTCGTCGTCGCCGAGACCTTGGCGCAGGCGCTCGACGCCGCCGAGCTGATCGAAGTCGATTTCGAAACGCTGCCGGCGATCACGTCCACCGAACTGGCGCCGAAGCCCGGCTCACCCCTCGTGTGGGACGACTGCCCCAACAATACCGGTTTCGTCGAACTGGTCGGCAACAAAGCCGCGACCGATGCCGCCTTCGCTAACGCCGCTCATGTCGTGAAACATAAATTTGTCGTCAACCGCGTCACCGCCGTCACCATGGAGCCGCGCGGCGCGGTCGGCGACTACAACGCCACCGACGGCCGCTACACCATCTACACGGCGGTCCAGCGGCCGCACCCGACGCGCACCGAACTAGCCCGCGTGCTCAACGTGACGGAAAGCAAGATCCGCATCGTCACCGGCGACACCGGCGGCAGCTTCGGCATGAAGTCGCCGATCTTCAACGAGACGCCGCTGGTGCTGTTGGCATCCAAGCTCATCGGCCGTCCGGTGAAATGGATCAGCACGCGCACCGAATCCTTCATAAGCGACGCACAGGCGCGCGACAACGTCACCGAAGCGGAATTGGCGCTCGACGAGAACGGCACGTTCCTCGGCTTGCGCGTCAAGACCATCGCCGCCATCGGCGCCTATCTGCAACCCGGCATGCCGGCTTTCGTGTTCAACGCCGGCACACTGGCCGGCTGTTACAAGACGCCGGCGATCTTTGTCGACATCACGGCCGTGTTCACCAACACCAACCCGGTCCGCCCCTATCGCGGCAACGGCCGCCCCGAAGCGGCCTACATCATCGAACGCATGGTCGATCTCGCCGCGCGCGAATTGAACATCGATCCGGCCGAGTTGCGGCGGCGTAATTACATTCCGCCGAGCGCCATGCCGTTCAAGACCGGACTGACGTTTACCTATGACAGCGGCGAGTTCGAGAAGAACATGGACATGGCGATGGAGATCGCCGACGTGAAAGGCTTCAAGGCGCGAAAGAGCGCCGCCCGCAAGAACGGCAGGATCCGGGGCCTCGGCATTTCGAACACCATCGAGCGCGCCGGCGCCGCCAGCGTCGAAGGCGCCGAAGTGCGTTTCGACAAGTCGGGTACCGCGACTTTGTTCTCGGGCTCCAACTCGCAAGGCCAGGGCCACGAGACCGTGTTCAAGCAACTGGTCTGCGACCGGCTCGGGCTCGATCCCAAGGACGTCGTCTACATCCAGGGCGACACCGACACCGTGTTCTTCGGCGAAGGCACCGGCGGCTCGCGCTCGGCGACTATGTCGGGCTCCGCCTTTCATCTCGCCACCGAAAAGATCGTCGACAAAGCGCGCAAGATCGCAGCGTTCAATCTCAAGGTCGACGAGGCCGACGTCAAATTCGAGGACGGCGTATTCTCCTCCGCCAGGACCAACCAGACGCTGACGCTGAAGGAAATCGCTAAGGACGCCGGCGAGCCGTCGAAGCTGCCCAAGGGACATGGAAGCCGGACTGTTTGCCACCGCGGTCTACACCGCGCCGGTGGCGAATTATCCGAACGGCTGCCACATCTGCGAACTGGAGATCGAAGAGGAAACCGGCAAGGTCGAGATCGTGCGCTATTCGGTGGTCGACGACGTCGGCACCGTGATGAACCCGATGCTGCTGCACGGCCAGATTCACGGCGGCATCGCCCAAGGCGCGGGCCAGATCCTGATGGAAAATATCCAGTTCGACGCCGAGGGCCAGCTCGTCACCGGCTCGTTCAATGGACTACGCCATGCCGCACGCGCACGACTTTTCCAGCATGAAGGTCGAGGCCAATCCGGTGCCAACCAAGACCAACCCGCTCGGCGTCAAGGGCGCCGGCGAAGCCGGCTGCGTCGGCGCCATGCCGGCGGTCGCCAATGCGCTGATCGACGCGCTGGCGGAATTCGGCGTCAAAAGCATCGAGATGCCGGCGACGCCGGAGCGCGTCTGGAAGGCGATGCAGCGCTGACTTCCGTACCGGTCTCCTCCCGACGCACTATACTGCCGGTATTCGGTGATTCGAGATTACGATCGCCGCGCGGCCCGCAGGAGATTCCCATGCGCAACGTCGGACGCAAGCTGGCATTCGTTCTCGCCTCATCCAACCATGGGACCATGATCGTCAACCGGTTCGACTATCAGATGACGGGCTCCGATCGCGGCTTTGGCGTAGGCTTCCAAATTCTCGAGCGCGGATCGTTCGATCCGGACGAGGTCGAGCTGGCGCTGCAACTGCTTGAATTGCGCCGCATCCATCACGGCGACGGCGTCGTGGCCATCGACTGCGGCGCCAATATCGGCGTCCATACCGTCGAGTGGGCGATCGCCATGACCGGATGGGGCTCCGTGGTCGCCATCGAGGCGCAGGAGCGCGTTTACTATGCGCTCGCCGGCAACATCGCGATCAACAATTGCTTCAACGCCATCGCGATGCATGCCGCGGTGTCCTCCGAACCCGGCAACATGAATATTCCGATGCCGGACTACACGACCGCATCGAGCTTCGGCAGCCTCGAACTGCGGCAAAACGCCAAGAATGAATTCATCGGGCAGAAGATCGACTATTCCGACGCTCACGCCGTTGTGATTCAGAAAATCCCGTTGGACTCGTTGAATCTCCCTCGCGTCGACTTCATCAAAATCGATGTCGAAGGCATGGAGCTGGAGGCGCTTGAAGGCGCGCAACAGACGATCGCAAGAAGCCATCCCATCATGCTGATCGAGGCAATCAAGGCCGGCTCCGACCGTCTCAAGGACTGGCTGGAGAAGCGCGACTACAAAATCATTGCCGCCGGCATCAACATGCTGGCGATCCATAAGAGCGACAAGACGCTGGAGCAGATGAAAGCCGCCCAGCCGGCGCCAGCGCCGACCGCTTGATCGCGGCGGGCCGGCTCACTCCACCCCGGCGCTTCCGATCCGCACCGGATGATAGCCGAAGGCGTCGAGCGCGGCCATGATCTCCGCGGCATGGGCGGCGTCGCGGGTCTCGATGGTGATGTCGAGCTTGGCGCCCTTGGCCGGCACGTCGAGGAATAGCCTGCGGTGCTCGACTTCGAGAATATTGGCGTCGAGTTTGCCCAAGCGCGTCGCGATGATGCCGAGAACGCCGGGCCGGTCGGGAATGGTGAGGCGGAATGAGACGATGCGTTGCTCGCGATCGAGCTCTCGCACCACGATGGACGCAACGATGCGCGGGTCGATATTGCCGCCGCACAGGATCAAACCGACCTTCTTGCCTCGGAATTTGTCCGGCTGCGCCAGCAGAGCGGCCAGCCCCGCGGCACCGGCGCCTTCCGCCATGGTTTTCTGCAAAGTGAGGTAGGCGTTCACCGCGCGCTCCAGATGCGCCTCGTCGACCAGAACAATGTCGGCGACCAGTTCGCGGATCACCGGCAGCGTCAGCTTGCCGACATTCTTGACCGCGATGCCTTCGGCCAAAGTCGGACCGCCGATCGGCCTGTTTTCGCCCTTCAGCGCATTCCACACCGCCGGATAAAGCGCGGCCTCGGCGCCGAAAATCTCGATGCTTGGCTTGACGGCGCGCGCGGCAATGGCATTGCCGGCGATCAGCCCGCCGCCGCCGACCGGGATCACCATGCAGTCGAGATCGCCGACATCCTCCAGCATCTCCAACGCGATGGTGCCCTGCCCTGCCATGATGCGCGGGTCGTCGTAAGGATGCACCAGCACCAGCCCGCGCTCGGCCTGTATGATTTCGCAACGCGCCTGAGCGTCCGCCACCGTGTCGCCGTCCAGCACCACTTCGGCGCCATGCGAGCGCGTCGCCTCGACCTTCACGAATGGCGTCGTCACCGGCATGACAATGGTCGCAGGGATGCCGAGCCTGGCCGCGTGATAGGCGACCGACTGGGCATGATTGCCGGCCGACATGGCGATGACGCCACGCTTGCGCTCGGCTTCGGTTAGCGAGGTCAGCTTGACCAGCGCGCCACGGTCCTTGAACGAATTGGTGACCTGCAAATTCTCGTATTTGACGTAGACGTCCGCTCCGGTCAGCGCCGACAGGCGGGGCGCCGGCAGTATCGGCGTGCGCAGCACCGCACCTTTGATGACGCTACGGGCGGCTTCGATATCGGCGATGGTGACGGGCAACGACTTTCTCCGGATAGCAAGGCGGCACCATGCCGCAAGGGTGGCTGCGGGATTAGCCGAAAGCGCTCTCTAGGTCCAAAGCCCTCTTGCGAAAAGCCGATTCTTTCTCCATTTCGTAGCGGCAGCAGGCTGGCGCCTGTGTGCCTGCGCCCAAAAGGGGCAAGCCATGGCTTTGGATATCAAACCGCACGCTTACGATCCGGACCTGAACCCCGAGCTGTTCGAGGGCGTTCTGGCGCGCCGGGTGGTGGCCTTCATGGTCGATTTCCTGGTGATCGCGGCGCCGGTCGTCCTCGGCGCCATGTTCATTTTCGTCTTCGGCATCGTCACCCTGGGGCTCGGCTGGGCGCTCTATTGGCTGCTGCCGCCGGCGTCGGTGCTGTGGGCCATCGTCTATTTCGGCCTCACGCTCGGCGGCCCGAGCTCGGCCACCATAGGCATGAGGGTGATGGATCTCGAAATGCGCACCTGGTACGGCGCGCCGGCCTATTTCGTGCTCGGCGCGGTCCACGCCATCGCCTTCTGGTTCTCGGTCTCGGCCTTCACCCCGTTCATCCTCCTGGTCGCGTTCTTCAATCAGCGCCGGCGGCTGCTTCACGACATCGTGCTCGGCACGGTTGTGATCAATAATGCGCCACGCGCGGCGATGCTGCGGGCGACCATGCCGGGCGCGACTCCCGCCTAAGGATGCCTGGATTGCCGGCGTAATGACCTTTGACGGGCAGCGCGCGGCGCGCAATGCTACCGCTTGAATCTCGGATCGGACGGCCTGATTGACCCAGCATTCCCGCGACACGCCGCAGTTCTATCTGACCGCGCCCTCGCCCTGCCCTTATCTGGAGGGGCAGGAGGAGCGCAAGGTCTTTACGCATCTGGTCGGCGAGCGGGCGGGCGAACTCAACGATCTTCTCACCCATGGCGGCTTCCGCCGCAGCCAGTCGATTGCCTATCGCCCCGCCTGCGAGACCTGCCGCGCGTGCGTCTCGGTGCGCGTGATCGCCAACGAGTTTGTGCCGTCGCGCACCATGCGCCGCGTCGCCGAGCGCAATGCCGACATCATCGGCGACATGCGCACGCCGGCGCCGACCTCCGAGCAGTATTCGGTGTTCCGCGCCTATCTCGACGCCCGCCATCGCGACGGCGGCATGGCCGACATGACCGTGCTCGATTACGCCATGATGATCGAGGACAGCCACGTCGATACGCAACTCATCGAATACCGCCGGCGCGGGGCCGGATAGCGGCATCAACGGCCGCGGCGCCGGTCAATTGCTGGCGGTGGCGCTGACCGACGTGCTCGGCGACGGGCTTTCGATGGTCTATTCGTTCTTCGATCCGGAAGCCGCCGACCGTTCGCTCGGCACGCTGATGATCCTCGACCATATCGAGCGCGCCAAGCGCATGGGCCTGGCTTACGTCTATCTCGGCTATTGGGTGCCGGGCTCGCGCAAGATGGACTACAAAGGCCGCTACCGCCCCCAGGAACGGCTGATGCCGACCGGCTGGAGCCGGGTGGAGCGCTAGGCCGATCGCCTCCGGACGTATTTCGAACTTTGCCTCATCTTTGGCCACCAGGAGTCCTCATGACCGCTTCTTTATCGCGACTTCGCAGCATCGCCGCCATCGTCCTTCTGGGCCTATTGGTATCGGCTTGCGGCTACAACGCCATTCCCACAATGAGGAACTGGCCAAGGCGAAATGGGCGGATGTGCAGAACAACTACCAGCGCCGCGCCGACCTGATCCCGAATCTGGTCGCCACCGTTCAGGGCTACGCCAAACAGGAAAAGGACGTGCTGACCGCCGTGATGGAAGCGCGCGCCAAGGCGACGCAGGTCAAGATCGACGTCTCGCAGCTCGACGATCCCGTCAAGCTGAAGCAGTTTCAGGATGCGCAGAACCAACTTTCGGGCGCGCTCGGACGGGCTGCTGGCTGTCAGCGAGAATTATCCCGACCTCAAGTCGAACCAAAACTTCCTGGCGCTTCAGTCGCAACTCGAGGGCACCGAGAACCGCATTGCCGTGGCGCGGCGCGACTACATCGAGGCGGTGCGGGTCTACAACACGTCGCTCAAGACCTTCCCCGGCATCTTGTGGGCCTCGACGTTCTTCCGCGCCAACAAGCCCATGGCCGAGTTCACCGCGAACGAAAACGCGCAGACCCCGCCACAAGTCAAATTCTAAGCCGCAAATCCAAGGTGCCGACGTGACCGCAGCCCGCATCGCGCCGCCCCTCGCAAGGGGCAGCTTGCGGGCCGGTGCCGGCATCGTCGTTCTCCTGTGCGTTATCGTTGCCGCGCTCGGCGCCAATTATCCGGCGCTCAGCGGCCGCATCGTCGATGCGGCGAACATCATTTCGGCCGACACGCGCAACGCCATCGAGTCGAAGCTCGCCGATCTCGAAACGAAGTCAGGCATTCAACTAGTCGTCGCGACCGTGACGTCGCTCGAAAGCCAGGAGATCGAGCCCTACGCCAACGAATTATTCCGCTTCTGGAAGCTCGGCGAGCAGAAGAAGAACAACGGCGTGCTGCTGCTGGTGGCGCCAAACGAGCGCAAGGTGCGCATCGAGGTCGGCTATGGCCTCGAAGGCACGCTCACCGACGCGCTGTCGAAGGTCATCATCACCAACGCCATTACGCCGCGATTTAAAACCGGCGATTTCAACGACGGTATATTCGCGCGGCGTCGATGACATCATCACCGTTCTGACAACCGACGCCGCCGAATGGCAGCAGCGTCCTTCGTTGCGGCTCGACAGCGCGCAAACCGGCGGCCCGCCCGAGTGGCTCATTATAGTGGCCATCGTCATCTTCCTCGGCCTGATGATTGGCTGCCCGGGCTTCCGCTGGTTCGTGCTGAACATCGCGCTGAACATAGCCTTGAGTTCCGGCCGGTCGAGCGGCGGCGGTTCTTCCAGCGGCGGCGGCGGAGGCTTTTCCGGCGGCGGCGGTTCATCGGGCGGCGGCGGGGCTTCGGGGAGCTGGTAATGAGCATCTCAGCAGACGACCGCGAACGCATATCGGCCACCGTTCACGCCGCCGAAGCCAAAACGTCGGGCGAGGTCGTCTGCGTTCTGGCGCAGACATCGACCGAGGCAACGGCGCTGCCGGTTCTAATCGCCGCCGCCGTCGCGCTGGCACTGCCGTGGCTGCTTATGGCGGAGACGGCGATGCCTGTATCGCGGATTTTGTCGTTGCAGGTTGTCGTGTTTATCGTCGCGACCGTTCTGCTCTGCCTCCCCCGCGTGCGGACCCTGCTGATCCCCCGCGCGGCGCGCCGCGCCATCGCGCACCGGGCCGCCTTGGAACAATTCGTCGTGCGCGGCATCGCGCATACGAAAGACCGCACCGGAATTCTGATCTTCGTCTCGCTCGCCGACCGCTATGCGCGGATTATTGCCGACGACGGCATCGCGGCCCGCGTGCCGCAAGCCGAATGGCAGGCCGCCATCGACGCTCTGGTGACGCATATGCGCGGCGGCCGCATTGCCGACGGCTATATCGCGGCGATCGAGATTTGCGGGAAGGTGCTGGCGAAGCATTTTCCGGCGGAAACCACGAACCGCGACGAACTGCGGAGCAGATATATTTATTGTAAAAACGGACAAACCGGAATGCGCCGTGAAACCGATGGTCAATTTTCTTTAACGATTGGCACCTATTTCTGTGCCGGGGCGCGCGCAGAGGACATTTTATGTCGATAACTGCCTTGTCTCCCATCGCTCTCGCCAACAATGGCGCATCTTTCTTGCAATCTGTCCCGTCGTCTCCCGGCGGCACTGGCTGCAGAATAGCGCGACCGATACGTCCGGTTCCGATTGGATGGACCCGACAGCGGGCTCGGGCACGGATGCCGTGAGCGCCGCGGCCAACGCCATGGCAGCGGCCGAGCAAGTCGAACTGACCAACAAGAGTTCTCTTGCCGTCAATAAAGGCATCTCGGTGCTGTCTGCGCAGCTCACCGGATCGGTGAATATCCTGGCCTAGCCGCTTCCCCGAGCGATCTGATGGGAAGCCTTCGCGCTACCCGGCGACCGCGTCGTAGATCAGCTTTAGGTTCAGCGCGATCAGCAGCGCCGCGGTCAATGCTGCGAGCGCGCTGACCCAGCGCGGCGCGACCAAGTCGCCCATCTTGCGGCGGTCGGCGGTGAACATCACCAGCGGCACGATGGCGAATGGCAGCGCCACGCCCAGCACCACCTGGCTGAGGATAAGGAGCTTTGCCGCCCCTCCCTCGCCGTACAAGATGGTCACGATCGCGGCCGCACGATGGCGATGGACCGCGTGATCAGTCGCCGCGCCCAGCCCGGTAGCCGGATATCGATAAAGCCTTCCATCACGATCTGGCGCGCCAGCGTCGCAGTTACCGTCGAGTTCAGGCCGCAGCACAGCAGCGCGATGCCGAACAATGTCGGCGCAATCGCCGAGCCGAGCAGCGGCGCCAGAAATGAATGCGCCTGATCGAGTTCGGCAACATCGGTCTTGCCGGCTTTGTGGAAGGTGGCGGCGGCGAGAATGAGGATCGAGGCGTTGATCAGCAGCGCAAACGTCAGCGCGATGGTGGAATCGATGGTGGCGAGCTTGATCGCCTCGCGTTTGTCCGCAACGCTGTCGCCGAAGCGGCGGGTTTGCACCACGCCGGAATGCAGATAAAGATTATGCGGCATCACGGTAGCACCGATGATGCCGATGGCAAGATAGAGCATGTCCGGGTTGCGCACGATGTCGACGGTCGGCGCAAAGCCGCGGATCACCTCGCCCCAGTTCGGATCGGCGAGCGCGATCTGCACCGCAAAGCACGCGGCGATGACGCCCATCAGCGTTACGATGAAGGCTTCAACCCAGCGGAAACCGAGATTCTGCAGCCACAGGATCAGGAACACGTCGAGCGCTGTGATCAACACGCCGATCTCCAGCGGAATGTGAAACAGCAGATTGAGCCCGATCGCTGTGCCGATGACTTCGGCGAGATCGGTGGCGCAGATGGCGAACTCGGTCAGCAGCCACAGCGGCCAGGCCACCGCGCGCGGAAACGCATCGCGGCAGGCTTGCGCCAGATCGCGGCCGGCACCGATGCCGAGCCGCGCGCACAACGCCTGCAATAAAATCGCCATCAGGTTCGACAGCAGCGCGACGGTGAGCAGCGCGTAACCGAACTTCGAGCCGCCGGCGAGCGAGGTCGCCCAGTTGCCCGGGTCCATATAACCGACCGCGACCAGATAGCCGGGGCCGAGAAAGGTCCAGTAGCTTGCGGAAGAACGATCCGGTCGGCGCCGTGGCGATGGTGCCGAACACCTCGGCCAGCGCCGGCCGGCCGCGCGCCTGGCGCCAGCCGGGCTGCGAAGCATCCGGCTTAAGCAACACGGGCGACGATTCGTCCAGCACAGCCCTCCCAAATAGCTTCCTTATTTCAATGTAATGTAGACTTATTGCAAATGACTAGCAACTGCATTTATACCCTGAGGCTGTTCGGCCGAACCGCTACTGCCTGATGAAAGACGCCGGATGCCCGTTGATGTTCGTGGCGCGTTAGATTCTTCTCTAGATTGTTTTCATATACAAGTTTACTTGCGATTGTGGATGCGATCTCTCTTTTGCTGGTCTCTCGTCCCATTAACAGGGCGGAAAAAAATGACCGAACCGGTCCTCGCGCAGCCGATCACGACGGCTCTGGAATGGATCGACCTCGTGCTCGACCAGGCAGCCCGCCGGGAACTCGACAACATTGCTACGTGGGTTCGCCACGAGGTGACACTCATGGACGATTGGGCGCTGCGAAGGCGCCTCAAGCCCGGATATCGCTGTCTCTTTCATGGCCCCCCCGGGCACGGGCAAAACGCTCACGGCTTGTCTTTTAGGCAAAGTCTCAGGCCGCGAGGTCTGCCGCGTCGACTTGCTAAAGGCCGGATTGAAATATTTCGGCGACGCCGAGAAGAATATCGACGAACTGTTCGACCGCGCCCGGCTGCAAAATTGGATCCTGTTTTTCGACGATGCCGACGTGCTGGTCGGCAAGCGCACGGAACGGCGGGACTCAAACGACCGAATGGCCGACCTGCAGATCGCCTATCTCTGGCAAAGAATCGAGGATTACCCCGGCTTGGCGATCGTCGCGACGAATGCGCAGAGCCATATGGACGACGCGTTTGCCCGGCGTTTCCAGTCGGCCATCAAATTCCGCGTGCCGGACGCGGAAGACCGGCTGCGCTTGTGGGAAGACAATTTCAGAGACAAGCCATTCAAGCTTGCCAGCGACATCGATCTGCCGCGGCTGGCGCGGGACTATCCGCTCACCGGCGGCAACATCGCCAATGTATTGCGCTTTGCCTGCTTGCAAGCGGTCAAGCGCGACCCGCCGGCGATCGATAAAAGCGATCTGGTCGAAGCCGTGCGCCGCGAGTTTCGCAACGGCGCCAAACCTGCCTCGAACCGGCCGTCCCGCCGAAAGCGCGGAGGAAAGACGTAGCGCGGGCGGCGAGGAAAAACTATTCCTTCTCGCTCGCCTTTGCCGCCGCCGGCGCGCCGCGGAACTTGTTGTTCTTCGGCAGCCCTTGCGCGATGCGGCCGGCATCGGCGCGGTTGCCGCGCCAATCTTTGAGGGTCCTTCATCGACATCGTCTGCGTGCGCCCGGCGCCGTCGAGCCAGGTCAGCCCGTCCTCGGCCTTGAAGGTGGTGACGTCGGACAGGCCCTTCTCCCGGTATTTCTGCAAGCGCACGCCGCGGCCGCGCGTCATCTCCGGCACCTGGTCGAGCTTGAAGATCACCATCTTGCGGTTCTCGCCGATGGTGGCCACCAGTTCGCCATCCACGGTCGCGATCGCTACAGCCTTATCGGGCGCCTTGAGATTGAGCACCTGCTTGCCTTTGCGCGTGGTGCCGAGCACTTCTTCCTCCGGCACGATGAAGCCGTTGCCGCCGTAGCTGGCGACCAGGAATTTCCGGCCGCCTTGATACGCCATGGCGCCGACGATTTCCGCATCCTGCTCGATGTCGAAATACATCCGGATCGGCTCGCCATGGCCGCGGCCGCCAGGCAGCTTCGAGGCCTCCAGCGTGTAGAACTTGCCGTTGCCGGCAAAGATCAGAACCTTGGCGGTGGTCTCGGTCGGGAAAGCAAATTTCAGCGCATCGTCGGTCTTGAAGGTGACGGACGCCAGATCGGTGACGTGGCCGCGCAACGCACGGATCCAGCCTTCTCCGATACCACAACAGTGATCGGCTCGCGCACCACCATCGCCTCTTCGATAGCCGCCTCGTCGTGCTCCGGCGCCTCGCCGAACGTGGTGCGGCGCTTGCCGAGTTCGGTCTTCGGTCCGAAGGTGTTGCGGATGTCCTTGATCTGGCCCGCGATGGTCTTCCACTGCTGCGCTTCGGAGCCGATCAGGCTTTTGAGCTTGGTGCGCTCCTCTTTAAGCTCTTTTTCCTCGGTGCGGATTTCCATTTCCTCGAGCTTGCGCAAATTGCGCAGCCGCATGTTGAGGATGGCGTCGGCCTGCACGTCGGAAATCTTGAAGGTCTTCATCAGGACGGGCTTGGGCTCGTCCTGGGTGCGGATGATCTTGATGACCTTGTCGAGGTTGAGATAGGCGATCAGGAAACCGCCGAGCACGTCGAGCCGGTGCTCGATGGCCGCGAGACGGTGCTTGGAACGGCGGATCAGAACGTCGCGGCGGTGGTCAAGCCATTCGCGCAAGGCTTCGGCCAGGCCCAGCACCTTCGGGATGCGGCCTTTGACCAGCACGTTCATGTTGAGCGGGATGCGGTTCTCAAGCTCGGTGAGCTTGAACAGCGATTCCATCAGCAATTCGGCGTCGACCGTGCGCGCGCGCGGCTCGATCACCAGCCGCACGTCCTCGGCCGACTCGTCGCGCACGTCTGCGACCAGCGGCAGCTTCTTCTCGTTGAGCAGCTCGGCGAGCTTCTCAACCAGCCGCGACTTCTGCACCAGCCACGGCCATTTGGGTAATGACGATATTGTAGGTACCGCGGCCGGTTTCTTCTTTGGACCCAGCGTGCGCGAACGCGGAACGAGCCGCGGCCCGTCGTATAGGCTTCGGCGATGGCGTCCTGCGCATCGACAACGATGCCGCCGGTCGGGAAGTCCGGGCCTTTGACGTATTTGAGCAGCGTGCGGCTGCGCGCGTTCGGATTGTCGATCAGGAACAAAGCCGCGTCGCACAATTCGGCGGCGTTGTGCGGCGGGATCGAGGTCGCCATGCCGACGGGCGATGCCCCTGCGAGCCGTTGGCCAAAAGATTGGGGAATGCCGCCGGCAACACCACCGGCTCTTCTCCGGTGCCGTCATAGCTCGGGCGAAAATCGACCGCATCCTCGTCGATGCCGTCGATCAGAAGGCCTGCGACCTGGGTCAACCGGGCTTCGGTGTAGCGCATGGCGGCGGCGTTATCGCCGTCGATATTGCCGAAATTGCCCTGCCCGTCGACCAGCGGATAGCGCTGGGAAAAGTCCTGAGCCAATCGCACCAGCGCGTCATAGATCGCTTGGTCGCCGTGCGGGTGGAAGTTACCCATCACGTCGCCGACCACTTTAGCCGATTTCTTGAAGGCCGAGCCCGGATCGAGCCGCAGTAGCCGCATACCGTAAAGAATGCGGCGGTGCACGGGCTTGAGGCCGTCGCGCGCGTCCGGCAACGCCCGGTTCATGATGGTCGATAGCGCATAGGCTAGGTAGCGCTCCTCGAGCGCATCCCGCAGTGCAACTTCTTCGACGAACCTTTGTCGGGGGGAATCAGTCTTTTGCCCATGCTGTTGGGATACTTCAGGGTCTGGACATGAACAACCGATGAATGATCGGGTCACGCCCTGTGTGGCCGGAGTGGATTAGCGTTCAAATCAACGGCAGGTGTCATACCTGCGTAACGGCGGCTTGCAAGCGGTTAAAATGGAACCAATACTGCGGCCACTCGTTTATTGAGGCCTACCTAGGAGAGGAGAATCTCGAATGCGTGCACTTATTCTTGCCGCGGTTATGGCTGCTGGTCTCGGCATCGTCGGAGCGTCCACCGCTTCGGCTGCGCCGGCCAATGGCATCGTGATCGGCGATGGCGCTCAGCAGAATTCCAATGTGACTCACGTCCAGCATTGGCGTTGGGGGCAGCCGTGGCCGCTGGGGTCGTGGCGGCCGCTGGAACCGCTGCCATGCTCGCCGTTGGAGCCGCTGGTATCGCTGCTAATCGCGACATCTGAATTGATGCAAACGGGCCGGGTCGACAAACCCGGCTCGTTTCTATTTGAGCTGCCGGCTTGTATCGGCGTTGGCCGGTCGCATGTTCAAGTCCTGCGGCGTGTGGTCGAGGATGAAGCAGCGATAGTACGTCGCGTCCGAGGACGCCTTGCGCGCAGCGCAGCGCGGCACGCCATCGACCTCAGCCAGTTCACGATACAGTTTGTAGGGCGCGATCATGAAGCGCACCTCGCCGTCCGGCGTGCCGCCGAAGCGGTCGATGCGGCCCTTGAGCTTGGGATCGATTTCAAGAAGAGCGCTACGCAGCGCCTCGCCATCGATGAAATTGTCCGGAAGCTGGTCGAACGGGCCGTCGAAATAATTATTGACCCGCACGTTCTCCTCATAGACGCCGATCAGGATTTTACGCTCGCGCCGGTCGTCGCGGTAAAACACGAAGCCGGAACGCTTGCCGATGACGATGCGGTCGCTGCGCGGCCCGGCGAAGAAGTCGTCGGCCACGGCGACGGTCTCGTCGAGGACGTAGAGGAAATTCTTGATCGCCGGATTGTAGATCAGGAAAAAGCGGATCCCGGAATCGTCGAAAATCGGCCCGATGAAGCGCTCGCCCGGTGCCAGGGCATTCGACGGCGGCCTGACCTGTGACAGATCGTTGAGTTCGAACAGCACGCTCTTGCCGCCGTAGGACAGCCGATAGAGGAAACGCTCGACCTTTTCGAGCTTCACGCCTTTGGCGCCGTCGAGCACCTCGAAATGAGTCGGCGTGTCGTCGCGCCAGCCCGAGGTCTGCTCGAAATAGCCGAACTGCACCTTGCCTTGATCGCGGTCGCTGGCGTCGAGCCGGATATTGCCGGCAAATGGTGAACCGTTGAGTTCGAAGGTGAAATAGAAATAATTTTCGGTTGGATAAACCTTCACGCGGTCCGGCAGGCTGTTGAGCACATAGGCAAAGACCGCCATCGGATCCTTGACGTCGAGCGCCGCCGGCTTGAGCACGTTCTCGATGTAGGACTGGTGCGTGTGGAGCTGCGGCGGATCGTTGTTTTGCGCGATAGCGGCCGTCGCCGTGCCTGCCAGCAGCAGCGCTGCGGCAAAATGACACCGGCGGTAAAATCTTGAGGCATCAAGCATCGCTTATCTCTCGGTGCAAATAATGGGGATTACCGCGCGGCATCGCGATCAAACCAAATCGGGAATATTCCTGTCGAGATCGGCGATCTTTTTGGCATGATCATGTCAGCGCGTCTCGCCGCCGTAGCATTTAACGACTAACCTCCCGGCAGTTCGAATCGTTGAGAAGCCGCGTCATCCGACCGGCCCCGGGCAACGATCAACTGGAGGAAACTACCATGCGCACGATTCTCTGTTCCGCTCTGCTGGCCGCCGGCCTTGCTTTGGCCGCCTCGACCGGCGCTTCCGCCGCCCCGGTCGCGGGCCTCGAGGGCGCCGCGAACTTCTCGCCGATCGAGCAAGTCCAATACGGCGGCCGTCATTGCCGGTCGGTCACGATCTGCCGCCGCGGCGAATTCGGCCGCCGTCATTGCCGCACCGAGCGCGTCTGCGGCCGCCGCTAGTCGCGGACTAAACCGATCAAGCCGGTCCGGTGCAAACCGGGCCGGCTTTTTTACGCGGCATTTGCCAAAGCACGATTGAGCGCGGCAATGAAATGCGCGCGCTCGTCGGTGAGCGTCAGGCCGCGCGGCGCCAGCGCATGGCGCTCCAGGAAAAATCCGGTGAGCGCGAAGCCGTCGGCGAGATCGTTGCCTTGCGGCTCGATGTCGAGATCACGCAAAAACGCCGGCAGTTGCAACATGCGCTCGGCATAAGGCGCCCCGGCCTCGCGTGACACCGCCCGCCCGGATTTCGGCGAGACGTAAACGAGGTCGTCGGTCGTGCCGGTCGAGGCGCATTGCGCCAAATCGAGGCCGAAGCCGAGTTCGCCGAGCAACTGCAATTCGAAGCGCACCACCAGCGGCGCCGCCAGCACCGGGTCTTCGAGACGGTCGAGGATCTCCTCAAACACCGAATAAAGGCCCGCGTGAGGATCGCGCTCCGGCAACAGCCGCATCAGCGCGGCCAGATGCGATACGCCATAGATCGCGTGCGAACTGCCGAAATAATTCGAGGCGCGCTCGCGCATCGGCTCGACCGTGTAATTGCCGAGATGCTCGTCCAGCCGCGCCCGCCAGCTGGCGGTGACACTGTTGCCGGTTTGCAGGACGGGCTTGAGGCGCGAGCCGAAACCGCCGCGCACCAGGCCCAGATGGCGACCGTGCTCGCGCGTCATCAACTCGAGGATGCCGCTGGCTTCCCCGTGCCTTCTGATGCCGATCACGATGCCTTCATCGGTCCATTGCATGATTTATAAGACTCATTCCCGTAGGCGTAAGCTAATACACTCTACACGCGCGACAAATGCGGCCTGACTCCCTCTCCCCTGGGGGGAGAGGGTTGGGTGAGGGGGCAAGTGACTCAATTGAGGCCGTAACCCCTCACCCGGCGCACTTCGTGCGCCGACCTCCCCCTAAGGGAGAGGTGAAGAAGGCACCCTACTCCTTCGGAAACTCCAGGCCCATGGCCCGATAGCGCTCCGGATCGTCTCCCCAGCCTTCGCGCACCTTCACGAACAAGAACAAGTGCACCTTGTGCTCGACGATGTCGGTGATTTCGCGGCGTGCCGATTCCCCGATCGACTTCAGCGTCTGGCCGCCTTTGCCGATGACGATCTTGCGCTGGCTTTCGCGCTCGACGATGACGATCTTGCGCTGGCTTTCGCGCTCGACATAGATCGTCTGCTCGACGCGGACCTCGCCGTTGCGCAGTTCCTTCCACGATTCGGTTTCCACCGTGGAGTGATACGGCAACTCCTGGTGCAGGCGCTCGAACAGCTTCTCGCGCGTGATCTCGGCCGCCAGTTGCCGCATCGGTGCGTCCGACATCTGGTCCGGCGGATAAAGCCACGGGCTTGCCGGCATGCGTTCGGCCAGCATGTGCTTGAGATCGGCGGTGCCGTCACCTTTCAACGCCGAGATCATGAAGGTCTGCTCGAATTTCGCCTTCTCGTTGGCGATCTTGGTGAGCAGGCAGCAGCGTGTCGCGCGGCACCAGATCGATCTTGTTGAGGATCAGGATCTTGGCGGGCTTCACGTCGGCGAGCCGCGCCAGCAGCGCTTCGGCCTCCTCGTCGATGCCCCTTGCGCGCGTCGATCAGAACGCCGACCAGATCGGCCTCGTGCGCGCCGCTCCACGCCGTCGTCACCATGGCGCGGTCGAGCCGACGCTTCGGGGCGAATATCCCCGGCGTGTCGACGAATATAAGCTGCGCCTTGCCGTCGATGGTTATGCCGCGGATCAGCGCCCGCGTCGTCTGCACCTTGTGCGAGACGATCGTGACCTTGGAGCCGACCAGGGCGTTGAGCAGCGTCGACTTGCCCGCGTTGGGCGCACCGATCAGGGCCACGAAACCGCAGCGGGTGTCCGTTCCGCTGGGCATTCTCAAATCAACCATCGAGTTTATCCACCGCCACGCCGACGCGGGTCAGCATGGCGGCAGCGGCCGCCTGCCTCCGCGGCACGCTTTGAAGAACCCAGCCCTTCGGCCGGCGGCCGGTCGGGCAGCACCACGGCGACGCGGAATTCGGGGTCGTGATGCGGGCCGGTGCGCGCCAGTTCGCGATAGGCCGGTGTCGGCAGGCCGCGGCCTTGTGCCCATTCCTGCAACATCGTCTTGGGATCGCGCAGCGGCCGCAGCGGCTTGAGCATGCGCTCTTTCCCAGAACTTGGCGATCAGCGTTTCCGCCGTGGCATAGCCGCCGTCGATGAACACCGCGCCGACCAGGCCCTCGCAGGCATCGGCCAGAATGGTCGCGCGCAGGCGTCCGCCGGCATGCGATTCCGAATTGCCGAGCTTGAGCGCAGGGCCGAGATCCATCGCCTTGGCCACCTCCGCGCAGGTTTCCTTGCGCACCAGATCGGCGAGCCTGCGCGATAGCTCGCCTTCGTTCGCTTTGGGGAAGGCGCGATACAGCATGTCGGATATCACCAGTCCCAGGACGTGGTCGCCGAGAAACTCCAGGCGCTGATAGCTGGACACGCGATTTTGCGGCCCGCCCGACAGCGCCGAGATATGCGTCAGCGCGCGCTCGAGCAAAGCTTTATCGGCGAATTTATAGCCGATGCGCTCTTCGAGCGCCGCTCGGTCCTTGATTGCCTTGCGGCTCATCGCACGATCGAGAACAGCCTGTTCCAGCGCACCGCGACCGGCCAGCGCCAGAATTGCCAGGCGCGTTCGCCTTCGTAGACCGAGAAGAAAATAATCTGAGCTTTGCCGACAATATTCTCGAACGGCACCATGCCGACTGGCTGAAGCGGCTGTCGGTCGAATTGTCGCGGTTGTCGCCCATCATGAAGTAATGGTCGGGCGGCACGGTGTAGACTTGGGTGTTGTCGGCAAAGCCGTTATCGACCAGATCGAGCGTGTAGAAGCTCACGCCGTTGGGCAGCGTGTCCTTCCAGCGCTTGACCGGCTGCTCGTGGCCGGTCCTCTTCGGTTTCGATGAAGTCCGGCGCGCGCTCGTGCTTGACCGGCACGCCGTTGATGCTCACCACGCCGTCGATCACCTGGATCTTGTCGCCCGCAGGCCAATCACGCGCTTGATGTAATCGGTCGAGGTATCCTTGGGCAGGCGGACACCACCACATCGCCGCGCTCGGGCATGAAGCCGCCGGGAATGCGACCGGAGAAAATCGGCGGCGACAGCGGCAACGAATACTGGCTGTAGCCGTAGGAGTATTTCGACACGAACAGATAGTCGCCGACCCAGCAGCGTCGCCTTCATCGAGCCGGAGGGAATATTGAACGGCTGAAACAGGAAGGTGCGGATCACCAGCGCAATGACCAGCGCGTGAAAAAATCACGCGGATCGTCTCGGCTAAGCCGCCCTCTTTCCGCTTTGTCCCGGATGTCACGCTCATCGGCCCTCTTGTCCGCCAGTATTCCTGCGCCCCGCGACGTTGTAGCGGCTCGACTCACCCCACGCAATGAAACCTAGGGACATCAGGTAAGCGTTTGAGCGGACTGACGTTCCCGGCGTCACGCCCGGGTCTTGGCAAGAGTTTTGGGCACCGCCGAAATGATGACAATGGCCTGCGCGGTCGGGCCGTCGTCGGTCAGCGATACGTCGATCTGGGCCTCAAAGCCCGGCGCGTGAGCGCCCGCAGCCGCTCCAGCGCGCCGCCGTCAGCTTCATGGTCGGCCGTCCGGACGGCAGGTTGACCACCCCCCATGTCGCGCCAGAACACGCCGCGCCGGAAACCGGTGCCGAGCGCCTTGGAGCAGGCTCCTTGGCGGCAAAGCGTTTGGCAAAGGTCTCGACCGGCTTGGCGCGGCCTTCGGCCTTGGCACGTTCGGCCGGCGTATAGATGCGGTCCAAGAACCGGTCGCCGTGGCGCTCGATGGTCTTGGCGATGCGTCGTGCATCGATGATGTCCGAGCCGATGCCGATGATCATAAGGTAGGGATCCTGGCGCGGCCGCGATCCATCGCCGCGCGCATGAATTTCACGGTCTCGCTCAGGCCTTCGAACACCGCCTCGCCGATCAGGAAGTGACCGATATTGAGTTCGACGATCTGCGGCAATGTCGCAATGGTCTCGGCACTAGAGTAATCCAGGCCGTGGCCGGCATGGACTTCGAGGCCCAGGCTCTTTGCCAGTTGCGCGCCGGCGCAAATGGCCAGCCATTCGGCCTTGGCGTCCGCCGGGCGTTCGGCCGCCAGCGCATCGCACCAGGCCCCGGTGTGGATCTCGACCGCCGGCGCGCCCAACGCCGCCGCCTCTTCGATCTGCGCCGGTGCCGCCGCGATGAACAGCGACACACGGATGCCGGCGTGCTTGAGCGCATGCACCACCGGCGCGAGTTGCTTGCGCTGGCCGACGGCATCGAGCCCGCCTTCGGTGGTGCGCTCGGTGCGCTTCTCCGGCACCAGACAGACCGCGTTCGGCTTGGTCTTGAGCGCGATGGCCGTCATTTCGTCCGTCGCCGCCATTTCGAAATTCAGCGGTTTGTCGATTTCGGCTTTCAGCCGCGCGATATCGTCGTCGCGGATGTGGCGACGATCCTCGCGCAAATGCGCGGTAATGCCGTCGCAGCCCGCCGCAATCGCAAGCTTGGCGGCGCGCACCGGATCGGGATGGCGCCCGCCGCGCGCGTTGCGGATAGTGGCGACGTGATCGACGTTGACGCCGAGGCGGAGGCGGTGGCTCATGAGTGTCAGCCGTTCACTCGCTCCACCTTCGCCACCATCGGCTTGGCGCGCAATTGCGCGATGATGGCGGTGAGATGCTTGAGGTCATAGACCTCGAGATCGATCTGCACGTCGGTGAAATCGGGCGCGCGCCGCGTCATACGGATATTGTCGATATTGCCGTCGTGCTCGGCGATGACTTGGGCGATCTGCGCCAGCGAACCCGGCTCGTTGGCCGACTGGATATTGATGCGTGCCGGAAAACGTTGCGGCGTACTTTCTTCCGCGTCCCAGCGCAGGTCGAGCCAATGCTCCGGCTTGTCCTCGAACTTGCTCAAGGCCGCCGACTGGATCGGATAAATCGTGATGCCCTCGCCCGGCGTCAGGATGCCGACAATGCGGTCGCCCGGCACCGCGCCGCCATCGGGCGCAAAGCTCACCGGCAGATCGCCGTTGATGCCGCGGATTGGGATCGTCGGCCCGGTGACGCTGACGCCCGGCACCTTGAACTTGACCGAGGTGAGCCGCTTCAGGCCGAACCAGCCGCTCTCGGGCTTTGCCTTCACCGCCATCGAGGCGGCGCGCTCTTCCTTGTAGTCTGGGTACATCGCACGGGCGACATCGGAGGCTTTCAACTCGCTGCGGCCGACCGCCGCCATCACGTCCTCGAGCGAGGCGCGCGCCAACCGGGGCAGAGCGCCGACCAGCTTCTCGTCCGAGTAGGTCATCTTGGCGCGCTGGAACAGGCGCTCAACGATGCGGCGGCCGAGGCCGGCATATTGCGTGCGCACCGCAGTGCGGGTGGCGCGCCTGATCGCCGCGCGCGCCTTGCCGGTGACGACCAGCGACTCCCATGCCGTCGGCGGCGAATCCTGGCCCTTCGAGGTGATGATCTCGACCTCATCGCCATTGCCGAGTTCGGAGGTGAGCGGCGCCACCTTGCCGTTGATCTTGCAGCCGACCGTGGCATTGCCGATGTCGGTGTGCACCGCATAGGCAAAATCGATCGGCGTGGCTTTCCGCGGCAGCGCGATCAGCTTGCCCTTCGGCGTGAAGCAGAACACCTGGTCGTGGAACAATTCGAGCTTGGTGTGTTCGAGGAATTCTTCCGGGTTGGAACCTTCGGCCAACAACTCAATGGTCCGGCGCAGCCAGGCGTAAGCCGTCGACTCGCGCGACAGCATTTCGGTCGGCGAGCCGACATTCTCCTTATAGAGCGCGTGCGCGGCGATGCCGTATTCGGCGATCTCGTGCATCTCGGTGGTGCGGATCTGCAATTCGGCGCGCTGGTTGCGCGGCCCGATCACCGTGGTGTGGATCGAGCGGTAGTCGTTGGCCTTCGGCGTCGAGACGTAATCCTTGAAGCGCCCGGGCACCATCGGCCACGTCGTGTGCACGATGCCGAGCGCCTGATAGCAGTCGGCCTCCGACTTCACGATGACGCGAAAGCCGAAGATGTCGGACAACTGCTCGAAGCCGACCGACTTGCGCTCCATCTTGCGCCAGATCGAATAAGCGCGCTTGCGTCGGCCCTTGACGACCGCCTCGATGCCGCGATCGGCGAGCTTCTTGGTGAGTTGCTTTTCGATTTCCGAAATCAGCGCCTTGTGCCGGTCGGCGAGCGCGGTGAGCCGCGCGTTCACCACCTGATACGCTTCGGGATAAAGTTCGCAGAACGCGAGGTCGTCGAGTTCCTCGCGCATCTCATGCATGCCCATGCGGCCCGCGAGCGGCGCATAGATGTCGAGTGTCTCCTCGGCGGTGCGCTTGCGCGACGCAACCGGCATGTATTCAAGCGTCCGCATGTTGTGCAGCCGGTCGGCGAGCTTGACCAAGAGCACGCGCACGTCGTCGGCAATCGCCAGCAACAGCTTGCGAAGATTTTCCGCTTGCTTCGCTTCCTTGGTAACGAGGTCGAGCTTTTTGAGTTTGGTCAGGCCTTCGACCAGCCGGCCGATGTCTTTGCCGAACAGGCTGTCGATCTCGGCGCGCGTGGCTGCGGTATCTTCAATGGTGTCATGCAGAAGTGCCGCGGCAATCGTCGCGTCGTCGAGTTTGAGATCGGTGAGAATCGCCGCCACCTCGATCGGGTGGGAAAAATACGGATCGCCCGAGGCGCGCCGCTGCTCGCCATGCGCCTTCATGGCGTAGACGTAGGCGCGGTTGAGCAACGCCTCGTTGGTATTCGGGTTGTAGCGGCGCACCCGATCGATCAGGTCGTATTGCCGCATAATCTGATGCGGCTTTTTCACCGGCGCCGGATTTTCCACAACGGTGGGAACCGGCGCGGGCCGTTCCTGCGGCGCCCGGATCGGGGACTGCTTCTGCATGCGCGGCAAATCTTGGCGCGTGCGGTTCATCGGCTACTGACCTCGGCGGCGCCAGCTCTGCACGAAAACGGTGCACCGTGGCGCATATTGCTTAGATATCACGACATTCTACGCCGGTCGCAAGGGTTTGCCGTATTCATTAACAAATAGGCCCAGCACAACGGCCGGGCCTATGAGAAAAACCAGTATTGCGGGGAAATAGCCGCTATTCGGCGTCGTCTTCCGGCACTTCTTCCGGCGGCGCCAGGCCTTCGAGGCCCTTGAGCAGCTCTTCCTCGGTCATGCGGTCCGCAGTTACCTCTTTGTCGTCGGAATCGACGGATGCACCGTCGCCCGAACCGATCAGCGGCACCTCGGGTTCTGGCTCGTCGACCTCGACGTATTTCTGCAGGCTATGGATCAGGTCTTCCTTGAGGTCGCCCGGAGATACGGTGGTTTCCGCGATCTCGCGCAGCGCCACGACCGGATTTTTGTCGTTGTCGCGGTCGAGGGTAATCTGCGACCCAGACGAGATCATCCGCGCCCGATGGCTCGCCAAAAGCACAAGGTCGAAGCGGTTCTCAACTTTGTCGATGCAATCTTCTACGGTGACACGGGCCATCGGCTCGTCACTCCTCAATTGGAACTATGTCGTGAAATTCAACCGCTAGGTATCCCTTAGCGACGGAAAGTTCAAGCATTTTTGTCTTGGATTAGCCGTATCTGTCTGTTACGCAACGAAACTGCAAGCGGGCCAACCGAGCCGGATTTTATCGGTTTTGGCGTGATTGCGGGGGCATCAGCAGGATTGACCCAAGGTGCCGCTGTCTTGTTGACCCCCGATCCATTGCCGCGCCGCCTTGCGCATCTCGCGCGCCGGGCCTGCCGCCGGACCGGGTTGTTCGAATCGTATTGCGAGGATTGTGAGAGAACCATGACCGTACCCGGTGAAAAAATCGCACTGTTCATTGATGGCGCCAATCTCTATGCCACCGCCAAATCGCTCGGTTTCGACATCGACTACAAAAAGCTGCTGAACGAATTCCGCTCGCGCGGCTATCTGCTGCGTGCGTTCTATTACACCGCCGTAATCGAGGATCAGGAATATTCATCCATCCGGCCGCTAATCGATTGGCTCGACTACAACGGCTATTCGGTCGTCACCAAGCGACCAAGGAATTCGTCGACCAGACCGGCCGGGCGCAAGATCAAGGGCAACATGGACATCGAACTCGCGGTCGATGCCATGGAGATCGCCGGCACCATCGACCATATGGTACTGTTCTCCGGCGACGGCGACTTCCGCTCGCTGGTCGAGGCCGTGCAGCGCAAAGGCGTACGCGTCACCGTGATCTCGACGATCTCGACGCAGCCGCCGATGATCGCCGACGAATTGCGCCGCCAGGCCGACATCTTCACCGACATCGTCACCTTGCAAGGCAAGATCGGCCGCGATCCCGTCGGAACGCGCGCCGCGTGCGCCGCGCGACGCCGGCGCGGAGCCCGCCCAGCACCCCGCCTTCCTGCAACGTGCTCCGGTCGCGCCGCAGCGTGCCGGCGCCGGCGCGGAAGACGACGACGAGTTCCTCGACTAACACCGCATGATCCCGAAAAGTGGGAACCGGTTTTCGGATAAGATCATGCGGAGGGGAAAATGAATCCGGCGATGCCGGAGGCTCGGAAAATCGTCGGCGACGGCAAGCCCGGGCATGATTGCCCCGCGCTGCCCGCGTCTCGTTGCCTTCCGGCACACCTGGCGCGCCAAGGAACCCGATTGGTTCAACGCGCCGGTGCCCTCCTTCGGCCCGGTTGACGCGCGGCTGCTGATCGTCGGTCTCGCGCCGGGCTTACAAGGCGCCAACCGCACCGGCCGCCCGTTCACCGGCGACTATGCCGGCGTGCTGCTCTACGAGACGCTCGGCCAATACGGTTTCGCGCGCGGCAAGTTTGACGCGCGCCCCGACGACGGCCTCACGCTCGTCGACTGCCGCATCACCAACGGCGGTGCGTTGCGTGCCGCCGGAAAACAAGCCGACGCCGGCCGAGATCAACACCTGCCGGGATTTTCTGAAACCCACCATCGCCGAGATGAAGAAGCTGCGCGCCATCGTCGCGCTGGGGCACATCGCGCATAACAGCGTGGTGTCGGCCTTTGGCGCCAAGAAATCGCGACGCCGTTCAAGCATGCCGGCAAGAACATGCTGACGCATGAAAATCTCGGCGAGCTCGCGCTGTTTTCGAGCTATCACTGCTCGCGCTACAACACCAACACCGGCGTGCTGACGCCGGCGATGTTCCGGGATGTGTTTACGAAGGTGCGCGCCTATCTGGATTGAAGCCACGCGATCACTTCCTCGGCGTTCTTGTCCGGCGGAAACACCGGATAAAACGCTTTCGCGATGACGCCGTCGTCGATCACCAGCGCCATGCGCTTCAACAGCGTCATGCCGGACGTGATGAAGGTCGGCAGCTTGAGCGCCGTCGCGAAGCGCCAGCTTCTCGTCCGACAAAATCGCAAACGGCAAATGCAGCCGCGCCGCCGCTTCCTGCTGATAGGCGGTATCCTGCGTCGACAGGCCGTAAAGCTGCGCCACGCCGAGCCGCTTCAACTCGCCGAAATGATCGCGGAACGAACAGGACTGCGGCGTGCAGCCGCGCGCGCCCCGGGATCTGGTCCCAGCCCGGCGGCGTATCGATTCCCGGCACGCCGGTGCGCGGATAGATGTAGACCACCGTGCGGCCCTTAAGTTTCGACAGATTGACCTGCTCGCCGTTCGTGGCCGGCAGCGCCAGATCGGGTAGCGTCATTCCGGCGAGATTGGCGCGCCGCGCCGTCGTCCTGCGGCGCCGGAATATTCGGCGGCAGAACGTTTGGATTATGCATGCCTGGCGCTTCGGTCATGGTCGACTCCCTCCCTTATGTCATCACCGGGCCGACACGAAGTGCCGAGACCCGATGATCCATCTTTTCGAAGATGATGGATTGCCGGGTCAAGCCCGGCAATGACTAGTTGTGTTCGGAATAACTCATGAACTCCATCAGCGAGCCATCGGGATCGCGGAAATAAATCGACGTGCCCGGCCCCTTGGCGCCGAAGCGCTGCAGCGGCCCGCGCTCGATCGTAACGCCATGGGCCTTAAGATGCGCGATGGCATCGTCGATCGGCCCGCCCCACTCGAAACATAAATCACTGTTGCCCGCTGCACCGGGAGCTTGGCGACTTCGCCGGCTGCACGCCGGCCCATGCACGTTGAGCTGCTTGTCGCCGAAGCGATAGGCAAAGCCAGCAGGGCGCGGAACCAACTCGGCGCCCATCACTTCTGTATAAAACCTGTTCGAGCGTTCCCATTCGGAAACCTTGATCACGCAGTGATCGAGCTTGGTCGGCGGCATACCGGGCGTACCTCTGTTACACATTGTCACGGCAAGGTGACCGCGCTTCGAAAGCTTAACCCCGGACACCATATGCTCAAGACCAACCAAGAAACGCACCAGGAGCGCCCCCAATGAATCCTCATCTGAATTCCCATCGACTAACGCTGATCGGCGGCCTCGCCGTGGCTTTGTTCGCCGCCTCCGCGCTGCCCGCGGCGGCGCAAAGCGCTACCGCCGCGCTTAAAAGCAGCGACGGCAAGGAAGTCGGCTCGCCAACCTGACCCAGACGCCGCATGGCGTACTGATCAATATTTCGGTCAAGGGCGTGCCGCCCGGCGAGCACGCCCTCCATGTCCATGCGGTCGGCAAATGCGAAGGGCCCTCCTTCACCTCGGCCGGCGGCCCACTTCAATCCCGGCAACAAGAAGCACGGCATGCTGGCGGCGGAAGGTTTTCATGCCGGCGACATGCCCAATCTGCACATCCCGCAGACCGGCGACCTGACGGTCGAGGTGGTGAATGCCAACATCACGCTGGAAAAGGGCAAGCCGAATTCGGTATTCGACACCGATGGCTCAGCCATCGTGATCCACGCCGGCAGCGACGACTACAAGACGGATCCGGCCGGCGAGGCCGGCGGCCGCATCGCCTGCGGCGTGATTCAGTAGCTGCGAAGCTGCTCATCCCCGCGGGAAGCGAGGATGACCGCTAGCCTTTATCCCGCATCAGCCGGCCGCGCTCGCGGTCCCAACTGCGCTTCTTCAGCGTCTCGCGCTTGTCGTGCAGCTTCTTGCCCTTGCCGAGCGCAATCTCGATCTTGGCGCGTCCGCGCTCGTTGAAATATAGCTTGAGCGGCACGATGGTCATGCCCTCGCGCTCGACCGCGCCGGCCAGCCGGCTGATCTGGCGCATATGCAGCAGCAGCTTGCGCGGCCGTTTCGGCGTGTGATTGAAGCGGTGCGCCTGCAGATATTCCGGGATATTGGCGTTGATCAGCCAGATGGCGCCGTCGCGCGCGTCGGCATAGGCCTCGGCGATGGTGGCCCGGCCGGAGCGCAAGGATTTGACCTCGCTGCCGGTCAGCACGATGCCGGCCTCGATGACCTCGCCCAGTTCGTAATTGAAGCGCGCCTTGCGGTTTTCGGCGACGGACTTGAAGCGGGGTTTAGCGACCATGGCGCCTTATATAGGACTTCAGCGCGTCTTCAGCAGATCGCGGATCTCGGTGAGCAACTGCTCCTGCTTGGATAGCGCCGGCGCCTTGTCGGCTTCCTTCTTGACTAGCCGACCAATCGCCCGGATCGCCAGAAACAGCACAAAAGCGACGATGATGAAGTTCAGCGTGATGGTGAGGAAATTGCCCCAAGCTAATACAGCACCTTGCTTTTTTGCCTCCACGAGTGAGGTGGCGGTGACTTTGGCCGACAGCGGCAAAAAGTAGTTCGAGAAGTCCAGGCCGCCGGTAATCGCGCCGATCACCGGCATGATGATGTCGGCCACCAGCGACGCGACGATGTTGCCGAAGGCCGCGCCGATGATCACGCCGACCGCGAGATCGATGACGTTGCCGCGCAACGCGAATTTCTTGAATTCCTCGAGCATAGCTTATTCCTGGCGCGTGATCTTGTCCGAAAACCGGTTCCCACTTTTCGGGATCACGCGCTAATTGATCAGTCCGGCATGCACCATGGCGTCGCGCACCAGGGCCTTGGACTTGTCCGACAGCGCCACCATCGGCAGCCGCACGCCATCGGAGCACTTGCCGAGCACCGAGAGCGCATATTTCGCCGGCGACGGGTTGGTCTCGACGAACAGATGCTGATGCAGCGGCATCAGCTTGTCCTGAAGCTTGAGCGCGGCGGCGAAATCGCCCTTGAGGCAGGCCGCTTGGAATTCCGCGCACAACCGCGGCGCCACGTTCGACGTCACCGAGATGCAGCCATGGCCGCCATGCGCCATGAAGCCGAGACACGTGCCGTCTTCGCCGGAGAGCTGGTTGAAGTCGGGGCCGATGACCTCGCGCTGCTGCGACACCCGCATCATGCTGGCGGTGGCGTCCTTGACGCCGGATATGTTCTTGCAGTCGAACAGCCGCTTCATGGTGTCGACCGACATGTCGACGACGGACCTGCCGGGAATGTTGTAGATGATGATCGGAACGCCGATGGCGTCGTTGATCGCCTTGAAGTGCTGGTACATGCCCTCTTGCGTCGGCTTGTTGTAATAGGGCGTGACGATCAGCACCGCGTCGGCGCCGGCCTCCTCGGCATGCTTGGACAGTTCGATCGCCTCGGCGGTCGAATTCGAGCCGGCACCGGCGATCACCGGCACGCGGCCGTCGGCCTGATCGATGCACCATTCGACCACGAGCTTGTGCTCGTCATGCGATAGCGTCGGGCTCTCGCCGGTGGTGCCGACCGGCACCAGGCCGTTGGTGCCCTCGCCGATCTGCCATTCGACCAAGTCGCGGAACGCCGCCTCGTCGAGCGCGCCATTTTTGAACGGCGTGACCAGCGCGGTGAACGATCCTCGGAAACTGGTTTTGGCGGTCATGGCAGGCCTCCGGCGGTTGCAACCCATCAATATCGGGTCGTCCTGACCTATGAAAGCCCTCCGCCGAAATGCCGGCATCAAATGGTCTGATGGGCCGGTCCGCCCCGCTTTCGCCGCCGTGGCAGGCTAAGGGCCAGCGTGGCTTTTTGGGGTAGCCCTTCGGCAAGGAAATCGCGCTAATAGATAGGTTGCGCCGGGCTTGAGTCGGCCGGCGAAAGCGCGCAGAACGTTGCCAGAGGACCGGGCAAGAGATTGAATGTATTGGTTTAAATGGAACCGGCAGGGCCTGGGGCTAAGTTGTGCCCTGGTGCTCGCGACGGCGGTCGGGTCGACCGTCCACGCCGCCGTGCCCGCACCCAAGAAAGTTCCATTGCCGCGCCCGCGCCCGGCCGTTCACGCCGCGCCGAAGGCCACCCTCGCCGCCCCCGTTAAAAACGCCGCCCAGACGGCGCCAGCCGCTCAAGCCGTGCATCTGCCGCCCAAGCGCCCTACCAAGGCCGGCGCCGAGTACAACGCCTTTGCCCAGGCCAATGTGGGCCTGCGCGGCGCGATCTTTTCCAGCCGCGCCACCTTCGCGCCGCTGATGCGGCCCACCTCCGGGCCTTTTGCGCTGGCGCCAAGCCAGAGCACCTCGGCGGCCGACATCGCGCTGGTCAAGCAGGTCATCGAGTCGACCCGCAAGAACAACGAAGTCGTCGCCAGCGTGTCGGAGAACTCGATCGTCGACCCGGTCGCCCGCAAGCTCGCCGAGTGGATCATCCTCAAGAGCGACAACACCAAGCCGACCTTCCAGCGCTACTTCAACTTTATCAACGCCAATCCGAGCTGGCCGCATTCGCCGCTGTTCCGCCGCCGCGCCGAGAACGCGCTGTGGAACGACAAGCTCGACGACGGCACGGTGCGGTCCTTCTTTGCCAACCGGCAGCCCGCCACCGCCAAGGGCCGCTACGTGCTGGCCCGCGCTCTGCTCGCCCAAGGCGACCGCAATGCCGCCGCCGACTTGGTGCGCCAGGCCTGGCGCAATGACGACGCCAGCGCCGACGTCGAGAAAAAAGTTCTGGAGATGTTCGGCCCCTTGCTCACGCCCGCCGATCACAAGGCGCGCATGGAAAAGCGTTTCTATGCCGACGACGTCGAATCCGGCTTGCGCGCCGCCGAGCGTGTGGGCGGCAACGATCTCCTGATCGCACGCGCCCGCGCCGCGGTCATCAAGAAGGCCGCCAACGCCAAAGCCGCGCTCGACGCGGTGCCGGCCGCCGTCCGCAACGAGCCCGGCTATATTTTCGCGAAGGTGCAGTTCCTGCGCAAAGCCGACAAGGCGGACGAAGCCGGCAAGTTGATACTGACCACGCCGAAGGATCCGGACGGCTATGTTGACCTCGACCAGTGGTGGGTGGAACGCCGCCTGCTGGTGCGCAAACTTCTGGACGACAACGACGCGCAGACCGCTTATCGCGTCGCGCGCGAGGCGCCACCGCCGCCGCAGGGCAATTACCGCGTCGACCAGCAATTCACCGCCGGCTGGATCGCGCTACGCTTCCTGCACGATCCGGCGACCGCCGCGGCCCATTTCGCCAAGATCAACGAAGGCAACGTCAACCCGCATGCGCTGGCGCGCGGCGGCTATTGGCAGGGCCGCGCCGCCGAGGCGATGGGTGACCGGCAGCAGGCCAAGGCCTTCTACGAGCAGGCGGCCGAGCACACGGCCACCTATTACGGCCAGTTGGCGCGGGCGCGCCTCGGCCTTTCCGAACTAGGCCTGCGCGGGCCGCCGGCCTTCACAGCCGAAGAAGAACGCATCCTGAGCAATCTCGAGATCGTACGCGCCGTCGACATCCTCTATGCGCTCGACGAGCGCGACATGATCGCCTCGATCTATGCCGAACTCGGCGAAAGCGGCACCGACATCGCCGGCATGGCGATGCTGGCGGAAGCCGCGGGCAAGCGCGGCGACGGCCGCGCCATGCTGCTGCTCGGCAAGGGCGCCTACGGCCGCGGCCTGCCGCTGGAATATTACGCCTACCCGATTGTCGGCTTGCCGGAATACCAGGCGATTGCGCCGCCGGTTGACTCCTCGGTGATCTATTCGATCGCGCGGCAGGAAAGCCACTTCAATCAAAAAGTGGTCTCGACCGCCAATGCCTACGGCTTCATGCAAGTGACGCCGGCGGCGGCGCAGGACACCGCCAAGAAATACAAGGCGCCCTATAACCGCGGCCGGCTGCTCAGCGATCCGATCTACAACATGCAGATGGGCGCGGCCGAGTTGTCGATGCTGCTGTCCACCTATAATGGCTCCTATCCGCTCACCTTCGCCGGCTACAATGCCGGGCGCGGCCGTGTGCGGCAGTGGATCGCGGCCTACGGCGATCCGCGCGACCCGAAAGTCGACCCGGTCGACTGGGCCGAGCGCATCCCGATCGCCGAGACGCGCAATTACGTCCAGCGCATCATGGAAAATCTGCAGGTCTACCGCGCCCGCTTCGGCGGCGGCAGCAAGCTGCTGATCGAGGCCGACCTCAAGCGCGGCGGCGCGAACTAAATTTCCCCGTTCCTCCCCGCGAAAGCGGGGCATGACACCACCAAGGCCCAGACTTGACCCGGCGCGCGCGTTGCCCCGACAATCGCCGCGCATGAACGCTCCCGTTCCCTCCTCCGTCTTCATTTCCGGGCCCGATGGCCTGCGGCTGCACGCGCGCTGCTACGGCCGCCGCAGCGCGGCCACGCTGCCGGTGCTGTGCCTGCCGGGCCTGGCGCGCACCGCCGCCGATTTCGAGCTGCTCGCCGAGGCGCTGGCAGGCCCCCATGACCGCCGCGTCATCGCGCTGGACTATCGCGGCCGTGGTTTATCCGACTACGACCGCGACCCGGCCAATTATTCCTTCCAGGTCGAGATCGCCGACGTCCTGGCGGTCGCCACCGCGCTCGAGGCTTTGCCCGCCATTTTCATCGGCACCTCGCGCGGCGGCATTCTGACGATGTTGCTCGGCGCATTGCGCCCGACCGCGATTGCCGGCGTCGTGCTCAACGATATCGGCCCGGTGATCGAGCCCAAGGGGCTGATGCGCATCAAAGGCTATGTCGGCAAGCTGCCGCAGCCGCGCAATTACGAGGAAGCCGCCGAGATCCTGCGCCGGCTGTTCGACGCCCAGTTCCCCAAGCTGACGCATGATGAGTGGCTCACGAGCGCGCACCGCACCTTCAAGGAGCAAAATGGCGCGCTGGTGCCGGTCTATGACGTCAACCTCGCCAAGACTATGGAGGGCATCGATTTCGAGCGGCCGTTGCCGCCGTTGTGGGCGCAGTTCGACGCGCTGCGCCATGTGCCGCTGATGGCGATCCGCGGCGCCAACTCCGATCTGCTGTCGGCCGAGACGGTCACGGCGATGCGGTCGCGGCGCGACGCGATGGAGACGCTGGAAATTCCCGACCAGGGCCACGCGCCGCTCCTGGCCGAAGCCGACACCATCGCCCGCATCGCGGCTTTCGTGGCGTCCTGCGCTCCTTAACTGACCGCGAAGCTTTCCGGCGCTTCACCGCGCCGGGCGCGTTCGACCATCGCGATATAGGCCGCCTCGATATGCCGCGTCATGCGCGCGGTGTCGAACAGCGGCGAGCTATCGCGGTTGGCCACGAGCTGGGCTTTGATCGAGGCGAGCAGCACCGGATCGCGCGCCAGCTTCACCGCCATCGCGGCATAGTCCGCAATCGACGTCGTGACGAGTTCATTAGCGCCCGTCGCCTGCAGCAGGCTGCCCGCCATCCGCGCCGTATACGGCTCGCCGGCGCAGGTCAGCAGCGGCACGCCCATCCACAGCGCATCGCTGGCGGTGGCGCCGGCATTGAACGGCGCCGTGTCGAGAAACAGATCGGCGGCGCGGTACCGCGCCAGATAATCGGCGTAAGTCGCCGTGCGCCCTGAGAACACCACGCGCTCGGGCGCGACCCCGCGCGCCGCCGCCTCGCGCCGCAGATTGCGCGACACCGCGGGAACGCTCTCGCTCAGCCACAGCACGCTGCCGTCGACGTCGCCGAGCAGCCGCATCCAGACGTCGAACATGTCCGGCGTGATCTTGAAATTGTTGTTGAAGCAGCAGAACACGAAACCGTTGTCCGGCAAGCCCAGTTCGGCCCGCGACGGCGTGCGCTCCGCAGCCCGCCGCGCAGTATCGTTGATCTGGAACGTGTCCGGCAGATAGGCGACCTTCTCGGTGTAGAAACTCCCGAGCGCTGGCGGGATGATGAATTTATCCGCGAGAATATAATCGATGTAGGGCGCGCCCATGGTGGCTGAATAGCCAAGATAGCTGACCGCAACCGGCGCAGGCTTTCGCGCGAAGACCCCGGTGCGCTCATCGCCAAAATAGCCGTTGAGATCGACCAGGATGTCGATCTGCCGCTCCCTGATTGCGCTTGCTGCCTGCGCGTCGTCGAGCCTGGCGATGTCGACGATATGATCGAACGCTTTGTCGATTCGCGCGCGCATCGCGCTGCCGTCGTCCCAGCCGTTGTCGAAGGCGAACAGCTCGAAGCAGCTCTTGTCGTGGCGCTCGAACAGCCCAGCCATCAATTGCGAAATGACGTGATCGCGAAACTCGCCGGACACATAACCGACGCGGATCTTCGCATTGTCGTAGCGCTCGCCATTCCACAGCGGATTGGGCGACGCCGGGTATCGCTCGGCGGCATAGATTTCCGCGCAACGCTTGAGGTCTTGCGCTGCCGTGGCCACCGCCTGGAAGCCGAACGGATCGGCCGATGGCAATCCGGCATGAATGTCGGCGACGATGCCGTCGCGCAAGCGCGCTAAGTCCGACCAGTCGCAACACAGCATCTTGCTGTGCAGCAACTGGCCTTTGCCGAATTTGTAGTCCGGCGCCAGCGCTAGCAGCCGCTCATAGGCCGCGACCGCCTCTTCGTAGTGATGGGCCTTGAGAAACACATTGGCCTTGCCGAGCCAGGCGCGCGGCAGGTTGGCATCGAGCGCCAGCGCCTTGCCGTAGGCGGCCAGCGCCTCGTCGTAGCGCTTGAAGACGAAGAACACGCTGCCACGGCCGAGCCAGGCCTCGGCATAGTCCGCCCGCAACGCCAGCGTTCGGTCGAAGGCCGCCAACGCGTCATCATAGCGCTTGAGCGCATACAGCACATTGGCGCGGCCGAGCCAGGCTTCGGGAAAATCGGGCTTGATTCCCAGCGCCTTCTCGTACGCCGCCGCGGCGTCGTCGTGACGCTTGAGCTTGAACAGCGCGTCGCCGAGATTGCTCCAGGCTTCGATGTCCTGACCGTTGAGCGCAATCGCCTGCCGGTAGCTGACGATGGCCTCTTCGTTGCGGTCGAGCCGCTTGAGCGCGACGCCGCGGTTGTTAAAAGCCGGCGGAAAATTCGGCACCATCGCCACCAGCTGGTCGAACACGACGAGCGCTTCCTCGGCGCGTTCGAGCGCCAATAGCGTGCAGCCTTGGTTGTGCAGCGCCATCCAATGCTGCGGGTTGATCGCGACGGCTTTTTGGAAGCAGACCAAGGCCTCCCGATGCCGCCCGCTCTCGGTCAGCACCTTGCCTTTGTCCGCCAGAATGTCGGCCGCATCCGGCTTAATCGCCAGCGCGCGGTCGAACAGCCGCAGCGCCTTGATGGCATTGTTCTGCTGCGCTTCCAAAACGCCGGACAAATGCAACGCGACGATGTTCTTCTTGTCTTTGTCGACGGCCGCGGCGCACAGCTTTTGCGCTTGCGAAAAATTACCGGCGCGAAATGCGGCGACGGCCCGGCCGAGGAGTTCCTGCGCGTTATCCGGCATTTCAGCCATCGGACGGTCTCGGCCTTGCTCAACTTCCAGGCCGGTATGGCTGAAGAAGAACCGGCCATCAAGTAAGCCCCGGCCGCACTATCGCAGGCGCCGCCACAACGAAAAAACCCCCGGCAGTTTCCTGCCGGGGGTCTTTCTCTCAACTGATATCAACCGATCGGACGATCAGGGATAGAAGTTGCGATGGATGCGGAACTGACCAACCCAGGTATTCTGGTCCTGGATCGCACGAACGCCGGCCGGCTGGGCACCCGACGCCGGAACAGGGGTTCCAGCAGGCATCGTCCCCGACTTCAGGCCCAGGTACGCAATATCGACACCGAGATAGGTGCTGGAGTCGATGTTGAACTGGGTACGGCTGCCGATGATGTACTGCGCATTGTTGTTGTTACAACCGGCAGCCGCCACCGCGGCAGAGCCTGCACCAGCACCCGCGCCCGTGAAGCCGCCGGCAGCTTCGCCGGCGCACAGGATCGCGTTAGCTTGCGTGTTGTAGCTGGTGGCAATGTAGCCGCCATACAACGACGTCTGCCAGGACTTGCTCCAGAAGTGCTCGTAAGCAGCCTGGACACCCCAAGCGGTCGTCAGATTGACGCCGGTCGCGGTGCCAAGGGCAACGCTGCCGCCATAAACGCCATCGGTGATGACGCCCATGCCGTAGCTGCCGCCGACGCCGCCTTTGAAGAACGCGTAAGCGCCACCAGCGTTGTTGGTGTAGCCGCTCGCACCTTGCGCGTAGTTGACCTGAACGTCGAAGTAGTCGCCAGGTCCGATCTGCGGCGCGTTGATGCGGAGACCCGCACCGACAGCCCAACCCAGCGTATTGCTCGGGTTACCGGTATCCTGCGACGCGCCGTAGTAAGCACCGCTGACGTCATGGATCGCGCCCATGATCTGAGCAGAGCCCCACGGCTGGTCGAGGCGGAGGTTGGCGACGAAGTCCGGCATCTGGGCGCCTCTGGCCGCAGTCGGCGCCAAGGAACCAGCGTTGAACGTCGCCGGAGCAACGGCAACCGCCGTCGAACCGATCACGCCCGCTCCGCTGTAGACGGAAGTCGCACGAACGCCTTCAGCCGACACCGTAGCCGACAGACCGTTGCCGAACTGGGCGGTGTAGGCCGTCACGGTCTTGCCGCCGTCCGAGGTATCGCTCGAGGCGAAGATGTTGCCGCCGAAGAACGACAGAGCTGGGGTCGGGAAGAAGTCGTAGAACGACTGCGACAGACCGAAGGTGAAGCCGGCGATCTGGATGAACGCACGGTTCGAACTGAAGCCGCTCGCGCCGCTCGCCGCGTCGTTGGAGGCGCCCGTCGTGTTCGTAGCCGACAGACCGACCGCGATGTAGCTGCGCAACGTACCGAACTCGGTCTGGTTGCGAGCGTCCGCCGTGATGTAACCGCGGACACGCGCAACGAAGTTCTGCGTGCTGCGGGTATTCACGTTGTTGATCATCGGACCAGACGTCAAGCTGCTGTTGGCGTTGTAGTCCATGTATTGGCGGACCCAACCACCAACCTTAAGGCACATGTCGGTGCCCGGGATGTAATAGAATCCCGCACCGTACAAGCTACAAATCTTCACGTACTGGACCGGTTTGGCCTTAACGGGAAGATCGGCAGCCTGCGCCCCAGTCATCGCAACGAGACCCGCTGCGGTGCCCAGGAGAAGGCTTTTCACCATCTTCATCTTGAACCTCCAAAACATTGTTTATCGTGAGAGGGTTCCGTATCCGCCAAGTGCGACAGCACCGATGGAACTTCCCCTTGCTCCCCGCAATTCGGAGAAACTTTTCACACCACGCGGTCGACCCAACTCGGGCAAAACACTTGATGCAATCCGTCCCACCGGAAAGCACGACACGGGGATGCCCCCTCCGTCGCATCGACGACATTAGCGAATGAGCCCTTCGGTGCAACGACGAAGCACCCTACCCACAGGGCTCCGGGGCGGTTTTCGCCTAAGTGTTGCGCAAAAAACACGCATGCTTTTACACCCCGGAACCAGGGTTCCAGGGCATGGCGTTTTGCACCGTTTAGACTTGATTTATCGAGCTAATACAGAGCGTTACGTGCAATCAACCGACCACAACCAAACGTCGAATCAAGCCACGATAGATAGGTTTTATAGCACCGCTCTGGGCAAAATCGAAGGCTTTTCATCGTTTTTCAGGCACTCAACCGCCGGATACCGCCCAATTCGAAGGCAGTCTCTCCCGGCCCAAAACTAAAACTAAAAAAGGGTCGCAGACGACTCGCCGGCGGGCCGCCGAAACAACGACTCTTAGCGGCACGGCCTGTGCGTTTTGGAGTACCTCGCACCTCACATCTTGCGCCGCGGCGCGGCCATTTGCCTGTGCCGAAACTTTGTGCTCCGCCTGAGAAATCACGGCGGCTAAACTGAGTTCGGGAGTAATTTTCCGTGGCGTCCCCGGTAGACATATTATTTCATAACGCCGTTGCGGCGTTTCAGGCGGGAAATCCGGCGGACGCGGAACGCGTATTTGAGCAGTTATTGAGCGCGCAGCCCCGCCATGTCGCGGCGCTCAATGTATTCGCGATCCTGCTGACGCAACTCGGACGCCTTGCCGAAGCGGAGAAATATTACCGGCGCGCCCTAGAGATAAATCCCACGTCCGACACCACGCTGTACAACTACGGCATTGTACTCAAGACCCTTAACCGGCCTGCCGAGGCCCTGCAGCGCTTCAGCGAGGCGCTGGCAATCAATCCCACCGCTGCAGAAGCCTGGAACAACCGCGGCACGGTCCAAAACGATCTCAAGCGCTACGCCGATGCCATCGCCGATTTCGATAAGTCGATTTCAATCAACCCAAATTATGCCGAAGCCCTTTGCAATAAGGGAAAAAACGCTGTCCGAGCTTGCGTTGTTTGACCGGGCGCTTGATGTATTCAACGCAGCTCTAAAACTAAGGCCGGATCTTGCCGAGGCATGGCTCGGCCGCGGCCACGCGCTCGCGGAGCTCAAACAATTCAGCGATGCCCTGGCGTCATATGACAGGGCGCTGAAACTAAACCCCGATTTCGCGCAAGCTTGGCACGGACGCGGTAACATCTGTTCTACATTCGCTCAATATGACGATGCGCTCACGGCATATGGCAATGCGCTGAAACTGGTGCCGCAGTTCGCTGAGGCGTGGCTCGGATACGGCAACGCCTGCACCATGCTCAACAGATACGACGATGCTTCTGCTGCTTTTGACAAGGCGCTGGCGCTCGTCCCCGACCTCGCCGAAGCATGGAAGGGACGCGGCAATGTTCATACCGCACTAGGACAACATCGCGACGCCTTCGTTGCGTATGACCAAGCGTTCAAGATCAAACCGGCTTTATATCACGTCGAAGGCGCCCGCCTTCATGCCAAGATGTTGACATGCGACTGGACCGATCTTGACGCAGAGGCTTCACATCTTCTCGCCGGCCTGCGTGACGGCAAGCCGGTCAGTCATCCATTTCCAATTCTCTCCATCCCGTCGTCGCCAGCGGATCAACTGAATTGCGCCAAGCGTTTTCTTGACGAGTTGCCGCGCTTCGCCAAAGTTTGGCGAGGAGAGATTTATTCGCACGATCGGATACGTGTCGCCTATCTATCGACCGATCTTCGCGACCACGTCATCGGTTTTCTGACGGTTCGGCTGTTCGAGCAGCACGACACACACCGGTTCGAGACAACGGCGATCTCAATCGGGCCGGACGATGGCTCGGCGTTACGCCAGCGGATCAAAAATGCTTTTGAGCATTTTATTGATGCCCGGTCTCAAACCGACCAGGAAATCGCCGAGCTTATCCGGCGGCTTGAGATCGACATTGTCGTCGATCTCAACGGACTGACCGGGAACGCCAGGCCCGGCATTTTGGCGGGCCGGCCTGCGCCCGTTCAGGTCTACTACCTCGGCCATCCCGGCACGACCGGGGCGGATTTCGTTGATTATATTCTCGCCGATTCCACGGTTATTCCCGAAGACCAACGCCAATATTTTTCGGAGAATGTCGTCTGGCTTCCAGACAGCTACCTGCCCAATGACAGCCTGCAGCCGGTCGCCGAGCCCACGCCGACACGCGCCGCATGCGGCCTACCCGAAACGGCATTCGTGTTTTGCTGTTTCAACAATACCTACAAGATCGCACCGGCAATGTTTCATGCCTGGATGCGGATGCTGAAGGCTAGCGAAGGCAGCGTGCTCTGGCTGTCCACAGGAAACCCGGCAACCATCGAAAACTTGCGGCGCGAGGCCGCGACATGCGGCATCGCGCCGGAACGCCTGATCTTTGCCGCCAGAGTGCCGGCAATAGCGGACCACCTTGCGCGGTACCGGCAGGCCGATCTGTTTCTCGACACTTTGCCATACAACGCCCACACCACCGCCGGAGATGCGCTTTGGGCCGGTCTGCCGGTACTGACCTGCATCGGTTCGACCTTCGCCGGCCGAGTTGCCGCCAGCGTGCTCAATGCAATCGGACTCCCCGAACTCATCACCAACTCGCTCGAAGACTATGAAGCGACGGCGCAAAAGCTCGCCAAAGAACGTGCCCTGCTGGCCGCTCTGAAGGAAAAGTTGGTGCGGAACCGAACGGCCTATCCGTTGTTCGATACCGAGCGCCTCGCCCGTCATATTGAAAGCGCCTATACGACAATGGTGGAGCGCCAACGAAGGGGGGATAGCCCTCGGGGATTTGCGGTCAAGCCGCTCAACTAGGGCCGCCATCTGCCGGACTCAGCACCCTCTACTGCCGTTTGACCAAAGAATGCAGTTTCTATAGGCCTATGCGCTGAGGAGACGTGGCCGAGTGGCTGAAGGCGGCGGTTTGCTAAACCGTTATACGCTCCAAAGGCGTATCGAGGGTTCGAATCCCTCCGTCTCCGCCAGTTTTGCCCCAAAGCCTCGGCGCAAAGGCTGTTTGAGCTTGTGACTGGTTTACCGCCGCATAAAATTTGGCCGCCGGCGAACTAAAGAACGAAGAGTCGGGTTAACGCTCTCAACGGCGCATCATCTCAACAGCCGGGACGAAAAAGATGACCAGGCTCACGTTGGTTTCCGCAGGCCTCGCCGCCATTGCTGTTATCGGCATTCCCGGCGCTGCGCAGCCTGCCCGCGCCGCCGAATATCCGTGGTGCGCGCAATACGGCGGCGACGATCAAGGCGGCAGGAACTGCGGCTTTAGCACCTACGAGCAATGCATGGCGACCGTCAGCGGCATGGGCGGCGGCTGCGAGCGCAATCTGTTCTATTCGGGCGCCGCGACCAAGCCGTCGCGCGCGCGGCGCGAGCCGGAACGCTAGTCCCTTCACGCATAGCGATTGACATTCGCGGCCGCGCCCACAATCTCTCGGCGCTCCGCGACTGGCGGCAGCGAAAGTGAGCCGCGGTGCAGCCTCCTCGTTTCAATATCGCGCAAGCCATGCAGGACGCCGTCGGCCTGCACCGGCAAGGCCTCCTGCGCGACGCGGAGAAGCTTTACGCCCGCGTGCTCAAGGCCGCGCCCGACAATTTCGACGCGCTGCATCTGCTCGGCTCACTCAAGGCGCAGGCCGGCCAGATGGGCGAAGCGCTGCGGCTGATATCGGCGGCCGTGAAGATCAATCCGCGCGTGCCGGAGGCGCTGGTCAATCTCGCCAATGTCATGCACGCGCTCAAGCGCGACGCCGATGCGCTCGATTGTCTCGACCGCGCGCTGGCGATCAAGCCCGACGACGTGCAGGCTTTGCAGAATCGCGGCGCGGCTTTGCTCTCCTTGAACCGGCCGCGGGACGCGCTCGAAACCTTCGACAAAATCGTGGCGCGCGAGCCGCGCAACGCGCAAGCACTGCTCAACCGCGGCGTCGCCAAGGCCACGCTCGGCCTGCATACCCAGGCGCTCGCCGATTTCGACGCTGCGCTCGCCGCGGCGCCGGGACAGCCGCAGATCTTGTACAATCGCGGCAATGCGCTGATGGAATTGGCCCGGCCGGCCGAGGCCGTAGCCGCCTTCGACCGCGCGGTCGCGGCGGTCTCCGGGCATGCCGCCGCGTGGAATAATCGCGGCCGCGCGCTGCAACAGCTCAACCGCCACGCCGAGGCGGTGCAAAGTTTCGACCGCGCGACCGCCCAGCAAAAAGACTATGCCGACGCACTGTTCAACCGCTCGCTGTCGCTGCTGACGCTCGGCGACTTGAAGCAGGGCTTTGCCCAATATGAATGGCGCTGGAAACGCAGCGGCGTGACCGACACGCGGCGCGGCTATAACAAGCCGCTGTGGCTAGGCGAATTCCCGCTCGGACAAAGGGCGATTCTGCTCCATGCCGAACAGGGCCTCGGCGACACCATACAGTTCGCGCGCTACGCGCCGATTTTGGCGCGCGCCGGCGCCAAGGTCGTGCTCGAGGTGCAGCCGGAGTTGAGGGCGCTGCTCGCCGATCTCGACGGCATTGCGTCGTGCCACGCGCGCGGCGAGGCGCTGCCCGCTTACGATGTACATTGTCCGTTTGGCAGCCTGCCGCTGGCGCTCAAGACCGAGCCTGCCACCATCCCCGCCGGCATTCCTTATCTGCGCGCCGACGAGCAGCGCATGGCCAAATGGCGCCCCGTGATCGAGGCCCTGCCGGGCAAGCGCGTGGCGCTGGCCTGGGCCGGCCAAGTGAGCCACGCCAATGACCGCAATCGTTCGATCGATTTGAAATTGCTGGAGCCGCTGCTGTCGCTTGAAGGAATTTCCTTCGTAAGCATCCAGCGCGATCTGCGCGCCGACGACGCAACGCTGCTGGCGCGCCATGCCAACGTCACGCCGGTCGGCGATCGTCTCACCGACATGGCCGACACCGCGGCGGTCGCGGCGCTCGCTGATCTCACGATCGCGGTCGATACGTCGGTGGTGCATCTGGCCGGCGCGCTCGGGCGCCCGGTCTGGGTGATGCTGCCCTTCACGCCGGACTGGCGTTGGACCTTATCCGGCGAACGCAGTCCCTGGTACCCGCAAACGCGGCTGTTCCGTCAGCCGGCGCTGGGCGATTGGGCGAGCGTCATTGCACAATTGCGCGATGCGCTCGCCGCGCAAACGTGAAGCGCGAAGCGATCAGGCCGCGACCCGGATGAGCGGAGCGGCAGCCGGCGCCTGCGGATGGGCTTTGAGCCAATCGCGGGCCGCGCGCTGGGCGCAACCGATCTCGGCATCCGCCATCTGCTCGGCGATCTCGCGCCGCAAGCGCGCACCGTCGGCATGTCCGCGCATGGCGGCGATGTTGAACCACTTGTGCGCCTGCACCAGGTCGACCGCGACGCCCGCGCCCGATGAGAAGTTCATGCCGAGACCGAAGCAGGCGTCGGCGGTCCTGGGTTCTGCAAACTCGATGTCAGCCATTGCGGCCTCCTCTTGTTACGACCGGTACGCCGCATGGCGGCCGGCCGCTTAGTCCCCTGTTACCCGGCCACTGTTCCCGTCCGAGTAGTGGGATCATCGAGTTAAAATTTGAACGACAGTTTAAGCATTGCGATGAATCGATGATGAATGCGTAAACGGGAACTTGGGAAAATGCCGCAAAAAGGCCGGAATACCGCTGTTCCCGTACCATGGTGACGTTCTACTAACCGCGCTGCTTTAGGGGGAACTAACCACGGGGCGATATCATCGTCGCTCGTGACTGCTTCGCCATCCTGGCCTGACGAACTGACTGGGGACTTCTTCGTGAGAAATTTTGCAATGGGGGCCGTGGCCGGCCTGGTCTGTCTTGTTGCCATATCGGCAGGCGCATCCGCTGGCGCGCCGGAAGGCATTTGGCTGTCCGAGGACGGCGGCACCAAGGTCCACATCTCCAACTGCGGCGGCAAGCTGTGCGGCAGGGTGGTGTGGCTGGAAGAGCCGAACGACCCCAGGACCGGCAAGCCGAAGACCGACGCGCTCAATCCGGATCCGGCCAAACGCATGCGCCCGATGATCGGCCTTCAGGTCGTCAACGGCCTGGCGCCGAGCGGCGAGAACCGCTGGTCCGGCGAGATCTACAATGCCGACGACGGCAAGACCTACAGCGCGCACATGACGGTGCCGGACGCCTCTGCCAGCGCGCAGGTCAAGGGCTGTGTGCTCGGCATCCTGTGCAAGTCGCAGACCTGGAAGCGGGCGCAGTAACAATTGTTGTCATGGCCGGGCATAACCGTCCTTAAGGACGGCGTCGCTTTGCTCGCCTATGAACCCGCCATCTCGCTTAGGGGGCGCACTGCCCTCCTAAGCGGAATCACCGGGACAAGCCCGGTGACGACAAGTTTGATGAGCGGCAGCGTGTGACGCGAAACGCCATCGCGCCCGTCGTCCGAACAGCACCGCCTGCACCTTCTGGTCCTTCATATCGATGCTCTGGCAGATCGCAACGCCCGACAAAGCCTTTGCTACCGCTGGATTTTCTCCCCGCCCTCGCCGCCGATACTGGACGGACGCAACCTGCGCTGGTTATTCTGCCCTTTGGGTTGCGGAGCCGGCCGGCCGGCCGCGTTCGCCGCCACACAACGAGGGGGGACTAATGAGTAAAGTAGTGTTCGCGGCCTTGATCGCCGCCGGTCTGATCGCGGCGCCATCGATGCAGAGCGCCAAGGCGCAGACGCCTGCCGCGACGGCCGACAAGAAAGAGACCAAGAAGGAAGCCAAGGGCAAGAAGGCGCCCTCGCCCGGCCAGGTCGCCATGCGCGAGCGCCAGACCAAGTGTGCCGCCGAATGGAAAGAGGTCAAGGCCGCCGGCAAGGTCGAGAAGGGAATGAAATGGCCGCAGTTCTGGAGCGCGTGCAACAAGCGGCTCAAAGGCGCATGATCCCGAAAAGTGGGAACCGGTTTTCGGGATCATGCGCAACTTAAAATAGTGCGTGTGATCTGCGCCTAAGCGATCTGCAAAAAAACTGAGGGCGTCGGCGAGACGTGATGTCTCGCCGACGCCCTCTGTCATCATCAGGACCGGGCCCACCCGCAGCAACCGCGATGCGCTCGTCACCGCAAAGCGTGCACCGGTCCGTATGACGCGACCTTCGACGCTTAGCGGCGAAGATCAAGCAGCTGCGTCAGAAGAACTAGAGCTTCTTCTTCTTGCCCTTTTTCTTCGCCGCCTTCGCTGCCTTCTTTCTACGTTTAGCCATTTGCTGCCCTCCTAGCCATGTAACATGGCGGGTGTCTCAGATCAGTACGGTCGGGGATCGACACGCACTGCACTCCGTTTACTACAGAGCAATGAAAAAAACACTGACTCCACTTAACGATGTGTGTATGCGCGGTGCAGAACACCAAATGTGGACGCGCTTCGACGCGCTTCATCATCGCGAACGAGTTTCGAGTGTTTGCTCCGTGGCATGACGCGCACTTATTGCGCGAATTTCAAAAACATCGATGAAATAAGGTTATTTCGCATCATCACAGCGCGGGCTTGCGCGCATGATTAAAAATATTTTCGTGCAAAACCGCGCAATGTCGTGCGCCGAGAGCGATCTTGTGCAACGCAAATCACCTGCAAAAATATTTTGCACAGGATGGCTTGCGCGAGCCTCTCGCAAGGGCGGATTCGATCAAAATCGAGCGAATCAGTGCAAAGTGATTCGCGTCGGAGGTATCGTTCGATCGAAATTTTTTGGATCGGCGCCGAAACTTTCCATCGCAAACCGCATTCTCGATTCACAATCGATGCGGAAATTTTTGCCGGGCGACGCTGCGCGCGCACATCATGACGGCGCGCGACGCTTCCCACCGTCCTTTGCGTCCGATACGCGTCGCGTCAGAGGCCGAGTTTGGATTTCAAGAGATCGTTGACCGCCTGGGGGCTGGCTTTACCGCCGGACGTCTTCATGATTTGCCCGACAAACCAGCCGATCAGCTTCGGATTTTGTTTTGCCTGCGTAACCTTGTCGGGATTCTTGGCGATGACGTCGTCAACCAGCGTCTCGATGGCGCCGAGATCAGTCACTTGCGTCAGCCCGCGCGCTTCGACGATGGCGCGCGGCTCGCCGCCTTCGGTCCACAGAATTTCGAATAAGTTCTTGGCAATCTTACCGGAAATCGTGCCGTCGGCGATCAGGTCGATGAGTTCCCCGAGCTGCGTCGCGGCAACCGGGGAGCCCGCAATGTCCTTGCCCTCTTTGTTGAGGCGCCCGAACAATTCATTGATGACCCAGTTCGCCGCGGCTTTGGCGTCGCGCCCTTCCGCCACGCTTTCGAAATATTCCGCGGTCTCGCGCTCGGCTACCAGCACGCCGGCGTCGTAAGGCGACAGCGAAAAGTCGGAAACGAAGCGCGCCTTCTTGGCGTCGGGAAGTTCCGGCAGGTGAGTTTTGAGTTCATCGACGTAATCTTGCGTCACCTCGAGCGGCAAAAGATCCGGATCGGGGAAATAACGGTAGTCGTGTGCCTCTTCCTTTGAGCGCATCGAGCGCGTTTCGCCCTTGTTGGGATCGAACAGCCGCGTTTCCTGATCGACGGTGCTGCCGTCTTCGATGATGTCGATCTGCCGGCGCGCTTCGTGCTCGATCGCCTGCCCGATGAAGCGGATCGAATTGACGTTCTTGATCTCGCAGCGCGTTCCCAACGGCTCGCCGGGGCGGCGCACCGACACATTGACGTCGGCGCGTAGCGAACCCTTCTCCATGTCGCCATCGCAGGTACCCAAATAGCGCAGGATCGAGCGGAGCTTGGCGATGAAGGCCTTGGCCTCCTCCGACGACCGCAGATCAGGCTTGGACACGATCTCCATCAGCGCCACGCCGGAGCGGTTGAGGTCGACGTAAGACTGCGTGGGGCTACGGTCGTGCAGGCTTTTGCCGGCGTCCTGTTCCAGATGCAGCCGCTCGATGCCGACGGTCACCGTCTCGCCGTCCGGCAGGTCGACCACGACCTCGCCCTCGCCCACCACCGGCGACTTGTACTGGCTGATCTGATAGCCCTGCGGCAGATCGGGATAGAAATAGTTCTTCCGGTCGAACACCGACTTCAGATTGATCTTGGCCTGCAGCCCGAGACCCGTGCGGATCGCCTGGCGCACGCATTCGGCGTTGATCACCGGCAGCATGCCCGGCATCGCCGCATCGACCAGCGACACATGGCTGTTGGGTGCGCCGCCGAATTCGGTCGAGGCGCCGGAGAACAGTTTGGACTTCGAGGTGACCTGGGCATGGACTTCCATGCCGATGACGACTTCCCAGTCGCCGCTGGCGCCCTTGATCAACCGGTCGGGTTTGCTGTGCACGTTCATGACGGCGCCTATCTATCGCGCCCAAGGCCGCCAGACTAGACTGCCCTCAACAAAAACGCGTCACCGGGGGGTTACCATGAACATCCAGGGCATCGCTGCGGCCGCACTCATAATGTCGGGAGTGGGAATGGCCAACGCCGCTGAAATCACCGTGCTGTCGACACAGGCGACCGAACAAGGCTGCCGCGAAATGCTGCCGCAGTTCGAGAAGGCGACCGGCAACACCGTCAAGATCGTCTATACCGGCACGCTCGACGCCAAGAAGCGCATCGCCGCCGGCGAGTTCTTCGACGTGCTGATCATGGCGAGCCCCGAGATCGAGGAGTTCCTCGGCAAGGGCACGCTGGCGCCGGGCAGCCGCATCGACATCGCCAAATCCGGCGTCGGCATCGGCGTCAAGGCGGGCGCGCCGAAGCCGGATATTGCGACCGTCGAGGCGTTCAAAAAGACGCTGCTGGCGGCGAAATCGATCGGCTATTCGACCGGCCCGAGCGGCAATTACGTCATCGGCCTGTTCGACAAACTTGGCATCGCCGATCAGATCAAGCCAAAGCTCAAGCAGACGCCTACCGGCGTCTTCGTCGGTACCATCACCGCCAATGGCGAGGTCGAGATCGGCATCCAGCAGATCAGCGAGATGTCGCAATATCCCGGCGTCGACTATGTCGGGCCGCTGCCGGCCGATATCCAGAAGATGACCATCTTCACCAGCGGCATCGCCGCCAACGCCAAAGAGCCGGCGGCGGCCAAGGACATGCTCAAGTTTCTCACATCACCCAGCGCCGGCGAGGCCTTCAAGAAACGCGGCATGGAGCCGGGTTAGCGCATGATCCCGAAAAGTGGGAACCGGGTTTTCGGACAAGATCATGCGCAAATAAAACTAAAGCTCTAACTCGCGCCCGAGCGCCTGCTCGACGATATCGAAGCTGTTGGCGAATTCGCGGAATTCGATCAGCTTGCCGTCGGCAAAGCGCAGGAAGTTGGCGACGCGGAAGCGCATGGTGCGGTTGGTCGTGCGCTGCGTGAAGCTGACGTCCGACATCACCGCGGCGCGGTCGCCGTCGACCACGGTGATCTCGTTCTTGTAGCTCTCCAACACGTAATGCTCGGCGATGCCGGCCATGGCTTGCAGCACCGCGGCGCGGCCGTGGCGAGGCCCGGCGAACGGAAAAACCGAAACCGGGCTGAAGATCACCCAGTCGATATCGTCGTGAATTAAAGCGGCGATACGATTGAAGTCGCGACGCTCATAGGCGTCGTACATATCCCGTACGGTTTTGCGCGTTCCGCTATCTGGCACGCCTCGCCCCCGACCTGCGGCAGAGTATGTCCGTACCACATCGCTTCGCCAAGCCTTTGCTCAACAAAATCAACTACATTGATCAAGCGAACGGCTTATCCGCCATAACCAATGCGCGCAGGCTCCTCGAAATGGCCCGAATTCTGCATGAAAACGTACGGGGCGTGACGATTCCTGCCGGCGTTGGCAGCGATGCGACGGACAAAACCGTCATGAACACAGACGCACGTTTCTTCGGCATCGTCGTCGGCGGCATCGTCGTGGTCGCGATTGTGCTGTTCATCTTCAGCGGCGGCGAACTCGGCGGCAAGCAGACCATCGAGGGCGACGACGACCTGCCGCCGATTGCCAATACGGACAAATAATCACCACCACTTGTGCGGCTTGAAGTGCCCGGCCGCCTGCTCGATGACGTGGCCCGCAGCAAACAGCGTCTCCTCGTCGAACGGCCGGCCGATCAGTTGCAACCCCAGCGGCAGACCATTGACGTCCGATCCCGCCGGCACCGCGATGCCCGGCAGGCCCGCCATGTTCACCGTCACCGTGAACACATCGTTCAGATACATCTCGACCGGATCGGCGCCGCCCTTCTCGCCGACGCCGAAGGCTGCCGACGGCGTCGCCGGTGTCAGCATGGCGTGCACGCCTGCTTTGAAACATTCCTCGAAGTCGCGCTTGATCAGCGTGCGCACCTTCTGCGCCCGCAGATAATAGGCGTCGTAATAGCCGGCCGAGAGCACATAGGTGCCGATCATGATGCGGCGGCGCACTTCGGCGCCGAAGCCTTGCGCGCGCGTGCCTTCGTACATGTCGGTGATGTCGCGCGCCGGCAGGCGCAGGCCGTAACGCACGCCGTCATAACGCGCGAGGTTGGACGAGGCTTCCGCCGGCGCCACGATGTAATAGGCGGGCAGCGCGTATTTGGTGTGCGGCAGCGACACCTCAACCAGTTCGGCGCCCGCGGCCTTGAGCCATTCGCGGCCCTGCTCCCAGATTTTCTCGATCTCGGCCGGCATGCCGTCGAGCCGGTATTCCTTCGGGATGCCGATGCGCAGGCCTTTCACCGACCGGCCCGCCGCCTTCTCGTAATCCGGCACCGGTAGATCGGCGCAGGTAGTGTCCTTGGCATCATGGCCTGCCATCGAGCGCATCAGGATCGCGGCGTCGCGCACGGTCTTGGCGAAGGGCCCGGCCTGATCGAGCGACGACGCGAACGCAACAATTCCCCAGCGCGAGCAGCGCCCGTAAGTCGGCTTGATGCCGACGGTGCCGGTGAAGGCCGCTGGCTGGCGGATCGAGCCGCCGGTATCGGTGCCGGTCGCGCCCAGGCACAAATGCGCCGCCACCGCCGCGGCCGAGCCGCCCGACGAACCGCCCGGCACCAGCGGCGTGTTCGAATCCTTGCGCCGCCACGGCGACGTCACCGGACCGAAATGCGAGGTCTCGTTCGACGAGCCCATGGCGAATTCGTCATTGTTGGTCTTGCCGAGCAGCACCGCGCCGTCGCGCCACAGATGCGTGGTCACGGTCGACTCGTAGGTCGGCACGAAATTATCGAGAATGTGCGAGCACGCCGTGGTGCGCACGCCTTCGGTGGCGAACAGATCCTTCACCGCCAGCGGAATGCCTTCGAGCGGCCCGGCATGGCCTCCCGCGCGGCGCGCGTCGGAGGCTTTCGCCATCGCCAAAGCGCGCTCCGGCGTCTCCAGCACATAGGCGTTCAGCGCGCGCGCTTTTTCCATCGCCAGCAAATGCGCGTCGGCGAGTTCGACGGCGGAGAAATCTTTCTTCGCCAGTCCGTCGCGTGCGGCCGCCAAGGTGAGCGAAGTGAGTTCAGTCATGAACGGGGGTGTCGCAGGCAAAAGCGGTGTCGGATTTTTTCGGCGCCATCTGCCGGATCAGGACCGTGCCGTCCAGCTGCATCTCGCGATACAGTTCGCCCGGCTGCGGCAGCCCGAGGGCGCGCAGATCGTCGGCCGTGTGCCCGTCCGGCATGCGGCCGTCGGCGATGACCTCGACCAGCCGCCACCGCGCTTCCAGATCGCCCTGCTCGCACGCCAGGCACATACTCAATCTACCGATCTTGTCGTCATCGACAAACCCGTGGCGAATTCAGCCGGACCCCCTCTCCCACCGAACTCGGGTCTATCCGAGTTCGGCATCTTAACTGTCCCAAGTCGGATATATCCGACTTGGGCGGGGGAGAGGGTTGGGGTGAGGGGGCAAGTGACTCTCGATAGTCCGTAACCCCTCACCCGCTCGCTTCGCTCGCGACCTCTCCCTATGGGAGAGGTGAAGCGAAATCTGCGCCGTCGCGATACGTCGATACGCATCATTCGATCACTTTCGGAACCAGATAGAAGTTGTCGTCGGTTTCCGGCGCGTTCTTGAGCACCGCCGCGGCATCGTTGCCGTCGGTGACCGCATCGTGGCGCATCTTCATGGTCATCGGCGTCACCGAGGTCATCGGCTCGACTCCCTCGACATCCACCTCCGAGAGCTGCTCGACGAAGGCCAGCATGCCGTTGATCTCATCCTTGAGATGATCGACCTCGTCCTCGGCCACGGCGATGCGGGCGAGACGCGCAATGCGGCGAACGGTATCGGCGTCGACGAACATTCAAAGCCTCAAAGATACTGCGGCCCGCGTATAGCAGAGGCGCGTTCGCGGTCGCAATGGAGCTTTAAGGCGAAAGCCCTAAGCCGCCTCGCGCTTTTCCATGCACAAATGCACCTCGACGGTGATGTGCGACAGGCCTTCAACGCCTTGCAGGCGGTGCTTGTAGGCCGACGGCGCCTGCGGATGGTCGGAGACCACCGAGGCGATCAGGCCGGCGTGGCGGGTCCGAGCCGCCACAGATGCAGGTCGCAGACCCGGTCGCCTTCGATCTCGAGCCGCTTGCGGATATGGCCCGCGAGATGACCGTCGGGCTCCATGTCGAGCAGCACCGTGCCCGATGTGCGCAGCAAACCGGCCGACCAGCTCAAGATCACGACGACGCCGATCAGCGCCGCGGCGGAGTCCATCCAGACCCAGCCGAAATAGCGTCCGGCCAGCAGCCCGGCGATGGCCAGCACCGAGGTCATGGCGTCGGCCAGCACGTGCACGTAAGCGGCGCGAATGTTGGTGTCGTGGCCTTTGTGATGGTGATGGCCGTGATCGTGTCCATGATGGTGATGCCCATGACCATGACTGGGTCCATGATCGGACAGCAGCCAGGCGCTGGCGAGATTGACGCCAAGGCCGAACACCGCGAGCCAGGTCGCCTCGACGAAATCGATCGCCACCGGCGACGCCAACCGCATCGCCGCCTCGTAACCGATGACCAGCGCGATCAACGCCAGGATCACCGCGCTGGTGAAGGCCGCCAGTCGCCGACCTTGCCGGTGCCGAAAGTGAAGCGCGGATCGCGCGCGTGCCTGCGCGCAAATCGGTAGGCCAGACCCGCGATCGCCAAAGCGCCGGCATGCGTCGACATATGCCAGCCGTCGGCGACCACCGCCATAGAGCCGAACATGGTGCCCCCCGACAATCTCCGCCACCATCATGACGGAGGTCAGCGCCACCACGAACCAGGTGCGCCGCTCGTGGCGGTCGTGCTGCTGCCCAAGAAAGATGTGGCCGTGCTGCCAGGGCTCGATGGAATGCGTGTGCATGGGAAACCTACTTTTTCTTCGGTATCAACCGTTCAGGCGCTACTTATGGCCGGGAGGCCGAAGATTCACATCGCCTTGCCCATGCCGCGAATGCGCCGCGCCATCGCGCCCATGATATAGGCCGCGAAATTCGGCACCTCGTCGACCATGAAGCGGAACGTCCGCGCATCGATCAGCGACAGTTCGCAGGCCTCGCGCGCCCGCGCCGTGGACGAGCGCGGGTTGTCGTCGACCATCGACATGAAGCCCAGCGCCTCGTTCGGACCGATGGTCTCGATCACCTTGTCGCCGATCACCATGTCGATAACGCCGGCCTGCACGATGTACATGCAGTCGCCGGCATCGCCTTTGGTGAAGATGACGTTGCCCGCCGGCACCTTGATGGCGACGCCCGCGCTTTTGGCAAAAGTGCGCATGTCGATATCGGCGCGCTGCCGCTTGCTGCTTACAGCCATTCCGACCCCCCGAATATGCGGCTATGTGAATTCGTTTCGCGCATCAATGCAAGCGCCGTTGGCGGCGTTTTCACGGCGTGCTAGCGCTGAAGCCATGGGAGTGATTTTACCGCTGATCGAGGCGGCCGGCCATTGGCCCGCGCGCGGCTCGCTGATCGGTCTCGATCTCGGCACCAAGACCATAGGCGTCGCGGTCAGCGATCCGGATCGCAGGCTGGCGACTGGCGTCGAGACGGTGGCGCGCAAGAACTTCACCGCGGACGCCGCCCGCGTGCTGACGCTCGCCGCCGAGCGCTCCGCCGCCGGCTTCGTGCTCGGCCTGCCGGTCAATATGGACGGCACCGAGGGTCCGCGCGCGCAGTCGACCAGGGCCTTCGCCCGCAATTTTTCCAAGCTCACCGAATTGCCGATCGCGCTGTGGGACGAGCGGCTGTCGACCGCCGCGGTCGAGCGCGGCCTGATCGAAGCCGACATGCGCCGCGCCAAGCGCAAGGAAGTCATCGATCAGCACGCCGCCATGTTCATCCTGCAAGGCGCGCTCGACCGGCTGACGCATCTCAACCGCGCTTGAGCGAAAAAAGAAGGCGGACCGTTTGGCCCGCCCTCTCCGTTCGATCCTCACCCCGCTAATTTAGCAGTTGCTGCACTGCTGCACGTTGCGTTCGTAATAAGACGGCCCGGAACGGTAGTAGCTCGGGGCCGGTCCATAAGCGGGCTCATAGGCGTAAGACGGTTCGCCGTAATAGCCCGGGCCATAGGCATAACCGCGATCGTAATAGCCATTATTGGAGCCCGCGACCGCGGCGCCAACCAGCGCGCCGGCGCCAAAGCCGATCGCCGCCGCGGCGTTACGGCCATTGCGCGCCTGCGACGGCGTCACGGCTGCGAGGGCGAGCGCGCTGGTCAGAGCAACGGCTGCGGCGTATTTGAAAAACGGTCTTCATGACGGATGCTCCACGAGATGGCCCGAGGATGCGGGCGTTCGGCAAGGCAACACCCGAACAAGGCTTCCGGTTTCAGGAAACGCGAAAATAAAGCCGTCCGGACTGACAATTTAGGAGGACCGGGTTGGGTGCCGCCGTCACGAAAAAAGACTGTGTCCCGCCTTCTCCCAAATTTGAGTCGATGTCGTCCCTATCAGCAGGCGCCGTAATAACCATAGCCGCGGCTGCTATCAGTTACGACCCAACATTGACCGCCGCCACGATAGGCGCGGCGCGGCTGCACATAGACCGGCTCTGGCTCATAGGCATAACCCGGGTCGGCATAATATCCCGGCGCATAGCCGCGGTCGTAATAGCCGTTGTTCGATCCGGCGACCGCCGCGCCAAGCAACGCACCGGCAGCGAAGCCTCCGATCGCGGCCGCGTTCCGACCGCCGCGCGCTTCGCTCGGCGTTACCGCTGCCAGCGCCAATGCACCGGTAAGGGTCGCCGCGGCAACGAATTTAAAAATTGTCATGATAGATACCTCCTCAAGCCCGATATGCGGGTGTTCGCCGAGACAACGCGCGGACGGGGAAAATGTTCCAAATCCGGCAAATTCGCATTAACCGGGGCCTGTGGACCGCCCGGGCGAAAGCCTTGCCGCCCAAGGCGCTTGCGCCTATAGAACTGCCTTTAATGACCATCGCGTCGAAATCCTCATTCGTCCTCAGCCATCGGCATTTGTTGGGGATCGAAGGCCTTTCGCACGCCGAAATCGTCGGCCTGCTCGACCTGTCGGAAGAATTCGTCGAGCTCAACCGCCAGGTCGAGAAAAAGCGCACCTCGCTGCGCGGCCGCACCCAGATCAATCTGTTCTTCGAAGTCTCGACCCGCACCCAGTCCTCGTTCGAACTGGCCGGCAAGCGCCTCGGCGCCGACGTGATGAATATGTCGACAGGCTCGTCCTCGATGCGCAAGGGCGAGACGCTGATCGACACCGCCATTACCCTCAATGCCATGCACCCCGACATCCTGGTGGTGCGCCACCACGCCTCGGGCGCGGTCGAACTCCTGGCCAGCAAGCTCGATTGCTCGGTGATCAACGCCGGCGACGGCGCCCATGAGCACCCCACCCAGGCGCTGCTCGACGCGCTGACCATCCGCCGCAACAAAGGCCGCCTCGAAGGCCTGCTGGTGGCGATCTGCGGCGACATCATGCATTCGCGGGTGGCGCGCTCCAACATTATCCTGCTCAACGCCATGGGCGCGCGGGTGCGCGTCGTCGCCCCCTCCACCCTGCTCCCGTCCGGCATCGAGCGCTTCGGCGCTCGAGGTCGCGCGCGACATGCGCGAAGGCCTCAACGGCGCCGACATCGTCATGATGCTGCGGCTGCAGCGCGAGCGCATGAACGGCTCCTACGTGCCGTCGGTTTCCGAGTACTTCCACTATTGGGGGCCTCGACGAGAAGAAGCTGGCCTACGCCAAGCCCGACGCGCTGGTGATGCACCCCGGTCCGATGAACCGCGGCGTCGAAATCGACTCCATCGTCGCCGACGGCGCCCAATCGCTCATCCGCGAGCAGGTCGAAATGGGCGTCGCCGTGCGCATGGCCGTGCTCGAGGCTCTGTCGCGCAACCTGCCGAACGCATGACGATGTTGTCCGACCGCCGCCCCATCCTCTTCGCCAATGCCCGGATCGTCGATCCGTCGACCAATCTCGACATCGTCGGCGATCTTCCTGATTGCCGACGGCGTGATCCGCGAGGCCAAGAAAGGCATCGGCGCCGGCGGCGTGCCGGAAGGCACTGACGTCATCGATTGCCGCGGCAAGCTGATCGCGCCAGGCCTCGTCGACATGCGCGCCTTCATCGGCGAACCCGGCGCCGGGCATCGCGAGACTTTCGCTTCCGCCAGCCAAGCCGCCGCCGCCGGCGGCGTCACGACGATCATCTGCCAGCCCGACACCTCGCCGGTGATCGACGATCCGGCGACCGTCGATTTCGTGCTGCGCCGCGCCCGCGACAACCGCGATCGTCCACGTGCATCCGATGGCGGCGCTGACCAAGGATCTGCACGGCAAGGAAATGACGGAAGTCGGCCTGCTGAAGGCTGCCGGGCGCCGTCGCCTTCGCCGACGGCGAAAGGAGCGTCACCAATGCGCAAGTGATGCGCCGCGCGCTGACGTATGCGCGCGATTTCGACGCGCTGATCGTGCACCACACCGAGGACCCAGATCTGACCGGCGACGGCGTGATGAACGACGGCGAATTCGCCACCCGCCCTCGGCTTGCTTGGCATTCCGCGCGCTGCCGAGACCGTGATGCTGGAGCGCGACATCCGGCTGGTGGCGCTCACCGGCGGCCGCTATCACGCGGCCTCCGTCACCTGCGCGGAATCGCTTGAGGTGCTACGCCGCGCTAAGGACGCCGGCCTGAAGGTCCACGGCGTCGGCCTCGATCAATCATCTCACGCTCAACGAAACGACATCGGCCCCTACCGCACCTTCCTGAAACTGTCGCCGCCATTGCGCGCCGAAGACGACCGCAAGGCGCTGGTCGCCGCGGTCATACGCCGGCCCTCGTCGACGTCGTGATGTCCGATCACAACCCGGCAGGACGTCGAAACCAAGCGTCTGCCGTTTGCCGAAGCCGCGCCTGGCGCCATCGGCCTTGAGACGATGCTGACCGCGGGTTTGCGTCTGGTGCACAATGGCGAGATCGAACTGATGACGCTGCTGCGCGCGATGTCGACGCGGCCCGCCGAACTGCTCGGCATTCCGGCGGTACGCTTAGGAGCGGTGCGCCGGCCGACCTCATCGTCGTCGACATGGATGTGCCCTGGATCATCGATGCCGCCGAGTTGAAATCGAAGTGTGAAGAACACGCCGTTCGATGAAGCGCGCATGACCGGCCGCGTCGTGCGCACCGTCGTCGCCGGCCGCACCGTGTACGAAATCGTATGACCGTCGCGCTCGCCTTGGTCTTCGGCTATCTGCTCGGCTCGATCCGTTCGGGCTGCTGCTGACCCGCGCTGCCGGCGGCCCGGATATCCGCGCCGTCGGCTCCGGCAATATCGGGCGCCACCATCGTGCTGCGCACCGGCCGCAAAGGCCTTGCCGCGGCGACGCTGCTGCTCGATATGCTCAAGGGCACCGTCGCCGTCGTGGTCACCGCGCATTTCGCCGGGCCGACGGTGGCGCTGGCGGCGGCCCTGGCGGCCTTTCTCGGCCACCTGTTTCCGGCCTGGCTCAAGTTCAAAGGCGGCAAAGGCGTCGCCACCTATATCGGTTTGTTGATCGGCCTATACTGGCCGGCGGCGCTGGTGTTCTGCGTCATCTGGCTCCTGGTCGCCGTGGTCGGCCGCTATTCCTCGCTGGCCGCTCTGGTTGCGAGCGCACTGACGCCGCTGGCGCTCTGGTATCTCGGCCAAGCCGACGAGAGCGTGCTGTTTCTATTCTGAGCGTGCTGCTGTGGATCATGCACCGCGCCCAACATCGCGCGCCTCATAAACGGCAGCGAAGGCAAGATCGGCGCGAAGAGCTGAAATCTCCGTCAGGTTGTATTCTTCAAAACCAGGTTGTAGCCGCCGCGACCTGCGCGATGCTGTCGCCCGTGGGGACGGCACATGGGCAATGACGGGCGTCAAGCTGAGTGAGGAGCAGCGGCTCGACTGGCTGCGCCTGATCCGCAGCGACAATATCGGGCCGCGGACGTTTCGCGAGTTGGTCAATCATTATGGCGGCGCCCGCGCAGCCTTGGGCGGCGCTGCCGGCCTTGGCGCGCCGCGGCGGCGCGTCGGGCCCTGCCCGCATCTGCTCGCTCGACGACGCACTGGCCGAACTCAACGCCGCCCGTGTCCGCGGCATCGAAACTGGTCGCGCTCGGCGAGCCGGATTATCCGCAACGTTTGCAGATGATCGACGATGCGCCGCCGCTTCTGGCGGTGCGCGGCAAGCTTTCGATCCTGCCACGGCCGCTGGTCGCCATTGTCGGCTCGCGCAATGCGTCGGCGGCCGGCGTGAAATTCGCCGACCGGCTGGCGCGCGATCTCGGCGCGGCCGGTTACGGCATCGTCTCGGGTTTGGCGCGCGGCATCGATGCAGCGGCGCATCGCGCCAGTCTTGCGTCAGGCACTATTGCGGTGCTCGCCGGCGGCCACGACCGCATCTATCCGGCCGAGCATATCGATCTGCTCGATCACATCGTCGCCGAAGGCGCCGGCGTTTCCGAAATGCCGCTGACCTGGGAGCCGCGCGCTCGCGACTTCCCCCGCCGCAACCGGCTGATCTCGGGCCTGTCGATCGGCGTTGTTATCGTCGAGGCGGCGCGCCGCTCCGGCTCGCTGATCACGGCAGGCTTGCGGGCGAGCAAGGCCGCGAAGTGTTCGCGGTGCCGGGCTCGCCGCTCGACCCGCGCGCCGAGGGGTACCAACGGCCTGCTCAAGCAGGGCGCGACCTTGGTCACCGAAGCCGCCGACGTCATCGCCGTGTTGGAGCCGATCTGGGCCGCGGCGTCGACCTGCCGGCGCGCGAACCGGCACCGGACGATCTCGGTCCGCATGATCATGAGCCCCCCGAGGACGACCGCGCCCGTATCATCGCGCTGCTCGGCCCGACGCCCGCCGCGATCGACGATCTGGTGCGCATGTCGCGCACCTCGCCGGCCATCGTGCGCACGGTGTTGCTGGAACTCGAAATCGCCGGCCGGCTGGAGCGGCACGGCGGCGCATTGGTATCGCTGGTATAACGTGCGATAGATTCGCCGATGCCACCAAAGCCAGCCAACATGTTCGTCCGTTTTGCCGCGCTCACGCTCGCGTTAGTCTTCTTTGCAGCGCCCGCGCAGGCACAAGATCAGGCCTTCGCCGTTTTCGTTACCGAGCTTTGGCCGGACGCGCAGGCCAAGGGCATCACCCGCGCCACCTTCGATCTGGCGATGAACGGCGTCACACCCGATCAGCGCGTCATCGGCGGCGACCAAGCGCCAGCCCGAATACGGCAAGCCGGTCGGCACCTACATCAACGATATCGTTTCGCAGAGCCGCATCAATCGCGGCATGGCCAAAGCCAAGGAATGGCAGAAAACCTTCGACGCCGTGGAAAAGAAATTCGCCGTTGAGCGTTCGGTGCTGGTGGCCTTGTGGGGCATGGAGAGCGACTACGGCGCGGCGAAAGACAAGTGGGACGTGTTCCGCTCGCTGGCGAGTCTGGCTTACGTGAAGTACCGCCATCCCTACTTCGCAACGAACTCATCGTCTCCATGGGCATCATGCAGAAGGCCGGTTCCCCCGCGACAAGATGGTCAGTTCCTGGGCCGGCGCCATGGGCCAGACCCAGTTCATGCCGACCAATGTCGTCGACTTCGCCATCGATTTCTCCGGCGACGGCAAAAGCGACATCTGGAACAACGTGCCCGACGTGCTCGCGTCGACCGGCAATATCTACAAAGGGCAAATGGAAATACGGCCTGCCGTGGGGGATTCGAAGTGATGGTGCCGAACGGCTTCGACACCATGAAGAGCCGCGGCAGTTTCGCCGAGTGGCACAAGCTCGGCGTGCGCCGCGCCGATGGCAAGCCGTTCCCGTCGTCCGGCAGCGGCATTCTGTTTTTTCCGAGCGGCGCCAAGGGCCCGGCCTTCATCGTCACCGAAAACTACGATGTGCTGAAGGAGTACAACAACTCGGATGCCTACGCGATCGCCGTCGGCCATCTCGCCGATCGCCTGAACGGCGGGCGGCCCGATCAAAGCCGCGTGGCCGATGGATGATCGTCCTTTGTCGCGCGACGCGCGCATCGCGTTGCAGAGAAGCTATCGGCGCTCGGCTACAAGGTCACCGACTTCGAAGGTCATGTGGACTTCGATTTGCGCGACAACATCCGCGCCGAGCAGGCCAAGCTCGGCATGGTGCCGGACGGCAATCCGACGGCGGCGTTCCTCGATAGACTGGGCGTGAAGGTGCAATGAGACCTACGAGCGCCGGCCGTTCGGGCCGTTCTGGCGCGCGGGAACTTTCCGCCTCGAGCCGCACCATCTCAAGCAGATAGCCGAGGGTATCCAGTCCGGTGTCGCGCGCCATATTGGCAAGGTCGGCCGATAGCGTTGCGACGTAGCTCGCTACCGCCGTGCGACCCGCTGGTGGGTTGGACTGATCGGGCATTTACGCTCCGCGCCGGCGAAGTTCCCGGCAACTCGTTGGTGTTGGCTTCCCCCGTTTTGAAAATACACAGTCCGCTCCAATAGTAATCTCATTAATAGTAAATTTAATCTAATACCTCTTAAGGTTGTATAGCCGCGTATCGGCCCCGCTCCCGCCTAAATTGGCGGTTTCTAAAGGGCGCGAGCGACCCCTGATTTGACACCACGGGTCGCCTTCCCCATGTTCCGGCGAAGCATGCGGCCGATTCCGCCTCGTTTGGGCGTGGTCCAGGCGGATAACCCATTGGATTCTCATGAAAGTGTCGTTGTCGAGTCGCCGTCTAAGGCGAAGACGATCAACAAGTATCTTGGCCCCGGTTACGAGGTATTGGCCTCCTTTGGCCATATCCGCGACCTGCCGGCCAAGGACGGTTCGGTCGATCCGGAGAACGATTTCAAGATGCTCTGGGAGGTCGACCCCCAGTCGCAGAAGCGCGTCAACGACATCGCCCATGCCCTGAAGAAGGCCGACACCCTCATTCTCGCAACCGACCCGGATCGCGAGGGCGAGGCGATTTCCTGGCACGTGCTGGAAGCGCTTAACGAAAAGAAGGCGCTGAAAGGCCAGAAAATCGAGCGCGTCGTCTTCAACGCCATCACCAAGCAGTCGGTGACCGAGGCGATGAAGCACCCCCGCGCCATCGATGGTGCGCTGGTGGATGCATACCTGGCCCCGCCGCGCGCTGGATTAATCTCGTCGGCTTCACGCTGTCGCCGGTGCTGTGGCGCAAGCTGCCGCGCGCCCGCTCGGCCGGCCGCGTGCAATCGGTCGCGCTGCGCCCTCGTTTGCGATCGCGAACTCGAGATCGAGAAGTTCGTCGCCAAGGAATATTGGTCGATCGTCGCCAAGCTCGCGACGCCGCGCGGCGACGCTTTCGAAGCGCGCCTGGTCGGCGCCGACGGGCAGAAGCTGCAGCGCCTCGATATCGGCACCGGCGTTCAGGCCAACGACCTCAAAAAACGCGCTCGAGACCGCGACCTTCACGGTTTCCTCGGTCGAAGCGAAACCTGCGCGGCGCAACCCGCCGCCGCCCTTCACCCACCTCGACCAGGCAGCAGGGAAGCCAGCCGCAAGCTCGGCTTTGCGCCGGCGATTGCCATGCGGCTCGCCCAGCGCCTCTACGAGGGCGTCGAGATCGACGGCGAGACCACCGGCCTCATCACCTATATGCGCACCGACGGCATCGACATGGCGCCGGAAGCGATCGCCGACATCCGCTCGATGATCGGCAAGAATTACGGCAAGGACTACGTGCCGGATTCGCCGCGCACCTATCAGAACAAATCGAAGAATGCGCAGGAAGCGCACGAAGCCGTGCGCCCGACCAATCCGAGCCGCACGCCTGCGGAGGTCGCCAAATATGTCGACCGCGATCAGGCGCGTTTATACGAACTGATCTGGAACCGCGCGGTCGCGAGGTCAGATGGAATCCGCCGAACTCGAGCGCACCACCGTCGACATCACCGCCAAGTCCGGCTCGCGCGTCATCGACCTGCGGGCTTCTGGCCAGGTGGTGAAGTTCGACGGCTTCCTGACGCTCCTAATCAGGAAGGCCAGGACGAAACCTCGGAAGACGAAGAATCCAAGCGGCTGCCGGCGATGTCGCAAGACGAGACGCTGACCAAGCAGGAAATCGAAGCCGCGCAGCATTTCACCGAACCGCCGCCGCGCTTCTCGGAAGGCAGCACTCGTCAAGCGCATGGAAGAACTCGGCATCGGCCGGCCATCGACTTACGCCTCGATCCTGCAAGTCCTGCAAGATCGCGGCTACGTGCGCATCGACAAGAAACGGCTCATTCCGGAAGACAAAGGCCGCGTCGTGGTCGGCTTTCTGGAAAGCTTCTTCCATCGCTACGTCGAATACGATTTCACCGCTTCGCTCGAAGAGCAACTCGACAAGGTTTCGAACAACGAGTTGAACTGGAAGAAGGTGCTGGAGGATTTCTGGACCGGCTTCATCGGCGCGGTCAACGAAATCAAGGAACTGCGCATCACGCAGGTGCTCGACGCGCTCAACGATCTGCTCGAGCCGCACATCTTCCCGGCGCGGGGCCGACGGCGCCCCCGTGCGGCAATGCCCGACCTGCGGCACCGGTCAGCTCTCGTTGAAAGTCGGCCGCTTCGGCGCCTTCATCGGCTGTTCGAATTATCCGGAATGCCGTTTCACCCGGCAGATGACACCAGGCGCCGGCGGCCAGCAGACCACGAAGGTGCTTGGCATTGATCCCGTCACCAATCTCGAAGTCTCGATCCGCGGTGGACGCTTCGGCACTTATTTGCAGCTTGGCGAGCAGCTACCGGCCGAGAAACGGCCGAAAGGCTCGAAGGGACCCAAGCCGCCCGCCCCCCGAGAAACCCAAGCGCGCGAGCCTGCCGAAAGGCGTGCAGCCCGAGGATGTCGGTCTCGACAAGGCGCTGGCGCTGCTGTCGTTGCCGCGCGAAGTCGGCAAGTCGCCGGAAGACGGCGAGCCGATCTTGGCCGGCGTCGGTCGTTTCGGTCCTTACGTCAAGCACGGCAAAGTCTATGCGAGCCTGGAAGAAGGCGACGACGTCTGACCGTCGGCCTCAACCGCGCATGCATCTCATCGCCGACAAGATCGCCAATCCGAAAAAGGGCCGCCGTTTCGGCGCCGATCCGGGCAAGGTGCTCGGCGATCATCCGGATAAAGGCGGGCCTATCGTCGTCAAGAACGGCCGCTACGGCCCTTACGTCAGGCCACAACGGCGTCAACGCCACGCTGACCGGCGACAAGACGCCGGACACCGTGACGCTCGACGAGGCGGTGGTGCTGCTCGACGCCCCGCGCCGCTTTGGTCGGCAATTCGCCGAAGGGGCGCCGTGCGGCCGGCCGCAAGGGCGCCAAGGCCGCCGGCGCGTCGGAGGCCAAGCCAGACAGCCGCGCCGCAAAGCCGGCGGCTAAGCCGAAAAAGCCTGCTGCGGCGGCAAAGCCCAAAGCGCCACGCCGCACCAAGGCGACGGCGGCAGAGTAGCTAGCGGAGATCTTTGCCCGATCACTACATTCATATTCATCAGCGCCTAATTCATGGCGCATGATCTTGTCCGAAAACCGCTACCTACTTTTCGGGATCATGCGCGCGGCGCAGGACCATAGATTTTGAACAAGCCTCCTAAAAGAGCACCTTCCCTTCCCTCCAAGGCCGACCTTCTCGCCTATATCGGCAAACATCCCGGCCAAGTCGGCACCCGCGAGATCGCCCGCGCCTTCGGCCTCAAGAATGCGATGCGCGCCGAACTCAAGCGCATGTTGCGCGAACTCGCCGACGAAGGCACCGTCGAAAAGAAACACAAGAAGCTGCATCATGCCGGCTCCTTGCCGTCGACCGTCTTGGCCGACGTCGTCGCGCGCGACAGCGACGGCGACCTCATCGCCACGCCCGACGAATGGGACGAAGAGGCCCACGGCCCGGCGCCGAAAATCCGCATCCACGTCCCGCGCAAGACCGCGCCCTCCGAGGCCGCCGGGCATCGGCGATCGCGTATTACTGCATACCGAGGAAGTCGACGAGGACGACGGCATCCGCCACCGAGGCCGTGTCGTCAAAATTATCGACCGGCCCAAGCAGCGCGTGCTCGGCATCTTCCACAAGAGCCCGAACGGCGGCGGCAGGATCGAGCCGGTCGACAAGAAGATGCTCGGCAAGCAGCTCAACATCCCGGCCGGAGCCACCGGCGACGCCGAAGATGGCGATCTGGTTGCCGTCGAGACCGGCCGTGCGCCGCGTCTGGGTTTGCCGACCGGGCGCATCGTCGAGCGGCTCGGTTCGCTGGCGAGCGAAAAGGCCGTGAGCCTGATCGCCATTCACGCGCATCAGATCCCGCACGTCTTTCGCCGCGAGACCATCGTCGAAGCGGACGCCGCCAAGCCCGCGGCGCTCGCCGGCCGCGAAGACTGGCGCAAGCTGCCGCTGATCACCATCGACCCGCCTGACGCCAAGGATCACGACGACGCGGTGCACGCCGAGGCCGATCCCTCGTCCGGCAATCCCGGCGGCCATATCATCACCGTCGCCATCGCCGACGTCGCGCATTACGTCACGCCCGGCTCGGCGCTCGATCGCGAAGCGCTGGTGCGCGGCAATTCAGTCTATTTCCCCGACCGCGTGGTGCCGATGCTGCCGGAGCGCATCTCCAACGATCTGTGCTCGCTGCGCCCGCATGAGGATCGCGCCGCCTTGGCCGTGCGCATGATCATCGGCGCCGACGGCCGCAAGCGCTCGCACACTTTCCACCGCATCATGATGCGGTCGGCGGCGAAGCTGTCCTACGAGCAGACGCAACTCGCCATTGGCGGCCGCAGTGACGAGGTCTCGGAATCTCTTGTCGTGCCGATCCTGGAGCCGCTCTACGCGCGCCTACGAGACGCTCAAACGCGCCCGCGCCGAACGCCAGCCACTCGACCTCGATCTGCCGGAACGAAAGATTCTGCTCAAGCATGACGGCACTGTCGATCGCGTCATCGTTCCCGAACGGCTCGAAGCCAACAAGCTGATCGAGGAGTTCATGATTCTCGCCAACGTCGCCGCCGCCGAAACGCTCGAGAAGGCCCGCGTGCCGTTAGTCTATCGCGTGCATGACGAGCCGGGCATCGAGAAGCTCAATTCACTTCGCGAATTCCTGGCGACGCTGGAAATCTCGTTCGCCAAATCCGGCGCGTTGCGGCCCGAGGCTTTCAACCACATCCTCGCGCGTGTGAAAGGCAAGGACTCCGAACAACTGGTCAACGAGGTCGTGCTGCGCTCGCAGGCGCAGGCCGAATATGCGTCGGAAAACTACGGTCATTTCGGTCTCAACTTGCGCCGCTACGCCACTTCACCTCGCCGATCCGCCGCTATGCCGACTGATCGTGCATCGCGGATTGATCCGCGCGCTTGGGCTCGGCTCCGATGGCCTGCCGCCGAGCACCGACGTCAAGCAGCTCGCCGAAATCGGCGCGCAGATTTCCGCCACCGAGCGGCGTGCCATGCTCGCCGAGCGCGAAACCAAGGACCGGCTGATCGCACATTTCCTGTCCGACCGCATCGGCGCGACCTTTGAGGCACGCATTTCCGGTGTCACACGCGCCGGCCTGTTCGTGAAGCTGAACGAAACCGGCGCCGACGGCTTCGTGCCGGCACGAACCATCGGCAATGATATTTCCGCTTCGACGAGGCCGCCCGCGCCATGGTCGGCTCGCGCACCGGCGAGACCTACCGGCTCGGCGATGCAGCCACCGTCAAGCTGGTGGAAGCCGCCCCTGTTGCAGGCGCGCTGCGTTTTGAGCTTATGTCCGAAGGGCGAATGGACGGCCGCGCCGCCGGATCCCTAATCAGCAGCGGCGGCCGGACCTGCGCAACGCGAACCGGCGGCACCGGCAGAAGAAACGGAAGGCACGATGACGGGCGACCTCGGAAAATCATTGACGGACCGGATGACCAATCAGGAGCGCGACCAGACGTCGCCGGACAGCGTGCCGCGCGACGCCGCGACCTTGATGCTGATCGACCGCGCCGGGCCTGAGCCCAAGGTGCTGCTCGGCCGCCGTCATGACGCCCATAAATTCATGCCGGGCAAATTCGTCTTTCCGGGAGGCCGCATCGAGGCGCTCGATCGCGCGATGTCGGCGAGACCGAGTTGCACCCCGATACGCAAGCGAAGCTCTTGGTCCGCGTCCCCGATCCGAGCGCGGAAGTGGCGCGCGGCTTCGCGCTCGCGGCCGTCCGCGAGATGGCCGAAGAGACCGGCCTGCTGCTCGGCAAAAAGCGCGACACGGCGCCCTCGGTGCCGGGCGACATCTGGGCCGAATTCGCCAAGGCCCAGGTGCATCCCGATCTCGCGCATATCCATTTCATCGCGCGCGCCATAACGCCACCGAAACGGCCGAAGCGTTTCGACACCCGGTTCTTTACGGCGGATGCCACCGCCATCGCTCACAAGATCGAAGGCATCATCAGCCCCGACGCCGAACTGGTCGAACTGGTCTGGATCCCGATCGCGCAAGCCGCCCAGTTGGACATGCCGACCGTTACCGGCGTGGTGCTGGAGGAACTGGCGGCGCGCGTCGCCGCCGGCATGGCGCATAGCCTGCCGGTGCCGTTCTATTACAGGTCGAGCAGAAATTCGTCCGGGAACTGCTGTAATCATAGGAAAAATCGGCATTTCTTGACATTTTGCGGTTCGGCGCTAGGTTCCGCGCCAACCGCTGACCAAGCGCCCTATCATCCACTTTCGAGGACGACACCATGGCCAAAGCCGCCAGTCTGAAGATCAAGCTCGTGTCGAGCGCGGCACCGGCCACTACTACGTGACCAAGAAGAACTCGCGCACGCAGACCGACAAGCTCAAGAAGAACAAGTACGATCCGGTCGCCAAGAAGCACGTCGAATACACCGAGTCCAAGATCAAGTAGTCGCGATCCGGAGTGTTTACGCCGCGTCCTGCACGACGCGGTTGCGGCCGTCGCGCTTGGCGCGATAGAGCGGCCATATCGGCACGCTTGAGGATCGCAGCCGCGGTATCGCCGGCTGGCCGATCGCAGCGATGCCGATCGAGATCGTCACTTCCAGCTGGCGCGAGCCGCTCTGTATCGAGAATGGCTCGGTCGCGATACGCCGGCGCAGCCGTTCGGCCACCATGCTGGCCACCGCCATATCGGTTTCCGGCATCACGATGACGAATTCCTCGCCGCCATAGCGGCAGGCCAGATCGATATTGCGGATCGACTTGCGGATGCGCAGCGCGAATTCGCGCAGCACGTCGTCGCCGGCGTCGTGGCCGTGGGTGTCGTTGACCGCCTTGAAAAAATCGATGTCGACAATAGCACCGCGATCGGCTTGCCGCGGGAAGCCGCCTGCTCCACCAACGTCGCCAGATGCGTTTCATGTAGCGGCGGTTGAACAGGCCGGTCAGCGCATCGGTGATCGCCATCTCGATCGAGGCCTGCACATTGTCGCGCAGCCGCTCGGTATAGCGCTTTTTCTTGATCTGGGTGCGCACACGCGCCAGCATCTCGTTTTTGTCGATCGGCCGATCAGGTAGTCGTTGACGCCGATTTCCAGGCCCCGCAATCAGCCGCTGGTTATTGTCGGCTTCGGCAATCGCCAGAAGCGGCACGTTGCGAGTGCGATCGAGGGAGCGGATCTGGCTGCACAGCCGCAGGCCGTCGAAATCCTTCAGGCCAAGCGACACGATAATAAGATCGTAATTGCCTTCGGCGGCATGAAACAGCGCCTCGGCTGGATCGGTTTCGACATCGACAGCATGTTCGGTCGATAGCGTCGAGACAATGCCGCATACGAAGCCTGGCGGTCGTCGACGATGAGAATGTGGCCCGTTGCGCCCGGTCTCGGCGACGGCGCTGCGTTCCGGGTCCTGGATACCGATCGCGCCGACGTGAGCGCGCGCATGCGCAGCTCGTCGGTCACCATCTTGAGGCGCGCCAGCGAGCGCACGCGCGAGACCAATGCGACGTCGGTGACCGGCTTGGTGAGGAAATCGTCGGCGCCGGCTTCCAGGCCTTTGACACGGTCGGACGGCTGGTCGAGCGCGGTCACCATCACCACCGGAATGTGGTGGGTCAGCGGATTGGACTTGAGCCTGCGGCAGACCTCGAAGCCGTCCATGTCCGGCATCATCACGTCGAGCAGCACGATGTCGCATTCGGCGCGCTCGCACAGCGCCAGCGCCTCGGCGCCGCTATATGCGGTCGAGACGTCGAGATACTCGGCCGACAGCCGCGCTTCCAGGAGCCGTACGTTGCCGGGCACATCGTCAACAACAAGAACACGCGCGGTCATACTTGCACCCTCATGCGGGGCCGAGGAAATGGCGGATGGTCTCGATGATTTCCCCACCGAGATCGGCTTGGACAAATAGGCCTCGCAGCCGCCCTCGCGGATGCGTTCCTCGTCGCCCTTCATGGCGAAGGCGGTCACAGCGACGACCGGTATCGCCTTGAGCTCGGGATCGTCCTTGAGCCATTGGTCACTTCGAGGCCGGAAACTTCCGGCAATGGATGTCCATCAGAATGAGGTCGGGCCGGTGCCTGCGCGCCAGATCGAGAGCTTCGATGCCGTTGCGTGTGCCCACGGTTTGATAGCCGTGCGCCTCCAGGAGGTCGTGGAAGAGCTTCATGTTGAGCTCGTTGTCCTCACGATTAGGACGGTCTTCGCCATTGCCCCATTGTCCCCAAGACGCCTCAGCCGGCGCATGCGCCGTCGCCAGGCCGCACGCGGTCGGGCATGATTGGCAACGGTAGTGCCGAAATCTTACGGAAAGGCAAACTTCAACGATGAAAACTCGCCCCATCGCCGCACAAGAGGCCGCAGAAGCTCTTTCGATTCAGGCCCTTAGCTTCATCGCCGCCGGACGCCGAGCGGCTCGGCCGCTTTCTCGCTGTAACCGGCATAGGCCCCAGTGAGATTCACGCGGCGGCCCGTGAACCGCGATTCCTGGCAGGCGTGCTGGAGTTCCTGGTTTCGGACCAGCGTTTGGCGGCCGAATTCGCCACCGAGGCGGGTTATTCGCCGGACGATCTGGCCAAAGCCCACATTGCGCTCGGCGGGGAGCCCTGGGAGCGCGAAATCCCATGAAATTTGCGCCATGAGCTTCTGCCGCGATTGCCTCAGCGACGCTCGCCGGCGGCGCCAAGCGCTGCCCGGCCTGCGGCTCGCCTCGCCTCGCGCGGCACCAGGAACTGGATATCCTCGCCATCGCGCATGTCGACTGCGACGCCTTCTACGCCACCATCGAGAAGCGCGACGACCCTTCGCTCGCCGACAAACCGGTGATCGTCGGCGGCGGCAACGCGGCGTGGTTGCAGCCTGCTGCTATATCGCACGGACTTTCGGCATCCGCTCGGCCATGCCGATGTTCGAGGCGCTGCGGCGCTGCCGAACGCCCTCGTGATCAAGCCGAACATGGCCAAATACGTCAAAGCCGGCCGCGAGGTGCGCAAGGCGATGTTTGCGCTGACGCCGCTGGTCGAACCGTTGTCGATCGACGAGGCCTTTCTCGACCTCACCGGCACCCAGCGCCTGCATGGCATGAGCGCCGCCAAGGCCCTGGCGCGGTTCGCCGCGCAAATCGAGCGCGATATCGGCATCACGGTGTCGATCGGGCTCTCGGCCAACAAATTTCTGGCGAAAATCGCCTCCGACATGGACAAGCCGCGCGGCTTTGCCGTGCTCGGGCAATCCGAGCGGTCGAGTTTCTCGCGCCCAAGCCGGTCGGGTTCATCTACGGGGTCGGGGCGGTCAGTGCCGCCAAGCTGTCGTCCGACGGCTACCGGCTTGTCAGCGACCTGCAACGCGCGGACGAACGCGACCTGATGCGCCACTATGGCGAGGAAGGCGCGCGGCTGTGGCGCCTGGCGCGCGGGCTCGACACGCGCGGCGTCAGCGCCGAGCGGGAAACCAAGAGCGTCTCGGCCGAGACCACCTTCAACCGCGACATCGCCGAGCTTCGCCCGCTTGAACAGCATCTGTGGGATCTGACCGAACGGGTGTCAGCGCGCCTCAAGGCCGCGCACCTTGCGGCTCGACCGTGACGCTCAAGCTCAAGAGCGCCGATTTCAAGCTGCGCACGCGGGCCCGCTCGCTCGGCCATCCGACGCAACTTGCCACGCGTATTTTTGCCGCAGGCCGCGATCTGCTCGGTCATGAAGCAGGCCAAACCCGCTACCGTTTGATTGGCATTGGCGTCAGTCACCTCGAGGACGCCACCGGCGACGACCTGTCCGACCTGATCGACCGCCGCGCCGCCGGCGCCGAACTTGCCGTCGACAAATTGCGCGAGAAATTCGGCAAGGACGCGGTAAAGAAAGGCCTGTCTTTCGGCGAAGACGATCGCTAACGCCGCGAACCCTTTCCCCTATTGCGCGTTGTCCGGCTCCCGCATTGGAAACATTTTATGGCTGCTGCCGTTCCGACCGCCACCGATCTCACCATGATGGCGCGCTGTATCGAGTTGTCGCGGCTGGCGATCGGCCAGCGCGAATATCCCTTCGCCTGCGTGATCTGCAAGGACGGCGAAGTCGTTGCCGAAGCAACCAACCGGGTGAAACGCGACAGTGACGTGACCAGGCACGCCGAAATGGTCGCAATGTCGGAAGCGCAGAAGAAGCTCGGTTCGAAGCTGTCGCGCTGCACGCTTTATACAAACGTCGAACCTTGCGCGATGTGCTCCTATTGCATCCGCGAGACCCGGATCAGCCGTGTCGTCTATGCCATTCCCTCGCCGCTCATGGGCGGCATGTCGAACTGGAAACTGTTACAGGACAAGAAACTGTCGCGCGCCATTCCGGAGGTCTTCGGTGGACCGCCGTCCATCGCCACCGGCGTCATGCAACGCGAGGCCGAAGCCGTCTGGAGCGGCTGGCATCCGCTTATCTGGCGAGTGATCAAATTTCGTGGCCTGTTTGGCGGCGCACCGCCCGATCAAGGCCCCTAAATCAAGGACACGCCTTCTCCTTCTTCACATCCAGCGAGGTCATCTCGCCGCTGATGGTAAAGTCGGAATAATCGAGCGTGAGCGCGCGCGAGATACCGTTTTCATAGAGCTCGAACGAGATCGAATAGACCGGCGTCTGCTCACCGCCTTGCGTCTTATCGTCGTCCTGCTTGTCGAATAGCTGATCGTTACCGGCCAACGTTTCAGTTTGGCGAGCGCCGGCACTTTCGCAGCGGCATCGGCCGGCGGCTTTTCGCCGGCGCCAATCGGGCGGCCGATCACAGTCAGCGTGTTGAACAGCTTCTCGCCGGTTTCCCGAGCCGTCATAGACCGGGAATTCCAGGATGGTCTTGCCCTCGCGCGCCGCGACAATGATGCGGCGCATATGCTCGGTCGAAACACCGCTCCCGACCGGAAGGCTGAAACTCTTTTCTGTCGGCTTGCTCAAGCCCACCGCGACGGTCTGGGCGTTGCGCTCGGCGTGACCGTTGACGGTATCGGTACGCTGGTCGTTGAGGATGTTTTCCGAATTGAAGCGGAATTTCTTGGCGGTCCCGTCTTCCCAGGTGGTCGAGCGCAGATCGCTGACCGCCGCCTTGCCCTCGCCGGAATCGAGTTCCGAGACCTGCCGGAACTGAAGCTGATAGCCGTCGCAGGCATTGCCGGAGAAGTCATACAGAATGCGCCCTCGCACCGCCTGGATGCCGCGGCTGCCATGGGACTTGGCAAGCTTGAGGTCGTAGACCGCCCGGTGCGGCACCAGAACCACGGTATCGGCCGCAGGCGCAGCCACCGCCGGATGGTGCGTCGCCCCCCGCCACGGCGAGACCAAGGATGAGGAGGAACGGAAGCAGCCGTTTGGGGGTAAAGAATCTGATCATGAAATCGAGCCTCTCCGCGGCAGTTTCGCCCGCATTCGGGAGAAGAAAGGCGGATAGCGGCAAGATAGAGGCCGGTAAGCTTTCCAGCAACCAATGCCTTGGACGCGCTTGCGCAGTCCCGCCCGATGAGCCAAGAACACGGAAAATCAGGTTCGAAAGGGTATTCGATGGCCGGAATCGCGGAAAAGAAGTTGCAAGACCTTGGTATCAGCCTGCCGAGCCCGGCCAAGCCGATCGCCAATTACGTGGCCTGCGTGCGCACAGGCAACACGCTGGTGGTCTCCGGCCAGCTCTGCTTCGGCGACGAAGGCAAGCTGGTGGCCAAGGGACAGCTCGGCGGCACGGTCTCGATCGAGGACGGCCAGAAGGCCGCGCGCGCCTGCGCCGTCAATCTGCTGGCGCAAATCCAGGCCGTGCTCGGCGACCTCGACAAGGTGACCCGCGTGGTACGGCTTGGCGGCTTCATCAATTCGGCGCCCGGCTTCACCGACGGCCCGAAGGTCATGAACGGCGCTTCCGACCTGATGGTCGAGGTGTTCGGCGAAAAGGGCAAACACGCCCGCTCCACCGTGGGCGTCTCGGCGCTGCCGGCCGACGCCGCGGTCGAGGTCGAAGGCCTGTTCGAGGTGGAGTGATTGGCCGCTTTTGCATGGCTCACCGCGCGACCGATTGCGCACCGAGGCCTGCATGACGCCGCAGCCGGCGTAATCGAGAATACCGCCTCGGCTTTCTCGGCAGCCATCGCTGGCAATTACGCCATCGAAACGACCTGCAAATCAGCGCCGACGGCGAGGCCATGGTGCATCACGACGATGCGCTCGGCCGCTTGACGGACGGCAGCGGGCGCCTCGCCGAAATGAGCGCCGGGGCGATCGAGGCGGTCCGCTTCAAAGCCACGCAAGACCGCATCCTGACGCTCGGCGAATTATGCGACCTGGTAGCGGGACGATCGACGCTGCTCCTGGAGCTTAAGAGCCGCTTCGACAGCGATCTTCGCATAGGTCCAGCGCGCCGCTGACGTGCTGACGCGCTACGCGGGCCCGGTGGCGGTGATGTCATTCGATCTGGCCGTGATCGAAGCGGTCCGCACATCGCCCCGATACTGACCGCGCGGCATCGTCGCCGAGCGGCACTATGCGCACCGTGAATGGGACGGGCTGCCGCGCGGGCAGAAGTGGCGGATGGCACACCTGCTGCACGCGGCGCGCACCCGCCCGCAATTCATCGCCTACGGCATCAGGACCTGCCCGCCCCTGCACCGCTGATGGCCCGCGCCCTGCTCGGTCTGCCGCTGCTGACCTGGACCGTGCGCAGCGGCGATGACCGCCGTCGCGCCGCGCGCTGGGGCCGATCAGATGATCTTTGAAGGATTTCGGCCATAAAGTTTGGGTAAAACCAGTTACCCCCATGTCCGACGTCGAACTCCGCATCCGCATCGTCAAATCGCTGGCCGAAGTGCCGGCTTTGGACTGGGACGCCTGCGCCAGCGCTGCTGGACCTCAAGTTAAACTAATAGATGAGGATACTCATCCCCGGACTTATCCACACGAGGACAGCCACCTAATCCATTTGTATCGCATGCTTTTTTGGCGTCGATTGAAGCGTCGAATTCGGTCGGTGGCCGCTCCGGTTGGCAGCCGCGCCACCTGCTGGCCGAAGACCAGGCCGGGACCCTTTGGGGTGCTGCGCCCTGCTATGTAAAGACCCACTCGCAAGGCGAATACGTGTTCGACCAAGGCTGGGCCGAGGCCTTCGAGCGCGCCGGCGGCAATTATTATCCGAAGCTCCAGGTGGCGGTGCCGTTTACCCCGGTGACCGGCCCCAGGCTCCTTGCCCGCCCCGGCCCGGCTGGCCGATAGCGTCCGCGGCGGCGCTCGGCGATGCGCTGGCCGAGATCACCACCGCCAGCGAACTGTCGTCCGCTCACGTCACCTTCCTCACCGAGCCGGAATGGCAGGCGCTGGGCAAGCGCGGCTTCCTGCAACGCACCGACCAGCAATTCCATTGGGAGAACGCCGGCTACGCGACCTTCGACGGCTTCCTGGCGGCGTTGTCGTCGCGCAAGCGCAAGACCATCCGCCGCGAGCGCAAAGAGGCGCTGGCGCCAGGCATCGAGGTTTGCTGGCTTACGGGCTCGGACCTGACCGAAGCGGTGTGGGACGCTTTCTTCGAATTCTATATGGACACCGGCTCCCGCAAATGGGGCCGGCCTTACCTGACGCGTGAGTTCTTCTCGATCGTCGGGGAGACCATGCGCGACCGCATTCTCCTGGTGATGGCCAAACGGGCGGGCCGCTGGATTGCGGGCGCGATCAATTTCATCGGCAGCGAGGCGCTTTATGGCCGCACTGGGGAGCGGTCGAGCACCACCCCGTTCCTGCATTTCGAGCTCTGCTACTACCAAGCCATCGACTATGCCATTCATCACAAACTGGCCCGCGTCGAGGCCGGTGCCCAGGGCGAACACAAGCTCGCGCGCGGCTACCTGCCGCACACCACCTATTCGGCGCATTTCATCGCCAATCCGGGCCTGCGCCGGGCGGTCGCCGACTATCTCGCCCGCGAGCGCGCTTATGTACAGGCGGCCGGAGAGGAGCTTGCGGCGGCGGGCGCCATTCCGCAAGGATTTGGTCGAGCAGGATGAGTCCGGGGGAAACGATGCCGAGCTACGATCCAAACAACATCTTTGCCAAGATTCTGCGCGGCGAACTGCCCTGCTACAAAGTCTACGAGGACGACAAGGCGCTGGCCTTCCTCGACATCATGCCGCGTTCGCCTGGCCCACACGCTGGTGCTGCCGAAGGCCCCGGCGCGCAATATCCTGGACGTCGGCGCCGACGACCTCGCCCATGTCGCCAAGGTGGCGCAGAAAATCGCCAAAGCGGCGATGAAGGCCTTCGGCGCCGACGGCGTCACCATCCAGCAGTTCAACGAAGGCGCCGGCGGACAGGTCGTCTTCCACCTGCATGTCCACGTCATTCCGCGCAAGGCAGGCCAGCCGATGAAGCCGCCGGCGGCCGAAAAGGAAAAGCCGGACGTGCTGGCGGACACCGCCAAGAAGCTCGCGGCGGCGATTTCTGCCGATTGAATCTATTGTGGAATAGAAATCCGCCGAGCAGCAGCGCGGCTTCGCCCGCGATCACCCCGGCAAACACTGAACGCTTCATCGCCGCGTAGGCGATGAAGGCGCAAGCCGTCGCGCCGATACGAACGCCGAGCGGAATGTTGGCCAGTTCGCCGCTCGAGAACAGGATCAGTTTGGCGATAACGCCGGCCAGGATCGCGGTCGCCACGGCGCGCGACCAGATCACCAGTTCGGAGTCTTCATCGAGCCCGCGCGCCATCACCAGGCCGAGCACGCGCCAGATCTCGTTCGGCAGAAAGCCGACCACGACCAGCATCAAATAAGGGCCCAACTCGACGATAGCGGGATTCATTGTGCGGCCTCGCGGAACCGATGGACCAGATAGGCAATCGTGCCGCCGACAAAGCGGTCCACATCAGATCGAGATCGACCGGCCAGTAGGCCAGCACCGGCCCTAATATCAGACCGAGCACCAGCGCCAGCCTGTCAACCAGCATGCGGGCGTTGTGCACCGTCGACATGAAAAACGACATCGGCGTCAGGAACAGCAGCACGCCGGCGAGCAGTGGCGGCAGCAGACCGGCAGCGAGGTAATAGCCGACAAAGCCGAATACTACCGAAGTGCCCATGTAGGCGACAGACATGCCGTTAAAGAACGCAAGCCGCCAGTGGCGATCCATGGGCGGCAGCAGCCGCAGCGCTTCCACCCAGGTGCTGATCGAGGTGAAATGCGTCGGCATCAAGAGGTTGCGCATTCCCCTGCCCTCGCCGCGCAGGAGTGGAAGCAATGCCACCGCCATGGGAAACAGCCGCATCCCGGTCAAAGTGACGGCCAGCGCCACCTCCAACATCGTCGCGCCGGAGCCGAAGGCCGAGATCATGATGACCTGGGCCGGCGCCGCCCAGACCAGCACGGTCGACAGCGCGAGCCACCAAGCCGATAGGCCGATGCCGTGAACCAGCGCGCCCATGCCGATATAGGTGCCCACGAGTACTAGAAAGAACACCGACTTCAACGCCGACTTCACGCCGGCAAAAAAGGCGGCGGGATATCGAATTGAATGTGGTGGGTACGGACTGTGACATGGCTCGGGCCGGGCACCCTTCCCACAGCGCGGCCGCCGCCGCAACGGGCCCGAGGCTGCGGCATGCGCGCCCTGCAAAATGACAAGGCCGGACAAGATGCCCGGCCTTGTGATGCTTTGACGATACGGCGCTAGACTTTTGCCAGCGGAACCTTAGGCACCGAGCCGCCCTTTTTGCCGTCGCCTTTCAGCTTCGGCCGTGGCGACGAGCGGCGCTTGGCCTTGGGCCGCACGGCCGGGAGCTTTTCCGGCTTCGGCGTGATTGGCCCGTCGAGAAACTCGATGCCGAGCTTGTCGCGGCCGACTTCGTCTTTGGCGACGATAACCCGGACGTGACCGCCGTTCTTGAGGTGTCCGAACAGCACTTCGTCGGCCAGCGGCTTCTTGATGTGTTCCTGGATGACGCGGGCCATCGGGCGAGCGCCCATCAGTTCGTCATAACCGTTGGCGATCAGCCAGCGCGCCGCCTCTTCGGACAGTTCGATGGTAACGTTGCGGTCGCCGAGCTGCGCCTCGAGTTGCAGCACGAACTTCTCGACCACCTTGGCGATCACATCCTGCGACAGATGAGCAAAGGTGATGGTGGCGTCGAGCCGGTTGCGGAATTCCGGCGCGAACAGCTTGTTGAGAGCCTCAAGGTCGTCACCTTCCGCTTGGTACGTGTAAAGCCATAGGCCTCCTTGGCCATGTCGGACGCGCCGGCATTGGTAGTCATGATCAAAATGACGTTGCGGAAGTCGACCTGCTTGCCGTTGTGATCGGTCAGCTTGCCGTGATCCATGACTTGCAACAGCACGTTGAACAGGTCGGGATGCGCCTTCTCGATTTCGTCGAGTAGCAGTACGCAATGGCGGGTGCTGGTCGACGCCGTCGGTCAGCAAGCCGCCTTGATCGAAGCCGACATAGCCCGGCGGCGCGCCGATCAGGCGCGAGATGGTATGCCGCTCCATGTATTCCGACATGTCGAAGCGGATCAATTCAACGCCGAGCGACAATGAAAGCTGCTTGGCGACTTCGTCTTGCCGACGCCGGTCGGTCCCGAGAACAGGTAGCAGCCGATGGGCTTTTCCGGCTCGCGCAAGCCGGCGCGCGCCAGCTTGATCGACGCCGATAGCGCTTCGATGGCCTTGTCCTGGCCGTAGACCACCGTCTTGAGCGTCTGCTCGAGATGCTGGAGCACCGCAGCATCGTCCTTCGATACGGTCTTGGCCGGGATCCGCGCCATGGTCGAGATCGTGGTCTCGATCTCCTTGATGCCGATGGTCTTCTTGCGGCGGCTCTCCGGCAGCAGCATCTGCGCCGCACCCGACTCGTCGATCACGTCGATCGCCTTGTCCGGCAGCTTGCGGTCGTGGATGTAGCGCGACGAAAGCTCCACCGCCGCCTTGATGGCTTCGTTGGTGTATTTGAGCTTGTGATATTCCTCGAAATACGGCTTGAGGCCCTTGAGGATTTCGATGGCATCCGGGATCGACGGTTCGTTGACGTCGATTTTCTGGAAGCGGCGCACCAGCGCGCGGTCCTTCTCGAAATACTGGCGGTATTCCTTATACGTGGTCGAGCCTATGCAGCGGATGGTGCCGCCGGCGAGCGCCGGCTTGAGCAGATTCGACGCATCCATGGCGCCGCCCGACGTCGCGCACGGCACCGATCACCGTGTGGATTTCGTCGATGAACATGATCGCGCCGGATAGGCCTCGATCTCTTGATGACCTGCTTGAGGCGTTCTTCGAAATCGCCGCGATAGCGGGTGCCGGCGAGCAACGTGCCCATGTCGAGCGCGAACACGGTCGCGTTCTTCAACACGTCCGGCACCTCGCCATGGATGATGCGGCGCGCGAGGCCTTCGGCGATCGCGGTCTTGCCAACGCCGGCTTCGCCGACGAACAGCGGGTTGTTCTTCTGGCGGCGGCACAGCACCTGGATGGTGCGGTTGATCTCGCTGTCGCGGCCGATCAGCGGATCGATCTTGCCTTCCTTGGCCTTCTTGTTGAGGTTGACGCAGTAGGCCTCGAGCGCGTCGCCCTTCTTCTTGGGCTCGTCGCCGCTCTTGGTCTCCGCCTCGTCTTCGGCGCCGCGCACGGGGCGCGACTCCGGTCAGGCCCGGCCGCTTCGCGATACCGTGGCTGATGTAGTTGACCGCGTCGTAGCGCGTCATGTCCTGCTCTTGTAGGAAGTAGGCGGCGTGGCTCTCGCGCTCGGCAAAGATCGCCACCAGCACATTGGCGCCGGTGACTTCCTCGCGGCCCGACGACTGCACATGGATGACCGCGCGCTGGATCACGCGCTGGAAGCCGGCGGTCGGCTTGGAATCCTCCGCGCCGTCGGTGATCAGATTTTCGAGCTCGGATTCGAGATAGGCGATCAGGCTGCGGCGCAGCTTATCGAGGGTCGACGTTGCAGGCCCGCATCACGGCGGAGGCGTCCTGGTCGTCGATCAACGCGAGCAGCAAATGCTCAAGCGTTGCATATTCATGATGCCGCTCATTGGCGAGGGCAAGAGCCCGGTGGAGCGACTGTTCGAGGCTGCGCGAGAACGTTGGCATCAGCTTCCCCATTTCCAGTTGTATTGGACGCCCCCCGACTCTTACTTTTTTTCCATCACGCATTGCAAAGGATGCTGATGTTTTCTGGCAAAGTCCATAACCTGCGTCACTTTGGTCTCTGCTACTTCATATGTATAGACCCCGCATTCGCCAAGCCCGTGATGATGCACATGCAACATAATGCGCGTGGCGGCTTCGTGGTCTTTGCCGAAAAAACGCTCCAGGACGTGAACGACGAATTCCATCGGCGTGTAGTCGTCGTTGAGGATCAGCACGCGGTACAAATTCGGTTTCTTGGTCTGCGGCTTGGTCTTGGTGATAACCGCAGTCCCCGGACCGCCCGGATCGCCTTTTTTCTTCCGGTCGTCATCAGCCATCCCGCGGAGGGCTGACCCGAAGCGGAGAGCCGGCTAGGCGTAGGAGGATGGTGGTCTTGGCAGTGCGCGTCATGGTGTGGCCGAGGCAAGCGACTTTCTGAAGGTGTGACCGCAGGCCGCGCCGGCACGTGGCCAAGGACTACCGACTGGCACCATCATAATGACCCTGGCGCCGGCATTCAAGCAGGCAATTTAGCCACCTGTGGGTTCGTTGCCCCGATCCGGGACATGCATTGGTAGCCTTCGGGGTTCCGGCTTGCAACGGACACATAGCGATTGGTTAGGCGATCACAAACCCGTTTACGGACGATCCGAGGCGATTTTATCCGCAAATTCGGGCCGGGGGGGTCACGGTATTTCAAGTCCGCGCCCCGAATATATGGAACCGATTAATGGTTTTCCGGACAGGCGGGCATTCATGCTGCGGCGTTTTCTTCGAGATCGTCGGGCCAGCGTGGCCCCGATGATGGGATTCTTGTTGCTTCCTTCATTGGTTCCGTGGGCGTGGCGGTCGATTACAGCCGGGCGAGCGCCGCCCGCACCGCGTTTCAAGCGGCCCTCGATTCGACCGCCTTGATGCTCTCAAAGACTGCGGCAACCCAAAGCCAGGCTGACCTGCAGCCGCCGCAAGCAACACGTTCACCGCCTTGTTCAACCACCCTGAAGTCAACAACGTGACCTTGACGGTCAATTACAGTTCGGCCGGCGGCTCGAAGATCGTCTTGACCGGCCGCGGCAACGTCGCGACAAATTTTCTCGGCGCCCTCGGTTACAGCCAGCTTCAGATCAGCGCCTCGACCACCTCGACCTGGGGCAACACCGGCTGCGGGTGGCACTGGTGCTCGACATACCGGCTCGATGTCGAGCGCCAACCAAGATGTCGGCGCTCAAGACCGCATCCCAAAATCTCCTGACCCAGCTCAAAAATGCGGCCGTCACCGACGCCGACGTCTATGTGTCGGTCATTCCGTTCAACAAGGACGTCAACGTCGGCTCGACCAATTACGACCAGGCATGGCTGCGCTGGGATCTGTGGGAGGCCGAGAACGGCGCGTGCAGCAACACGAGTTACAAAACTCAAAGTTCCTGCGTGGTCGCACAACAAGACCTGGCGCCCGGCGAGCCACAGCACTTGGAATGGCTGCGTCACCGACCGCGACCAGAATTTCGATACCACCAACACAGGGCCTTTGGCCGGCGGCACGCTTTATCCGGCGGAGGAATATTCATCGTGCCCGGCATCGTTGCTTCAATTGAGCATAACTGGACCCGCGCTGTCGGCCAAGATCGGCCAAATGCAGCCGAACGGCAATACCAACCAGGCCATCGGGTTGCAAATGGGCTGGCAGTCGCTGACCGCCGCGCCCTTCATCGTCCCGGCGTTCGATACGAACTACAAATATAACCAGGTGATCATTCTCCTGACCGACGGCTTGAACACCGAGAACCGCTGGTACACCAGCCAGTCTTCGATCGATACGCGTCAGCAGAAGACCTGCGACAACATCAAGGCGGCCGGGATCACGCTCTATACCGTGCAGGTCAATACCGGCAGCGATCCGACCTCGACGCTGTTGAGGAATTGCGCCAGCGATCCGAGTATAATTTTTTCTGCTGGACGTACGTCGAACGAAATCGTCACGACGTTCAACCAGATAGGCACGGCGCTTTCCAATTTGCGATTGGCGATGTGGAGAGCGCCAAAAACGGCTGTTCCACCTAACCAACTATTAACGACGCGCATAGGTACTCCCCGGCATTTGCCGAACCGGCGACCACGCCCGTTATCCACATAAGTTTTTGAACGGCTTTCGTTTCAGCCGAGACCACCGCTTATTTGGGGCGGGCGTTAAGAATCTCTCGGTACGGAAATATACTAAGGAATCAACAGCCAACGTTATGAACACCGTTTAGTGCAACCCTTTTCGGTGATCGCCATGGACGACCTTCTGGGAAAAATTGCGCCGCGACTTGCGGGCTTTCCAGCACGGCCCGCGCGGGCAACGGTCGCCATCACCTTTGCCTTGGCGAGCCTCCCGGTAGTCGGCACTGTCGGCTTTGCCGTCGACTACAGCCACGACCAACTCGGTGAAAGCTGCGATGCAGGCCGCGCTCGACTCCACGGCGCTGATGCTCGCGAAGAACGCCGCGACCTCGACCAGCACGCAGTTGAACACCGACGCGGCAAATTATTTCAACGCGCTGTTCACGCGGCCCGAAGCGACCAACAATTTCGATTAGCGCGACTTACACCACCACCGGCGGTTCGAAGGTGGTCGTGAACGGCTCGGCCAACGTGCCGACCATGTTCCTCGGCATCGTCGGCACCAACACATCACCGTGAACGGCTCGTCCACAACCGCCTGGGGCTCGAGCCGGCTTCGCGTCGCACTCGCACTCGATAACACCGGGTCGATGTCCGAAGACGGCAAGATGAACGCGCTTAAGTCTTCAACGAAAAGCCTGCTGACGCAGCTCCAAAACGCCGCTGCCACTAACGGCGATGTGTATGTTTCGATCATCCCGTTCAGCCGCGACGTCAGCGTCGATCCCAGCTACTACAATGCCAATTGGATCGACTGGACCGATTGGTCCGCACCGCCGGCGAACTCGATGCCCGATATGAGCGTCGGACCCGGCGACAACTGTCCCTATAGCAGCCGCATAATGGCTATTCCTGCTCGCCTACGCCAACAAGCACATCGACCCACCAACACGATTCCCAATAGCGGGACCTACAAAGGCTACATTTGCCCCAAGTCAGGACAGCGGCTCGGGCAGTTACTACAACGGCTGCTACAACAGCACGACCTATTCCAGCACCGGAAGCTCGGCGACCTGCTCAGGCCATAGCAACTGCTCCTGTTCCGGCAGCGGCAACAACAAAACTTGCAAGACCAACAACGGCTACTACGAGCACGCGGTGGTAGTGAACAGCACCAGCACCTGGAACGGCTGCATCACCGATCGCGGCAACACGTCGGCGCCGAGTTCCGACAACTACGACCAGAATGTAACGGCGCGATCTCCGGCACCTCGGCCAGCTACTATCCCGCGGAACAATATGGCACCTGCCCGCTGAACATGATGGGCCTGAACTATAACTGGTCCGCAATGGCGTCCTTGGTCGACAACATGTACCCCAACGGCAACACCAACCAGCCGATCGGCCTGGTTTGGGGCTGGCTGTCGCTCGTCGGCGGCGGGCCGCTAGTCGCGCCCGCCAAGGATCCGAACTATAAATATACCGACGTCATTGTGTTGATGTCTGACGGCTTGAACACACAGGACCGCTGGTACACGAGCCAGACTTCCATCGACAAGCGGATGTACGGACTCTTCGAAGAGTGGCGCCGGCACCTGCGCCAACATCAAGAACTCCGGCGTCCACCATCTACACCATTCAGGTCAACACCGGCGGCGATCCGACCTCTACCCTGCTGAAAAATTGCGCCGGCAGCCCAGACAAGCTCAACGACCCGACGAAGTTCTTTATGGTCACGACGGCGAGCGGACTTGGCACGTGTTCAACTCGATCGGCACAAGCCTCACGCAGTTGCGGGTGGCTATGTAACGCCGGGACTAACTCCGACATGCGGGACTCGTTTACGACCCGCATGTCGTCTGTCCCGCGTCCAGACAATTTTATGCATTGGCGCCAGCAAGTATAAATCTGGTCATCTAAAAAGCATTTGGAATTTGCGGCATCTGTCACCGCTTCCAATAACCATCTAAGTCCTCTGATATTCCTCGCCTATAGATTAAAACAAAGCACGCATCGTTACGAGTGCGGTTGACATTCTCTGAAGCCCTGCGCTGGCAATTTAACCCGCCGAACTCTACTACAACCTCCGAATTTACATGTTCGGAGCGTAGAATAATGACCTACTGGATCAAGCTCCGCCGCGCTCTCAAAGATTTTAGATCCGGCCGCGCAGGCAATGTGGCTATCACCTTCGCCTTGGCCAGCCTTCCGATATTGGGTGCGGTCGGCTTTGCCGTCGACTACAGCCACGCCAATTCGGTCAAGGCCGCGATGCAGTCCGCGCTCGATTCGACCGCACTCATGCTGGCGAAAAACGCCGCGACCTCAACCGCCGCCGGCCTGAACAGCGATGCGCAGACCTATTTTCGGCTCTGTTCACCCGCCGGAAGCGACAAACGTCACAATCAGCGCCGCCTACTCGACGACCGGCGGATCGAATCTGGTCGTAAACGGCTCGGCGAACGTGCCGACCATGTTTCTCGGCATCGTCGGCACCAACAACATCGTCGTCAACGGTTCCTCGACCGCCGCCTGGGGCTCGACGCGGCTGCGCGTCGCGCTCGTCCTCGACACCACCGGATCGATGGCCGACGACGGCAAGATCGCCGCGCTCAAGACCTCGACGAAGAGTCTGCTGACCCAGTTGCAGAATGCGGCCGGGACAAACGGTGACGTCTATGTGTCGATTGTCCCCTTCAGCGCGGCGTAAACGTCAACCCGAGCAATTACAGCGCAAATTGGATCGACTGGACCGAGTGGGATTCTGAGCCGGCCTATATGGCGACTTGGTTGGCCAACAGTTCCAACAAGAGCACTTGGGACCAAGCGGGTCCCGGCGACAACTGCCCGTTCGGTACCTCCACGTCGCAGACCGGCTTTACCTGCGTGAAGACATCCTTGGACGGCGCATCTAACACGAGCACGATCCCGTCGAGCGGAACCTATCCGGTTACATCTGCCCCGGCAACGATTCCGGCGGCAAAGACGGCACCAAAGGCGGCCTTAACTATCCCGGGTGCTACACCAGCACGACCTATAGCAGCGTTGGAAGCTCGGCCACCTGCACCGGGCACAGCAACTGTTCGTGCTCGGGCAGCGGCAGCAGCAAAACTTGCAAGACCAACAACGGTTATTGGGAAACAAGTGGGGTCGCGAATGCTCACAGCACTTGGAGCGGTTGTGTCGCCGACCGCGGCGCGCTCACGGCACCTGCACCAGCGCGGGCAACGACCAAACAAAAACAGCGCCAATCACCAGCGACGCCACGACCTCTCTATCCTGCCCGGGCAGGATACATACTGCCCGACGGCTTCGATCGGGCTGAACTACGATTGTCGACCATGAACGCGGTCGTCGACGGCCTCAGCCCCAATGCGGCACCAACCAGCCGATCGGCCTCCTGATGGGTTGGCACTCGATTGTCGGCCTCGGACCCTCAGCGCCCCGGCCAAAGACCCCAATTACAACTATACCGTAGTCATCATCCTGTTGTCGGACGGCTTGAACACGTGGGACCGCTGGTATGGCAATGGCTCGGCCATCAACACGGCGGTCGATTACCGGATGTATTATCCCTCGACCGGATCCGGCACCTGCGCCACCATCAAGAATTCGGGCCTCACGATCTACACAATCCAGGTCAATACCGGCGGCGACCCGACCTCGACGCTCCTGCAAAATTGCGCCGGCAGCCCGGACAAGCTGATCGATTCGTCCGAAGTCTTCATGGTGACGACGGCGAGCGGCCTTGGCACCGTGTTCAATTCGATCGGCACCAGCCTCACCAAATTGCGGGTCGCGAGTAACGGCGAGCGATTGAGCATCAAAACAACAAAAAGCCCGGCTCGACTGCCGGGCTTTACGTTTTCGCGTTCACGCCAACGCTACACAACAAATACCAACGCAACTAAAGCCTTACTTGGGCCTTCGCCATGAGGGCTTCGAACGGCTTGTAACCTTCTTTGGCGAGGTCGGTATACATCTCGCCGATCTTGGTCGCTTTGGCGACAATGCCTTCGTAGCTGGCCTTGGCGTATTCGGACTGCAACTCGATCGCCTTCTCCAGCGACTTCACGCCGAACAGCTTCTCGAGGGTAGCGGTGCCGTCCTCGAAGGCTTTCTTGGTGTAGTCGGCAACCTCGGCCGCGATAGCCTGGGCGCCCTTCGACATCGTCTCGGCGGAACTTCATGGCGGTCTCGACGCTTTCTTTGCCTGCAGCCTGCAGCTCTTCGAAATTCTTGAGCATGGGTTGTATCCTTTCCCGCACGCTTTCGCGGTGCCAATCTACGATCGTAGTACCCGGCTAGACCCGGATTGGTTAACTTTATAGTGGCACTGCACAATAAAGTCAAGGCGCCATATTGCAGTGCGAAAAATGCTTTAAAATCTAGGGCATTGCCTTAATAATTTGTAAACCCTGGTCCTCCTACGGTCATAAATTGTCGCGTCGCAAGGGCGCTATAAATTCGCCTTACTGGCGGCCTAGGACCGCCCTATAACGGGGTTGGGGAGAGCCGAATGTTGCGTACGGAAGGCCGGAGCTTGTCGTGGTCTCCGTTGCTGTGTCACCGCCTCGCAACGCTGCTCGTCATCACCGCCTTGTCCGGCCAAGCCGACGCCCGCGCCCGCCGCCATGGCCCCGCTAAAGCGTCCGCCCCCGCCTACCAGCCGTCCTATGCCTCGATCGTGGTCGACGGCAACTCCGGCAAGGTGATGGAGGCGACCAACGCCGACAGCCCGCGCCATCCCGCCTCGCTGACTAGATCATGACGCTCTATCTGCTGTTCGAGCGGCTCGAGAATGGCAAGATCAAGCTCAACAGCGAACTGCCGGTCTCCGCCCACGCCGCCTCGCAGGCGCCGTCCAAGCTCGGCCTGAAGCCTGGCGAGACCATCCGCCGTCGAGACCGCGATCCGCGCCATCGTCACCAAGTCGGCCAACGACGTCGCCGTGATCGTCGCTGAAGCGCTCGGCGGTGACGAGAGCAGCTTTGCCAAGCTGATGACCGCAAGGCGCGCCAGCTCGGCATGAAGAACACGACCTACTACAACGCCTCCCGGTCTGCCCGAAGACCAGCAATATACCACGGCGCGCGATCAGTCGGTTCTCGGCCGCGCCATCCGCGACCGCTTCCCGAATTATTACACCTACTTCTCGACGCGGACGTTCGACTTCCGCGGCAAGTCGATGCGCAACACAATCATCTGCTGGGCGCGGTCACCGGCGTCGATGGTATCAAGACCGGCTATATTCACGATTCCGGATTCAACATCGTCACCTCGGTGCGCCGCGCCGGTCGCGACATCGTGGCCGTGGAGTTCGGCGGCCGCACCGCCAACGCGCGCGATGCGCGGGTGCGCGGCCTGATCGAAAGCAACATCATGACTGCCGCGGTCAAGCGGACCGCGCCACCGATGGTCGAAGGTTGGGAAACCGCAGAAGCGGCGGCGAAACCCAAAGTCGCGCCGGACAAAGAACTGCCCGCCCCCGCAGCGCCCGTGCGCGTCGCCGCACCGGCAGCGCCGGCTCCCGAACCTGAAGCTCCGGTCGCCGAAGCGCCGACGCCCGGCTCGACCGACCCGATCAAGCCCAACGCCGTGAAGACGTTTACGGTGCGCGCCGCCAACATCCAGATCGCGTCTTTATCGCCGCTGCCGTCGGACAGCCGCAAGCTGATGCCGGCGCCCGCCACCGCCAATGCGGCGAGCGTGACGACCGTCAGTACCGTGAAGAACGACTCTCCCTCGCTGCCGCCGCCGCCTGGCGCAAAGCCCGGTGTGCTGGGCGTGCTGTAGTCCAAAGTCGCCTCGGCCGGCAACAGCGTGCCGGTACCCGCCGCGGTCACGGAGCAGACCAAGCCACGCGCTAATGGCGGCTGGATGATCAGGTCGGCGCTTTCCGGATGAGCACGAAGCGAAGGCTCGCCTCGAAGCGGCGCAGAGCAAGGCCAAGGATCAGCTCGCCAGGCCGATCCCTTTACCGAGAAGACCACCAAAGGCGACAAGCCGCTGTTCCGGGCGCGCTTTGCCGGACTGGAAAAAGATCAGGCGGAAACGCCTGTAAACATCTTAAGCGCAGTGAAATACCTTGCATGCTGTTGAAGAATTAGATGCCTAACGCAACGGTCGCGAAAAATCGCGATCAGGTCCTCAAAACGAGACCATGCGCAAAAATAAAAGATACCGGGACGTGCCGAACTTACGGAGGAGCCGCTGATGGTGTAGCGTATGGAGTACATCAGCGATGTCGGCGAACCAGAATTTCCTTAGCCTCATAGATCCGAGCGGCGAGGTACGTCGACCCCCCCTTGGTCGGGATGCATTTTCTTCATCAGCGTGCGGTGAGCGCGGCTGATGGCGTCGGCGCTCGCGCCGGCTTCCAGGCCAAGGATCTGATAGGCCTCCTGCTCCGACATTTTGCCGCTGGACGCCGCAGGCCGCCCCGTTGCCGCGTCTCCTTGCGCGTGCTCACCCCAACGGGGATCCCGGCGGTCAAGATACGCAATTAAAAGCACCCGGCTCTCCTCGTCGACCTCGGTGAGCATCTCGACCAGCGTCTTGACATCGAGGCGCTCCAGCTCGGCGCCTTGATGGCGGCCGGCGACGATGCGGCCGCGCATATCGCCGCTGTCGTGATCGAGCTCCATCTCGAAATAGGCCGAGCGCACGCGCGAGGTTTTGCCGCCGGTTTTTTGTGTCCGCGCGGAAAAGCCCGCCGGCCCGAACGGCAGCCAGCCGAGGAGGCCTAAGCCCACCGCGCCGAGCGGCAGCGCCACGCCGATTTCGCCGCGCAAGCCCAGGAACACGGCCAGGCCCAGCGCGATCAAACCGCCGCTCGCTTTGAGGATGCGGGCGCCGACCTTCGGATCGATCTTGGAGACGACGCCGAGCAGCCACAGGCCAACGACGAGAATAAGAACGGCAAAGATGAGTGTGGGCATTAATGTTTCACTTGGTTGCGCATGATCTTGTCCGAAAACCGGTTCCCACTTTTCGGGATCATGCGCTACTTTAACTGCGCCAGCAGCATACGCGCCGAACCGGCCTTACGCGCCGACAGATCGCTCAACGCCTTGATGCCGCCGGCGGCATAGGCCGCGACCGCGCGCAGCAGTTCGCCGAGTTCATGCGCAGAACCCGTATCGAAGCGGCAATAGGCGCCGCGCGACAGCCGGGCGATTTCGCGATAAGCGCTTTCGGCCACCGGTTCGTTGCCTTCCTGAAACATGAACACCGGCACGCCGAGCAGCCCCAGTTCGCCCGCGGCCTGGCACAGATCATCGACCGCTTCTTCCATCGCGTCGCCGACAAAAACCAGCGCTTGGACGCGCTGCTTGGCATGCTCCTGGCGGGCGTGGCTGAGCACCTTGCCGATTTGCGTATGGCCGCCGCGACAATCGATCGCCGACATCAGGCCGGCGAGTTTTTCGCTGGCGGCGACCCAGCCGGAGGCGCGGCATTCGCTCAGGCCGCGGAAATATACCAGTTGAATATCGAGACCGCCGATGGAAGCCGCTTCGCGGAACATATCGCCTTGCAGCGCGCAGGCGGTATCCCAGGTCGGCTGCCGGCTCATGGTGGCGTCGAGCGCAAACACCAGCCGCCCCCGCTTGCCGCCCGTGTCGACTGGACCCAAGCCCCGCACGCGTTCGAGAAACGCATCGATCTCGGGCCGCGACGACGTCGGCGCGGGTGTTTGGAAGCGGTCTTTGCTCATGGCCATAATCTACACCGATTTAGGAAACATCGGTGAAAGGACAAGGGCGCGCGTTCCAACCGCTCATTCCCGCGAAAGCGGGAATCCAGAATGCTTGGCCCCGGGTCCCCGCTTGCGCGGGGACGAGCGGAAAACTGAAAGCAATTGCCGGAAATCAGATAACGTCGTGGACCTGGAGCGGCTGGTCCATGACCGAATACCATTCGGCGCGGGCGGCGGCGCGGCGCCTGCCGTTTTCCGACATCGGCAGCCGCAGCGCGTTGAGGAGCTGGATGACTTCCTCGCGCGCGGTGACGTGCGACATGTTCGGCTTGGTGCCAAGCGTCGCTTCGTCGAGATCGTCGAGCGCGGTCAGGCCCCGCGGGAAGAATTCGCGATAGACGACGCGTTCGGCGAAACCTTCGACGCTGCGGAAGCCCATGCGCTTCGACAATTCGTTGATGCCCTCGCCGACCAACCGCTTGTTGCGCGAGCCGAGCGTGGCGAGCCTGTTGCGTACCACGATCCAGTCGGTGAGTTTGCCGTCGACGAGGCGGCGCTGACGGCGCGACTCGCGCACCATGTTGGCGTAGTGGCTTTCGCCGGTGACGGTGAAATTGGTCGGATCGAGCGTCGCCAGCACGTCGAAGTCGACGAAGCTGTCATTGAGCGGCGTCACCAGCGTATCGGCCATCGAGTGCGCGAGGCGCATCAGATACGTGTCGTTGCCGGGCGTGTCGACCACGACGACGTCGTGGGTGTGTTCAATGGCGCCGATGGCTTTGGCGAAATTGGCGAACTCCTGCGCCTCGTTGCCTTCGACCGAATTGCCATCGGCACGGGCGACGCAATGATGAGTAGGCAGTTCGAGCTTGATGCGCGCGCGCTCGGCCCAGGCGCGGCGGTTTTCGATGTAATGGGTGAAGCTCTGCTGGCGCGAGTCGAGATCGATCGTGGCGACGCGCTGGCCGGCCTTGAGCAACGCAACGGCAATGTGCAGTGCGGTCGTTGATTTGCCCGAGCCGCCCTTTTCATTACCGAGCACTACCACGTGCGCGGACTGCGGGGACTCTTGGATCGATTGGACCAACATGACGCGTCCTTTGATCCGCTAATTCTCAATTAGTTACTGGCGTTTAGCAAGTTTATCATAGTTTAACCATTAATCTGCATGGCGTTGTTTATTCTGCGCAACATATTAGCAACGGTTCCGTGACAGGAACCCGATAAGGCCCCCTTATGGCAAAACGCCCGACCGTCTTTCGCACTCTTTCGGCACTGCGCCCCGCCATCGGATCGTACCGCAAGGCCGGTGACACGGTGGCGTTGGTGCCAACCATGGGCGCGCTGCATGAAGGCCATTTGGCGCTGGTGCGCGAAGCCCTCGGCCGGGCGCGCCGCGTGGTGGTGTCGATCTTCGTTAACCCCACCCAGTTCGCGCCCCACGAGGATTTCGGCAGCTATCCGCGCCGCTTTGCCGCCGACATTGACGCGCTGACGCAAGCCAAGGTGCATCTAGTCTGGGCGCCCTCGGCTGCCGTCATGTATCCGGAAGGCTTTGCCACCCGCGTCGCGCCGGAAGGCGCCGCCAAGGCCGGCCTTGAGGACAAATTCCGCCCGCATTTCTTCGGCGGCGTCGCTACCGTGGTGACCAAGCTGTTCACACAAGTGGCGCCCGACTTCGCGCTTTTCGGCCAGAAGGACTACCAGCAACTTCGCGTCGTCACCCAGATGGCCAAGGACCTCGACCTGCCGTTGAAGGTGGTCGGCATCCCGACCATCCGCGAGAAAGACGGCCTCGCTTTGTCGTCGCGCAACGTCTATTTGTCGCCGGACGAACGCCGCGTCGCGCCGACGCTGTACCGGGTGCTCAAGGCCAGCGCCGCGCGGATCAAGCAGAACGAGCCGATCGAGATCGTGCTGGAAGAAGGCCGGGCTGAGATCGCGCGGGTCGGCTTTGCGCTGGATTATCTCGAGGCGCGCCACGCTTTGACGCTGGCGCCGGTTTCCTGGCGCAAGGACGGGCCGATCCGGCTTCTGGTCGCGGCAAAGATCGGCAAGACGCGGCTGATCGATAATTTGGGAGTGTAATTATAATCGCTCGTTCCCGCGAAAGCGGGAATCCAGCCCTTGCTTCCTTAGCGCTGGATGCCCGCCTTCGCGGGCATGACAGTGGTGTAAAGCCAACGGCTCCGCCGCCCGTATTCTTTCCCGGCCCCGGGTAGGCCGTCGCCTGATTGCGGCCTTCGGATAAGAACCGAGGGCGCGCGGAACGCCACGGGTCCATCTGGACCCACGCGCCTCGACGCCTCGCGACATCGAGGCTTGTCGAAGCATTGAAATACGCAAGTCCACCAAACCCATGGCGTCCCGCGCGCGGTGTTTCTTAGGTTTGCTCCGCGTTGGTCTCGGTGGTCGACCCTCCGTTCGCTTGCGTCAGTTACAGACGCCACGACGTTCCACCGGCAAGCCCCGGTCACTCGGCCGCATGCGCTGACAGGCATGCTATCGGCCTACCGGACCGTCAGGGGGCCCTAACGTGCAGCGGCACGCCGGACACAACGCGGCTTGGACCGCCGGACAAGGGAAACTGGCGCCGCATCTCCGACGCCCCCGTCCGGCCACCGCTCCCCGCCTCAACGTCTGGAGACGCTGATCAAACGCCCCTCGGTAGCAGAGGCGGGATGTATCTAGGATTACATACCCTGGGATTTTAGTCAAGAGGCTCGGACGAAAAATTCCGCCTCTTGTAGGGCGAGCTGAGCGCAGCGAAGCCCACGGCGATCTCGCCAAGAAACGCGGGGGCACGGCGCAAGTGCGCCTTTGCCCACCCTACGTCTTTGGGCGCTCCTTCAGGATTAGGCCGGCAGAACGCCTACAGCAGCCCCAGTTCGCGCAATTCGCGGCGCATCTGCTCGGGCATTTTCGAGGCGCCGGGGGCTGCGCGCGACAGATCACGCGGCGCTTCCTTGGCCTCGAGGTAGCGCCAGCCCTGGAAGGCCGAGCGCGAGCGCGGCTCGACCAGCACGCATTTGCCGTCGAGCACGACCTGGCAACGTTTGATGCCGTCCTTGCCGGTGGTCGGGCGGATATCGAGGATCTTCTCACGGCAGGTGATCTGGCCCTTGATCACCCAATAGAGCGAGCCGCCGTCGCTCAACTCCTCGGCGCGCTTGGGATACATGCGCGTGGTGTGGATGTGCTCGGCCTTCTGGCCGCGTTTCTTCTTCTCTTTGAGCTTCTGCGCGATCCAGTCTTCGAGGTCGGCGACCGAGTCGCAGCCGACGCAGAGCTTGATGAGATGAAGAGGCATTCCGAACCCGAACCTTACTTGCCTTCGGCAGGCGTGATCACCATCACCTTGGCGCCGTCACCGACCTGAGCACCCTCGGCCACCGCGATCTCCGAGACGGTTCCGTCGACCGGCGACATCAGCGTGTGTTCCATCTTCATGGCCTCGATGATGGCGAGACGTTGACCGCGCGTCACCGCCTCGCCGTTCTCCACAAAGATACCGAGCACCTTGCCATGCATGGGCGCGCGCACAAGCCCGCCGCCGCCACGATCCCCAGCCGCGTCGAGCGCCAGGTCGCGCAACGCAACCTTGGTCTGGCGGCCGTGGCGCAGCACGTAGACCGCCTCCGCGGTGGCGACCGCAACGGCGTCGGACGGCACCGCCGCGCCGCCGACCGTCACGGCCGGACTGCCGCCGCCATAGACTACGTCCGCCACCAAGGCCTCGCCTTCGGCCAGGATCGGCAGCGCCAATCTGCGGGCTCCGGCCAGTTGAAAGCCGTCGGCGGCGTCCCAGGGCGATGCCGGCGCGTCGGGCTCACGATGGCTAGCGATGCGCGCGCTTTCGCGCTTGAGCAACTCCCGCGCGCCGAGCGCCGCGGCGGCGCGGTCAAGGCCCTGTGCTTCGGCGCCGAGCGCCGCAAGGTTGCGGTCGATGAAGCCGGTGTCGAAATTGCCGGCGCGGAATTCTTCCGCACGACACAGGCGGCTGAGAAATCCGCCATTGTTGCGCGGACCGATGGCGACGGTCCTGTCGAGCGCGGCGGCGAGACGATCCAGTGCCTGCTCGCGCGTCGCGCCATGCGCGATCAGCTTGGCAATCATCGGATCGTAATAAGGCGTCACCTCGTCGCCCTGCTCTACGCCGCTGTCGACGCGCAGCCCCTCGGCTTTGGGAAATTCCAGCGCGATGAGCTTGCCGGTTGACGGCAGGAACGTGCGCTCGGGATCCTCGGCATAAAGCCGCGCTTCGACGGCGTGACCCTTGAGCGGGACCTGGCTCTGCGTCATTGGCAGTTTTTCGCCGGCGGCGATGCGGAATTGCCATTCGACAAGATCGAGGCCAGTGATCGCCTCGGTGACGGGATGCTCGACCTGGAGCCGCGTGTTCATTTCCATGAACCAGAAGCCGCCGCTTTTGAGCCCGCCCGCGCCGTCGGCGATGAACTCGACGGTGCCGGCGCCGACGTAGCCCGCGGCTTGTGCGGCAGCGACCGCCGCCTGCCCCATCGCCGCGCGCAACTCGGGCGTCATGCCGGGCGCCGGCGCCTCCTCGATCACCTTCTGGTGGCGCCGTTGCAGCGAGCAGTCACGCTCGTTGAGATGGATGGCGTTGCCGTGGCTGTCGGCGAAAATCTGCAATTCGATATGGCGCGGGCTGGTGACGTATTTCTCGATCAATACCCGCTCGTCGCCGAAGGCGGCCTTGGCCTCGCGCATGGCCCCGGAAAGCGCGGCTTCGAAATCGGCGTGACGGTCGACGCGGCGCATGCCCTTGCCGCCGCCGCCGGCCACCGCTTTGATCAGCACCGGATAGCCGATCTCGTAAGCCTTGCGGCTCAAGAATTTCGGGTCCTGCATGTCGCCGTGATAGCCCGGCACCACCGGCACGCCGGCTTTCTCCATCAGCGCCTTGGCGCGGTCCTTGAGGCCCATGGCGCGCATCGCCGACGGCGGCGGGCCGACAAAGGCGATTCCGGCATCGGCGCAGCTTTGCGCGAAAGCGGCATTCTCGGAGAGGAAACCGTAGCCGGGATGGATGCATTCGGCGCCGGAGACCTTGGCCGCGGCGATGATCTTGTCGATGACGAGGTAGCTTTCGGCAGCCGGCGCGGGACCGATTGGCTGCGCCTCGTCGCAGACGCGCACATGCAGCGCCTTGGCGTCGGCCTCGGAATACACAGCGATGGAGCGCAGGCCCATGCGCCCGGCGGTGCGGGCAATGCGGCAGGCGATTTCGCCGCGATTGGCGATCAGGACGGATTTGAACATGAGCCCCCGGCTTCGGTCTTGGCCGATATTAGCGCGTCGATAGGGCTGGCGCTTGGGCCTCGGAGCGTTTCGCGGGAGCCGCGGCCTTGGGCGCGGCGCCTTCGGCGGCTTTGTCGGCGGGCTTTTCGCCAGTCTTTTCGCCCGTTTTGGGCAGCGGCGGCTCGGCATTCATGATGCTAACCGGCGGGATCGAGGCGGCGGATGGGAAATCGTATTTGCTCGACACCGGATGGCCGGTCGGCTGGTTCGGCTCCGGTGCGCTGGCCCATCGCGGCCTGCGCGGGCGCCGGAACGGCTGCGACCGGCGTGTCCTTGTCGGGTTCGGCCTTGTCCCACGCGGCGGCGTAGCGCGTGACGTAAGTGTGAAAGGCGTCGGCCTTCAGGTTGGCCTTGAGCACTTCGGTGTCGCGCAGGAAGGCGAAGGCGGCGCAGCGCTCGGCGGTGCAGCCGTCGCGGGTGGCAAGCACGTGGGCGGCGATGCCGTAGCGGTCGAGTTCGACGGCGCGGCGCGGCCCGGCAAAGGCAGCGAGCACCGACGGGTCGGCCTGCGCCAAAGCCTGCGCATCGGCCAGCAGCGTCAGTCGGGCGGCGGTATAGGCCACCGCGCCAGCGGCGCTTTTCGGATCGGTGAAGACGTGGCGCTCGCAGGCATTCTCGATGGTCTCGCCGGCGCCGCCATCGAGACAGGCCAGCACCGAACCCGGCGCCACGGCGCCGGCATTGAGCGCGGCAATCGCGTTGCAGAAGTGCGCGCTTGTCGGCGGCGCGATGCTCGATCGCCATGCGGTCGAGCACCGCCCAGCACGGCAAAGGCGCCGGCGCCGACGACGGCTACGGCCAAAGCCAGCTTGAGCAGTCCGTTGAGCGTGCCGTCGACGGTCATAAAGTTCCTGCTATTGGACTTTCGCGCCGGAGAGCTTCACGACCTCGGCCCATTTATCGATGTCTTTCCTGAGATAGTCATCGAACTCGGCCGGCGTCTTGACCATCGGCACGGCGCCCTGCTTGAGCCAGACTTCCTTGACCGCCGGAAGTTCGATCACCTTGTTGATCGCGGTGTTGAGGAAGGCGATGACCTGCTTCGGCGTGCCCTTGGGTGCCATGACGCCGAGCCAGATTGTCGCCTCGTAGCCGGGCACCGTCTCGGCGACCGTCGGCAGATCGGGGGTCAGCGGATTGCGGGTCAGGCCGGTGGTCGCGAGCGCGCGCACCTGGCCGCCTTTGGCCAAAGCCGACATCACGGTGACGGCGTCGAGCATCATCTGCACATTGCCGGACAACACGCTGTTGCGGGCGTCGCCCGACGCCTTGTGCGGCACGTGGACAATGTCGGTCTTGCTCATGGCTTTGAATAGTTCCCCGGCCATGTGATACGGCGTGCCGGGACCGGACGAGGCGTAATTGAGCTTGCCCGGCTCCTTCTTCGCCAGCGCGATGAATTCGGCGACGTTCTTTGCCTCGACGGAAGGGTGCACCACCATCAGCAGGTCGGAATAATTGATGGTCGCCACCGGCACGAAGTCGCGCATCAACTCGTATGGCTTGTTGGACAAAAGCGACTCGTTGGTGGTGTGGGTGTTGGACATCACCAGCAGCGTGTAGCCGTCGGGCGTCGATTTCGCGACGGCGTCGGTGCCGATCAGGGCGCCGGCACCGGGGCGATTTTCGATGATGAAGCTTTGCTTGTCTCTTCCGACAGATACTGCGCCAGAATGCGCGCATAAACGTCGGCCGGACCGCCGGCGCCGAACGGCACGATCATCTTGACGACGCGGCTCGGGTAATTTTGCGCGGAAGCGGGCAGCGCCAGAACGAAAGGAAACAGCGCCAATGCGGTGACGCGCATGAATTTAAGCATGAATCCTCCGGGAACCTCTTTTGTTCGGCGATTGATAACGCTCTGACGCTTTGTTTATTCCAGAACGGTGTCGGCGCTCAGGCCCCGCCCGGCGTTTATAGCCGGGCGCCAGATCGCCGGCTGCGGCAAAGGCGCCCATGGCCTCGTAGGACGTCAGCGCCACGGTCGTCTTGAGGTCGGTGACGCCGCCGCGGGCTGCCGGCCGCCAGCAGGATCGCGGCCATGGTGGTTTCGCTCGGCGCTTCCGCGATCGAGAGAAAATCGTACTCGCCGAAGGTGACGTAATAGGCCAGGAGCTTGCCGCCACCTTTGGACATCAGCCGCGCGACCTGGTCGGCACGGTCCTCCGGCTTGACGATCATGCCCTTGATGGCTTCCGGGTGTAACGGCCCTGGGTGATGAAGATCGGCATGCAACTCCCCTTTCCCCCGCGAATGATCTGTTCCAAAAACCGGTTCCCATCCTCGGGTCAAGCCCGAGGACAGGCTTTTTCGGGATCATGCGCTCGCGGCTTTATAAGGCGCGCGCATCATAGTCGATGGGCGGAGATGAAATCGCGGCGGTAAGCGGCAAGAGCCGCCTTACACCTTCTCGAGCTGGCTTTCTTTGGCCACGCGCTCGAAAGCCTCGCCGGAACTCTTGATCCGGTACTGGTAATCGTCGCCTTCCGACGGCAGCAGCTTGACCACCGTGTAGCTGCCGGTTGCGGCGGCGCGGCCGAAAGTCGGCGAGGTGAAATAGACCATTTCGCCGATCTGGTACTTGTGCAGCTTGACCACGATTTCGGGCGCTGAAACCGGCTGCACCGGCGGACTGGAAGTGCGGATCATCTTCTGCATCTTGGCGACGGACGCGGCCATGGTCGGCGAACGCACCGTCTGCATCGGCTTGGTCACGGAGGATTGGGTCGACGCCGTCACCGCGACCGGGCTGCGGGCCGATTTGGACGCCTTCTTGTCCGCTGCGCGGGCGTTCTTGCGACGGGCTTGGCGCCCTTTTTGACGGGCCGGCGGGCGGTCTTGGTCGACCGCTTGGCGGCTTTCACTGACTGTCTGCTCATGGCTGTAATATAGCAGCTAATTTCCCTAAAGCGCGAAGTTTTTTGAAGGCGGAACTTAATGTTTTCAAGGGGTTAAAACATCGGTTCCGGACCCTTGAGCGGCCATTTGACCTTTGGCTAAGGACCGCCGCGTCCGGCTGTTCATATAGGTGCCCTTGTGCCGTCCGCGAGAGAAGGAACTTTAATGCTTAATGGCGCGTTCTGATGCGGGCAATGTGGAGGTTGGTCGTCATGCGCGTCCTGTTCGGAATTATTCTCGGCGTCGTCCTGACGGTTGGAGGCGCCTACCTATTACGACTCGCACAATGCGCTGAACGCGGCGAACGCTCCGGCTACCGTCCAGCAGCCTTTGGTCAATTGGCAGACCGTCAACGTCAAATGGCAGCATCTGACCGAGCGCGCCCGGTCGGAGTGGAACCGGCTCACGGGCTAAGGCTAGGGCTAAGGGCAGCGTCGGCGCCCTCCTCTACTCACTCGTAGGCTTCAAAACCGCAGCGCGCGTGGTAATGTCCGCTCTCCACGAAGGGACACCGCCATGCGTGCTGCCTATTACGAGAAAAACGGTTCGGCCCGCGACGTGATGCGCGTCGGCGAATTGCCGACGCCACAGGCCGGCCCCGGCGAGGTGCGCGTCAAGCTTGCCGCCTCCAGTGTCAATCCGTCCGACGTCAAATCGCGCCAGGGCAGCCGCAATGATCACGGTGCCGCAACTGATCCCACAGAGCGACGGCGCCGGCGTCATCGACCAGGCCGGCGACGGCGTGCCGAAATCGCGCATCGGCGAGCGTGTCTGGGTCTGGAACGGGCAATGGAAGCGGCCGTTCGGCACCGCGGCTGAATATATCGCGCTCCCCACCGCCATGGCGGTGCCGCTGCCGGACGAGACCAGCTTCGAGGCCGGCGCCTGTCTCGGCATTCCGGCGATGACGGCGACGCACGCCGTGACCCTGAGCGGCGCAGCCAAGGGCACGACGCTGCTGATTTCCGGCGGCGCCGGCGCGGTCGCGCAATACGCGATCCAATTTGCCAAACATCAAGGCGCGACCGTCATCACCACGATCTCGTCGACCGAGAAGGCCGCCGCCGCGCGCGAGGCCGGCGCCGACCACACCATCAACTACAGAACCGAGAATGTCGGCGAGCGGGTGATGGACATCACCGGCAAGCGCGGCGTCGATGCGGTGGTCGAAATGGACCTCTCGGCCAACGCCAAACTGCTGCCAGGTGTGCTGCGGCCCAAAGGCAGCGTCATCGTCTACGGCACCAATGGCGAGGCTACCATTCCGGCGCCGTTCTGCCTGGTCAACACCATCCGGCTGCAGTTTTTCCTGGTCTACGAGCTCGACGCGCGGGAACGCGCGGCGACGATCGCCACGATTACCGACGGCTGACGCAAGGCTGGCTGAAGCATCGCATCGCGCAGCCGGCCTATAAGCTCGACGACATCGTCGCCGCCCATGAGGCGGTGGAAAAAGGCAGCCTCGGCAATGTGGTAGTGAGAATCTAGTTACGGCGCCACCTCGGCGTCGGCAAAGCCGGCACGGTCGAGCGCGCGGCGCACCACGCCCGATTTCTTGACATCCTCGATCAGCCCGGTGACGATTTTCAGCGCCGCCGGACGGCCCTTGGGCACTGCGACGGCAAGGCCGACCTGCTGGAAATACCCGGCCAGCACCCGCGCGCCGGGCAGCTTCGGCAGCAGGCCGGCAAAGGAGTCGTGCGATAGCGCGAAAGCGTCCGCCCTGCCCTTTGCTCGCCATTTCGGTCATCAGATCGACGCTCGGCACTTCCTCGACCGACGCCAGCGGCGCGGTGCGGCGGGCGCTGCGCGCAGTCGTGGTGTTGGAGATACCGACGATGCGCACGCCGGGGCGGTTGACCTCATCGATGGTTTGAATCTTGGAGCCCGCCGGCACCAGATAGGTGCTCGAAATCAAATAATAGGACGGACCGAAATCGACCTTGCCCTCGCGCAATGTGTCGCGCGGCATGAAGGTGACATCGCAGGCGCCAGACGCCACCGCGTCCGTCACCTGCCCCGAGTTGTCGTAATATTGCAGGTCGAGCGGCAGCTTCAGCGCCTCAGCGAAGGCGTGCATCAGGTCGATGGTGACGCCGTGGACGTCGCCCCTTGGCATCCTTGATGGCGAAGAACGCCGACGCCGCCGGCGACACCACGATTGCCGCCGCGCAGTCTTCCGGTGGGAAGCAAGTTGCTGGAGATCGGCGGCACTGGCCATACGAGATGCCTCATACGCGATCTGCTGTCGCTTGAGATCACGCGCTAGCACGCACCGGCCGTTGCCATCGCCTGGCTATTTGCGCGGGCGATAATCCTGATTGGTGAAAGCGGGCGCGGTCGGCCGTTTGATCACGACAAACTTGTTCTCGGTGGTCTCGTGGCAGGCGTTGCAGGCGGCGTTGAGCTTGTCGTAGCCGGCGGCGAATTTCTTGTAGTCCTTGGCCTCGATCGCCTTCTCCAGATCGACGATCTCCTTGGTGATGACGGCGTCGAGCATTTGCGCCAATGGCAGATTCTTGAACACCGGCACGTGGTCCTGCACGTCGCCCATCACTTCCTTGATCTCGCCGAGTTCGTATTCGGCTAGCGGCCAGTTGCGCGCCTTGGCGGCGAACCAGAGCTTGTTTGTGCTCGGTGAGGATGACGTTCATGAACTGCTCGAGGCCGGGGATGTAGACCTTCGGCACATCGGCTGCGGCAGGAGCCGGCGCCGCGGGCGCGGCCGGCGGCGCGGCGGTTTGCGAAAGCGCGGCGAGCGGCAGCAGAGCGATGGCGAATGCGGCAGCGACAATTCGGCGATGCATCTTTAAAGACCTCGCGGCGAGGCGCAACAAACTGCGCGGCCATTCTTTGTCACGCGTCAGGGCGTTTACGCAAGCGCAGAACACAGATTGGAATCGCTCTAAGTATTCGCGTCGCGGCTTAGAACTTCTCGACCCAGGGCCGCAACTCAAGCTCCTGCGTCCAGGCGCTGCGCGGCTGTTGCAGCACGTGCAGATAGCTCGCGGCGATGGCGTCGGGATCGAGCAGCGAGTCCGGATTGTCCGCGGGCTCCGCGCGGCGCACGCTCTTGATGCCGCCGTCGATGACGAAATGCGCGACGTGGATGCCCTGCGGCGACAATTCACGCGCCATGCTTTGCGCCAGACCGCGCAGCGCGAACTTGGCCATGGCGAAGGGCGCCGACTGCGCATAGCCCTTCACGCTCGCGGATGCGCCGGTGAAGAGGATCGCGCCGTGGGCGCGCGGCAGCATGCGCCGGACCGCCGCTTGCGCCACCAGGAAGCCGCCGAAGGCGGAGATGGCGATCGACTTCTCGACCTCGACGGGATCGAGGCCGACGAAGGGCCCGCGCGTGCGGTAGCTGGCGTTATAGACGACGACATCGGGCGTAGCTTTCGCATCGTCGAGCGCGGCAAACATCGCGTCGACCTGCACGCGCTGGCTGGCGTCGCAGGCGAAGGTCTTGGCACCCGTTTCCTTGACCAGCGCGCCGAGCTTGTCGACCGAACGCGCCGACAAAGCGACGCTCATGCCGGCTTTAGCGAACGCCCGCGCCAGCGAGGCGGAAAGGCCGGAGCCGGCACCAACGATGAGGGCGGAGGTGTAGGTCATGAAAACATCTCTCAGCGTTGTCGGCTAATTTGGATTAGCGACTGACGATATCTCCACGATACTATCCTTGGCGATAAACGACAAAAAATGATCGTCTTTCTTTTGAACAAGAACGCCTCTTTCACCGGATCTAAATAATTTCACTCGAATTTGCGCGCCTCCTCTCAATGTCAGCACGTACTCATACAGATCGAAACGCGAATATTCGTAACCAATATAATTCCCAAATAAAAACGCGCCGAGAGCAATATTCGTGACCAAAACAAACCCTAAGACTATTAGGTACGAACGCCAACCATCGGTCCCAAACAGGCTTAAAACGCCTACTGAAGCGAAGGCGACATGCGTCGCTGCACGATAATAACCATGGATATAAAAATAGATTACGATTGCAATTATCATTGCAAAGGCGAACACGATAAACGCCGCTAACATTCGCTTTTCTAATGTGCTCCATTTTCGGCTACGACTTTTGACTGTCCGCAAACTACCGAAATAGCCACCGACAAATAAAAAAACCGGTGAGAAACAACAACGCCATCGCGTATGGCGCGGCTTGCGCGGCAAATACCAGATGTTCTGTAAAAGAGAAGAAGTTAAAGTAATTTATATCGACGCCATAAAAATACCCGACGTCGAATAACAAAGCAAAGGCTGCCCATAAGATGGGCGCAATTGCCAGAATATCTTTGACTTCAAATGTTCGAATGGGAGTTTCTTTCATACCTCACATCCTAAACACCCCGAACTTCGTCTCCTCCACCGGCGCATTGAGCGCGGCCGAAAACGCCAGCGCCAGCACCCGCCGCGTCTCGCTTGGCGCGATGATGCCGTCGTCCCATAGCCGCGCGGTGGCGTAGTAGGGATTGCCCTCGCGCTCGAACTGATCGCGCAGCGGCGCCTTGAATTCTTCTTCCTCGACCTGCGACCACTTCGCCCCGCCGGCTTCGATATTGTCGCGCTTGACGGTGGCCAGCACCGACGCCGCCTGCTCGCCGCCCATCACCGAGATGCGCGAATTCGGCCACGAGAACAAAAACCGCGGGCCGTAGGCGCGGCCGCACATGCCGTAATTGCCGGCGCCGTAGGAGCCGCCGAGGATCAGCGTCACCTTCGGCACCTGCGCGCAAGCCACCGCCGTCACCATCTTGGCGCCGTCCTTGGCGATGCCGCCGGATTCGGCCTCGCGGCCGACCATGAAGCCGACGATGTTCTGCAAGAACAGCAGCGGGATGCGGCGCTGGCAGCACAACTCGATGAAATGCGCGGCCTTGAGCGCGCTTTCCGAAAACAGGATACCATTGTTGCCGAGAATGCCGACCGGCATGCCGTGGATATGCGCAAAGCCGGTGACGATTGTCGTGCCGTAAAGCTGCTTGAACTCGTCGAACTCGGAAGCATCGACGATGCGCGCGATCACCTCGCGCACGTCGTATTGCTTTTTCAGGTCAACCGGCACGATGCCGTCGAGTTCGGCGATGTCGAAGGCTGGATCGCGCGGCGCGGCAAGCGCGATATCGACAGCCTTGCGGCTGTTGAGATTGGCGACGATGCGGCGCGCCAGCGACAGCGCGTGATAATCGTCCTGCGCCAGATGATCGGCGACGCCGGATTTACGCGCATGCAGATCGCCGCCGCCGAGATCTTCGGCGCTGACCACCTCACCGGTCGCGGCCTTCACCAAAGGCGGGCCGCCGAGGAAGATCGTGCCCTGGTTCTTGACGATGATGGTTTCGTCCGACATCGCCGGCACATAAGCGCCGCCGGCGGTGCACGATCCCATCACCACCGCGATCTGAGGAACGCGCAACGCCGACAGCGTCGCCTGGTTATAGAAAATGCGGCCGAAGTGCTCACGGTCCGGGAACACCTCTGTCTGGTGCGGCAGATTGGCGCCGCCTGAATCGACCAAATAGACGCACGGCAGCCGGTTCTCACGTGCGATCTCCTGGGCGCGCAGGTGCTTCTTCACCGTCATCGGGAAATAAGTGCCGCCTTTGATGGTGGAATCGTTGCACACCACCAGGCACTCGCGGCCTTCGATGCGGCCGATGCCGGTGATCAGGCCTGCGCCGTGAATGGCTTCGTCATACATGCCGTTGGCGGCGAGCGGCGACAGTTCGAGAAACGGCGAGCCGGGGTCGATCAAATTCATCACGCGGTCGCGCGGCAACAGCTTGCCGCGCCCGACGTGACGTTCGCGTGACTTCGGCGGACCGCCCAGCGCGGCCTCGACGCGCCGCGCCTGCAATTGCGCGGTGAGCGCGCTCATGCGCTCGGCATTGACGCGAAACTCGCTGCCGTTCTTGTCGATCGATGACGACAGAATCGCCAAACGTCCCTCCCCTGACACGGCCGGAGGGTGCCTTGGCGGAACTTAGAAGGCAATGGCGCGCTTAAAACCGCGGCACACAAAGAAATTGGAACTGGCGCGGCAGCGAGGCGTTCTCGTCCGGTAATCAACATCGTCGAATTTCGTGGGGTTTCCTGAGGAGGACACAATGAAGAAAGCTTATCTACTCTCGACCGTTGCAGCCGCGTTGCTGCTGACTGCCGGCGCAGCTTCTGCGCAGGACATGAAGAAAGAGACGGCACCGTCTCCGGCGCCCGCCGCGCAGCAAAGCGCGCCGGCCGAAAAAAGTCGCGCCGAACATGAAGGCCGGCGACAAGAACGCCGAAACGCACAAGCCGGCCGAGACCACCGGTCAGGCGCCGAAAGCGTCGGATGCCGGCAAGAGCGCTGCTGAAAAGGGCCCCAAGCGATGCCAATGGCGCCGCCGATGTGAAGGCCAAGGCTTCCGATACAAAGGCTTCGGATACGAAGGCTTCGGAAGCCACCAAGACCCCGAACACCACGGCTTCCGAAACTTCGGCACCGAAGGCCGCGGCGTCGGCCACCACCGGCCAGGGTTCGGCCGCGGGCGCCGCCAAGCTCTCGACCGAGCAGCGCACCAAGATCAGCACCGTCATCAAGCAGCAGAAGGTGGAGCGGGTCGACGCGGCCAAGCTCAACATCTCGATCAACGTCGGCACGCGAATTCCCGAGCGCGGCGTCCGTTTCCATCCGCTGCCGCAGGAAGTGTTCGTGATCTATCCGGAATGGCGCGGCTACGACTACATCATGGTCGGCGACCAGATCGTCGTCGTCGATCCGCGCTCGCACGAGATCGTCGCGATCCTCGAAGCTTAACGAAAACTTCTCTGCAGAAATCGACGGCTGTGGCGGGAAACCGCCGCGGCCGTTCTGCATGACGCCAAGTTCCAAACATAAAATTCCAACTTCGGCCGAGTTCCCGGAACGATGACGTTTAGCAGCGGTTATCGCGGGTGCCGTCCCGCGGCATTAAAATCATTCTTCCAAGGAGGCTATCCATGAAGACCTTGACCACACTTACCGCCGTCGCCGCGCTGATCGCGGGCATCTCCATCGCCAGCGCGCAGAACGCGGCGGCCCGGCGCCTGAAGGCGCCTCGCCGAGCAGCATCAACAAGGGCGAAGTCGGCAGCAGCGGCAAAGCCGGCCAGTCGGGCAACGAAAGCGGCAGAACCGCCATGCAGCCTGGCGGCATGAAGGATAAACGGGCCACCGGCAACGGCAGGTTCTGTATCGAGATTTCCAAGGGCGGCGGCGTCGAGTGCACCTACGCCAGCCTGGATTCCTGCACCAAGGACGCGCAGCCGCGCGGCCTGCAGTGCTCGCCGAACCCCAATACCATGGGCACCACCGGCTCCAAGAACTAAGCGGGCTTTCGTCTGCCGCTTGAGCCCCGTACCGGAGTATTCCCGGTGCGGGGCTTCAGGCCGCATGCATTTGTTCCCGCGATTATTTTGGATAGCGCTGGTCATGGAACGAGCGCAGCCGTTCGCGCGTTGACCTTGCGAAGACAATCACAACAAAAGCAAAGGATGTCACAATGGACAAAGATCGCGTTCAAGGCAGCTTCGAGCAGGCAAAAGGCAAGGCCAAGGAAGTCGCTGGCAAAGTAACCGGCGACAGCAAGCTCGAAACCGAAGGCAAGACCCAGCAGGTGGCTGGCAAGATTCAGAACACCGTCGGCGGCATGAAAGATGCGGTGAGGAATACCCTCAAGCAGTAGCCACTTCCGTTGCGCGGAATTTGGAAAGCCCGGGTCCCTCGCCCGGGCTTTTCGCTTTTCGACTTCCTGCGCATATTTTCGCGCATGAACCGATCCGAAAACCGGTTCCCACTCTTCGGGTTCATGCGCTAGGCTTCTCCGAAACGGAGGACGCCATGGACGCCAAACTCAGCGATTACAAAGATCTCAAGCTCAAGCTCGAAGGCTTCGTGCCGCCGGGCTACGGCTTCCACCGCAATCTGCTGTTCGACGCGCTGTACGCGTCGCTGCCGCGCGACCCGGAGGTCAAAGTACAGATCTATAACGCCGAAATCGTGCCCGGCGGCTTCACCAACTGGCATTGCCATAATGGCGCGGCGTTTTTTCGTCGCCTTGCAGGGCCAGTTCGAGGCGCATTTCCAGGAAGGCGTGCTGGTCAGGGCCAAGGCCGGCGAATGCTATTCCGAGCCGATCGCCAAGTTTCACCGCGGGCATAACCCGCATCCCGACCTGCCCTACACTTGCGTCGGCATTTGCTTCACGTCACCCGACCGCGACCACGTGACCAATTCGATCGAACGGCCGTGGTGAGAGGCGGGTAAACTGGCGGGCCGAATTTGTCGCCGCAACCATATTCTATCTATACGTGAATATTTCCACTTGACATCTAAATGGATGCGGAGAACGTTTGCCCTAACAGTGGGGGGCGTCATGGCGTTAAGACCAAAATTTGATAGCTGCGAACAGACTTTGAAATGCATACAGGGTTTGGTGAATGACAATTCTATACTTTACACAACAAATCTGCGCACAAAAGCGCATTGGGACAATAACAATTTCGAGCAGCTCGCGGACGATCTGAAGGATTGTTTCGCCCCGGCTCATCCAATTCCAAAGCCGCTGAGCAGACCCGATCTCGCGGAATGCGACAGCGTTGCCGACATCTGCAAGGTCGTCGCGGCCGCGTTCAAATAATCATCGGGGGATGTCATGTTTCGTTGGGTCATCGCGAGCATCGCGTTGCTCGCGTGCGTCGATAACGCGAATGCTGCCGTATCCGAAGCGGAACTGTTAGCGCGCTGCAGCGACAAAGATGCCGCCACCGGCGAACTTTATCTCCCTGAAAGGAATTCCTGGCGTTCGCACGTCTGCGAAACGATCCCATTTTGGCCAACAACTCGAAAGGTTGCAAAACCGCAATGTCGGCGGAGGAACGCGCCGAATACGATGCCAACCTGGCGCGAAGTGTCAATCAAACGATGCAGGAACTTATGGCCATACAAAAACGGCCACACCAGCCGACTCCCAAACCGGGGACACCGACCGAAACGGTTCGTACCGCATTGGATATCGCGAACAAAGATAAAGCACCGCCGATCGTCGTGCGCGATACCTATGGGTTCACTTCGCTTGGAGCATTAATCAATGCGAAAGATGAGCCCAACGGCGCCTCATTTACATACACACGCGACTTCCAGAAAGATAATATACTCACCGCATTCACTGGCTCCGCCTATGGACTTTTCGATGTGTTTCCCACGCCGGACGACGCAGCAAAGATTGCGCCATTCAGCCATGTAATTGTTGCGCCCGGCGTTGAGTTCGATCAGCAACGCAACCGTTCCAATCCCTCCAAGAATATCGACTATCTGGGATTCCGCATGCTGTCCGAATTTCATCTTCCGGGCGGCCCGTTCCTTCACCTCTTCCGCTTCGGCGGAGGCTTAAAAACGGACTCCAGAGGCGAGGGCAAAGTCTGGAGCGCAATTGCCGAATGGCAGCCCGTCTCGAACCGGTACGGCATCAGCAGTGGCAGAGCTCTGTTTGCAAACGGGCCGCTGTTTTACCGCTTCGATCCCGTCCTTCATCTCGAGCACGAAGAAGTAGTATCCGCCGGAACTTGGGACGACATTGCCAACGGTGATCGCTACACTCGCATGGGCCCCGCTCTGAAAGGCGAATTTCTGGTTCGCGGATGGACCTGACTGGCTTACAAGATTGAAATTCGGCACTCAGTACCAGCAATTATGGGGCGTGTCCGATCCAGGACAGAAAAAGAACGTTCATTATTGGCAATCCAGCTTGGGCTACAATCTCGACGAACATGGCCACGCGGCGATCACCGCGACCTATCGCCACGCCAGGGTGACTTGCCAGGCAATGGCCAGGAAGTCCGCGACTTCAAAACCGGACCGGCTGTGAAATTCTAACGCCCTCGCGCCTTAACCTCCCGTCGGTCAGCCCACCTTATCCTCTCGAGCGACTATGCCCCGCACCAGTGGCCAGTCCGGCTCGTTGTGCTGCATGATCCAGGTCTCCTGCAGCGCGGCGTGGTGCCATGCGCGCCAAGCCGGCAACGCCATCACGGACTCCATATAGGCGCGCGCCGTCGGACCGACTTCGAGGCCGTAGCTGTGCAGCCGCGACACCACCGGCGCAAACATGGCGTCGGCGGCGCCGAAGGCGCCGAACAGGAATGCCCCGCTTTGCCCGAAGCGCGCGCGGCAGTCGCTCCACAGCGCATCGACGCGGCGGACATCGGCCATCGCCTCGTCCGGCACCGGACGATGGCGCGGCGGCAGCCACATGTTCATCGGGCAGTTGCGGCGCAGCGCCTGAAAGCCGCCGTGCATTTCGTTCGCCACGACGCGGGCATAGGTTCGCGCGCGCCGCGTCGGCAGGCCATAGGGAGGCCTTGGGAAATTTCTCGCGAGATGCTCGAGAATGGCGAGCGATTCCCAGATTGGCTGGTCGCCGTCGATCAGCACCGGCACTTTGCCGGCCGGCGAATATTGCAGCACCTGCTCGCGGCTGCCAGGCTCGTAGAGCGGGATCACCTTCTCGTCGAAGGCGATGCCCGCCCACCTTCATCGCGATCCAAGGCCTAAACGACCACGACGAGTAGTTCTTGTTGCCCAGGATCAGCGTCAGCGCCATCGAGCCTTACGCCTTCTTGTGTTCGGCAGGCGGGTGCTCCGGCGCCTCGACCGGGCCGCCGGCCTTCTTCCAGGCGCCGAAGCCGCCCTGAATATGGGCCACCGGCTTGAGCCCCATCTGATGCGCGGTATAGGCGGCCAATGCCGACCGCAGACCGCCGGCGCAGAAGAACACGAACTTCTTGTCCTCGGCGAAAGTCGGCTTGTGATACGGGCTGTTGGGGTCGATCCAGAATTCCAGCATGCCGCGGGTGCAGCGGGAAGGCGCCCGGCACCTTGCCGTCGCGTTCCATTTCGCGCGGGTCGCGGATGTCGACCAAAACGACGTCGTCGCGGCCGTGCAGCTTGATCGCTTCCTCGACCGGTATGGTCCTCGATTACGCGCTCGGCGGCGTCGACCAGGGCCTTGTATCCGGTGGTGATGTTCTGCGGCATGGGTACTCCTTTCTCCCTATTTGGCAGAGGCGCGCCCCTTCTCAAGCGTATGGCGGTTGAACGGCCCTGCCCGAGCGGGCACCATGGGCCAGGAGCTTCACGTCATGCCTATTTTGCATCTGTCCGACATTGTCGCGATCAGCTGGTTTCTCAGCAGTTGGATCGTCTATTCGCTGGTGATCGAGAACACCGCCAAGGGCCGCAGCAGCCTGAACGCGCTGATGAACCACTACCGCGACGACTGGATGGAGCAGTTGCTGGCGCGCGAGATGCGCATGGTCGACGCCCAGGTCACCGCGGCATTGCAGAACGGCACGGCGTTCTTCGCCTCCACCAGCATCATCGCGATCGGCGGCACGCTGACGCTGCTGCGCGCCACCGACCAGATCCTGACCGTTATCGGCCTGCTGCCGTTCAGCGTGTCGACATCGCCGGAAACCTGGGAACTCGAAGTCGTCGGGCTCGCCGTGATTTTCGTCTATGCGTTCTTCAAATTCGCCTGGTCGTACCGGCTGTTCAATTATTTCGCGATCATGGTCGGCGCGGCGCCGCCGCCCGCGGAAAAGGATACGCCGGCGGCACAGGCCTACGCCCATCGGGCGGCGCGGCTTTGCGCCGATGCCGGCCGGCATTTCAACCGCGGCCAGCGGGCGTTCTTCTTCGCGCTCGGCTATCTCGGCTGGTTTCTCGGGCCGCTGGAATTGGGGCTCACCACCACCGACGTGGTGATTGTGATGTGGCGGCGGGCAGTTCTCGTCGGAATCGCGCAAGGCGTTCGAGACGGCGAAGCCCTAGGCCATTCCATCAGAACGGCGATCGTCGCCACCGTGAGCACGGCGATGCCGATCGCGAGCGTGTGACGATGCGTTCGCCTAGGGTCGCGCGCAGCCGGAATTCCTCGTAGTGCGCGCGTGACGAACCGAACGACGAATTGATTTCATTGGCCATGGGCAATTGCTCCAAAAATAGCGCGGATGGTGCGCGAGAACGCCGACGCGAACTCGGGGGCGCACGAATCGCCCTTGACCGGCACATCATACCGCCGTCACAAGCCTTCAACAATCGGAAGCAGTGCCGGGCGCATCGCTCGCGTAACGCTATTGGACGTTCGCGGCGCCGGGCAGAAATTCGCTGGTGCGGCCGGTCAGCCAATAAGCGACGAGTCCAATCCATTCATGGGTGGCGTCATCCAGCCGGGCCAGCCCGCCCGCGACGAAGTCCCGACATGCCAAACCGCAAGCGTTTGCGCGTGTGCCAAGCCGCCGGATAGGCCTCAACCGCAAACCCCGCCTGCCGGAAAGCAGCCGATGGCGCGCGGCATGTGCTGCGCCGACGTCACCAACAGCCACCGCTCGCCCGGTTGGGTTTGGCCAGTTCTTGCTGAACAGCGCATTTTCCAGGGTATTGCGCGATTGCGGTTCAAGCATCACGCGATCCCGCGAAATGCCGAAACTGTCGAGTATCGGATAAACAAAATCCGCTTCGGCAAGGTTGTTGCCGCGCAGGCTGGCGTCACCACCGGAATAAATAATGCGCGCGTTGGGATAGGTCCGCGCCCAGCGTCAGCATTTGCGATGACCCGGCCGGCGTCGCCGACCACCTGAGTGCCGCCATAGTCTCGGGAAAGTAGCGGCGAGATGGAGCCGCCAAGGACGACGATCCCGTCCGGGGGGGCCGCGCGAGGGATCCCACGGCGGAAAACGGCTTTCCAATTTATGACTTAAGAACGCGCCGAGCGGCAAGAAGCCAAGCAGCGCCAGCAAAACGACGCCGCCGATCGCCAGTGTCTTGCCGGTGCGCCGAAAGCGCGTGGCCGTCAGCAACAGGCCGACAAGACAAGCAACAATGAGAAAATTCGAGGAAGTAAAAAAAAGGCCGCTGTCTTTGACAGGACGAAGAGCATGCAAGTCCGATCGTTCAGGCAACGGCGGAAACCCGCCTCACATTATCAGCCCATGATCTTATCCGAAAACCGGTTCCCACTTTTCGGGATCATGCGTTAGCGACTCTTCTTCCAATCCTCGTAGCGTTTCTTATTTTCTTCGTTCGGCGGATAAAGCCCGGGAGCTTAGCCCCCTTCTCGACTTCCTGCACCAGCCAGCTTTCCATCAGCTCGTGCTCCGCGCCTTCATTGGCGACGAAATCGGCAAGGTCCTTGGGGATCACCACGGCGCCGTCGTCGTCGGCGACGATGATGTCGCCCGGGAAGATCGCGCCAGCCGCCGCAGCCGATCGGCTCCTCCCAGCCCACGAAGGTGAGCTGGTTGACGGAGGGCCGGCGCCGCCATGCCGGCGCACCAGACCGGCAGGCCGGTGGCCACCACGCCGTGTTTGTCGCGCATCACGCCGTCGGTTTGGTTTGATCAGGCGCGGTGACGCCGCGCTTGACCATGCGCATGCAAAGGATGTCGCCGAAAATGCCGGCGCCGGTCACGCCCATGGCGTCCGCCACCACGACGCAGTTTTCCGGCATGGCCTCGATCGCCGAGCGCGTCGAAATCGGGTTCGACCAGCTTGCCGGCGTCGCCAGATCCTCGCGCACCGGCACGAAGCGCAAGGGTGAAAGCCGGGCCGACGATGCGCTTGCCGGAAAAGCCGAGCGGCATGGCGCCCGCCATCCAGGAACGGCGGATGCCCCTTCTTGAGCAGCATGGTCGTGATGGTGCCGGTGGTGACGTTTGCCAGCGTCTCCGAGTGTGAAGGTCATTGAAATCCCCGAAGTATCAAGTCAGGCCGGACTGAGACCGAGCCGTTCGTCGCGGCGGCGAAGATAGGCAACCAGAGGCATGGCCAGCAGCACCATCCAGAATTTGCCGACGATCTGGCCCAGCAGGAAATCGAGCGAGCCGAAAGCGAGCCACAAGAACACCAGCGAGTCCACCACCAATCCGACCCACGCTGGAAGCCACTACCGCCAGCACCAACGGCGGCGGGCGAGCGGGGTATAGACCGCGAAATCGGCGAATTCGGAAATCAGGAAGGCCACGGCCGAGGCCAGCACCAGCGACGGGCGGCGAGACGCTTGCCGAAATCGCCGCGCCCGCCAGAATGGCGCCGATGCCGAATTCGACGCCGAGCCGCCGCTGCACCAGGTCGCGCAACACCAAGGCCGCACCGATCATCAGTACACCCGATGGGGCCATCAGGCGCGGCGCGACTCGGCAGCAGGCACGGGCCTTGGGGCACGCATTGGGTGCCGACATGGCCGATCATCCAGTTCGCGGTCGGTACCGTCAGGCAGAACAAGAACAGGAAAATGGTGCCTTCGATATTCTTGCGCTTTTCGTTTTCGCTCATCGCATGTCAGTGCCGCTCGCTCATGAATTTCGCAAACCCTTGCGCCCGCAATCGGCAGGCCGGGCATTCCGCGCAGCCATAGCCCCAGTCGTGCCGGTGGCTGCGGTCGCCCAGATAACAGCTATGGCTGTGCTCGACAACGAGGTCGAGCAGCGCCTGGCCGCCCATGTCTTGCGCCATGGCGAAAGTGGCGGCCTTGTCGATCCACATCAAAGGCGTATGCACCGTGACCGGTTTGCCCAGCCCGAGATTGAGCGCCGCCGCCATGGCTTGCACCGTGTCGTTGCGGCAATCCGGATAGCCGGAATAATCCGTCTCGCACATGCCTGCGACGAGGTGCGGCGTGCCACGGCGATAGTCCAGCGCGCCGGCAAAGCACAGGAAGATCAAATTGCGCCCGGGCACGAAGGTGGTCGGCAAGCCGCTGTCGGCGATCTCGATGGCGGTCTCGCGGGTCAGCGCGGTGTCGGACATCGCCGCCAGCGCATCCAGCTTGACGATGTGGTCCTCGCCGAGCCGCGCTTTCCACTCGGGCCGCATGGCGGTGAGGCCTTGGCGCAGGCGGTCGCGCACCTCCAGCTCGACAGCGTGACGCTGGCCATAATCGAAACCGATGGTTTCCACCCGCGCGAAACGCTCGAGCGCCCAGGCAAGACAGACGGTCGAGTCCTGACCGCCCGAGAACAGGACGAGGGCTGCTTGCGAATTCAATTCGGCCACTGTGGAATCAATCCCATTTCGGCGACCAGGACCAATCGACGATCCGGCCGCCGGGCCGGGCGAGACCGGCAATTTCCTTCATCTCGGCATCCGACAAGTCGAAATCCAGGATGTTGAGGTTTTCGGTCAGCCGCTCGACCTTGCTGGTGCGCGGAATGACGACGATGCTTTGCTGGGTGAGCCAGCGCAGGCAGACCTGCGCCGCTGTCTTACCGTGGCCCTTGCCGATTTGTTCCATGAGCCTGTCGCCCTTGGCGCCGCCGCGCGCGATGGGACTGTAGGCCACCACCGCCATGCCCGCTTTGCGGCAGGCCGCGATGGACTTTGTCCTGCGCAATATACGGATGGCATTCGATCTGATTGCAGACCAAAGGCTCACTGGAGACTTTGATCGCTTCCTCAAGCAGCGCCACGGTGAAATTCGACACGCCGATCTGCTTGACGAGACCGGCCTGCTCAGCCTGGCCATGGCGCCGAGCGTCTCGGATAGCGGCACGCGCGGGTTCGGCCAATGATCAGCAAGAGGTCGATGACGTCGAGCCGCAGATGGCGAGGCCTTTCCTTCACCGAGCGTTCGAGGTCATGCGGCGCCAGCCGTTCGGCTGCACCTTGGTGGTCACCAGCACGTCGGCGCGCATGCCGGAGGCGCGCACGCCCTCGCCCACTTCGCGCTCGTTGCCATACATTTGCGCGGTGTCGATGTGGCGGTAGCCGATGCGGATCGCTTGGTCGACCACGCGCGCGCAGTCGCGCCCGCGCAGAGCCCAGGTGCCGAGGCCGATAATCGGTATCTTGAAGCCCTTGGCTTCGACGGTATTTTGTTTGCTCATGATCCTTTTCCGAAAAGCCGGTTCACACCCCCGGATCAAGTCCGGGGGGCAAGCTTTGTCGGGATCATTCGCTACGGGGTATCCCAGACCGGCGCGTGCGGCGGATTGACGACGCGCATGTTGGTAGCGTTGAGCTTCTTGAGCTCGGCCATCTCGGCGTCCGACAATTTGAAGTCGAACACGTCGAGATTGGCCTTGAGGTGATCCGGGTTGCCGGTACGCGGGATGGCGACGACGCCCATCTGAACCAGATAGCGCAGCGACACTTGCGCCGCGCTCTTGCCGTGCGCCGCGCCGATACGCTCGAGCGCGTCGGCGCCAAAAATCTTGGGAGCCTTGCATCTTGCCGCGCGCGATCGGGCAATAAGCGACCACCGCCATGCCGTGCTTCTTGCTCGCCGCAGCACCTTGTCCTGGTTGATGAAGGGATGCATCTCGATCTGGTTGCACACCCAGAGGCTCGCCTAGTCCACCGCCCAGGCTTCGTCCAGCATTGTGGTGGTGAAGTTGGCGACGCCGACGTGTTTGGTCTTGCCGTCTTTCTTGGCCTTGCACAGCGCGCCGACGCTGAGTTTGAACGGCACGTTCGGGTTATTCCAGTGAATGAGCAGCAGATCGACATAAGGCAGTTTCAGCCGGATCAGGCTCTGGTCGATGACGCGCTGGAATCGTCCGGCATCAGGTCGCCCTGCCGCACCTTGGTGCAGATGAATACGTCCTCGCGCTTGACGCCTGAAGCGCGCAGGCCCTCGCCGTTTTCCACCTCGTTGCCGTAGAACTCGGCGGTGTCGAGATGGCGGTAGCCGAGCTGCAAGGCGGTTTTGACCGCCTGAACGCAGGCGTCCTCTTTCAAGGTCATGGTGCCAAGACCGATCTGGGGAATCCGGGCACCATGGGCTTCAAGAATTGGCGCTTCAATAAGCTGCATCGCAATCTCCTAGGGACGGCTGAGGCTATCGGCGGGCATGTCGGTCGGCAGAATGCCCGCTCGGCTTGGCCCTGCCAACCGGGTCCGCTCAGGAGCGCAGCCCCACTTATGGGGGTGCGGCGAAAGAACGTCACGCTTTTGCTTTATCGCAAGGCAGCACAAAGGATGGCAGGCCACACTGTTAGGTGAGGTTGTCACATTGGAATAATTCAAGAGTAAAAATTAAGGACTTGCATCGCTCGGCCTTTAAGCTTTTTGTGAGGGCGACTTTCCGCTCTGGAGTTTCCATGGCTAGATTTTTTGCGTTGACCGGCCTTGTAGCCCTCCTGGCCTTGGCGCCGTCGCAAGCCGCGCGGACGACTTTACGTTGACGATTAAGGACCACAAGTTCACGCCGGAAGAACTCAAGGTGCCGGCAGACCAGCGGGTGGTCATCACGGTCATCAACGACGACGTCACGCCCGAGGAATTCGAAAGCAACGTGTTGAAAGTCGAGAAGGTCATTCCCGGCAAGTCCAAGGGAACCGTGCGGGTTGGGCCGCTCAAACCCGGCCGCTATCCTTTCATCGGCGAGTTTCATGAGGGCGACCGCCAAAGGCGTCTTGATCGCGGAATAAATCATGCTCGGCGCACTGATCATCGTTTTTTCGTGAAGTCCTCGAAGCCGGCTTTGATCGTCGGCATCGTGATGGCGGCGACGCGCGGCGTCGCCGGCCGTGGACGCTGGATCAATATCGGCATCGGCGGCGGCGTCCCTGGGCGCCTGCATCGTCGCGCTGTTCGCCGGCGGCGATCTCGCAGCTGTTCGAAGGCTCCGGGCAGGAACTGTTCAATGCCAGCGTACTCGGCGTCGCCGTAGTCATGCTGATGTGGCACAATGCCTGGATGGCGCGCCACGGCCGCGAGATCGCCGCCGAGATGCGCTCCATCGGCACCGCCGTCAGCCAAGGCGCCAAGCCGCTGACCGCACTCGCCATCGTTGTCGGCATCGCGGTGGCTGCGCGAAGGCTCGGAAGTCGTGCTGTTCCTCTACGGAATTTTCGCCTCGGGCACGAGTGCGAGTTCGCTGCTACTCGGCGGCCTGCTCGGCATCGCCGCTGGCGCTGCCTTCTCCGGTCTCACTTACGTCGGACTGCTGGCGATCCCGACCCGCCACATCTTCCTCGGTTACCACCTGGCTGATTGCGCTGCTCGCCGCCGGCATGGCGGCGCAGTCGGTGCAGTTCCTCAACAATGCGGGATTTGCCGAAGTGCTCGGCCGCACGGTCTGGGATACGTCGTGGTTGCTGTCGGAAGGCAGCCTGTTCGGCAAGCTGTTGCACACCCTGATCGGCTACACCGAGCGGCCGACCGAACTGCAATTGGCAGTCTATATCGGAACGCTGTTTGCGATGTTCTTGCTGATGCGGCTGGCGCGCTATTCGCCGGCCCAGCGCGGTTCCCGCCGCCGCCGAGGTAAACGTCTTTAGCGCCGGCTTCCGCTTAAGGCCTTGAACGCCGCATCCGGCGCGCTGTCGATCAACTTTGAGCAAGGCGCGGGCCGGCCCACGCGGATTGCGCTTGCCCTGCTCCCAGTTGCGCACGGTTTCTGATCGGCACTTCGATCTTTTCGGCAAAGGCCGCCTGGGTCAGCCCGCAACGCGCGCGGACGTGGCGCACGAAGGCTGCCGGGTCCTTGTGATCGACGGTCTTTTCCGCTGCCGTCGGGGAGGATTTCACGATCCGCCCATCGGCTTTCAAGCGCACCCGCATCATGGTCACTTCTCCCACCGTTGAGATGTAAGCCAATGCACTAGCCGATTCGGGCGGTGCCAATCGTTAACGGGGGGCCTCAGGCGGGTTTGGCCGTGTCGCCGGATATTTTGCCGCCGGACCGCGACACCCGGTAACCCCTGCGGGATAGACGCGATGACGATGAATGCGACGAGCGCGAGGAGTGCGAGCCGCCGCGCCGACGGTCGCGCCGGCGGCGCAAATAGCGCCGCAACTGCTTCAGGCCGCGGAGCCGAAACCACGCCAGGCCCCCGATAGCGGCCAAAAAAGCAAACACGTTACAATGTTCTCGATGATGCGAGCGAGCGCGTCAAAATCGTCTTCCATGGAAGTCTCGGCAATAAATTCAGCTTTGCAGCCGCCGGCGGCGGCGAGCGAATGCCGGCGTCACGTTATCGGGTCTTTTCGAAGATTTCCCGTCCGATCAACATACGACGGATTTCGGATGTGCCCGCCCCGATCTCGTAAAGTTTGGCGTCGCGCAGCAGGCGGCCGGCCGGGAAGTCGTTGATGTAGCCATTGCCGCCCAGGCATTGGATCGCCTCCAGCGCCATCCAGGTGGCGCGTTCGGCGGCGTAGAGAATGGCACCGGCGGGCGTCCTCGCGCGTGGTACGGCCATCGTCGCAGGCCCGCGCCACCGCATAGACGTAAGCCTTGGCCGCGTTCATGGCGACATACATGTCGGCAAGTTTGGCCTGCACCAGTTGGAATTGGCCGATGGCCTGGCCGAACTGCTTGCGCTCGTGGACATAGGGCACCACGATGTCCATGCAGGCCTGCATGATCCCTAAGGGACCGGCCGCGAGCACCACGCGCTCGTAATCGAGGCCGGACATCAGCACGTTGACGCCGTTGCCGACGGCGCCCAGCACATTTTCCTCCGGCACCTCGCAATCGGTGAACACCCAGTTCGCTGGTGTCGGAGCCGCGCATGCCGAGCTTGTCCAGCTTCTGCGCCCGGCGCGAAGCCCTTCATGCCCTTCTCGATGATGAAGGCTGTGATGCCGCGGGGCGCCAGCGGTGCGATCGGTCCTTGGCTAGACCACCAGCGTCTCGGCGATGGGGCGTTGGGTGATCCACATCTTCGAGCCGTTGAGCACATAGCGATCGCCGACTTTATCGGCGCGCGTGCGCATCGAGACGACGTCGGAGCCCCGCCTCCGGCTCCGACATGGCCAGCGCGGCGACGTGCTCGCCGGCTGGTTGACGCAGAGATTGGAATGCGCGCCGTAAGACAGGCCGACCGAAGCGCTGGCACGCGAAATCTCTTCCATCGCCACGCAATGGGCGAGATAGCCCTGCGCCGACCCGCCATACTCCTCCTCTACGGTAATACCGTGCAGGCCCAGCGCGCCCATTTCGGGCCACAGATCGCGCGGGAAGATATTGCTGCGGTCGATCTCGTCGGCGCGGGGCGCGATGCGGTCCTGGGCAAAACCGTTGACGGCCTGACGCAACATGTCGATATCGGCCCCAAGCCGAAATCGAAGCCCGCCCAGGCATTGGGGATCATTCCGCCGTCCTCCCACGAATCGCCGCTTGCGCGGCTCGCAGTTTATTGGCGCATGATCTTATCCGAAAACGGTTCCCATCCCCGATCAAGTCGAGGACATGCTTTTCGGGATCATGCGCTGGGACGGAGTCTATAGACTGCCGGTCACGCTGTCAGCGCCTCGGCGGACGGACGGGTGGCGCCCTGCTTGGCTTGCGCCAGCAGTCGGTCGATGGTCTTGGCCGGCGCCGGTTTGGCGAACAGGTAACCTGCATCTCGTCGCAGCCGGCCAGGCGCAGCAGCACGCGTTGCTGTTCGGTCTCGACGCCCTCGACCGTGATCGACAGTCCCAGCGCGCGGCCGAGCGCCACGATGGCCTGGATGATGACGCCGCCATTGGAGGAGTTGCCGAGCGCGATGACGAAGCTGCGGTCGATCTTGAGCTTGTCGAGCGGGAAACGCTGCAGATAGCCCAAGTTCGAATAGCCCCGAGCCGAAATCGTCGAGCGCGATACGCACGCCCAAGGCGTGCAGGTCTTCGATGCGCTTGACCATCTCGTCCGGATTGTCGATCAGCACGCCTTCGGTGATTTCCAGCATCAGCCGCGACGCGGCACGCCGCTGTCGGACAGAGCCGAGCGCACCAGATCGACGATGGTCCGGTCGCGCACCTGCAAGGCGACAGGTTCACCGCCACGTAGAGATCGGGCCAGCGCTTGGCCTCGTTTAACGCGCGCGCAGCACGAAGGCGCCGAGCGAATCCATCAGGCCCATCTGCTCGGCAACCGGTATGAAAACCGCCGGCCCGATGGGGCCGCGCACGGCGTGGGTCCAGCGCAACAGCGCCTCGACGCCGACGATGCGGCCGCCCTGGGCGGCAACGATCGGCTGGTAGTGCAATTCCAGTTCGCCGGCGCTGAGCGCGCGCGGCAATTCCGCGCTGGATGAACTTCTGATCGGTCGTCACAGTGTCGATGGCCGCTTCGAAAGCGACGATGGCGCCGGGTCCCCTTTTGGCCGCCGCGCGCAAGGCAAGTTCGGCGCGGCGCGTAAGTTCACCCGCGGGTATTGGCGTGGCGCGGCGTCTGGGCAAAGCCGGCATGCGCGCTGACCCCGCACACGGTATCGATCCAATGCGGCCGCGCGATGCTTTCGAGCGCCGCGCGAATGACGGCTTCGGCATCGAGATCGGGGCCGCCGTGCAGCGTCACGGCGAATTCGTCGCTGCCGATGCGGCCGCACACCGCGTCCGCCGGCAGCGCTTCGCGCAGCCGCTGCGCCACCGCGACCATGAGCTCGTCGCCGCCGAGTACGCCGAGATCGGCATTGACGTCGGCCATGCCGTCAAGCTCGATCAGCGCGAAGGTCGTGACCTCGTCGGCGGTGCGTTCGGACAACGTCAGATCCAGCAGTTCAAGCGTCTTGGCGTAATTGGGCAGGCCGGTGACCTTGTCCTTGTCGGCGGCGCGCGCGGCGAGTTCCTGGCTCGCGGTCAGATCGCGCTGGGCGCGGCGCAATTGCCAGAACGAGAATCCGGCAAAGCCGATCAGCAAGGCGGCAATGCCGGCGATGAACGGCATCAGCCGGTGCAATCGCCACCGTCATCGGATGCGTCCGATCCACGTGAAGAAGCCGACGATGCGGCCCTGCGCATCGATCACGGGCTGTATTTCGCGGCTGCCCGGCAGCGGCTCGATCTCGAATTTGAGTCCGGCCAAACCTGTGGTCCTGCTCCACCATACGCACGAAGCGCGGGTCGATCTGCCCCGATTGCCCGAACCAGGTTGCGGAATTCGGCCATGGCGTTGCGCAGCGAGGCGCGTTGCTCGCCCCACAGATGCTCGTCGCTCTGGCGCGCCAGGCCATAGCCGACACCGGCGCTGAGCGCGGTGACACCCATGGCGATGACGGCGAGCAGCACGATGAGACGCGAGCCGGAAAATATCCGCTCGGCGCGCTTGACGTTGGCGCGATAGCTGGCGGCCCGGCCGCGCCGTTTCGCCCAAGGCCATCTTGCCCAAGCAAACAGCGAGCGGCCGGGGCTTTCGCCCCTCGCTGCGGCATTGACCTCGAAAGCCACTCGGTACTCCCCGCGCTACGCTGCGGTATTCCGGGGAACACGCTAAGGATTCAGCCTTAATGCCGGTCATTAAATAAGGTGAATGAAGGGTAACCTGATCTTTTTTTGCACACTTTGCCGGCAGGCTTTTTCGCTCCGCTAGTGCAGACCGAACCACAGCGTGGCGATGGACAAGAACGAGAAGAACCCGACGACGTCGGTCACCGTGGTGACGAAGGGGCTGGAGGCCACCGCCGGATCGACCTTAAGGCGGTGCAGCGTCAGCGGGATCAGGATGCCGCCGGCCGCCGCCGCGATCAGATTGCAGATCATGGCAAGCCCGATCACCACCGCCGAGGCCGGGCACCTTGAACCAGACATAAGCCGCGATGCCGGTGATCACGGCGAAGGCGATGCCGTTGAGCAGGCCGACCAGCAATTCGCGAATAATGACCCGTCGAGCATTGGCGTCGCTCAAGGCCTGCGTCGCCAGAGCGCGCACGGCGACGGTCATGGTTTGCGTTGTGGCATTGCCGCCCTGGCTCGCCACGATCGGCGCCAGCACGGCGAGCGCCACCATCTTTTCCAACTGGCCCTCGAACAGGCCGAGCACCGAGGACGCCAGAAAAGCAGTGGCGAGATTGACCAGCAGCCAGTTGAAGCGGCCGCGCGCAATCGACCAGACCGAATCCGACAGTTCTTCGTCGTGGGTAACGCCGCCCAGCGCCTTGATGTCTTCTTCCGCCTCCGCGACAATCACGTCGGCGACGTCGTCGAAGGTGATGACGCCGACGAGGCGTTCGTTGCCGTCGACCACCGGCGCCGCGACTAGGTCGTAGCGCTGGAACAGCCGCGCCACCTCTCCTGATCCTGGTCGGCGTGAACCCGCGGCCGCTCGGCATCCATCAGATCGGTGATCGGCACCGGCCGCTGCGCGCGCAGCACCCGGTCGAGCGCGCACTGCGCCTTGAAAGATGCCCGGCTCGGTCCACCACATAGATTTCGTAGAACTGCTCCGGCAGTTCGGCGGTGTCGCGCATGTAGTCGATGGCCTGGCCGACGTTCCAATCCGGCGGTACCGCGATGAAGTCCGCCTGCATACCCGCCGGCGGGGATTGTTCCGGGTAGTCGAGGCTGCGGGTCAGCGCGACGCGCTCGAAGGCGGGCAACTGGCCGAGGATTTCAGCCTGCTCCTCCTTCGGCATGTCCTCGAGAATGGCGACGGCGTCGTCGGATTCGATGTCGCGCACGCCTTCGGCGACGGTCTGCGGGTGCAACTCTTCGAGGATTTCGTCACGGACCGTGTCATCGACCTCGGTCAGCGCCGTGAAATCGAAGTCGATGCGAGCAATTCGACCAGACGCGGCCGTTGTTCCGGCTCGAGCGCCACCAGCAAGGCGCCAAGATCGGATTCGTGCAGGTCGCCGACCAATAGGCGCACGCGGGGTACGTCCGCGGCCTCGATGGCGTGCGCAACCTGCTCGACGAAATCGGCACGGATCGCGCCATCGTCGTCGCGAAGCGGCGGCGGGCCGGATTGTTTTTTGGTTTTCCGTCTGGCCATGCCGGGCCTCGAACTGGAGAGAAGTGGGCTTGTACGCCGTGGCCGCGGCAATGGGCAAATGTTTAACCCGTAAACTTAACGCGCAAAGTCAGCTTGCCGGGCCAATGCCGCAGGTCCAGTTATTGGAGCCAAGGGCCAGCCATGATTCGTACCCTCGCCATCGCTGTTGCCGCGGCCATCGTTCCTTGGCGCCATGGCGGAGCCGTGCCCGGCAACAATCAAGCACTCGGCACCGAGCGGGTGCTCGGCGTCGACGCCAAGACCACGCGCGGGTCGGCCGCAAGCACTTTCCACCACGCTGCCGCTGCGGCCCAAGGAACTGGTGCTGACCTTCGACGACGGTCCCTGGCCCGGCACCACGCCGAAGGTTCTCGACGCGCTCAAAGCCGAATGCGTGCGTGCCACGTTCTTCCTGCTCGGCAAGAAGCCGAACCGCATCCCGAACTGGCGCGGCGCGCGCTGGCCGAAGGTCACAGCGTCGGGCACCACACTTATTCGCACCCCGCTGCTCGACCATATGCCCTTCGCCAAGGCGGAAGCCGAAATCGACAAAGCATCGAGGAAGACGAATATGCCGTCTACGGCCAGCGCCGCAGCGAGCCGATCACGCCGTTCTTCCGCTTTCCCGGATTGCCTCGACGCCGGCCCTGCTCGATCGCCTCAACCAGCGCGGCGTCGTGGGTGTTCGGCGCGATGTCTGGGCCAGCGATTGGGACCCGATGTCGCCGGAACAGGAATTGCAGTTGATCCTAGGGCGCATCGACCAGGTCGGCCGCGGCATCGTGCTGTTTCACGACACCAAGGCGCAGACCGCGCAGATGCTGCCCAGCTTTTTGCGCGAACTGAAACGGCGCGGCTACCACATCGTCCATGTCGTGCCGGCCGGGTCCAAGGGAATTTTGAACTGAATTTGTGCCGTTTTGGTGCAAAACTTCAAATTCCTCGGAAAAATTAAAGCCTGTGGACGATTCATCATGGTTAATTCCGGTTAATATTGTAATTCGTAGCTTCGGCAGGCCGTCCCAAGGGGACAAGCGTCCACAGACGCTAAGGGACAGGCTTGGGGGGCTGTATGCGTTACGTCGCGATCGTATTTTGCTGTCTGCTAGGCACCGCGACGTCGAGTCTGGCGGCGTCATGTCGGGCAATCCGAACGCGATCGGCACCAGCCGCACCATCACCGTCGAACCCTCGGCGCTGCCGCGCATCGGCAGCATGCAGTACCCGCACCAGCCTGCGCCTCAACGATCATGAAGTCGTCCTCACCTTCGACGACGGCCCGCTGCCGCCCTATTCAATCGCATCCTCGATACGTTGGCGGCGGAATGCGTGAAGGTCACCTATTTCCTGGTCGGCCGCATGGCGACTGCTTATCCGGACGTGGTGCGGCGGATCTACAATTCCGGCCACAGCGTCGGCACGCACAGCCAGAACCACCCCCCTCACCTTCAAACCAGATGGCCTTGCGCGCATCGAGCGCGAAGTCGGCGCCGGCGTCGCCTCGGTGCAGACCGCGCTCGGCGATCCACGAGCCATCGCGCCGTTCTTCAGAATTCCGGGCTGCTGCGCGACAAGCAGGTGGACAGCTACCCTCGCCTCGCAACTCTCGCGGTGTGGAGCGCTGATGAGGTGGCCGACGACTGGTACAAAGGCATCACCCCGCAGCAGATCGTGAGCAAGGCGATCAGCCGGATCGAGGGCCAAGGACCATCGCGGCGTGTTGCTGCTGCACGACATCCACCCGGCGACCGCCATGGCTTTGCCGATGCTGCTCAAGGAACTCAAGGCCAAGGGCTATAAAATCGTCCAGGCGGTGCCGGCCGCGATCGGCCCAAATCGGTGCCGGAAGCTGTACCTGCCGTTGCAGACGCCGGCGGCTGGCCCCGCGTCGTAAAAACCAGCCCGACAGGCCGACGGCAAGGCGGAAAAGGACGGTCAAGCTCAGCCACTACGGCAAGCGGCTCGCGCATCGCGACCGCGACATCACCGCCAGCATCGCGGCGAAGAGAACAAGACCAAAACCGCCGACACGAGCAGCGAGCTGGACGTTGTTCCGCCGCTGAAACTCGTTTCGCCGGATTTAGGCTGGTGCGGCCAAGAGGACTCGAACCTCCACGGGTTGCCCCGCTAGCACCTCAAGCTAGTGCGTCTACCAATTCCGCATGGCCGCATTGAGATAGGGACGAAAAGCCTTGAAAAACCTCACGTCCCGGTGAGCGCGGACCGTGTAACAAATAGGGTCCCAAGGGACAAGGGACCACGGCAAAAATGCGGTGGGCGGCCTAAATGCCCGAAATCAGCGCATATCCAGCGGCGCGGCAGCAAGGAGCCGACTTCGACCGCGATGCGGTTGCCGTTGACCACTACCGTGCCTTTGGCGACCGGCAGGTGTTGGCCAGGATATGGACGGCGTCGTCCTCGGACGATTCCAGTTCGATGATGGCGCCGCGGCCGAGCCGGAGCACCTGATGGATCGGCATGGTCGTGGTACCCAGCACCACGGTGATATCCACGGACACCTTGTCGAATGTGCTCACGGTCTTAGCTTCCCCTTGGCTTCCCACTGCGCCTCACGCAGGCGGAGGCAGGTTCCAAGTCACCATGGTATGGTGAATGGGTGGTTAACGTGCGCGACGATTTGGCGGTTGGAATGCCCGCGCCTGCCGGATCGGCCGGCGTCGAGTGGCGCGTGAGCGAAGGCCTGGTGTCTTACGAAGATGCCGTGGCCTTCATGAACGCCCGCGCCGCGGCCATTGCCGCCGGCCGCGAGCCGGAACTGGTCTGGCTGATCGAGCACCCGCCGCTCTATACCGCGGGCACCAGCGCCGACCGGGCCGACGTCATCGACGCCCGATTCCCCGTGTTCGAGAGCGGCCGTGGCGGCCAGATGACCTATCATGGGCCGGGCCAGCGCGTGGCCTATGTGATGCTCGACCTCAAACGCCGTGGGCCGGACGTTCGCAAATTCGTCGCGTCGCTGGAGGAATGGATCATCCGCACGCTCGCCGCCTTCAACGTGCGCGGCGAGCGGCGCGAGGACCGCATCGGCGTCTGGGTACGCCGGCCCGAAAAGGGTGAAGGCTTCGAGGACAAGATCGCCGCCATCGGCATCCGCGTGAGGCAATGGGTGACGCTGCACGGCATGGCGCTCAACGTCGAGCCGGACCTGTCGCATTTTGCCGGCATCGTGCCGGTGGGGTTAACGAGCGGCGCTATGGCGTCACCAGTCTCGTCGACCTCGGGCTGCCCGTCACTATGGCGGATGTCGATGTGGCGCTGCGCGGCGAGTTCGAGGGGCTGTTCGGTCAGACTGTCTTGAGCACCGAGAACAATTCGCCCGGCAAACGCGCGTTAAGTTCGTCCTCCGTCGCCTCACGCTGATCGAGCGTGTCGACATGCGCCGGCAGCGGGCCGTGCCTGCAGGCCTCGATCATTCCCATCACCGTCTTTGCCGGGCCGGCAAACACGGCCCTCGACCGAACCGTCGCCGCGGTTGCGGACCCAGCCGGCCAGCCCGCGCTGCAACGCGTGGTGCTCGACGAAATTGCGGAAGCCGACGCCTTGCACCCGGCCGCGCACAACGACGTGGCGGCGGATCTTGGCCTCGCTCATGCGAGTTCTCCGAAGTCGATGATGCGGCCGCCGGTCCAGCGCGAGATCGACCAGCGCTCGACCGAGCGGATGTAGGGCTCCGGCAATTTCAAGCCGCGCGCGGCGGCGGCAATCATTTCGACATAGCCGGGCTTTGGCTTGCCCGCCGCGCGGCGCCGCAACACATAGATCATCGCCGTGACGAGACGCCGGCCGTTGCGCACGCCGAGATGGCGCACATCGTAGAGGCGCGCGTGCAGCAACTCATAGGCATGGAGCGCGGCGATGTCGCGCGGCGTCAGCTTCCACAGCAGACCGTGCACTTTGCTGCCGGGCGCGGGCTTGACCGAGCCCCAGCCATCGACGCCGACAAAGAAACGGTAGCCCGTCGAGCACCGCCGGCCCGACGACGCGCGCGGCCGGGCAGCGCGCCTGCATCGCCGCGCGCTGCATGTTGGAGCGTAGGCGAAGTAAAGAGTCATCGATTTGGCGCAGCCCGGAATGACGCCAAGAGCTAAGCAAACTCCAAAATCACCCGCGTCGACCGCCAGGCTGTCGCCCTGCTTGGCGTTGATTTTCTTCACTGTCCCGTCGATCTCGGCGCGCAGCACGTTTTCCATCTTCATGGCCTCGACCACCGCCACGGTGTCCCCGGCTTTGACTTCCTGGCCTTCCTTGACGGCGATGGACACCACCAGACCCGGCATCGGGCACAGCACGAACTTCGCGGTGTCGGGGGCTTTCTTGACCGGCATCAGGCGGGCGTAAGCAGCCTCGCTCGCGGTGTAGACGAAGGCCTTGGTCTCGACGCCGCGATAGGCCAGCGCGAAGCCGTTCGGGATCGGGCGCACCTGCACGGCGACCGGATGGCTGTTGATAGTGCCGGCCCAGATCGGATCGCCGGGCAGCCAATCGGTGTCCAGATGCAACTGGCCGGCTTTGCCCTTCCCCGGAAAGCGCACCAGGATGGTGCCGTTCTCGCGTTTGACTTGGAGCTTGTGCTCGGCGGTGCCGAGCCAGACCGCGCGTTCGCTGTCGCGGGTGACGGCGCGGCCGCTCAGCTGACCGGAAATCTGGCGCTTGCGTTCGCCGAGCACGTGATCGATGGAGGCTGCGACCGCGGCAATAACTTCGGCGCGCTCACCGTCCGGCGCAATCGGGTGGAAGCCTTCGGGAAATTCCTCGGCGATGAAGCCGGTCGACAGTTTTCCGGCCTTCCAGCGCGGATGCGCCATCAGCGCCGACAAGAACGGAATGTTGTGGCGGATGCCGTCGATGACGAAAGCATCGAGCGCATCGGATTGCGCCTCGATCGCCTCGGCGCGCGTGGGCGCATGGGTAACCAGCTTGGCGATCATCGGATCGTAATAGAGCGAAATCTCGCCGCCCTCATAGACGCCGGTGTCGTTGCGCACGGTGATGCCGTTGGTGACGCGCTCGGCCGGCGGCCGGTAGCGCGTCAGGCGCCCGATCGACGGCAGGAAGTTGCGGTACGGGTCCTCGGCATAAACGCGGCTTTCGACCGCCCAGCCGGTGAGCTTGACGTCGCTTTGCTTGATCGACAGCTTCTCGCCGGCGGCGCTGCGGATCATCTGCTCGACAAGATCGACGCCGGTGATCAATTCGGTGACCGGATGCTCGACCTGGAGTCGCGTGTTCATCTCGAGAAAGAAGAAGCTCTTGTCCTGCCCGGCGACGAATTCCACCGTGCCCGCGGAGTCATAACCAACTGCCTTGGCGAGCGCGACCGCCTGCTCGCCCATCTTCTTGCGCGTCGCTTCGTCGAGCAGCGGCGACGGCGCTTCCTCGATGACTTTCTGGTTGCGGCGCTGGATCGAGCATTCGCGCTCACCGAGATAAATGACGTTGCCGTGCTTGTCGCCGAGCAACTGGATTTCGATGTGGCGCGGGTCGACGATGAATTTCTCGATGAACATGCGATCGTCGCCGAACGACGACTTCGCCTCCGATTTCGACCGCGCAAAACCTTCGACCACTTCGGATTGCGACCAGGCGATACGCATGCCCTTGCCGCCGCCGCCGGCCGAGGCCTTGATCATCACCGGATAGCCGATGTCGTCGGCGATCTTCATCGCCTCGACCTCGTCGGCGATGACGCCGAGATGGCCGGGCACGGTGGAGACATGTGCCGCGGCCGCCGCCTTCTTGGATTCGATCTTGTCGCCCATGGCGGCGATGGCCTTGGGGTTCGGCCCGATGAAGACGATACCGGCGGCCTCCAGCGCCTTCGGGAAGGCCTCGCGCTCCGACAGAAAGCCGTAGCCCGGATGCACCGCCTCGGCGCCGCTTTCCTTGCAAGCCGCTACGATCTTCTCGATCACCAGATAGCTCTGCGCCCGCCGCCGGCGGCCCGATCAGAATCGCGGTATCGGCCATCTCGACATGCAGGGCATCCTTGTCGGCCTCCGAATAGACGGCAACCGTCTCGATGCCCATTTTGCGGGCCGATTTGATGATCCGGCAGGCGATTTCGCCGCGGTTGGCAATCAAAATGCGCTTGAACATGCGGCCTTGAGAGTGACGCCCTTCGCCCGACCGGGAGATGGCTGCGGATAACCGGCACCTGTTACATTACTGTCTTGTCGCGGGCGTATCTAGCGCTGCGTTGCAACAAAAATAACGGGGAGATTTGCCATGTCTTACAGGTTGAAAGCCCTGCTGATCGCCGCCTGCGCCGGCCTCGTCCTGCAGTTTGGCCCCGCGGCGGCCCAATCTCAGCGCAATCTGATCCTGTTCGTGCCGGACGGTTTGCGCGCCCTCAAGGTCACCCCGGAGACCGCGCCGACCATGGCCGCGGTTCGGGACAAAGGCGTCAATTTCGCCAACCCCGCATTCGCTGTTCCCGACCTTCACCATGGCCAATGCGTCGGGCCTGTCGACCGGCCACCTGCTCGGCGACACCGGCACCTTCTCGAACACCATCTACACCGCGTCCCGGTGCAGACCGCCGCCGGCAGCGTGACGCCGTTTATCGAGAACGACCCGATCCTCGGCGAAATCGACAAGCATTTCTCCGGCAATTTCGTCGACGAGGACAGCATCCTCTACATCGCCCGCCATCAGGGCTTCAGCACCGCAGCCATCGGCAAGCTCGGCCCTACGCTGATGTTCGATCACACCGAACGCTCGGGCGAATTGACGGTCACGGTTGACGACTCCACCGGCAGCCCGGCCGGCATTCCGCTGTCGCCCGCCATCAAGGACGCGCTGACGGCCGCCGGATTGCCGCTGGCCACGCCGGGACGCGGCGACAACGGCAAGGCCGGCGACAACAAGACGCCCGGCACCGTGGTCGCCAACATCGCGCAACAAGCTTATTTCGCCAACGTCGCCAGCAAAGTGGTGCTGCCGATGTTCAAGGCGCGCAACAAGCCATTCGTGCTGGTGCTCTGGTCGCGCGATCCCGACGGCACGCAACACAATCAAGGCGATAGCCTGCTGAGCGTGACGCCCGGCATCAACGGGCCGACCTCACTCGCCGCCATCAAGAACGCCGACGACAATCTTGCCGAGCTGCGCAAGGCGCTCGACGATCTCGGCCTGGCCGCGACCACAGACATCGTCATCGCCGCCGATCATGGCTTCTCGACGATTTCCAAAGAAAGCAAGACCAGCCCGGCCGCCAAGGCGGAATACAAAGACGTTCCCGCAGGACTGCTGCCGCCGGGATTCGTCGCGCTCGATCTCGCCAAGGCTCTGGCGCTGCCGCTCATCGATCCCGACAACAAGAACGCCGCCGTCGAGCCCGGCACCTATCCCAAGCGCGGCAACGGCCTGATCGGCGCTGATGCCGGCAAGCCCGACGTTGTCGTCGCGTCGAACGGCGGCTCGGACCTCGTCTATGTTCCGAGCAAGGATCTCGCGTTGACCACCAAGGTGGTCGAGGCGCTGCTGGCGCAGGATTACGTCAGCGGCCTGTTCGTCGACAGCGAAATCGGGCCGATTCCATGGCACGCTGCCGATGTCCGCGATCGGTATGCAGGGCTCCTCGCGCACGCCACGGCCGTCCATCGTCATCAACTTCCGCTCCTACTCGACCGGCTGCGACCAGCCCGTGTTGTGCACGGTCGAAGTCGCCGACACCGGCTTGCAGCAAGGCCAGGGCATGCATGGCAGCTTCAGCCGCGGCGACACCATGAATTTCATGGCGGCGATCGGGCCGAGCTTCAAATCGGGCTTCGTCAGCGAAGCGCCGGTAAGCAATGCCGATATCGGCAAGACCATTGCGCATATTCTCGGCCTGAAAATCCCGTTCAAGGGTTCGCTGCAAGGCCGCGTCGCGGAAGAAGCACTGCCGGGCGGCGCCAGCCCGACGGTCGAAAACTGGACCGAGCGCGCCCATCCCGGCGTCGATGGTCTTTGCCACCCGTGCTGGTCGGCCAGCGCGTCGGCACCGCACGCTATTTCGACGCGGCCGGCTTCGAGGGCCGCACCGTCGGCCTCGAAGAGCGCAAAAAAGCCGCCAGTCGCTAAGTCGTTTCGGTCAAGCAGGGGAAGAACGTTTTTCCCCGGCGCCGAGCGGCCAAAGCCTTATTCTTCGCCAAGCGCCGGACGCGACGCAAACTTACTCTTTGCGCGCGGGCCTATTCCGCTCCGCCCCGCCTGCCTATATTAAGACGCGCGACATAACGTTTTGAATATTGGAGGCTTCTCATGACATTGGCGATTGGCGACACCGCGCCGGATTTCGAAGCGGAAACCACCGAAGGCAAAATCCGCTTTCACGAGTGGCTCGGCAATTCTGGGGCGTGCTGTTCTCGCACCCGAAGGATTTCACGCCGGTCTGCACCACAGAACTCGGCACCATGGCGCGGCTCAAGCCCGAATTCGACAAGCGCAACGCAAGATCATCGGCCTGTCGGTCGATCCCGTCAGCAACCACGCCAAGTGGGCGGTCGACATCAAGGACGTCGGCGGCTTTGCCGTAAACTATCCGATGATCGGCGATACCGATCTCAAGATTTCCAAAGCCTACGGCATGTTGCCGGCAGCAACCGGCGGCAGCTCGGAAGGCCGCACCGCCGCCGACAACCAGACCGTTCGTAACGTTTTCATTGTCGGCCCGGACAAGAAGATCAAGCTGGTGCTGGTCTATCCGATGACCACCGGCCGCAACTTCGACGAGGTGCTGCGTGTGCTCGACTCGCTCCAGCTCACCGCCAAGCATCGCGTGGCGACACCGGCAAACTGGAAGCAAGGCGAGGACGTCATCATCGCCGGCTCGGTGTCCGACGACGAAGCCAAGAAAATCTGGCCGCAAGGCTTCAAGGCGCCCCGGCCCTATATCCGGATCGTGCCGCAGCCGAAGTGACTTCAGTTTGATATTTTGCGACAAAGGGCGCGGGCCGCAATCCGCGCCCTTTTTGTTTTTTAGCCATGACCGACTCGGATTCATCCACCGCTTCGTGCCGGCAACCAAGCCCGGACTCCCTGTCCTGTTGCTGCTGCACGGCACCGGCGGGCAACGAAGACGACCTGCTGCCGCTCGGCCAGCAATTGCTGCCCGGCGCTGCCTTGCTGTCGCCGCGCGGCAAGGTCTCGGAAAACGGCATGCCGCGGTTTTTCCGCAGGCTGGCGGAAGGCGTGTTCGACCTCACCGATCTTAAAGTCCGCACGCAGGAACTGGCGGCGTTCATTGAAGCCGCCCGCGCATCATTTGGCCTGCCGGCGATCGTCGCGGTCGGCCTGTCGAACGGCGCCAATATTGCCGCCTCGCTATTGCTGACATATCCGCGCGTGCTGCAAGGCGCGGTACTGATGCGCGCCATGATGCCATTCGAGCCCGACGCGCTGCCCGATCTCAAGGCAACCCCGGTGCTGTTGCTTTCCGGCGAAGCCGACCCGATTGTGCCGGACGCCTCGCGCGACCGCTTGGCAGCCGTGCTCGCGCAAAGCCACGCCCCGGTCAGCTATGAGATCGTCCCGGCCGGGCATAACCTGACACGGCAAGATCTTGCCCTGGCCGCGAACTGGCTGGAAGAATTCGATTTGGAGAAAAAATGAGCGACGCGACGTTCAATGAGATCGCCAACAAGCCGCCGGCCTTCGCCCAATATCTAGGCGTCAAGATCACGCACCTCTCGGCCGAACGCGTTGCCGCCGAATTGCCGGTGCGGGCCGAACTCAATAACCGCTTCGACGTTATGCATGGCGGCGCCGTCATGGCCTTAGCCGACACGCTGGGCGGCACCGCGGCCAGCGCCAATCTCAAAGAAGGCCAGAGGACCACGACGATTGAGAGCAAAACCAATTTCTTTGCCGCGATCCCGCTCGGAGACGTCGCCTATGCCAACTGCACGCCGCTGCATCGCGGTCGCACCACCATGGTCTGGCAGACCCGCATCACCCGCGGCGACGGCAAGCTCTGCGCCCTGGTGACGCAGACGCAACTGGTGCTCGATGGCAAGAAATAAGGTCAGCGCTCGCCGCTCACCGATGCCGCGGCATTTCCCGCCGCCGGCGTCAAACGGCCGCCGCGGTTGACGATCACGACGCCGGCCGCGCAAACTACCATGCCGGCAATTGACAGTGCATCCAGTTTTTCGCCGAACAGAATGTAGGCCATCAGCGCCGTCACCGCCGGCACCAGATAGAACAGGCTGGCGAAGCCGGTCGCGGCGGAGCGGCGGATCAGCCAATACATCAGGCCGATCGCCATGATCGACAACACGATCACCAGCCAGGCCAGCGCGAAAATCAGCTCGCCGCTCCAGTCGATGACGCGCGTCTCGAAGGCGAAGGCGCCGAGCGCGAACAGGACGCCGGCGCCGATATATTGCACCAGATTGCCCGCGCGCCAGTCGATGTGGCCGCAGTAGCGTTTTTGATACAGCGAGCCGAGCGTGATGCCAAGCAGCGACACGACGCTTGCGATCCAGCCCAGCGCCGTGCCCGACGCCACGATGGCGCGGTCGTGCAGCACCAGCGCCACGCCTGCAAGGCCGAGTATGAGTCCGCACCACTGCAGCGGCGTCACGCGCTCGCCCATGAAACGATTGGCGATGGTCGAGGTGAGGATCGGCTGCAAGCCCGGGATCAGCGCCGATATGCCGGCGGGAACGCCTTGGCTGATCGCGATGAAGACGCCGCCGAGGTAAAGGCCGTGCACCAGCATGCCCGCCACGAGACTGTGTCCGATATCCGATCCGCCGGGCCAGCGCACGCGCGAGATCAGCGCGTAGCTGCCGAGAACCAGCACGACTAGACCCATGCGCACGGCGAGAAAGGTCAAAGGCTCGATATGCGGCAGTCCGTAACGCGCGCCGATGAAGCCGGTGCTCCACAACAAGACGAAGAGGACCGGCGCTCCCGCGATCGTGATTTTGGTGAAACGCATGAAGGGTCTCATGAGCAGTTTCCGGCGGTTCTCAAGTTCCATTTGCCGAAGTGGGCCACTTAACGCAGGAACTTCGCCATGTCAGGCCCTTGTCGCAAAGGCGGCGTGCAAATCGAAATAATTCAGGAACCATTGGCACGGTTGGCGGGTTTTTTCTGCTGAGGCCCACGAATAAACCCGTTTCGATGCCAAGGAGGAGATCATGTCTGACCCGCGTTATACCGATCCGCAGTTGAGCGATCCGGTCATCCGTCGCGACGAAAGCGCCGGTGGCGTTTGGGGCTGGATTGCGGCCTTGCGGTTGTGGCCCTGATTGCGTTCGTCGTCATCGCCGGCTGGAACAACAGCAGCAACACCGCCAGCAACAGTCCGAACGCCTCGCCGATGGCGAGCGGCAGCCCGCCGGTTCGGACCGGCCCGCCGACCACGACCGGGTCCGGTTTGACGTCGCCGCAACCGGCGACGCCTGCCCCCGCTCCAAATGCGGGCGGCGCGCAGCAGTAATCGGCTTGTAAGTCCGAAAGATCAGCCCCCGGCGCCGCAAGGTGCCGGGGGCAAATTTATGCGCGCGTGACGAACGCTTAGGCGACGGCGGCCGAAATGCCGAAGCCGAGCGTCGCGCTGACCACTGCTTCGATGGCCTGGAATTGGATGCCGCTGACAATGTGGCTGACATAGGGGAACAGCATGCCCCCGGCCGGCAACATCACCGCCGCCACCATGATCACGCATAGAATGCGTGTGACCAGTGCCTGATCGATCTGCATAACGTCCCCTCCCCACGCGACTTTATTCTTGTTCTTGTCGGTCATCTTGGCACGCTTAGGCCTTGCCGCGCAATGCGCTCAGGTTTGGAACGCCGGGTCGACCGGCACCCGATAGCCATTGGCAAGCCGATTGGTTTCGTTGGCCATGCCGGTAACCGCCATCAGTTCGCCGAACATGGCCTCGGTCATGCCGGCCTTGCGCGCCGCAGCACTGTGGCTCGCAATGCAATAAGCGCAGCCATTGGTGACGGAAACAGCCAGATAGACCATTTCCTTGGTCAATGGATCGAGCGCGCCGGGCGCCATGATCTGCTTGATGCTCTCCCATGTGCGCTTGAGGGTGGCCTCGTCCTGCGCCAGATATTTCCAGAAATTGTTGACGTCCGGCACACTGCGCGACGTTTTGATATCGTCATAAACAGCGCGCACGGCGGGCGACGCATCGGCATATTCAATCGGCGCTGGCATAAGATGCTCCATTGAGATTCGTCATGCCCGGCCTTGTGCCGGGCAACCAGGTCTAGCGATACTGCTATTGTCGAAGACGTGCATCACCGGGACAAGCCCGGCCATGACACCGAGACCGCCGAACCGCCAAGGGAAGATCATATGCCGAAGACGCCGGATTATTTCAAAGGCAAGACCATCATCATCACCGGCGCGGCCAGCGGCATCGGGCGCGCCGCCGCGGCGGTTTTTGCGCGCGAAGGCGCCAACGTGGTCTGCGCCGACATCGACGAAGACGGCGTCAAGCAGACCGCGGAAATGGTCGACAAGACCGGCGAGCGAAGCCTGGCGCTCGCCATCGACGTGACCAAGCGCGGCGCGGTCGAGGACATGGTGCAGCTTGCGATCGACGACTTCGGCAGCGTGCAGTTTCTGTTCAACTCGGCCGGCGCCGCCTTCCGCCGCTCGAAATTCCTCGATATCGACGATGCGCTGATGGAGAAGACCTTCGACCTCAACGTCAAGGGCACGTTCTACGCCATGCAGGCGGTGTTGCCGCACATGCTCAAGAACAAATTCGGCGTCATCGTCAACATGGGCAGCATGTCGCACAAACGCGGCGGACCGGGCTCGTCGGTGCATTATGCGGCCGCCAAAGGCGCGGTCGTGACCATGACCATGGGCGTGGCGCGCGAGTTCGCCACGCAAGGCATCCGCGCACTGTCGATTTCGCCGGGGACCGATCCAGACGCCGTTCCAGGACGCCGCCGCGAGTTCGCCCGAACTGGTGGCGCAATTCCTCAACGACGTGCCGATGAAACGCTTCGGCAAGCCTGAGGAAATCGCCGAGCTGGCCGCTGTTCATGTGTTCGGACGCCTGCGAGTTCATGACCCGCCGACACGGTCTACGTGAACGGCGGCGGCGGCTGGCGCTAGTGTAATCAACTTTCCCCCGCTCTTAAAATAACGCAAATAAGGACGCGCAATGACGACGTGGTGCCGCTTCAGCAAAGACAATCAGGTGAATTATGGCGTGGTCGAAGGCGACCAGGTGATCGCCGTCGACGGCAACCCCTTCGGCGATAACACGCGAACCGCACGCGCCTATCCGCTTTCCAGCGTGAAACTGCTGATCCCGGTGGTGCCGCCGACGTTCTACTGCGTCGGCATCAATTACGTCGACCACATCAACAAGATGGCGAAGAAACGCGGCGTCGCGCCGTCGTTCCCGAAAAAGCCGGACATCGGCCATCGCACCAACAACGCGCTGATCGCGCATGAGGAAGACATCGTCAAGCCGGCCGACGCCGGCGAAGCCTTCCAGTACGAAGGCGAACTGGTCGCGGTATTCGGCAAGCGTGCGCGCAACGTCTCGCGCGAAAATGCGCTCGACTATGTGCTCGGCTGGACCATCGGCAACGACGTCAGCGAGCGCGGTTGGCAGAAAATAGACCGCACGCTGTGGCGCGCCAAGAATTCCGACACCTTCAAGCCGATGGGGCCGTGGATCGTCACCGGGCTCGACCCCAACACGATGACGACCATCATCCGCGTCAATGGCCGCGAGACCGACCGCTTCGCCACCGGCAAGATGATCTTCGACACCGCTACTTACATCGCGGAAGTATCGAAGTATTGCACCATCGAGCCCGGCGACGTGATGTGGATGGGCACCGACGGCGTGCCGGAGAACATCAAGCCCGGCGACACGGTGGAAATCGAGATCACCGGCATCGGCACGCTGCGCAACAAGGTCGTGCAAGGGAAATAGACGCCCTGCTTCGCCGGCAAAACTATTTTACCGGATTGACCAGCGGCTGGCCGCGCTCGACCACATAAACGGCGATGAGTTTCATCGGCTTGTCGCCACCGCGCCTTCGTTGTGAATCGCCTTTGACGGCACTTCGAACGTCTGACGGCGGTGTAGGTCTTTTCCGGCTGGCCATCGAGCGCGAGCCAGAATTCGCCGTCGAGCACCTGCACCTGCACGGCGCCGGGATGGAAGTGACGGCCGGCCTTGAAGCCGGGCGCAATCTCGACCATGGCGGAAATGACGTCGTAGTTCGCACCGGGCACTTCGGTCTTGCCGATCACGGTTCGCTTGACGGGCGACGGCGACACCGGCGGGTTCTGCGCCAGCGCGGCAGAGCCTGCGACGAGAGCGGCGAGCGTGACGATGACGATGGATTTTTTGAGCATGTTGTTTCCCCCTGTTGTTGTTGCGTGAAGTATAGCCCCGTCATGCAGACAAGCGCCATCGCCCGTATTCTTTGCGGCCCCGGGTAGGCCGTCGTCCAAACTGCCGCTTGCCCCAACCGAGGGCGCGCGGAACGCCACGGGTCCGATATGGACCCACGCGCCTCGACGCCTCGCGACATCGAGGCTTGTCGAAGCAGTTAGATACGCAAGTCCACCAAACCCATGGCGTCCCGCGCGCGGTGTTTGTTAGGTTTGCTCCGCGTTTTTTCCCGGTGGTCGACCCGTTCGTCATCACCTCCATGACAGAAATGACAACACTCCACCGATGGGGCCAGGCTCCCTCAGCCGGCTCTCCTCTGACAGGATCGCAGGCTTACCAGCCATCAGGGCCCCGGCGTGCGGCAGGCACGCTGGACCGAACGCGGCTTGGACCGCCGGAGGGGAAACTGGCGCCGCATCTCCGACGCCCCCGTCCGGCCACCGCTCCCCGCCTCAACGTCTGGAGACGCTGATCAAACGCCCCTCGGCAGCACGAGGCGGGATGCAGCTAGGATTACATACCCTGGGATTTTAGTCAATAGTATTTTCCGCCTCATGGCGAGGAGCGCCGCAGGCGCGTCTCGAACATCGCAAGTCGGGTCTACCCGACTTGCGCAAATCCAATGCTGATCTCGGGCAAGCCCGAGATCAGTGGGCGGCCTCCATCCTTCGAGACGGGCGCAAGTGCGCCCTCCTCAGGATGAGGCCGAGAGAGGCTGCGGCGTTTGGATTCCGGGTTCGCAAGCCATAGCGCGTCGAAGACGCGCGTGAACGCGCTTATGGCCCGCGCCCCGGAATGACAAGTCTTGTTTATCCGCTTTCGCGGGGACGACAGGTAGAGTGTGCACCCCTGCGGCGAAATAGACCGCCGAAGCCGGAATAATCGCAAGGCCGCGTCGTTATATAATGGCCATGTCCGGCCTTCACGCCGGCACAACAGGCGGCACGCCTCACAACAAGCCAGCACAGGGAGAAAAGCCAATGATCAGGATCACGCTCGCCGCGGCGGGCGCCGCTTTATGGGCCGCGACCGCACTGGCGCAGCAGCAGGCCCCCACCCCGCCCGTCGGGCCGGATTTCTCCAAGATCGAGGTCAAGACCATCGACCTCGGCAACCGCACCTGGATGCTCGAGGGCGCGGGCGGCAACGTCACCGTAGCCGCCGGCGATGACGGCATCATCATGGTCGACGGCCAGTTCGCGCCGATGCACGACAAGCTCAAGGCCGCGATCGCGACGCTGTCGCCGCAGCCGATCAAGTTCCTGGTCAACACGCATCACCACGGCGACCACACCGGCGGCAACGCGCAATTCGCCGCCGACGGCGCCACCGTGGTCGGCCACGTCAATGAGCGCGACATTCTCGCCAAAGGCAGTACCAGCAACACCACGATGACCGCCGTGCCGCCGGTGTCCGACAAGGCGCTGCCGAGCAAGACCTACACCGACGCAATGACGCTCGAGGTCAAAGGCCGCGTCGCGCAGCTCAAGCATCCCGACAACGCGCACACCGGCGGCGACACCTACGTCTACTTCGCCGACGCCAATGTACTGTCGACCGGCGACACCGTGACGATGTACCGCTATCCGAACATCGACCATCTCAATGGCGGCAATCTCAAGGGTATGATCGCGGCGTCGGACACCTATCTGGCGCTCGCCAACGACAACACCAAGATTGTCCCCGGCCACGGCCCGCTGACCAACAAGGCGCAGCTTGCCGAATTCCACACGCTGCTGGTGACGGCGCGCGAGCGCATGAGCAAGCTGATCGCGGAAGGCAAAAGCCTGGACGACGTCTATGCGGCCAAGCCCTTCGCCGACTATGACGCCAAATGGGCGCCGAACGAGCAGGCCAGCAAGAACTTCATGCGCGTGGTGTATTACTCGCTGAAGCCGCCGCAGTAGTAGTAGCGCGACAAAGACTGGTCATTCCCGCACCCGCCTGCGCGGGTGCAGGCTCCAGCGGGAATCCAACTCTTGCGTTTTTAAGCGCTGGGTCCCCGCCTGCGCGGGGACGACGAGAGTATAATTACACCCAGCCGCCACGCGCCCATGATGGCGGCGCAGAGCAAAATGATAACGACGGCGGCGAGTTCGCCATGGATGATCTTCTTGATGAAGCGCAGCTTGCCGGGCGCCACCTGCGGCGCCTGCCCGGCTTTGAGCGCCTTGCGCCAGGCCATGAACTCGAGCGTCGGGATCACGGACAGCACCGCAACCACGATGAAGACCGAAAGCTTGGCGGTGAAGGCGTGGCTGTGGAAATAATAATCCGCGCCCTTCTCGAAGAAAAATACGCGGCATAAGCCCACGACGAACAAGAGACCCGCCGCGGCGCCAAGCACAGCGTCGGCGATTACCAGCCGGCGCGCGACCGGGCTCGACAGCGCGTCGCTCTGGATTTGTCCGACCAAAATGAACTCAATCGCCAGCGCTGAGACGAGCGTGAAGGCGCAGAGGTGATGGAAGAAAGCGAAGAGAGTGGACATGGATGCGCCCCGGGTCAATTCATCGTATCATAAGCAGCCGTTTCCGTATGTCAGCCCGCATTGCGTCGATTGAGAGACACGAACCGGAGGCTCACATGGTCGATATTCTAGTTACCGATCTCGATGAAAGAATCATAAGCCGAATCGAAGCCATGGCCAAAGCAAGAGGCCTGACTCCAAACGACATCGCCCTTGAGGCCGTAGTCGCTTATGTGAAATCCGAGAAGCAGGAATTGAAATCGCCTGAGCGACGATAAGCCGGCCACGGCGCTTCTATTGCGCGCACCCAATGCGCGCATCGCGCTCGAGAGAGCTTTTAAATGGCGGATTACGCTTCGCTAATCCGCCCTACGACCTCACATCCCCCTCGCCCTATCCGGCTGGGCGAAGTCGCATTGGCGGGCGGTGCGGAAGCCGAGCGGCAGGCGCGCTGGCTTTGCGCCCTTCGACAGCATCGTCAGCCCATCCGTCATGTGGTCCATGCGGTGGCGTTCGATCAGGCTCGGCGCCGTGACCGTGGCGAAGCGCACGATGCGCACGCGGGGCCGGCATTGCGACGACGGAAACACGCCCGACGCCAGATAGCGCGGCAGCGACAGGATTTCGCCGGCCTGATAGATGCGGTCGATGCCAAGCTGCTCGGCCGCGGCGCTGCGCACCGGCATCGGCACGCCGAAGAACGCCGTCACCGGCGACGGATCGAAGGCATAGACGTAGCCGATGCGCGGATCGGAATAGGCCGCGTGCTGCGCCAGCCCGCCGCCGAGCGAATGACCTGTCGCGATAATGCGGCGCGGCCGGCAGCCGGTCTTGTAGATCTTGTCGATCTCGGCGGGAATGGCGTTCTGCACCTGATCGTATTGGTCGAACAACGGCCGCGCGATGAACCAGCGGAAGTTGGTCAGCCAATCGCCGATCTCGTTGGCGTCGGTGCCGCGGAACGCGACCACCGCTTCGCGGCAGCCGTTGCGCCAGACGTGATATTCGAGGCCGTCGACGCATTCGATGCCGGCCGGACAGTCGATGCGGCCGACATGCCCGGCGACGCAGGTCCAGCCATTGGCGCGCTTGAGATTGTCGACCCAGTCGGCCGCCGTCAGGTTGCCCGCCTTGCGCAACAAGCCGGCATCCGGACAGCCATTCACGAGGAACGGCTTGTCAGTGTAGGCCAGCGCCGCCATCTCGGCGTAAGGCCGGTACATCACGGCGTAAGGCTTGGCGTCGTTGTTTTCGTAGGCCGCGGTGCCGATGCCGACGGCGACCGTGTCGGGATTTTGCGCGCAGCTGGCCAGCACGATGGCAAACAGGACGGCCGCCAGCAGCCGGCAACTCGATCGCGACGTCCCCATCACGCCCCCCACGATGCACACGCTACACGTGCATCAAACCAAGAAAAACAACCCGCGACAAGGGGTGGAGCGCGGCTGTCCCGGGATTATTTTGGCGCGCCTATTCTGTCATTGCCGGGCTTGACCCGGCAATCCATGAGGCGGCCAAGAGCCGCCAAGGAAGACCCTGGATTTCGCTTATGCCGCAGGTAATTCCGTTGCCTAACTACGCGGCGTAAGCAGAAATTTGGCGTACTAACTTCGCTTTTCCGGCTACGGGCTATTCTTCGTCTTCATTTATTTGATCTCGAAGCTCCGACAAAGTCTTTCCGTCATGCTTCCAATACGCCGGCCCCGCGATGGCCTCCCATCCTAGCCCTTCTCATGTGCAACTATAAGGGCAGAACTAGAAAGGCTGTGTTCCTCACCTCTAAATATGACCCAGCGATCGTTTTTTACCACACACATTATTTCGTCATCGAAAACCGATTGCAGTTCATCGCCCGGCTTCAAGCCAACCAAAGAAAAACGGAAATTCGATTTGCGCTTTCGCTCTTCGTTCAGCGCAACTTGATCGTCTTCTTCGATGATGACTTCTTGCCCCGGTGTCATATTTTTGATGGCCAGCAATTCGATGATTGCCTTCGGTTTTGTCCGGGAAATTCGAAAGAACTCTCGGCTCTTTCGAATGCGATGGTCGCCAAATGCCTCGTGAATCGCTCGCTCAATCTTTGCCGGATCTGTCACCTCGGCGGCGTAAAAGCATTCAAATGGCACCGGCACAGATGTATTATCTAGGCTGCGAATTCGATCTTCGACGCTACTGCCGGTGACACCAATTTTGATCAACCCCGGCATTGCTCCATTTGTAAGGACGTAAACCACCCCAGACATTAGAACACCTCTCATCGCCAAATAGAGCCGTGCAATTTCCAATTCTGCCATTGTCGGTCTCGACCCGGCAATCCATGATCGAGCGCGGCAAACGAAATCTTACGTAGGCAGGTGAAGGGCTCTTGCTCATGGATGCCCGGGTCAAGCCCGGGCATGACGGCTAGAGTGGCAGATTATCGTGCTTCCGCGTCGGCATTTCGGTGTGCTTGTGCCGCAGCATGGCGAGCGCGCGGGCGAGCCTACGGCGCGTCGAGTGCGGCATGATGACGTCGTCGATATAGCCGCGCTCGGCGGCGACGAAGGGCGACAGAAACCGGTCCTCGTATTCCTTGGTGCGCGCGGCAATCGCATCCTTGTCGCCGATGTCGGCGCGGAAGATGATCTCGACCGCGCCCTTGGCGCCCATCACCGCGATCTGCGCCGTCGGCCAGGCATAATTCAAATCGCCGCCGACGTGCTTCGACGCCATCACGTCATAGGCGCCGCCGAAGGCCTTGCGCGTGATGACGGTGACCAGCGGCACTGTGCACTGGCTATATGCGAACAGCAGCTTGGCGCCGTGCTTGATCAGGCCGCCATATTCCTGGTCGGTGCCGGGCAGGAAGCCTGGCACATCGACGAAGGTGACGATCGGGATATTGAAGGCGTCACAAAAACGGACAAAGCGCGCGGCCTTGCGCGACGCGGCACTGTCCAAGACGCCGGCGAGCACCAGCGGCTGGTTGGCGACAAAGCCGACCGAGCGGCCGGCGATGCGGCCAAAGCCTACGACGATGTTCATGGCGTGCTTGGGCGAAATCTCGAAGAAGTCGCCCTCGTCCACGACTTTGAGGATCAGCTCCTTGATGTCGTAAGGCTTGTTCGGATTGTCCGGGATCAGCGTGTCAAGCGATTCATCTATACGGTCGACGTCGTCGGCCGCCGGCCATTCCGGCACGCCGCTCTCGTTGTTGGCCGGCAGGAAGTCGATCAGGCGGCGCATCTGCAGCAGGCATTCGACGTCGTTCTCGAAGGCGCCATCGGCAACGCCGGACTTGGTGGTGTGCACCGAGGCGCCGCCGAGTTCTTCCGCGGTGACGACTTCGTTGGTGACCGTCTTCACCACGTCGGGTCCGGTGACGAACATGTAGGACGTGTCGCGCACCATGAAGATGGAAATCGGTCATGGCCGGCGAATAGACGTCGCCGCCGGCGCACGGCCCCATGATGACGCTGATCTGCGGGATGACGCCGGAGGCCATCACGTTGCGCTTGAACACCTCGCCGTAGCCGCCGAGCGCAGCGACCCCCTCCTGGATGCGCGCGCCGCCGGCATCGAACAGGCCGATGACGGGGCAGCGCGCCTTCATCGCCATGTCCTGCACCTTGATGATCTTCTGCGCGTGGGTCTCGCTGAGCGAGCCGCCGAACACGGTGAAGTCCTTGGAAAACAGATAGACCGCGCGGCCATTGACCGTGCCCCAGCCGGTGATGACGCCGTCGCCGGGGATCTTGGTCTTCTCCATGCCGAAGTCGGAGGAGCGGTGCTCGACGAACATATCGAATTCCTCGAACGAGCCCTTGTCGAGCAAAAGCTCGACGCGCTCGCGGGCGGTCAGCTTGCCGCGTTTGTGCTGGGCCTCGATGCGCTTTACGCCGCCGCCCAGCCGCGCATCGGCGCGCCGCTCTTCCAGCCTGTCGAGGATGTCTTTCATGGTCGCCCAGCCCCTATTCGCGCCTCACGGCCGCAATCATTGCTGCATTGCGGTGCAAAAGCCATACCATGACGGCCCGCAACGCGGCAGGCTTGGCACGGCCCGCAAAGCCTGATTAGAAGCCTGCATGACCGCTCCCCCCGCCTCGATAGCACTGCTGCAACAGGGCCTGTTCCACCACCGCCAGGGCCAGCTTGCGCTGGCCATGGACCGCTATACCGACGTGCTGCGCACCGACCCGAAGAACCCGGATGCGCTCTACTACGTCGCCGTGGTGGCCTGCCAGGAAGGCCAGTTCGAGCAAGGCGCAGCGCTCGCCCGCCGCGCCATCGAATCCGGGCCGCCGCAGGCGCGGGTGCACAACCTGCTCGGCCAGGCCCATGACCGGCTCGGCGAACCGCTGGAGGCGATCAAGCAATACGACCAGGCCATCGCCATCGATCCGGATTTCGCCGAAGCGCATGGCAACCGCGCCGGCATCATGGCCAGCGCGGGGGTTTCCTGAAGAAGCGCTCAAGAGCTTCGACCGCGCATTGGCGCTCAATCCGAATCCGACCGATTGGGTCAACCGCGGCAGCGTGCTGATCGATCTGGGCCGGATCGACGAGGCGATCGCAAGCTACGACAAAGCAATCGCGATCGATGCCAAATCGCCGGCGCCGCACTTCATCCGCGCCAATGCGCTGCGCGACGCCAAGCGGCACGACGAAGCGCTGGCCGGATACGACCGGGCGATCAAGGAAGCGCAGGATTTCGTGCCGGCGCATCGCGCCCGCGCCAGTCTGCTGGAGACGATGGGCCGCGCCGACGAAGCACGCGCCAGCAACGAGCGCGCGGCGGCGCTCGAGGCGCTAGCGGAGCAGCAGAAGCGCGGCAGCGCGACGGCGGCGATCCGTCGCTGAATTAAATTTCGCGCTTCTTATTCGAACACTTATCCGTAAATTATCGAACACTTTTTCGAACGCTTTTTCGAACACTTGGAAGCCGCAATTGGTGCAAGGCGCGAACGCGCACGTGCTCCAAGTGTCAAATTAAATAAGCCGGCAAAGAAAAAAGAAACGCGCCGTGTTCCCGGAACGCAAGCGCGCCGGGCGCGGTTGACCCACGTTGAACAAGATCACCAAAGGAGTTCCATCATGACGAGTTCTAACCAGAACCAAGGCGGCCAGCAAAACCAGGGCGGTCAGCACGGCGGACAACAGGGCGATCAGACGCAGAAGCCCGGCCAGCAGACCCAGAACCCCGGTCAGGGCGGACAGCAGGGCGACAAGTCGACGGGTAAACCGGCGCAGCAGCCCCAGAAGTAATTTCTTCGCGAGCCTCCAAACGGAAAGCCCGGCGCGTTGCCGGGCTTTTTGTTTTTTTGTCATTGACGGACATCAAGGTTCGGTGACGGCCAAAGCGCATTCTGCTACGCTTGATCGACCCTTCTCCCGTTAGGAATATTGCCATGACGAAGTCCACCCCGCGTCTCGCGACCCCGACCGACCTCCACTCCAACGCCACCAAAGATATTGCCGCCGCGCTCAACGCGATCCTGGCCGACACTTTCGTGCTCTACATGAAGACCAAGAATTTCCATTGGCATGTCAGCGGCCCGCATTTCCGCGACTACCACCTGCTGCTTGACGAGCACGCCGACCAAGTGTTTGCCACAACCGACGTGATCGCCGAGCGCGTGCGCAAGATCGGCGGCAACACCTTGCGCTCGATCGGCGACATCGCGCGCCGGCAGCGGCTCGCCGACAACGATGCGGACTATGTCGAGCCCCAGGATATGCTCGCCGAACTGCGTGACGACAACCAGCGCGTGGTCGCCTCGATGCGCGAGGCACACGACCTGTGCGACGAACACCGCGACATCGCTACCGCCAGCCTGCTCGAGAATTTCATCGACGAGGCCGAGAGGCGCGTGTGGTTTCTCTACGAGATCAGCCGCAAGGGCGATCCGACCGGGCATTAGCCACGCTGCCCGTCATCCTGAGGCGCGAGCCTCAGGATGACGAGTTGATGTGCTTCAGCACGGTCGCGGCGGCTTGCATCTCGGCGAAGCGAAACGCGCGCCGGTCGAGCGCGACATCGTCGCGGCCCCAATGCGCCATTTGCCAATCCTCGTCGACATGGGCCGCGGCCCAGGCGGCTTCGGTGTCGATCCCGCCATGCGCCAATGCGAGCGGCAGCAGCGCCGAACCGGTCATCGTCGTGATCGAGGCCACGGCGCCGAGCGCCCAAGGGTCGGCCGGTATGGCTTGGCGCGCGGCGGCGATCGCCGCTTCCGGCTGCGCGGCGTAGATAATGCCTTCGACCAAGATGAAACGCGCGCCGAGCTTGTGCTGCGCCCATGCCAGCACAGGGTCCCCAGTGTTGCGCTTGGCGCGCCACCAGCCCGGCGGGCGTCTCGGCACGATAGAACAACAAATCGGAGCCGAGATATTTCGCGACCTCGTCGGTCACGACTTGCATGCGGTCGCTCACCGCATCGATCACGGCGTTGGCGAGCCGCGTCAGCGGCATCAGGCCGGGCTCGATCGCGGTCTCCTGCGCATTCCATTCCGCGGCGATATCCTGCGCGACCGCTTTGGCGGGCGCGGCCAGACTGCGGCGCGCCGGCGTCTTGACCGGCTTGCCGTCAAGCAACACCGGATAGCCGCCCTCGCCCGCTTCATCGCCGACGGAGGCGCTGCGGTAGAATCGCTTGCGCAACTCCGGCCGCGAGCCGCGGCGCGCGGAGACCATCGGGTATCGGCTGCTGGTCGAAAAGATCGGTGAGAATGTCTCGCATCACGATACCGTCATTGTGCGCCGCAACAGATTAGAGCAGCGAAATTGCATAGCGCCTTTTGAGCCAAAATTAGCCATTCGGTACACCTATTTGATAAGTTGCAACGTCCCTTTGCCTTGTCACGTGCCATGCTGGCGCCGCTTTCGGAGAGCGAAAACATCGGCTGCGATTGTGCAGTTGCTGTGTCACAGGCACGACCGAAGGATAGCCTTAGGCCGTTGATACTCATATTATCGGGCTCTGAATCGGGCCGGATAACAAGGCCGCCGGAGGAAATACCAGCCGCGCATAGGCTGTGACGCGACCTGTCAGTGTCATGTGCGGAGCGGGACGCGTGTTCTGAGGAAGCAATGAAAAACACCGACATTTCCGATCCGCAGTACTTCCACAAGGTCGTGGATTGCCAATACGCCTGTCCGGCGCACACGCCGGTGCCCGAAAATATCCGGCTGATCGCCGCCGGGCGTTATTCCGATGCTTACATGATCAATTGGAAGTCGAATGTGTTTCCCGGAATTCTCGGACGCACCTGCGACCGTCCTTGCGAGCCGGCGTGCCGCCGCGTGCGCGTCGAAGACGAGCCGGTCGCGATCTGCCGCTTGAAGCGCGTCGCCGCCGATTACAAAGACGATATCACCGCGCGGCTGCCTAGACCTGCGCAAAAGAAAAACGGCAAGCGCGTGGCGCTGGTCGGCGGTGGTCCGGCTTCGCTGACGGTGGCGCGCGATCTCGCGCCGCTCGGCTACGGCGTCACCGTGTTCGATGCCGACGCCAAAGCCGGCGGCATGATCCGCACGCAGATTCCGAAATTCCGCCTGCCCGACAGCGTCATCGACGAAGAAACTGGCTACATTCTCGGTCTCGGCGTCGACTTCCGGGCCGGCACGCGCGTCAACAGCATGAAGGCGCTGCTCGCCGAAGGCTGGACGCGATCTTCGTCGGCTCCGGCGCGCCGCGCGGCCGCGATCTCGACATTCCGGCCGCAAGGAAGCGGCGAAAAATATTCACATCGGCATCGACTGGCTGTCGTCGGTGTCGTTCGGCCATGTCAGCAAGATCGGCAAGCGCGTCGTCGTCCTCGGCGGCGGCAACACCGCGATGGATTGCTGCCGTTCCGCGCGCCGTCTCGGCGGCGAAGACGTCAATGTCGTGGTGCGTTCAGGCTTCGAGGAAATGAAGGCGTCGCCTTGGAAAAGGAGGACGCCATGCACGAAGGCATCCCGATTCATAACTTCCTGGTGCCGAAAGAATTCACACACGAGAACGGGAAACTCACCGGCATCACCTTCGAGAAGGTGAAGGCCGAGAAGGATGCCAAGGGCCGCCGCAAGCTGGTCAATGCCGGCGAACCGGATCAGCACTTCCCTTGCGATGACGTTTTGGTCGCGGTCGGCCAGGAGAACGCCTTCCCCTGGATCGAGCGCGACAACCGGCATCGAGTTCGACGAATGGAACATGCCGAAGGTCGACAAGGTGACCTTTGCCTCGACCAATCCGAAAGTGTTTTTCGGCGGCGACGCCGCGTTCGGGCCGAAGAACATCATCTGGGCGGTGGCGCATGGCCACGAGGCCGCCGTGTCGATCGACAAGCTGCTCAACGGCGAGGACATCGCCGACCGCCCCGAGCCGGCGGTCGACCGGATGAGCCAGAAGATGGGCATCCACGAATGGTCCTACGACAACGAGATCGCGCTGGATAACCGCTACAAGGTGCCGCTACGCGACAAGGGTCGTGGCACTCAAGGACATCAAGGCCGAGGTCGAACTCGGCTTCGACGTGCAGCTAGCGCTCAAAGAAGCCGGGCGCTGCCTGAACTGCGACGTCCAGACGGTGTTTGCAGCCCCGCTGTGCATCGAGTGCGATGCCTGCGTCGACATCTGCCCAATGGACTGCATCACCTTCACGGCAAACGGCGAAGAAGCCGAGTTGCGCAAGCGACTGACGGCGCCAGCCACCAACCTCACCCAAGACCTTTACGTGCAGGACGGCCTCAAGACGGCCGCGTCATGGTCAAGGATGAAGACGTTTGTCTGCATTGCGGCCTTTGCGCCGAACGCTGCCCGACCGGCGCCTGGGACATGCAGAAGTTCATGCTCGATATGACATACGCAGGGAACTCATGCCGACCGCCACGCCGATCAGCCGCGTAAACGACTTCGTCGTCCGCTTCGCCAACGTCAACGGCTCGGGTTCCGCGAGCGCCAACGAGATGTTTGCCCGCGCGGTGATGCGCATGGGCATTCCGGTGGCGCCGCGCAACATCTCCCGTCCAACATCCAAGGCCTGCCGACCTGGTACGAAGTGCGCGTCTCGGAAGCCGGCCACCTCGGCGCCCGCGGCGGCACCGACCTGATGGTGGCGATGAATCCGCAGACCTTCGACAAGGACATCGCCTCGATCGAGCCCGGCGGCTATTTGTTCTACGATTCGACCAAGGAATTGCCGGCCTCGAAATTCCGCCAGGACATCACCGTCATCGGCGTGCCGCTGACCGCGATCTGCAACCGCGAATACAAAGACCCGCGCCAGCGCCAATTGTTCAAGAACATCATCTATATCGGCGCCCTGACCGCCCTGCTTGAGATGGACGTGAAGGTGGTCGAGCAGCTCATCGGCGAGCAGTACAAGGGCAAGGACAAGCTGATCGAGCCCAATATCAAAGCGCTGCATATCGGCCGCGACTACGCACGCTCAATCTCAACCACACCGATCGGGCTGCGGCTGAAGAAATGCGACAAAGTCGGCGACCGCATTTTCATCGAAGGCAACGCCGCGGCGGCGCTCGGCGCGGTCTATGGCGGCGCCACGGTCTGCGCCTGGTATCCGATCACGCCGTCGTCGTCGCTGGCCGATGCCTTCACCCGGCACTGTGCCAAGCTGCGCGTCGATCCCGTCACCAAGCAGGCGAAATACGCCATCATCCAGGCCGAGGATGAACTGGCCTCGATCGGCATCGTCATCGGCGCCGGCTGGAAACGGCGCCCGCGCCTTCACCGCGACCTCCGGCCCCGGCATTTCGCTGATGCAGGAGTTCATCGGGCTTTCGTATTTCGCGGAAATTCCGGCGGTCATTTTCGACGTGCAGCGCGCCGGGCCTTCGACCGGCATGCCGACGCGCACCCGGCAGTGCGACATCATCTCCTGCGCCTATGCCTCGCACGGCGACACCAAACACATTCTGCTGTTCCCGGAAGACCCGACCGAAGCCTTCGAATTCGGTGCCGCCGCCTTCGATCTCGCCGACCGGCTGCAGACCACGATTTTCGTCATGCTCGATCTCGACATCGGCATGAACCACCATCTGTCGCAGCCGTTCAAATGGGACGACACCCGCGCCTATGACCGCGGCAAGGTGATGACCGCCGAGGAACTGGAAGCGGGCCGCGAATTCGGCCGTTATCTCGACGTCGACGGCGACGGCATCCCCTACCGCACCTATCCGGGTACGCATCCGACCAAGGCTCATTCTTCACCCGCGGCACCTCGCGCGACCGTTACGCCAAGTACACCGAGGAAGGCGCGCCTTACGTCGACAACATGCAGCGGCTGATCCGCAAGTTCGATACCGCCAAGGATATGGTGCCGCGGCCGTTGCAGGCGGATGCGGCCAAGCCGACCAAATACGGCGTGCTGTATTTCGGCTCGACGTCGCCGGCGATGGATGAGGCCATTCACATGATCGAGGCGCGCGGCCATACGCTCGACCGCATGCGCATCCGCGCCTTCCCGTTCCATTCGAGCGTCAACAGTTTCGTCGCCGACCACGATTTCGTCTTCGTGGTCGAGCAGAACCGCGACGCGCAGATGCGCTCGCTGATCGTCAACGAATGCGGCATCGACCCGGTGCGGCTGGTGCCCATCCTGCATTACGACGGCACGCCGATCACCGCGAGATTCATCGCCAAGGCTATCGGCGATCATCTCGAGCAGTTGAAGGTTGCGCCGATGAAGGTGAACTCATGACCTATCTCGCGAAGCCGAAATTCCAGCATCCGGATCTGCCGAAGAACGAGCTCGGCTACACCCACCGCGACTACGAAGGCACGGTGTCGACGCTGTGCGCGGGCTGCGGCCATGACTCGATCACGGCCGCAATCATCCAGGCCTGTTTCGAATTATCGATCGAGCCGCATCGGGTGGCCAAGATTTCCGGCATCGGCTGCTCGTCGAAGACGCCGACCTACTTCCTCGGCAATTCGCACGGCTTCAATTCGGTACAAGGCCGCATGCCGTCGGTCTTGACCGCGCGAACCTCGCCAACCGCGACCTGATCTATCTCGGCGTGTCCGGCGACGGCGATTCGGCCTCGATCGGGCTCGGCCAGTTCGCCCACAGCCTGCGCCGCGGCGTCAACATGACCTATATCGTCGAGAACAACGGCGTTTACGGGCTAACCAAGGGCCAGTTCTCGGCCACCGCCGACCGTGGCTCGAAGTCGAAGCGCGGCTTCGTCAACACCGACAATTCCATCGATCTCGCGGCCATGGCGCTGCAGCTTGGCGCGAGCTTCGTCGCCCGCTCCTTCTCCGGCGACAAGCAGCAACTGGTGCCGATCATCAAGGCGGCCATCGCGCACAAAGGCGCTGCCTTCATCGACATCATCTCGCCTTGCGTGGCGTTCAACAACCACGCCGGCTCGACCAAGAGCTTCGATTTCGTGCGCGAGCACAACGAGGCGGTAAACCGGCTGGATTTCATCACCAGCCGGATGCCGATCGAGGTCGAATACGAGCCGGGCTCGGTCGAGATCGTCGAGCAGCATGACGGCTCGCGGCTGGCGCTGCGCAAGCTCGAGGCCGACTACGCGGTGCACGACCGCACCGCGGCGCTCGGCTTCCTGCAGCACCACGCCTCGAAGGGCCAGATCGTCACCGGTTTGCTCTATATGGAAAAAGAGCCGGACGACCTGCACGCGCACCTGCACACCGTCGCCGTGCCGCTCAATACGCTCAACGCCAAGGATCTGTGCCCCGGCCGGTCCGCGCTTGAGGCGATCAACGCGAGTTTGCGGTAGGGTAACCCTTGATCCCGAGGCGCGCGCCGGATTGTGCGCGCCGGGCACGGCGCGTTAGCGCGACGCGCTCATCTCCTATGCGCAGGTGATGGAGGAAATCTAATCTGTCATTCCGGAGCGCGGCTTAAGGCCGCGAACCCGGAATCCAGAGCAACATACCGCGCGTCCTTATTGCCCCTGGATTCCGGGTCCGGCCCTTCGGCCGTCCCGGTATGACTGCTTATTGATTAACGCACCCACCCACATAAGCATTGCGGTCGCCGACGGGCGGGGCCATAGACGCCGGCCTGATGCGCGCAACGCGCGGCACGATCCTGGTAGGTTTCGGCGCCGCCGCGGCCCGAGCCCCACCGACGGCAAATTCGGCAGCACCTGCCCGGTCTGGGGGACCACCATCGGCGGCGGCACGGTGGTGGTGCGGCGGTGCGGCGATTTCGGGCGGCGGCGGGATGACGACGCGCTGCTGCAGCCCGCGCGGCGATTGGTAGGTCGGCGGCAGCCAAGGCGTATTGCTCGGCGCGGCGTGCCGGACGGGATGATTGAGTGCGCATTGTCTCCCGGCAGCGCACGCCGCGGGAAAAGCCGACGCAATCATCGGCACAATCAGCAAAGCGATCAGCAGCGTTTTGCGGCCCATACCCATCAGATAAGAACCCCCCCAGGCCGTCCGCTACTCCTCCTCCGGCGCCTCTTCGATCGGATCGTAGCGCTTGGCGTCGAAGCCGAGCAGGTTCCAGGACTGCTCCATATGCGGCGGTAACGGCGCGGTGACGTCGATGGTTCCGCCGCGCGGATGCGGCACCACAATGCGGCGCGCCAGCAGATGCAGCTTGTTCTGCATGCCGCCGGGGAATTCGTAATTCTCGATGTTGAAATATTTCGGATCGCCGATGATCGGATTGCCGACATGGGCCATGTGCGCGCGCAATTGATGGGTGCGGCCGGTGACGGGCTTGAGCGAAATCCAGGCGAGCTTCTGCGCCGCGTGTCGACTACCGCGTAATAGGTCACGGCGTGCACGGCATCTTTCTCGCCATGCTGGGCAATGCGCATGAAGGAGTCTTCTTCTCCTCCTGCTTGGCCAGATAAGTCGAGACGCGGCCCCTGCTTCGGCTTCGGCACGCCGGCCACAAGGGCCCAATAGATCTTGCGCGCCGAGCGGGTGCGGAAAGTCTTGGCCAAAGCCGCGGCGGCAAAGCGGGTCTTGGCCACCAGCAGGCAACCGGCGGTGTCCTTGTCGAGACGATGGACCAGGCGCGGACGCTGCGCATCGGCGTAGTTGCCGCGCAACGCTTCGAGCATGTCGTCGACGTTCTCCTTGACGCCGGAGCCGCCTTGCACGGCGAGACCCGCCGGCTTGTTGAGCACCAGCACGTCGTCGTCTTCCGACAGCGTGATCGAGCGGATGTATTCGCGGTCGCGCTGCGCCTTCGGCGCGTCGTCGCGCAGCTTCGGCGGCTCGAGCTGGAGCGGCGGGATGCGCACCGCCTGCCCTGCTTCGAGGCGGCTCTTGGGCTCGGTGCGTTTGCCGTCACCCGCACTTCGCCCTTACGGATAATGCGCTGGATATGGCTGAACGATAGACCCGGAAACCGCGCCTCGAAGAAGCGGGTCGACGCGCATGCCGTTTTCGTCGGCGGTCACCGTGACGTTCTGCACGCCGGCGGAATAATTCGCCGGCTTCAGATCGGCCTTGGGCTGCGGCGGCGCAACGGCGGCCGGCTGCTCGCGTGGCGGACGGGGCGCGAAGGCGCGGCCGTGATCAGCCGGACGCCTGTCGTCGCGCTTGCGGGCGGGCCCACGGAAACCGGCGGGCTTTTCACCACGCGATTCAGCGCGCAAATCTGGACGTTTATTGTCCGGGCGCTTGTCGCCACGCTTGCCGGCGCGGAAGTCACCACGCAAATCGGGACGTTTGCTGCGGGGCGCGCGGCGGCGCCCCGCGCGGGGCGACCTTCCCGATTGTCGGGATGGCGAGAGCCCTTGCGGCCGCCGGCGCGGGAGCCTGCGCCCTGCTTGCCACCGCCGTAACCGCCTTTGCGCATTCTCATGTCAATTCGTCCAGTTCGGATCAGCGGCTGTCAACCGCTGCGGTATCACGCGCGGCGACGCCGCGCGGTGTGGAAAATTGCGACAATCCGAACGGTCGCACCACTCACACGATGGATGACGACGTAAGGATAGCCTGGCACTGACAGCAATCGAGTGCCGTTGAGGCTTGGCCGGCCGGAAAGCGGTAGCACGTCGAGGCGAGCGATTGCTTGCTCGATGCGGTCAACCACCTTTCCGGCGGCATCCGGATTTTCTTGAGCGATGTAGCTGCGGATCGCTTCCAAATCCCTCAGTGCACCTCTGAGGTAGATGACTTTCATGATTTAAAGCGACTGAAAAATTCCCTTACCTCTTCGTCGCTGGCGACGTCGTCCTCCTCCAGCCGCTTCTCGACCTCCGCGATCTGTTCCGGCGTCAGCACGATTTCCGCTTCGCGCGCTTCGATGAATTCCAGCAAAATTTCCGCGGCCTCCTGCTGCTCGTCTTCCGACAGCGCTTTGACCTTGGTGAGAGCCTCGTCGAGGCGCTTGTTCATGGCGGCCTACCCTTCGCTGCCCGCATTATAGCAGACGAATCAAGGCGAATCGACGCCGGTTCCGCCCGCCCCTTGTCACTCGCACCGGCCCATGTCGCTTTTTGGGCCGCGGTTCCAGGTGACCGCAAGCCGGCCACTGTGCGGGGTCATCGACACCGGGATCGACCGCTCGCCGTCGGCGCCCCAGCAATAGGCCTGGATATGGACGGTCTCGCCGGTCTTGTACATACGCCCGACCCGGCAGCTATCGCCGAGCCAGCGCACCGCGTAGCGGTGACGACGAAGGGCGAGCGCTCCGGGCTGTCGCCCGAACCCCAGCACGAGCCGGGATCGGCCCGCCCCAGCGGCCGTTGATCGTCTCGGCGGCCCCGCGACGGCGACGCCGCGGACAGCGCCACGGCGGCCACCGGCAGCCATTTCCAGAACATCATTCCCCGCCCCGCTCCTGCTCGCGTTCCTTGCGGAGCTTCGCCCAATAATCCAGCCTCTTCCTGATCTCGCGCTCGAAGCCGCGCTCCGGCGGGTCGTAGAACTGCTGGCGCGGCAGCGCCTCGGGAAAATAGTTCTGGCCGGAGAAGGCCTCGTCCTGGTCGTGGTCGTAGGCATAGCCGCGGCCGTAGCCTTCGGTTTTCATCAGCGTCGTCGGCGCATTGAGGATGTGCTTGGGTGGCAGCAAGGAGCCAGCCTGCTTGGCGACCTGCATGGCGGCGCCATAGGCCGAATAGGCCGCATTCGATTTCGGCGCGGTGGCAACATAGAGCACGGCCTGTGCGATGGCGAGTTCGCCTTCCGGACTGCCGAGAAAATCGAAGGCCTCCTTGGCAGCGTTGGCGATCACCAAAGCTTGCGGATCGGCGAGCCCGATGTCTTCGATGGCCATGCGTACCACCCGGCGCGCGATGTAGAGCGGCGGCTCTCCCGCATCCAGCATGCGGCAGAGATAATACAACGCGGCGTCGGGGTCCGAGCCGCGCACCGACTTGTGCAGCGCGCTGATCAGGTTGTAATGGCCGTCCTGCGCCTTGTCGTAGATCGGCGCGCGGCGCTGTACGATGTCCTGCAGCTTGGCGGAATCGAAAAACTCGCCCGGCCGCGCGGCGCGCCAGATTTCCTCGGCCAGCGTCAGCGAGGCGCGGCCGTCGCCGTCGGCCATGCGCTCCAGCGCCATGCGGGCATCCGAGTCGAGCGGCAGCGGCTTGCCTTCGATCGCCTCGGCACGGGCCAACAGCTTCTCGATCGCATCGTATCGAGCGACTTGAACACCAGCACGCGCGCGCGCGACAGCAGAGCGGCGTGAGTTCGAAAGACGGATTTTCCGTGGTGGCGCCGACCAAGACGATGGTGCCGTCCTCCATGACGGGCAGGAAACTGTCCTGCTGGGCGCGGTTGAAGCGGTGCACCTCGTCAACGAACAGCAGCGTGCCCTTGCCGCTTTCGCGCGTAGGCGCGCGGCGTCGAACACCTTCTTGAGGTCGGCGACGCCGGAAAACACCGCTGAAATCTGCTCGAAATGCAGGTCGGTTTCCTGCGCAAGGAGCCGCGCGACCGTGGTCTTGCCGGTGCCGGGCGGCCCCCAGAAAATGAGCGAGCCGAGCGAGCGCGTCGCCAGCATGCGCGTCAGCGCGCCGTCGGGCCCGAGCAGATGATCCTGGCCGACGACTTCATCGAGCTTTTGCGGACGCAGCTTGTCGGCAAGCGGCCGCGGCGCGTCTTTGTCCAAGCCCGCGGCGGCAAAGAGGTTGGGACCCGGCATTTTTGGGCCGCGGGCTCATCAGTTGAAGACCGCGGAAATCTTCTGCCCGCCGCGCAAGATGCCGATGCGCCAGGAATTGCTCGGCGTCTTGCTGACGCGGTCGAGATCGCGCGTCTTGGCGATGGCCTCGCCGTTGACCTCCTGGATGACGTCGCCGCGCTGAAAGCCGAGGTTGCTGGCGTAGGAGCCGTTGTCGACGTCGAGAATGACGACGCCCTCATCGACGTTCTGCAACTGCAATTCGTCGGCCAGCGCAGGCGATAAGTTCGCGACCTTGGCACCGGAAAACGGCGAGCGCGAGCGGATGACGATCTCGTCGCGCGGCGTCTCGGGCGCGGTCTGCAAGGCCACCGCGACCGTGAGTTCGCGGCCGGCGCGCCAGATGCCGAGTTGCGCGGTGCCGCCGAGCGGCTTGGTGGCAAAGCGATAGTCGAAGGCATTGGTGTCGTCGACCGCCTGGCCGTCGACCGAGACGATGAGATCGCCGGGCTTGAGGCCGGCTTTGGCCGCCGGGCCGCTCGCCGCCACGCTTGCGATCAGCGCGCCGGCCGGACGCTTGAGGTTCATGCTGTCGGCGATATCCGGCGTCACGGCCTGCAGCTTGGCGCCGAGCCAGGGGCGCTTCACGGCGCTGCCGCCGGTCTTGGCCGAGGTCACCACCACCTGCACCATGTTGGCGGGAATGGCGAAGCCGACGCCGACCGAGCCGCCGAACGCGAGAAGATCGCGGTGTTGATGCCGACCAGCCGGCCGTTGATGTCGACCAGGGCGCCGCCGGAATTGCCGGGATTGATGGCGGCATCGGTCTGGATGAAGAACTGATAGTCGGAAATACCGACTTGCGTGCGCGCCAGCGCCGAGACGATGCCGTGGGTCACGGTCTGGCCGACGCCGAACGGATTGCCGATGGCGAGTACGATGTCGCCGACTTCCAGCGCGTCGGAATTGGCGAACTCGAGCGAGGGGAATTTCTCGCGCGCGCCTTTGAGACGCAAAATGGCCAAATCCGTGCGCTGATCCTTGAGCAACCAGCGTCGCCTCGAACTCGCGCTTGTCGGCGAGCGAGACTTTCACCTCGTCGGCGCCTTCGATGACGTGGTAGTTGGTGACGACCAGGCCCGAGCCGTCGACGATGACGCCGGAGCCGAGCGAGCGCTGCACCTGGCTGCCGCCGCCGCCATCGGGCACGCCGAAGAAGCGGCGGAAGATCGGGTCGTTGAGCAGCGGGGTTCGCCGCCTGCACCGTCTTGGCCGCATAGACATTGACCACGGCCGGCGCGACGCGCTGCACCACCGGCGCATAAGACAGCCGCAGCTCCGAGGTGGTTGGCACGCGCCGGTCTTGAGCGACGGCTTTCTGCACGGGCGCCACAGCCAAGCCGCCAAGCTCAAGGCGGCCATCAAAACAGCGGTCAAAACAGGCTTCAGGCGCATGGTTTCCGGTCCCGGCTTCTCATCTTGTCATGGCCGGGCTAGTCCCGGCCATCCACGCCCTGCAACACACAAAGAAAGACGTGGATGCCCGGCACAAGGCCGGGCATGACGACGTGGGAACGCCAAGATATAGGCTTGGCACAGGGCTAATTGAAGGCCAGACCGGGTTGCCAGCCTGCCTTACCCGGGACAATTGTGCTGGCTGACGCAGGAGAAACCCATGAAAGCTGTCGGCTACCAGAAATCCCTCCCGGTCTCCGATCCCGAGGCCCTTCTCGACTTTACGGCCGGCCGCCCAACGGCAGCCGGCCGCGATCTGCTGGTCAAAGTCATGGCAGTGTCGGTCAACCCGGTCGATACCAAGGTCCGCATGCGCGCGGCGCCCGCCGCCGGCGAGCCGCCCAAGGTGCTGGGCTATGACGCCGCCGGGATCGTCGAGGCAGCCGGCCCCGAAACGACTTTGTTCAAACCCGGCGACGAGGTGTTTTACGCCGGCTCGATCATCCGCGCCGGCACGAACGCCGAATTCCACCTGGTCGACGAGCGTATTGCGGGGTTAAAGCCCAAGTCGCTGTCCTTTGCCCAGGCCGCGGCTCTGCCGCTGACCAGTATCACCGCCTGGGAGATCTTGCTTGACCGATTGGCTGTCACGACAGGCCAAACGCCGGATCCTCGCGCCCTGCTCGTGATTGGCGGTGCCGGCGGTGTCGGTTCCATCCTGATCCAGCTGGCGCGACGGCTAACAGGCCTGACGGTTATCGCCACGGCGTCGCGTCCGGAAAGCCGCGCCTGGTGCCTCGAGCGCGGCGCCCATCACGTCATCGACCACGGCAAGCCGATGCCCGAGCAACTCAAGGCCATCGGCCACGCCGATGTGGCGCTCGTGGCGAGCCTGGCCGGCACCGAACGACATTTCCCTGCCATGCCCGACATCATCGCGCCGCAGGGCAAAATGGCGCTGATCGACGATCCCAAAACGCTCGACGTCAATCCGCTCAAGCGAAAATCGATATCGGTGCACTGGGAATCGATGTTCACACGCTCGATGTTCGCCACGCCTGACATGATCGCGCAGCATCAACTGCTCGACCGCGTTTCGGCCATGATCGACGAAGGCATTATCGTCACGACGCTCGCGCAGGAACTGACGCCGATCAACGCTGCCAACTTGCGCAAGGCGCACGGCATGGTCGAGAGCGGCACCTCGATCGGCAAGATCGTATTGAGCGGCTGGTGAACTACTCCTTCGCCGGGACGGTACGCAGATAGGCCACGACCGCATCAAGATCCTCGCCGGTCATATGGGCATAATAATCGAAGCCCATCGCGGCTTGAGCGGGCTGCCGTCCTTGCTCTTGCCGGCCGTAATGGCGGTCTTGATCTGGGCGTCGGTCCATTCGCCCAAGCCCTTGGTCTTGCTCTGGGTGATGTTGCGCGAGGTCGAGACGCCCCACGGCCCGGGGAAATCGAAACCGCCGGTGCCGAGCTTGTCGGCAAATTGACGGCCGCGCGGACCCATCGGCGTATGGCATTCCATGCAGTGGCCGATGGTGGCGAGGTAGAAGCCCTTCTTCAATTTGTCGCTCAGCATGGCTTCCGTGTACGGCTTCTCGGCGCCGGGGAAAGCATGATGCACCTGCGGCATCTTGTAGATCGGAGCCGGCACGGTGCTCTGGACCGGCTTGATCGTGCGCAGATAGGCGACGATAGCGTCCATGTCGCGCTCGGTGATGATCTCGTAGAAGTCGGTCGGCATCACCATGGCGATCTGCACGCCGTTCGGCCGCACGCCGGTGCGCAACACCTTCTTGATATCGGCATCGCTCCAGGCGCCAATGCCGGTCTCCTTGTCCTGCGTGATGTTGGACGCGGTCACCTTGAACGGCGGCTCATCCAGGACAGCCCGCCGGAGAAATCCTTGCCGGCGACGGCGGCCGGCGGTCCCTTCGGCGTGTGGCAGTTGCCGCAGGTCATGATGGTGTTGACCAGATAGTCGCCGCGCTTGACCAAATCGGCCTGCGCGTTCGCCGTGGCGGATAGGCTTGCGGCCAGACCTGCGCCCAAGACCAGCGCGAGAAATCCCATACGATCATGTTGTGTTCCCCTGACGTCGTTGGCGATTATTGACTATCGCTCGGTGCCACCATCATACCCGTGGCCTCGGTTGGGGAGCTATCGGGGGCCGGGGTTGTCCGCGACTTTTCGTCAATCGAACGCTACCTGCCACCCACACAAACGAAAAGGGCGGCGCTGAGCGCCGCCCTCGTCAGAATTCTTGAAAGCCGCGCGATTTAAGCCGCGGCGGTCTCGTTCTCGTCGACCTTCTTGGCCTGCACCGGAACCGGAATCGAGGCCCTTGGCATCGACGTCGCGATCGACGAACTCGATCACCGCCACCGGAGCATTGTCGCCCTTGCGGAATCCGGCCTTGAGCACGCGGGTGTAACCGCCGTCGCGATCTTTGTAACGGGGTGCGATCACATCGAACAACTTCTTGACCATTTTGGCGTCGCGCAATTCCGAGATCGCCTGACGGCGGGCAGCGAGATCGCCCTTCTTGCCGACAGTCACGAGCTTCTCGACGATCGGGCGAAGCTCTTTCGCCTTCGGGAGAGTCGTAACGATCTGCTCGTGCTTGATCAGCGAAGCGGCCATGTTCGCAAACATAGCCATACGATGCGACGAATGCCGCCCCAACTTACGGTAAACCTTTTCCGTGACGCATCGCGAAACTCCTGCCTCTATCCTGTATATGCCCGGAACCATCCCAGGCACGCCGCGGAAGGCGGCTTAGTAATGCCTAGTAATGATCCTCGAAGCGCTTCGCCAGCTCTTCGATGTTTTCCGGCGGCCAGCCCGGCACTTCCATGCCGAGATGCAGGCCCATTTGCGCCAGGACTTCCTTGATCTCGTTGAGCGACTTGCGGCCGAAGTTCGGCGTGCGCAGCATTTCGGCTTCGGTCTTCTGCACGAGATCGCCGATGTAGACGATATTGTCGTTCTTGAGACAGTTGGCCGAACGCACCGACAGCTCGAGTTCGTCGACCTTCTTGAGGAACGCCGGGTTGAAGGCGAGGTCCGGGATGGTCTCCTGGGCCTGCTCCTTGCGGGGCTCTTCGAAGTTCACGAAGACGTTGAGCTGGTCTTGCAGGATGCGCGCCGCGTAAGCAAGCGAGTCATCCGGCGTCACCGCGCCGTTGGTCTCGATGGTCATGGTCAGCTTGTCGTAGTCGAGGATCTGCCCTTCGCGGGTGTTCTCGACCTTGTAGGAGACCTTGCGCACCGGCGAATACAGGCTGTCGACCGGGATCAGGCCGATCGGCGCGTCTTCCGGACGGTTGCGCTCGGCCGGCACATAGCCCTTGCCGGTGTTGACGGTGAATTCCATGCGGATCTCGGCGCCCTCGTCGAGGGTGCACAGCACGAGGTCCGGATTGAGCACCACCCACGTCGCCGACGGTCTGGATGTCGCCGGCGGTCACGGTGCCGGGGCCTTGCTTCTTCACCACCATGCGCTTGGGGCCTTCGCCCTGCATCTTGATGGCGATGTCCTTGATGTTGAGGACCATGTCGGTGACGTCCTCGCGGACGCCGGCGATCGAGGAGAACTCGTGCAACACGCCGTCGATGTGCACCGACTGCACCGCCGCGCCTTGCAGCGACGACAGCAAAATGCGGCGCAGCGCGTTGCCGAGCGTCACGCCGAAGCCGCGCTCAAGCGGCTCGGCAACCACCGTGGCGTGCCGCGCGGGATCGGTCCCGGCGGTTACCTGGAGCTTGTTCGGCCTGATCAATTCCTGCCAATTCTTTTGGATCACGTCTTCACCTATTGAGCGGCGCGGGGTTTGCTCGCGCACCCCACCCCGCCGTTGTGGGGGAAAGTTCAGCGGTAGCGGACTCAAAAGCCGGTCCGCTTGATGGAAAATTCATACGCGACGACGCTTGCGTGGACGGCAACCATTATGCGGGATCGTCGTCACGTCGCGAATCGACGTGATGGTGAAACCGGTCGCTTGCAATGCGCGCAGCGCCGACTCGCGGCCGGAGCCAGGACCCGACACCCTCGACTTCAAGCGTGCGCATGCCGTGTTCCTGCGCCTTCTTGGCGGCGTCTTCGGCGGCAACCTGCGCGGCATAGGGCGTCGACTTGCGCGAGCCCTTGAAGCCCATGGTGCCCGACGACGACCAGGCAATGGTGTTGCCCTGCGCGTCGGTGATGGTGATCATCGTGTTGTTGAACGACGCGTTGACGTGGGCCACGCCCGACGCGATGTTCTTGCGTTCGCGGCGGCGAACGCGGGTGGCTTCCTTACCCATCTCTTAGTCCTTTCGCGGCCCGCGAGCCTTATGAGGCGCGGGCGATTTCGGTTATCAGGTCGCCGTCTTCTTCTTGCCGGCAATGGTCTTGGCCGGGCCTTTGCGGGTCCGCGCATTGGTGTGGGTGCGCTGGCCGCGGACCGGCAGGCCCTTGCGGTGACGCAGGCCCCGGTAGCAGCCGAGATCCATCAGGCGCTTGATGTTCAGTGAGACTTCGCGGCGCAGATCGCCTTCGACCATGAAGTCGCGGTCGATCAGTTCGCGGATCTGCAACACCTCGGCGTCGGTAAGCTGCGACACCCCGCCGGTCCATCGGGCAGGTTAACCTTTTCCATGATTTCCTTGGCGATCTTCTGACCGATGCCATGGATATACTGAAGCGCGATCACGACGCGCTTGTTGGTGGGCAGATTCACGCCCGCGATACGAGCCACGAATAAACTCTCCTGTTATTGCCGGCCGCGTATGCCGCGCCGAATCTTGCAGTCCCTGGAAGGGGTTAGCCCAAAGCGTAACACGACACCTGTCCCCGCCGTTTCGGGGCCCGGCATCGCGCCAAACTTCTGAATAGGCAGTGTATTAAGGGATTCATCTTGCCTTCGTCAACCTCCGCCTGGTGTGGGATTTGCCCTGTCCAGACTTGTTTTTGGCGCGTCCGGCCTTTCGGCCGGATTTGCGGGATTTGGAACTTTTCGGCGTCCTGCGCGAGGCGGCCTTCTTGGCGGACGCCTTCTTGGCAGAAGCTTTGCGGGCCGGCTTGGCGACAGCCTTTTTGGCCTTCACCTTCGGCTTGACCTTCGATTTTGGCTTAGATTTGGCTTTAGGGACCTTGGTGGCAACCACCGGCTTGGCCTTGGGCGCTTCAGCGGGGCCGAGAAGCCCGTCCAGGGCCGCCGTGACCTCATCGATCGGCGCCATGCCGTCCACGGTCTTGAGCATGCCCTTGCCGGCGTAATAGTCGGCGAGCGGCGCGGTCTGGGTGCGGTAGGCGGCAAGCCGGCCCTTGAGCACGTCGGGATTGTCGTCCGAGCGCACCTTCTCGCCCCGCGCCGTCATTTCGGCGACTCGGGTGGCGATACGGTCGAGCAGAATGCCCTCGTCGACCTTGAGCTCGACCACGGCGTCGAGCTTCATCCCGCGTTCGGCGAGCAAGTGGTCGAGCGCCTCGGCCTGCGGCACGGTGCGCGGGAAGCCGTCGAGCACGAAACCGCGCGCGGCGTCCGCTTGGCTGATGCGGTCGGCGATGATCGCCACGACCACCTCATCCGGCACCAGTTGGCCTGCTTCCATGATGCTTTTGGCGCGCAAACCGACCGGCGTGCCCGCCGCCACAGCGGCGCGCAACATGTCTCCGGTCGAAAGCTGGACAATGCCGTATTTGGAAACCAGGCGTTGCGCTTGCGTGCCCTTCCCCGCCCCCCGGCGGGCCGAGCAGTATCAGTCTCATCGATTGCGCCCCCCGCAATTTCGACCGTTTGATCAAACCTTCATATTGATGCGCCAGCAGATAGCCCTGGATCTGCGCCACCGTATCCATGGTGACGCTGACCACGATCAGCAGCGACGTGCCGCCGAAGTAGAACGGCACCGCGGCGTAGGAGATCAGGACTTCCGGGATCAGACAGACGATGGCGAGATAGATCGCGCCGACGACGGTGATGCGCGAGAGCACATAGTCGATGTACTCGGCCGTGCGCTCCCCCCGGACGGATGCCCGGCACGAAGCCGCCGTGCTTTTTCAGATTGTCCGCGGTCTCGGTCGGGTTGAACACGACCGCCGTATAGAAGAAGGCGAAGAATACAATCAGCGCCAGATAGAGAATCAGAAACAGCGGCCGGCCGTGACCGAGCAGCGTGGTCATCGTGGTCAGCCCAGCCAGGACCGCTGCCGGCGTTGAAGTTGGCGACCGTGGTCGGCAACAGCAGCAGTGACGAGGCAAAGATCGGCGGAATGACGCCCGAGGTGTTGAGCTTGAGCGGCAGATGCGAGGACTGGCCCTCGAACATGCGGTTGCCGACCTGGCGCTTGGGATACTGGATCAGCAGGCGGCGTTGCGCGCGCTCCATAAACACGATGAAGGCGATCACGGCCACGCACATCACGATGACCAGCAGAATGAGACCGGTCGATAAGGCGCCCTGGCGGCCGAGTTCGAGGGTGCCGGCGATCGCGGCCGGCAGTTGCGCGACGATGCCGGACAAAATGATCAGCGAGATGCCGTTGCCGATACCGCGCGAGGTGATCTGCTCGCCGAGCCACATCAGGAACATGGTGCCGCGCCGGTCAAAGTGATCGTGGTCGACATCAGGAAGAAGAAGCCGGGAGCGGACACGACGTTGCCGGTGCCCTCGAGGCCGATGGCGATGCCCGTAAGATTGGAACGCCGCGAGCACCCACGGTGAGATACCGCGTGTACTGGTTCATGATCTTGCGGCCGGATTTCGCCTTCCTTCTTGAGCGCCTCAAGCTGGGGCGAGACCGTCGTCATCAACTGAATGATGATCGAGGCCGAGATGTACGGCATGATGTTGAGCGCGAAGATCGCCATGCGGTGGATGCCGCCCCCCGGAGAACATGTTGAACATGCCGAGGATGCCGCCGGACTGGGTATTGAAGATCTGCTCCCAGGCGGCCGGATCGATGCCGGGCAGCGGGATATAAGTGGCCGAGCCGGTAGACCAGCAGCGCGCCGACCGTAAACCAGATTCGTTTCTTGAGTTCTTCGGCTTTCGCCAGCGCGCCGAAGTTGAGATTGGCTGCGAGTTGTTCTGCTGCCGAAACCATCAATCGCTCCTGCCCGCGCCCCGTCTTGTGGCCGGCCCCCGGTCTATGGGGGCCGCTATCAGCAAGCTTAAATAGGCACCGCATCCCAAACTTGTAACCGGCAACCGGTGGATCGCCCGCCTGAGCGGGCGATGACGTAGCTGCAACTATTCAGCCTTGGCTTCGGCGTCCGCAGCCTTGCCCTTAGGCTTCTTGTCGCCGGCGAGCGCCATGCGCTTGTTCTTGCCGCGCGGCTCGGCGTCGGCTTCCTTCGCCACCGCCAGGATCTTCACGGTGCCGCCGGCCTTTTCGACCGCCGCGACCGCGGACTTCGAGGCGCCGTGCACGGCGAAATCGACCTTGCTCTTGAGCTCGCCCCCGCCGAGCAGCTTGACGCCGCCCTTGGCGCGCCGCATCAGGCCGCCCTTGACTAAGGCAGCCGCATCGACCGGGTTCTTGATGTCGATCAGGCCGGCGTCGATCGCCGCCTGGACCTTGCCGAGATTGGTTTCGTTGAGCTTGACCGCGAACGAAGTGTTGCGGAAGCCGCGCTTGGGCAGACGGCGATGCAGCGGCATCTGGCCGCCTTCGAAGCCCTTGATGCGCACGCCCGAACGCGCGGTCTGGCCCTTGCCGCCACGGCCGCCGGTCTTGCCCATGCCGGAGCCGATGCCACGGCCGATGCGCATGCGATTCTTGCGCGATCCCGGATTGTCGGCGATCTGGTTGAGTTTCATTGGATCAGTCCCTGTATCTCTTACTTCGTCTCTTCGACCACGCGCACCAGATGACGAACCTTGTGGATCATGCCGTGGATCGACGGCGTGTCCGGCAGATCCTTGGTGCGGCCGATCTTGTTGAGGCCAAGCCCGATCAGCGTCTCACGCTGATCGTGATGCCGCCGTGCGGCGCTCGCTATCTGCTCGAGCTTGATCGTCTTTTTTGCGGTTGCCATCGTTCAGTTTCCTATTTGCGCACGATCTCAATCCGAAAACCGGTTCCCACTTTTCGGGATCGCGCGCTATTCCTTAATCGACCGCGACTTCGTCGGCGCCTTCGCGGCGGCGCGACTGCAGCGTGGAAACCTTCAGGCTGCGGCGCGACGCGACCGAACGCGGCGAATCCTGATGCTTGAGCGCGTCGAAGGGTCGCGCGCACAACGTTGTACGGGGTTCGACGAACCGAGCGACTTGGCGACGACGTCCTGGATGCCCAGCGTCTCGAACACGGCGCGCATCGGGCCGCCGGCGATGATGCCGGTGCCGGGAGGCGCCGCGCGCAGGAACACCTTGCCGGCGCCATGACGGCCGAGCACGTCGTGATGCAACGTGCGGCCTTCGCGCAGCGGCACGCGGGTCAGCGCGCGCTTGGCGGCGTCGGTCGCCTTGCGGATGGCTTCCGGCACTTCGCGCGCCTTGCCGTGGCCGTAACCGGCGCGGCCTTTCTGATCGCCGACGATCACCAGCGCGGCAAACGCGAAACGGCGTCCGCCTTTCACCACCTTGGCCACACGATTGATGTGGACCAGCTTGTCGGTGAACTCGCTGTCGCGCTCTTCACGGCCGCCACGTTCGCGGTCGCGCCGGGGCTCTCGTCGTGGTTCACTTGCCATATCTGTTCAACCCGTTCGATCTAGTAGTCGTTTAACTCTTAGAAATTCAGTCCGCCTTCGCGCGCGGCATCGGCCAGCGCCTTGATGCGTCCGTGATAAAGATAGCTGCCACGGTCGAACACCACGTCCTTGATGCCCTTTTCCTTGCCGCGCTCGGCGATCAACTTACCGACCGCCTTGGCCGCCGCGATATTGGCGCCGGTCTTGGCGTTCTCGCGCATGGTCTTTTCCAGCGACGAGGCCGAAGCCACCGTGACGCCCTTGGCGTCGTCGATGAGCTGGGCATGGATATGCTTCGACGAACGGAACACGGAAAGCCGCGTGCGCCCGCTGGTGCCGGCCGCAAGCTTTACCCTGCGCCGCACTGTTGCCGTCCGCCGCGCGGTCCGGTCTCTTAATCTCGACATGGCTCTTAAGCCCTCTACTTCTTCTTGCCTTCCTTGCGGAAGATGTACTCGCCGGCATATTTCACGCCCTTGCCTTTGTACGGCTCAGGCGGGCGATAGCCGCGGATTTCGGCGGCGACTTGCCCGACTTTCTGCTTGTCGACGCCGGTGATGACGATTTCGGTCGGCTTCGGCGTCGCGATCGCGATGCCTTCGGGAATCGGGAAATTCACGTCGTGGCTGAAGCCAAGCTGCAGATTCAGGGACTTGCCCTGCACCGCGGCGCGATAGCCGACGCCCGTGATTTCCAGCTTCTCTTCGAAGCCTTTGGTGACGCCGTTGATCAGGTTGGACACGAGCGTGCGCGAGGTGCCCCACAGCGAACGGGCGCGCTTGCCCTCGCCGCGCGGCTCGACCTTGAGCGAGCCCTTGTCCATCGAGACCAGAACGTCGTCATGCAGCACAAGCTGAAGTGCGCCCTTCGGGCCCTTCACCTTGACGGTCTGGCCATCCACGTTGGCTGTGACGCCGGTGGGGACCGCAACCGCTTTGTTTCCGATGCGCGACATTAAAACACCGTGCAGATGATTTCGCCGCCGACATTGGCTTCGCGAGCGTCGTGGTCGGCCATCACACCCTTCGGGGTCGAGACGATGGGATCCCGATGTCATCCTGATGGATGAACCGTTCGCAGCGGTCGACGCCATGACCCGCCTGACGCTTCAGGAAGAACTCGGCCGGCTGTGCGTGGCGACGCGCAAAACGGTGTTCTTCATCACGCATTCGGTCGACGAGGCCGTGTTTCTCGGCGACCGCGTGCTTGTGATGACGCGCAGGCCCGGCACCATCAAAGCCGAGATCGCGGTGCCGCGAGGCGCTGCCGGCGGCCGCGATTGGGAAAGCTTCACTACCGACGCCGAAATGCAGGGCATCGCCGAAAGCGTGCTCAAGCTGGTGCGTGCCGAGCGCGGTCTGACCCCGGCGGAAGAGGCGCGCGCCGTCGCGGGCGCCAGCGCATGAGTGTGGCGAGCGCATCGCACGAGGCTGCCGCGCGTCCATTTCCGCTGCCCAGCGGATGGACCGTTGCCGCCCGACAATTGCGTGGCGTCAAAATACTATTCCCGTTCATTGTGCTGGTCGCGATCTGGTGGGCTATCCAGGCGACCGGCAATTTTCCCGAGCGTGTTCTGGTGTCGCCGCGACGCGTGTTCGACACCATGGTGCTGCTGGTCGAGCATGGCGTGCTCGCCGAATACGTCAGCACCAGCTTGCGCATGATCGGTATCGCCACTGCCGTGTCGGTGCTGGTCGGCGTGCCGATCGGCTTTGCGGTCGGCGCCAATCGTTACGCGGCGCGTTCGCTCGAAGGCTTCTTGCGCTTTCTGCAGGGTGTGTCGGGCATTGCCTGGCTGCCGCTGATCATCATCTGGTTCGGCTTTACCCACACCACGACGCTGGCCGTGGTGATCTATACGCTGATCGTACCGATCGTCTTCAACACCATGATCGGCATTCGCGCGATCCCTGAGCACTACGCTTTGGCGCTGCGCTCACTCGGTGCCGGCAGGCTGCGGCTGATTACCGATGTCTACCTCCCGGGCGCGCTGCCGAGCATCGTGGTCGGGCTGCGCCTCGGCATGGGCTACGGGTGGCGCGCGTTGATCGCTGCGGAAATGTTGGTGCGGCAAGGCGGGGCTCGGCGATCTCATTTTTGGCGCACGCACCTCCGGCCAGATCGACCGCATCATCGGCGGCATGATCATCATCGGCACGCTCTACTTGCTGATAGACCGATTGCTCGTGCAGCCGCTAGAGAATGTGACGATCGCGCGCTGGGGAGTGCTGCGCAAATGAGCGTCCAAGGCCACACAATCGCGGCGCCGTCGAACGTGCGCCATGCGCTGAACCGGCTGACGTGGATTCTGGTACCGGCGGCACCATTTGTCATCGTGCTGTTGGCCTGGATCGTCGCGACCACAGCCCTGCATCCGTCGAAGGAAACGCTGCCGCCGGTGTCGGATGTGCTGGCGACCGTCAAAGAACTTGCCGTGTCCGGCCAGCTTGCCACCAACGTGCTCGCAAGCCTTTACCGGCTGCTTCTTGGCAGCATACTCGGCGTGATCACCGGTTTGATCGGCGGCGTCATCGTCGGGCTGAACCGCAAATTGGCCGAGTCGCTCAACCCCATCGTGGTATTCTTCAACGCGATCTCCGGCATCGTCTGGCTGCCGCTGATGATCACGTGGCTCGGCATAGGCACCGCGCTTGCCGTGTTCCTGATCTGGAACACGGTGTTCTTCATCGTGTTCCAGAACGCCGCGCTCGGCGTGCAACTCGTGCCGGAAGCCTATGAGCAAAGCGTGCGGGCGCTCGGCGGCAGCCGCTGGGGAGACGATGCGCAGCGTCACCTTGCCCGGCGCGTTGCCCTATATTCTGACAGGCATCCGCACCGGCCTCGGTTTTGGCTGGCGTGCTTTTGATCGCCGCCGAACTAGTCGGCGCCGCCACCGGCCTCGGCACCATGATTTTCGACGCCGCGGAATATCACCGTTCCGATATCATCGTCGCCGGTTGTCTGATTATCGGGGTCATCGCCATTGCGATGGATCGCTGGCTGCTGCTGCCGATCGAGCGGCGCACGGTGCTGCGTTGGGGCCTGGTTTCCGACGCCGAGAAGGAGCGCTGAGCCATGAGCCAGGCGAAAACGGTCAAACCGCCAGGCCGCCGCAGTCTGTGGGCCACCGCCGACGGCCGCCGCTTCATCACCGGCGCGGTGGTGCTGGCGGTCATCTTGTTCGGACAGAACGTCTATGGCATGGCGACCGCGTCGAGCCGGCTCGACCCGGCGTTGCGCAACGCGACGGGACCGAGCAATGTCATCGTCATTCTCGATTTCATGCCGGATCGCTTCCACAATGAACGGGTCGCGCAATATGGCACTTTCGCAGGACGCGACGGGGCGCTCAACCGGCTGCGGCTGCGCTTTGTCAGCCCCGACAATCTCCACGCACTGGCGGAAGTCGCGTGGATATCGCGCATCGAGCCATTCGAGTGACGACATGGCCGCGCGACCTTATAATGTCGGGAAATAGGACGGAGTGTCAGGTCCATGAGCGACGGTGAAGTGCGATTGGTGCGTGACGGCGCAGCGGCGACGGTTCTGTTCGACCGGCCGCAGGCGCGCAACGCCATGACTTGGCAGATGTACGAAGGCCTCGGTGCGGCATGCAAGCAGCTCAAAAGCGACAGCGGCATCCGCGTCGCGGTTTTTCGCGGCGTCGGCGGCAAGGCCTTCATTGCCGGCACAGACATTGCGCAGTTTCAATCGTTCACCACGGCCGAGCAGGGCACAGATTACGAAGCCAAGATGGAGGCCTATCTCGGCGCCGTCGAAGCTTTGCCGATGCCGACGCTTGCGGTGGTCGAGGGCTGGGCGATCGGCGGCGGGCTGGCGATTGCCGCCTGCTGCGACCTGCGCATCGCCACCACGGGATCGAAATTCGGCGTACCGATCGCGCGCACGCTGGGCAACTGCCTCTCGGTCGCCAATTACGCGCGGCTGGTGGCGAACCTGGGCGTGGCGCGCGCCAAGCGTATGCTGCTGATGGCCGAGAACATTCCGGCCGAGGACGCGCTGGGCCGCCGGCTTCCTGATGGACGTGCTCGATTCGGCAGCGCTCGATGCCCGCATCGCCGAAATCTGCGAACGCCTGCAAGGCAACGCCCCGGTCACCATGCGCGTCACCAAGGAAGCCATCCGGCGCTTGCAGCACGCAAACCTGCCGGACGACGACGATCTTGTGCGCGCCTGCTATGGCAGCGACGACTTCCATACCGGCGTCAAAGCGTTTGTCGAAAAGCAGCCGCCGCAATGGCGCGGCCGCTGATCGCACTTCCCCGAACCTGAAATCACCCGAAACGAGGAAAGTTCAAATGCATCCTTACGACAAGCAAATGCTGACCGTGGTTCGCCAGAACAAGATCGGCACCGACACCAGCTACGAGCCGCCGCTGCGCATCGGTTTCGGCATCAGCGACAAGACCGTCGGCGACGTCGCCAACGCCACCATGGGCCGTACCATCTTGGTGCCGGGGGCCGGACCGAACCCGACGCATTATCATGCCAAGAACGACGTCTGCTGGTACATCCTCTACGGCAAAGTGAAGTGCTGGTATTCAAAGAGCGACGGCAAGGACCGCACGGAGGTCATCCTCGAAGGCGGCGATTTCGTCTACGTGCCGTCGGGCGCCATTCACGTCATCTCCAACGCGTCGGAGACGGAAGAGGCGTCATTGATTTTCTGCTACATCGGCGTGCCCAACACCGATGCTGCCGAAACGGTCTGGCTGCCGCATATGAAGTAAGCGGCGAAACATATCCACGATTTTTCTAAAGCAGGAGTGACACAATGTTCCGCCACATGGCGATTCTAAAGTTCAAGCCCGATGCCAAGCAGGCGGATATCGACGCTTACTTCAAAGCGTTCCCCGGTTTGATGGCGAGCCTTCCGGTGATCAAGGCCTGGAATATTGGCCGCAACCAAGGCGCCGGCGGCGAGACCCACGTCAAGAAAGGCAGCTTTGCGCCGAACTACGACGTCGGGCTGATGATGGATTTCGATTCCGGCGCGGACTATCTCAAATACGCCGAGTCGCCCGAGCATCAGGCCTTCTTCGCCAAATATTGCGTGCCTATCTTGGCCGAGCGCGTGGTAGCCCAGTTCAACAAGGACTGAGCCGCGCCACGTGCGGTGAGGCTAGATCAGATCCTGCGCGACGACCTTCATGAAGGCGCCGTGGGCGAGGGGTGATCTTTGGGCTGCGTTGGTTGTCCTGCTTGGTTCGGGCTTGCTCGAACAGCATGGCGCCGAAGCTGCCGCCGGCATCCATCAGATCGTCCTTGTCGCATTTCGCTGCGAGGGGCGAGGCCGATCGCCGCCAGGTGGCCGCGACGGCCGCAATAGATCGCCAGTGTCGCGCGGAGCGACGGCGACACCGCCTCAATGAGGTCGTCGCGTCCTTCCGGACTTGCGCGATACAACTGTCCCAGAACCGCTTCGGGAATAGGGCAGATCTCTTCGTTTAGCTGCATGGATACGCTCTCCGGCCCCCCGGCACTCTTCGTTTGCATTCAAATCGTTAACAAATCGGTAACCGTGAAACGGCGTGACGGACCTTCTTCGGGCAAACCCACGAATTTCCGTCACCCAACAAGAATCGCCAGCGCACTCGCTTGGTCGATCGACATGACGTTGATCTGCTGCATCGAGAACGCATTGCCTTGTGTCGTGGTCAGGGCGCTGATGTCGTCGGTGCTGATGCCGGCAATCGCCGCGGTGCTCAGGGCTGGAATACCGGTCGTGCTGGTGAGTGCGCCGAATTGTTCGGTGGTCAGGGCGGCAATCTGGGAGCTCGTCAGCGCGCCGGCTTGCGATGCCGTCAATCCGGCCAACTCTGTCGTCGTCAAGGGTATTGAAGTCGGCCGGCGTCACCACACCCATCTGCGCGGCAGACAGGCTCCCGACCTGCGTCGAGGTCAAATGGCCGAACGTGGTGGTGTTCAGTCCAGCCACCTGGACGGTCGACAACCGCGCGACGTTCAACGCCTGAAGATTGTCGGTCGCCAATCCGTTGAGTTGGGACCACTTCAGGCCCTGCACCTGCGTTGCCGTCAGCGCGGCTGTCTGGGTCGTCGTCAGGTTGTTGAGCACGGTGGTCGCAAGATTGCCGAGCTGCGTCGCAGTCAGCGCATTGGCCTGAGTAGTGCTCAGCGTGGTGATCTCGGTGGTGGTCAGTTGACCGATCTGCGCCGCATTCAGCGCCGCCACCTGGTCGGCCGTGAGCGTGCCGACCTGTGTGGTGGTCAAATTGCCGATCGCGGTGGTGTCGAGACCGGAGACTTGATCCGTTGTAAGCCTGACGGCGTCGATGACGTTGAGCTTGCCGGTGGACAAGCCGTTCAATTGCGTGCTGGTCAGGCCCTGCACCTGCGCCGTCGTCAGCGCCGCCGCTTGCGTGGTGGTCAAGTTGTTGAGTGCAGCGACGGTCAGGTTGCCGAATGTGGTCGCGGTCAGTGCGTTGGCCTGATCGGTGCTCAGGTTTTGCAATTCATCCGTCGTCAAGGCGCCAATTTGCGATGCGGTCATTTGGCTGAACTGATCGGACGTCAGCTCGCTGATTTGGGTCGTCGTGAACGATTGGATTTGCAAATCCAACAGCGCGCTGATGACGCTGGGCGACAAGGCCTGGACCTGCGTCGTGGCGAGAAATTGCAGATCGGTCGAGGTGAACGCGTTGATCTGCGCGGCGTTCAAGACCGCCACTTGGGTCGTGGCCAAAGCCGCGATGCTGGTGGTGTGCAGACTGTGGATGGCTGTCGTCCAAAGCCCGGCAACCTGCCGCGTGCTCAGGGCGTAAATTATCGAAGACATCTCGTCGACCCCACCCCGACTGACCGTCGCCGCGCTTTAGGACGCGTCCGCTCGCGGCGCGGGATGGAGATTCACACGCGGAAGTTTATTGAATCTAACGGTGCTCGATTTTTTGGAACTTTAGACTTACCGCGGCCTAAATTTTCAGTCGCTTTGCAGATTGTCCGTTGGCAGCGGGAGGGGTATTGGCGGAAAGGGCGTCCGTCGAGCGCCAGTCCGAGGCAGTCCGGCCACATCCAAATTATCCATGTTAATACAGCAATTTATTCACTATCTTTGTCCACCAACATCCAGCAAGTGCGTCCCCATGTGGTCGGCAACAACGCTGCCGCCTCCGGCAGAAGCGGCAGATCGGCGGCGGATAACGAGGGTCAGTTTCGAGCCGCGGGCCATTTCCAAACCATGTCTCGGGCATACTTTTGAAAAAGAGCGTGGTTTGCGATGGTCGAAGGCGGTAAGTGGGTCGGCGCCGCACGCGCCGCTTTTGACGGAACCGTGGTGGTGCAGAACGAAACGCTGATCGGCAAGCCGGGCCTCTTGACCACCGATCCATTTGGCCAAGGCTGGATGCTGGTGGTGCGCCCGGCCGGCGACGATTGGCGCGTCGGGCTGGTCACCGGCGCCGACATCGGCCCAACCATGGAGCAGTGGATCGCCGGTGCTTCGTACAAGGATCGCGCCGGCTAATGGACCGCGCCGGATCCGTTCATACCGATATTGTTTTGCTCGGCGGTGGGCACGCTCACGTACATGTTCTAACGGCATTCGCGATGCGGCCGCTGCCGGGCGCGCGGCTGACGCTCATCACGCGCGACGTGATGACACCGTATTCCGGCATGTTGCCGGGCCTAGTTGCAGGGCTTTATCGCTTCGAGCAAGCCCATATCGATCTCGTCCGTCTCGCCACTGCGACCGGTACACGGTTCATTCATGCCGAAAGCATTGGGCTGGATCGCGCCAACAAGCGCGTGTTGCTCGCCGGCCAGCCGTCAATCGTCTACGATATTCTGTCGATTGATGTCGGCATCGCGCCGGCTCTGGCGCCGATCCCGGGTGCGGCCGAGCATGCCGTCGCCGTCAAGCCAATTGGCTCGTTTCTCAACAAATTCGGAGAATTGCTGGAGCGTTGCGGTCGGCCAGACGGCCCGCGCCGGATCGCTGTAATTGGCGGTGGCGCCGGGGGCGTCGAACTCCTGCTGTCGGTACGGACGCGCCTATTAGCTGAAGCGCGCGAAGCCGGGGTCGACGCGGATGCCTTTGCATTCACGCTTGTGACTAACGGCGAAATTCTCGCCACGCATAATGCCCGCGTCCGCGACGCGTTCCGGCAGGTCTTTGCGGCGCGGGGCATCGCATTGCATGAACATAGGGCTGCGCGCGCCGTGACGGACCGTGCCATCGAAATGGACAATGGAGAAGCAATAGCCGCCGACGCGGTCTTGATAACGGCAGGCGGTTCCGCACCTTCTTGGTTCCGCGGCACCGGCCTCGATCTCGATCCTAAGGGCTTCCTTGCCGTTGCACCGACGCTACAGGCAACGAACGATCCGGATGTCTTTGCGGCTGGCGACTGCGCGGCGCTGGCAACGCCCCGCGAGAAGGCGGGGGTTTATGCCGTGCGAGCCGGACCGCCGCTGGCGGACAATCTCCGCCATCGCGCGCGTGGCGAGCCCCTGAAACCGTGGCATCCGCAGCGGCGTCATCTGGCGTTGATATCGACTGGCGAGCGCTATGCCATAGCCTCACGCGGCGCGCTCAAGGCTGAAGGCGCCTGGCTGTGGACCGTGAAAGACTGGATCGATTGCCGCTGGATACGGACGTACCAGGACGTCGATACGCTGGTTTCGCGGGTGCCGCCGCGGGTGTCCGCATAGCCGCGGCCTATGGAACGGCCCAGTTGATATGAAATCGCAATCGGTCGAGTTCAATATCCGATCGTGCTCAATCAGATAAACCGATCACGCCATGTGATGTACGGCATTGATCGACCTACGGTAACTGGCCAACGTCTTAATTCATCTAATGAGAATCGGAAGCACGACGTGGCGGTTTACGAGCCCTGGAACGCGGCGCGCGCGCGCGAAATCATCCTGCAATATGGCGGGCAGGAAGGCGCGATGCTTCCAATTCTGCACGCGTTGCAAAGCGAATTCGGTTGCATTCCTGAGCCGGCCGTACCGATGATCGCTGAGGTGCTCAATCTGTCTCGCGCCGAAGTACACGGCGTTGTTACATTTTATCACGACTTCCGTAGCGAGCCGGCCGGGCGCCATGTCTTGAAGCTGTGCCGTGCGGAAGCCTGTCAGGCGATGGGTGGCAATGCCCTTGCGGCACGCGCGGAAGCGAAACTTGGCTTAGACTTCGGTCAGACCAGCGTAGATGGCCGTGTCACTCTTGAGCCGATCTACTGCCTCGGCCTTTGCTCGGTGGCGCCGTCGGCGATGCTCGACGGCAAGATCGTCGGGCGTTTGGACGAGAAAAAGCTCGATTCGCTGCTGGCGGAGGCAGCACGATGAGCGCGCTTCGCATTTATGTGCCGGGCGATGCCGCTGCGGTCGCCTGCGGCGCGGATGAGATCGCAAGCGCGATTAAATCCTCCGCGGCCCATCGAAAGATTGACGTCGAGGTCATCCGCAACGGTTCGCGCGGCATACATTGGCTTGAGCCGATGCTTGAGGTCGCCACCGACGCAGGCCGCATCGCCTACGGGCCGGTTGAGTTTTCGGATGTAGAGAGCGTGCTCGATGCGATGGTTGCCGGCGGCGGCGCTCACAAATTGCGTATCGGCGTGCCGGAAGACCATCCGTTCATGAAGAAGCAGACGCGGCTGACGTTTGCCCGCTGCGGCATCGTCGATCCGCGCTCGCTTGAAGATTACAAAGCGCATGACGGCTACAAAGGCCTGGCGCGCGCGCTCGCCAATCCGTCCGGGATTGTCGAGGAAGTGACGCAGTCGGGGCTTCGCGGTCGCGGCGGCGCCGGCTTCCCGACCGGCATCAAGTGGAAGACGGTCGCGGAGACCAAAGCCGAGCAGAAATACATCGTGTGCAATGCCGACGAGGGCGACAGCGGCACTTTCGCCGATCGTATGATCATAGAGGGCGATCCCTTTGTGATGATCGAGGGTATGACCATCGCCGGCATCGCCGTCGGCGCGACCAATGGCTACATCTACATCCGCTCGGAATATCCGCACGCCATCGCCATGATGAACCACGCCATCGCGACCGCTCGGCGCGCTAGGATGCTGGGTCCGGGTGTCGCCGGCTCGTCTTACGCCTTCGATCTTGAGGTCCGTGTCGGCGCCGGCGCTTATGTTTGCGGTGAGGAAACCGCGCTGCTCGAAAGCCTCGAGGGTAAACGCGGCGTCGTGCGCGCCAAGCCGCCGTTGCCGGCGCACAAGGGCTTGTTCGGCAAACCGACCGTCATCAACAATGCCCTCTCGCTCGCGGCGATCCCCATCATCATGGATAAGGGCGCTGCTTTCTACAAAGACTTCGGCATGGGCCGCTCGCGCGGCACCATGCCGATCCAGCTTGCCGGCAACGTCAAAATGGCGGCCTGTTCGAGGCCGCTTTCGGCATCACGCTCGGCGAACTGGTCGACGATGTCGGTGGCGGCACCTTGAGCGGCCGCCCGGTGCGGGCAGTTCAGGTCGGCGGCCCGCTCGGTGCGTATTTCCCGCGCGCGCTGTTTGGTACGCCATTCGACTACGAGGCCTTTGCCAAAGCCGACGGCCTGATCGGTCATGGCGGCATCGTCGTGTTCGACGACAGCGTCGATATGGCCAAGCAGGCGCGTTTTGCCATGGAATTCTGTGCCATCGAATCGTGCGGCAAGTGCACGCCGTGCCGCATCGGCTCGACACGCGGCGTCGAAACGGTGGACCGCATCATCGCGGGCGAGGATCGGGCCAAGAACCTGACTGTCCTTGAAGACCTCTGCAACACCATGAAATTCGGCTCGCTCTGTGCCCTCGGCGGTTTCACGCCCTATCCGGTGATGAGTGCGCTCATCCATTTCCCTGAGGACTTTGGCACGCCCGCGCGCCTGCAGGCAGCAGAATAGGAGACACCTATGTCGCTCGTGCATGAGGTCGACTACGGCACGCCGCGTGTAAAGGCGGAAAAGTCCGTTACGCTGACCATCGACGGCCAGGCGGTGACAGTGCCCGAGGGCACCTCGATCATGCGCGCGGCCATGGAAATGGGCACGCAGATTCCCAAGTTGTGCGCGACCGACATGGTCGACGCCTTTGGTTCCTGCCGGCTCTGCCTTGTCGAGATCGAAGGCCGCAACGGCACGCCGGCTTCCTGCACGACACCGGTCTTGCCGGGGATGGTCGTGCGCACCCAGACCGACCGCTTGAAGACCATCCGCAAGGGCGTGATGGAGCTTTATATCTCCGACCACCCGCTCGATTGCTTGACCTGTTCGGCCAACGGCGATTGCGAATTGCAGGACATGGCCGGCGCGGTCGGGCTGCGCGACGTTCGTTACGGCTACGCCGGCGACAATCACGTCGGGCCCAAAACCGAAGGCATTGCCAATCCGAACTGGCTGCCGAAGGACGAGGTCAAACCCTTATTTCACCTACGACCCGTCGAAGTGCATCGTCTGTTCGCGCTGCGTGCGCGCTTGCGAGGAAGTGCAAGGCACCTTCGCGCTGACGATCTCGGGCCGCGGCTTCGACAGCCGTGTATCGCCGGGCATGAGCGAAAGCTTTCTCGGCTCCGAATGCGTGTCCTGCGGCGCCTGCGTGCAGGCCTGCCCGACGGCGACTTTAAACGAGAAAAAGGTCATCGAGGTTGGCAAGCCGGAGCATTCGGTGGTGACGACCTGTGCCTATTGCGGCGTCGGATGCTCGTTCAAGGCGGAAATGCGCGGTGAAGAGCTGGTGCGCATGGTGCCGTACAAGGACGGCGAGGCCAACCGCGGCCATTCCTGCGTCAAGGGCCGCTTCGCCTGGGGCTACGCAACACATCGCGAGCGGATCCTGAAGCCTATGATTCGCTCCAAGGTCACCGAACCGTGGCGGGAAGTGAGCTGGGACGAGGCGATCGGTTACGCCGCGTCCGAGTTCAAGCGCATCCAGGCCAAATACGGCAAGGATTCCGTCGGTGGCATCACCTCGTCGCGCTGCACCAACGAAGAAACCTTCCTGGTGCAGAAGCTGATCCGCGCCGCCTTCGGCAACAACAACGTCGATACCTGCGCGCGCGTCTGCCATTCGCCCACCGGCTACGGCCTGGGCCAGACTTACGGCACGTCGGCCGGTACGCAGAACTTCGATTCGGTCGAACACAGCGACGTCATTTTGATCATCGGCGCCAATCCGGCCTCGGCGCACCCGGTCTTCGCATCGCGCATGAAGAAGCGCCTGCGCGAAGGCGCCAAGCTGATCGTCATCGACCCGCGCCGCACCGAGATGGTGCGCTCGGCGCACATCGAAGCGGCCTATCATCTGCCGTTGCTGCCTGGCACCAATGTCGCGGTGGTGACCTCGCTCGCCCATGTCATCGTCACCGAAGGATTGTTCGACGAAAAATTCATTCGTGAGCGTTGCGACTGGGATGAATTCCAGCACTGGGCCGAGTTCGTCGCGCGGCCACAGAACAGCCCAGAGCAGGTCGCGAAGCTTTCCGGCGTGCCGGCCGAGACGATCCGCGGAGCGGCAAGGCTTTATGCCACCGGCGGCAATGGCGCGATCTATTACGGCCTGGGCGTCACCGAGCACAGCCAGGGTTCGACCACGGTGATGGCGATTGCCAACCTCGCGATGGCGACCGGCAATATCGGCCGGGTGGGTGTCGGCGTAAACCCGTTGCGCGGCCAGAACAACGTGCAGGGCGCCTGCGACATGGGCTCGTTTCCGCACGAGCTTTCCGGCTACCGGCATATCTCGCTCGACGAGCCGCGCCATCTGTTTGAGAAGGACTGGGGCGTCACGCTCGACAAGGAACCGGGTCTGCGCATTCCCAACATGCTTGATGCCGCGGTCGACGGCACATTCAAGGGCATTTATATCCAGGGTGAGGACATTCTTCAGTCCGATCCCGACACCAAGCACGTATCGGCCGGCCTTGAAGCGATGGAATGCGTCGTCGTGCAGGATCTCTTCCTTAACGAGACGGCGCGTTTTGCCCACGTCTTCCTGCCCGGCTGCACATTCCTTGAGAAGGACGGCACCTTCACCAATGCCGAACGCCGCATCCAGCGCGTGCGCAAAGTGATGACGCCGAAGAATGGCTACGGCGACTGGGAGATCACCTTGATGCTCTCCAAGGCGCTCGGCTACGAGATGCACTACGATCATCCTTCGCAGATCATGGACGAGATCGCACGATTGACCCCCGGTTTCGCCAATGTCTCCTACAAGATGCTGGATGAGCGCGGCTCGGTGCAATGGCCCTGCAACGATAAGGCGCCGGAAGGCTCCCCGATCATGCACGTCAACGGCTTCGTGCGCGGCAAGGGTAAGTTCATCGTCACCGAATACGTCGCGACTGACGAGCGCACGGGCCCGCGTTTCCCGCTATTGCTCACGACGGGACGTATCCTATCCCAGTACAATGTCGGGGCGCAGACGCGGCGCACCGACAATTCGATCTGGCACGCCGAAGACCGGCTTGAGATCCACCCGCATGATGCCGAACAGCGCGGCGTGCGCGACGGCGATTGGGTCAAGCTCGCCAGCCGCTCCGGCGAAACGACGCTGCGTGCCCTCATCACCGACCGGGTGGCGCCGGGCGTGATCTACACGACGTTCCATCATCCCGACACGCAGGCTAACGTCATTACCACCGATTATTCGGATTGGGCGACGAATTGCCCGGAATACAAGGTGACGGCGGTACAGGTTACACCGTCGAACGGTCCATCGGCCTGGCAACAGGAATACGAGGAGGTCTCACGCGAGACTCGCCGCATCTCCGCTGCGCAAGCCGCGGAGTAAGCCGCGTGCCCGATCCGATCCGCAGTGTTGAAAGAACCGCCTGGCGCGGCGGCCGTCTGGTAACGGGTCAACGGACGATTCCCGAAGAGACGGCGGTCGCCTTCACCTTCAACGGTTCGTCCTATGCGGTGATGATGGCAACGCCGCACGATCTCGAAGATTTTGCAGTCGGCTTCAGCTTGACCGAAGGTGTCATCAAATCGCCTTCCGAGATCGAGCGACTGGAGGTTGTGGAAGAGTGCCTCGGCATCGAACTGCGGATGTGGCTGGCCGAGCCCCACGCGACGGCCTTCATGGAACGCCGCCGCTATCTTGCGGGACCGACCGGCTGCGGACTGTGCGGCATCGAGTCGCTCGGCGAGGCCATGCGGACGCCTGCGACGATTTCAGACGCGGCTCATTTCGCGCCTGACGAAATCATGCATGCGCTCGATGCATTGACCGGACTGCAGGAGATCAACGAGCAGACCAGAGCAGTTCATGGCGCGGCGTTCTATCAGCCGGGGCAGGGCATAGTGGCGCTACGGGAGGATGTCGGGCGGCACAATGCGCTCGACAAGCTGGCGGGCGCGTTGGCGCGGGCCAACTGTCCGGCCCACGGCGGCGTCGGCATCGTCACCAGCAGGCTTTCGGTCGAAATGGTGCAGAAGGCCGCGGCTATCGGGCTTCCGGTCCTGGTCGCGGTCTCCGCGCCAACGGCGCTGGCGGTGCGCGTCGCGGAAGCCGCCGGGATTACCCTGATTGGCGTCGCCCGTAGCGACGGCTTCGAGATTTTCACGCATGCGGGTCGCATCAAGGCCGACAGGAGCCTCCATGCCCTTGCATGACGAGTCCGCACACAAATCGACGGACGAAAAACTGGTCTATATGGCCAACCAGATCGGCAAGTTCTTCGCCTCGCAGGACCGAGACAAAGCGCCGGCCGCGATTGCCGAGCACCTGAAAAAATTCTGGGATCCGCGCATGCGGACGGCGATCGTCGCGCACCTGCAAGCGGGCGGCGCAGGCCTTGACCCGCCGGTCCGGAGCGCGGTCGAAAAGCTACGGCTATAGTGGCGGAAGGGGTGACCGCTTTTTGGCCGCGCGCTAAGCCCCGGCGCGCGCCGAAGCCGACCGCCACGACAGCGGAAAAAACCTTCTGCTATCGTGCTTTTCTCCTTTCCATCACCCCGATATAAGCCGAAGCTTCCCGCTAGGCCCCGGTACAGCCAAGCCGGGGGTTTATAGGTTCGGCGAAGGGAAAAATGGAAATGTTGACCGTCAAAAAGATCGAACGGCTCAAGGAGCGCGGTCGCTATCTGGATGAACGCGGCCTGTACCTGCAAGTGATGAGCGCCAGCAATCGCTCGTGGCTGTTGCGCTATGAAATCGACGGTAAGAAACGCTGGATGGGTTTGGGGTCCTTGGGCGACTTCAATTTGGACGAGGCCCGGCAACGCGCCCGGCAGGCGCGGCAACTTCTGACCGATGGCGTTGATCCGCTTGAAGCCCGTAAGGCCGAACGCGCCAAGCGAGCCTTGGAAGCCGCAAAGGCCGTCACGTTCAAGGAAGCGGCGCAGCAATACTTCGACCAGCACGAACGCAAATGGCGTAACGCCAAGCACCGTCAGCAATTTTTATCGACGCTCAAAACGTACGCATTCCCCGTCCTGGGCAAGCTGTCGGTCGCGGCAATCGACACCGGCCTGGTGCTCAAGGCCGTTGAACCGCACTGGCTGGACAAGACCGAAACGGCGAACCGGGTGCGCGGCCGGATTGAATCAGTGCTCGATTGGGCGGCTGTGCGCGGCTATCGGACAGGCGACAATCCGGCCCGGTGGAAAGGCCACTTGGCTGAGGTGCTGCCCGCGCGGGGCGATATTGCGCCGCACCAGCATCACAGGGCGCTCCCGTTCGTGGCTGTACCGGACTTCATGGTTCAACTCGCTACCCGCGAGGGCATGGGCGCACGGGCTTTGGAGTTTACGATCCTGACAGCCGCCCGTACCGGCGAAGTGATCGGCGCGCGCTGGTCTGAGATTGATCTCAAAGCCAAGCTCTGGACCGTCCCGGCCGGACGCATGAAAGGGCATCGGGAACACCGTGTTCCGCTCTCCGACCGCGCGGTTGCGGTCTTGAAGGCGCTGCCGCGCGAAGCTGATTTCGTGTTCCCAGGCGGGCGCAAGGGCGTCCCAATATCAAATATGGCAATGGCCGAACTTTTGAAGCGCATGGGACGACACGACGCCACCGTGCACGGGTTCCGGTCAGCGTTCCGCGATTGGGCAGCGGAACGGAGCAACTTTCAAAATCACGTCATCGAAATGGCGCTGGCGCACGTCATCGGCGACAAGGTTGAGGCTGCTTACAGGCGCGGTGATTTGTTTGAGAAGCGCCGCAAGCTCTTGGAGGCATGGGCCAAGTATTGCGCGACGAAGCCGGTTCTCGCGAAAGACAATGTGATCCAGATGCATGGGCAGGCGGGATGAAACTAACCCACGACCAACAGGTGAGGCAGGCATTCATTGTCTTGAAGCAGGCAGCACACTCACAGTGCAAAAGCGACATTGAAGACGCGCTTGACAACATTGAGTGGGACGGCCTGGACCCAAAGCCTAATTCCAAGCAGGTCAGAGAAGCTGTGAAGCGGCTACTCAAGCAGCTGGAAGATTGCAAACGCGAATACGAAGCATTGCACAAATTGGATTGCGCCCATGCCCATGAATTGATGAGGGGTGCGCCTGACCTCGACGTTCATATTGCCACCTACAAGGAGTGGCTATCAGAGCGCCCAGGCCAGCCGCGCCGCAGTGCGGCTAAGCAAATGTGCGCTGTGAAAGAAGCGCGCACCTTGGTCCTGAAATATTGCAAAAGCGAAAAGGACCATTCCACCACGCGCGGCAATGCTTGGCACAAGCTGTCCGCTATCCTTGCCGGTGATGACCAACTCGATCTTTTCAACCACATGCGGAAGACCTTATCCGGTGCAAAAATAGTTCCACCTAAGGTCTAAAATCCCAGACACGCTTCGCTCCAGCCCGACGAACGACGCCGGGTGTTACCGGAGCGAATGCAAATGAAACAGCAACAGCAAGAAGCGCCTCGGCTCCAGCGGATGATCCGCCTCAGCGAATTGCCGCTTTACGTTGGCATTAAGCGCACCGTAATCGGTGAACTGATTACACGCGGTGAGTTTCCGAAGCCGGTGCCGATCTCTGACAGCGGCCGTGCCGTCGCCTGGTTGGAGACAGACATAATCACGTGGCAGAACTCACGCATCGCCAAGCGCAACTCGGTCGCAGCGTGAACCATGACAACAGATCAGCACATCAACACGATCATAATCGGGCTCTATCCGGATGCATGGGCGGCTTGGGGGCCTCGCGGACCGGACTACGATTTTACGCACAGTGAGTTGGAAAAATTGTCGCCAAAACTGCTTGAGAAAATCGCGGGTAGTCTGACCAGATTAAGCAGTCTGACCGAATTGGCCAACACTCTCATCGCATGGGTGGACGAACACAATTCGGAGGCTCTGTGACCCGCCATGTTAAAAAACAAAAACCCCGCGCGCCATGTCACTGGCGGCGGGGCTGGGAATGCTGACCTTGCTGCTGAGCGGGTCGGCATCGAGTATCGCTCTAAATCTCAAACAAGAGTGGAAAATTATTGGTTGTTCGGTGTCGGTGTCGATGGATTCCAGCACGCCTATGGCCGGGACAGGCCCCCGGGCAAAGGCTGGTGGTCACCTTCTGCTGAAGGTCCCTACCATTATACGTGCGGTCCGCCAGACGGCGGGGGCGGTCATGAGCAAGATGAACAACAAGCTATGGCGGAACGCGAGGATGTGGACCGTGTCATTGGGCGCAAGGGCAACTGGAAAGGACCATACGCAAGCGGAGAAGCGCATGGCGGCAATGTCATCGATGAATATATTTATCGGGACAAGGATGGCGAGTTCTATCTGCGCGTGGAACGGACGACTGGTAAGCAATTCCTGCAAGCCCATTGGGACGGCAAAGCATGGAAGTATGGCGCTCCAAAAGGTCTCAAGCTGCCGTACTACTTGCCGCAGCTGATAAAAGCCGCGCCAGATGTGCCGGTGTTCATCTGCGAAGGTGAGAAGGACGCAGACAACCTAACTGACCTCAAACTGCTGGCACCTGCGCCAGCGGCGGCGCGGGCAAATGGACCGCCGATCTTAACCAGTGGTTCGCGGGCAAGAAGACTGTCTATGTGTTGCAAGACAATGACGACCCCGGCTGTAAGCACGCGCAAAAGGTGGCCCAGAACCTAACCGGCATCGTCGCAGAAGTGCGCATTGTCGCCTTGCCGGGCTTAGCAGAAAAAGGTGATGTGTCCGATTGGCTGGAGGCTGGCGGCACCAAAAAACAGCTCGTTGAGCTTTGCGCAGCCGCGCCGCTTCATGCAGCCGAGCCGCTTGACCCCACAGACCCCATGCGCACGGCACGCGCACTCATGGCCGTAACCTTCACCGACGCCGATGGTCTGCGGACACTGCACCGTCATCGGGTGCATTCTGGTCATGGACTGGCAGCTACTACCAACTGGCTGATGACGAAACGATACGTTCCGCCGTCTGGACCTTCTTGGAAAAATCTTGGCGGCTCGTAAAGGACAAGGACGAAGAAGACAAATGGCTGACGGTGCCATTTAAGCCAACACGTGCACGTGTCAGTGATGCGCTAGATGCGCTGGGGGCCGTCATCCAATTAGACAAATATGTTGAGCCGCCCGCATGGCTGACGCAGAGCGCTGCCCCGCCCGCGCAGGAGTTGCTGGCGTGCGGCAATGGACTACTGCACCTGCCGACCGGCAAAATGTATCCGCCGACACCCGACTTCTTTGGCCTCAGCGCCAGTGAAGTCATCTTTGATCCGGCTGCACCCGATCCGGTGTTGTGGTTGAAATTCCTCAAGGAATTATTTGACGATGACAAGGAAGCGGTAAAGACGCTGCAAGAGTGGTGCGGCTATGGGCTTGCGCCAGATAACTCTCAGCAAAAAATCTTGCTTGTCGTCGGCCCCAAGCGATCTGGCAAAGGCACCATTGCCCGCATTCTGACTAAGCTGCTCGGCCGCAATTCGGTGGCTGGCCCGACCATGTCCAGCTGGGCGAGACATTCGGCCTTGAACCGCTGATCACCAAGCGCTGGCCATCGTTTCCGATGCAAGAATTGGCGCGCGCACCGACAAGTCGGCAATCGTGGAGCGGCTGTTGTCTATCAGCGGCGAGGACACCATGACGGTGGCGCGTAAGTTCCGTGAGGCATGGCATGGGCGGCTGCTGACTAGGTTTATGGTGCTGACCAACGAACTGCCGAGCCTGAGTGACGGGTCTGGCGCATTGGCTGGACGGTTTATCGTCTTGATGTTGAAGAATAGTTTTTTCGGCAGAGAGGACCCAGCGCTGACCAACAAGCTGACGGCAGAATTATCCGGCATCCTGAATTGGGCCATTGCCGGTTATCGACGGCTGCGCAAGCGCGGGCACTTCATAATGCCGAAGAGTTCGCTTGATGCAGTCGATGACATGAGATGCTAGGCGCACCGGTCAAGGCATTCATCCGCGACTACTGTGACCTAGGTCCAGGAAAGACGGTGGAGATCGATAAACTGTGGTCCATGTTTCAGGTGTGGTCGGGGAAAGAGGGACGCCGAGACGCCGGAACCAAGGCGTGGTTGGCCGTAATCTCCATTCCGCTGCACCAGGCGTCACCGTGCACAAGCTGGGTTCTGGGGACCAGCGGCCTCTGTCCTATGTTGGCATCGACCTCAAGCCGAAGGCGGGGGCATATTGATGGGCTGTGCAAGGCCGAGCATCCCCGGACCTTGGCCAGAAATAAAAATCCCTAAAGGCCCTAAAATTCTCTCCCAGAATTTTCCTCTAGGGTTCGTAATGCTCGGCCTTGCACGGACGTAAATCGTTCTGCCCAGCCTTGGCACACCTGTCATCGCCCGTTTCCCCCATCCTGCGCACCCGCGCTTCCCCCAAGTTTTTCTCGCACCCCGGGGCCGGGCCGCAAACGAGCACGCCGCGCTGCCCGCTGCCGGCACCACGGCGGTACCCTCCACCGCCAAACTCAACCATATTTGTCAGTGTTTATTGGTGGATTGCTACGATGTGGCGAAAAACCGACCGCTTAACCCCCGGAATTTCCTTTCCTTGGCGCACGAATAGGAAGATAATCCACCGATGAAACCGACCGCCACCCGTACCGCGACCGAGGCCCGCGCGCCGCGCCAGCGTAGCGCAGTGACCAACGGCAAACGGCAATTCGTTGATGGCAACGGCAACGCGGCCTGGACCAGACGCTGGCAGGACTTGGTGCGCGCTCACGCCTGTGACTTGGGCGGTGCAGACACCTTGAGCGAAGCGCAATCGAGCTTGGTCCGCCGCGTGGCGACAATCGAAATTGAGCTTGAGCAACTGGAAGGCAAGTTACCAAGGGCGAACCTGTTGACCTTGATGGCTACACCCGCGCCGCGTCGCACCTTCGGCGCATCCTTGAAACGCTCGGCATCGCGCGCAAGATGAAACAAATTCAAGCCTGCAAGAATACTTGGCCGCTAAGCAAACAACAGCGGGCGAGGCGCTGACATGACAGCCCCGCTCAGCCCTGAGCACACATGGTTGATCCTTGAAGCAATCCACAAAATGGATGAACGCGAGACCGACAATTTCGTTGACCACATTGCGCATGAGCTTTCGCAGAACCTTGATCCGAGCACCGAGATGTGGAGCGTACCATCTCAGCGGCCCGCAAGGCGCTCCGGCTCTCGGAGGCGCATTGATGACTCCAACCACCACCATCCGCGAGGCGCTCACCGATCCGAAGCTGCTCGGTAATGTGCTTGCCGGTGATAGCTGGTCCGCGTGGCGCGTGCTGCTGATCGCCAGCATGGGCGAAGCCCTGACTGACGACGAGCGCGTGATCTTCAAAGCATTGACCGGACGCGACCACGAGCCACTAGAGCGCGTCGAGGAATTGGAAGCGGTGGTCGGTCGTCGCGGTGGCAAGAGCCGCGCAATGGCAACGCTCGCAACTTACATCGGTGGCCTTTGCGAACACCCTCTCGCACCCGGTGAGCGCGGCGTCTTGCTTGCATCGCGCCCGATCAACGGCAAGCCGCGATCACGCTCGACTATGCGACGGCAGCATTTGAAGGCTCGCCGATCTTGTCGCAACTGATCGCCAACCGCACCGCCGACACACTTGAACTAAAAAACAAAATCAGCATTGAGGTGCGCGCAGCTTCTTTCCGTCGCCTGCGTGGCCCAACTTACATCGCAGTGATCGCCGACGAGGCCGCGTTCTGGTTCAGCGACGAATTTAGCTCCAATGCCGACACGGAAATCTTGGGAGCTTGTCGTCCCGGTTTGGCGACAACGCGAGGCCCGCTCATCATCGCCAGTTCGCCATATGCACGTCGCGGCGTCCTATGGGAAACGCACAAGCGTCACTTTGGCCCGGAAGGTGATCCGCTGATCCTTGTCGCGCAAGGCACATCAAGAGAATTCAATCCATCACTACCGCAGTCCGTCGTGGATCGTGCATTGGAGCGTGACCGTGCAGCAGCATCAGCCGAGTACCTCGCACAATTCAGAACCGACATCGAAAACTACATTTCGTTTGAAATCGTCCAAGCCTGCATCGGCGATCATGTCGAGATGGCCCCGCTCGCTGCAAATAATTACCGCGCATTCGTCGATCCGTCTGGCGGTAGCGCTGATTCATTCACCATGGCAATCAGCCACCGTGATGGTGAGCGCATTGTTATCGACGCCATCCGTGAGGTGAAGCCGCCATTCTCACCGGAGAGCGTGGTCGATGACTTTTCAATCTTGCTGAAGACCTATCGCGTTTATCAAGTTTCCGGCGACCGCTATGCTGGCGAGTGGCCACGCGAGCAATTCAAGAAACGCGGCATCACCTACCTGTGCGCCGACAAGACCAAAAGCGATTTGTTCCGTGACCTGTTGCCGCTACTCAACAGCGGGCAAATTGTTTTGCCGAAATCCGACCGCCTTGTGAACCAACTCACCGGCCTTGAGCGAAAAGTTGCGCGCTCCGGTAAGGACAGCATCGACCACGCTCCAGGCGCGCACGACGACATAGCGAACGCGGTGGCAGGAGCGGCCGATCTGGCCTCTGCACGCTTCATTGCACCGCTTCCGCAATTCGGCATGCCTGACGGTCGCGGCGGCATTCACATTTTTCACCGCAGAGGAAATCGAAGCGCGGACCCGGACCGATATCGGCCCCCTCGTTATTTGCAGGACTGGAATGCGCAAATTCAAGCTAAGAGCCGCGCGCGCGTTGCAGCATTGCCGTCATCGTCAACAAACACCCGCGCGAAACGCTGGGTTCAATAGAAAGGAAGCATCATGGCTGCACCTCAAGGCCACACGCAAACCAAATTGATCGGTCCCGATGGCCGCACTGGCGTTCGCGTTCCGCTTGGCCACTGGTCCGGGGACTGGGATCAATTCCGCGAAGAGCCGTGGCACGGTCAACTTTTCGGAGCGTTCCGCGCCTCCATGTCCGCCTTGCAGCGCCATGAACAGGCCGACACTCAGGATGCGATGGCCAAGGCGTCGAACGCACCGCCCGTTCCGCAGGGACGAACGTGAGCGCTTCGAGCTTCGCCACCTCAATCGTGAAATGGACGCGCTGGAAGCCATCGACCTCGACAAGATTGCAGCGGACCTTGCCACCCGGCGCAATGCGTTGTCCCCATTTTCTGCCCCGCTCGACAAGCAGGACGTGCCGCGCGCAACCGTGCGAGCGCAAATTCGCGAGCACATCAAATCGCTGCCGCCCGACCAAGCGCGCGTGTTCCTGCGCACGGCCGATGAAGTGACCAGCGCCGCTGTGCTTGAAGGTCCTGCATTCCTGTCTGGTCTTTCGCCAGAGATGCACGCCAATTTCCGCGAACAACGCTTGCGCGCGCTGCACGGTGAAAAATTGAAGTCTCTCGACGCCGCCGCCGCCGCAAGCAAGCTTGTCCGCCGTACTCTCGACGCTGCCCGCCAATCGACCCGCACAAGGATCGCGCCGTTCCTTCCGCCGGTCGAGCCTGAAACGAAAAACGCCGCCGCACCCTGGGTTTCATAAAGGAGAACGACCATGAACCTGTCTGAAAATTTCAAAACTGAACTGGCAAAAATCTACGCCGACAACAAACCTGGCCGCCGTGAACATATTCTGACCGCGACCGCACGCTTGCGGGCCAAGTACAACGCCAAGCTGGTGAACGCCCGCAGGGATGATCCGAGCGGCGCGGCTACTGCCGAGCTCGCGATTGTGCGAATTGAAAACGAACACGCCGCCAAGCTGGCAGCTTGAGGTAGCGCCAACCGTCACGCCAACGGTTTAGCGCGCGCAAGCGCCCGGGTGTGGTCATGACGCGCGCCCGGGCGCTTTTCTTTTACGAGGTGAACATGGACGTTGCTACAATTGACATCTGGAAACCGCGACCGCTGCCCGAAGATCAGTGGCGCGTGCAATTTTATAAGGACTGCATCGGCGTTTCCACGCACATCAACGGCCCGGAACCGGGGTGCCTCTACTGGACCCGGCTTGAGCTATCCGATTTTCCGAAGGATTTGTTTAGTATCGACGATCTCAAACGTGCCGTCGTTGCGGCTGCGAACGCTCGCATTGCTGCCGGAGATAACTAGTCGCCTAGGGGCCTTTGATAGGCGGCCCGGGGTCGTTGATTGCGTTGTCCGGGACCATCATTGTGTATTCGAGGATGGTGTGGACCGTACCGTCATCATCGGCTCGCGCATCAAATCTATCGGTCAAGTCTTCTTTCATTCTGGTCCATCCCGTTCTTGGAGCCACATCGAATTAACGCGGCTTGGGTGATGGTGGCCCGCGCCCGTTCAACTCGGGGAAGGGTTTCAGATTTGGGCAGAGTTCGGCAGACGGTCCAACTGTGCCGTAGTTCACAGGGGACATATCGCCGGCATTCGTAATGGCAAAGACCTCGCGCTTTGCTCCGGTGTAGCCGCCATAGCTGTTGCGGGCGTTTAGCTCGATGCAAACGCAGGTGGAGCCAGGGGCATTCGTTGTACCACTCATGGCGTGAATGCGGCATTCCATCGGGTCGGCGATCTGCGCGCCGACGATCGACCCCGGGTCTTTCCACGTTCGTGTTCGCGCGGCCAACACTATGCGCCGCACCTCGGTGTCTGAGAGCGCGGATTTTTCCACCGAGGCTTCGGGGTATGGCGTCGGTGACGTAGCGCACCCAGCCAATAAAAGGCCGCACAGCGCCCCAACGGCGGCGCGCTGTGCGTTATGAGTCCATCTTGGCGACGCCATGTCGGTTCTGCCCCTCCCACACTGATGCTGCGATCTAAGCACCCGCAATGCGCGAGTGTCGAATCCCCAGCAAGGGAGGCCCGCCAACGGCCTAGCAAGCCCGCTGGCGCGCTTTCTGACGCTGAGCTAAACCGCGTCCCAGGCAAATCCCCGGCGTTGGAACCTCTCACCCCGGGATGATGCGTTAAGGCCCGCTGCATTTTCTGGGGCGCGGCAGCCTGCTAATCCGGGGGTTATTCTAAAAAAACAGTGAATATACCAATGATATCAATATGATTTGGCGGAAGGGGTGAGATTCGAACTCACGGTACCCTTGCGGGTACGCCGGTTTTCAAGACCGGTGCCTTAAACCACTCGGCCACCCTTCCGTAACACCTGTCGTTTACAGCTAGTCCAATGGTCGAAGCTGGACGCACTTGCAAGCGGGACCAGCATCGGGTTAAGGCGTGACCACCGGTTTGCCGCAGAAACGCCAAAGTCTCCGTGGAACCAAGTGTTTACCACGACTGGCCCCGGCGGTTCACGCGACAGCCGCCGCAAGGTAAACTAGCCGCATCAATTCGGGGACCGTAAACAGAATGGGCGGACTGGGGGGGTAACGGCACAGTAGGCCGGTTCGCGCGCGTCTGTGGCGCGGCCGTTGCCTGTCTGGCGCTGGCCAACTGTTCCAGCCAGGTTTCCAGCAAAATCGACCCCAGATACGGCACCTCCGCCAGCGCCCGCGTCGTCGGTCCCGGCGAACCGGTGCCAAGGGCGGCGGCGTGTATCGCGTCGGCAAGCCCTATACCGTCGCCGGACGGGTCTATATCCCCGAAGAGGACGTCAATTACAGCGCCATCGGCCTGGCCTCCTGGTACGGCGACGATTTCCATGGCCGCTTCACCGCCAATGGCGAAGTTTTCGACATGAATTCGATCTCGGCGGCCCATAAGACGCTGCCGTTGCCGTCTTATGTGCGGGTCACCAACCTCGCCAACCGTCGGTCGATCGTGGTGCGGGGTCAACGACCGCGGGCCTTATGTTGGCGATCGCGTCATCGACCTGTCGGTCAAGACCGCGCAGCTTCTCGGCTTCTACGGTCACGGCGTCGCCAAGGTGAAGGTCGATTACGTCGGTCGCGCCCCGCTCGCCGGTTCCGACGATCTCAAGCTGGCGGCGACGCTGCGCGAGTGCACGCCGGCCACGGCGCCGGTCATGGTAGCGGCCAACGACAGCAAAACTTACGCCCCAGCCTATTTCGACGCCCGCCCGATGACCCAATCGGCCGCCAAAGCGCCGACGCCGCCGGAACGGCCTTACAGGCTGGCGAGGGCGCCCGTGAGATTGCCGCGGCCGATGTGGATACCGGGGCACCGACCACCGAACTGGCGGCCGCCAAGCGCCCGCAACGCGCTGAACCCATCACTCGCAGAGCACTCGCCGCTGTGGAACCAGCCGAACCTTCGGTTTCCCCGGTATCGGCCTACGCCCCGACGCGCTATGATGCAGTGGCGGGATTCATGAGTGGCCGCGGCCTTTACTGAGCCGCATTTTTCCGTCACAGCGCCGCCATACCATCCCGCAATTCACGCGCTCCGGCGTGGCTATGGGCTCTCGATGACGTTTGGCGCTTCCCGACTTGGACGATTGCTATCGGCGGCGATCTTGATCGTCGGTCTGGCGGGCGTCGCCTATGCGGGCGTCGCCTAAGCATCAGCCGGGCTCCGGCCTCGCCGCCAAGAAAGAGGCACCTAAAAAGGACGCGCCGAAAAAAGACGAACCGCCGATCACCGCGCCGCACGCCATCCTGATCGATGCCGAGAACGGCGCGGTGCTGTTCGAACGCGACGCCGACCAACTGATATTCCCGGCCAGCCTCGGCAAGCTGATGACGGTCGAATACGTCTTCAACGAACTCAAGCAAGGCCGCATCAAGCTCACCGACGAATATCCGGTGAGTGAAAACGCCTGGCGCAAAGGCGGCGCGCCGTCGCATTCATCGACCATGTATGCCGCGCTCAACAGCCGCATTCCGGTCGAGGCGCTCTTGCACGGCGCCATCGTGCAGTCGGGCAATGATGCCTGCATCATCCTGGCCGAAGGGTTGGCCGGCACCGAACAGGCCTTCGCGGCAAAGCTCACCGAACGGGCGCGTCAGATCGGCCTCACCAAATCGGTCTTCACGACATCGAACGGCTTGCCGGATCCAGGCGAAAAAGTGACGACGCGCGAGCTCGGCCTGCTCGCCCGCCACATCATCCGCAACTATCCGGAGTATTACCCGATCTTCGGCGAGCACGAGTACACCTGGAACAAGATTCGCCAGCCGAACAGAAATCCGCTGCTGCCCTTGGGCATCGGTGCCGACGGTCTCAAGACCGGCTTCACCAAGGAGGCGGGCTACGGCTTGGTCGGCTCCGCCGTGCAGAACGGCTTGCGCCTCGTGGTGGTGGTCAACGGTCTCAAGGACGCCAAAGAGCGCGCCGACGAAGCCAAGAAGTTGCTGGAGTGGGGCTTCAAGAGTTTCGAACAGCGCGTGCTGTTTGCCGAAGGCCAGACCATCGGCACGGCCAAAGTTTTCGGCGGCGCCGCCGGCCATGTGCCGCTCGTCGCGACGGGGCTCGCCCGCGTGATGCTGCCGAAGAGCGGCGGGGCAAAACTGATCGCGCGCATCGTCTATACCGGCCCGGTGCCGGCGCCGGTTGCGCAAGGCGAGTCGATCGGCACTCTCAAGGTCTGGCGCGACGATGTCGTCATCCTGGAAATGCCGCTGCGGGCCTCCGCAGACGTCGCCAAAGGCAGCATGTCGCAACGCGCTTTCGACGCTGCCACCGAAATGATGATCTCGCTGTTCCGTGCCGGGGCCGAGCGGCTATGATGACGGCCGCCGCGTAGCGCGGGCGATGACACGGAGAGGCTTGCTCGTTTGCGCGGACATTTCATCACCTCGAAGGCGGCGAAGGCAGCGGTAAATCCACCCATGCGGCGATGCTGGCGCAGCGGCTTAAGTCGCTCGGGGTTCCGTCGTTCTCACGCGTGAACCGGGTGGCTCGACCGGCGCCGAGATCATTCGTCACATCTTGCTATCCGGTGTCGCCAAGCCGCTAGGCGCCGAGACCGAAGCCATTCTGTTCGCCGCCGCGCGCGACGATCACGTGCGCAACATGATCCTGCCGGCAATCCAAGCCGGGCAGTGGGTGATCTGTGACCGCTTCATCGATTCGACCCGCGTTTATCAGGGCGCGCTTGGCAGCGTCGATCCGCGTCTGATCCGCAGTCTCGAGCGGGTCACGGTCGGCGCCGCGGGTGCCGGAACTGACGTTCATCCTCGACGTTCCGGCGAAAATCGGTCTGGCGCGCGCCACGGCGCGCCGCGGCAAGGACGTCGCCGACCGCTTTGAGGCGGAGTCGCCTCGACTATCATGAGAAGTTGCGCATGGCCTATCGCGCGCTGGCCGAGAAGGAGCCGAAGCGCTGTTTCGTCATCGACGGCCGCGCGCCGCGCGATGTCGTGGCGGAGCGCATCTGGAACGTCGTCGTAGAGCGGCTGCAGCCTTTGGAAAAGCTGAGCGCGGAAGCGACCGCGCCATGAATGGCCGACGATGAGCGACGACGATACCGACAATGGGCTTCTGCTGCCGCGCGAGACCTCGGTGCTGTTCGGGCACGAAGAGGCCGAATGGACTTTGCTTGAAAGCTATCAGAGCACGCGCATACCGCACGCCTGGCTGATCGGCGGCCCGCCCGGCATCGGCAAGGCGACGCTCACCTATCGGCTGGCGCGTTTCGTGCTCGCGCATCCCGATCCGTCGGAGGCGGCCGTGCAGAAGGCGGCCTCGCTTGCGGTCGATCCGGACAATCCGGTCGCGCGCCGCATTGCCGCGCAGGCGCAAGGCGATCTCCTGGTGTTGGAGCGCATCGTCAACGAGCAGACCGGCAAGCTTTACACCGTGATCCGGGTCGATGACGTGCGCCGCTCGGTGCCGTTCTTCGGCTCGACCGCGGGCGAAGGCGGCTGGCGTATCGCGATCGTCGATGCGGTCGACGACCTGCAGCGCGAGGGCGCCAATGCGCTGCTCAAGGTTTTGGAGGAGCCGCCGGCGCGCACGCTGCTGCTGCTGATCAGCCACGCACCCGGCCGCGAACTGCCGACCATCCGGTTCGCGCTGTCGCCGCCTGTTGCTGCGGCCGTTGTCCGCCGACAATGTTGCTCTCGCGGTCGCGGCCTCGACCGGCCGCAACGCCGATGAATCCGAGGTGAAACAAGCCGCGGCAGCCGCCGATGGCAGCGTGGGACGCGCGCTTCGTTTTCTCGATGGACCTGCCCTCGCTCTGCGCCAGAGGATCCTCGACCTGTTCGCGCAACTCCCCAATCCGGACCCGCGCGCGCTGCATGCGCTTGGCGACGCACTCGGCGGCAGCGAACCGCAAACGCTGCACGCCTTTATGGATCTCGTGAATAGCTGGCTGTCGTCGCGGCTCGACAGCGAGCCGCAGCCGTCGCGTATGGCGCGCGTCGCGCAAGCCTGGGACAGGGTCAATCGTGCCGCGCGCGACGTCGAGACCTACAATCTCGAGCGCAAACCGCTGGTATTTGCCGTTTTCGGCTTGCTCGCAGAGGCGGCGCGCGCGTAGCCGCACACATCGCCGCCGCGCGGTTCCCCGACCCAAATAATACCTGATGTGAAGAACATTTCGGTGTCGCGACACCCGAAAGGTATTTTCAAAAGCGTTCAAAATTGAACAGCGCGGCGTAAAAATCGCTGTCATATTTTCGTCAGTTGAAATCAGTTGGTCGCTTTGCTGCGCGGGTTCCGAACGCAGAGTTTCCGGTGGAGACGGCGAGGGCTGAGGTTGCGTTCTAGCGTCTCGAGTGGCGTTTAAACTTCATTCGGCGAGTACCCAACGAACGATTGCTGTGCGCAAAAATCGCCAGTGGTGTACCTCGTCCGGTTTACAGGGGCAGTCATATGAAATCCTTAGTCGTCAAGCGTTCCATCGTTATCGCCGGGCATAAGACCAGCGTCAGTCTCGAGGAACCCTTTTGGCTGGGGCTTAAGGAAATTGCCCAAAATCAACATGTGACTTTATCCAACATGGTAGGCGACATCGACACGCGGCGCCGGCAAGGCAACTTGTCATCGGCCATTCGCTTGTTCGTTCTCGACACGGTGCGGGCGCGGTCTCTAGAATTGGCCGGCGGCATGCTTCCGACCGAAGTCATGCGCTCGGGCAACGGCCAAAGTCACGCCTGAACGAGCGGCCGGCTCACGCGTCGGCGATGGCCGGCCGTAGTGGCAGAAACTCCGACATCCGGGCGCCCGGATAGAATGTCTGCTGGAATGCAGGGCGCGCCTGCATGCGCTCGTACCATTCGGCGACGCGCGGAAACCGCGGCTCCCAGATCTGAGCAAAGCCTAGGTCGGCCATGCGGTCGACCAACGGTGCGACGATGATGTCGGCAAGGCTGTACTGCTGGCCGAGAAGCCACGGGCCGCTCTCCAGCGCCTTGTCCATGCGCGCGCAGGTATTGCCGAGCTGCTCCAGCGAGGCTTCCACATCTTCCTTTTTGAAGCCGCCCGGACCCATCCGGCGGTAGAACTGCTTGCGGATCGGACGGACATCCGATTGCTCGGCCTCGAAGCGTTTGCGGTCGAGCCCTTCGAATCGCGGCAGGAATCCCATGTTGAACGAAGGCACGCGTACAGCCGCGGTCGGAACCTCTTCGAGAAACCGCATCCAGGCGCGCATGCGCGCGCGCTGCACGAGGTCCTCGGGCGTCAGCCGGACTTGCGGATAGCGCTCGTCGAGATATTCGCAGATCACGCTTGAATCGACGATGATGTTGCCATCGTCGACCAATGTGGGGACCACGCCGTTCGGATTGATCTTGAGATATTCCGGCTTGAGATGATCCTTGGCCTTGCCGAGATCGAGCCGGATGTCCTCGAAGGCCAGATTCTTTTCGGCGAGACAGATTCTCACCTTCTGGCTGCAGGTCGAATGCGCGGCATTGTACAAAGTCAGCATGAATTCCCCGGCTGGTGCGTGCGGCCGCCAGTCTAGCGGGCCGCCGCGCCATTGCCGAGACTTTGCGCGGACCCCCTTTCGCCGCCACACGGTTGCAGCTTATCATTCATGCAATTGGCGCGAATGACGCCAAATCGGGGGGACCATGAAAAAACTCGTCACTGCGATCGCGCTGACCTTGTTGGCCGGTATCGCCGCCGTATCGGCGGGAAACGTTTCCGTCGCGTCCGATCACGCTGATCGTGCCATTCCCGCCGGGCGGGTCGACCGACATTGCGGCCCGAATCATGGCAGAGCACATGCGCGGTACGCTCGGGCAATCGGTCCTTGTCGAGAATGTCGGCGGCGCCGGCGGCAGCATCGGCGTGCGCCGCGTCGCGCGCGCCACACCGGACGGCTACACCATCGACATCGGCCAATGGGACACCCATGTCGGCAGCATCATTTACAACCTCGATTACGATCTCCAGAAGGACTTCGAGCCGATCGGCCTGATCACGGTCAATCCGCAGCTGATGGTCGCGCGCAAGGATTTGCCGGCTGACGATCTCAAAGGCCTGGTTGCCTGGATGAAGGCTAATCCGGGCAAGGTCAATTTCGTCAACCAGAATGCCGCCGGCAATGTCAGCGGCGTGCTGTTCGAACAGCTCACCGGGCAGAAGGTTCAGTTCATTCCTTATCGCGGCGCAGGGCCGGCAATGACCGATCTGATGTCAGGCCAGGTCGACCTCCTGGTGGTGCAGGGCGCCATCGCGCTGCCGCAGATTCGCGGCGGCAAGATCAAGGCACTCGCCAATCTTTCGCCGGAACGCTCGGCCTCGATGCCGGATATTCCGACCTCCGATGAGAGCGGCGTGGCAAAATTATATATGGCGGGCTGGTTCGGCTTCTGGGCGCCCAAAGGCACGCCGAAGGAGATCGTCGCCAAGCTCAATGACGCCATGGCTCGGGCGCTTACCGACAAGAATGTGGCGGCGCGCTTCACCGAACTCGGCCTCGACGTGGCGCCCAAGGCACAGCAGACGCCGCAAGGGCTCGCCGCGTTCCAGCAAGCCGAGATCGACAAGTGGTGGCCGATCATCAAGGCCGCGGGCATCGGCGCGCAGGCGCAATAATAATGTAATGCCGCTTTTACTGTTCTGCCGGACCGCGTTTGCTAGTGTTGCGCCACGCCGAAACGATTCACCTGACCTGACAGGAGTCCGTCATGACGCTGAAATTTATCATCTCCGTTGCAGCGATCGTCGCGCTGCCATTCTGTGCGCAAGCGCAACAGCCTCAAGGCGCGCCTCCGGCTCCGAAGGCTGCGCCGACGCCCACCAAGGCGGACGCGCAGAAAGTCATCAAGATCGTCAGCAGCGACAAAGCCAAGACCAAGATCTACTGCGACATCTCCGCGCTCGGCGATCAGATCGACGAGGCCGTACAGAAAAAAGACGAAAAGAAAATCGACGAACTGTCGCAGAAGGCCGATGAGATGGGTGCCAAAATCGGCCCCGAATATGTCGCCTTGATGGATGGCATGCAGGAGCTGGACCCGGACTCGAAGGAAGGCAAAGACCTTTCCGCGATGCTCGAGCAGCTCGAAAACCTGTGCGGCAAATAAAGCGCGCGCCGGCCACGGCGCGCGCTTGACGAGGATAAAGGACCGGCTGCGTCCTAGTAGCCGCGGCGGCGGACCTTCTTGGCGGCCTTGCGCGCGGCGTAGCGGGCGTCGCGTTCGGCCTTCTTCTCGGCCTCGAGAGCTGCTTCGCGCTCGGCCGCTTCGGCGGCGAGGCGCAATTCTTCTGCTTCCTTTTCACGCTGCGCTTGGGCGGCGCGTTCAGCGGTAAGCGCGGCCTCGGCGGCGATTTCCGCCTCGCGAACCTTGCGGGCGGCTTCACGCTCGGCCTGGCGGGCGGCGCGGGCTTCGGCGATGGCGATGCGGGCGAGGCGGGCCTGCTCGAGGGCGGGGTCTTGCGTGGCGGCTTTGAATTTCTCCAGCATCGCCTTCTTGACGGCGGCGGCGCTGTTCCGGCGTTCCAAAACGTCGGGGCTACGGAAGTTGCTCATTCACACTCCTGGGAGGAAAAGGCGTATCGCGGCGGGACCAAAGCTTATCGGCTATATGGCCTTGTTGAGCCGCATCTACAATGCGCCCAGGCCGCAATTCAATGGTAAAATTGAGCACTAGCGCCCGAAAACGAGGCTTTGCCGCGCCTTTACGCCGCTTCACCGGCCGGCGGCGCGCCCAGTAGAGCCTGCCGCGCCTTGTCCTCGAACTCGCGCGCCAGCCGTTTGAGTTCTTCGGCGATAAAGCGATCGGCGGTGTCCGCGGCGATTCGGCGGCAGTGTTCAGCTTGGCTGAGAAGATATTCGCGCGACGTCATGGGCGACCCGTTCATGATTCCGGCAGGAGTAGGGGCAAAAAACGCCGACAGCCGCGTTTCCGTTCCATCGGCGAAGAGACGACCCGGCCCCGGTTGCGCCGCTTTGCACCATTCGCATGAAATGCGGATGACGAAGCACGGGGACCCGTGGAACTTTCCGCCGGTCAGCAAACGTTAACCGACCGGCGGCAATTTTCGGCAACTCGTAGGCGCTTCCATAACGGCCGACGTGTTAGCCCGGTTGATCAACCAACCGATCACAGGGCGCGATGGCCGCATTTTTCAGCACTCAACTCGTCTATGGCCTGGCATTCATTCTGCTCGGTTCGATCTGCCTTGCATTGCGCGCGGCGGCCGGCGGCAGACGCCCTGGCTCGTGCTTGCGGCATTCGGCTTTGTGCATGGCGCCAGCGAGTGGCTCGATCTGCTGGCATTGATCGCCGGCGATACGCCCGCGTTCGCGATGGCGCGGTTCTGCACTATGACGGGCTCATTCGTGCTGCTGTTCGAATTTGCCCGGCTTGAAGCGGTCCGGCTCGGATTTAAAATGCCGGGACGCTGGATCTATGCACCGATGATGGTTTTCGTGGCGTGGGGCGCACATTTGGCGGGCCTGAACGGCGCCAGTACCTTTGCGCGTTATGCCATCGCTCTGACCGGCGCCTTGGGCACAGGCGCCGTACTGGCGTGCCACGCTCGCGACGCTTTGCCAGCCGAGAAACGCTGGATCGCTTCCGCTGTGATTGGCTTCGTGCTGTACGCCTTAGCCGCGGGCGTGGTCGTGCCGCCGGTCGCCGGCTGGGCGGGCGACGTCATCGACTACGCGGATTTCAGCGGCTTCACGGCGTGCCGATCCAGTTCGTGCGCGGACTCTTGGCGTGCTGGATCGCCTTCTCGGTCTGGGGCTATTGGGGCCAGCGCCTGATGCGCGACATCGGCTCGCCGCGCTACACCGCATTTATGCAGCGGCAGTTCGTCTGGACCCTCGTCGCCATGGGCCTAACGCTGGTGCTCGGCTGGGGCCTGACAGAATATCTGGGCGCATCTACAAGCAGAATGTCCAGCAACAGTCGCTCGGCGACCTCGACATGATTTTCGGCCGCTTGAACGCAGAAACGGCCAGTGCCGACGGCATAACCCACGTCATTGCCGCTTCGCGTTCGGTTGCCTCTCTGCTGATCGAAGGTGACAGGCGTTACGAACCGCGCGTCAAAGCGCTGTTGGCCGTCGATAGCGAAATCGCCAGCGTCAATGATGCCTTTATTCTCGATACCGCCGGAAAAGTGGCTGCTTCATCCGACTCGCCCCATCCGGCAATTTTGCCGCCGCGCCATATTTCAAATTGGCCATGGCGGGAATGCCGGGCCGGCATTTCGAAGTCGCTGCGCAGGGCAAAACGCGCGATTATTATACGAGCTATCCGGTGCGCGACGATGCCGGCGATGTCGTTGGCGTTGCCGTGTTGAAGAAATCGCTCGATGCTTTCGATGCCGGGCTGAAGCAGTTTGATGTTTCGTTCTTTCTGATCGATCCCCATGGGGTCGTCGCCGTGACCAACAAGCCTGACAGCCAATTCCGGACGCTTTGGCCTCTGGCGCGGAAACGATCAAATCGCTGACGCCGCAGTTCGGCGAGATAAGCGCAAAGCCACTGCTGGCCGACGAATTCACTGGCGGCCAATGGACGACGCTCGACGGCAGCCGCGACTACGTGCAGCGCCGCCCGATCGGCAATACCGGCTGGTCGCTGGTGATAGCGACCGCGCCGCACGGTATTTTCGCGAGCCGCGTCCTGGGCATTATCATCACTTTGCAAATGGCAACCTTGGCGCTGGTCTATTTGGTCGGCCGGGAGCGCTGGGTTCATGACAATGTTCAACTGCAAAAGCGGATCGAATTGGAAGAACTCGCCCGCAATCTCGACTATCGGGCAACGACCGATCCGCTGACCGGACTGTACAACCGCGCAAGTTCGACCGGGAAATCGAACTCGAGATGTTGCGGGCGCAGCGTTACAAGACGCCGTTATCGCTGATCTTGTTCGACATCGATCACTTCAAAGCGATCAATGACACTTACGGTCACCAGGTGGGCGATAACGTCCTGGTCGATTTGTCGGGCTTCATCGCCGGACGCATCCGCCATTCGGACGTCCTGGCGCGCTGGGGCGGGGAGGAATTCGTCATCCTTACGCCGGCCTGCACCGTGGATATGGCCTTCCGCATGGCGGCGAACCTGGCGGCGGCAATTCGATCCCACGCCTTCGGCGCCGTGGGCAAAATCACCTGCAGTTTCGGGGTCGTCGAGTTCGAGGACAGCGATACCGCCGAGACGCTGATGGCCCGCGTCGACGAGGCGCTCTATCTCGCCAAAATGAACGGGCGCGATCGGGCCGAAATGGCGCTTCGCCATCCGGTCGCCGCGCCGCATCTGGCGCCAACCGCGTAGGGCTGTACGAAAGTTCCCGTGTCCGCCCGAATTGCCGGTGTTTACAGGTGCTTAACCTTACCCCGGGCATAGTCTTAACGGCCTCGCAAAGCGGTGAGGCCAGCGGGTTTGGGGATTCCAACACCAGTTCAAGAGCGGCGGCGCGCCAATCAGCGGCGGCTACGGCGTCATAGTAAGCAGTCGAGTTTGAGTGCGTAATGAGATATGCGACCGCGACGATAGAGGGCGTTCCTTCTTTCGATAGCGCCTTTTCATCGGGCGACTATCGCCGGCTGGTTCGGACGATCGGCAGCCACCTCGTCACGGCGGTCGCGGCCTTGGCCGCAGTGATCGTGCTCGGTGCCGTCGTCACGACGACGGCCGCATGGATCGTCAATTCCACACTCGTGACCGGCCCCAACCCAAATGTGAGATCCTTTTCGGGACCGGGCACACTCGCGCTCGCCACGAGCGATCCCGTCTTGGCCCGCACCGCCGCGATCAGCTTTGATGCGAAATGGGCTCAAGTCTCGACCGCCGCGGTTTCCTTGCTGCCGCTACAGGCGGAAATCCCGCAGCCGAAGCGGCAGATTGCCGCGGCGCCTGTCGTCAAGCCGGTTGCCGAACTTACGCCCGTTGTGCCGCTGCCGCGTCCGCATCCCGTGCAAATTGAAATCGCCCAGGCGCCGGCTACCCCCGTCGCGCCGCAAGTTGCACCAATTGCTGCGCCAAAAGCTGAGCCGCCAATAGCCGTTCAAGCTGCCGCCGCGACGCCAAAGCCGCCGCGACCAGTGCCGAGCCGCGCATGGCCGCGTTGGAACCGCCGAATAAATCATTGGGCTTGCCCGATCCCGATGGCCGCACCGCGATCTACGACATTTCCGCGCGCGCCGTTTACCTGCCGAACGGCGATAAATTGGAGGCACATTCCGGCCTGTTCGACAAAATGGACGATCCGCGCTTTGTCCACGTCAAGATGCGCGGGGCGACGCCGCCGAATGTTTACGAACTGACGTTGCGCGAAAAGCTTTTCCACGGCGTCCAGGCCATCCGCCTCAATCCGGTCGACGAGCGTAGATGTTCGGCCGCGACGGCATCCTGGCGCACACCTATATGCTTGGCCCCAACGGCCAATCCAACGGCTGCGTGTCCTTCAAGGACTATGAGAAGTTCTTGCAGGCCTTCCAGCGAGGCGAGGTCGATCGCCTGATCGTCGTGCCGGAGGGCGGCACCAAGCTCGCGCTCGTTGCCCGCTCCCGACGTGGCCACATTGGCCGCTATGCCGAGAATAACCCGAACGCGGCGTCCAATCCGAATACCTGGTAGAGCAGGGCGGAAAGCCCTGTTTCCGCCTTATTCCCCTTGCTTGCCCTGGCCTTCCGCGATTGTACCTAACCCCGTGACTCGCCGTGGCCTGAGCCGTCTCCGGCCCTCCATTCCGCTTAATAAAGTTTCAAATGCCGGCCGAAAAACAGCCTTTCTACATCACCACCGCGATTTCCTACCCGAACGGCGTGCCGCACATCGGCCACGCCTACGAGGCGATTGCGACCGACGCCATCGCGCGCTTCATGCGACTTGACGGCTACGACGTCTATTTCCTCACCGGCACCGACGAGCACGGCCAGAAGATGCAGCAGACCGCGGCAAGGAAGGCCTGACGGCGCGCGCGCTGCGCGACCGCAACGTGCCGCGCTTCGAGGCTATGGTGAAGGCGCTCAACTGCTCGAACGACGACTTCATTCACACCACCGAAGCGCGCCATTATCGCGCGTCGGAGGGCATCTGGCAGCGCATGGAGAAGAACGGCGACATCTATCTCGACAAATACGCCGGCTGGTATTCGGTGCGCGACGAGGCCTATTACGCCGAGGACGAGACCCATATCAACGAGCACAAAGTGCGGCTCGCCACCAAGACCGGCACGCCGGTCGAATGGGTCGAGGAGGAGAGCTATTTCTTCAAGCTCTCGGCCTATCAGGACAAGATTCTGAAGCTTTATGCCGACGTGCCGGATTTCGTGCTGCCGAAGGAACGTTTCAACGAAGTCGCCAGTTTCGTGCGCGGCGGCTTGCAGGATCTGTCGATCTCGCGCACGACCTTCGATTGGGGCATTCCGGTGCCCGGCAATCCCAAGCACATCATGTACGTCTGGGTCGACGCGCTGACCAATTACATCACCGCGCTCAGGGTTTCCCGACACCGACGGCGCGATGTTCAAGCGTTACTGGCCCGCGGCGCTGCACGTCATCGGCAAGGACATCGTGCGTTTTCATGCGGTCTATTGGCCGGCGTTTTTGATGTCGGCCGGCATCGCGGTGCCCAAGCGCATCTTCAGCCACGGCTTCCTGTTCAACCGCGGTGAGAAGATGTCGAAGTCGTCGGCAATGTCATCGATCCGTTCGATCTGGTGAAGGCCTATGGCGTCGATCCGCTGCGCTATTTCTTCCTGCGCGAGGTGCCGTTCGGCCAGGACGGCAATTACAGCCACGAGGCATCGTCAACCGCATCAATGCCGATCTCGCCAACGATCTCGGCAATCTGGCGCAGCGCTCGCTGTCGATGGTCGGCAAAGCCTTCGGCGGCGTCTTGCCGGAGCCGGGCGAATTTACGGCCGAGGACAACACTATTCTCGCCGCCGCCGACGGCATGATCGCGACCGCGCGCGAACATATGAAGACGCAGCAATTGCACCAGGTTCTTAACGCCGTCTGGGCCGTGGTCGCCGATGCCAACCGCTATTTCGCCTCGGAAGCGCCGTGGGCCAAGGCCAAGACCGATCCGAAACGCCAAGGCACGATTCTGTATGTGACCGCCGAAGTTCTGCGCCGCGTCGCCGTTATCGCGCAGCCCGTTATGCCGACGGCGACAGCAAAATTGCTCGACATTCTGGCGGTGCCGCCCAATGAACGCGATTTTGCCGCGCTCGATGCGGGAAAACGGATCAAAGCCGCGTGCCATTTCCGGCGCCGTCGCCGGTGTTTCCGCGTTACGTCGAACCGGAGGCAGCGGCCTAAATCATGCTGGTGGACAGCCACTGCCACCTCGATTTTCCCCGATTTCGCCAGCGAGCTGGACGCCGTGGTGCAGCGCGCGCGCGACGCCGGCATCGGCCGCATGGTGACCATCTGCACGCGGGTGCGTCAGCACGCGAAGGTGCTGGCCGTGGCCGAGCGATTTCCCGATATTTTCTGCTCGGTGGGCACGCATCCTCATAACGCGCACGAGGAGCTCGACATCGACGCCAAGGTGCTTATCGAAATCGCCCGGCATACGAAGGTCGTCGCCATCGGCGAAGCCGGCCTCGATTATCATTACGACACCTCGCCGCGCGAGGCGCAGGAACAAGGCCTGCGTCAGCACATCGCCGCGCGCGCGAGACGGATTGCCGCTGGTGATTCATTCGCGCGAGGCCGATGAGGACATGACCCGCATTTTGCGGAAGAAAGCGGGAAGGGGCGCCTTCCCCGCCGTGCTGCATTGCTTTACCGGCGGCCGCGATCTGGCTTTCGCCGCGGTCGAACTTGGGCATTATGTCGTCCGTTCACGGCATTCTGACGTTCAAGAACTCGCAGAATTTGCGTGACATCGCGGCCGCTCTGCCGGCCGACCGCATTCTGGTCGAAACCGACGCGCCGTATCTGGCGCCTTTGCCATATCGCGGCAAGCGCAACGAGCCGTCTTATGTGGTCGAAACCGCCAAGATGCTCGCTGCGACACGCGGCGTTTCGCCGGACGAGATCGCGGCGCAGACCACGGAGAATTTCTTCCGGCTGTTCAACAAGGTGCCACGTACACAGGAAAAAGCCGCAAGGATGGCAGGATGAGCTTGACCTTCACCATCCTCGGCTGCGGCTCGTCGATGGGCGTGCCGCGCGTCGCGCTCGGCTGGGGCGATTGCGACCCGAACGAGCCGAAGAACCGCCGCCGGCGTTGCAGCTTGCTGGTGACCCGGAAAGGCCCGAACGGCATCACCCGGGTTCTGGTCGATTGCTCGCCGGACCTGCGCGAGCAACTGATCGAGGCCGAGGTCGACTGGCTCGACGGCGTTTTGATCACCCACGAGCACGCCGACCACACCCACGGCATCGACGATCTGCGGCCGATCTTCGTCAACAAGCGCCGCCGCGTCGATGTGTCAACAAGCGCCGCCGCGTCGATGTCTACATGGACGACGCGACGTCGCGGATCATGAACATCCGCTTCGGCTATTGCTTCAAAACGCCGGCCGGCAGCCAATATCCGCCGATCTTGCACGAGCGTCGCCTCGTGCCCGGCGAGCCCTTAACGATCGACGGGCAGGGCGGCCTTATCGAGGTTTTGCCGCTGCTGCAGAACCACGGCGACATCAATTCGCTCGGCTTTCGCTTTGGCAACGTCGCCTACTCGACCGACCTCAAAAGCCTGCCGGACGAAAGCGTCGCTCTGCTGGCCGGGCTCGATGTCTGGATCGTCGATGCCTTGCGCCGGACGCCGCACCCGAGCCATTTCCACCTCGATGAGACATTGCAGTGGATCGAGCGCATCCGGCCGAAGCGGGCCATCCTGACCGATATGCACACCGACATGGACTACGCCACGCTGCGTGACAGTTTGCCGGATCACATCGTGCCGGCCTTCGATCGGATGAGTTTTCCTGGCAAATAATCCGATATCTTAGGAATAGCCATCAATAGACTGATATATCTTATTTAATCCACCAGAGTTGCAGCGGCACTGCGTATCGATCAACGCTACGAATATAATAGTCTTTTCAATGGTATCTGGGCAGACGTTAACGTGACGGCCCGCTTGGGCTCTTTGTTTAAGACACAAAGAGCGACACAGGAATAGGCGATGTTTCACTTGACATACCCATTTTAGGCCTCTATAACATTAGCTATTGGAGATAACCCATGGCTAAATCAGTACTTTCCGACATTCGGTTCCACAACGAAGAGGCCGCCTTCGAGTACGTCGAAGCGCACCTCTGGCCGAACGGCCCTGTGTGCCCGCATTGCCAAGCCTCTGGCGACAAGATCGGTCGTTTGACCGGCAAAACGACCCGCGCGGGCCTGCGGAAGTGCTACGCCTGCCGCAAGCCGTTCACGGTCCGCATGGGCACCATTTTCGAGGACAGCAAGCTTGGCCTGCGCTTTTGGCTGCAAGCCATCCACCTGCTTTGCTCGTCCAAGAAAGGCATCAGCACCCGCCAGCTACAGCGCACCTTGGGCCTGCGGCATGAAAACCGCGTGGTTCCTTGGCCATCGTATTCGCGCCGCTATGACCCCGTTGCCCGGCACCGGCCCACTGGGCGGCGCTGGCAAGATCGTGGAAGCGGACGAAACCGCGCTGACCAATTCCCGCAAGACCAAGCGCCCGGCTGGCGTCCGTAAGCGCCCGCACGCCGTCGTGCTGAGCCTTGTAGAGCGGGGCGGCAACACCCGTTCCATCGTGCTCGATCATCGCGGCGTTGCGCGTCACCTACGGGCAAACATCCACAAGGACAGCCGCCTCGTTACCGACAAAGCGCCGTATTACAAATTCCCGCCGGTTGCCTCGCACGCCAGCGTTGACCATTCCAAGGGCGAATATGTGCGCGACGACGTGCATGTGAACACCCTCGAAGGTTTCTTTAGCGTCGTGAAGCGCGGCCTCGTCGGCATCTACCAGCACGTCGATAAAAAGCACTTGGACCGCTATCTTGCGGAGTTCGATTTCCGCCAGAACACCCGCGTTAAACTCGGGTACAATGACTTGCAGCGCGCCGACATTGCGCTCCAAGGCTTCGCTGGCAAGCGCCTGACGTATCAAACAGTTGATCTCGCCTAAGGTGACTACTGGCGAGCAATTTGTGTTTGAGTGGATGAAGAACCTAAGTAAGCAAAAGAGATCCCCTAAGGTCTAAGCACATGTTCATTGTCTGGGTACCAGAGTCAGACGACACCCCAAAGGCCTTTAGGGCGCTTGCTGATGCTCGCAAATTCGCTCACAGCGAACTGCAAACCGGTATGAAAGGTGAAAGGGCAGAAATCTTTGATGCCCCTCTCAGCAATACGCGCGATATATGTCGCTCAGTCGCTGAGGGGAAAATCAAGCCTATTGAATACATAGGACGAAGAGCAACAAGTCAGGAAGAACGAGCGAGGGCTAGGGAGTTTTTGCGCCAGCTTGGGATATTTTAAGTCCGTAGTTTAGTCACGAAGGGCCCGAACATGAAATCGATTCCATTTTACAATCACATGTCCAGCCAACGAGACGGCTGGTCGTACCTAGAACAAGATGACGACAGCACTCTCCATGTGAGATACGAAAACGACGACCCTCCAAAGGATACTTGGCGAAAGCCCATCAATGAGTTTCTTGCCAACCCCACCGGGGCTTCGCACCCGGCGTTGCTTGAGCTAATTGAACGGATGTTCGCTTCGGAGAAATGAGTTCACAAAGGGCCGCCAATGACCGCCAAAGAGCACAAGCCGGACGACCCCGAACAATTAAAGCGCTTCATCGACGCGGCTAAAATAGCAGAAGCCGACGAGACGGAAGAGGGCGCGGATAAGGCATTTAAGAAGATTGTGACGCCACCGGCGAACAAATCACGCAAGTGAAATCGGCTTGAAAACGCCGTTGGTTGTTAGATCAAATATGAACGGCTTTTTTGTATTGAGCGCTCGCGTTTCAATGCCATCGAACCAGCGCGCAAAATAGCGCGTCTTATCCCATGTCGATTGCTGCGCGCCGGGCAAATAAAAGCAGCCCGCGCTATATTGTTTGATGGCCGATCGCTCTGGCAACAGAGTGTGAAACTTGCGGTCATGACTGAAGATGATCCAACCCTCAGCAGCGACCTTGGGAAGCCACACGTCATCCGCCACGTCCTGCTTGAACTTAAATTTGTTCTTGGGGTCGTGGTGAAATTCGACTGTAAAATGCGACGCGCGCGCCATCCTGATTGCTTCTGGAAAGCGCTTACCAAAGTTCCTATCAAAATAGAATGTCAGTGGACTGCTACTGATTTCGTCCTCCCAGACGCAACACTTTCCTCGAATTTTAGGGCCTGTTTGACCTCTTCTGGTTTAAGTCCGAAATCATCAGCAATATCCGAATTGCTTTCTCCGGCATCGAAGCGGCCACGGATAATCCAGGTTGGGGTGCCATGCACCGCCGGGGCACCGAATGAAATGCGCGGGTCAATTATGATCGGTGAACCTTCCCCGCCAACGTGCCACTTGAGAGCAATTTGTTTCTCGTATTCGAACTCACGCAATCGCCCAATTACGGACTCCCATTCAAGCTGGCCACCTTGATCGGTCTGCACCACGGTCCCGGCCTTCACGTCGATTTGCTGGGAGTCGAGATAAAGGTGCTTGGCGTTCTCTTTGAAACTGTATTGAGCGAACGGGTACTCGGACTTGAGTTCGTTCGCGGCATAAGCGCGAGCGGCGCGGATATTCTTCATGGGCACTCCGGCCTTACGAAAGGCCGCCACGACCGCCACCTCGATTAGCTGATAATAGGACAGGGCCGAACGGGCCTCGCGCTGCCTGAGAAGCGCGGCCTCAAGTTTGTGCCATGAGGCGACGGTCTGAGGGGCAACCTTGGCATACGCCGCCGCTTCGCCGATCTGATAGGTCGGCAAGGTAAGGCGTCGCTCCCAAGGTGCGTCCAGTTTTTTTGACACTAAGCTGGCCATGTTCCGGGACTCACTTCCGATAGAGTACGTTGTTGTTCCGCAGGTTTGCTACGCCTGTTTGTAGGAACGGTTTGGACGGCAAATGGGCCGCTTCGAAGGCCCTAAAAATCAGGCCAAAATAAGGTATTTCCAGCTATTTCAACGACTTATGCTTGGGTACGCTAAGTGTAGCGTCGCCCAGGAATATTCCATAATATGTCTTATGCGAATTAGATATCCGGGTCGCGATGCCGGCCCGGCTTTGCTACCGTCGACAGCGCCGGCCCCAACGCCTCCGTCCAGCCCTTGAGCCTTTCCCCGTGAAGCCATCTCGCGACATTGCGCGCCTCATCGAGATCATGGCGGCGCTGCGCACGCCCGGCTCTGGCTGCCCCTGGGACCTCGAGCAGAACTTCTCCAGCATCGCGCCTTACACCATCGAGGAAGCCTACGAGGTCGCCGACGCCATCGTCCATGGCGACATGGACGATCTCAAGGACGAACTCGGCGACCTGTTGCTCCAGGTCGCGTTCCACGCCCGCATGGCCGAGGAGCAAGGCTCGTTCGCTTTCGGCGACGTGGTCGAGGCCGTGACCACCAAGCTGATCCGCCGCCATCCGCACGTCTTTGCCGATGCCGACGGCCGCACCGCCGAGGCGGTCAAGGGACTGTGGGAGCGCATCAAGGCGGAAGAACGAGCCGGGCGTCCCGAGCCGCCGAAGGGCGCCCTTGCCGGCGTTCCGGTCGGCCTGCCCGCGTTAACCCGTGCGCTGAAGCTACAGAACAAAGCCGGCCAGGTCGGCTTCGACTGGAACGATCCGCGCGCCGTGCTCGCCAAGATCCGCGAGGAAGCTGACGAGATCGAAGCCGAACTCGACGGCGCGGATAAGGCCAAGGCCGCGGCCGAGGTCGGCGATCTGCTGTTCGCGGTGGTCAACCTCGCCCGGCATCTGGACGCCGATCCGGAAGGTATTTTGCGCGACACCAACTCCAAGTTCGAACGCCGCTTTGCCTCGATCGAAGCCGCGCTCGCCGCGCGCGGCAAGACGCCCAAGGACGCAAGCCTCGAAGAAATGGACGCGCTGTGGGATGAGGCGAAGGCGCAGGAAAAACGCGGCGGGTAAGCGACAGCGCCCTGCTCCGTTATTGCCGATTCAGTTTTCAAACAGCGCATTCACTTCGTCATTCCGAGATCTCGGCCTTTCAGGCCGCGCCCCGGAATGACGGCCTTAGCCAACGCTCCGCCACCCGTATTCTTTACCGGCCCCGGGTAGGCCGTAGTCCTTTTGCGGCCTTCGGATAAGAACCGAGGGCGCGCGGAACGCCACGGGTCCGATATGGACCCACGCGCCTCGACGCCTCGCGACATCGAGGCTTGTCGAAGCATTGAAATACGCAAGTCCACCAAACCCATGGCGTCCCGCGCGCGGTGTTTGTGAGGTTTGCTCCGCGTCGGTCTCGGTGGTCGACCCTCCGTTCGCTTGCGTCAGTTACAGACGCCACGACGTTCCACCGGCAAGCCCCGGTCACTCGGCCGCATGCGCTGACAGGCATGCTTGGCCTACCGGACCGTCAGGGGGCCCTAACGTGCAGCGGCACGCCGGACACAACGCGGCTTGGACCGCCGGACAAGGGAAACTGGCGCCGCATCTCCGACGCCCCCGTCCGGCCACCGCCCCCCGCCTCAACGTCTGGAGACGCTGATCAAACGCCCCTCGGCAGCACGAGGCGGGATAAATCTAGGATTACATACCCTGGGATTATAGTCAATAGGCTTTCTTGTCATTCCCGCGAAGGCGGGGCATGACGGAGAAGGATGTGGCCGGAAGAGGCTGCGGCTTATGGATCTGGGTTCGCGAACTGTGCTCGCGCCCCGAATGACAAAAAGGGTCACACGCCGAACTTGGCCTTGACGCGCGCGGCCTGGTCGGAATCGGCGCGGACGGTGACGGCCATGCGGCCATTATCCGCCATGCCGCTTGAGAGCACCTCCGAGTGGCGGTAGAGCCAGCTCAAGCCGGCGCCGTCGGCCGGATCGATCGACAACTCGATGGTCTGGCGGCTTTCGCCGAGCCGCGTTTCGATCGCCGCGATCAGACGATCAAGGCCCTCGCCGCTCAGCGCCGACACCGGGATCGGCCGGTTCTCAGCCGGCTGGCGTTCGGCCAGATTGAGGATGCGGGCGCGGCCGTCGGCATCGAGCCGGTCGATCTTGTTCCAGACTTCGATCAGGCGGCGGTCCGACGCTTCGATGCCGAGTTCGCCCAGCACCTTCTCGACGTCATGCGACTGCGCGCCGGAATCCTCGTGCGACATGTCGCGCACATGCAGGATGATATCGGCCTCGATCACCTCTTCCAACGTGGCACGGAACGCCGCCACCAGCATGGTCGGCAGATCGGAAATGAAGCCGACGGTGTCGGACAGAATAATGCGGTTGCCGTGGGGCAGATCGATGGCGCGCAGCGTCGGATCGAGCGTGGCAAACAGCATGTCGGCCGACAGTACGCTCGCGGCCGTCATGCGGTTGAACAGCGTCGACTTGCCGGCATTGGTGTAGCCGACAAGCGCAACGATCGGATAAGGCACGCGCTTGCGGCTGTCGCGATGCAGCTTGCGGGTGCGCTTGACCTTGTCGAGTTCGCCTTCGATCTTGGCGATGCGCTCCTCGATGATGCGGCGGTCCATTTCGAGCTGCGACTCGCCCGGGCCGCCGAGAAAGCCGAAGCCGCCGCGCTGGCGCTCGAGATGGGTCCAGGCGCGCACCAGCCGGGTTTTCTGATAGGTGAGATGCGCGTGCTCGACCTGCAGCGCGCCTTCCTTTGTGCGCGCGCGCCGGCCGAAAATCTCCAGGATCAAACCGGTGCGGTCGATGACCTTGGCGTTCCAGGCCTTTTCCAGGTTCTTTTGCTGAACCGGCGAGATCGCGCAGTCCATGATGACGACCGACGCTTCGAGGCTCTTGGTGAGCCCGCGATCTCATCGACCTTGCCGGTGCCGAGAAAAGTCGCGGGCCGCACGGCGTTGAGCGTGACGAGACCGGCTTCGACGACGGTGAGATTGATCGCGGCGGCAAGGCCGACGGCCTCGGCGAGGCGCGCTTCGGGCGTCCGCGTTTCCGCGGCGGCGCGCGCGCTGCCGCGCGCCGTCGCCCCGCTTGAGCCACGGCTCAATGACGATCGCGCGACCGCTCTCTGCGCCCGACGGAGGCGTCAGGAGGTCCCGCGCGTTCATCGCGTCGGCGTTGTTCCAACTAGTCCTTGTCCCCGCCGGCACCCTCTTCGCCGCCTTCGAACAGCTGGATGGGATGGCCGGGCATGATGGTCGATATCGCGTGCTTGTAGACGAGTTGGGAATGCCCATCCCGCCGCAGCAGCACGCAGAAATTATCGAACCAGGTCACCACGCCCTGCAGCTTGACCCCGTTGAACCAGAAATATGGTGAGCGGGGATTTTCGCTTTGCGGACGTGATTGAGAAAAGTGTCTTGAAGATTTTGTTGTCGTTCGGCTGCCATGGCCGTGTTTCCATTTTTTGCCCGCGTCTGGCGCGCGAGACTTTCGTTGCCCAGGTCCTTCGCAAGCAAGTGACGTTTCGCTTACGCCGCTTTGCCCCACGCAAAAGCGGTTTCAAAAGCCCAGGAGGCGGCTATTAGATGGCACGAGCCCGTTCCGCGCAAGCTTATCTTCGTGCTTTTTAGACCAAGTGGCTGAAATAAATGACCTTTACGTCATATTGACGCGGTTTCAGGCGCGCCGGCGCGGGTGTCCCGGGCGGTCATTTTATCTCGGCATAGCGATGGTAGTCGCGGCGCAAGGCCGAAGCGATCAGCCCCGGTGCGCCATTACCAACAGGGCGGCCGTCGATGCTCACCACCGGTTGCACGATCTGGCTCGCCGAGGTCACAAAAGCCTCGCGGGCGGCGTAAGCCTCCTCGACCGTGAAGGCGCGCTCCTCGACGGAAAGCCCCTGCCCTTTGATGACGTCCATGACGACCGAGCGCGTGATGCCCGGCAGGATATCGCGGCCGAGCGGATGGGTGATGAGCTTGCCGTCGCGCGACACGATCCAGGCATTCGACGAGGCGCCTTCGGTGACGCGGCCTTGCGCGTCGACCAGCCAGGCTTCCTTGGCGCCCCGGTCTCGCGCGGCCTGTTTTCGCCAGGACGTTCGGCAACAGCGCCACCGATTTGATGTCGACGCGCTGCCAGCGGATGTCCGGCACGGTAACAACGGCGATGCCCTCGTTCGCGGTCTGCTCGAGACGCGCCGGATCGTTGCTGCGCGCGGTGACGATCAGCGAGGGCCGCGTGCCCACCGCCGGAAACGGAAAATCGCGCCGCGCCACGCCGCGCGTGATCTGCAGATAGACGATGCCGTCGTGGACGCGGTTGCGCCTGACCGTCCTCGCGCAGCACGACCGCGAGCGCCCACGGGCGACATCGGCCGCGCGATGCGCAATTCGCCGAGCGAACGGTCGAGCCGCGCCATGTGCCGCGTCTCGTCGACCAGACGGCCGCCGCGCACTTCGCAGACTTCATAGACCCCGTCGGCGAACTGAAAGCCGCGGTCTTCGACGCTGACTTCGGCATAAGCGAGCGGCACGTAGCGGCCGTTGACGTAAGCGATGCGGGACATCAACACACCGTCATGCGCGGGCTTGACCCGCGCATCCATCGTCTTCCGGAAAGATGATGAATTGCCGGGTCACGCCCGCCAGAGCGCGTAAACGCGCTTATGGCGGCGGCCCGGCAATGACGACATTTATTGACACGCATCACCCGATCCCCAGCGCTTTGAGCTTCCTATGCAGCGCCGAGCGCTCCATGCCGACGAATTCCGCGGTGCGCGAGATGTTGCCGCCGAAGCGGCTGATCTGTGCCACCAGATATTCGCGCTCGAACACTTCGCGCGCGTCGCGCAGCGGCAGGCCCATCAGTTGCTCGCCGCCGCCGCCATTCGGCATGGTCGGCACCATCGAGCCGACGTCCGGCGGTAGCATGCTGGCATTGACCACCGCGTCCGGATCGCCGCCGGCGAGAATCATCAGCCGCTCGATATTGTTGCGCAACTGGCGAACATTGCCCGGCCAGTTGTGCGATTGCAGCACGGCCATGGCGTCGTCGCCGATCTTGCGCTTCGGCAGACCGGTCGATTGCGAAATCTGGTCCATGAAATATTCGACGAGTTCGGGGATGTCCTCGCGACGCTCCGACAAAGCCGGCACGCGGATCGGCACCACCGAGAGCCGGTGATAGAGATCCTCGCGGAACGTGCCTTCGGCGATCGCGGCTTCGAGATTGCGCGCGGTCGACGACACGATGCGGACATCGACGGCGATCCTGGCGCTGCCGCCGACGCGCTGGAAGGTCTGATCGACCAACACGCGCAAGATCTTGTTCTGGGTTTCGCGTGGAAGGTCAGCAATGTCGTCGACGAAACAGCGTGCCGCCATGGGGCCTCTTCGAGCGCTCCGGCCTTGCGTGGCTCCGAGCCGTTCGCGGCATCGACGCCGAACAATTCGATCTCCATGCGGTCGGGCGTGATCGCCGCGGCATTGATGACGATGAAGGGGCCGTTGGCGCGCGCCGATGCGTTGTGCAGCGTGCGGGGCCGCGAGTTCCTTGCCGGCGCCGGAGGGGACCGACAATCAGCACGCGGCTGTTGGTCGGCGAAACGCGGTCTATGGCCTGGCGTAATTGCGAAATCACCGCCGACTTGCCGACCAGCGTCGAGGGCAAGGGTGCCAGGTGCTTGAGCTGCTTGACCTCGCGCTTGAGCCGCGAGGTTTCCAGCGCGCGGTCGGCGACCAGCACCAGCCGGTCCGCTTTGAACGGCTTCTCGATGAAGTCGTAGGCGCCCTGCTTGATGGCGGCGACCGCGGTTTCGATATTGCCGTGGCCGGAGATCATCACCACCGGCAGCTCGGGATGCTCCTGCTTGACGACGTCAAGCAGTTGCAGGCCGTCGAGCTTGGAGCCCTTGCAGCCAGATGTCGAGGAATATCAGGTTCGGGCGGCGCGATACGATGGCGGCGAGCGCGTCGTCGCTGTTGCGCGCGGTGCGTGCGCTATAGCCCTCGTCCTGCAGAATACCGGCGACCAGATCGCGGATATCGGCCTCATCGTCGACGATCAGAATTTCACCGGCCATATCGAAACTCACTTATCTTCACTCTTGAGCGATCAGTTGTTTAGCGGGCGCGGCCGCCTCGGCCTTGCCGGCGGCGGCGAACTGCACGCGCACCCAGGCGCCGCGCTGTCCGGGAATTTTGTCGGCGGCGTCGCGCAACTCGATGCTGCCGCCATGGTCTTCGACGATTCGCCCGACGATGGCGAGACCTAAGCCGGTGCCCTTCTCACGCGTCGTCACGTAAGGCTCGAGCAGCCGGTTGCGGTTCTCTTTCGGCAGGCCGATGCCATTGTCGATGACGTCGATGACGACGTTGCCATCCTCGCGGCCGGCAAAGACTTTGATTCTGCCCTTGCCGAGTTCTTCCGGCGGCACCGCGGAGATGGCTTCCGCCGCGTTCTTGATGATGTTCGTGAGCGCCTGCGAGATCAGCCGGCGGTCGAAGCGCGCCGGCATCGGGTCCTCGGCGATATCGACGTCGATGTCGATGTCGGCATTGCCGACGCGCAGCAGGAACGCCGACTGCCGGACGGTGTCGGCGACGTCGTCGGCAGCGATGACGGGCTTCGGCATGCGCGCGAAGCGCGAGAACTCGTCGACCATGCGGCGGATGTCGTCGACCTGGCGTACGATGGTGTCGGTGCACTGGGCGAAGATGCCGTCGGTGTCGTCGATCATCTTGCCGTATTTGCGGCGCAGCCGCTCGGCCGACAATTGGATCGGCGTCAGCGGGTTCTTGATCTCATGCGCTATGCGCCGCGCCACGTCGGCCCAGGCCGAGGTGCGCTGCGCCGACACGAGTTCGGTGATGTCGTCCAGCGTCACGACGTAGCCGTGCTCGGATTCGCTCGATTGCTCGCTGGTGACGCGCACCGACAGATTGCGTTCGCGGCCGTTGCGGCTGATGGTCACCTGATCCTGCGTGCGCGCGCCCGCTTGCGCCGCCGCCATGATGTCGGAAAGCTCAGGGAAGACTTCGACCAGTGGCTTGCCGAGGGCTTCGGCTTCGGTGCGGTTGATGAGCTTTTCCGCCGAGCGGTTGAGAATGCTGACACAGCCCTGGCCGTCGACGCCGATGACGCCGGCACTGGCGCCGGCCAGCACCGCCTCGGTGAACCGGCGGCGGCTGTCGATGACGTCGCGGGCGCGCACGATGTCGTCGCGCTGCGTGCGCAGTTCCTGCGTCATGCGGTTGAAGGTCTCGCCGAGCTGGCCGAGATCGCCTTCCGATGCACGCACCGGCACGCGCACATAGAGATTGCCGGTCGACACCAGATTCGCGGCGCCGATCAGGCGGCGGATCGGCGCCACCAGACGGTTGGCGAAATTCAGTCCGATCCAGACCGCCGACAGCAGCACGATCAAGGCGATCACGGTGTACATCAACCCGAAGGCGACCTGCACGCCGACGCGGCGCGCCTCGATGGCGGCGTATTCGGTGACGCTGGCGCGCGTCGCTTGCAATTGCGGCACGACGTTGGCGTCGAGCAGCCGCGTGACGTAGAGATAATAGTCGTCGTATTTCGAAAGTTTCACGACGGCGGCGACGTAATTGGTGTCGGGCAGCAGAACGATCTGCGGTTCCTGGTCGGTGATGTGCGGCAGCGCGTCGCGCGGCGGCAGCGCAAAGCTCTGGCTGGTGCGAAGATCGGCGCGCGCGATGACGTTAAGATTGCCGTCGATCACCATGGCAGCGGCGAGCCCGCGCGCCGAGGCCTGGAAGGTGAGAAACTGGCGAAGCTGCTCGTGGTCGGCCTCGAACACCGGCTTGGCGCGGATGATCTCGAAGCCCATCAGCATGATGTCGGAGCGCACGATCTGGGCGTGGTCGCGCAAATAGGCTTCGGCCACGATCAGCGAATTTTCGATGGCCGCGCGCGTGCGCGTCGAGAACAGCCGGTCGAGGCCGCGGTCGAGCGTGACGCTGGCGACGATCGCCACCAGAATCGCAGGCGCCGCGGCAATGATCGAGAACAGACCGACGATGCGCACATGCAGCCGCGCCGCGGCGCGGCCGGTGCGGCGCGCCTGCACCACCTGCCAGACCTCGCGCACGATGACGCCGAGCAGCAGAACCACCGTGACGGCATTGGTCAGCAGCAGCGTGACGACGACGTTGTGGGTCGGCGAAATGGGGGTGAGATCGGCCAGAACGATGAAGGTGACGAAGGCCGACAGCAGCGCGAGGCCGACCGCGACCGGTCCAAGCAGCCGCATCTCTCCCCGTCTGGACGAGGATGCGGCAAGCGCTGTTTCCGCGGCGGCTTGATCGACGCTCATGAGCCCTGGCTAGTCTTAGGCGGTTTGGACGCGTGGGACGCCCGCGCGAGCGCTAAAGAGGAGGCGATGCCCTCCCCCAGCACTGATGCTTTTATACAACAATGTTGCCGAATTACGACAATTCCGCGGCTTAAAGTTAATCGGCCGGAGTTCGATACCTCTGTCGTAGCCCGCTGAACGGCTATGCGCCGGCGGGCGCCATGCGTTAGACAATGCGAATGCTGACGAATAGGGCGGCGGCCGCGACCTCATGAATGTGCTCGTGACAGGCGGCGCCGGCTTTCTCGGCGGCTATGCGATGGCCGCTTTGGAAGCCGCCGGCCACACGCCAATCGCCTACGACATCGCCCCGCCCGATCGGGCCATGCTCAGCGTGGCGCCGGCGCTGGCGACCCGCTTCCGGCTGGGACCGATTGGCGACATCGAGCGCCTGTTTGCGGTCTGCCGCGACGACGGCATCGAGGCCATCGTCCACACCGCGAGCCGCGTCGGGTTGGAGCCTTCGCTCGAAGACCCGGTCGGCTTTTATCAGACCAACATCATGGGGCTGGTGAACGTCTGCGAAGCGGCGCGCAAATTCGCGATGCGCAAGATGATCTCGATCTCCAGCAATGCCGCCTACCACAAAGGCAGCGGCGACAAGCTCGTCGAGACCGATCCGCCGTTTTCGGTGACGGCCGCCAATCCGGCGGCGCATTATGGCACGTCCAAGATGGCGGGCGAAGCCATCGGCATGGCCTATGCCGCTTTTCAGGATGTCGATTTTCTCGCGTTGCGCGTCACCGCCATCTACGGCTTCGGCATGCGCGCGCCGATGTACATCAAGCCGATGGTCGAAAACGCGGTGCTCGGCAGACCGACGCGCTTTGCGACCGGCGGACCGATGAAACGCGATTACACGCACGTGCTCGATTGCTGCGACGCCATCGTGCGCGCTCTTGATGCGCCGCGTTTGCCGGATGGCGAGCAGCGTATCGTCAACGTCGCGGCGGGCCATGCCGTGACCGCGGCCGAGGTTGCCGATATCGTGCGCCGCCTTATTCCCGGCGCCGATATCGAGATCGGCGATACGCTGACGCCGCTCGAAGAGACCAACGTCAAGATGCGCGCGCCGCTCGACATCACCGCGGCCAAACGCCTGCTCGGCTGGACGCCGCAATGGCCGATCGAAGACGGCATCTGCCAATATGCCGATCGATTTCGTCAATTTTCGCAAGACGGCGGCGCGGCCTAGGCATTTGCCGGCACGCGGGGCAAGCCGCTTGCGAGCCGAAAATACGCGTGACACACTTCGTCAACGCGACACTAAAAAACAAAATAAATACAGGGGAGAGAACGACATGACGGGGCTGCGAACGCTTTCCATCGCAGGCGGCATTCTAGTTGCGAGCGTCACGCTCGCCTCGGCGCAGACCGCCAAGCTCGAAAAGACGCACATCGCCATCGCGGTCGGCGGCTCGATCAGCCAGATGAACAAGGTCGCCTACACAATGGCGCTGCATCGCAAGTATTTCGAGCAGGAAGGCCTCAGCGTCGATTCGTCCGCCTTCGCATCGGGCACGGCGGCGCTGCAAAGCCTGATCGGCGGCAGCGCCGATGTCGCCGAAGGCGCGTTTGAGCACACGCTGCGTCTGCAAACCAAAGGCATCGGCCTCACCTGCCTGGCGACCTTCGGACGCTATCCGGGCAACGTGCTGGTGGTGCGGAAATCGGAAGCCGGCAAGATCAAGTCGGTCAAGGACCTCGTCGGCAAGAAGATCGGCATCTCGGCGCCCGGCTCATCGACGCATAATTTCGTTGCCGGCCTGATGACTCGGGCCGGCGTCAACTGGAAGGACGCGAGCTATGTGACGATCGGCACCGGGCCGAGTGCCGTGGCCGCGATGCGCTCGGGCGGCGAGCTCGAGGCGCTGATCAATCTCGACCCGGCGATCAATACGCTGGTCGATGCCGGCGAGGTCGTCATTCTCGCCGACAGCCGCAACGACGAAGGCACCAAGGCGGCGTTCGGCGGCCCCTATCTCGCCGACTGCCTGATGGTGAAGAACGATTTCCTCAAGGCAAATCCGAACACGTCGCAAGCCATCGCCAATGCCATCGTTCATGCCATGCAATGGATGATGACGGCGTCGGTCGACGACATCATGAAGTCGCTGCCGCCGGACTACTATAAAGCCGACGAGAAGACCTACCGGGAATCGCTGGTGAAGAACATTTCCGCGTTCCAGTGGGACGGCATGGTGTCGAACGAGGCCGCGAAAAACGTGTGGGATTCGATTGCCGTCCTGGAGCCGGGCCTGAAGGACGTCAAGATCGACGTCACGGCGACGCACGACAACAAAATCGTCGAGACCGCGCTCAAGAAATACAAATCGCCGATGAAGGATTAGCGCGCGTTCGCTTGGCCGGCAATGTCACGGACGAGCGGGATGACCTTGCGGCCGTAAAGCGCGATGCTGCGCATCATCTTGTCGTGCGACAGCGGGCCGGCGCTGTATTTCATGTCGAAACGGTCGACGCCGCCCAGCGCCTTTGAGGTCGCCACGATCTTGCGGGCCACGGTCTCGGGCGAGCCCACGTAAAGCGAGCCGTGCTCGATCTCCCGTTTCGAACTCGGTGCGAGTCATGGCCGGCCAGCCTCGCTCCACCGCCGATCTTGTCGCGCATGCGTTTGTAGTCGGGCCACAGGTCGTCCTTGGCCTGCGCGTCGGTCTCACCAACGAAGCCGTGCGAATGCACGCCGAGCGGCAGCGGCGGCTTGCCCATCTCCGCCAGGGCGCGGCGATACAGATCGGCGAAGGGCGCAAAGCGCTTCGGCTCGCCGCCGATGATGGCCAGCATCATCGGCATGCCGTAATGCGCGGCGCGCATCACCGATTCCGGCGTGCCGCCGACCCCGATCCAGGTCTTGAGCTGGCCGGATTCGGTTTTCGGATAGACGTTCTGGTTTCTGAGCGGCGCGCGCGTCTTGCCTTGCCATGTCACCGGTTGCTGGGCGAGCACGGCGGCATAAAGGTCGAGCTTCTCATTGAACAGTTCCTCGTACTGCTTGAGATCGAAGCCGAACAAGGGAAAGGATTCGATGAAAGAGCCGCGCCCGAGAATGACTTCGGCGCGGCCATTCGAAATCGCGTCCAAGGTGGAAAATCGCTGGAAGACCCGGATGGGATCGTCGGACGACAAGACCGTGACCGCGGACCCGAGATGGATGCGTTGGGTGCGTGCAGCGATCGCCGCCAGCACCATTTCGGGCGACGAGACCGCGAAGTCGGCGCGGTGATGCTCGCCCACGCCGATGAAATCGACGCCGACCTGATCGGCGAGCACCGCCTCGTCGACCAAGTTGCGGATGACCTGCGCCGCGTGCAGCGGCTTGCCGTCGGCGCCCTCAGTGATGTCGCCGAACGTGTCGAGACCGAGTTCGATGGGAGTGGTCATGGGCTGTCATTCTCCGTTCATTCCCGCGAAAGCGGGAATCCAGCGTTGTAGCTCTGGGTCCCCACTTTCGCGGGGACGAGCGGTCATTACGACAAATCTCTTGGGTTGTAAGCTTGCTTTAGCTGCCGCTGCGGAAGACCTGGATATCGAGGTCGCGGATCTTCTTGCGCAAGGTGTTGCGGTTAACGCCGAGGAGATCGGCGGCGCGGATCTGGTTGCCGCGCGTGGCGGCGAGCGCCGCGGTCAGCAGCGGATGCTCGATCTCGCGCAAGATGCGATGATAGAGCCCCGCCGGCGGCAGGCCGTCCTCGAAGCCCGAGAAATAGGCGGCCAAGTGGCGCTCCACCGCGGCGCTGAGGCTTTCCTCCGTGCGCGGCTCTTCGCCGCCGACCGGCATCGCCGGCTGCGACAGTTCGGCGTCGATGACGGGCTGCGGTGATGGTTTCCTGCGGATAAAGCGCGGCGAGACGGCGCGCCAGATTTTCCAATTCGCGGACGTTGCCGGGCCAGCGATGGCGCTTGAGCCGGTCCTGCGCGGCCGGATCGATCTGCTTGGGCGGCAGGCCTTCGCGTTGCGCCTGAGCGAAGAAGTGGCGGATCAGATCGGGAATGTCTTCGGTGCGCTCGCGCAACGGCGGCAGGCGCAGCGGCACGACGTTGAGGCGGAAGAACAGATCCTCGCGGAACAGGCCCTGCTGGATCAGTAGCCGCAAATCCTTGTTGGTGGCAGCGATGATGCGCACGTCGCTCTTGATCGGCGTGCGGCCGCCCACGGTGGTGTATTCGCCCTGTTGCAGGACGCGCAGCAGACGGGTCTGCGCCTCCATCGGCATGTCGCCGATTTCGTCGAGGAACAGCGTGCCGCCTTCGGCCTGCTCAAAGCGGCCGGACGAGCGCGTGTTGGCGCCGGTGAAGGCGCCCCTTCTCGTGGCCGAACAATTCGGACTCAATGAGATCGCGCGGGATCGCCGCCATGTTGATGGCGACGAAGGTGCCGGCGCGGCGCTTGCCGTAATCGTGCAGCGCCTTGGCCACCAGTTCCTTGCCGGTGCCGGATTCGCCGGAGATCATCACGGTCAAATCGGTCTGCATCAGCCGCGCCAGCACGCGGTAGATTTCCTGCATCGCCGGCGAGCGGCCGACCAGCGGGATGGAATCGAAATCCTCGGACTTGGCGGCGGCCGGGCGTTTTTCCTTCGGCTCGGACAAAGCGCGGCCGACGATGGCGATGAGCTCTTTCAGGTCGAAGGGCTTGGGCAGATATTCGTAAGCGCCGCGCTCGGAGGCCCTTATTGCCGTCATAAAAGTATTCTGCGCGCTCATGACGATGATCGGCAGGTCGGGGCGCGCCTTGCGGATGCGCGGAATGAGATCGAAGGCGTTCTCATCCGGCATCACCACGTCGGTGATCACCAGATCGCCGTCGCCCTGGCTGATCCAGCGCCATAACGTCGCGGCATTCCCGGTCGAACGCACTTCGTAACCGGCGCGCGACAAAGCCTGATTGAGCACCGTGCGGATCGCGGCGTCGTCATCGGCAACTAGAATGCTTCCGGTTGGCATGATCGAACTCACGAGCTCTGGACGGGCGGCGCGTCGTCAGTGACGCCGCCCTCGCCGCTGTAAATGGGCATCAGCACGCGGAAGATGGTTCGCCGCGGCTGGGATTCGCATTCGATGATGCCGCCGTGATCGCCGACGATCTTGGCCACCAGCGCAAGACCCAGCCCGCTGCCGGACTGCTTGGTGGTGACGAAGGGATCGAACAGATGCGGCATCAGATCTTCCGGCACGCCCGGCCCGTTGTCCTTGACGCAGAACTCGAGCGGCAGTGCGACGCGCGTCTTGATGCCCGGCACCGACAGCCGCACGCCGGGGCGGAACGCGGTGGTCAATACGATTTCGCCGTCGATGGCGTTCTCGCCGATGGCTTCCGAGGCGTTTTTCACGAGATTGAGGAACACCTGAATGAGCTGGTCGCGATTAGCCAGCACCGGCGGCAGCGAGGGGTCGTATTCCTCGACAAATTTGATGTGGCGGCCGAAGCCCGATTGCGCCAGCCGCTTCACATGATCGAGCACGACGTGGATGTTGACCGGCTCGCGCTCGACCGGACGTTCGTCGGCGAACACTTCCATGCGGTCGACCAGCTTCACGATGCGGTCGGTCTCGTCGCAAATCAGCTTGGTGAGCTGGCGGTCGTCGTCGCCGGCGGATTGTTCGAGCAACTGTGCCGCGCCGCGAATGCCGGACAGCGGATTCTTGATTTCATGCGCCAGCATGGCGGCGAGCGCGATCACCGAACGGGCGGCGCCGCGATGCGTGAGCTGGCGGTCCATCTTGTCCGCGATGGTGCGCTCTTGCAGCATCACCACGACATGGTCGGGATATTCCGGCAGCGCCGCGACATGCAGGTCGACCAGCCGTTCGCCGGGATTGCGCGGCGTCGCCAGGTCAACCTTGTACTCGTTGACCGGCGCGCCGGTGCGGCGGACCTGCTCGACCAGCGTCAGCAGCGGCGAGCCGAACGGCACCAGGTCGCGCAGCATGTGCCGGCGCAGCATCGGGATCGAGGCCTCGAAGAATTGTTCGGCGGCGACGTTGGCGTCCGCGATCTTGCCCTCGGGCGACACCATCAGCACCGGATGCGGCAAGGCATGCAGCATCGAGTCGGCCGGCGAATGAACGTGCGATGAGATAGCGTGGACTCGGCTCATGCGGCGGCCTTCCATGCAAAGTCGTCATAGGCGTCGACGAGCAGACGGCGCGCAAACCGCCGGCTCCTCTGCGGTCAGCACCCGCGTGCGGTGATGTTTGAGGCTTTCGGACGATGCGTCGGCGGTGGCGGCCGCGGCATCGAGCGCCCAGGCAAGATGCTTGCGGGCGTGCTTGCGGCCAATGCGCAAGCCGTGATGCGTGAGCATCTCGTCATAAAGCGTGTCGATCAGCGTCAATTGCTCGGTAAGCCGCGGTGCCGCTTCGCGCTTGCCGCCGGCGAGATAGCGCGCCAGTTGGCCGGGAAACCACGGACGCCCCTGCGCGGCGCGGCCGACCATCACGGCGTCGGCGCCGGATTGCGCCAACGCGGTCTCGGCGTCGTCGAAAGTGCGAATGTCGCCGTTGACGATCACGGGGATGGTGACGGCCTGCGTCACGGCGCGAACCGCCGACCAATCGGCGCTGCCGTTGTAGAACTGGCAACGGGTGCGGCCGTGCACGGTGATGAGTTTGACGCCGGCGCCTTGCGCGCGGCGCGCCAGTTCCGGGGCATTGATGGTCGCGGTGTCCCAGCCGAGCCGCATCTTGAGCGTCACCGGAATTTTCACGGCGTATACGGTCGCCTCGATCAGGTCGAGCGCGTGATCGAGATCGCGCATCAAAGCGGAACCGGCGGCGCCGTTGGTGACCTGCTTCGACGGACAGCCCATGTTGATATCGACAATATGGGCGCCCTCGCCTTCGACGATGCGGGCGCCTTCGGCCATCCAATGCGCTTCACAACCGGCAAGCTGCACGGCGCGGATACCGACACCTTCGGTTTGGCTGCGGGTGCGGGCCTCACGCTGGCCCTGGGCCAGTGCGGCGCACGCCGTCATCTCGGACACCACCAGGCCGGCACCAAGCCGTTCGGACAGCCGGCGGAACGGCATATCTGTGACGCCCGACATCGGAGCCAAGATGACGCGGTTTGGCGCTGTCACAGAGCCAATTCGCAAGGACATGGTCGAAAATCGGGAAATCTTTGCGCCCACGGGATCGCTGCCTAGCATTTAGGCGGCCCCTTTCATTGCTTAGAGTTTAGCCATTTTGACAGGACGCGCAAGTGCTGCACTGCAATAAGTTGTTCATGCTTAAAATCAAACGGATGGGTCTACCGGTCACAGAACCCTGAAATCCGGCTTTTGCCGCCATTTTTCATTTGCCGGTCCCCCTTTTGCTCGTCATGCGGTAAAGCCTAGGGATCATTCGGAGCACTCAAAGCATGCCTGGCGTCGCCGTAGTCATTGTTGCCGCAGGACGAGGAACACGGGCATCCGCGAACCGGTCCGATGACCTGCCCAAGCAATTCCGGCGGATCGGTGGCGAGACCATGCTGGCGCGAACCCTGAACATGTTCGTCGGTCATGACGACGTCGGCGCCGTGCAGCCGGTGATCCACGCCGATGACGTCAAACTCTATTTGTCATCAGTTGGCAACATCGATGTGCTGGCGCCGGTATTCGGCGGCGCAACGCGCCAGGCCTCGGTGCTCGCGGGATTGGAGGCGCTCGCCGCCAGCAAGCCGGACATCGTGCTGGTGCATGACGCGGCGCGGCCCTTCGTCTCCGCCGATCTGGTGTCGCGCGCGATCGCGGCGGCCGAGCGCAGCGGCGCGGCGATCCCGGCGCTGCCGATGACCGATACAGTCAAGACTGTCGATGGCGGGGGCTACGTCGACAAGACGCTCGACCGCGGTCTGTTGCGTACGGTACAGACGCCGCAAGCCTTTGCCTTCGACAGTCTGCTCGCGGCGCATCGCCGCGCCGCCGCCGCCAACCGCGACGACTTCACGGACGACGCCGCCCTTGCCGAATGGGCCGGCATGAAAGTCAGCGTCTTTGCCGGCGAGCCCGGCAACATCAAGATCACCAATCCGGAAGATTTCACGCGCGCCGCGGCGACCGAGTTTTCGCAACTCGGCGATGTGCGTATCGGCACCGGCATCGACGTCCATGCCTTCGGCCCCGGAGACCATGTCATGATCGGCGGCATCAAGATTCCCTATAGCGAAGCTTTGACCGGCCATTCGGACGCGGATGTCGGCTTGCATGCGCTGGTCGACGCCATTCTCGGTGCGTTGGCCGACGGCGATATCGGCTCGCATTTTCCGCCGAGCGATCCGCAATGGAAGGGCGCGGCCTCCGATCGCTTCTTCACCTTCGCGGTCGAGCGCGTGAAAGCGCGCGGCGGCCGCATCGCCCACCTCGATCTCACCATTGTCTGCGAGGCGCCCAAGATCGGCCCGCATCGCGACGCCATGCGTACTGAAATCGCGCGGCTTGCAGGGCTTGAGCTTGACCGCGTCGCGGTGAAGGCGACTACCAGCGAACGGCTCGGCTTTACTGGACGCGGCGAAGGCATCGCCGCTTACGCCACCGCAACCATCCGCCTGCCGTGGGGCTGAGCATGGACGTCACGGAAGCTGCGGCTGCGGTGATCAAGCTGTGCATCGAGCGCAAGCTGACCATTGCCACCGCGGAATCCTGCACCGGCGGACTGGTCGCGGGCGCGCTGACCGACATCGCAGGTTCTTCCGCGGTGCTCGACCGCGGCTTCGTCACCTATTCGAACACCGCCAAGCAGCAGATGCTCGGCGTGCCCGCTGACACATTGCGTAAATACGGCGCGGTCAGCCGGCAGACCGCCGAGGCCATGGCGCGCGGCGCGCTTGCCAAAGGCAAAGTCGATCTGGTGGTGGCGATCACCGGCATTGCCGGCCCCGGCGGCGGCAGCGCCGACAAGCCGGTCGGGCTGGTGCATTTTGCCGCTGCATCGCGCGACGGCACGACGATGTGCGACGCCAAGCGCTTCGGCGATATCGGGCGGGCCGAAGTACGGCACAAATCGGTGCTACAGGCGTTGCAGATGTTGCAGGAATTGGCGAGTCAGAAGTAGCGCCGCTCCAGGAGTTTCATGAAGCAAAACGACAGCACGACGTGGCTGCGCCACGTCGACCTTAAAGTTCTCGCCGTCCTGCCGATCCTCGCAGCCTCGGTCGTCGGCCAGATCGCGACTTCGCCGAATCTGGCGTGGTTCGCCACGCTGGCAAAGCCGTCGTTCAATCCGCCGAACGGCATTTTTCGCGCCGGTTTGGGCCACGCTCTATCTGCTGATGGCTTTCGCAGTATGGCGCATGGTGCGGCTGCCGCCCTCGCCGGCACGCACGGCGGCGCTGATTTTGTTTTTCGCCCAGCTTCTCCTCAACGCGGCATGGTCGTGGATGTTCTTTGCCATGCACAGTCCGCTGCTGGGGCTGGTCAACGTGATCCCGCAATTCCTGCTGATTGTCGCGACTATCGTCGCGTTTGCGCGGCTCGACCGTGCCGGCGCGTTGGCGATGGTGCCGCTCGCGCTTTGGGTCGGGTTTGCGAGCGCGCTCAACTACGCGGTGTGGTCTCTCAACAACGGCTGAACGCCGGGGATTGCGCGCAACGGCCGATTGTATAAGCCTGGCGACATAACAATAACGCTGGCAACCGAGGGAAACGTCATGGCGCGAACCGCTCGTTGGTTTTTCTTAATCGCCGTTTTTGGAATTGTTGTCGGAGCGGCGCCGGGCGCACAAGCGGAACAATATCCGACGCGGCCGGTGAAATTTGTCGTGCCGCAAGCGCCGGGCGGCGCCACCGACGTATTCGCCCGCAAGGTCGGCCAGTTGCTCAGCGAGAAATGGAAACAGCCGGTCATCGTCGAGAACAGAGCCGGCGCCGCCGGCGTGGTCGGCACCGACTACGTGGCGAAGTCGGCGCCGGATGGCTACACGCTTTTGGTAACCTATGCCGGCTCGCAGGCGATCAATCCGAGCCTCTATGCCAATCTGCCTTTCGACTCGGTCATGACTTCCAAACGGTGGCGACGCTCGCGTCGACGCCGGTCTTTATGGTGGCCAACCCCAAACTGCCCGTCAAAGACCTGCGCGAGTTCATCGCTCTCGCCCCGCGCCAAGCCCGGCGTCTACACCTTCGCATCTTCGGCAACGGTTCTGTCAATCATCTGCTCGGCGAAATGTTGCAGATGGAAGGCGGCGTGAAAATTCTGCACGTGCCCTATCGCGGTGTGGCCCAAGCCGTAACCGATACCATTGGCGGCCAGGTCGATACGGCGTTCAGCACCGTGCCGCCGGTCCTTCAACTCATCCGCACCGGGCAGGTGCGCGCGCTAGCCATAAGCAGCGCCAAGCGCATTGCCATGGCGCCTGACGTGCCGACCATTGCGGAATCCGGTTTTCCCGGTTTCGATGTGAACCCATGGTGGGGCATTCTCGCGCCGGCCAAGATCGACATGGGAATCGTGCGCAAGATCAACGCCGACGTCGCCGAGATCCTGAAAACCGACGCGATGCGCGAATTTCTCGCCGCGCAAGGAGCCGAGCCCGACATCACGACGCCGGAAGAATTTCTGGCGACGCTGAAGAGCGACGTGGCGAAATGGTCCAAGGTCGTGAAGGCCTCGGGCGTAACGCTGAACTGATCGCGGTCGGTCCATCATGACGGATAACATCGTCTATCTCCGCATCGACCGCGCCGATCCGACGCTGGTGAAGCGTGCCGCGGCAATCCCTGTCTCCGATCTGTACGAGGCCTTGCCGGCGGCGGTGCGTGACACCGTTACGATGACCCCCCGGATGCGGGCCCTGGCGCCGCGCAGCCGGATGACGGGTCCGGCCGTGACGGCACGGTGCAAGAGCGGCGACAATCTGATGCTGCACAAGGCACTGTTGCTGGCCGAGCGCGGCGACGTGCTGGTTGTCGACGGCGGCGAGCCATCGGCCGCCATGTGGGGTGATCTGGCCGCGGTCTATGCCGACCGCAAAGGGCTGGCGGGTGTCGTCGTCGACGGCTGCGTGCGCGACGTCGACGCGCTTTTGCCGCGGCAGCATCCGGTCTGGTGCACCACGATATCTCCGGCGCATCCGGAAAAGCGCGGCGGCGGCGCGGTCAACGTGCCGATCGTATGCGATGGCGTGCTGGTCCATCCCGGCGACATCGTCTGCGGCGACAGCGACGGTGTGCTCGTTCTGCCGCGCGATCATGCGGAAGCCGCTATCGCCAAGGCCGAAAGCCGCATGCAGCACGAAGGCGAAATCCTCAAGGCCATCGACGCGGGCAAAAGCCTGTTCGAATTGCACGATCTGGCAGCGCCCTACGCGCAAAGCGGCGTGCGTGAGATCGACGGCTTTTGGAAGAAGTAAGGCGCGCAGCTTCAGCGCGACAGGATGAAGCCGATGGCCAGCAGCAGGCCGAAGGCCGATTGCAGTTGCACAGTGCGGAACAGTATATTGTTGAAGTTCGGCCCGCGCGGCTCGTGCCTGAAGCGGTAGATCAGCCATAGCGCCAGCGGCAACCGCGACGATGGCGAGCCACACCTGCCCGCGCGGCAGCGCCTCGGCAATCGGCGCCAGCAGCAGGAAGGGCGCGAGAACCAACCCGGCATAGATCCAGGTCGTGATCTTCGGCCCGGCGACAATGGCGAGCGTATGCCGGCCGCGCAACGTGTCGGGTTCGGAGTCGCGGTAGTTGTTCACCATCAAAACGGCGGCCGCCATCAAGCCTAAGGCAATTCCGGTGGCCACCGCCGCGGCGTCGAGCGTGCCGGTCGCTACCCAATAAGTGCCGCAGACCGCGCCGAGTCCGAAAAAGACAATAACGAAGACTTCGCCGAGCGGGGTAATAGGCGATCGGCAGCGGTCCGCCATTATAGGCCCAGCCGGCCCAGATCGATAAGACTCCGAGCAGCAAGATCGGCCAGCCGCCGACATAGACCAGATAGAGCCCCAGCAGCGCGGCAGCGGCGAAACAAGCCACGGCGCCGAGCCGGACGCTACGCGGCGTCAGCAGGCCTGAGGCCGCGACACGAACCGGGCCCGTCCGTTGCGGGGCCAACGTCGCCGCGTTCGGAATCGACGAAGTCGTTGTGCAGATTGGTGGCAAGCTGGATGAGAATGGCGCCCAGCAATGCCGCCAATACCGCTATCCAGGCGACCGCCGGCCGGATGCCCATGCCAGCGCAGCACCGACGATCACGGGAGTGACCGACAAACTCAGCGTACGCGGACGCGCCGCCATGACCCAAGCGTAAAGCTTCATGCCGAACCATTATAAGCCGCAACGCGGCGCGCCGCATCGGTATTGTGCTACCGAGCGGCGCCCATACAATCTCAGTTGGTCTGCCCGTTGGGCGGCTAAGCCGTCTTGCGCCCGTAAATATCGTCGGCTCGCTTTTCGAACGCGGCTGCGAACTTGCGGAAGGCCGTGTCGAACATCGCGCCCATCAGCATGCCGAGCGTGCGGCTCTTGAATTCGTAGTCGATGAAGAAATCGACGTCGCAACTGCTCTCGCCGGTCGGATGGAAGGTCCAGCGGTTCTGCATGCGGCTGAACGGGCCGTCGAGATATTCGACAACGATCTTGAGGCCCGGGCGATCGAGCGTGATGCGGCTGGTGAAGGTCTGACGAATCACTTTGTAGGCGACCGTCATGTCCGCGACCATGACGGGTGATACCGTCGCCTTTGGCGGTGCGGCTTTTTATCTTCACCGCGTCGCACAGCGGCAAAAATTGCGGATATTTCTCGCCGTCGGCCACCAAGTCGAACATGTCCGACGCGCTGTGGCGAACGTGACGCTTGGTCGCGAACTGCGGCATTAAGGTTTAGAGGCCCGCGCCGCCTTGAGCCGCGCGAAGTCCTCGCCGGCATGGTGCGAGGACCGCGTCAGCGGCGACGACGCCACCATCAGGAAGCCCTTGGCATAGGCGATGGTCTCCAGCGCCTTGAACTCGTCCGGCGGCGCAAAGCGCACCACCTCGTGATGCTTGCGGGTCGGCTGCAGATATTGGCCGATGGTGAAGAAATCGACATTGGCCGAGCGCAGGTCGTCCATCACCTGGAGTACTTCGTTACGCTGTTCGCCGAGCCCCAGCATGATGCCCGACTTGGTGAACATCGTCGGGTCGATTTCCTTGACCTGCTGCAACAGCCGCAGCGAATGGAAATAGCGCGCGCCGGGCCGCACGGTGAGATAGAGCGACGGCACGGTTTCGAGATTGTGATTGAACACGTCGGGCTTGGCGGCGACTACGACCTCGAGCGCGCCTTCTTTGCGCAAGAAATCCGGCGTAAGGATTTCGATGGTCGTTCCCGGCGCATGTTCGCGGATGGCGCGAATGGTTTCGGCGAAATGCTGCGCGCCGCCATCGGCGAGATCGTCGCGGTCGACCGATGTGACGACGATGTGAGCGAGACCCAGCTTGGCGGTCGCTTCGCCGACATGGACGGGCTCATTGGGATCGAGGGCGCCCGGCAGTCCGGTCTTGACGTTGCAGAAGGCGCAGGCGCGGGTGCAGGTGTCGCCCATGATCATGAAGGTGGCGTGCTTCTTCTCCCAGCACTCGCCGATATTCGGGCAGCCGGCCTCCTCGCATACGGTGTGCAGGCCGTTCGCGCGCATGATGGCGTGGGTGTCGGCATAGCCCTTGGACACCGGCGCCTTGACGCGGATCCAGTCCGGCTTCTTGGCCAGGATAGAATCCGGACGATGCGCCTTTTCCGGATGGCGCGGACGCGGGTTGTTCACGAGGTCGAGGACAACGCCATGTTTTCCACCTTGGCCCCTACTTACGGCTGCCGGCGGTGGGCTGCAAGGCGCGTATGCGTCGCAGGCCTATCAGGCCCGCCGGATTGCCCGCCAGATCAGCAAAAACACCACGGCGCCGATTGTGGCGGTGATCAGATTGCCCCAGAAATCCGGCATGACCTGGAGGTTGAGCTTTTCGAACAAAAAGCCGCCGACAATGGCGCCGACTAGCCCGACGGCGAGGTTGTAGAACAGCCCGCCGCGGCCGCCGAGAATCTGGGTCGCGAGCCAGCCGGCGATCAGTCCGATGAATATCCAGGCCAAGATGCCCATGGGTTAGCTCCTCGCAGGATACAGAGTATAGCCGAATCTACTATACATCGTCGGGCCGATGCGGGTGGGTCCGCCTCTCCCTGACAGGAATTGAATGAACGACGCAGCGTCCGAGCGACAAGGCGGCCGCGCCGTGCTCGCCACTTACACCGCCGCGGTGTTCATCAGCGCCTTGCTGCTGTTCGGCGTGCAGCCGATGTTCACCCGCATGGTGCTGCCGCAACTCGGCGGCTCGCCGTCGGTGTGGTCGGTGGCGATGGTGTTCTTCCAGTCGATGCTGTTGGCCGGTTACGCTTATGCGCACTGGCTATCGCGCGCGCGCCAGCGCTGGCTGCCGGTCGCCGTGCATCTGGCGCTGCTCGTTGCCGCCGGGCTGACGCTGCCGCTGTCGATCGCCAAGGCTGGGGCGAGCCGCCGGCCGCGGGCACGGCGCTTTGGCTACTGGCGCTGTTCACGGTCTCCATCGGGCTGCCGTTCTTTGCGCTCGCCGCCAATGCCCGCTGCTGCAAACCTGGTTCGTACGCACCGGCCATCGCGACGCCAAGGACCCCTACTTCCTCTATGCGGCATCGAACGTCGGCAGCTTCCTCGCGCTGCTGTCTTATCCGATCCTGCTTGAGCCAACGCTGACGCTGCATGCGCAAATCGAAATGTGGAGCTTCGGCTTTGCGCTGCTCACTGCCGCGATCGCCGTTTGCGCTTATCTGCTGCTGCGCGCGCCACGGTGGTCGAGACCGCGCAAGAAGTAGCAGCGGCCGAACCAGAGCCCAGTTGGCGCACGATTGCGCGCTGGGTGTTCATCTCGGCGGTGCCGTCGGGACTGCTCGTCGCCGTCACCGCGCATATATCGACCGACGTCGCGGCGGCGCCGCTGCTCTGGGTCATGCCGCTGTCGCTGTATCTGCTGACGTGGGTACTGGTGTTCGCGCGCCGCCCGATGTTCTCGCAATCCTTCATGCTGACGCTGCAACCCTTTGCGGTGGCCGCGATCGTGGTGCTCTTGATGTTCAGCACGCGCGGCAAGCTGGTCACCAACATCTTTGCCCATCTGCTTGCGTTCTTCATCATCGCCATGGCGTGTCACGGCGAATTGGCGCGCGGCCGGCCGGCGGCCTCGCATCTCACGGCCTTCTACATGTCGCTGTCGTTCGGCGGCATGATCGGTGGGCTATTCGCGGGATTGTTCGCGCCCTATGCGTTCAACTGGGTGGCGGAATATCCGATCCTCGCCGTGCTGGCGGTGCTGTGCCGGCCGATAACGGGCACGCGCTGGCCGCGACGATGGTTCTGGCCGGTGGCGGCGATCGTAGCGCTGACGCTGATCGTGCCGTCGCTTTCCGGCTATCGCATCGACGGTCCGGGCATGACGATGGCGTTGCGCGTCGTCGTGCTCGGCCTCGCCGCGCTGTCGATCCTGCTGCTGCGCGATCCGCCGAAGGCCGCCGTGGCGGTGGCGCTCGCCTTCGCGCTGATCCGGCTCTACCCGACCGATCAAGCCAGCGAGACGGTGCGCAGCTTCTTCGGCGTCAACAAGATTTACGAAGCCGAGCACGGCCGCTTCCGCGTGCTTGAGCACGGCTCGACCATGCACGGCGCGGAGCGGCTGCTGACCAATGACGGCAAGCCGTTCACCGGGCGGCCCGAGCCGCTGACCTATTATCACCGCAACTCCGGCATGGCGTGGCGATTGACGCGGTGCGCGCGCATAAAGGCCGACCGATCCGCGCCGCGATCATCGGGCTCGGCGCGGGCTCCTTGGCATGCTGGATGAAGCCTGACGAGCATTGGCGCTATTTCGAGATCGATCCGACCGTCATCGCGATCGCGCGCGACCCGAAGAGGTTCCGGTTCATTTCCGATTGCGCGCCGGATATTTCCATCGTGCTCGGCGACGCGCGGCTGACGCTGGCGAAGGAGCCGGACGCCAGCTATGACGTCATCGTCGTCGATGCCTATTCGTCGGACGCGATCCCTGTGCATCTGGGGACGCGCGAAGCCATGGCGATCTATAAGGCGAAGCTCGCGCCGCACGGCGTCGTGGTGATGCACATTTCCAATCGCTATCTTGAACTGGAGAGCGTGATTTCCGGCATTGCCGCCGCCAACGGCATGACGACCTGGCGCTGGAGCAATCCCAACGACCGCACCGATTTCAACAACTACACGTTCGCGTCCGAAGTCGTCATTTCGGCGGCGAGCGCGGACGATTTAGGCAGCATGGCGCAAAGCGGTACGTGGATCGTCAGCCCGCCAAATCCCGCCCTGCGCACCTGGACCGACGATTATTCCAACATCGCCGGCGCCTTCTGGCGCCGGTATTGGCAGCCTTTGCTGCCGAAAAGCTGACGATCAGGCGGCGGCCTTCGGCGGCGGCAGCCGGTTGCCCGGCGTCGAGTTGGAAATCTTCAGCTCGTCCTCGTTCATGTCGGCGCCGACATCGCCGAACAAAGGCGTCGACAGATAGCGCTCGCCGGTGTCGGGCAGCATGGCGAGGATGGTCGAACCGGGCGCGGCGTTCTTGGCGACCTCGAGCGCGCCGGCGAAGGTCGCGCCGGCGGTGATGCCGACGAAGATGCCTTCCTGTTGCGCCAGCGCCTTGGCCTGTTTCATCGCCTCAGGGCCGGCAATGGTGAGGATTTGCGAGATCACGCCCATGTCGACGGCGTCGCCCGTGATCTTCGGGATGAAGTCCGGCGACCAGCCTTGCATCGGATGCGGCTTGAACGCGGCATTCGGCTTGGCCGGCGTGCCGTCGGCGTTGCGTTCCTGCGGCGTGTGACTCGAGAGCATCGGTGCGTCGGCCGGCTCGCAGACCACGATCTTGGTGTTCGGCATTTCCTTCTGCAACACGCGCGCGACGCCTTTCAGCGTGCCGCCGGTGCCGAAGCCCGTCACCCAGTAGTCGAGCTTCTCGTCCTTGAAGTCGTTGACGATCTCGCGCGCGGTGGTGCGCGAATGCATGTCGGGATTGGCTTCGTTCTCGAACTGGCGCGTCAGGAACCAGCCGTGGGTCTTCGCCAGCTCCTGCGCCTTGCTGACCATGCCGAAGGCGCGTTCGGACGCGGGCGTCAGCACCACCTTGGCGCCGAGGAAGCGCATCAGCTTGCGGCGCTCGACCGAGAAGCTTTCCGCCATGGTGACGACCAGCGGATAGCCCTTCGCCGCGCAGACCATGGCAAGCCCGATGCCGTATTGCCGGAGGTCGCTTCGATCACGGTCTGGCCCGGCTTGAGTTCGCCGGATTTCTCGGCCGCTTCGATGACGCCAAGCGCCAGGCGATCCTTGACGGAGCCGAGCGGATTGAAGGCCTCGACCTTGACGTAGAGGTTGATGCCTTTGGGACCCAATTTATTGATGCGGACCACCGGCGTATTGCCGATGGTGCCGAGAATACTGTCGAATTTGGCCATTTGCCGCTCCCGATGTTTTTGTCATGGCCGGGCTTGTCCCGGCCATCCCGCTTAGGGTCGCAACGTTGTGCCCGCCTAAGCGAGATACCCGGCACAAGGCCGGGTATGACAAGTGTGAAACCTACATATTCAACACGCGTCCATAAGCATCGAGCACCGCTTCCTTCATCATTTCCGACAAAGTCGGGTGCGGGAATATGACATGCATCAATTCTTCTTCCGTGGTCTCCAGATTCATGGCGACGACATAGCCCTGGATCAATTCGGTGACTTCGGCGCCGACCATGTGGGCGCCCAGCAACTGCCCGGTTTTCTTGTCGAAAATTACTTTCACCAGGCCCTGATCCTCGCCGAGCGCGATGGCCTTGCCGTTGCCGACGAAGGGAAAGCGTCCGACGCGGATGTCGAGCTTCTTGTCCTTGGCCGCCTGTTCGGTGAGGCCGACCGAGGCGATCTGTGGCGTGCAGTACGTGCAGCCGGGGATCATCAGCTTGTTCATCGGGTGCGGGTGCAGGCCTTTGATGGCTTCGATGCAGACCACGCCCTCGTGCTCGGCCTTGTGCGCCAGCATTGGGGGACCTGCGGACGTCGCCGATGGCGTAGATGCCCGGCACGTTGGTCTTGCTGAAGCCGTCGGTGACGACGCAGCCGCGTTCGGTTTTTGACGCCGAGCTTTTCCAGGCCGATGTTTTCGATATTACCAACGACGCCGACCGCCGAGATGACGCGCTCGACCGTAATCTGCTGCGTCTTGCCGTCGACCTCGATGGTGGCCGTGACGCTGTCCGCCTTCTTGTCTAGCTTGGTCACCTTGGCGCGGTCAGAATCTTGATGCCCTGCTTCTCGAAGCTCTTGCGGGCGAATGTCTGTATCTCGTGATCTTCGACCGGCAGAATCTGCGGCAGCACTTCGACGACGGTCACTTCGGCGCCGAGCGTGCGATAGAACGACGCGAACTCGATGCCGATGGCGCCGGAGCCGACCACCAGCAGCGACTTCGGGATCGCGGGCGGCACCATGGCCTCGAAATAGGTCCAGACCAGTTTCTTGTCGGGCTCCAAGCCCGGCAGCACGCGCGGCCGCGCGCCCGTGGCAATGATGATGTGCTTGGCCTGGTACGAGCCTGCGCCGAGCGCGCCCTTCGGCGCTTCGCTCGTGGCGGCTTTGACCGTCACCTTGCCGGGCGCGTCGATAACGGCCTCGCCCCAGATGACCTGCACTTTGTTCTTCTTCATCAGGAAGCCGACGCCGTCATTGAGGCGCTTCGACACGCCGCGCGAGCGGTTGACTATTGTCGAGGCGTCGTAGCCGACATTGTCGGCTTTAAGCCCGTAATCCTTGGCGTGCTGCATGTAATGGTAGATTTCCGCCGAGCGCAGCAGCGCCTTGGTCGGGATGCAGCCCCAGTTAAGGCAAATGCCGCCGAGATAATTGCGCTCGACGATCGCTGTCTTGAAGCCGAGCTGCGCCGCGCGGATGGCGGTGACATAGCCGCCGGGGCCGGAGCCGATGATCAGGACGTCGAAGGAGGTATCCGCCATCTATTATTGTCCTATCTTCGCGCTCACCCAATCACACCACCATCATCACGGGGTTCTCGATCAGCGTCCTTGAAGGCCGAAATCAGTTCGGCGCCGAGCGCGCCGTCGACCGCGCGATGATCGCAGGACAGCGTCACGCTCATGATGGTGGCGGCCTCGATCTTGCCGTTCTTGACGATGGCGCGTTCTTCGCCGGCGCCGACCGCCAAAATGGTCGACTGCGGCGGTTGATCACGGCTGTGAAGTCCTTGATGCCATACATGCCGAGATTGGATACCGAAGACGTGCCGCCCTGGTATTCATGAGGCTTGAGCTTGCGGCCGCGGGCGCGCGCGGCAAGGTCGCGCATTTCGTTCGAGATGACCGACAGCGATTTGGTCTCGGCGGCGTGGACGATCGGCGTGATCAGCCCGCCCGGCAGCGCGACGGCGACGCCGATGTCGGAATGCTTGTGCTTGAGCATGCCGCCTTCGGTCCACGACACGTTGGCCTCGGGGATGCGTTGCAGCGCCAAGGCCAGTGCCTTGATGACGAAGTCGTTGACCGAGAGCTTGTAGGCCGGCTTGCCGTCTTTGTCTTTCGGCGCGGCGGCGTTGATCTCTTCGCGCGCCGACATCAACTTGCCGACGTTGCAGTCGAGCGTCAGATAGAAATGCGGCACCGTCTGTGTCGAGGCCGTGAGGCGCTGCGCAATGGTGCGGCGCATGCCGTCATGCGGCACCAGTTCGTAGGAGCCTTCCTCGTATAGCGACAGTATCTGCTTGTCGGACACCGCGGGAGCGATCGCGCCGGCGGTTGCGGCGCCAGCCGCCGCTGCAGCGGGAGTCGCCGTGGCCGCGCGCAGCCTTTGCCGGATTTCGCTCCCTCGATATCGCGGGCGATGACGCGGCCATGGGGGCCGGAGCCTTCGACGCGCGACAGGTCGATGCCGGCGTCTTTCGCCAGGCGGCGCGCAAGCGGCGACGAGAAGATGCGGGTAGAAGCGCTTGGGCCTGCGTCCTTCGAGACGCCCGCCTTCGCTGAAGCTACGGCGGGCTCCTCAGGACGAGGAGCGGATTTAGGTGCAGGTGCTGCAACCTTCGGCTCGTCTTTTTTCGCTTCAGCTTTAGGCGCTTCGGCCTTGGCGCTCGAAGCCGCGGTCTTGGCATCCTCGCCCTCGCCGGCGATGATCGCGATCACCGAATTCACCGCCACGTCCTGCGTGCCTTCCGGCACCACGATCTTGGCGAGCGTGCCTTCGTCGGTCGCCTCATATTCCATCGTCGCTTTGTCGGTCTCGATTTCGGCGATGACATCGCCCGACTTGATCGTGTCGCCTTCCTTCTTGAGCCAACGCGCCAGGTTTGCCCTTCTCCATGGTGGGCGACAGCGCGGGCATGAGGATGTTGGTGGCCATGAGCGCCTACTTGTAACTGACGGCTTTGGCCGCCTCGACAACGTCGGCGACGGCCGGCAGCGCCAGCTTCTCGAGATTGGCGGCGTATGGCATCGGCACTTCCTTGCCCGAAACACGGGTGACCGGCGCGTCGAGATAATCGAAGGCGTGCTCCATGATGCGCGCGGCGATTTCGGCGCCGACGCCGGACTGCGCCCAGCCCTCCTCGACGGTGACGGCGCGGCCGGTCTTCTTCACCGACGCGATGATGGTCTCGGTGTCCATCGGCTTGAGCGTGCGAAGATCGATGACTTCGGCCTCGATGCCTTCTTTCGCCAGTTCCTCGGCGGCTTTCAGCGCGTAAGTCATGCCCATCGACCAGGCGACGATAGTGACGTCCTTGCCCTCGCGCACGACCTTGGCCTTGCCGATCGGCAGCACGAAGTCGTCGAGCTTGGGCACCGGCGAGGAGTGGCCATAGAGAATTTCGTTTTCGAGGAAGATCACCGGATTGGGATCGCGGATCGCGGCTTTCAGCAGGCCCTTGGCATCCGCTGCGGTCGACGGCGCGATCACGCGCAGGCCCGGGATATGCGAGTACCAGGCCGAGTAGTCCTGGCTGTGCTGCGCGGCGACGCGCGCGGCGGCGCCATTCGGGCCGCGGAACACGATCGAACAGGTCATCTGCCCGCCGGACATATAGAGTGTCTTCGCGGCCGAGTTGATGATCTGGTCGATGGCCTGCATGGCGAAGTTGAAGGTCATGAACTCGACGACGGGCTTCAGGCCCGCGAGCGCGGCGCCCACGCCGAGGCCTGCAAAGCCATGCTCGGTGATCGGCGTGTCGATGACGCGCCTGGCGCCGAATTCCTGCAACAAGCTTGAGTGACCTTATAGGCGCCTTGATATTCCGCGACTTCTTCGCCCATCACGAACACGTCGCCGTCGCGGCGCATTTCTTCGGCCATGGCGTCGCGCAAGGCTTCGCGCAGGTCATGGTGACCGTCTCGGTGCCTTCGGGAATGTCGGGATCGGTTGCGACTTTGGCTTCGGGCGCGTCGGGCGCCTTGTCGGCTTTCGCCGGGGCTGCGGATTCGGCCGCCTTCTCCTGCTGCTCTGGTTGTTCGGCCTTCTTGGCTTCGGCGGCCGGCTTGTCTTTGATCGAGCCCTGTCTTCGCCGTCGCTCAGGATCACGGCGATGGGCGTGTTGACCGCGGACGTCATTGGTGCCGGCCGGCACCAGAATTTTTCCGATGGTGCCCTCGTCGGTCGCTTCGACTTCCATCGTGGCCTTGTCGGTCTCGATCTCGGCGATGATGTCGCCGGACTTGACGCTGTCGCCTTCCTTCTTGAGCCACTTGGCAAGGTTGCCCTTTTCCATCGTGGGCGACAGCGCGGGCATGAGCACATCGATCGGCATGGGCGCTACTGTTTCCTACAGCGTTTCTTCTTTATCGATAAATGTCGGTGTAGAGTTCGGATACGTCCGGCTCGGGATCGTGGGTGGCGAATTCGGCCGCCTGATTGATTAGATCGCGCACGCCGCCGTCGATTTTCTTGAGCGCGTCTTCGCTGGCGAATTTCTTTTCCAGGATGCGGTGGCGCACCATGTCGATCGGATCGTGGGTGGTGCGCACCTTGTCGACTTCCTCGCGGGTGCGGTATTTCGCCGGGTCGGACATCGAGTGGCCGCGATAGCGGTAGGTCAGCATCTCGAGAATGTAGGGCCCCTTGCCGGCGCGGCACCAGGCGGCGGCTTTGTCGCCGGCGGCTTTGACCGCGCGCACGTCCATGCCGTCCGACCTGATCGCCCGGAATGTTGAACGACAGACCGCGCCGCGACAGGTTCACTTCCGCCGAAGCGCGCGCGATGGAGGTGCCCATGGCGTAGCGGTTGTTCTCGATGACGTAGATGACCGGCAGCTTCCACAACTCGGCCATGTTGAAGCCTCTCATATACTTGGCCCTGGTTGGCGGCGCCGTCGCCGAAATAGACCACGCTGAGATTGTCATTGCCGCGATAGCGGTTGGCGAAAGCGAGCCCCGTGCCGAGCGGCACCTGCGCACCGACGATACCGTGGCCGCGCGAAGAAACCTTTGTCGACGCTGAACATGTGCATCGAGCCGCCCTTGCCCTTGGAATAGCCATGGGTCCGGCCGGTGAGTTCCGCCATGACGCCCTTGGGGTCCATGCCGCAGGCGATCATGTGGCCGTGGTCGCGGTATCCGGTGATGACCTGGTCGCCCTGCTTGAGCGCCATCTGCATGCCGACCACCACGGCTTCCTGGCCGATATAGAGGTGGCAGAAGCCGCCGATCAGACCCATGCCGTACATCTGACCCGCCTTCTCCTCGAAGCGGCGGATGGTGAGCATGGTCTCGTAGGCTGAAAGGTCCTGATCCTTGCTGAAATCGGGCACCGGACCACCGGCAGCGGCCGGCTCGCTCTGATCGCTCGAACTTGCTGGGCGACCGCCATTGGCACTCCCTAGGACTTTGTCGGAATTCGTCGCCGCTTGAGACGGGCGTTTGCTGACTCCCCAATAGCTTAAATCGGCAAGGGGCGGGAAGCGCGAGGCCGCCGCTCGGAATTGCGGAAAATACATGGAATTTGGCTGAAAATTTCAACCGGCCCGGGGATACCCCTCGGGCGATAGGCCGCTGCTAGCGCGGGTTGGTCAAAAACGTTAGGTCGCGCGGGTCGACATAGCCGAGCAGCGCGCGGGCGCGTTCGTCCAGCATATCGGGGTCGATCCGGTCCGAGCGCAGCAGCGCCACGCGGCGCTCCCAGACCGCGCGCTCGGTCTTGAGGGCGCCGAGTTCCGTCTGCATCGAGGCCATCTGCTGGTCGAGGTCCTGCTGCGCGCGCAGGCCGTGATTGCCGGTAAAGGCATTGGCGGCGAAATAGCCGATGAAGGCCGCGGCGAAGATATAGACCAAGCGCGGTCAGAATGGCGGTGCGGCGGCGATGGGAGACCATGGCCGGCAAGATGCGGCAATTGCGTTAAAGCGACTTTAACAGGGCCTAAATCCGGTGCCTTATCTCGTTGAGCACGAAATTGCCGACGCGCTTGCCGCGATTGCGCAAGGTGCGCAACAAGCCGCTGTCGACGAAGTACGTTAGCAGGATCGAATCGCGGGTCTTCACCCGGTTATGCACCGGGTCGGCCGAGTGCCAACTGTCGGAACCGACCGCGAAGGCATAGCCGGTGTTGCGGCCAAAGCGCATCTGCGCCGCCTTCGGCTTGGAGCCGTCCGGCAGCACGTCATGGAAGATGGTGCCGATGTCGGTATTGGCGTCGTCTTTCGGCAAATAAAGCTGAACCGTGATGCCCTTCCAATTGGTGTCGGTGTGCGGCGTGATCTTGTAGCCTGGAATGTCACGGGTCAGGATCGGGATCGGATAAAAGCCGGTCTGCGCGAAGTCCTTGCCGAAGCGCTTCTCGAGACCGGGTGCGAGCCGGCGGATGAAAGCTTGCTTGACCGGCTCTGAACACAGCGCGCGGCCCACGATATCCCACAGCGCCTTTTTCTCCGGCGGCAGATTGCGGATGTATTCCGGGAACAGGTCGATCTTAACGCGCGTCGGATTGGCATCGGCCACTTTGCTGCGGCCGTGCATCGGCCGGTAGTCTTCCGACTCCGGCATCAGACGCGTGATCTGCTCGTAGATGTCGTCGGGGAACACCCGGTCGAACTCAAGATGGTAGAACGGCTTCTCGACCGCGCGCGCCTGGTCGACCGCCTGCGCGATCGACAGGGCGAGACGATCCGCGGCGCGGCGGCCGTCGTGGAGGGGCAAAGCCTGTGGTCTGATCCATCGCGGTCATCCGGGTTGGCTGGATTCGCCCGCAATTTGCGGCTGTTTTTCACCCAATGCAAGCTGCCGCCTTGCGGCGGTTTGGCAAGCCGCCGCCATGCGGCAGTTTGGAACGAGTTTAACGCTGCGCCTTTAGGGCCTCGCGGCCGGCATATTTCGCCTGCGCGCCCAGTTCCTGCTCGATGCGCAGCAGTTGATTGTACTTCGCGGTGCGGTCGGAGCGCGCAGCGAGCCGGTCTTGATCTGCCCGCAATTGGTCGCGACGGCGAGATCGGCGATGGTGGAATCCTCGGTCTCGCCCGAGCGATGCGACATCACCACGGTGTAGCGGCCTTGTGCGCCATCTCGACGGCGGCGAGCGTCTCGGTCAGCGTGCCGATCTGGTTGACCTTGACCAGAATCGAATTGGCAATGCCTTCCTTGATGCCTTTCGAAAGCGCGTCACGTTGGTGACGAACAGATCGTCGCCGACCATTGGCATTTATCGCCGACCTTTTGCGTCAGCAGTTTCCAGCCTTCCCAATCGTCCTCGGACATGGCGTCTTCGACGGAGGACAATGGGGTATTTGCCGATAAGCTGCGCGAGGTAGTCGACCTGCTCTTGCTTCGAGCGTTTCTTGCCCTCGCCTTCGTAGTCGTAGACGCCATCCTTGAAGAATTCGGTGGCGGCGCAATCGAGCGCCAGCATCACGTCCTTGCCCGGCTTGTAGCCGGCCTTCTCGATGGCCTGCATGACGAAGTCGAGCGCGGCTTCCGGCCGATTTCAAGTTCGGCGCAAAGCCACCCTCGTCGCCGACATTGGTTTGAGGCCGGCTTTCTTGAGCTGGCCCTTCAGCGTCTGGAAAATCTCGGAACCGGCGCGCAGGCTTCGCCGAAGCTTGCCGCGCCGACCGGCATGATCATGAATTCCTGGAAGTCGATCGGATTGTCGGCATGCACGCCGCCATTGACGATGTTCATCATCGGCACCGGCAGCACGCGCGCGGCGGTTCCACCGACGTAACGGTAGAGCGGCTGCTGGGTGGCGACGGCGGCGGCCTTGGCGACCGCGAGCGAGACACCGAGGATGGCGTTGGCGCCGAGCCGCGCCTTGTTGGGCGTGCCGTCGAGCGCGATCAGCGTCTCGTCGATCTTGGCCTGCGCCTCCGCATCCATGCCGCCGATGGCGTCGAAGATTTCGCCGTTGACCGCGTCGACCGCCTTTGTGACGCCTTTGCCGCCATAGCGGCCTTTGTCGCCGTCGCGCAGTTCTACCGCCTCATGCGCGCCGGTCGAGGCGCCGGACGGCACCGCGGCGCGGCCGAAAGCGCCGTCCTCAAGGACGACGTCGACTTCGACAGTGGGGTTGCCGCGGCTGTCGAGGATTTCGCGGCCGATAATGTCAACGATGGCGGTCATGGGCGTTCTTCCGGCGATTGGGGTTGCCGGGCTTCTACAGGATCGACAACCCTCTTGTCATCTGGCCGCTAAACCATGCAATAAGCCCTCCATGGCACGTAAACCCTTGCAACTCGGCCGCCCGACCCCGATCCCGGCTTCGCCCGACAAGGCGCAACTCGATACGGTGCCCAATCCGCATACCGACACCAATTACGTGGCGCGCTCACCGCGCCCGAATTCACCACCTTGTGCAAGATCACCGGCCAGCCGGATTTCGCGCATCTGGTGATCGACTACGTGCCGGGGCGCTTCCTGCTCGAGTCGAAATCGCTCAAGCTGTATTTGTTCAGCTTCCGCAACCATGACGCCTTCCACGAGGATTGCACCGTAGCCATCGGCAAGCGGCTCTACGGTTTGCTCAAGCCGAAATGGCTACGCATCGGCGGCTATTGGTATCCGCGCGGCGGCATCCCGATCGATGTGTTCTGGCAGGCCGGCAAATTGCCGAAGGACGTCTGGGGTGCCCCGACCAGGGCGTCGCGCCCTATCGCGGCAGAGGCTGAGGCGTTGCCGGCCTTCGCAGCCACTGCGCGCAAGTGAAGCCGACCACGACCAGCACACCGGCGCCGCACAGCAAGACCGGCGTGATGCCGACGGTCTTCAAACCGATGCCATAGACGATCGGCCCGGCGGCCTGCCCTAAGAAAAAGAAAAACGAATGCAGCGCCATGGTGGTGCCGCGCGCCGCCGGCGCCAGTTCGCTCGCATAAATCTGAATGACGGCGTGCAGCATATAGAAGCCGAAGCCGAGCAAAGCGAAGTTGGCGAACTCAATCGGCAGAACAGACGCATCGCGATCACCAAAAGGCAAAAGCCCATCGTGGTTCCGCCGATGCGCATCATGGTGGTTTCGCCGAGCCGCGGCAGCAGCCGCGACACCAGCACGCCATAGAGCGCGCCGCCATGCCGAAGCCTGCGAGCACGATGCCGGCGATTGACGCGCGGGTCTCTCCGGCTTCATGCATCAGCGTCGCGACATGCGGGAATATGCCGTACATGAACACGGCCTCGCAAATACAGCGCCGAAGCAGATCTTGGCCAATGGATTGCGGAAGATGGTGCGGTAGTTCGGCCCGAGCGTCGACAGATCGAAGCTCCGGGTCGTCTCGACAATGCCCCGAAAGCCCGGAATGGCGCAACCAGGGCGATGGCACCGAATCCCGCGGTCACAAAGAACACGCCGCGCCAGCCGGTCAGATCGCCGACGACGCCGGCGCAAGTCGCGCCAGGAGATTGCCTGTCATGATGGCAAAGAGCAGCCGGCCCATCGCGACCTGGCGCTGGGCCACCGGCACCTTGTCGCCGATCAGCGCAAAGGAAATCGGCCACCACGCCGCCGGACGCGAGCCGGCGACGATGCGGCCGATCACCAAGACCTCGAAGCTCGGTGCCATGGCGCAGACGATGGTCGCGCTGGCCAAGACGAACAGGCACAGCAGCATCAGCCGCGCCTTGCTGAACATGTCGGCGAGCGCGCCGAGCAGCGGCTGCACCAGCGCATAAGGTAGACTGAAGGCGGTCGACAGCAGCGCGGCGTTGGCGGATCGACATTCAGCCCGAGCGCGATCTGCGGGATCACCGGATCGGTCGAGCGCATGACAGCGAACTCGCGAACACGACGAAGGCAATGAGATTGAGCTTATTGCCGATCCCTGCTTGCGGTCTTTCGGCGGCGCTCAACGTTTGGCCAACCGGTCGAACTCGAGTAGCGTGCGCAAGCAGCGGCTCCATCTCTTTGAGCGGCATCATGTTGGGGCCGTCGGAGGGCGCCTTGTCTGGATCCTGATGCGTTTCGATGAAGACCGCGGCGACGCCGACCGCGACCGCGGCGCGCGCCAGCACCGGCACGAATTCGCGCTCGCCGCCCGACGAGGTGCCCTGGCCGCCCGGCTGCTGCACCGAATGCGTGGCGTCGAAGATGACCGGCGCGTGCGTGGTGCGCTTGAGGATCGGCAGCGCACGCATGTCGGACACCAGCGTATTGTAGCCGAACGACACGCCGCGCTCGGTGACCAGGACATTCTTGTTGCCGACGCTGGTGATCTTGGCCACCACGTTCTGCATGTCCCAAGGCGCCAGGAACTGGCCCTTCTTCACATTGACGACCTTGCCGGTCCTGGCCGCGGCAATCAGCAGGTCGGTCTGGCGGCAGAGAAACGCCGGGATCTGCAACACATCGACGGCCTGCGCCACGCGCGCGCATTGGTCCGCATCGTGCACGTCGGTGAGCACCGGGAGTTTCAGCGTATCGCGAATCTCGGCGAATATTGGCAGCGCCGCGTCGAGGCCGATGCCGCGCGCGGCTTTGGCCGAGGTCCGGTGGCCTTATCGAACGACGTTTTGTAGACGAGGCCGATGCCGACCTTGGCGGCGATCTCCTTGAGCGCCGACGCCATTTCCAGCGCATGCGCCCGGCTCTCGAGCTGGCACGGGCCCGCGATCAGCGCCAACGGCAAGGCATGCCGAAGCGCACCGCGCCGATGCTCACTATCGCGTTGGGTTTGTCGCCGCCATCCAAGATGATTTGCCCTCGTGGGCCGCGACCATGAAACGCCAAAGGCCCCCGGTCAACGGGCGTTATGCAAAGGCCAGCACCGCGCCGGATACTGCCTGCGGCGCTGCTTGCGGGCCGCCCGCAAAGCGGATGGCGGCAAACCGCGCGCCGTGTGAGGTGTCGGGCGATGGTACACCAAAGAAGCCGGTAAAAGCTGCCGGTGTCATCATCTCGAGCGTCGTGTTCGCCAGTTCGATGGTGAAGCCATCGCCACTGTCGCGCGCCGTCTCGGCGCCGGTGTAGACCTTGAGAAAATCGCGATGCTTGGCCGGATCGTCGGCCACCAGCACGAGCCCGGCGATACCTTTGACACCATTGGCGTGCTTCTGGAATTCCGGGTTCCAGAAATTCTCCGGATAGTAATGCTGGCAAGCGCCGAAGCCGGCGTCGGGCGCCGCGGAATCCGCGGCGAACGCCAGCGAGAAGGCAAGCTTGACGGCAGTGCCGTCCGGGCGCTTGGCCTGCCGTTCGAAGTCGACACCTCGAAGTCGCCGATGCCGTGCTCACGAAACGCGGCGGCATCGGCCTTGGCGTCGGGGGCATGCAGCAGCATCATGGCGAGCCCTGCCCGCGCGCCAGATAGTCGCGATGGAAGGCGCCGAACGAAAACGAGCGCGCGCCGTGCGGCTCGATCTTGTCCGGTTCGCCGACCGTCAGCAGTTCGATATAGATGCCATCGAGCTGCACGATGCGGTTATGCGTGCCCCAGGATGCTTGTTGCGCGCGCCGACAATAAAGCCGAGCCGCGCGTAAGCCTCCGCCGCCGCGTCGAGATCGTGCACCGCGTGGACGATGTGGTCGAGGCTACGCGGCATCGCCGCGTTATTTCATCGCCGAGAAGGCCGCCGGATGCAGGATCATGTTGTTGACCTTCGCGAGGGATCGGTCCGTCCTTCTCGCTGTCGGCACGGGCTTTCTGCCATTCCGGATCGGCCTGGAAGGCATTCCATTTCTTCTCGCGCTCGGCCAGCGATTCCCAGGCCAGCATGTAATGCAACTCGTTGTTGCCCTCGCCGATCTGCACGGTCCAAAAGCCGACCTGATTGATGCCGTGCTTCTTCCATATGCCGAGCGTCTGGGTCTCGAAGCGCTTGAGCAACGCCGGCAGACGTCCGGATGCGCAGATGTAGTGGCGTAGTTCGTAGATCATGGGGGTTCCTCCAAATATTATTGGTTTGATTTATCGGACAGAGACCGCGCAACGCAACGGGCGCGCGGTCGCTTACACCAAGCGGCTCTGGTCGACCGCGGCGCCGATGAACGACCTGAACAAGGGATGCGGTTCGAACGGCCGCGACTTGAGCTCGGGATGGAATTGCACGCCGATGAACCAGGGATGGTCTTCGTATTCGACGATCTCCGGCAAAATGCCGTCCGGCGACATGCCTGAAAAACGCAGGCCGCGCTGCTCGAGCCTGTCTTTGTACGCGGTGTTGACCTCATAGCGGTGGCGGTGGCGCTCGAAAATATCGGTGCCGCCGTAGATCCGCGCCACCCTTGCTGCCGCGCGTCAGCACCGCCTCATAGGCGCCAAGCCGCATGGTGCCGCCGAGATCGCCGCCGTCCATGCGCTTCTGAAGCTCGTTGCCCTTGAGCCATTCGGTCATCAGGCCGACGACGGGTTCGCTGGTGGTGCCGAACTCGGTCGAGTTGGCCTCGGCGATGCCGCACAAATTACGCGCAGCTTCGATGCAGGCCATCTGCATGCCGAAGCAGATGCCGAAATACGGCACGTTGCGCTCGCGCGCGAACTGCGCCGCTTTGATTTTTCCTTCGGCGCCGCGCTGGCCGAAACCGCCGGGCACCAGGATGCCGTCGACGTGTTCGAGGAACGGCGCCGGGTCCTCGTTCTCGAACACTTCCGACTCGATCCAGTCGAGGTTGACCCGCACCTTGTTGGCGATACCGCCGTGCGACAGCGCCTCGATCAAGGATTTATAGGCGTCCTTCATGCCGGTATATTTGCCGACAATGGCGATGGTGACGTCGCCTTCCGGATTGCGGATGCGCTCGTTGATCAATTGCCAGCGGTCGAGATTCGGCGCTTGTTGACCCGGCTCGATGCCGAAGGCCGCCAGCACTTCGCGGTCGAGGCCTTGCGCCGAATAGGCTTCCGGCACCGCGTAGATGTTATCGACGTCACGGGCTTCGATGACGGCGGATTCGCGCACATTGCAGAACAGCGCCAGCTTGCGGCGCTCGCCTTCGGGAATGGGCCGGTCGGTGCGGCACAGCAGGATGTCGGGCTGGATGCCGATCGAGCGCAGTTCCTTCACCGAATGCTGCGTCGGCTTGGTCTTCAATTCGCCGGCGCTCGGGATGAAAGGCAACAACGTCAGGTGGATGTAGATGGCGTGGTTGCGCGGCATGTCGTTGCGAGTTGCCGGATGGCCTCGAAGAACGGCAGGCCTTCGATGTCGCCAACGGTTGCCGCCGACCTCGACCAGCACGAAGTCGAAGCCGTCATTGCCTTCGAGGACGAAATCCTTGATGGCGTTGGTGACGTGCGGGATCACCTGGATGGTGGCGCCGAGATAGTCGCCGCGGCGCTCCTTGGTCAGGATATCCAGGTAGATGCGGCCGGTGGTGATGTTATCGTGCTTCGTCGCCGGGTTTCCCGTGAAGCGCTCGTAATGGCCGAGGTCGAGATCGGTTTCGGCGCCGTCGTCGGTGACGAATACCTCGCCGTGTTGGTACGGCGACATCGTGCCTGGATCGACGTTGAGGTAGGGATCGAGCTTGCGCAGACGGACTTTGTAGCCGCGCGCCTGCAGAACGGCGCCGAGCGCCGCCGATGCGAGACCCTTACCCAGTGAGGAGACCACGCCGCCGGTGATGAAGATATACCGCGCCATGGGGCCTAACCTGTAATCCCCGCGAATCGATTCGACGAGTGCGGAAAAGCGGCCAGCCGCTCTGCGCCTGTGCGTAGTTTCTAAATTTTCGCCTTTACAGACACTTGCATTGCACCATTCACTTTTTAGGCGAAATAACGCCGTTCGCTTTCATCGATGTCATGGCCATAACGCCGAAGGGCCGGTTTCCGGCCCTTCGTTGGTAGCTTTACTTCGACTGCGGGACCTGAGGCCCGGCAGGCGGCGCCGGCGCTGCCGGCGGCCCTTGCAACTGGTTGAGCAGACCGCCCCCACCACTATTGAGCGGCGGGGGGGAACCGGCGGGACCGGGGATGACCGGGCCGCTCTGCCCGCCCGGAACGATCGACGTCGGCTTGCGGTTGAAGCCCGCCAGGATCGACAGCACTAAGCTGGTAACGAAGAACAGGCCGGCGAGAATCGCGGTGGCGCGCGTCAGCACGTTTGCGGTGCCACGGCTCGACATGAAGCCGCCACCGCCGCTGGAACCGATGCCGAGGCCGCCGCCTTCCGAGCGCTGCAACAGCACCACGCCAATCAAGGCGAGCACGATCATCAGATGGATAACAATGATTACGTGCTGCATGCGGCCTAAATCCGTTCAAACCTTTAGCCGGTCCGGGCGACTGTCCCGGGCGGCGTTGCGCCATCCATATAGGAATTCGCCGCGATCTACACGATAGCGGCAGGCATTTCCACCCTTGGTATTCTGCTAGGCATAGACCCCGGCAATACCAAGGAAATCGGCCGCTTTCAGGCTGGCGCCGCCGACCAGAGCGCCGTTGACGTCGGCAATGGTCAAAAGCTCCAAGGCATTGGAAGGTTTGACCGATCCGCCATAAAGGATGCGGATTTTGGCGCCCCGGGCGCCGTACCGCACGGTCAGGCGCTTGCGGATGAAGCCATGCACCTCTGCGACATCTTGCGCCGTCGGCGTCAGCCCGGTTCCGATGGCCCAGACCGGCTCGTAGGCGACCACCAGATCGGCGCCCGCCGCGTTGTCGGCAACGAGCCGTCCAGTTGTCCGCCGACAATCGCCAGCGTGGTGCCGGCCTCGCGCTGGGCACGCTGCTCGCCGACGCAGACGATGGCCGTGAGGCCGGCGCGTTTGGCCGCGACGGCCTTGGCGCGCACCTGGGCGTCGGTCTCGTGGTGATCGGTGCGGCGTTCGGAATGGCCGACGATGACGGCCGTGGCGCCGGCATCTTGAGCATTTCGGCCGCGATATCGCCGGTATGGGCGCCGGAGACCTCGGCGTGGCAATCCTGGCCGCCAATCGCTAACGGCTTGCCGCGCGCGGCCTGCGCAAAAGCTGCGATCAAGGTGGCCGGCGGGCAGATCATCAGGTCGGCTTTGCCAGTGAGCCGGCCTGCCCCTTCGACGATCTTGGCGAGCTCGGCCGCGGAAGCGGCGAGCCCATTCATTTTCCAATTGCCCGCCACCAGCGGGGTCAAAGGTATCGGCGCCATCGTTTCGTCCTTTTCGGCGTCGGTTATCACACCGGGCGCCAGACGCGCCAGAGCTAAGGCCGATCCTTCTTGAGTTGCAAGGAGTTGGCCCGCTCCCTATAAGAACGCGACTTTCCGCCATTTAGAGAACAGCACGCATGCTCCGTGGCATTCACAAAGCCTCATCGACCTGGCTGGGCCGGGGCATCATGGGCGTCATCATGGCTGGCCCTGGTGGGTCAGCTTCGCGATCTGGGGCATCGGCGGACATTTTCCGCGGCTTCGGCGCCAATTCGGTCGCCAAGATCGGCGGCACCGAAATCTCGGTCGAACAGTTCCGCCAGTATTACACCGACAAGCTCAGCAGCTGTCGCGGCAATTCAACCGGCCGATCTCGCCCGATATGGCGCGCTCGATGGGCCTCGACCGTCAACTGCTCGGGCAATTGGTCGCGAGACTACGCTCGACGAGCAGTCGAAGAAGCTGCGGCTCGGCTTGAGCGACGCCGATATCGCGCAACGCATCACCAGCGACCCGAGCTTCTTCGGCACCAACGGCAAGTTCGACCGCAACCGCTTCGAGCAGGTCATCCGCAACGCCGGCTACAACGAAATCCGTTTCGTCGAAGAGCAGCGCCGGTGCTGCTGCGCCGCCAGATCGCACAGAGCATCAGTGGCGATCTGCCGGTGCCGTCCACCACGCTCGCGGCGATCAACCAGTTCCAGAACGAGAAACGCACCATCGACTATGTGCTGTTGACCGCGGCACAAGCCGGCGACATCCGACGCCGACACCGGAAGTGCTGGCGAAATATTTCGACGATCACAAAGCCTCGTTCCGCGCGCCCGAATACCGCACGATCACGTTGCTGTCGCTGACGCCGGCGTCCATCGCCAAGCCGGATGCGGTCTCCGACGACGACGCCAAGAAATATTTCGAAGCGAACAAAGCAAGCTACGGCACCCCGGAGCGGCGCGAACTGCACCAGATCGTCTTCCCGAGCGCCGAGGAAGCCGCGGCCGCAGCCGACAAGCTCGCCAAGGGCGTGAGCTTTGCCGACTTGGCCAAGGAACGCGGCCTCAACGACACCGACACCAATGTCGGCATGGTGGCCAAGACTGACATTATCGATCCGGCGGTTGCCGATGCGGCGTTTGCGCTCAAATCGAACGAGATTAGCGCGCCGATCAAAGGCACCTTCGGCACCGTGCTGCTGCAAGTCGGCAAGATCGAGCCCGGCTCGCAAAAGACCTATGAAGACGTCGCGGCGCAGATCAAGCGCGAAACCGCCGAGGCCAATGCCAAAGCCGAGGTCGGCACGCTACGCGACAAGATCGAGGACGAACGCGCCGCAGGCTCCACGCTGGCGGAAACCGCCAAGAAGCTGAACCTCAAGTCGGTCACCTATGAGGCCGTCGACCGCGCCGGCCGCGACGCCAGCGGCAAGCCGATCGCCGATCTGCCGAAAACGCCCGATGTCATCACACCCGTCTTCACCAGCGATGTCGGCGTCGACACCGAAGCGCTGCAAATCCCCGGCGGCGGCTTTCTTTGGTACGACGTCACCCAGATCACGCGGTCGCGCGAACGTAACCTCGACGAGGTAAAGGACGAAGTGGCGACGCGCTGGCGCGACGACGAGATCGGCAAACGCCTGCAAGCCAAGACCGACGACATCCTCGCCAGCTCAAGGCCGGCACGGCGCTGACGCAGATCGCTGCCGACAACGGACTCTCGGTGCAAAACGCCGCCGACTGCAGCGCAACAAGGCGGCCGGGTTCGTGCCGGTCAAGGTCGTCACGACGTGTTCAAGGACCGCGAAAGACGCCGTCGGCGCCTCTGAAGGCGACAGCCAGACGCAGCGTTTCGTCTATCGCGTCACTGGCGTGATCGATCCGCCGATCGACACGAATTTGCCGCAGGTCAAGCAGTTGCAGACGACGCTGCAGAACTCGTTTGCCGACGACATCATCGGCGAATATATCGGCCGGCTCCAGAACGACTACGGCGTCTCCATCAATCAGACGGCGCTTGAACCAGGTCATCGGCGGCGGCCCGCCAATACCAACGCCCCCCGGTGACTTCTGATGCCATGCTGATCGAGCCGTCGGAAAGCGCATTCGCCGAACGCTACGGCCGCGGTCAGGCGCAAGTGGTGTGGACGACGTTGGTCGCCGACCTCGAGACGCCGGTGTCGGCGTTTCTGAAGATCGCCGGCAACAGACCGATGAGCTTCCTGCTGGAGTCGGTCGAAGGCGGCGCGGTGCGCGGCCGTCACTCCATCATCGGCATCGAGCCGGATCTGATCTGGCGCACCAATGGCGGCAAGGCCGAGGTCAATCGCAACGCCCGTACCAGGCCCCGATACGTTCACGCCCTGCCCGAGCCGCCCCTCGAGGCACTGCGCGCGCTGATCGCCGAAAGCCGGATCGCGTTGCCGGAAGCCTTGCCGCCGATGGCGGCCGGCGTGTTCGGCTATCTCGGCTACGACATGGTGCGGCTGATGGAGGATTTGCCGCCGGCCAAAGCCGATCCGATCGGCATTGCCGACGCGATGCTGGTGCGCCCGACCATTATCGTGGTGTTCGACGCGGTGAAGGACTCCATCACCGTGGTGACGCCGGTGCGGCCGGAAAGCGGCGTCGACGCCAAGACCGCGCTGACGCGCGCCATGGAGCGGCTGTCGGCGTGGTCGAGAGTCTCGATCGCCCGCTCGACATGTCGCTAGCGGTGCATGACGCCGGGTCCGCTCGAGGTGCCGCCGCAATCCAACACCACGCCGGCCGAATACAAGGCGATGGTGCTCAGGCCAAGGATTACATCGCAGCGGGTGATGCGTTCCAGATCGTGCTGGCGCAGCGCTTCGAGGCGCCGTTCACGCTGCCGCCCTTCGCGCTCTATCGCGCGCTGCGGCGGACCAATCCATCGCCCTATCTGTACTTCTCGATTTCGGCAGGTTTGCCGTTGCCGGCTCAAGCCCGGAGATCCTGGTCAAAGTTGCGAGCGACGTCGTCACCATCCGGCCGATCGCCGGCACAAGACCGCGCGGACAAACGCCGCACGAGGACAAAGAGCTCGAAGCCGAACTGCTGGCCGATCCGAAAGAGCGCGCCGAGCATCTGATGCTGCTCGATCTCGGGCGTAACGATGTCGGCCGCGTCGCCCAGATCGGCACCGTGAAGGTCACCGATCAGTTCTTCGTCGAACGCTACAGCCACGTCATGCACATCGTTTCCAACGTCGAAGGCAAGCTCAATCCGGACTGCGACGCGCTCGATGCGCTGGCCGCCGGATTTCCCGCCGGCACCGTGTCCGGCGCGCCGAAGGTGCGCGCCATGCAGATCATCGACGAATTGAAAAGGAAAAGCGCGGGCTTTATGCCGGCGCGGTCGGCTATTTCTCAGCGGCCGGGCGAAATGGACACCTGCATCGTGCTGCGCACGGCGCTGGTGAAAGACGGCAAGATGTATGTGCAGGCCGGCGCCGGCATCGTCGCCGATTCAAATCCCGACAGCGAGCAGCAGGAATGCATCAACAAGGCGAAAGCCTTGTTCCGTGCCGCCGAGGAAGCCCGCCGCTTCGCCAGCGCCGCCAAACGCGGGCAGTAAGGAGACCCGCATGAGTGACGATCCCGAAGCGAAATGGAGAACATGACGGCGTGCGCGTCGTTCCCGGCAATTCGCTCGATCCCAACACCGCGCAGACGCCGGGCATGGACCGCAAGACCGCGATCAACGCGGCGCGCGTCGGCGCGCAGAAGCTGTGGGCCGGCACGGTGCACATCCACCCCAACGCCAAGACCGTGCGCACCATCATGGCCCGCTGGGAAAGCGTCATCTATGTGGTGCGCGGCAAAGCTCGCATGCGCTGGGGCGAGCATCTCGAATTCACCGCCGAGGCATCCCCCGGCGATTTCATTTTACATCCCGCCTTACGTGCCGCACCAGGAGATCAACGCCAGCCGCGACGAAGTGCTGGAATGCGTGCTGGTGCGCTCGGATAACGAAGCGGTCGTGGTCAATCTCGACATCGAGCCGGCGAGAAGCCGAGAACGTGCCGTGGATCGACCCGATCCATAAAACCTGAGTAAAGGCACACCGCGTACCGTTTCGCGCGCGCCGGCATGTTAGGCTGCCGCCATGCTCCCGCTGCTGCGACCTATGAGCCGAAATAGACCTGCTTGACCCCTCCGGAACGGGGTCTTAAGACCTTGACCCAGCGAGCAAACATGATCGTTTTGATCGACAATTACGACAGCTTCACCTTCAACCTCTTCCATTACCTGGGGGGCTTGGGGGGCGGACGTCGTCGTCCATCGCAACGACAAGATTACCGCCGATGACGTCGTGGCATCGGAACCCGAAGCCATCGTGCTGTCGCCGGGCCCTTGCACGCCGAACGAAGCCGGCATTTGCCTCGAACTGATCGACAAGGCCGCGGGCGCGGCCATCCCCTTGCTCGGTGTCTGTCTCGGTCATCAAGCCATCGGGCAGGCTTTCGGCGGCAAAGTTGTGCGCACGGCCCCGCAGCACGGCAAGGTGTTCGAAATCCAGCACAAAGGTACCGGCGTCTTTCGCGGCATCAACGGCCCGTTCAAGGCTACGCGCTATCATTCGCTGGGTGATAGAGAGCGCCACCATGCCGCGCGAACTCATCGTCAACGCCGAGACCGACAATCTGGTGATGGGCGTCGCGCATGCCAGCCTCCCGGTGCATGGCGTGCAATTCCATCCGGAGAGCATCGCCTCAGAGCACGGCCATCTGATGCTGAAGAATTTTCTCGATCTGGCGGCGGCCTGGAACAAGCAGAACGGCCGTCGCGCGGCAGCCATGCCGGCGCGCAAAACTCCCGCCCACGCGGTCGGCTGAGAGCAAAGCCATGGCCGACGATTTCAAAGCGCTCCTTGCCAAGGTCGCGACCGGTGCGCCGCTGACTCGAAGCGAATCCGCCAATGCCTTCGACCGCATGATGTCGGGCGAAGCGACGCCGTCGCAGATGGGCGCGCTGCTGATGGGCTTGCGCGTGCGCGGCGAGACCGTCGACGAAATCACCGGCGCGGTCACCACCATGCGCGCCAAGATGCTGGGCGTGAAAGCGCCACCTGACGCCATCGACGTCGTCGGCACCGGCGGCGACGCCTCCGGCTCGTACAATATTTCCACCTGCGCGGCTTTCGTCGTCGCCGGCGCCGGCGTGCCGGTCGCCAAGCACGGCAACCGCGCGCTGTCGTCGAAATCGGGCGCAGCCGACGTGCTCGTCGCGCTCGGCGTCAAGATCGATCTCAATCCCGAGCAGGTCGGCCGCTGCATAGCGGAAGCCGGTATCGGCTTCATGTTCGCGCCCGCGCATCATCCGGCGATGAAGAACGTCGGCCCGACCCGCGTCGAACTCGGCACCCGCACCATCTTCAATCTACTCGGACCGCTGTCGAACCCGGCCGGCGTCAAACGGCAGATGGTAGGCACCTTCTCCAAGCATTGGGTCGTGCCGATGGCGGAAGTGCTCAACAATCTGGGCTCCGAATGCGTCTGGGTCGTGCACGGCTCGGACGGACTCGATGAGATCACCACCGCCGGCCCGACCAGCGTCGCGGCGCTGGAAAGCGGCAAGGTGCGCACGTTCGAAATCTCGCCGGAGGACGCCGGCCTGCCGCGCGTGAAACCGGAGGCGCTTAAAGGCGGCGATGCGGCCGACAACGCCAAGGCGCTGCTCGACGTGCTCAAGGGCAAAAAGAATGCGTTCCGCGACGTGGCCATCTTCAATGCCGCGGCGGCTTTGATCGTCGCCGGCAAGGCCAAGGATTTGAAGGGCGGCGCGGCGCTCGCCACCAGATCGATCGACAGCGGTGAGGCCGAAGGCCGCCTCGACCGGCTGATTGCGGTATCCTGCGCGGCTGAAACGGCATGAGCGACATCCTGAAGAAGATCGAAGCCTACAAGCGCGAGGAGATCGCGGCGGCCAAGCGCGCGCGTCCGCTCGGCGTGCTGGAAGCGCAGGCCAAGGCGGCGGCGCCGCCGCGCGGCTTCGTGCGCGCCATCGAGCGGCGCATTGAAGGCGGCGACTACGCGCTGATCGCCGAAATCAAGAAGGCGAGCCCATCGAAAGGCCTGATCCGGGCCGATTTCGATCCGGCGAGTTTGGCCAAAGCCTATGAAGCCGGCGGCGCCACCTGTCTGTCGGTACTGACCGACGCGCCGTCGTTCCAGGGGCGGCCGGAATTCCTGGCCGCGGCGCGCGACACCACGGCGCTGCCGGCACTGCGCAAGGACTTCATGTACGAGCCTTACCAAGTGGTCGAGTCGCGCTCGCTTGGCGCCGATTGTATCTTGATCATCATGGCGGCGCTCGACGACGCAGCGGCGAAATCTGTCGAAGATGCTAGCTTAGACAATGGGATGGACTGCATCATTGAAGTTCATCAGGAACATGAGCTTGAGCGCGCGCTCAAACTCAAATCCCGCCTGATCGGTATCAACAACCGCGACCTTCGGACCTTCGAGACCTCGCTCGCCGTTACCGAGCGCCTGGCGCCGCTGGTCCCGCGCGACCGCATCGTCGTCGCGGAAAGCGGCCTCAATACCCCTGCCGACCTCGCCCGCCTCGCCCGGATCGGCATTTCGACCTTCCTGGTCGGCGAAAGCCTGATGCGGCAGCCCGACGTCACGGCGGCAACGCGTGCTCTGCTGACGCGTGGCGCTCGCCACGCCGCGGCGGAGTAGCCCGTGGCCAAGCGCAAAAAGCCAGCGAAGACTATAAAGTCCGCCAAACCGGCAGCGAAGCTCACACATATCGATGCGCGCGGCAGGCCCACATGGTCGACGTCACGGCCAAAGCCGCCACCGAGCGCACCGCGGTGGCCGAAGGCCGCGTCATCATGCGCAAGGAAACGCTCGACGCCGTTATCGTCGGCAATGCCGTCAAAGGCGACGTGCTCGGCGCCGCGCGGCTTGCCGGCATCATGGCGGCCAAGCGCACCCATGGCCTGATCCCGCTGTGTCACCCGCTGCCGATCACCAAGATCGAGATCGACATCAATCCGGAGCATTCGTTGCCCGGCTTCCTGGTGCAGGCCACGGTAAAAGTCACCGGCCAGACCGGCGTCGAGATGGAGGCGCTGATGGCAGTGTCGATCGCCTGCCTCACCATCTACGACATGGCCAAAGCCATCGAAAAAAGCATGCACATCGAAGGTATTCGCCTGCTGCACAAGAGCGGCGGCAAGTCCCGCGACTACAACGCGGAGAAAACGGCATGAGCCGTCCCATTCTTCGCTCATTCCCGCGCAAGCGGGAATCCAGAGCGATCATCGTAAACTCAGCCCTGTGCAGCCCTGGGTCCCCGCTTTCGCGGGGACGAGCGGTTTAGCTATGCCGCTCATGCCGGTCGCCGAAGCTCTGGCGCGCGTGCTGGCGGATGCCCAGCCGCTGGAGCCTCAGACAGTGCCGCTCAGCGACGCGCTCGGCCGCGTGCTCACGGACGATGTGGTGGCCTTACGCACCCAGCCGCCGGCCGCGGTTTCCGCCATGGACGGCTACGCGGTGCGCGCCGGCGACGTGGTGCAAGCGCCCGTGACACTGACGCTGGTCGGCGAGGTCGCCGCCGGTCACCCCTTCGATGGCAAGGTCGCCGCGGGTCAGGCCACCCGCATCTTCACCGGCGGCGTCATGCCGGACGGCGCCGATACGGTCGTGATCCAGGAATTGACCGCGCGCGACAGCGACAAGGTCACCATCCAGAAGCCGGCCGCCCAGGGCCGCAATGTGCGTGACCAGGGCATCGACTTCGCCCAGGGCCAAGTGCTGCTGCACAAGGGCCGCCGCCTCACCGACCGCGACCTGATGCTGGCCGCGGCGATGAACCACCCGCGCCTGAGCGTGCACCGGCGGCCGAAAGTGGCCGTGCTCGCGACCGGTGACGAACTGGTGGCGCCGGGCTCGACACCCGGTCCCGGCGAGATCGTTTATTCCAACGGCTTCGCGTTGATCGCGCTGGCGCGCAGCGAAGGCGCCGAGGTCGCCGACCTCGGCATCGCCCGCGACAAGGTCGAGGACATCGCCGCGGCGGTACGCCGGGCGCGCGACTGGGGCGCCGATGTGCTGGTGACCAGCGGCGGGGCTTCGGTCGGTGAGCACGATCTAGTGCAACGGGCACTGGCCAGCGAGGGGCTCGATCTGTCGTTCTGGCGCGTGGCGCTGCGCCCCGGCAGGCCAATGATGCATGGACGGCTGGGCGACATGCAGGTTCTCGGCCTGCCCGGCAATCCGGTGTCGTCCTACGTCTGTGCCTTCCTGTTCCTGGTGCCGCTGATCCGCCGGCTGTGCGGGCGCGGCGATGCTGAGCATGTGCCAGAGGCAGCCCAGCTTCGCTGCGACATGCCGGCCAATGACGAGCGCGCCGACTACCTGCGCGCCACCCTCCAAGCGGGGCCGGATGGCCCGATTGCGACCCCGTTGCCCGCCCAGGACAGTTCCCTGATGGCGCCATTAGCTCGAGCCGATTGCCTGCTGATTCGGGAACCGGAGGCGGTATTTGCACCCGCCGGTTCACCCTGCGTCATCCTTAAGCTCGCCCTGTAGCGGCCTTTCGCATTTTTCACCCGAAATTAAAGGGTTGCGGAACACATATCGAACAGATAGTGTCCGTTCATGATTTGTTTCTGGCTGTTGCCCTTCTGGGCTCGGCTCAGACCCGGGAGAAACCAATGCTGACCCGCAAACAGTTCGAGCTTTTGCGTTTCATCCACGAGCGGCTGACCGAGTCCGGGGTTCCGCCCTCCTTCGACGAAATGAAGGACGCGCTGGATCTGAGGTCCAAATCGGGCATCCACCGGCTCATTACCGCCTTGGAAGAGCGCGGCTTCATCCGCCGCCTGCCCAATCGCGCGCGCGCCATCGAGGTGATCAAACTGCCCGACTCGGTCGCTCACGGCATCAGCAATGGCCGCAGCCGCGGTTTTACCCCCAGTGTGATCGAAGGCGATCTCGGCCGGGTCCGCGCCGCCTCCGGCGACCCCGACGAGGACAACAGCCGCCCGATCGCGGTGCCGGTCATGGGCCGCATCGCCGCCGGTACGCCGATCGAGGCGATCCAGACCCGCAGCCACGTCATCAACATGCCAGCCGACCTGCTCTCGGCCGGCGAGCACTTTGCCTTGGAGGTGCGCGGCGACTCGATGATCGAGGCCGGCATTCTCGACGGCGACCTGGCGCTGATCCGCCGCTCCGAGGCTGCCGACACCGGCGACATCGTGGTGGCGCTGATCGACGACGAGGAAGCCACCCTCAAGCGTTTCCGCCGCCGCGGCGCCTCGATAGCGCTCGAGCCGGCCAACACGGCCTATGAGGTCCGCATCCTGCCGCCCAACCGCGTCCGCATTCAGGGCAAGCTGGTGGGGCTGTTTCGGAGGTATTAGTTCGAATCTCCCGGCTCCAAATCCTCGACACGCGGCGTGGCGTCGCGCGGCGCCGGACGCGCCGTGACCAGCGCGGTATCGCCCGTTCCCGGCAAGGCCCGCGCCCAGGGCCGCTCGTAGCCGGCCGGCCTCGCGGCGCTCAGCTCGAAGCGCTCGCCGGTCCAGCGCAGCGCCGTAGCGCCGTTAGCGCGCCAGACCGGGCGGTCGACCAGCAACGCCGCGCAATCGCCCGGCGCACCGCGCGGGCTGATCACAACAGCCGCCTGCACGCAGTCTTCGGCAAAAGCTTCAATCGACAGCGCAAACGAAACCAGCCGGCCATCGTTGAGCCTGCCGACACAGCCGATGGCGTCACATCGCACGCCATCACCCAGGCTCGCGTCCTTGACGGTGCGGGCATCGCCATCGGCTGCCAGCCATTCTTTGACCGCGAAGGTATCGCGGCCGCTGCTTAGCACCGAGAGCTGGCCGCTGGGTCCGCGCAAGGCCGCCAACTGGCCATCGGCGGCAATTAGGATATCCAGCCGGGGCGTTGTTGCCACCCAAAGGCTCGCGGTGACGACCAGCACGGCGCCGCTCCAGCGTAAACGGCTGCGCAGCAGGCACAACAGCAATATCCCGGCCGTGCACAGCAGCAGCGGGCCGGTTCCAAAGGCTTTGATGTTGCCGACGGCACCGGGAAGGCCCGCCACCCACAATACGACCGCGATCATCCAATCGATGCCGAGGCCCATCAATTGCCAGAACGGCGCATCGAATCCGAACGGGATCAGCAGCACGCCGATAATGCCGGCCGGCATCACCAAAGCCGAGACCACCGGCATGGCCAGCAGATTGGACAGCACTCCGTACGGCGCCATCCGATGAAAGTGGTAGGCGGCGTAAGGCGTCGTGGCGAGGCCCGCGACCAGCGAGGCGAGGATCAATCCGACGACTTCACGGCCGCCCCACAGCGCAACGCGCGCGCCAAGCGAGGTGTCGGCATTGGCGTGCCATGGCAATCCGAATTGATAGCCAGCCACCAAGGCCAGCGTCGCCGCAAACGACATCTGGAAGCTTGGATGCACTACCGCTTCCGGCGCCAAGAGAAGCACGCCGAACGCCGCGACCGTCAACGTGCGGAAGGTAATGGCCGGGCGATCCGCCATGACGCCGATCAGCACGATGGCGATCATGATGTAGGAGCGCTGGGTCGCGACCTCGGAGCCCGACAGCAGCAGGTAGAACGTCGCGGCCATGAGCGCGCCAGCCGCGGCCCATTTCTTGATCGGACGTTGACTGGCAAGCGACGGCACCAGCGCCAAGCCCGCGCGCAAGAAGAAGAACACGATGCCCGCCACTACCGCCATGTGGTAGCCGGAAATCGACAGCACGTGCGCCAGGCTCGATATGTACATCGCGTCATTGACCGGCGACGAGATCGCGTCGCGGCGGCCTGTAATCAGGGCCGAAGCAATGGCGCCGCGGTCGCCCGGAATGACCGTGCGGATACGCTTGTCGATCGTCTCGCGCAGGCCGTCGAAGAACGACGCGTAGCTCAGCCAAACGCCGCGCTCGACCGGCGGCGTCACGGTCTTGATACTGCCCAGCGCATAGCCGGATGCGCCAATGCGCTGGAAATACATGTCGCGCGCGAAATCGTAGCCGCCCGGCCGCAGCGGCGCGAGCGGCGGCGACAGATGCGCTTTCAATTCGATGAAACTGCCGACCGCGGGCGCCGTACCTTTGCGCACCGCGATGCGGACGCGGTCGGGCATTTCGGTCGCCCGCCGCTCATCGATGCGATGGACGCGAATGACGACGCGGTCGCTGCGTTCGCGCTCTTCGCGGATTTCGACAAAGCCCGACAGCGAGACGGTCGATATCGTCGTCTGCAAAACCGGATGCGCGATCAGCGCGGCCTTCAAGGTCGCGGTGGCAAAACCGGCGGCGACCACGGCGGTGCCGAGCGCCAGCGGAAAGCCCACTGGGCGATGGCGCGCGGCGTAGACCAATGCGATGCCGGCGAGAACTAGCGGCGCCACTGCCCACCACGCCGGCTCGCGATCTGCCGTGAAGTAACCGACGATGCCGAATCCGAAGGCGACCGGCAGCCAGGGCAATAGCCGCCCCGGCGCGACTTCCGCCAATGCCCATTGTGAAACGAGACCGCGCAGCCAATTCGCCCGGGCGCCGAGGCCCGACGGCCAGATCAGGCCGGCGCGCCGCCGCGCGGCGTCGGCCTCATCGACCCAAGCTTTGGCGCGCGCGCGCGATTTGCCCGGCTCAGTCATGGCGCGGCGCCCCTCAAACGCCTCCGCAACCTGGCCTTACGATACCGCAGCTAAAAGTTGCGACTAGGAGAACCGTTGTGAACGCGCGGGGTTTGCGCGGCGCTTAGCCGGCCACCTTTTCCTTGGCCTGATCTTTGCCCTGTTCTTTCGCGTAAGTGTCGCGCAGGCCGATGGTGCGGCTGAAGACCAGTCTGTCCGGCGTCGAATCCTTGTCGAGGCAGAAATAGCCCTGGCGCTCGAACTGGACCGGCTTCTCGACTTTGGCTTCGGCGAGCGCGGGCTCCAGGCGCGCGCCAGCGAGGATCTCCAGCGACTCCGGATTGATATCGGCGGTAAAATTCTCCGCGCCGCTCGGGTCGGGCTTGTTGAACAGCGGATTATAGAGCCTCACCTCGGCCGGAATTGAATGAGCGGCCGAGACCCAGTGAATCGTCGCCTTGACCTTGCGCCCGTCCGGCGAATTGCCGCCTTTGGTCGCCGGATCGTACGTGCAGCGCAGCTCGGTCACTTCGCCGGCGGCGTTCTTCACCACCTCGCGGCAGGTGATGAAGTAGGCATAGCGCAGCCGCACTTCCTTGCCCGGCGACAGCCGGAAGAATTTCTTCGGCGGCTCTTCCATGAAGTCTTCCTGCTCGATGTAGAGTTCGCGCGCGAATTTGATCTTGCGCGAACCGGCCGCCGCATCGTCGGGATGATTGACGGCTTCGAGTTCCTCGACCTGCCCCTCCGGATAATTCTCGATCACGACTTTCAACGGCCGCAGCACCGCCATGCGGCGCAGCGCCGTCTTGTTGAGCGCCTCGCGCACCGAGAAATCGAACTGGCCGGCGTCGACCACGCTGTTGGCCTTGGACACGCCGACGCGCTTGATGAAATCGCGGATCGCTTCCGGCGGCACGCCGCGGCGGCGGTAGCCGGCCAGCGTCGGCATGCGCGGATCGTCCCAGCCGGTCACATGACCGCCGCGCACCAGCTCGGTGAGGATGCGCTTCGACAGCAGCGTGTGCGTGATGTTGAGCCGCGCGAATTCATATTGATGCGGCCGCGACGGCACGTCCAGATTTTCCAGGCACCAGTCGTAAAGCGGCCGGTGATCCTCGAATTCCAGCGTACAGATCGAATGGGTGATGCCCTCGATGGCGTCGGACTGGCCGTGGGCGAAATCGTAGCTCGGATAGATCTTCCACGCCGTGCCGGTGCGCGGGTGGTGCGCGTGCAAAATGCGGTAGAGTACCGGGTCGCGCAGATTGATATTGCCGCTCGCCATGTCGATCTTGGCACGCAGCACTCGCGCGCCATTGGAAAACTCACCGGCCTTCATCCGCCGGAACAGGTCGAGGTTTTCCTCGATCGCACGGTCGCGGAACGGGCTGTTCTGCCCCGGCTCTGTCAGCGTGCCGCGCTTGGCGCGGATTTCGTCCTGCGACTGGTCGTCGACATAGGCCTTGCCGGCGCGGATCAGGTCCTCGGCCCAATTGTACAGGCGCTCGAAATAATCCGAGGCGAAGAACAGGTTCTTGCCCCAATCGAAGCCGAGCCAGCGCACGTCGCGCTCGATGGCGTCGATATATTCCTGCTCTTCCTTAGTCGGGTTGGTGTCGTCGAAGCGCAAATGACAGCGACCGCCGAATTCCTCGGCGATGCCGAAATTCAGGCAGATCGACTTGGCGTGGCCGATGTGGAGGTATCCGTTCGGCTCGGGCGGAAAGCGGGTGACCACCGTGCGCGCGCGTCCGGCGTCGAGGTCGGCCTTGACGATGTCGCGAATGAAATCGCGCCCTGCCTCGCCGCTCGCCGCATTGCCGCTTGCTTTTTCGTCGGTGGCCATGCTTCTTCAACCTCAAGTCAAACTTGGGACTTCAACACCGCTTTGCAACCGGCCATTCCATGACGTGCCGCTTGGCTCAATGTCAATTGCGCTGACAACTCCCGCTTCAACTGTGGTACAGGGCGCGCAATGAGCGAGCCTGTTGTCACCCGTTTTGCGCCGTCTCCGACCGGCTTCCTCCATATTGGCGGCGGCCGGACGGCGCTGTTCAACTGGCTCTATGCGCGCCGGTTCGGCGGCAAGATGCTGCTGCGAATCGAGGATACCGACCGCGAGCGTTCCACCGATGCCGCCATTGCCGCCATCATAGACGGCCTGAACTGGTTAGGCCTGTCCTGGGACGGCGATATCGTGTTCCAGTTCTCGCGCGCCGCCCGCCACCGTCAGATCGCCGAGCAACTCCTGTCCGAAGGCAAGGCCTATCGCTGCTTCGCCTCGCCGGAGGAACTCACCGCCATGCGGGAGGCGGCGCGCCGCGAGGGCCGTGCCAAGCTTTACGACGGGCGCTGGCGCGACCGCGCCCCGTCCGAGGCGCCGCCGGGCATCAAGCCGGTGATCCGGCTCAAGGCCCCCCAGACCGGCGAGACCGTGATCGAGGATCAAGTGCAGGGCCGCGTGGTCTGGCAGAACGCCGACCTCGACGACCTGGTGCTGCTGCGGTCCGACGGCAATCCGACCTACATGCTGGCTGTGGTGGTGGACGATCATGACATGGGCGTCACCCACATCATCCGAGGGGACGACCACCTGACCAACGGCGCCCGGCAGAAGCATATCTACGAGGCGCTCGGCTGGAATGTGCCGATCATGGCGCATATCCCGCTGATCCATGGACCGGACGGCTCGAAGCTGTCCAAACGCCATGGCGCGCTCGGTGTCGATGCCTACCGGGCCATGGGTTATTTGCCGGCGGCTATGCGCAATTACCTGGTCCGACTCGGCTGGGCCCATGGCGATCAAGAAATGTTCTCGACTGAGGAGATGATCGCGGCCTTCGACCTGCCAGCCATCGGCCGCTCGCCGGCGCGCTTCGACTTCGCCAAGCTGGAAAACCTCAACGGCCATTATATTCGAGCCTCAAGCGACGCCGACCTGATCGCGGCCCTCGAACAACTGCTGCCGCATATCGCCGGCGGCCAGGATCTCGCCAGCAAGATGACCCCTGCGCTGCGCGCCAAGATGTGGACCGCCATGCCGGGCTTGAAGGAGCGCGCCAAGACCTTGGTCGAACTGTTCGACGCCTCCCGCTTCCTCTGGGCAAGCCGGCCGCTCGATATCAATGAACAGGCTAAGGCTGTCCTTACGCCCGACGCCAAAGCCGTCATTGCCGGCTTGGTGCCCGAGCTTGAAGCCATCACCGACTGGACCGCGACCGCCATCGAGGCCGTGGTGCGACCCTTTGCCGAGCGTTCCGGCCAGAAGCTCGGCGCGGTGGCGCAACCGCTGCGGGCTGCTCTGACGGGGCGGACAACCTCGCCGCCGATCTTCGACGTCCTGGCGGTGCTGGGGCGAGACGAAAGCCTGGCGCGGCTGCGCGATCAGGCCGCCAATGGCGCATAAGTTTATGTGTCCGGGTCAAGGGGTGAGCCATGCCCAGATAGCGGGCAGCTTTGCACACTGCTGCATCTTGCGGCGCTCTATCTTGCAGTGCACACTTGATTGAGCTACGCAAAAGTACCCTGGAAGCCACGCCTAAACTGGCGTCGCGTCTCCTCCCGGAGATAGGTTTTCACTCCACAACGCTCCCTATCAATTTGAGGGCTTGCCCATGGACGCCAAGACGGACACCAAAAACAAGATCGGTACGCTTACCGTCGGCAACAAGAATTGGGATTTTCCGATCTACAGCGGGACGACAGGTCCCGATGTAGTGGACATCTCGAAGCTCTACAGCGAGAGCGGGTTGTTTACCTACGACCCCGGCTTCACGTCGACGGCGAGCTGCGAGTCCAAGATCACCTACATCGACGGCGACGAAGGTGTTCTGGAATATCGCGGCTACCCGATCGAGCAACTCGCCGAGCACGGCGACTTTTTAGAGACCTGCTACCTGCTGCTCTACGGCGAATTGCCGACGCCGCAGCAGAAAGCCGACTTCGATTACCGCGTCACGCGCCACACGATGGTGCACGAGCAGATGAGCCGGTTCTTCCAGGGCTTCCGCCGCGACGCGCATCCGATGGCGGTGATGACCGGTTCGATCGGCGCGCTGTCGGCGTTCTATCACGACTCAACCCGACATCTCCGATCCGCAGCAGCGCATGATCGCGTCGATCCGCATGATCGCGAAAGTGCCGACGCTCGCCGCGATGGCTTATAAATATTCGGTCGGCCAGCCGTTCGTTTATCCGAAGAACGACCTCGACTATTCCACCAACTTCCTGCGCATGTGCTACGCGGTGCCGACCGAGGACTACAAGCCGAACCCGGTGCTGGCGCGTGCGATGGACCGCATCTTCATCCTGCACGCCGATCACGAGCAGAACGCCTCGACATCGACGGTGCGGCTTGCCGGTTCGTCCGGCGCCAATCCGTTTGCCTGTATCGCGGCCGGCTGCGCCTGTCTGTGGGGGCCCGCGCATGGCGGCGCCAACGAAGCGGCGCTCAATATGCTCGCCGAAATCGGCACCGTGGATCGCATCCCGGAATTCATCAAGCGCGCCAAGGACAAGAACGATTCCTACCGCCTGATGGGCTTTGGACACCGCGTCTATAAGAACTACGACCCGCGCGCCAAGATCATGGCCAAGACCTGCCACGAAGTGCTGGCCGAGCTCGGCATCAAGGACGATCCACTGCTCGACGTCGCCCTGGAGCTCGAGCGCATCGCGCTGAGCGACGAATACTTCATCGAGAAGAAGCTCTATCCGAACGTCGACTACTATTCGGGCATTACCCTCAAGGCGATGGGCTTCCCGACCACGATGTTCACCGTACTCTTTGCCGTAGCACGTACGGTCGGCTGGATCGCGCAGTGGAAGGAAATGATCGAGGACCCGAAGCAGAAGATCGGCCGTCCGCGCCAGCTCTATACCGGTGCGACCACGCGGGACTACGTGCCGATCTCGCGGCGAAAATAGTCTCTCGGATTAAATTGAGTTGGACGGGGCGGCTGGTTCAGCCGCCCTTTCCATTTGCGGCGCCGTTGATGGCGCCATTGCCGTTGGCCGCGCCGTTGCCATTGAGCTTCGGCGCTTTCGACCCGTCATAGGCCCAGGTCACGTAGACGCCGGCCCAGGTGAAGCCGCCGCCGAAGGCCGCGAGGATGATGCGGTTGCCTTCCCTGAGCTTGGGCTCGTAGTCCCACAGGCAGAGCGGAATGGTGGCGTTGGTGACGTTGCCATATTTGTGGATGGTAACCATCACCTTTTCCATCGGCATGCCCATGCGCTCGGCTGTCGATTCGATGATGCGCTTGTTGGCTTGGTGCGGCACCAGCCAATCGATCATGTCGCCGCGCAGATTGTTGCGCGCCATGATCTCGCCTGACACTTCGGCCATGCGCGCGATCGCGTGCTTGTAGACCGCGGCGCCTTCCTGATGAACGTAGTGCAGACGCTTTGCGACCGTTTCCGCGCTCGGCGGCATGCGGCTACCGCCTGCCTTCTGATGCAGGTGGATCATGCCGGCGCCGTCGGAACGGATCAGCGTATCCATGATGCCGTAGCCGCTGGTGCTCGGCTCGAGCAGCACGGCGCCCGCGGCGTCGCCGAACAACACGCAGGTCGCGCGATCGGTATAGTCGATGATCGACGACATCTTGTCGGCACCGACCACGACAACTTTGCGCGCGGTGCCGTTGGCGATGAATTGCGACGCGATGGTCAGCGAATAGAGAAATCCCGAGCACGCCGCCTGGACGTCAAAGCTGCCGATGTCGCGGATGCCGACCATGTCGCAGATCAGATTGGCGGTCGACGGGAATTGCATGTCCGGCGTTGTGGTCGCGCAGATCAGCAGGTCGACTTCTTCCGGCTTGGTGCCGGTCTTCTGCAGAAGGCCGCGTACCGCTTCCGCGGCCATGTGCGAAGTGCCGAGGCCCTCGCCCTTGAGGATGTGACGCTCCTTGATGCCGGTACGCTCGGTGATCCAGGCATCGCTGGTGTCGACCAGCTTCGCCAACTCTGCATTGGTGAGCAGGTCCGGCGGCAAGTAGCCATGGACGGCAGTGATCGCGGCGCGGGAAGGAAGAGTCAAAGGCAGTTTCCAAACTTATCGGTTGTGCTTTACGACAATTGTGACGGTGCGCAAACTACGCTGTTGATGGCTTTGAGGCCATAGATTCACGCTTTGGTTGGTTAAGGACGGCAACGCAATTAAGGATAACTTGCGCGGCCCGATCGCTCGGAACCGCGGTCCCGATCTCCATAATCGCGTCCAGGCGGGCAAAGGCCTCGATTTGGCAACGGCGCTCCGGCGTATCGGACATCAACGGCAGCAGAGCCAAGGCGAGCGCCGCGGGCGTGCAAGCGCGCTGGAGCAGTTCCGGCACCGCTTTTTCGCCGAGGACCAGGTTGGCGAGGATGATCGATGGCACCTTGACCAGAAGGCGGCCGACCAATTCCTCCAGTAGCGAAATCTTGTAGCCGGCGACCATCGGCACGCCGGCAACGGCCAGTTCCAAGGTCGAGGTGCCCGATTTCGTCAGTGCCGCCCGCGCCGTGCGGAACGCCTGTTCCTTTTCCGCCGGATCGGTCACGATCCGCACCGGAACCTGCCAGGAGGCAACAACCGCCCTCACCTTGTCGGCGAGCCGCGGCACGGCCGGAACCAGAACTTCCAGCCCGCCGATCCGATCGCTCAGCAGTTTAGCCGCACGGGCAAACGGCGGCGCCATGTGCGCGATTTCGCCGGAGCGGCTGCCCGGAAGCACGAGAAGCTGTGGTGGATCGCTCAGGCGGCGCTGGGCCTCATCGGCATTGGGCCGCAAGCTGCCAACCTTCTCGCTCAGCGGATGGCCGACGAAGGTGCATGACGGCCCGCCGAGCTTTTTCATCACTGCGGGCTCGAACGGCAGCAACGCCAGCACGTGGTCGACATAATCGCGCATGGCGCCGGCGCGGCCCGGCCGCCACGCCCAAACCGACGGGCAGACATAATCGACGATCGGAATCGAAGGCGCGAGGGCGCGCACACGCCGTGCCACACGATGGGTGAATTCCGGACTGTCGATAATGACCAGCACGTCCGGTTTGGCGGCGACCACGGCGTCCGCCGTCTCGCGGATGCGGCGCAGTATCTTCGGCAGATCGGCAAGAATCGCGGAAATGCCGACGATGGCCAGATCGCCGAGCGGAAACAGCGAAACCACGCCGGCCTCGGCCATATGCGTGCCGCCGACGCCGGAAAAACGCACGCGGCCTTGTGTCTGCCGTTTGAGCGCGGCGATCAGCGCCGCGCCGAGCCGGTCGCCGGATTCCTCGCCCGCAACCAGATAGACATGCGCGCTCATCGCTCGGTCCCGGCGGGCACGCCAACCACGAAAATATCGGCACGATCGGCAGCGGCCACGAGTTGACCCGGCTCGGCGACAATGGTCGATCCGGCTACGACCGCGATCCCGGCAAGCCCTGCGCGCACCGCTTCTTTAACGGTGCGCGGTCCGATCGACGGCATGTCGAAACGCAAATCCTGCCCGCGCTTGGGCGCCTTGACCAGAACGCCGGTGCCGACGGCGGCGCGGACGCGGCCGTTGACGCGCAATTCGGCGACGCGCGCCAGCAATTGGTCTGTGCCTTCAGCCGCTTCGACCGCCAACACATGGCGGTCCGCGACCACGACCGCCTGGCCGACATCGAACGGACTTGTGGCGTGGAGGAATTCGAGGCCCAAGGCGATATCGGCACGGTCGCGTTCCGAGGCCTGCGCGCGGCCGAGCGCGCCTTCGGGCACCAGAATTTCCGGCGCAACTTCGTGCGCGCCGAGTAGACGGAAACCTTCCTCCTCGACGATTTTGCTCATCGTCGACAGCAGATGATTGTCGCCGCCGCGAAAGCCCGCCAGCACCCGCATCAGCAAGCTCAAACCGAACAGATCGGGGTGCACGTGCCAGATCGAGGGGCGCACCAGCGCGCCGATAAACACCAGATCGCGGCAACCGGCGGCACGCGCCAGCCGTAAGAATTTGCCGATTTGGCCGATGTAAATCCAATGATGCGGATAACGCTCGACCGCGGTGCCTTCCGCGGCTTCGTATAGCGGGAACAGCACAACGGGCCGGCCGCGGCTCGTCACGTAATCCGCCACAGCCAACGGCAGCGAACCACCGCCGCAAATCATAGCCAGCGGACTTTGCTCCACCGCGGTGGGCGCCAGACTCATGACTCCTCGACGGCGTCGTTACGATTGGATGCCATGGTGAAAGGCCGTTTGCCGGCGCGGATGAAGGCGATCACTTTGCCGACATGTGCGTCGCCGACGTATTCGCCGGCGACCTGCTCGATGCGCGCGCGGAATTCGCCCTCGCCAAGAAACAGACGTTGGTAAGCCGCGCGGACGCGATGAATCTCGGTTTTGCTGAGGCCGCGCCGGCGCATGCCGATAATGTTGAGGCCGACCAGATTGGCCAATGGCGATCCCAACGCCATACCCCAGGGGATGACATCGGCGCGCACCCCGCTCATGCCGACGATCATGGCGCCGTCGCCGATGCGTACGAATTGCCGAACCGCAACGCCACCGCCGAACACGACATAATCGCCGATGGTGACGTGGCCGGCGAGCAAGACGTTGTTGGCGAACACCACATGATTGCCGACGTGGCAATCATGGCCGACATGTGCGCCGACCATCAAAAAACAATGATCGCCGATCGTCGTGATGCCGCCGCCCTCCTCGGTGCCGGTGTTGGCGGTCACGCCTTCGCGGATATCGCAGTCGGCGCCGATGACGAGCTTGGTCGGGCCGCCTTTGTAGCTGAAGGATTGCGGCGGCGAGCCGAGCGAAGCGAAGGGATGAATAACGGTGCGCGGGCCGATGGCGGTGTGGCCGGTGATGTTAACATGGGCGTGCAGCCGGCAGCCGTCGCCGAGGGTCACATGGGGGCCGACAGTGCAAAACGGGCCGATCGAAACATCGCGCCCGACCACGGCCCCGGCCTCGATCCGCGCCGAGGCATCGATCACGCTGGCGCTCATGCGTCTGAAATCATGGCGCCGACTTCCGCTTCGGCGACGATCTGGCCGGCAACCTTGGCGACGCCTTTGTACCACCACATGGTCTTGCGCTGGGCGATCTTAGTCATGTGATACTCGATGGTATCGCCGGGCAGAACCGGTTTGCGGAATTTGGCCTTGTCGATGGTCAGGAAGAATACCGACTTCGGTTGCGTCGACTGCGTCTTGGCGATGCACATGACGCCGGCGGTCTGCGCCATGCCCTCGATCATGAGGACGCCTGGAAATACCGGATTTTCCGGAAAATGCCCCTGAAAATGCGGCTCGTTGATGGTGACGTTCTTGATACCGACGGCGTGGTCGTCGCCCTGGATATCCACGACGCGGTCGATCATCAAAAACGGATACCGGTGCGGCAGCATTTTCAGCACCACCGCGATGTCGGCCGCTTCAAGCTTTGTGACGACGTCTTTCATGGCAATGATCTCAAGCGTCCCCCGCGGCTTGGGTGCCGCCTCTCCGGCGCGCCAGTTGCTCGATGATCAGCATTTCGCGGAACCAGATCTTGACCGGCTTGGCTGGCATGCCGCCCCAGCGCGCGCCGGGCGGTACGTCGCTATGGACAATGCTGGTGCCGGCGATTTGTGCCCCCTCGCCGACGGTAACGTTCGTATCGATGCCGACCCGCGCGCCAAGCAAGACGAAGTCTTCGAGCGTCGAGCTGCCGGAAATTCCCGACTGTGCCACGATAACGCAATGCCGACCGATGCTGACATTGTGGCCTACCTGGACCAGGTTGTCGATCTTGGTGCCCTCGCCAATGACGGTATCGCGAATAGCGCCGCGGTCGACGGCCGTGCCGGCGCCGATCTCGACATTGTCCTGAATGATAACCCGGCCGATCTGCGGGACCTTGAGGTGGCCCATGCTGCCCATCACATAGCCGAACCCGTCCTGACCGATCTTGCAGCCTTGATGGATGATGACGCCATCACCGATCAGCGTATTGGCAATCGCCGAGCCTGCGCCGATCGAGCAATCGCGGCCGACGCGCACTTCGGCGCCGAGCACGGCATTGGCGCCGATCACGGTGCCGGAGCCGATCTCGACGCCGGGGCCGATGACCGCGCCGGGATCGATGGTGACGCCGTCTTCCAGACGCGCGGCGGGATCGACATGGGCGCCGGCGATCTCGCCAGGCCTGGAAAGCGAAGACGGCCGCAACGAATGCGGAAACAGTTCGCGCGACACCGTCACGAAGGCGCGATACGGCTCGCGAACGGCAAAGACCGCGACATGCGGCGGCACATATTGCGCAAGCGCCGCCGTGGTCAGACACGCGCCGGCGTGGGTGATCGCCGCGGCATCGGCGTATTTTTTGTGGTCGAAGAACGTAAGTTCGGAGGGCGTGGCGCGATCGAGCGGCGCCAAACCGATTATGCGCCGGGCGTGCGGCGTCGTTGACGGTGCCACACCGCACAATTTGGCGATCTCATCAAGCGTGAGACCGCGGCTATGTCGCAGGAATACCGGCTCGCTCATACTGTTCTGGCCGTGCCGCCGACTGCGGCCAAGATCCGAATTTCGTTCAGAACCTGGTGCCGCCGCTGAAGCGGAAGATCTGCGTGCGATCGTTGGCGCCCTTGGTAATCGGATAAGCCAAGTCGAAGCGCAGCGGACCGAGCGGCGAATCCCAGATCAGGCCCATACCGACGGATGAACGAACTTTATTCGTATCATCGACCGTAAGTGTCTCGCCGGTTTGGTTCCACGAAGTCGGCCCCTTGTAGTCCCATAGCGAGCCGGCGTCGACGAAGGCCGCGAGCTTGATGCCGACTTCCTTCGGCAGGAAGTACAGCGGCGTCTGCGCTTCGACGCTGGCGCCCCAATACATCGTGCCGCCGAGTGCGTCGTTCGTTGTGCCGGGCGTAATATCGCGGGGACCGATGCCGGCGGGCTGGAAGCCGCGCACGAGATTCGGGCCCATCTGGAAATGATCCAGCATGCGCAGGTCCTTGCCGCCCCAACCGGCGATATTGCCGCCTTGCAGCTTGAGGACCGCCACGATATCGGAAACCACCTCGTAGTAATTGCGCGTCTCGAAGGTCGAACGGACGAAGTTCACGTCGCCGCCGACGCCGGCCAGATCCTGCTTGAGTTCGGCGTAAAGACCGCTGGTCGGGGACTTGTTGTTGTCGAGGGTATTGTAGGACAGCGTATAGCCGACCAGCGACACCACGACCGGACCGGCCGCCAATTCCTTACGTACCGGCAGCGAGGCTTCGCCGTCGATAAAGCAGGCGTCGGATGGCGTGACGCCACCTGCGCCGGTTGCCCTGAACGTCTGCGCTGCTGCCGAATTGACGCAGTTATTGTACGCGTCCGGCAGGGTGACTTCCTGACGATAGATCGAATAGCGCGGCTGGATGGCCAGTTCTTCCGTCAGCGCAAAGCCTACACGAAGATTGGTGCCGACGGTTGACGTTCCGTAGGACACGTACGACGTCGGCTGCGTCTGCTTGGCGAAGAAGTCGACGCCACCGGCCATGCGGTAGCCGAGCAGATACGGCTCGACAAACGAGAAGTCGACGCCGCGCGAATATTGGCCCATAGCTCACCGACGCCTTGGCAAATTGACCGCGGCCCATGAGGTTGCGGTCGGCGACGCTGCTTCGGCGATGAAGCCGTCGGATGTGGAATAACCGCCGGAAATCGTGAATTCGCCGGTCGCCATTTCTTCGACTTCGACATTGACCACGACGCGGTCGGGCGCCGAGCCCGGCTCGTTGGTGATCTTGACCGACTTGAAGAAATTCAGGTTTTTCAACCGGCGCTCGGCGCGGTCGATCAGGGCGCGATTATAGGCATCGCCTTCGCCGATATCGAATTCGCGGCGAATGACGTATTCGCGAGTGCGGACATTGCCGCGCACGTTGATGCGCTCGATATAGGCGCGCGTGCCCTCTTCGATGACGAAGGTGAGATTGATGGTCTTGGTCTCGAAGTTACGATCGCCGCGCGGGCGCACGTTGGCGAAGGCATAGCCGCGCTTAGCGGCCTCGATCGTCATCACTTCGACGGTCTTCTCGACCAGATCGGCGTTATAGACGTTGCCGGCGCTTAGCTTGAGGCTGCTGCGCAGCGAATTCGAATCCATGGCGTGCACGTTCGACACCACGTCGATGGTGCCGACGCGGTACTGGGCGCCTTCATCGATGGTGAAGGTGACGACGAAGCCCTTCTTGGCCGGATCGTATTCGCCGACCGCCGACACGATTCGCACGTCGGCATAGCCGTGCTTGAGATAGAAGCGGCGCAACAGGTCGCGATCGGCTTCGACGCGATCCGGATCGTAGATGTCGGTGGTCTGCAGGAAGCTCAGCCAAGTGCTTTCCGACGTCTTGATGATGTCCATCAGGCGGCCGGAGGAGAATGCCTTGGCGCCGACGAAGCGGATGTCTTTCACGCCCGTCTTGTCGCCTTCCTTGATCTCGAACACGAGATCGACGCGGTTGTTCGGCAGTTCGATGATTTTTCGGCTCGACGGTGACGTCGAAGCGGCCGCTGCGATGATAGATTTCGATGATGCGCTGGACGTCGGCCTGCACCGTCGGCTTCGACAAAGTGCCGCGCGGCTTCGACTGAACTTCGGCCTTGAGCTGCTCGTCCTTGGCCTTCTTGTTGCCTTCGAACGCCACCCGGTTGAGCACCGGGTTTTCCACGACGTAACGACCAACCGGCCGCCGGCACGGTTAATGCGGACGTCGGAAAACAGCCCGGTTGCGTAAAGGGTCTTGAGCGCTTCGTCGATTTCGGCGGCGCCAAGCTGGCCGCCGGGGCCGGGCTTGAAATAGGAGCGCACGGTGTCGGCTTCGACCCGGCGGTTACCTTCGACCACGATAGAAACTGACGGTCTGCGCGAGCGCCACGCCCGTAGACGCGACCGTCACGCACCCGACGCCGACAAGAATGCCCGCGAGGACACCACAGGCAAGGGCAAGTCCCCGAACCAACCGCACACAACGTCCCATTCGTAACGCGCCCTCTTGATCCTTGGCGGCCGCCCCCGCTGCGGATTTCGACACACTGCCGGGCCAGACTTTCGTTCGCTTTGTACAGCGTTTTAGCCGCACTGCAAACGATACCACCAGCCCAAGTTTCCCTTTCCCCTCAAAAAGTTGCCCAAGGTTGCCCAAGCGCAACGATTACGAGGTGGCCAAGTGAAGAATGTCATTAAAGGTTGCAAAAATCATCAACATCAGGGACGATCGCGAGCCCAATTCTGAACCCGACCTCCTGGGCCCGCTCCGAAAGCGGGCGGCCACGGGCAGCTTCGATTCCATAGAACAAAAGGTGACCCCCGTCGAGCAAGGGGATCGGAAACAGATTTAACAGCCCAATTGAGACCGAAAGTACGGCAGTCAGGTGAATGAGGGCCGCGAATCCGGCGGTCGCGACCTGGCCGGAGACCTGGGCAATGCGAATCGGCCCGCCGAGCTGGTCGGCGGCTTCGCGCCCGGCAAAGACGCCGGCGATGTAGGACAGAGTGCGGTCGACCACGAACCAGGTCTCCTGCGCGCCCATGACGATGGCCGAGAACGGCCCGACCTTCTGCGTCTTAATGTCACCGGGGGCCATCGAGCGGCTGATACCGAGCACGCCGAGGCGGTGCACGTTGCCGAAATTGTCCTTGATCTCTTTGAGCTCGGGGACGGCCTTGAGCGTCACGTGGGCGCCGCCGCGATCGACCTCGACGCTGAGCGGCTCGCCTGCGCTGACGCTGACGATGCGTTGCATGTCGGCGAAGTTCTCGATTCTGTCGCCGTTGATGCCGATCACCAGATCGCCAGGCATGAAGCCCGCGATCTGTGCCGCACTGCCGGCCTGCACCGTGTCGACGCGAGCGCTGGTGGTCTGCTTACCGATAGTCATGAAGATGCCGGCGAATATCGCGATCGCCAGGATGAAGTTGGCGATCGGACCGGCCGCAACCACGGCGGCGCGGGCGCCGACTTTCTTGAAAATGAAGCTGTCGGCTTTCTCGGCTTCCGTCATGCCGGCCGCGGCCTCGCGATCAGGCACAGCTTCGCCCGCATTGTCGTCGCCGAAGAATTTGACATAGCCGCCGAGCGGCACCGCGGAGACTTTCCAGCGCGTGCCGTAACGGTCGTTGAAACCGACGATTTCGGGGCCGAAACCGATCGAGAAAGTCACGACTTTAATGCCGCACCAGCGGGCGATCAGGAAGTGGCCAAGCTCATGAAAGAAAACGACAATCGTCAGCACAAACAGGAACGGCACGACATAGGCCAACGACACCGCCGCCGAATGCGCTCAGCCCCCCCAGAATGTTCATACTCATTACACCCTCGTCCCGGCTGGTATGGCGCCACTATCGTTAGCGCAAGCTTACTAGGATGACTTTAAGGCAATTTCAGGCAAGAGCCCCTAAGAGATCCTGGGCTAAACTTCTCGCAATATGGTCAACGCCGAGGGCTGCCTCGAGCCCGTCCGGTTCGGCCAGCAGACCGCGCGCGGCGGCAGCGCCTAAGGTCTTCTCGACCAGCGCCGGGATCGCCTGGAATGGAATGCGGCCTCTCAGGAATTCGGCCACCGCGATTTCGTTGCCGGCATTGAGTACCGTCGGCGCCGCCCCGCCCGTTTCCATCGCTCGGCGGGCCAGCGCCAAGGCCGGAAAGCGCACGAGGTCGGCTTCCTCGAACGTCAGTTCGCGCACTTTCGCCAGATCGAGCCCGCGCCGCCGGTCCGTCGATGCGTTGCGGCCAGGCCAGGCAATGCGCAATCGGAATGCGCATGTCGGGCGAGCCGAGCTGCGCCACCACCGAACCGTCGCGGAATTCGACCATGCCATGAATGACCGACTGCGGATGCACCAGCACCTCGAGCTCATCGGGCCGCAGCGCGAACAGGTGCATGGCTTCGATCAATTCGAGGCCTTTGTTCATCAGGCTTGCGGAATCGATGGTGATCTTTGGACCCATCGACCAGTTCGGATGGCGCAGCGCCTGCTCGGGCGTCGCCGCTTTGATCTGCTCGATCGTCCAGGTGCGGAACGGGCCGCCGGACGCGGTGAGGATCACGCGCTTGACGTCTTCGCGCGGACCGGCGCCGAGCGCCTGGAATACCGCGTTGTGTTCCGAGTCGACCGGCAAAACCGTAGCGCCGGTCGCCGCCGCGCGCCGCATGAAGAACGCGCCGGCGCAGACCAGACATTCCTTGTTGGCGAGGCCGACAGTGGCGCCGCGTTCGATGGCGGCAAGCGTCGGCTTCAATCCGACCGCGCCGCTGATCGCCGCCATCACCCAGTCGGCCGGGCGCTGCGCGGCGTCGACGATTGCAGCCTCGCCCGCCGCGGCTTCGATGCCACTGCCCGCCAGAGCGCCTTTGAGTTCATCGTAGAAATCCGCATCGGCGACGACCGCGAGGCGCGCGCCAACCTCGATGGCGATCTTGGCAAGCGCGGTGGCGTTACGCCGCGCGGTGACCGCCTCGACGCGAAAGCGGCCGGGCTCGCGCTTGACCAGATCGATCGTGCTCATGCCGACCGATCCGGTGGCGCCAAGAATCGTGATACTGCGCTGGCTGGGCATCGCGCGCGGCGTCGGTCGGGCAAGGTTCGCAGGCGTCATGCGCTCACCATACCAGCAGACCGCGCGTGGCGCCGTCCAAGCCGCCCCGCGATACGCCGATCAGGCAAGCGATGAGCGCGGCGGCCCAGAAGCCATCGAGGCGATCCATCACGCCGCCATGACCGGGAATGAGCTGGCTCGCATCCTTGGCACCGAACTGACGCTTGATCCAGGACTCCAGCAGATCGCCAGCCTGCGAGCAGATCGACAGCAGCAGCGCAATACCGGCGATGCCCGCGCTGTTGAAGGCGCCGAAAAGTCTGGCAACCAGCACGGCGACCATCATGGCGCCAATCGCGCCGGCGATGGCGCCGGACCAGGTTTTCTTCGGACTGACCGCCGGCATCAATTTCGGCCCGCCGATGGCGCGGCCGGCGAAATAACCGAGCACGTCCGTGGTCCACACGATGGCGAACAACAAGATGATGGCGAGAAATCCGAGCGCCGCGTCGTGACGCAAGATCACCGGCGCCGCCAGCAAGGCGCCCGCATAGCCAAAGCCGGCGACGATCCAGACCGCACCCGACACCAGCTTCTGCCATTCCCACAGCACAGCGCCGGCGGCGACGGCCCCAAAAAACCGCGAAGGGCCAGCCGCCGAGATAGGCGGCGCCAATGGCGATCGGCGCCAGCACCGCGGCGGACAGAATCCGCAGCGTGAGATTGCTCGGAGCCTTGGCAATATCAGTTTTTTCGTCGGCGCCGGGAGCGTGGTTCTTATGCTCCACGGATCAGGATCCGGTTTGGCCACGAGCCCGCCGAACCGGCGCTCGCGCTGCTGATATTCCACAATCGCCGCTTCGAGCGCGGCGCGGTCGAAGTCCGGCCAATAAGTCGGCACGAACACCAGTTCGCTATAAGCCGACTGCCACAGCAGGAAATTCGACAGGCGTTGCTCGCCGCTGGTGCGGATGATCAGATCGGGATCGGGCAAATCCGGCGCGTCGAGGAAACGGGCGATAGTGTCCATGTCGACATCGGCCGGCTTGAGCGCGCCGCTCGCCACCTGCTCGGCCATGCGCCGCACCGCGCGCGCGATTTCCTGACGGGCGCCGTAGTTGAACGCCACCACCAAGGTCAATCCGGTATTGGCGCGCGTGAGTTCTTCCGCCTCGGTCAACAGGCGGGCGATATCGGGATCGAGGCCTTCGCGCTCGCCGATAATGCGCACCCGAACGTTGCTCTTATGCAGTTCGGCGAGGTCGTTGCGGATGAAGCGCCGCAGCAGGCCCATCAGTTCGAGCACTTCGGTCGCCGGCCGCGCCCAGTTTTCCGCGCTGAAGGAAAAAATCGTGATGATCTCGATGCCGATTTCGCCGGCCGCGCGGATCGTGCGCCGCAACGCGTCGACGCCGCGCCGGTGCCCCTCGACGCGCGGCAGCCCGCGCGCCGCAGCCCAGCGGCCATTGCCATCCATGATGATGGCGACGTGGCGCGGCACTTCGAATGCCGGTTTCGCTGGGAGCTCTGCCTCGGGCATGGGGATAGACCTCAGACGGTGAGGATCTCCTTTTCCTTGCCTGCCAGCATCTGATCGATCTCGCAATGCCCGCATCCGTCGCCTTCTGGACGTCGGCGGCGGAGCGGTCGTGATCGTCTTTGTTGATCTCGTGATCCTTCTCGAGCTTCTTGAGCAACTCCATGGCGTCGCGCCGCACGTGGCGCACCGCGATGCGCGCCGCCTCGGCATATTTATGCGCGAGCTTCACCAGTTCCTTGCGCCGGTCCGAATTGAGCTCGGGGGATGCGCAGGCGGATGGTCTGGCCTTCGGTCGCGGGCGACAGGCCGAGATTGGAATTGACGATGGCTTTTTCCACCGCGTGCACCAGCGAGCGATCCCAGACATTGACCGAGATCATGCGCGACTCCGGGCACCGTGACGCTGGCGCATTGCTGCAGCGGCATCTGCGCGCCGTAGGCTTCCACCATCACCGGATCGAGCAGATGCGCGGAGGCGCGGCGCGTGCGCAGGCCCGACAGCTCTTCCTTGAGCGCAATGCTGGCGCCGCGCATGCGGCGCTTGATGTCGTTGAGGTCGTAAGTTGCGTTAGCCATGGCGATCCCCCGACTTTTCCTTGCGCATGATCTTATCCGAAAACCGGTTCCCACTTTTCGGGATCATGCGCGAGCGCACCCCTGCGAATATGCTAGCCGACGACGGTCGCGCGCCCTTTGCCGCGTAGTACAGCCTCGATGGCGCCCTTGTCGGCGATCGAGAATACGATGATAGGCATCCGGTTTTCGCGGGCAAGCGCGAAGGCCGCGCCATCCATGACCCGCAGGTCCTTTTCGATGGCTTCCTGGTGGCCGAGCTTGTCCGTAGCGCGTCGCCTTGGGGTCCTTTTTGGGGTCCGCCGTATAGACGCCGTCGACATTGGTGGCCTTGAGCACCGCCTGGGCACTCGAGCTCCGCGGCCCGCAATACCGCCGTGGTATCGGTGTGAAGAACGGATTACCGGTGCCCGCCGCCAGCAGGACGATCCGGCCCTTGCCGAGATTCTTGAGCGCGCGCTTGCGATTATAGGTCTCGCAGGACCGACGGCATGGCGAGCGCGGACAGCGTGCGCGCCTCGCTACCGGCGCGCTCAACGGCGGCCTCCAGCACCAGGCAATTCATTACGGTTGCCAGCATGCCCATGGTGTCGCCGACCGGACGCGGCACGCCGCGTGCGGAAACCTCGACGCCGCGAAAGATGTTACCGCCCGCCGACCACGACGCCAAGCTCGACGCCATCTTGGGCGTGGTCACGAGGTCTTCGGCGAGCCGCTCGACCGTCGCCTGATCGATGCCGAATCCGGAAGCGCCGGGTGAGCGCTTCCCCGGACAATTTCACGATGACGCGACGGTAGACCGGATCACTCATGCACCGCGATCCTTATTAGAGGCCGAACTTGGCAGATCAGCTCTGCCCGGCGGCCGCCGCGACTTCGCGGCGAAGTCGCTTTCCTGCTCTCAATTCCTTCGCCGAGGCCGTAGCGCACAAACCCGGTGATCTTGATCGGTCCGCCACGATGCCTTCGGCTTCCTTGAGCGCCTGCGCGACGTTCTTGCCCGAATCGTGGACGTAAGCCTGTTCGAGCAGGCAGACCTCTTTATAGAAGGTCTTGAGGCCCGACTCGACGATCTTCTCGATCACATTGGCAGGTTTCCCCTGCGCTTTGAACTTGTCGGCGAGCACGTCCTTCTCGCCGCGCCACCACCGCCGGATCGAGCCCGGACGCATCGACGGCCTGTGGATTGGAGGCGGCGACATGCATGGCGAGCAGCCGGCCGAGGCTGACGAGTTCGTCGGCTTTGCCGGTCGACTCCAGGACCGACCAGCACGCCGATCTTGCCGAGACCATCGCTCACCGAATTATGGACATAGGCGCCGATCGCGCCTTTTGCCGACCGACAGAGGACGCGGCGCGGCGCGAGCGTCATGTTTTCGCCGATCTTGGCAATCGTGTCGAGATCGACTCGGCCACCGTGATGCCTGCCGGCTTTGGCGGCATTGAGGTGTCGACGTCGGTGCCGACGCTGAGCGCGACATCCGCGATCATCTTGACGAGGCCCTGGAACAGATCGTTTGCGCGCAACGAAGTCGGTTTCCGAATTGACTTCGACCACGACGCCTTTGGTGCCGGCGACCTTGACGCCGATCAGACCTTCGGCGGCGACGCGGCCGGCCTTCTTGGCGGCTTGGACAAGCCCTTCTTGCGCAGCCAATCCTGCGCCGCGGTCATGTCGCCGCTCACTTCGGTGAGCGCCGCCTTGCAATCCATCATGCCGGCGCCGGTCGACTCGCGCAGCTCTTTGACCATTTGGGCGGTGATATTTGCCATCGGTAACCATCCTTCACGCGTCATGGCCGGACTTGTTCCGGCCATCCACGTTTTGCTCGCAGTTAGTTCTAGTCGTGGATGCCCGGGACATTGGCGCAAAGACGGCGCTCCGCGCCTTTTGCCTCGGGCATGGACGATCGTGGGCGGCAATTACTCCGCCGTCAGTTCTTTGGCCCTTCTTGATCCAGCCGCCGACGCGGGCCGGGCAGACCGACCTCTTCGCCGATATTGTGCGCGGCCGTATCGTTGAGCTCGGCGATCTGCGTGGAAGTGGAAGATGCCGAGATCGTTGAGCTGCTTCTCGATCGCCGGTGACACGCCGGGCAGCTTCTTGAGGTCGTCGGCAACGCCGCGCGGACCGGCCAGCGGTTCGAAGCCGAGATCGCCGGTGGCCGGAACGGTCGGCACCGATTCCACGATCGGCTTTTCCGCGGCGCCGAGATCGACGCCCATGTTCGCCTTGCGCGCGGGAAATACCGTCGAGCGCGGCGCGCGCGATCAGGTCACAATACAGCGTCACCGCGCGGGCGGCGTCGTCCATTGCCGGGCACCGCATAGGTGATGCCCTTGGGATCGGAATTGGTGTCGACGATCGCCGCCACCGGAATGCCAAGACGCTGGGCTTCCTTGATCGCTATGTCTTCTTTGTTGGTGTCGATGACGAACAACAGGTCCGGCACGCCGCCCATGTCCTTGATGCCGCCGAGCGAGCGGTCGAGCTTGTCGCGCTCGCGCTGCATGGTGAGGCGCTCTTTCTTGGTATAGCCGCCGGTCCTCGCCCGAGGAGAGCATCTCGTCGAGCTTGCGCAACCGTGAGATCGATCCGGAAATCGTCTTCCAGTTGGTCAGCGTGCCGCCGAGCCAGCGCGAATTGACGAAATACTGCGCCGACTGCTTGGCGGCTTCCGCGATGGCGTCCTGCGCCTGGCGCTTGGTGCCGACGAATAGGATGCGGCCGCCTTTAGCCACGGTATCGCTGACCGCCTGCAACGCGCGATGCAGCATCGGCACGGTCTGGGCGAGGTCGACGATGTGAATGTTGTTGCGGGTGCCGAGATGTATTGACCCATCTTCGGGTTCCAGCGGTGGGCCTGATGGCCGAAGTGCACGCCAGCTTCCAATAGCTGACGCATTGTGAATTCAGGGACTGCCATAACTTTCTCCGGTTGATCCGCCGCGGAGGTGTGTGAGCCCCCTAAAGGGACCACCGGAAGGCCTTTTTGACCCATTGTCGGGGTCTAAAGCCAAACATCCGCGTGAGTGATGAGGCGGCTTATATAGGTGCGATTTGCCCGCGCAAGGCGCGAAACTGGCCCGGACGCGCAACATTAGCCCCGACGTCGTGGCCGGGGTTTGTCCCAGCCATCTCGCTTAGGAGCGCCTGCACTCTCCTAAGCGGGGTCACCGGGGACAAGCCCGGTGACGACAAGTTAGCGAGCGTCGTCATTCCGGGGCGCGGCCGAACCTAAACCGCCCTCGACCTGCACCACGCCGGGCACCGCCTTGATGGCGCCGGCGATCTGCGGCGAGGACTTTGAAGCGGCCGGGCAATTTCACCTCGACCTCGGTGCCGGCCTTGAGCATCAGCACCATGCTGACCTCGCCATCGCCATTTGTCTGCGCGGGATCGGGCAGACCCGGCCTGCGTGGATTCCAGCCGTTTGGCGATACCCTCGATCGGCGCGCCGTCGCGCAGGAATACCCGCAGACCTTTGTGCAGATTGGCCGCCGCGGCATCGAGCGGCTCGGCCGATTGGATGCGCGCGCGCACTTCGTCACCCTGCACTTCCGCCGATAGAAACAGCATCACGGCGGTGCCGGGCTCCAACAGATCGCGATGCTCGGCCAGGCCTTCGGAAAAAATCACCGCTTCGTAATGCCCGGTCGGGTCCGACAGGCCGATGATGCCCATCTTGTTGCCGGTCTTGGTGCGGCGTTCCTGGCGCGACACCACGGTGCCGGCGACACGGCCGGCGGTCGCGCCCATTTTCACGGCGCGCGCGAACTCGGCCCAAGGCTGCACGCGCAATTTCTTGAGCACGGTGGCGTAATCGTCGAGCGGATGGCCGGAGAGGAGAAGAAACCGACGGCTTCATATTCGCGGCGCAGCCGCTCGGCCGGCAGCCAAGGTTCGATTTGCGGCAGCACGATCGGATCCGGCTTGCCGCTACCGCCGAACAATTCGCTCTGCCCAATCGCAGCACCCTCATGCGCGCGTTGCGCACGGCCGAGCACGGTGTCGACCGCGCCAACGACGCGGGGCGCGGTTTGCCCTCGAGAGCGTCGAAGGCGCCGGCGCAAGCCAGGCTTTCCAGCACACGTTTGTTGATGGCGCGCGGATTGACCCCTCGCCGCGAAGTCCGCAAGGTCGGCGAACTTGCCGCTTTTTCGCGCCTCGATGATGGTCTCGACCGCCTGCCGGCCGGACGCCTTTGAGCGCCGCCAGCGCATAGATGATGGTGTTGCCGTCGACTTCGAAGGCGACGTCGGACCGGTTGATCGACGGCGGATCAACCTTGATGCCGAGACGCTCGGCCTCGGCGCGGAATTCGGCGAGCTTGTCGGTGTTGCCCATGTCGAGCGTCATGGTCGCGGCCAGGAACTCGACCGGATAATTCGCCTTCATATAGGCGGTCTGATAGGCGACCAGCGCGTAGGCCGCGGCGTGGCTCTTGTTGAAGCCGTAATCGGCGAAACGCTCGAGCAATTCGAAAATAGTCTCGGCCTGACTGCGGCTCGATGCCGCGCGCGGTGCAGCCATCGACGAAAATGCTGCGCTGCTTCTGCATTTCGCTGCGGATCTTCTTGGCCCATGGCGCGGGCGCAGCAGGTCGGCATCGCCGAGCGATAGCCGGCGAGAATCTGCGCGGCCTGCATCACCTGTTCCTGATAGACGATGACGCCGAAGGTCTCTTTCAGGATCGGCTCGAGCTTGGGATGGATATAGTCCGGCGTCTCCATGCCGTGTTTGCGCGCGCAATAAGTCGGGATGTTCGCCATCGGACCCGGGCGATAGAGCGCGACCAGCGCGATGATGTCCTCGAAGCGGTCGGGCCGCATGTCGAGCAGCGCGCGGCGCATGCCCGCGCTTTCCAGTTGGAACACGCCGACCGCTTCGGCCCGCGCCAGGAGATCGTATGTGCCTTTGTCGTCGAGCGGGATCGCGGTCAGATCGATGTCGATGCCGCGCGCTTCACCAGCGCCACCGCGGGTCTGCAACACGGTCAGCGTTTTCAGCCCCAGGAAGTCGAATTTCACCAAGCCCGCCTGCTCGACCCATTTCATGTAGAACTGGGTCACCGCATGTCGGACTTCGGATCGCGGTAGAGCGGCACCAGTTCCGACAATTTGGCGGTCGCCGATGACGATGCCGGCGGCATGCGTCGAGGCGTGACGCGTCAGGCCTTCGAGCTTGCGCGCAATGGCGAAGGCACGTTTGACCGTCGGATCGCTGTCGGCTTCGGCTTGCAGCTTCGGCTCGCTCTCGATGCCGCCGCCAGCGTGATCGCGCCGCCGGATTTTGCGGCACCAGTTTGCACAGCTTGTCGACCTGCCCGTAAGGCATCTGCATCACGCGGCCGACGTCGCGCAGCACGCCGCGCGCCTGCAAGGTGCCGAAGGTGATGATCTGCGCCACCTGGTCGCGGCCGTATAGCGCTCCTGCACGTAGCGGATGACTTCGTCGCGGCGGTCCTGGCAGAAGTCGACGTCGAAGTCAGGCATCGACACGCGTTCCGGATTGAGGAAGCGCTCGAACAGCAGGCCGAAGCGGATCGGGTCCAGATCGGTGATGGTGAGCGCGTAGGAAACGAGCGAGCCGGCGCCCGAGCCACGGCCGGGGCCGACCGGGATGCCCTGCTGCTTCGCCCACTGGATAAAGTCGGCGACGATGAGGAAGTAGCCGGGATATTTCATCCCGGCGATGACCTTCAACTCGAACTCAAGCCGCTCTCGGTATTCGTCCTCGGTGTGGCCTTCCGCTAGACCCGCGCTGGTGAGCCGCGCCGACAACCCCGCTTCGGCGCGTTTGCGCAGTTCGTCGGCCTCGTCGACGACGCTGCCGCCCTCTCCGACCGAGAAACGGGGCAGAATCGGCTGCTGCACCCGCGGACGAAACGCGCAGCGCTCGGCGATCTCGACGGTCGAGGCCAAAGCCTCCGGCAGGTCGCGGAACAGCTCGCGCATTTCGGCGCGGCTCTTGAAGCGATGCTCGGCATTCAGTTGGCGGCGATTGGTATCGGCAACGAAGCGGCCTTCGGCGATGCAGATCAGCGCGTCGTGCGACTCGTGGTCGGCGGCGGTGGCGAAATACGGCTCGTTGGTCGCGACCAGCGGAATATTCCGCGCGTAGGCCAGATCGATCAGCACCGGTTCGATCATGCGCTCGTTGGCGGTGCCGTGGCGCTGCAGTTCGACATAAAGGCTGTCGCCGAACAGACGATGCAGCGCGTCGAGTCGCGTGGTGGCGAGGTGGCTCTGGCCGGCGGCGATGGCAAAATCGAGCGGACCGCCAGGTCCGCCGGTGAGCGCGATGATGCCCGTCCGTCTCGCCCTCCAGCCATTCGAGCTTGAGGCGCGGCGGCTCGTTCGGCGCCGAGTCCATGAAGGCGCGCGACGACAGCCGCATCAGGCTGCGATAACCGGCATCGCGGGCGGCGAGCAGCACGATCCGGCTGCGTTCGGGCTGGGCATTGGCGTTGCGGGCGCCGTTGTCCGTGTCGCCGAAGTCGATGGCGAGCGCACAGCCGACGATCGGCTGGATGCCGGAACCGGCGATCTTCTCGGAGAATTCGAGCGCGCCGAACATGTTATCGGTGTCGGTCAGCGCCAACGCCGCCTGCTTGTCGGCCTTGGCCAATTCGGCGAGGCGCGCGATAGGCAGCGCGCCTTCCAGCAGCGAATAGGACGAGTGCACGTGCAAATGCACGAAGTCGAGATCGGACATGAGGTCTCGGCGGTTGGGTGATTCTCTCTCCGACAAAGAGTGAGGACGCAGCCCGCCCAAGTCCACCGGCAAAGGCGCATGGCCGGATGCTATGCCGGCTTTACACAGGGCCGGTGGTCATCTCCGTCCGCCGGTTCCCTTATACTTCCCGTCATGGCCCGGCTTTAAGCGCAGACGAGCGCCCTTAGCCCGGCAATGACAACGCGGGATACGCCACACCCAACGCGACGCAACTGGCCGGCTGCGGACGATCAGAGATTGCTGAACACCTGCGACCAGATCGCGATCATGCCGACGAACAACGCAAGCGACGCCAGCGCGGCGGCCTCTTGAACCATGGCTTTCAACATTGCTCTCTCCCCTGAACAGAGAGAGAACATAGTTCATGTTATGTTCCAGAGTCAAGAGCCGTAAGACCAGGAGGATTTAGCGCGTTTTCGGCGTCCTCCCGGCTATTCCAGCTCCACCACCTGGCCGTCCTTCAACGTCACCCGCCGGTCCATGCGGGCGGCGAGTTCCATGTTGTGCGTGGCTATGATGGTGGCGAGCCCCGAGGCGCGCACCAACTGGGTCAGGGCATTGAAGACGTGATCGGCGGTGTGCAGGTCGAGGTTTCCGGTCGGCTCGTCGGCCAACAAGATACGCGGCGCATTGGCGACGGCGCGCGCAATGGCAACGCGCTGCTGCTCGCCGCCGGACAGTTCCGCGGGCCGGTGATTGAGCCTTTGGCGCAGGCCGAGGTAATCCAGCAATTCGATCGCGCGCTTCTTCGCCTCGCCGCGCGACAGGCCGCGGATCATCTGCGGCAGGAGCACGTTCTCCAGCGCGGTGAATTCCGGCAGCAGATGGTGCGACTGGTAAACGAAGCCGATCTCGTTGCGGCGGATGCGCGTGCGCTCGGCATCCGGCAGCGTCGCAGTCGCCTGGCCGTCGATATAGACGTCGCCATGGTCGGGATGTTCGAGCAGTCCGGCGATGTGCAGCAGCGTCGACTTGCCGGCGCCCGACGGCGCCACCAGCGCCACCGACTGCCCGGCCCAGATCGCCAGTTCCGCGTTGTTGAGGATATGCAGCGTGGCATCGCCCTGGCGGTAGTGTCGCTCCACGCCGTGCAGAAACAGTATAGGGATTTCTTCGTCGGCCTGCGCCGGCTCGGCTTCCACCTCGAAGGCGACCTCACTCATAACGCAGCGCCTCCACCGGATCGAGGCGCGCCGCGCGCCAGGACGGATAGAGCGTGGCGAGCAGCGACAGCGCCAGCGCCATCACCACCACCGCGGTGGTCTCGCCGGTGTCCATGTCGGCCGGCAGGCGCGAGAGGAAATAAAGTTCCGGCGAAAACAATTCGGTGCTGGTGAGCCACGACATGAACTGCCGGATGCTCTCGATATTCCAGCAGATCACCACGCCGAGCAGGAAGCCAACGATGGTGCCGACGACGCCGATCGACGCGCCGGTGATCAGGAAGATGCGCATGATCGAGCCCTGGCTCGCGCCCATGGTGCGCAAAATGGCGATGTCCTGGCCTTTGTCCTTCACCAGCATGATCAGGCCGGACACGATGTTGAGCGCCGCGACCAGCACGATCAGCGTCAGGATCAGGAACATGACGTTGCGCTCGACCTGCAACGCGTTGAAGAACGTGGCGTTGCGCTGGCGCCAGTCGATCATGAAGATCGGGCGGTCGGCCGCAGCGGTCACTTCCTTGCGGTAGCGATCGACGCGGTCGGGATTGTCGGTATAGACCTCGATGGCGGTGACATCGCCGGCGCGGTTGAAATAGGCCTGCGCTTCCTTGAGCGGCATGAACACCATGGCGCTGTCGTATTCCGACATGCCGATCTCGAACACCGCCGCGATCTTGTAAGGCTTGATGCGCGGCGTCGTGCCCACCGCAGTCACAGCACCGCGCGGCGCCACCAGCGTGACGTTGTCGCCAGCGTGCAGCGAGAGCTGGTCGGCGAGCCTGCGGCCGATGGCGACGCCCTGCCCGTCATCGAAGCCGCCGAGCGAGCCTTGCTTGATGTTGTTGACGATGGAGGGCAGCAGTTCGAGGTCCTTGAGGCGAATGCCGCGCACCAGCACGCCGCCGGCATTGAACGGCGACGACGCCAGCGCCTGGCCTTCGACGATCGGCGCGGCGAGCTTGACGCCTTTGACGGCGGCGATGCGCGCCGACACCTCTTCCCAATCGGTCAGCGGCTTTTCCAGCGGCTGAATCAGCAGATGGCCGTTGAGGCCGAGAATTTTGGAGAGCAGCTCGGTGCGAAAGCCGTTCATCACCGCCATGACGATGATGAGCGTGGCGACCCCCAACGTGATGCCGAGAAAGGAGAACCCGGCAATGACCGAGATGAATCCTTCTTTGCGCCGCGCCGCAAATAGCGCAGCGACAGCATCCATTCGAACGGCGAGAAGGGCCGCGTCCCGTTGGGCTCGCTCATTGACGATTATGATTCCCGGAAAACCCGCACCAAGGCTGGGTTTTCACACGATTCGGGCGGATTCAAGCCACGGAACCCGGGATAAGTCGGTGGCGGGGCACAGGAATTGTGGTCCCTTGCCCCGTCACCCTGAGGTGCGCGCCGCAGGCGCGCCTCGAAGGACGACGGTTATGGGTTGCTCAGCGCCGCTATCGCCCCAACAAATCCATAGCCGCGGCCGGCGACATGAGTTCCTTGCTTCCGTCGGCGCGTTTCTTGACCTCAACCTTGCCCTCGGCAAGCCCGCGCGGGCCGACCATGACCTGCCATGGCAAGCCGATGAGGTCGGCGGCGGCGAATTTGGTGCCAGCGCCTTTGTCGGTATCGTCGTAGAGCACGTCGATGCCTTTGGCGGTCAACCCGCGATAAATCTCCTCACACACCGCGGAGGTCGCGCTATCGCTCTGCTTGAGGTTGAGAAGCGCGACCTTGAACGGCGCCACGGCCTCCGGCCAGATGACGCCGGCGTCGTCATGCGAGGCTTCGATGATCGCGGCCACGAGGCGGCTCGGCCCGATGCCGTAGGAGCCCATGTGCACCGGCACGTCGCCGCCGGCGCCGGTCGCCACCACCGCCTTCATCGGCTCGGAATATTTGGTGCCGAAATAGAAGATGTGGCCAACTTCGATGCCGCGCGCCGAGACCTGCTTGTCGGGCGCGACTTTCGCATAGACGTCCTTGTCGTGCATGTCCGAGGTCGCGGCATATTGCGACGTCCATTTGTCGAAAATGCCTTTCAGCTCGGCGCGGTCATCGAAATTCACGTCGGCCGGCGGCGTCGCCATGTCGAGATAGTCCTTATGGCAGAACACCTCCGACTCGCCGGTGTCGGCAAGGATGATGAATTCGTGCGACAGGTTGCCGCCGATGGGGCCGGTGTCGGCGCGCATCGGAATAGATTTGAGGCCCATGCGCGCGAACGTGCGCAGGTAGGCGACGAACATCTTGTTGTAGGAATGCTCCGCGCCGGCCTGATCGACATCGAACGAATAAGCATCCTTCATCAGGAATTCGCGGCCACGCATCAGGCCGAAGCGCGGACGCACCTCGTCGCGGAACTTCCACTGGATGTGATAGAGGTTGAGCGGCAGATCCTTGTAAGAGCGCACATAGGCGCGGAAAATATCGGTGATCATCTCTTCGTTGGTCGGACCGAAAAGCATGTCGCGCTCGTGGCGATCCTTGATGCGCAGCATTTCCTTGCCGTAGGCGTCGTAGCGTCCGCTTTCGCGCCACAGATCGGCCGACTGCATCGTCGGCATCAGCAATTCGATGGCGCCGGAGCGGTTCTGCTCCTCGCGCACGATGGTGCAGATCTTGTCGAGTACCCGCAGGCCGAGCGGCAGGAACGCGTAAATGCCGGCGGCCTCCTGCCGCATCATGCCGGCGCGCAGCATCAGCCGGTGCGAGACGATCTCGGCGTCCTTCGGCGTGTCGCGCAGGATCGGCAGGAAATATCGGACAGGCGCATGGAATCGCTGCTGTTTCTGGATTGAACGAGGCTTGAGTGAAAGCGGATCGGGCCCGAAAAACACAAGTCCCGCGCCGGCCTTTCCGGAATAAATCGCTGGCGCCCACCTTCCTATCCGGTGATAGGATAACGGCGTTCTGGCAGGGCGTTTAAGGCGATGCGGCTGGGTGGCAGACGATTCTTCAGCGTGGTGGCGATCTACGCGATCGCCCTCAACGCTATTTTGTGGGGCGCCGCCGGTCCGCAAGTCGCGGCTTCGCCGCTCGATCCCTTTTCGGTGATCTGTCACAGCGATGCGGCCCAACCCGGCGAACAATCCCCAGCCGGTCATACGCCGGCGCAAACCTGCGATCACTGTACGCTGTGCAGCGCCGCTGCACCGCCGCAGGCGCCCGCGGCCACTGTCATCATCCGACGGGCGCCGGTTACGCTGCTGCAAGTGCTGCGGCCGACAGCCGTAGTCCTGCACGACGGCATTGCCGAAAATCCAAACCGAACCCGAGGTCCTCCGCAACTGTCGTGAGCGCCAACGGCTAACGCCGCACATCGCACCGTCAGTTGTGAGGACTGTTTTTTCATGTCTCGTCTGAGTCTTGGAGCCTGCGCGCTTTCCTGCGTGCTTGGCTGCGCCGCGCCAGCGTTCGCGCAGTCGCAAATCGAGTTGCCACCGGTGGACGTCAATTCAGTGCCGTCCGATACCGCCACGCCGCCGCTCAAGGAGCGCTATCAACTGCCGAACACGGCGGCGAGCACGATCGCCGCGACGATCGAGCAAAACATCAACGCCGTCGATAGCGCCGATACGATCAAGTACCTGCCGAGCCTTCTTGTGCGTAAACGCAATTACGGCGACAACCAGGAAGTCCTCGGTACCCGCACCTGGGGCATCAACGGCAGCGCGCGGACGCTGGTTTATGCCGACGACATTCTGCTCACGCCGCTGATCGGCAACAACAACACCAGCGCGACGCCGCGCTGGGGCATGGTGGCGCCCGAGCAGATTCAGCGCGTCAACATGTTTTACGGGCCGTTCTCGGCCGCCTACCCCGGCAATTCAATCGGCGGCGTACTGTTGTTCACGACCAAAATGCCGGACAAGGCGCAAGCGTCGGTCAGACAGTCGGAGTCTATTCAGACCTTCAACTTCTACAACACCAAGGGCACCTACGGGACGGACCAAGCCACGGCCTCGTTCGGCAACCGCTGGAACGATCTGTCGGCGTTCGTTTCCGCCAATTATCAGAACAGCTATAGCCAGCCGTTGGGCTGGGTGACGACGGCGAGCGCGTTGCCCACAGGCACCACCGGCGTCATCCCGCAATTGAGCAGGACCGGTACAACCGCCAACGTCCTCGGCGCGTCGGGGCTGCTGCACACCGAGCAGGCCAATCTCAACGCCAAGGCCGCGGTCGATATCACTTCATGGCTGACGGCCACCTACTCCCTGGGCTTCTGGCAGAACAATCAGAGTTCCAGCGTTTCGACCTACCTGCGGAACGTAGCCGGTAGTCCGACGTTTGCCGGACCGGCCGTCGGCGCCGGCTTTGCCAGCGGCACCTATAATCTGACGCAGCAGAATCTCGGTCAGGCGCTGTCGTTCAAGACCGAGACGCGCGGCGCTTTCGATTGGGATATCGCGATCACCCGGTTTGATTATCTTACCGACATCCAGCGCAATCCCTTCACGGTCGCTGCGGCCGGCACCGGTTTCACCAATACCGGCAAGATCGCGCGGCTCGACGGCACCAATTGGACGACGGCGGATGCTAAAGGCATCTGGCGCATCGGCGGCACGCATGAAGTCAGCTTCGGCGTGCACGGCGATTACAACGTGCTGAACAATCCGACCTACCAGACCGCGACCTGGAACAGCGGCCCGGATTCGACCGGCGTCCTCTACAGCCGCGGCGACGGCAAGACGCAGACGCTGGCGCTGTGGGCGCAGGACGCTTGGCGTTTCGCACCGCAATTCAAGCTGACGCTGGGCGCGCGCTGGGAGACCTGGCGCGCCTTCGACGGCTACAATTACGTCGGCAACACCGCGGCCAATTCGGCGACCGGCGCCATCACCTCGACCAGCCTGCTGCTGCCGCCGGGCCTGAACGCCACGCGCACATCGCCCAAGGCCTCGCTGGCCTGGGAGCCCAACAACCAGTGGCAGGTGACCGGATCGTTCGGCGTCGCCAACCGCTTCCCGACCGTGAGCGAGCTCTACCAGATCGCCACGGTCCTCCGGTGTTCTGGTCAATCCCAACCCCGACCTGAAGCCGGAAAAGGCGCTGGCGGAAGAAATCGCCATCGAACGCAGGTTCGTGGACGGCAAGGTGCGGCTGTCGTTCTTCCAGGACGACACCTACGACGCCTTGATTTCGCAAAACAGCTTTACGCCGGCGACCAATACGACGACGGCCTTCATCCTGAAACGTCGACCACCTCCGCAACCGCGGCGTCGAACTGGCGTGGCAAAAGGAAAAAGTGCTGCTCGATACGATCGACCTGTTCGGCAGCGTGACTTACGTCGATTCCGTCATCGTCAGCGATCCGAACTTTATCGGCACCGCGGGCTCGACAGCCGAGGGCAAGCGCGCGCCTTATGTGCCCGCGTGGCGCTCGACGCTCGGCGGCACCTATCATCTCAACGGTGCCTGGGCCTGGACGGTCGTGGGCCGCTACCAGAGCAAGATCTACGCGACGCTCGACAACACCGATTATGTGCAGAACGTCTATCAGGCGTTCGATCCGTTCTTCGTGGTCGATACCCGTATTCAATACAAAGCCCGCGAGCGCGGCTCCATCAGCTTCGGTGTCGACAACATCAACAATGCGAAATACCACCTTTTCCACCCGTTCCCGCAGCGGACCTTCGTGGTGCAGGGCCGTTTGACGTTTTAATCCGGAGAAGTCTCATGCGACGCTTCGCAATCGTCCTCGCGCTCTTGCTGCCGTTGGCGCTGCCCGCCGCGGCTTACGCCCACGCTCACCTCGATCACGCCACACCGCCGGCGGGCAGTTCGCAGGCCACGGCGCCAAGCGAGGTCGTGCTGTCGTTCACGCAGGACCTCGAACCCGCGTTTTGCGCCATCGAAGTGCGCAACGAAGCGGGCGACTTGGTGTCGAGCGGCAAGGCGCAAGCCGACGGCAAGCTGCGCACGCAACTGCGCGTGCCGTTACAGCCGTTGCCGCCCGGCACCTACAAAGTGATCTGGCGCGTGCTGTCGGTCGACACCCATCGCAGCCAAGGCGACTTCACGTTCCGAGTGGGGCCGTGACCGATCCGCTGATCCTGATCCGCAGCGTCCATATCGCGGCGACCGTGCTGGCCGCCGGCACGGTTGGGTTCCGCGCCTTGGCGATGCCGCCGGGCGCCGAGGCGGCGGCGCTACGCCGTCCGCTCGATTGGACGGTCTGGAGCGCGCTGGCGGTGGCCGTCTTGTCCGGCGCCGTGTGGCTCGTGCTGTTGGCCAGCGACATCCTCGGCGGTTCGATCCTGGACGTCTGCCTGCACGGCGGCGTCTGGCAGGTCGCGACCGATACGCGCTTCGGATGGATCTGGGGCGCGCGGCTGGGGCTGGCGTTGATGATCGGCGTGCTGCTGTGGTGGCCAGAAGCCCATGTACCGCCGTTGATCGCCGCCGCTGCCTTCATCGGCCTGCTTGCGCCGGTCGGCCACGCCGGGGCCGCCTCGGGCTTGGCCGGCCGCCTCCATCTGATTTCGGACACCGCGCATCTCTTGGCCGCCGGCGCCTGGCTCGGCGGCTTGCCGGCCCTGGCGCTGCTGTTGGCCCGAGCGCGGCGCTTCGCGACGCCGCCTTGGCATGCCGTTGCCGCCGTTACGACCCGCCGATTTTCCGTCATCGGCATCGCCGCCGTTGGCACATTGTTGGCCAGCGGCGTGTTCAATAGCTGGAACTTGCTCTCAGGCCCCGGCGACTTGCTCGCAACAGACTATGGCCGCTTGATCATGCTCAAGATCGGCCTATTCGCCGCCATGGTCGGCCTTGCCGGGGTCAATCGCTATCGGCTCACGCCCTTGATACCCGCACCGGGCGCCATGCGCTCGTTGCAGCGCAACACAATCGGCGAGATCGGACTCGGCCTGGGCGTTCTGCTGTTCGTCGGCGCGCTGGGCACCATGCCGCCGCCGGTGCACATTCACGCGCCATCGTCCGGAATTCCGGCCGACGCAGCGTTCGTGCACATCCACACCGCCGAGATCATGGCCGATGTAACCATCAAGCCCGGCCGCGTTGGATTGACCAAAGTCAGAATTCGCGTATTGCGCGAAGAATCGTCTGAATTCGCTGTAAAAGAGTTGCGGTTCAGACTGGATCCGCGCGATGGAGGCGCCGGCCCGGTCGAACAGGCAGCCGCACGCAGGCCGGACGGGAGCTGGGAGGTCGAACGACTGGAAATTGGGCAGCCTGGAATTTGGACAGTGCGCGTCCTCATCACCACCGGCGCGGGAACCGCCGTTATACTCGACGCGCCAGTGGTGATTGACCGATAGTGGGTAGAAAATTTTCCCGAATGCCGATTAAAGATGACAGCCGCATTTTGATCGGCTAGTTTTGTAGCACCGTGTGATGGAGTAACCGGCAATCAAGACCGGCTCTGCCTTACGGTCCAAGTCTCGAATGTCCAAGTCTTGGGAGGGAAGCAGTCCTTGGCGCGTTAAACCGCCGCCGCCTCGATCGAACAACTAAAAACCATCGAGGATTGAGGACACCAAAAGCGATGAGCAGGGCATCTCGCCCTGCTCTTTTTTTTCGACGGATTTTATCGGCGCATGATCTTGTTGTTAGCGTGACGGGCCTGAAATCCGCATCAGGAAATCATACGGGATCAGATTGAACGCATAGGCGCCGTAGAGTGCGCCGAAGATCGCGGTCGCCACCACCGTCGTCCAGATCAATTTGCGGCCGATGCGATGCATGACCGGCGCGCCCGGATCCGTGCCCGGCGTCACGTCGACGCCCGCCTCTTCCTGATTGCGCACGCCCCACGGCAGCACGGCGAACAGCGTGATCCACCAGATCAGAAAATAGATCGCGATGAGCGTGCCAACCCGCATATCATTTCACCTTGCGCATGATCTTGTCCCAAAACCGGTGCCCACTTTTCGGGATCATGCGCTCACGCCTGCTCCAGCTCGACCAGCGTGCCGCAGAAATCCTTCGGGTGCAGGAACAGCACCGGCTTGCCGTGCGCGCCGATCTTGGGCTCGCCGTCGCCAAGCACGCGCGCGCCTTGGGCCTTGAGCGTATCGCGGGCGGCGCGGATATCGTCGACTTCGTAACAAAGATGGTGGATGCCGCCGTCCGGATTCTTGTCGAGAAACTTGTTGATCGGCGAGTTCGCGCCGAGCGGCTCCAGCAGCTCGATCTTGGTGTTGGGCAGATTGATGAACACGGTGGTGACGCCGTGGTCCGGCTGCGGCACCTGGGCCGTGACCTCGGCGCCCAGCGTATCCTTGTAGACCTTGGCTGCCTTGGCGATGTCGCGCACCGCGATGGCGACGTGATTGAGACGACCGATCATTTTCGTCCTCAGTTTTTATTGCGCATGATCTTGTCCGAAAACCGCTTCACACTTTTCGGGATCATGCGCCTTTCCAGCCGGCAACGGCCATCATACCGTCAAGACGTGCACATGGCACATCGGTTTCTTGCCCCAGCGTTGCACCACGACCGAGCGCACCGCGCGCCGCACCGCTTCGGCCACAGCGTCCGGATCGCCGCGGCGCTTGCGCGGCAGCGACTCCACCGTCGCCTCGACGACGTCGTAGACGGCGTCGGCTATCAGCAGGCCCTCGCGGTCGCGCTCCGGAATGCCGATCAGATCGACTTCCGGGTCGGAGGCCAGTTCGCCCTTTTCGGTGACGGCGATCGCCACCGACACCGCGCCGGCAAAGCTCAAGCGTCGGCGGTCGGCGACGGTGCGGGAATCGGCCTCGACCAAAATGATGCCGTCCTTGTAGAGACGTCCGGCCGCCACTTCATCGACGATCCCAGCGCGACCTTCCACGATGCGCACCAGATCGCCGTTGCGGCACTGGATGACTTCCTTAATGCCGAGGCTGCGCGCCAGCTTGGCGTGCTCGGACAGATGCAGCGCTTCGCCGTGCACCGGAATGAGGATCTTCGGCTTGACCCAGCCGATCAGTTCTTCGAGTTCGGCGCGGCGCGGATGGCCGGAGACATGCACCATGTGGGTGCGATCGGTAATCACCTCGATGCCCTGGTCGATCAGCCCGTTGATGATGCGGCCGACCTCCTTTTCGTTGCCGGGAATGGTGCGCGCCGAAAAGATGACCGTATCGCCGCGCGACAGCGTCACATCCGGGTGCTGGTCGGTGGCGATGCGCGACAGCGCGGCGCGCGGCTCGCCCTGGCTGCCGGTGCACAGCGCCACGACCTTGTTTGGCGGCAAATAGCCGTAGGCGTCGGCAGAACGAAACGGCTGCACGCCGTCGAGATAGCCGGTCTCGCGCGCGATCTGGCTGATTCGCTCCATCGCGCGGCCGACCACCACCACCTCGCGGTCGCAGGCGCGCGCGGCTTCCGCCACCGTGCGCAGCCGCGCCACGTTGGAGGCAAAGGTCGTCACCGCGACACGGCCCCGCGCGTTCTTGATCAGCCCGGCAATGGTCTTGCCAACATCGGCCTCCGATGGCGAACGGCCGTCGCGCACGGCATTGGTGGAATCGCCGACCAGCGCCAGGCAACCCTCCTCGCCCAGCGCGCGCAGCTTCTTCTCGTCGGTGACGTCGCCCAAGATCGGTGTCAGATCGATCTTCCAATCGCCGGTGTGGAGCACGGTGCCGGCGGCGGTGCGGATGGTGCCGGCGGCGGTGGCGGATGATCAGCGCGTTGGATTCCGGGATCGAATGCGCCATCGACACCAGTTCGATGTCGAACTCCCCGACCTTGAAGCGGCTGCCGAGCTGCACGATGGTGGACCGGGATATCGGGCGCACCCGGCTCGTTGGCACATTTGGCGGCGAGGAGCGCGCAGCGGTGAACGGCGTGGCATAGACCGGGATCTTCAGCTTCGGCCATAGGTCGATCAGGGCGCCGTAATGATCTTCATGGGCGTGGGTCAGCACCAGCCCGGCGAGATTCTTGCGTTGCGCGACCAGATAGCGGATGTCGGGCAGGATCAAATCGATGCCGGGCAAATGCTCTTCGGCCGCAAACGACACGCCGAGGTCGACCGCCAGCCAATTGCGCTTCTTGGCGTCGCCGACTCCGTAGATCGACAAATTCATGCCGATCTCGCCGACGCCGCCGAGCGGCGCGAATACCAGGTCCTGGTTTGGGCCAGCCATCATCTAGGTCCCACTTAGCCCGAATACTTCGCCGGCGGTAATCGTTGCAATGCCGCTAGGTTCCATCACCAGCAGACGGCCGGCATCATCGAGGCCCTGGAATCGGCCGGACAGCTCGCGCTCCGGCAGCCGGACGCGGATGTCCTGGCCCAGACCCGCCGCCCGCTTGAGCCAATCGGTCCGGATAGCGGCAAAGCCTACGCCGCGCTGCCATTGCGTAAGCCGCACCGCCATCGCCGCCGCCAAGACGGCAAACATCTGCCCAGGCGTCACCAGCGCGCCGGCGGCTGCCAGATCGGTCGCGGGATATGGCGTGCCTTCGGGGGTGCGCGGCGCAATTGACGCCAAGACCGATGGCTACGACGAAACTGGGCTCGTTCTCGCCTTCGATCAGGATGCCGGCGAGCTTGGCGCCGGAAAAGCAACAGATCGTTCGGCCACTTCACCTTAAGCAGCGGCCCCAATTGCGCCGCGCATGAGGCGATGGCGTCGTGCAGCGCCAGCGCGGCGACGAATGACAATTGCGGGCGCGGATTCGGGGGGCGACGGCTCGCTCAGCAGCAGCGTGGCGTAGAGGTTGCCCGGCGGCGACACCCAGGCATTGCCGCGGCGGCTCTCCCGGCGCTCTGGCTTTGCGCCGTGATCCACAACGGCCCGCGTTCGCCGGCACGCGCGAGCGCCAGCGCCTCGGCATTGGTGGAGCCGAGCGTCTCGTAAGCTTTATGCCGGACCCCCGCCAGGTCCGTGGCTTCGCGGTTCATTCTTGTCTGCGTGTGATCTTATCCCGAAAACCGCTTCACACCCCCGGATCAAGTCCGAGGGCACGCTTTTCGGGATCACGCGCGGGGGTGCGCGACGGCACCTCAAAACAACGACTTCGCCGCCACCGTCGCAGCGCCGAGCAGCGGCGCGGGATAGGCGAAGAACAGGATATTCACGATGCCCGATGCGAACAGCACGATGCGCAGCAAGCTCGGCATCGCCTGGAAGCTTTTCGCCGGCTCGTCGAAATACATGATCTTGACGATGGTGAGATAGTAAAAAGGCGCCCACCACGCTGGTCAGCACGCCGATCACCGCCAACACATAGAGCCCGGCTTTGATGGCGGCGAGGAACACATAGAACTTGGCGAAGAAGCCGGCGAGCGGCGGAATGCCGGCGAGCGAGAACAGCAGCATGGCGAGGAAGAACGCCATCGCCGGGCTGGTGCGCGCGAGGCCGGCGAGATCGCTGATGTTTTCCCACCAGCATGCCGTCGCGCCGCATCGACAAAATGCAGGCGAAGGTGCCGAGCGTCATGGCGACATAGATCGCCATATAGACCAGCACACCCTGCACGCCTTCTTGCGTACCGGCGGCAAGGCCGACCAGCGCGAAGCCCATGTGGCCAATGGACGAATAGGCCATCAGGCGCTTGATGTTCTTCTGGCCGATGGCGGCGAAGGCGCCGAGCGCCATCGAGGCGATCGAGACGAACACCACGATCTGCTGCCACTCATGCGTAATGCCGGGAAACGCCACGACGGTGGCGCGCACGAAGATGGCGATGCCGGCCACTTTCGGCGCGGCGGCAAAGAAGGCCGTCACCGGCGTCGGCGCGCCCTCATACACGTCGGGCGTCCACATGTGGAACGGCACGGCGGAAATCTTGAAGCAGAAGCCGACGAACAGAAACACCAGCCCGAACACCAGGGCCGATGGTCGCGCCATTGGCGGTTGCCTTGGCGATGCCGGCAAAAGCCGACGGTGCCGGTGAAGCCGTAGATCAGCGACGCGCCGTACAGCAGCATGCCGGACGAAAGCGCGCCAAGCACGAAATACTTCAGGCCGGCCTCGGTCGAGCGGATGCTGTCGCGGTTGATGGCGGCCACCACGTAAAGCGGCAGGCTCATCAGTTCGAGGCCGAGATAGAGCGCGATCAGGTCGTTGGCCGAGATCAGCATCATCATGCCGAGCGTCGACAGCAAAAACAGCACGCCGTATTCGAACTGCTGCTGCTTGTTGACCCGCAAATAATCCATCGACAGCATCAGCGCGCCGGCCGATCCGGTGATCGCCAACAGCTTGAGGAAGCGCGCGTAGTCGTCGACCACGAAGCTGCCGCCGAACAATACGGCACGTCCGCCCGGCACCGCCACGATGATGCCGCCGACGATTACCAAGAGCACGATGCACCAGACATTGACGATGCCGGCGCTGCGCTGGCTCTGGTGGACGGCGACGCCGATCATCAGCAGCAGCATGGCGCCGCAGCCAAGGACGAGTTCCGGGCAGGATCGGCGTTAATTCGGTCATCGGACGGCGCTCACAGGAATGACGAGCGGCGCGACACCATCTGCACTCGCGCCCCCGGAAGGACGGAGATATTTGCTCCGCCGTTTTTGATGGCTTTGTTATAGCCTTCCAGCAATTGCGCCACGGACGCCGCCGACATGTCGATCACGGGCTTAGGCGCGACCCCCGAACAGAATGGTCAGCACCACCAGCGGCGCGAAGATCACCCCTTCTCGCCAGCCGATATCCTTGATGCCGGACAGAGCCGGCTTGAGCGTGCCGAAGACCATCTTGCGGTACAGCCACAGCGCATAGGCCGCCGACAGGATGACGCCGAGCGTCGCGATGCTCGCGACCGCGATATTGTTCTTGAAGGTTCCGATCAACGTCAGGAATTCGCCGACAAAGCCCGATGTGCCCGGCAGGCCGACATTGGCCAGCGTGAACACCATGAAGATCGCGGCATAGACCGGCATGCGGTTGACCAGGCCGCCATAGAAGGCGATTTCGCGGGTGTGCATGCCGGTCGTAGACGACGCCGACGCAGAGGAACAGCGCGCCCGACACGATGCCGTGCGAGATCATCTGGAACACGGCGCCGGCGACCCCCTGCGAGGTCGCGGCAAAAATGCCCATGGTGACGAAGCCCATGTGCGCGACCGAGGAATAGGCGATCAGCTTCTTCACGTCCTCCTGCATCAAAGCCACCAGCGAGGTGTAGATGATGGCGACGACCGAGAGCGTGAAAATCAGCGGCGCGAAGTCGTGGCTGGCCGACGGGAACATCGGCAATGAAAAGCGCAGGAAACCGTAGCCGCCCATCTTCAATAGGATGGCCGCGAGGATTACCGAGCCCGCGGTCGGCGCCTCGACGTGGGGCGTCCGGCAGCCAGGTGTGCACCGGCCACATCGGCATTTTCACCGCGAACGAGGCGAAGAACGCCAGCCACGCCCATTTTCTGCAAACCGAGCGGGAATCCGTGCCGCAGCAGAGTCGGGATGTCGGTGGTGCCGGCTTCCCAATACATCGCCATGATGGCGAGCAGCATCAGCACCGAGCCGAGCAGCGTGTAGAGGAAGAACTTGAAGCTGGCATAGACCCGGCGCTGACCGCCCCCAGACGCCGATGATCAGGAACATCGGGATCAGGCCGCCCTCGAAGAACAGATAGAACAGCACCAGATCGAGCGCGGAGAACGTGCCGATCATCAGCGTTTCCAGCACCAGGAACGCGATCATATATTCCTTGACGCGCTTCTGGATCGACGACCAGCTCGCCAGGATGCAGATCGGCATCAGCGCGGTGGTGAGGATGACGAAGGGCAGCGAAATTGCCGTCGACGCCCATGTGATAATTGGCGACGCCGAGCCACGGATGCTTTTCAGCGAATTGGAATTCGGGCGCTGGTCATGTCGAACCGCGCCACCATCACCAGCGAAATCGCGAACGTGACCAGCGTGGTCCACATCGCCACCCAGCGTGCCGTGCCCTTCGCGAGGTTGTCATTGCCGCGCACGAAAGTGATGAACAGCGCCCCCAGGAGCGGCAGGAAGGTCACGACTGAGAGGATCGGCCAATTCATTAGCGCACCGCGAACATGAAGTAAGTGATGAAGGCGGCCGCGCCGATCAGCATGGCGAAGGCGTAGTGGTAGAGATAGCCGGTCTGCAGCCGCACCACGTTGCGGGTGACGTCGAGCACGCGGGCCGAGACGCCGTCGGGTCCGAAGCCGTCGATCAGCCAGCCGTCGCCGCCCTTCCACAACGAGCGGCCGATCCATTTGGCCGGACGCACAAAGACGATGTCGTAGAGTTCGTCGAAGTACCACTTGTTGAGCAGGAAGCGGTACAGGACGTCGTGCTGGCGCGCGAGTTCGACCGGAATGTCGGGCCGGCGGATATAGAACTGCCAGGCGACGACGAAGCCTATCACCATCATCGCGGTCGGCAGCAATCCTATCGTCAGCGGAATGTGGTGCATGTCTTCCAGCACCGTGTTGGCTTTGGCGAAAACCAGCGACTCGCGGAAGAAATGCTCGACGCCGTGACCGGCAAAGACTTCCTTGAACGGCAGCCCGGCCAGCACCGAACCCGCAGCAGGAAGCCGAGCGGGATCAGCATCACCATCGGGCTCTCATGCGCCTCTTTCCAGTGTTTGCGATCGTGCGGCTCGCCGTGGAAGGTCTTGAAGATCAGGCGCCAGGAATAGAACGAGGTCAGCAGCGCGGCGGCAAACCGTGCAGATGAAGGCATAGAGCGCCATCGGGTTCTTGCCGACGAAGGCCGCCTCGATGATCGCGTCCTTGGAGAAGTAGCCGGCGGTCAGCGGGAAGCCGGTCAGCGCCAGCGTACCGATGATCATCACGATGTAGGTGTACGGGATGCGGTCCTTCAGGCCGCCCATGTGGCGGATGTCCTGCTCGTGATGCATGGCGTGGATCACCGAACCGGAGCCTAAGAACAGCAGCGCCTTGAAGAAGGCGTGCGTGAAGAGGTGGAACATGCCGACCGAATAGGCGCCGCAGCCCATGGCCACGAACATGTAGCCGAGCTGCGAACAGGTCGAATAGGCGACGATGCGCTTGATATCGTTCTGCACCAGGCCGACGGTGGCGGCAAAGATTGCCGTTGTCGCGCCGATGAAGGTGACGAAGGTCTGCGCGTTCGGCGCCAGTTCGAACAGCGGCGACAGACGCGCCACCATGAACACGCCGGCGGTCACCATGGTTGCGGCGTGGATCAGCGCCGAGACTGGGGTCGGGCCTTCCATCGCGTCCGGCAGCCAGGTGTGCAGGCCGAATTGCGCGGACTTGCCCATGGCGCCCATGAACAGCAGCAGGCAGATCAGCGTCAGCGCGTCGGGATGCCAGCCGAAGAACCAGATGGTCTTGCCGGTGAGCGTCGGGGCCTGGGCGAACACGGTGTCGAAGTCGACCGCGCTCACCAGCGCGAACAGCGCGAAGATGCCGAGTGCGAAACCGAAATCGCCGACGCGGTTGACGACAAAGGCCTTGATGGCCGCGGCGTTGGCCTCGGGCTTGTGATACCAGAACCCGATCAACAGGTAGCTCGCAAGGCCGACGCCTTCCCAGCCGAAGAACATCTGCACCAGGTTGTCCGACGTCACCAGCATCAGCATGAAGAAGGTGAACACCGACAGATAGCCGAAGAAGCGCGGCCGGTAACGGGTCTTCGTTCATGTAGCCGATGGAATAGAGGTGCACGAAGGCGGACACGGTGTTGACCACAACCAGCATCACCGCCGTCAGCGTATCGATGCGTAGCGCCCAATCGAACTTGAGGTCGCCGACCACGATCCACGACATGATCGGCACCCGCACCTCGGTGCCGCCGAAGCCGATCTGCACGAAGGCGATCCACGACAGGATCATCGGAATCATCAGCAGCGTGGTCGTAAACAGTTCGACCAGACGCGAGCCCCGCCGCGGCCGGCTCGACCGGCCCATGGCCGTGGTCGTCACCTTCTTGGTGCGAATGATGAATAACGCCGGCATCGCCATGCACCGACGGCGCATGGTGATCCGTGTGGCTGTCGGCCGCTGTGTCTTCCACGCCCGGCGGCGGCGCCTCGCCCGGAAAGCGGGCGCACGCGCCGAACAGCGCAATCGCACCTGCAAGGATCGCCCCCAACAGGGGGCAGGAAGACAATCGCCTGATACATTAAACTATTCTCTCTTTGCGCATGATCTTATCCGAAAACCGGTTCCCACTTTTCGGGATCATGCGCGTTAGCCCTTCATCATATTGATGTCTTCGACAGCAATCGAACCGCGGTTGCGGAAATAGACCACGAGGATGGCGAGCCCGATCGCCGCTTCCGCCGCAGCGACGGTGAGCACGAACAGCGCGAAAATCTGTCCGACGATGTCACCGAGATGGGTCGAGAACGCGACCAGGTTGATGTTGACCGCGAGCAAGATCAGCTCGATCGACATCAGAATGATGATGACGTTCTTGCGGTTGAGGAAGATGCCGAATATCCCGAGCGTGAACAGGATTGCGGCGACCGAGAGATAATGGCCGAGGCCGATGGTCATGGGCTGCTCCCCACGCTCGTGGTGCCAAGACCGGCGCTTCCAAGTCCCTGCCCCGGCCGCACTTTGACGACTTCGATCGACATTGCCGGCGTGCGCGCCACCTGCTCGGCAATGATTTGCCGCCGCACGCGCTCTTTGTGCCGCAGCGTCAGCACGATGGCGCCGATCATGGCGACCAGCAGGATCATGCCGGCGGCCTGGAAGAAGTAGACATATTGCGTGTAGAGCACGAGGCCGATGGCCTCGGTGTTGGACATCGTCGTCGAAATCGGCGCCGTGATGGCTTGCGGCACGCCAGGTCCGATGACCCAGGCGCCGACCACCAGCAGCAGTTCGGCGAGAAAGATGCCGCCGATCAAAAGGCCGATCGGCAAATATTGCAGCGCGCCGCGCTTGAGCTCGGCGAAATCGACGTCGAGCATCATCACCACGAACAGGAACAGCACGGCGACGGCGCCGACATAGACGACGATCAGGATCATCGCCAGGAACTCGGCGCCCATCATCACGAACAGGCCCGACGCGTTGACGAAGGCGAGGATCAGATAGAGCACCGAATGCACGGGATTGCGGCCCGCGATCACCATGAAGGCGCTCGCGATGCAGAGACCTGCAAACAGATAGAAGAAGAACGCAGCAATCATCGGGTCACCTGCAAACGCTCACCTATAAGGCGCGTCGAGCGCGATGTTTTTCGCGATCTCGCGTTCCCAGCGGTCGCCATTCGCGAGCAACCGCTCTTTGTCGTAATAGAGTTCTTCGCGTGTCTCGGCGGCGAATTCGAAATTCGGACCTTCGACGATGGCGTCGACCGGGCATGCTTCCTGGCACAGCCCGCAATAAATGCACTTCACCATGTCGATGTCGTAACGGGTGGTGCGGCGCGTGCCGTCGTTGCGGCGGGGGCCGGCCTCGATGGTGATGGCCTGCGCCGGGCAGATCGCCTCGCACAGCTTGCAGGCGATGCATCGCTCTTCGCCATTGGCATAACGGCGTTGCGCGTGCTCGCCGCGGAAGCGCGGCGAGATCGGACCCTTCTCGAATGGATAGTTGAGCGTCGACTTGGGCTTGAAGAAATAGCGCATGGCCAGCACGAAGCCGGTCACGAATTCCCACAGGAACAACGCCTTGGCTGCGCGATCGAGCCTCATGGTGTTTTCACCTTTGGCATTCTCACTTCACCGCTCCCAAGCCGCCGAACTCGATGACGGCGGCAACCACCGCCACCATCGCCAGCGACAGCGGCAAAAACACCTTCCAGCCGAGCCGCATCAATTGGTCGTAGCGATAGCGCGGTACTATGGCCTTGGCCATCGAGATCATGAAAAAGAAAGCCAGCGCCTTGAGCACGAACCAGATCACGCCCGGTACCCAGGTGAAGGGCGGGTACGGTATCGGCGGCAGCCAGCCGCCGAGGAAGAATATGGTGGCCATGGCGCACATGGTGCAGATCGCCACGTATTCGCCCAGCATGAACATCATGTAGAGCGACGAGCCGTATTCGACCATGAAGCCCGCGACCAATTCCGACTCCGCTTCCACAAGGTCGAACGGCGGCCGGTTGGTTTCAGCCAGAGCCGAGATGAAGAAGATGACGAACATCGGGAACAGCGGCAGCCAGTACCAGCCCAGCACGCCGTACTTGCTGTCCTGCGCGGCAACGATCGCCGAGAGGTTCAGCGATCCGGCGCACAACAAGACCGTAATGATGACGAAGCCGATCGAGACTTCGTACGAGACCATTTGCGCGGCCGAGCGCACCGCGGCAAGGAACGAGTATTTCGAATTCGACGCCCAGCCCGCCATGATGATGCCGTAGACCCATCAGGGACGAGATCGCGAAGATGTACAGAACGCCGACATTGATGTCGGTCACCACCCAGCCGAGATTGACCGGGATCACCGCCCAGGCGGCGAGCGCCAGCACGCAGGAGATCAGCGGCGCCAGCAGGAACACGCCTTTGTTGGCGCCGGCCGGAATCACCGGTTCTTTGAACACGAATTTCAGCAGATCAGCGAAAGACTGAAACAGTCCCCCAGGGGCCGACAACGTTGGGGCCGCGCCGCATTTGCACCGCCGCCCAGATCTTGCGGTCGGCGAGCAGCACATACGCCACGGCGACCAGCAGCACGACCAGCAGCAGCACACCGATTCCGCGAGGATGATGATGAGCGGCCAGAGATAGGTCCAGAAGAAGTTCATCATGGCCCTACTCCGCCGCCGTCTTTACGGCCGAATTCGCCAGAGCCGAACATTCGGCCATGATGGCGGACGCGCGCGCGATCGGATTGGTGAAATAGAAGTCGGCCACCGGCGACGCAAACGGCGCCTTGTCGGGCGTGCCGCCGAGCTTCGCCAGCTTCGCGATGTCGCCGGCGTCGGCTGATGCGATCTGGTCGATGCGCATCATGTGCGGATAGGCGGCATAAAGCGCCTGGCGCAGCGCGCTAAGCGAGTCATACGGCAGCTTGTGGCCGAGCACGTCGGACAGCGCGCGCAGGATCGCCCAGTCCTCGCGCGCATCGCCCGGCGGAAACGCCGCGCGCGCGGCCATCTGCACGCGGCCTTCGGTGTTGACGTAGATCGCGGATTTTTCCGGATAAGCGGCGCCCGGGAGGATGACGTCGGCGCGATGCGCGCCACGGTCGCCATGGGTGCCGATATAGACGACAAAGCCGCCGGCCGGCGCTTCGACCTCATCGACGCCAAGCAGGAACAAGACGTCGAGCGCATTCGGCGCCAGCATGGCGCGGTATCCAGCGCGCCGTCACCCGGCACGAAGCCGATATCGAGCGCGCCCGGCAGCGCGGCCTCGGTGTGCAGAATGTTGAAGCCGTTCCAGCCGTCCTTGATGACGCCCAGCGAACCTGCGGCCTTGGCCGCGAGCGCCAACACAGCCGCGCCATCGGGCCGATTGAGCGCGCCCTGGCCGATGATGAACATCGGCCTTTCCTTGTTGGCCGGCGGATGCTCGGCGAACTGCGCCAGGCTTTCCGGTCCAGCGCCGAGATAATTGTAGGGATATGTGAGATCGGCTTTTTCGCCGACCACGCCGATCAGCACGTTGCCGGCGCGCCAGCGCTTGCGGATTCGGGCGTTGAGCACCGGCGCTTCCTTGCGTGGATTAGCGCCGATCAGCATGATCGCATCCGCCTGCTCGATGCCGGCGATGGTCGAATTGAACAAATAGCTGGCGCGACCGTTCTTCGGATGCAGCGGCGAGCCCGGATAGCGCGCATCGATATTGCCGCTGCCGAGCGCCGCCATCAGCGCTTTGAGTGCGAACATGTCCTCAACGCCGGCGAGTTGGCCGGCCAAGGCGCCTATGCGCTTCGGCGGCGCCGCTTTCACCTTCGCGGCGATCAGCGCGAAGGCTTCCTTCCAGGTCGCCGCGCGCAGCCGACCGTTCTCGCGCACATAAGGCTGATCGAGCCGCTGCGTGCGCAAGCCATCGACGACGTGGCGCGTCTTGTCGGAAATCCATTCCTCGTTCACGTCGTCATTGACGCGCGGCAGAATGCGCATAACTTCGCGGCCCGCGCGTATCGATGCGGATCGCCGAACCCAGCGCATCCATGACGTCGACCGACTGCGTCTTGCCGAGTTCCCAGGGCCGCGCCGCAAACGCATAAGGCTTCGAGGTCAGCGCGCCGACCGGACAGAGATCGACGACGTTGCTCTGCAACTCGGAGCTCATTGCCTGCTCGAGATAAGTCGTGATCTCCATATCCTCGCCGCGGCCGATGGCGCCAAGTTCGGCAACCCCGGCAACCTCGGTCGAAAACCGGACGCAGCGCGTGCAATGGATGCAGCGGTTCATCACGGTCTTGACCAACGGCCCGATATATTTGTCCTCGACCGCGCGCTTGGTTCTCCTGGAAGCGGCTGGCGTCGGCGCCGTAGGCCATGGCCTGGTCCTGCAGATCGCATTCGCCGCCCTGATCGCAGATCGGGCAGTCGAGCGGATGGTTCACCAGCAGGAACTCCATCACGCCTTCGCGCGCCTTCTTCACCATCGGCGACTTGGTGCTCAGCACCTTGGGCGAGCCGTCTTTGTTGGGCATCAGATCCTTGACGCCGACGGCGCACGACGCCTGGGGCTTGGGAATCCCCACCACTTCGATCAGGCACATCCGGCAATTGCCGGCGATCGACAGCCGCTCGTGGAAGCAGAAGCGCGGGATTTCCGCGCCCGCGGCTTCGCAGGCCTGGAGCAGCGTGTACTCCGGCGGAACGTCGATCTCTTTGCCGTCAACAATAAGCTTTGTCATCGTTTCTCGTCTTCAAGGCCGCTTTGCCGCCGTCTCGAACTCACATTTCCATATGCTGGTGCTCGCCGCACCAATCGTCGCGTTTTGTCGTCGCCCACGCCGGATAGCGCCGGCCGTGGTCGGGCAGATCGACGAGTAGCGTCGGCGGCGCATAGCGCCGGCATTGCCCGAAGATAGATCGTTCGTGGCTCGGCTCATGGTCTGCGCCCTCCGCGGACGGAAGCCACGACTTGCAATTGAAGCATTTCAGATTCCGGACGCCATACGACATGGGCATGCTCCAAGGGTTGTCCCCGTCCAGTCGCGTTTCTTGTCGCGGGCGTGCTCATGCGGCATGCTCCGTCGGTGCGCCACAGCGCGCCGTTTTCCACAATTGCGCGGCCGGAATGCGGTCCCAACCGAAGGCATAGTCGCTCGGTCCGTTCGCGGTCAGATGATCGAGTCGCTCGACGCCCTCTTGAAGGCTGGGCCGGTGCCCGGCCGGCACGTACCACATCACCAGCGGCGTCTCGATCCGTTCGAACCACTCCTCGCGGCGGCCGTAGAAACGCTTGTGCAGCGTCTGCCAGACGAAGCGCTCCAGCGCCTCGACGCCGTCCCACAGCGTCAGGTTCGGCAGAATACGCGGATCGTCATAGACCCGCATGTTCATGGCGTGGCCGCTGGTGTCCTTCAGCCGCCAGACGAAACCTTCGATCTGCTCCGCCAAACCGTTCACCCGATCGACATTGTCGACGAATTCCGCCATGCGCGGATCGTCGAGCGGATACCTGATCCGCGCGATGTTGAACTGGGCGAGGGTGGCGCTCGGTCATGCCCTACTCCCACCGCTTCCAACGGCTTCGGGTCGCGCACGCCAAGCGAGTTGTCGGCATTGCGCGAATATTCGTCGATGCGCCGTTCGATCTCCGGACGGAAATGCCGCAGCAGGCCCTGCACCGGCCAGGCGGCGCCGTCGCCGAAGGCGCAAATGGTGTGGCCCTCGATCTGCTGCGTGACTTCCATCAGCATGCCGATCTCGCGCTTCTGCGCGCGGCCTTCCGCCATGCGGGTGAGCACGCGCCACATCCAGCCCATGCCTTCGCGGCACGGCGTGCACTGGCCGCAGCTCTCGTGCTTGTAGAAGTAGGAGATGCGCGCCATGGCGCGGATGATGTCGGTGGACTTGTCCATGACGATCACGGCGGGCGGTGCCGAGCGCCGACTTCTTGTCGCGGCAGCCGTCGAAATCCATCAGCAGCGTATCGGCTTGGTCCTTGCCCGCCGGAACCAGCGGCATCGATGAGCCGCCGGGAATGACCGCGAGCAGATTGTCCCAGCCGCCGCGCACGCCGCCGGCATGGGTTTCCAGCAACTCGCGCAGCGGAATGCCCATCGCCTCTTCGACGTTGCAGGGCTTCTCGACGTGGCCGAAATGCAAAACAGCTTGGTGCCGGTGTTGTTCGGCCGGCCGATCGCGGCAAACCACGCCGGTCCCCGGCGCAGGATATCAGGCACCGCCGCGATCGACTCGACGTTATTCACCGTGGTCGGGCAGCCGTAGAGGCCGACATTCGCCGGGAACGGCGGCTTGAGGCGCGGCTGGCCCTTCTTGCCTTCGAGGCTTTCGAGCAGCGCGGTTTCTTCGCCGCAGATGTAAGCGCCGGCGCCATGGTGCACGTAGAGATCGAAATCCCAGCCGTGCACATTGCCTTTGCCGATCAGGTTGGCTTCGTAAGCTTCGTCGATTGCCGCCTGAAGGCGCTCGCGCTCGCGGATGAATTCGCCGCGCACATAGATGTAGCCGGTGTTGGCACCCATGCAGAAGCCGGCGATCAGGCAGCCCTCGACCAGGAGATGCGGATCGTGCCGCATGATCTCGCGGTCCTTGCAGGTGCCGGGCTCGGATTCGTCGGCATTGACGACCAGATAATGCGGGCCGCCCGTCCGACTTCTTGGGCATGAACGACCACTTCAGGCCGGTCGGGAAGCCGGCGCCGCCGCGGCCGCGCAGGCCGGAGGCTTTCACCTCTTCGATGATTGGATCGCGGCCTTTGGCCAGAATATCCTTGGTGCCGTCCCAGGCGCCTCGCGAGCGCGCGCCTTTGAGCCCGGCGTCATGCAGGCCGTAAAGATTTCTAAAGATGCGATCTTTGTCAGCGAGCATGTTTGATCAATTCGGTTTTGGTTTTTCTTTGTCGCGCATCGGCGCTTTGGCCGCCGGTGCTTCGCGGCGGTTGGCGGAGGCGCTGGGTTTCTTGGCATCGGCGTCCAACACCGCGGTGTCGGTGCCGCCGCCCGATTTGCCGGTCGAGGCATAGATCGATGTATCGGTCAGCGTCTTCGGGCCGTCGATCGGCGCGGAAAACTGCCGGCCGTTCTGCGGGCCGGGCTTGACCGGTTTGTCGTTGACGAAGCCGTCCAAGACCTTCTCGAAAGTCTCGGCGGTAAGATCCTCGTAGGTGTCGTTCCAAATCAACACCATCGGCGCGTTGACACAGGCGCCGAGGCATTCGACCTCTTCCCAGGACAACTTGCCGTCGGCCGACGGCACCAGCGGGTCGTGGCCGATGCGCTTGTGGCATACCTCGAACAGCGCGTCGGCGCCGCGAAGCCGGCACGGCGTTGTGCCGCAGACCTGGACGTGCGCCTTGGTCCCGCAGGGTTGCAGCAGGAACATCGTGTAGAAAGTCGCGACTTCCAGCGCGCGGATATGCGCCATGCCGAGGAAATCGGCGACGTAGCGGATCGCGGCTTCTGGCAGCCAGCCGCCATGTTGCTCCTGCGCGCGCCACAACAGTGGAATGATCGCCGATTGCTGGCGGCCTTCCGGATATTTGGTGAGTTGCTTCTGCGCCCACTCCAGATTCGCCTTGTTGAAAGCGAATTCCCTCGGCTGCTGCTCGGGCGGTGCGAGACGGCGGACGCTCATCGGTCAACCTCCCCGAACACGATGTCGATAGAACCGAGAATGGCGGAGACGTCGGCCAAGAGATGCCCCTTGCAGAGAAAATCCATGGCACTCAGATGCGCAAAACCCGGCGCGCGAATCTTGCACTTGTACGGCTTGTTGGTGCCGTCGGCGACCAGATAGACGCCGAATTCGCCCTTCGGCGCTTCGACCGCGGCATACACTTCGCCGGCCGGCACGTGATAGCCCTCGGTGTAAAGCTTGAAGTGCTGGATCAGCGCTTCCATCGAGCGCTTCATCTCGCCACGGCGCGGCGGCACGATCTTTCCGTCATCGACGGTGACCGGACCCTGGCCTTCGGGCGAGCGAAGTTTTTTCCAGGCACTGCTTCATGATCTTGGTCGACTGACGCATCTCTTCCATGCGGATGAGATAGCGGTCGTAGCAGTCGCCGTTCTTGCCGATCGGGATGTCAAAATCGAGCTCGGAATAGCACTCGTAAGGCTGAGACTTGCGCAGGTCCCAGGCGGCGCCCGAGCCGCGTACCATCACGCCGGAGAAGCCCCAGTTCCAGGCATCGGTCAGCTTGACGATGCCGATGTCGACATTGCGCTGCTTGAAGATGCGGTTGCCGGTGAGTAGCGCGTCGAGATCGTCGACTACGCCGAGGAACGGGTCGCAGAATGCATAGATGTCGTCGATCAACTGCGGCGGCATGTCCTGGTGCACGCCGCCGGGCCGGAAGTAAGCCGCATGCATGCGCGAGCCGGAGACGCGCTCGTAGAACACCATCAGCTTTTTCGCGCTCTTCGAAGCCCCATAGCGGCGGCGTCAGCGCGCCGACGTCCATGGCCTGCGTGGTGACGTTGAGCAGATGCGACAGCAGGCGCCCGATTTCCGAATAGAGCACGCGGATCAACTGGCCGCGCTTGGGGACCGTGAGGCCCAAAAGCTTTTCCACCGCCAGGCAGAAGGCATGCTCCTGATTCATCGGCGCGACGTAATCGAGCCGGTCGAAATACGGCACCGCCTGCAAATAGGTCTTGGCCTCGATCAGCTTCTCGGTGCCGCGATGCAACAGACCTATATGCGGGTCGACGCGCTCGACGATCTCGCCGTCGAGTTCCAGCACCAGACGCAGCACGCCGTGCGCCGCCGGATGCTGCGGTCCGAAGTTGATAGTGAAGTTGCGCAGTGTCGTTTCAGCCATTCGCTAACTTTTCTTCTCATCGCCCGGCAGCACATAGTCCGTGCCTTCCCAGGGCGAAAGGAAATCGAAAGTGCGGAATTCCTGCGCCAGCCGCACTTTGTCGTAGACCACGCGCTTCTGCTCGTCGTCGTAGCGCACCTCGACAAAGCCGGTGAGCGGGAAATCCTTGCGCAGCGGATGACCCTCGAAGCCGTAATCGGTGAGGATGCGGCGCATGTCGGGATGCCCGGTGAACAGCACGCCGTAAAGATCGTAGGTCTCGCGCTCGAACCAGTCGGCGCCGCGGAATACGTCGATCAGCGACGGCACCGCCGTCGTCTCGTCGGTCGCGACCTTGACGCGGATACGCTGGTTCAACCGCGGCGACAGCAGATGATAGACCACGTCGAAGCGCTGCTCGCGCGCCGGCCGGTCAACCGCGGTGACGTCGATGATGCAGATGAACTGGCAGGCCGGATCGTCGCGCAGATAAGTCGCGACCTTGACGATGTCGGCCGCCTTCGCCGTCACACTGAGTTCGCCATAGGCGACGTCGTAACCGGTGACGCTCGCCGCGAGCGCGGTCTTGATCAATTGCCCTAGTCTGTCGAGCGCTTCGTCCATTCCCGTTCCGCTTAACGTTCGATTGTGCCGGTGCGGCGGATCTTCTTCTGCAACAACATCACGCCATAGAGCAGCGCCTCGGCGGTCGGCGGACAACCGGGCACATAGATGTCGACGGGCACGATGCGGTCGCAGCCGCGTACAACGGAGTAGGAGTAATGATAGTAGCCGCCGCCATTGGCGCAGGACCCCATCGAGATCACGTAGCGCGGCTCCGGCATCTGGTCGTAGACCTTGCGTAGCGCCGGCGCCATTTTATTGGTCAGCGTGCCCGCGACGATCATCACGTCCGACTGCCGGGGGCTCGCGCGCGGCGCAAAGCCGAAGCGCTCGGCGTCGTAGCGCGGCATCGACATCTGCATCATTTCGACCGCGCAGCAGGCCAGGCCGAAGGTCATCCACATCAGCGAGCCGGTGCGCGCCCAGGTGATGAGGTCGTCGGCAGCCGTGATGATGAAGCCCTTATCCGACAGTTCATTATTGACGTTGCCGAAAAAGGCGTCGTCCGCGCCGACCGGCTTGCCGGTGCGCGGATCGAGAATGCCTTTGGGTGCGGGTGCAACCAGGGTGTTCATGACCATTTCCTCGGGCAGATCAATCCCATTCGAGGGCGCCCTTCTTCCATTCATAGATGAAGCCGATGGTCAGCACGGCGAGGAACGCCATCATCGACCAGAAACCGAATACGCCGAGCTTGCGGAACGTGATCGCCCAAGGGAACAGGAAGCTCACCTCGAGGTCGAAGATGATGAAAAGGATGGCGACGAGGTAGAAGCGCACGTCGAACTTCATGCGGGCGTCGTCGAAGGCGTTGAAGCCGCATTCGTAAGCCGACAGCTTTTCCGGATCGGGCAGTTGATAGGCGACCAGGAACGGCGCAATCAACAAGACCAGCCCGATGACAAGCGCCACCGCGATGAATACGACCAGGGGCAGATAATCCAGCAGCAATGTGCTCATCGGCGACCTCAGCGAACAGCCCCGCGCCCCATCCGGATATAGTCTCGCTCGTCCTGGACCGCTCGACCGCCCGAACCGGCCGGAGCCCCAATCAAAACGCCCTAGTCGTGTTTGGAATAGTTCCGAGGACGGGAGCGTGTGAGGCTTAGCGCAGTGCACAAAGGGGTGCAAGCCGACATTCGAGGGCATACACGGCTGTCACGAAACTCAATTTCTGGTCTGCCATTCCCATAATTGACGTGGCGCAAGGCGGCCCCGATAGTTCTATGCCGCGCCTTTAAGAAGCGCGTCCGCTTCTAGGGAAGAAACATGGCCGCCCTGCAAAAAGCCACTGCGCTGACGATCTTGACCGTGGCGCTGGCCGCCGGTCTTGCCGCGCGGGCCGACGACTACCCATCACGCCCGATCAAGATCATCGCCCCCTTCGGCGCCGGCGGACCGACCGACGTCTATACCCGGGCGATCGCCGAGGAACTGCGCAAATCCCTGCACCAGACCGTCGTCATCGAGAATCGTCCGGGCGCGGGAACTACCATCGGCACCGACCAGGTCGCGAAGGCCACACCCGACGGCTATACTTTGCTGATGATTTCGGGGACGCAGTGCGTCAACGAGACGTTGTATTCCAAGAAGCCGTATCAGCTTATGCGCGATCTGGTGCCGGTTGCGCCCCTGATCGACACCGACCTGGTGCTGGTGGTGCCGGCCTCGCTGCCGGTCAAGACGGTGCCGGAACTGCTGGCCCTGGCGCGCGCCAAGCCCGGCACCCTCAATTACGGCTCCTCCGGCCCCGGCTCGAACTACCATATGGCCGGCGAGCTCTTGAAGAACCTCACCGGCGTCGACATCGTCCATGTGCCCTACAAGGGCTCGACCGGCGCCCGCACCGACATCCTCAGCGGCCAGATCCAGATGCTGTTCGATTCGGTGCCGACCATGGCGCCGACGATCAAAGGCGGCATGGTCCGGGCGCTCGCCACCACCGGCAAGACCCGGTCGGCCATATTGCCGGACGTGCCGACCTTCGACGAGGCCGGCGTGCCGGGCTTCAACGCCACGCTATGGGTCGGCTTCATGGCGCCCGCCGGCACGCCGCAGCCGATCGTCGACCTCTTGAACCGCACCATCACCGAAATCGTGTCGCGGCCCGATATCAAGGAAGCCTGGGAGAAGACCGGCGCCATCCCGATTGCGATGTCGCAGCCGCAATTCAAGAGCTTCATGGACGCCGAAATCGCCAAATGGGCCAAGATCATCGAGGGCAAACCACATTCCTGCAATCAACTAGCATTACGAAGGAGAACTCAGATGAACCGCCGGATTTTCATCGTTGCCGCCACGCTTCTCACCGCCTTTGTGCCGGCCGCGCATGCCGAGTGGCCGGAGCGCTCGGTGCGCTGGGTGGCTGCCCTTCGGCCCCGGCGGCGCCAACGATCTGATCGCGCGGGTCGCGGCCGACGCCGTGAGCAAGCGGCTGGGACAAACCATCGTCATCGAGAACCGGCCGGGTGCCGGCGCCATCGTCGGCACGCGCGCGGTCGCACGCGCGGCGCCCGACGGCTACACGTTTCTGATCGGTGCCGCGGGCACCATCACCAACAGCCTGCTGGTCAAGGACCTGCCCTACAACGATAGCGATCTGGTGCCGGTCGGCATGATCGCTGTCGCGCCCTCCACCATCGTCGTCAATCCGAGCGTGCCCGCCAACAACATGGCCGAATTCGTCGCCTGGGCGAAAACCCAAGGCGACAAGGGCATCACCTGGTCGACCGCCGGCAGCGGCAGCACGCCGCATTTCGTCGCCGAGATGTTCAAGGAGGCGACCGGCGCCACCGTGACGATCGTGCCTTACCGCAGCGGCAGCGATGGCGTGAACGCGGTGCTCTCGAACAGCGTCTCGGCGACGTCGGAAGCGAGCATCGTCGTGCTGCCGCAGATCAAGGCCGGCACGCTCAAGGCGATTGCGACGACCTACATCAAGCGCATCAGCGCCTATCCGTCGCTGAGCACGACGACCGAACAAGGCTTCCCGACCGTGCTGATCGGTCACTGGGGCGGGACTGCTGGCGCCGCGCGGCACGCCGGAGCCGATCATTCAGAAGATGAACGCCGAAATCCAAGCGGCGATGAAGACCGCCGAGGTCAAGAGCAAGCTCGGCGAAAGCGGCATCGAGACCGCGGAAGGCTCCGTGGCCGATTTTGCCGCGTTCATGACGACCGAACGGCAGCGTCTCGCCGCCTTGGCGGCGAAGGCGAAAATGAGCGCCGAGCACTGAACGGGCCTGCTGGAATTACGATAGGCTTTATCGGATAAGGTCGAACGCGAACAATATGAAACCCCACAGGTGAGCGATGAACGAAATGACCAAGCCGACCGCCGCGATCAAGGGCGAGGAGCACTGGACCTCCAGGGACGGCGGCGTGAAGCTGTTCATGTTCGAGAAGTGCGCCGGCGATCCGGCAAAAAGCATCGGCACAATCTTATTCGTGCACGGCTCCTCGATGGCGGGCCAGCCGACCTTCGACCTGCAGGTGCCGGGACGGCCCTACTCCTCGGCGATGGATTATTTCGCCAGCCTCGGCTTCGACTGCTGGTCGGTCGACATGGAGGGCTACGGCCGCTCCACCAAGGACCGCGACAATAACGCGCCGATCTCCTCCGGCGCCGACGATTGCTACGCCGCCGCGCTCTATATCCAGAAGCTGCGCGGCAAGCGGCCCTTGCTGGTCTACGGCATTTCGTCAGGCGCGCTGCGCGCCGCGATGTTTGCCGAACGGCACCCGGAGTTGGTGGCGCGGCTCGCGCTCGACGCTTTCGTGTGGACCGGCGAAGGCTCGCCGACGCTCGCCGAGCGCCGCAAGAAACTTCCCGAATTCAGCAAGATGAACCGCCGGCCGATGAACAAGGCCTTCATCCACTCGGTGTTCGACCGCGATCATCCCGACACCGCCGAGCGCAACGTCATCGAGGCTTTCGCCGACGCGGTCTGCAAGCTGGACGACTCGGTGCCGACCGGCACCTACGTCGACATGTGCTCGCGGCTGCCGGTGGTGAACCCGGAAAAGATCACGGTGCCGACGCTGGTCATGCGCGGCCAACACGACGGCATCGCCTCGATGGACCGATCTGATCAAGTTCTTCGTCAAGCTGCCGAACCCGGACAAGCAGTTCACCGTGATGTCCGGCATCTCGCACGCCAGCTTCCAGCAGAAGAACTACATGATGGTCTACCACATCCTGGCGAGCTTCTTCTCGCAAACCGGAGCCGGTGTATAAAGGCTAGTCGGCTTCGCGCCGCGGGCGCGGCGCATCGCTACTGCGAATCTTTATCAGCGCTGATGCCCGCTGTGCGAACGACCTTGCTCCATTTTGCGCGTTCCGTTTTGAGCTGCGCAGCGAATTCCTCGGGCTTATTGCCGGCTGCAACGAAGCCGAGCGCCGCCAGCCTGTCGTTTACGTCCGGCAGCGCGAGCGAAGCGATGATTTCGCGATGGAGCCTTTCGACAATCTCACGCGGCGTACCGGTTGGGCGCGAGGATGCCGCTCCATACGTCACCCTCTATGTCCGGATAGCCGGATTCCGCCATTGTCGGCAGATCGGGCACGGCTTGCGACCGTGCTTTGCTCGCCACTGCCACCGCGCGAAGTTTGCCCGCTTTGATCTGCGCCAAGGCCGGACCGAGCGCCCCGAATGCCATCGGCGTATGCCCCGCCATCGTCGAGGCGACGGCCTGCCCCCCCGCTGTTGTAGGGAATGTGCACGAGATCGAGACCAAGCGATTGGCGGAACAACTCGCCGACGAGATGCGGCGGCGTCCCAATTCCGGCTGAGGCATAATTGTATTTGCCGGGATTGGCCTTGATGTGAGCGACAAGCGCGTCGACCGTCTGCGCCGGGACGGACGGATTGACCGTCAGCACGACCGGCGTGGTGCAGGCGAGCGTGACCGGGTCGAAGTCCTTTTCCGGATCGTACGGCAGGGTGCCATAGAGCGCAGGATTGATGACGAAGGCAGGCGCCGTGGACAGGATCGTGTAGCCATCGGGCGCAGCCCGGGCCGCCTGTCCCGTGCCAATATTGCCGCCGGCGCCGCCGATATTCTCGACATAGAATTGCTTTCCAAAACGGTCCGACAGTTTCTGCGCGACAACGCGGGCAATGACGTCGCCGACGCCGCCGGGCGCAAATGGGACGATGCAACGGATCGGCCGCACGGGATAAGGCTCGGCTGACCATGCGGCCGGTGCGACCGCCATGCCAAAAACGGCAGCGCCGGCGCGACCTAGGAAATCACGGCGCACGATATTCGGCATGGGCATTGCCCCCCCGCAGTTGGCTCATTTGAATTTGACCCGGCAACACCTATAAAGAGAATGCTCAAAAATGCTTGACCGCTATAGGTACCTCCTATGACCGCGGTGACGATGGAATGGGAGAGCCGCCTCGGCCGCCGGCTGCGGGTTCGCGACCTTTACATCCTGTCGGCGGTCGTCAAAGCGGGCAGCATGGCTGCGGCAGCCCGGCAACTGCGCATGTCGCAGCCCGCGGTTTCCGAGGCGGTTGCCAACCTCGAGCAAATCCTGCGGGTGCGCCTGCTCGATCGCAGTCCGCGGGGTATTCAGCCAACCATCTACGCGAATGCCTTGCTCAAACGCAGCGCCGCAGTTTTCGACGAGTTGAAGCAGAGCGTGCGCGACATCGAGTTTCTGGTCGATCCGACAATCGGGCAATTGACGATCGGCTGCCCTGAATCCATCGCCACCACCGTGCTTCCGCAGATACTCGAGCGCTTTCTGCAGTTGTATCCGCGCATCGTCTTGCATATCGACGACGTACCCTCGCCGGCGATACGCGCTCCAGGATTGCGGGAGCGCCGGCATGATCTGATTTTCGCGCGCTGGCATCCCGATAACGTCCCAGTCGACGACTTGGACATGGAGCCTCTCTTCGACGATCCGTTTGTCGTGGCGGCGGGCCAACACACACTCTGGGCGCGCCGCCGCAAGATCGCGCTCGCCGAACTGGCCAATGAGCGCTGGATACTGCCGCCGCCAGCGGCATGGAATTACGCATGGATTGCGCGAGAACTGAAAGCGCGCGGGCTCGGACCACCGAATGCCAGCATCGTGGCCATCAATGCCCACCTCAATTCGCACTTCCTCAAGAACGGACAATTTCTTACCGTCCGCCCACGCTCGTGGGTGCTCGGCAACGGGCTTGCCGTCCTGCCCGTCGATGTGCCGTTGCTGCCGATGCCGGTGGCGATCGTCACCCTGAAAAACAGAACTTTGAGCCCAGTGGTCGAGCGCTTCGCAGATTGCGCGCGCGAAGTCGCAAAAACGTTCGGCCGAGCGGCTCACTAGGCGCCACGGCCGGCGTTGTCACACTTCGAGCTTATCCGCCAGGTCCGCCAAATCCTTCGCGGCGAAATCGACCGGCACGCTGGGCCCGCGCTCGCCGGTGCCGGGACCGTGCTCGTCCGGCCGCGCGATATGCGCCGTGCGCAGGCCGCACGCGGCGGCGGCTGCGAGATCGTTTGAGTGCGCAGCCACCATCATGCAGTGCTGGGGCGCAAGATCGAACGCGGCGCAGGCGGCGAGATAGACGCCGGGTTTGGGCTTGTAGTCGCCGGCGACCTCGGCGCCGAGGATCGCGTCCCAGACATAATTGTTGTGACGCGCCAGATCGACCATCAGCGAGATGTTGCCGTTCGACACCGGCGCCAGCAGGAATTTGCGCTTGAGCCGTGCCAGCGCCGCCGGCACCTCCGGCCAGGCATCGAGCCGGTGCCAGATCAGCGTCAGTTGGCGCAGCACGTCGGGCGGCAGCTTTTGCAGATCGAAGCGCGGTAGCAGGCGCTTGAGATTGCGCCGGTGCAGCGCGTCGAGCTTGCTGAACGGGATGCGGCCGGAGCGGACCTCCTCCATGCCGGGCTGATATTCACCCCGCCAGGCGTCGGCAAAGGCCGGCCAGTCCAGCCTATAGCCCAGAGGATAGAGGATAACTTCGGCCTCCCGGCGACCGACTTTCGCCAGTCGACAAGGGTCCCGAATACGTCGAAGAACAGCGCTTTAGGTATCCCGTTAAGCCGAATATCGGGGCTATTCATGGCCACTTTCCAGGGTCCGGCACGCCCGAAGGCGGCCTTGAGACCGTGGCTAAGTCATTGATAAAATGGCGGGAGCGACGGGACTCGAACCCGCGGCCTCTGCCGTGACAGGGCAGCGCTCTAACCAACTGAGCTACGCCCCCGCGGGCGATGGTTCGAAGTATAGGCGACCCCGACTCAAGTCAAGGCAAACCAGCGGTTTGGCCTGAAATTGCGAAAAAGCTTATTTATCGCGAAGGATCGATGGTCAGACGCCCCCGAATCGTCTATGCGGGCTAGTGTTTGGCGCTTCGCCAAACCGGCGGATTCAATGAGGAGGGTCCCACTGATGGCTACGGTTCCTGGAAAAGCTCCGACACCGGTAACGGTCACGTTGAAACATCTCGCGGCGGCTCTCGCGGAAACCCACGAGATGTCGAAGAAGCAGGCGGAAGCCGTGCTCGGCGATTTCGTCGGCAACATCGTCAAGCACTTGAAGAAGGGCGAGCGTATCCGCATCGGCGGTCTCGGCATCCTTCAGGTGCGCAAGCGTGCTGCTCGCATGGGCCGCAATCCTGCAACGGGCGAAGCTATACAGATCAAGGCCAGCAAGAAGGTCGCTTTCCGCGCGTCGAAGGAATTGAAAGAATCTGTCTGACGGCTGACAAGCCGGACCCTCCGGGGAAAATTAGCGGCAGGCTTGGGACGCGATGTCCCTCGCCTGCCGTTTTTGCGTTTAAGGAAATGAAGTGGTGGGCGATGACGGACTCGAACCGCCGACATCCTCCGTGTAAAGGAGGCGCTCTACCAACTGAGCTAATCGCCCGCCGCGCATGATCCCGAAAAGTGGGAACCGGTTTTCGGACCGGATCATGCGTAAAACGCTATGGCGATTTATCGCCTTAAGACCTGCGCGGTGCAAGTCCAGCTTCCAAATGAAAACGGCGCCTCGCGGCGCCGTTTTTATTTTGTGTCGTGTTGACCGCCGTTAGTGAGCAGTCAGGCCGGAACCGTCTTCGTCCACCGCAGGCTCCGCGGCAGCGGCAGCCTCGGCGAGCTTGACGCTCGCCTCGGGCCACTCGATCGGCACCAGCGGCCGCACCAGGGCTTTGGCCAGCACTTCGTCCATGCGGGACACCGGGATGATCTCCAGGCCCTTTTTGATCGTCTCGGAGATGTCCACCAAGTCCTTGGCGTTCTCCTCAGGGATCAGCACGGTCTTCATGCCGCCGCGCGAGGCGGCCAGCAGCTTCTCTTTCAATCCGCCGATCGGCAGCACACGGCCCGCGCAGCGTGATCTCCCCGGTCATGGCGACGTCGCGACGGACCGGAATGCCGGTCATGATCGAGACGATCGCGGTGACCATGGCGACGCCCGCCGACGGTCCATCCTTGGGCGTCGCGCCTTCCGGCACGTGCACGTGGATGTCGCGCTTGTCGAACAACGGCGGCTCGATGCCGAAGGCAATCGCACGCGAGCGGACGTAAGACGCCGCCGCCGAGATCGACTCCTTCATCACGTCACGCAGGTTGCCGGTGACGGTCATCTTGCCCTTGCCAGGCATCATGACACCTTCGATGGTGAGCAACTCGCCGCCAACATCGGTCCAGGCAAGCCCTGTGACCATGCCGACCAGATCCTCCGCTTCGATCTCGCCATAACGGTATTTCGCCACGCCGAGATAGTCGCCGAGGTTCGCCGCGGTGACGGCGATGGCCTTTTTCTTCGAGGTCATCAGTTCCTTCACCGCCTTGCGGATCAGGGTCGAGAGCTCGCGCTCGAGATTGCGAACCCCCGCCTCCCGCGTGTAACGGCGGATCATGAGCAGCAACGCCTCATCATCGATCGACCATTCCTTGAGTTCGAGGCCGTGTTTGGCGACCGCGTGCGGGATCAGGTGCTTGCGCGCGATCTCGACCTTCTCATCCTCGGTGTAACCGGCGATGCGAATGATCTCCATGCGGTCCATCAGCGGCGCCGGAATATTGAGCGTATTCGCGGTCGTGATGAACATCACGCTCGACAGGTCGTAGTCGACCTCGAGATAGTGGTCGGCAAACGTTGAGTTCTGCTCCGGATCGAGCACCTCAAGCAAAGCCGAGGACGGATCGCCGCGGAAATCGGCGCCCATCTTGTCGACCTCGTCCAGCAGGAACAGCGGGTTCGAGGTCTTGGCCTTCCTCATCGACTGGATGATCTTGCCGGGCATTGAGCCGATATACGTGCGCCGGTGACCGCGGATCTCGGCCTCGTCACGCACGCCGCCGAGCGACACGCGCACGAACTCACGGCCGGTCGCTTTCGCGATCGACTTGCCGAGCGAAGTCTTGCCGACGCCGGGAGGGCCGACCAGGCACAGAATCGGCCCGGTCAGCTTGTTGGCGCGCTGCTGCACGGCGAGATACTCGACGATGCGTTCCTTGACCTTCTCCAGGCCATAGTGATCGGCATCGAGAACCATCTCGGCGGCATTGAGATCCTTCTTGACCTTGCTCTTCTTGCCCCACGGGATCGAGAGCAGCCAATCGAGATAGTTGCGCACAACGGTCGCTTCCGCAGACATCGGAGACATCTGGCGGAGCTTCTTGAGTTCGTGCGTGGCCTTCTCGCGGGCTTCCTTCGAGAGCTTGGTCTTCTTGATCTTGTCTTCCAGTTCCTGGAGTTCGTCGCGACCTTCCTCGTCGCCGAGCTCCTTCTGGATCGCCTTCATCTGCTCATTGAGGTAGTACTCGCGCTGGGTCTTCTCCATCTGCCGCTTGACGCGGGTCCGGATGCGCTTTTCAACCTGCAGAACGGAGATTTCGCTCTCCATCAGGCCAAGCACCTTCTCCAGGCGTTGGGTGACGACGGGCGTCTCCAGGATGTCCTGCTTGTCGGGGATCTTGACGGCGAGATGCGAGGGCCACGGTGTCGGCGAGCTTGGCGTAATCCTCGATCTGCTGAATCACGCCGACAACTTCCGGCGACACCTTCTTGTTCAGCTTCACATAGTTCTCGAATTCGGTGACCACCGAACGCGCCATGGCTTCCGCCTCCACGCTGTCGCCCATGTCGTCGGCAAGCGCGGTGGCGTCGGCTTCGTAATATTCGCTGCGATCGGTGTACTTGAGCACCTTCGCGCGGGTGGCACCCTCGACCAGCACCTTAACGGTGCCGTCGGGCAGCTTGAGCAACTGCAGGACGCTCGCGAGCGTGCCGACCTCGAAGATCGAGTCGGTCGCCGGATCGTCATCGGACGCGTTCTTCTGCGTCGCCAGGAGAATGAAGGTGTCGGAGCGCATGACCTCTTCCAGCGCCTTGATCGACTTGTCACGGCCGACAAAGAGCGGAACGATCATGTGCGGGAACACCACGATGTCCCGCAACGGCAGCACCGGATAGGGCCGGCTCTCACCTGGTTGCAGATGCGGTCGTGGCTTATTGGTCATTGGCATTGTCCTTTTTGTTGCGCCCCTGTCTCTCGACCCGCGGCTGCGGCATCGGGCGACAGTGCCAGTAGGATGGGCAAAGAGGGCGCCGGACGAAGACCGCCCCAACGCACTTTCAGGAAGGGTACGAACCCCTTGCCCAGTCGAAAAGACGAACTTTCGTACGTCCCGTCGCTTTCGATACTATACGTAGGATCACGCTTCAGGCTCTGCAAGTAACGCCCCATATTCACGTTAAGGCGGGCGCCGCAGGCCAAATGATACCGGTAACCGCTCGATTCGGCGGGCTTTTCCGGGTTGCCCGGAGCCGCCCACAGCTACTTATCAGGCGCTGGCACTGCCTGCTTCGGCGGTGCGGTCACTGCGGTCGGCGTAGATATAGAGCGGCCGGGCAGTTCCCTCGACGACCTCCTTGGAGATCACCACCTCTTCGACCCCTTCCAGGCTGGGGAGGTCGAACATAGTGTCGAGCAGAATGCCTTCCATGATGGAGCGCAGGCCACGGGCGCCGGTCTTGCGTTCGATCGCCTTGCGGGCAATGGCACCGAGCGCCTCTTCGGCGAGCGTGAGATCGATCGACTCCATCTCGAACAGGCGCTGGTACTGCTTGACCAAGGCGTTCTTCGGCTCGACCAGAATCTTCTTGAGCGAGGCCTCGTCCAGATCCTCGAGCGTCGCGACCACCGGCAGGCGGCCGACGAATTCCGGAATTAGGCCGTACTTGAGCAGATCCTCAGGCTCGACCTCGCGGAAGATTTCACCTTGCTTACGATCTTCCGGCGCGGCAACCCGCGCGCCGAAACCGATCGAGGTGGAGCGCCCGCGCGACGAGATGATCTTTTCGAGACCCGAGAAAGCGCCACCACAAACGAACAGAATGTTTGTGGTATCGACCTGCAGGAATTCCTGCTGCGGATGCTTGCGGCCGCCCTGCGGGGGCACCGACGCGATGGTGCCTTCCATGATCTTGAGCAGCGCCTGCTGCACGCCTTCGCCCGACACGTCGCGGGTGATCGACGGATTGTCGACTTGCGCGAAATCTTGTCGATTTCGTCGATATAGACGATGCCGCGCTGGGCGCGCTCGACATTGTAGTCGGCCGACTGCAGCAGCTTGAGGATGATGTTCTCCACGTCCTCGCCGACATAGCCGGCTTCGGTCAACGTGGTGGCGTCCGCCATCGTGAACGGCACGTCGAGGATGCGCGCGAGGGTCTGCGCCAGCAGCGTCTTGCCCGAACCGGTCGGCCCGATCAGCAGAATGTTCGACTTCGCAAGCTCAACATCGTTGTGCTTGGCCTGGTGGTTGAGCCGTTTGTAATGGTTATGGACGGCGACCGAGAGCACGCGCTTGGCATGCATCTGACCGATCACGTAGTCGTCGAGAACCTTGCAGATTTCTTTCGGGCGTCGGAATGCCGTCGCGCGACTTGACCAGCGAGGATTTGTTTTCCTCGCGGATGATGTCCATGCACAGTTCGACGCATTCGTCGCAGATGAACACGGTCGGTCCGGCGATGAGCTTGCGCACTTCGTGCTGGCTCTTGCCGCAGAACGAGCAATAGAGCGTGTTCTTGGAATCACTGCCGCCGACTTTGCTCATTCCAATCTCCGTCACACTCGTTCCGATTTGCGTGACCGGCGAAGATAGTGATCATCCGCCGTAACGCAATGAACGAAGCAAGTTTCGCGCCGGACTACCGGCACGGCGGCCTTTAAAACGGGAGGCCCACGAACCCTACTGCTCCCCTACCACCCTAAGCGAAGCATGCTAACGACCTGATAATCAAGATTCTATTAACGATAACACAGCGTTCATAACGATCCGTCCCGCCACGTTATTTGCCGCTTTTGCTGAAGCACCGCCGGCGGAACTTTCCGGCGGTCAATTGTTAGGCAGGCATCAACCTCCCGCAGGTTTATCGCCAATTCCTCCGGACGCCGGTCGATGACCTTGTCGACCAGACCGAAGTCCTTGGCCATGTCCGCGGTCAAGAAATAGTCGCGCTCCAGCGCGTCTTCGATCTTCTTGAGCGACTGGCCGGTATGCTTGACGTAAATCTCGTTCAGCCGCTTCTTCAGGTTCAGAATTTCCTGGGCGTGCAACATGATGTCGGTCGCCTGACCCTGGAACCCGCCTGACGGCTGGTGAACCATGATGCGGGCATTCGGCAGCGCGAAGCGCATGTCTTGGGCGCCGGCGGCGAGCAGCAGCGATCCATCGAGGCGGCCTGGCCGACGCAGAGCGTCGATACCGGCGGGCGAACGAATTGCATGGTGTCATAAATCGCCATGCCCGAAGTCACCACCCCGCCCGGCGAGTTGATGTACATCGACAGTTCTTTTTTCGGGTTTTCCGCTTCGAGAAATAGGAGCTGAGCCACGATCAGCGTCGCGACATTGTCCCTCGATCGGGCCGGTAATGAAGATGATCCGTTCCTTGAGCAGCCGCGAGTAGATGTCATACGACCGCTCGCCACGGTTGGTCTGCTCGACCACCATAGGCACCAAGTAGTTCATGTAGGTATCGACAGGATCTCTCATTTCGGCTCCTTCACGCGAATCACGCGGCCAAGGCTAGCTTAGCCTTCCCGTCGCATCAGCATGATCTATTTCCACGCCCGCCCCTGCGCAAGGAGCGCCGGAAATTCAGGCCACCGATTCGGCGTCTTCCTTAAAGAGCTCTTCGCGCGACACCTTTTTCTCGGTCACGGTCGCGAGTTCGAGCAGGAAGTCGACAACCTTTTCCTCAAAGATCGGGGCACGCAAGCCCGCGATCGCCTGCGGGTTCTGGCGGAAATAATCGTATACCGCTGCTCCTGACCGGGAATTGGCGGACCTGCTCCATCACCGCGCGATTGAGTTCGTCCTCGGTGACGGTGATGTTGTTCTTCTCGCCGATCTCGGCGAGCACCAGCCCAGCCGCACGCGGCGTTCGGCAATGGCGTGGTATTCCGCCTTGGCCTTTTCCTCGGTGGTATTCTCGTCGGCGAAAGTCTTCTTCTCCTGCTCCAACTCCTGGAGCACCGACTTCCACACGCGATCGAACTCGTCCTCCACCATGGTCGCGGCGGGTCGAATTTGTGATGCTTGTCGAGTTCGTCGAGCAGCGCGCGCTTTACCTTTTGCCGCGACATCGAGGCGTGCTCCTTGGCGATGCTGTCCTTGACGGCGTCGCGGAGCTTGGCAATCGAGTCGAGGCCGAGCGATTTGGCGAACTCGTCGGTGTCGGTCTTGACGGTACCCGGCGCTTCGATCGTCTTGGCGGTGACCGCGAACTCCGCGTCCTTGCCGGCCAAGTCGGCCTTGCCGTAATTCTTCGGGAACGTGACTTTCAGCGTGCGGCTTTCGCCGGCGGCGATGCCGATCAACTGGTCTTCGAAACCGGGGATGAAGGTGTTCGAGCCGATCAATACCGGCGCGTCGTCGCCGGTGCCGCCTTCGAATGCAACGCCATCGATGGTGCCGGCGTAGAAGATCGTCACGCGGTCGCCCTTCTCCGCCTTCTCGCCCGCGGCGCGGGGCGTGAACGGCTTGTTCTGCTCGGCGATGCGGGCAATGCCTTCGTCGATTTCCTTGTCGTCGATGTCGCTGGTCAGCTTGGTGAGCTTGAGGTTCTTGAAATCGGCGAGCTTGATGTCCGGCACGATCTCGAGCGCCATCGTGTAATCGAGGTCGCTTTCGCCGGCGATCAGCTTCTCGACTGCGGCCTGCTCGGTCGGCAATGTCACCTTCGGCTCGGAGGCAAGCTTGAAACCGCGATCGGTGACGATCTGATTGTTGTGTCGCGCACTGTCGCTTCAATGACCTCGGCCATGGCGGAGCGGCCATACATGCGCTTCAAGTGAGCCACCGGCACTTTGCCCGGACGGAAGCCGTTGATGCGGACGCGATCTTTCATCTCGTCCAGGCGGGAATTCACCTTGGCATCGAGTTCGGCGGCCGGAACGACCACCTTGAATTCGCGCTTGAGGCCTTCGGACAGCGTTTCGGTAACTTGCATAGGTCACACTTCGTTTTTGTTATCCTCGCGGCGCGCCTGCTTCACAAAGGCCTGGCGCGCCGGAGGTGTTGAATTAAGGGCCCTCGGCGTGGTGCGGGCGGAGGGACTCGAACCCCCACAACTTTCGTCACGGGAACCTAAATCCCGCGCGTCTACCAATTCCGCCACGCCCGCGATGGGCCATTTCAGGACGATCCTGGCGCCGCAATCCGGCAGGGCTTAAACGTCGAAGCCTGCCAAAGCAAGGCCCGTAATGGGACCGAACCGCGCCGTCGCCAAGCAGACAATCACGGCCTTGGCGCTGGCGGCGTAAGACCGGCAAACAGCCTTCGATAGACCGCCGGCAGCGCCTCGGACAGGTCCTCGGCGATGAGGCCCGGACCGAATGTGGCTGCGGCTTCGCCATGCAGCCACACGGCGGCGCTGGCGGCCTCGAAAGCCGGCATACCCTGCGCCAGCAGTCCACCAATGATGCCGGCCAGCACGTCGCCGGCGCCCGCCGTTGCCAAATAGGGTGGCGCATTGTCGGCGATTGAGGCCGGCCGTCGGGCGCGGCTACCACCGTGTCCGGGCCCTTCAGCAGCACAGTGGCCCCGGCCAGCGAGGCCGCGGCGCGGACCTTCTCAAGTTTTGCCTTAATATTAGTATTTTCACTTATTGATTTGAATAGTCTATCAAATTCTCCTTCGTGCGGGGTGAGAACGACGGACTTCGCCTTCTCAGTGTGGACTCTCAGCGCCGCCAGATCGCGAGCGAAGCTGGTCAGCGCATCGGCATCCAGAACCACCGCGGCGCCGCTGCCCAGCGCCGCCGCAACCTGATCCCGCATCGCTTCGCCGACCCCGCCACCGGGGCCGATGACCACGGCATTGCGCCGTCGGTCGCCGAGGAAATCGGCCAACTCGGCCGCACCATCCACCGGCCGCACCATCACCGCCAGGTTGGACGCCGCGTTGACGTTGAGCGCCTCCCGCAGGCTGGCGATGGTCACGAGGCCAGCGCCCGCCCGCAACGCGCCCCGCGCTGCCAGACGGCAGCGCCGGTCGTCGAAAGACCGCCGGAAACCACGACCGCATGGCCGCGGGAATATTTATGTCCCTCCGGGCGCGGCACCGGAAACTGAGCGCCCCACAGTGCCGGTCCGTTGGCAAAGGCGGATGGCTTGATCGTATCCAGCACGCGCGCCGGAATGCCGATATCGGCAACCCTCGATCGAGCCGCATTGTAGCCGTCCCGGCAGCAGCAGGTGGCCGGTCTTGCGGCGAAAGAACGTCACCGTGTGGTTCGCCTTGACCGCGACACCCATAATCTGGCCCGACGTGCCATTCACCCCGCTGGGCAGGTCGACGGCGACCACCGGGGACTCCGGCGGCGTTCATCGCCTCGATCATCGCGCGCGGCACGCCTTCGACTTCGCGGTCGAGGCCGGCGCCGAACAGGGCATCGATGACGATATCGCAGTCGTGAAGCGAGGCGGGTGTGGCCGCCTCGACGGGCCGCTCCAGCGCTCGGCCGCGCGGGCGGCATCGCCCTTGAGCTGGGCGCGGTCGCCGACCAGTACGACCCGTACGACGGCGCCCTGCTCCGCCAGCAAACGTGCCGCGACGAACCCGTCGCCGCCGTTATTGCCCGGCCCGGCCACGACAACGACGTGGTGACCCGGCATTCGGCCCACGGCCTGCGCCACCGCGCGCCCGGCGTTTTCCATCAGGTCGATGCCGGGCGTGCCACCGGCGATCGTTCGCCGATCGGCCTCGGCCATTTCGGTGGTGGTCAGGAGTTCGTTCATAGCTGTGACCCTAGCGGCGCAACGATAGAGCGACAAACTTCTGGCTAATCCGCCGCGGCGCAACTTACTTTCGCCTCCTGCGAAAATTTAGACAGCGTGCTTAATTGCCGGGCATCGAATAATAGGCAATGTCGGCGCCAAACTTTGGCGGCTCCCCAACCTGTTGTCAGCAAGCGTGTTTTGCGCCTGCCAGGGCTTGGCACGGGACCTGCTAACCTTGGCGCGGCATGCCATATTTTCGCGGCGCGCTGGGAGCAAGGACGAAGCAATGAAGAAGATCGAGGCCGTAATTAAGCCTTTCAAGCTCGACGAAGTGAAGGAGGCGCTGCAGGAGGTCGGCCTGCAAGGCATCACCGTCACCGAAGCCAAGGATTTGGCCGCCAGAAGGGCCATACCGAACTTTATCGGGGCGCCGAATATGTCGTTGATTTTCTCCCCAAAGTGAAAATCGAGATTGTGCTGGGCGACGACATGCTGGACAAAGCAATCGATGCAATTCGACGCGCTGCCCAGACCGGCCGTATCGGCGACGGCAAGATTTTTGTATCCAATATCGAAGAAGCCATCCGCATCAGGACAGGCGAATCCGGAACTGACGCGATCTAAAGCCGCGGGCAGCGTCTAACGGGTAGATCCAACTCAAGGGGAATACGACCCATGACGACCGCTAAGAATGTCATGAAGATGATCAAGGATAACGACGTCAAGTACGTCGATTTCCGGTTCACCGATCCACGCGGAAAGTGGCAGCACGTCACGTTCGACGTCAGCATGATCGAAGAAGACACCTTCGCCGAAGGCCAGGCCTTCGACGGCTCCTCCATCGCCGGCTGGAAGGCCATCAACGAATCCGACATGAACCTGATGCCGGACCCGGCATCCGCCTGCATCGATCCGTTCTTTGCCGAGACCACGCTGGTTCTCGTGTGCGACGTGCTCGAGCCGACCACCGGCGAGCCCTATAACCGCGATCCGCGCGGTATCGCCAAGAAGGCCGAAGCATGGTGAAGTCGCTCGGCCTCGGCGACACCATCTATTTCGGCCCCGAAGCCGAATTCTTCGTGTTCGACGACGTCAAGTTCAAAGCCGACCCTTACAACACCGGCTTCAAGGTCGACTCGGTCGAACTGCCGTCCAACTCCGACACCGACTACGAAGGCGGCAACCTCGGCCACCGCATCGGCGTCAAGAAGGGTTACTTCCCGGTGCCGCCGCAGGACTCCGCGCAGGACATGCGTTCGGAAATGCTCGGCGCCATGGCGCGCATGGGCGCCAAGGTCGAAAAGCACCACCACGAAGTCGCGTCCGCGCAACATGAGCTCGGCCTGAAGTTCTCGCCGCTCACGCAGATGGCCGACATGATGCAGGTCTACAAATACTGCATCCAGCAAGTAGCGCAGATCTATGGCAAGAGCGCGACCTTCATGCCGAAGCCGGTCTATGGCGACAACGGCTCGGGCATGCACTGCCATCAGTCGATCTGGAAGGCCGGCAAGCCGGTCTTCGCCGGCAATAAATACGCCGATCTGTCGGACACCTGCCTGCATTACATCGCCGGCATCATCAAGCACGCCAAGGCGATCAACGCCTTCTCCAACCCGACCACCAACTCCTACAAGCGTCTGGTGCCGGGCTTTGAGGCTCCCGTGCTGCTCGCCTACTCGGCGCGCAACCGTTCGGCCTCGTGCCGCATCCCCTACACCACCAATCCGAAGGCCAAGCGCGTCGAGGTCCGTTTCCCCGATCCGCTCGCCAATCCTACCTCGCCTTCTCCGCGATGCTGATGGCCGGCATCGGACGGCATCAAGAACAAGCTCGATCCGGGCGGCCCGATGGACAAGGATCTCTACGATCTGCCGCCGGCCGAACTCAAGAAGATCCCGACCGTCTGCGGCAGCTTGCGCGAAGCGCTGACGAATCTCGACAAGGATCGCGAGTTCCTCAAGGTCGGCGGCGTGTTCGACGACGATTTCATCGACAGCTACATCGAGCTGAAGATGACGGAAGTGATCCGCTTCGAGCACACGCCGCATCCGGTCGAATACGAGATGTACTACTCGGCCTGAGGCTTCTTCTCATCGCGCGGCCGACGCGATGCACCTCATCGGGCGCCCTCAAGCGGGGCGCCCGTTTTCTTTGGCGCGGTCTGGCGGGGGCCGGAAATCCGCAGGTGCTTTCCCCGCGCGTCATGCCTCCTGGCGCGGGTGATGACAGGGCACGCCGATTAAGCTAGGTCGGGCGAATGACGGCAAAGATCATCGACGGCAAGGCAGTCTCGGCGAAAATGCGAGCCGATTTAAAGCGGCGCGTGGAGACGCTTGCGACCAAGGGAATAAAGCCCGGCTTGGCCGTCATCATGGTTGGCGAAAATCCGGCCTCCGCTGTGTACGTCCGCAACAAGATGCGGGCATGCGAGCAGGTCGGTATCCGCTCGTTTCGTCACGACTTCCCCAGCGAAGCAGACCCTCAAGAGATTCTCGATCTCATCGCGAAGTTGAATGTTGACGATGACGTTCACGGCATCCTTGTCCAGCTTCCGCTGCCGCAACAGTTTTCCGTCCCGCAGATCGTGCGCACGATTTCCGCCGAAAAGGACGTCGATGGTTTCCATCTCTACAACATGGGGCGGGCTCGTCGTCGGCGACACTGTCTTCCCTCCTTGTACGCCCTACGGCGTGGTGAAGCTTCTGGAGCACGAAGGCATCGACCTGGAGGGAAAGAACGTTGTCGTGGTCGGCGCCAGTAATATCGTCGGCAAGCCGATGGCGCTCATGCTGATGCAGCGCGACGCCACGGTGTGCATCTGTCACGCCAAGACCCGCGATCTCGCTCAGTTCACGATACTTGCGGACATTCTTGTGGTTGCCGCGGGAAAGCCGAATCTGATCGTCCCCCAAATGGTGAAAACCGGCGCAGTGGTCATAGACGTGGGCATAAACCGGCTGCCGACGGGAAGCTTGTCGGCGACGTGGATTTCGAGGGCGTTCGCCAAAAGGCGTCGTACATCACGCCGGTCCCCGGCGGCGTCGGGCCGATGACGGTGACGATGCTTCTGGCCAACACGGTCGCCTCGGCCGAGCGGAAGTCGGCTTAAGTCTCCGCCCCGAACTTGAAGGATGCCGGCACGCGTTCGATCGAAGAGCGGAAGCGGCATGAGGTTTGCCTCGCCGCACTTGCCGGCAGCCAATCGATAGTCAAACTCATCAGATGAGCATCCCTGCCCCCGACCTGAACGCCATCGTCAAAGAGATCGCCGATGAGATGCGGGAGCGGGCAGACCGTGGCGAGGTCGCGACCTATATTCCGGAACTGGCCTGTGTCGATCCCACGGCCTTCGGCCTCGTCGTCATCGACGCCGAAGGCAACGTCGCCGCCGCAGGCGATAGCGACACTCCGTTTTCGATACAGAGCGTCTCTAAAGTCTTCACGCTGACGCTGGCGCTCGGCAAAATCGGCGACAGGCTGTGGGAGCGCGTCGGCCGCGAGCCGTCCGGCAGCCCATTCAACTCGATCGTCCAACTCGAATACGAGCGCGGCAAGCCGCGCAATCCCTTCATCAATGCCGGCGCCATTGCGTCACCGATCTGATTTTGTCCGGCCATCAGCCGCGCGAGGCCTTGGGCGAAATCCTACGGTTCATGCGGTTTCTGGCCGACGATGCGACGATCACGATCGACGAGGCCGTCGCGGCCTCCGAGCAGCGCACCGGATTCCGTAACGTCGCGCTGGCCAATTACATGAAGTCGTTCGGCGTGCTCGACAATCCCGTCGATCTCACGCTCGGCGTCTATTTCCATCAATGCGCGATCGCCATGTCATGCCGCCAGTTGGCCAAGGCGGCGCGCTTTCTGACGCATCGCGGCTACAATCCCTCGACCGGCGCGTCGGTCGTCCAGCCGGAGCGGGCACGGCGCATCAATGCCGTCATGCTGACCTGCGGCCATTACGACGGGTCGGGCGAGTTCGCCTATCGCGTGGGTTTGCCGGGCAAGAGCGGCGTCGGCGGCGGCATTCTGGCGATCGCGCCAGGCAAGGCCTCCGTTGCCGTATGGGCGCCGGGATTGGACGCCAACGGCAACTCACATCTCGGGCGGGTTGCGCTTGAGATGCTCACCAAGCGAACCGGGTGGTCGATCTTCGGGGCGTGACAAGCGCGGAGACGCAAAGGCGCCGCTAAGCGGCGCCCTGTCTCTCAAACGGCAAAAACAGCCGGACTAGTTCTTGCGCGTACGTTCGGCTTCCACGGCTTCGTCGTGGTACCCCACGCGCTGCTAAGAACGGTATTCGTCGCCAGCGGCGAGAAACGTGCGACATTGTGCTCGTCAGTCAATCCCGCGGCGGCGGCAAAGCGCCCGCGCACCGGAAACTGGTAAATCGTCGCCGAGCCACGGCTCAGTTCGGTAGTCATAACGGCTCTCCTTTGCTGCCCTCACGGCAGCCTGTTGCTGTTGTGGCCATATAACGCTCGCGAACTTGGTTCTTCGGGACGGAAGCTCATCAAATAATCGTATGGCTACATTCTAGGCAGCACGCCCAAATGCCGCTTTCGCCGCCAACCAAGGAGCGGCGTTCGGACCCGTCAGGCCGACAAAAATGCTCGAAATATCAACGGCGTGCCGGAACTTTGTTCCGCCGCCGTTTGGCATATTTCGTGCTTAAGGAGGTATTAGCAGTTGGCGGCCGGGTGCCGTTGACGGCCGAAGACGTACCAAAATGCTCACCCTTCGCGTCATCAGCTTTAACGAGAGAACCGCATGACAAAGTACAAGCTCGAGTACATTTGGCTCGACGGCTATACGCCGGTCCCCAATCTCCGGGGTAAGACTCAGATCAAGGAATTTGCCTCGTTTCCGACGCTCGAACAGCTTCCGTTGTGGGGCTTCGACGGCTCGTCGACCATGCAAGCGGAAGGCAGAAGCTCGGACTGCGTGCTCAAGCCTGTCGCGGTTTACCCCGACGGCGCGCGCACCAACGGCGTTCTGGTGATGTGCGAAGTCATGATGCCGGATGGCGTCACGCCGCATTCGACGAACAAGCGCGCGACCATCCTCGACGATGCGGGCGCCTGGTTCGGCTTCGAGCAGGAATACTTCATGTTCAAGGACGGCAGGCCGCTCGGCTTCCCGACCGCCGGCTATCCGGCGCCGCAGGGCCCGTATTACACCGGCGTCGGCTACTCCAATGTCGGCCCGGTCGCGCGTGAGATCGTCGAGAAGCACCTCGACCTCTGCCTGTTCGCCGGCATCAACCACGAAGGCATCAATGCCGAAGTAGCGAAGGGCCAGTGGGAATTCCAGATCTTCGGCAAGGGCTCCAAAAAAGCTGCCGACGAAATGTGGATGGCTCGCTACCTGTTGCAGCGTCTCACCGAGAGCTACGGCATCGACATCGAGTATCACTGCAAGCCGCTCGGCGACACCGACTGGAACGGCTCGGGCATGCACGCCAATTTCTCGACCGAATATATGCGCACGGTCGGCGGCAAGGCCTACTTCGAGGCGCTGATGGCGGCCTTCGAAGCGAACCTCATGGACCACATCGCCGTCTACGGCCCGGACAATGACAAGCGTCTGACCGGCAAGCACGAGACCGCGCCGTGGAACAAGTTTAGCTATGGCGTTGCCGATCGCGGCGCTTCGATCCGCGTGCCGCACTCCTTCGTCAAGGGCGACGCCTACAAGGGCTATCTGGAAGATCGCCGCCCGAACTCGCAAGGGGACCCCTACGCCATCGCCTCCCAGATCCTGAAGACGATCGCGTCGGTTCCGACCGCCAAGGCAGCGGCCGCCTGAGCGATTGCTGAACGGCAAAATTCGAAGGGCGCTTCCCAAAAGGAGGCGCCCTTTTCGCTTTTGAAAAGACGTCTTAGACGAACAAGAGAATGATGACCGTCAGACCGGCGGTGACCCCGGCCGCGGTCGCCAGCATCTGCCTGCGATGGCGCCGCGGTCCATAGACGCCGGCGGCACGGCGCTGGGCAATCAATGCGGCATCGAATTCGGCGGACGACGAATAGGCGCATGCCATCGCCGCCCCTGCGCGCTCGGCATAAGTCTCAAGCGCAAGAACCCGATCGCTGACGTGGCTGTGACTTGGCTGCCCGAACATTCGCGCATGCTAGCGCGCACATGATTAATGAGACGTTGCGGCATCGCGCGCCACCACCGCCGGTTCGGGCTGACTGGGCCTGCGCGCCGCCATTTGCCCAGAAAGCCGCCGGCGCGTGTCGGCAATTGCGCCCTGCGCGCCGCTGAGATGAGGCGGGCCTGTTCGCTGCCCGGATCCTCGTCGGCGGGATGAAAACAATTCCGGCCGCCGTGCTTGGCGCTATAGAGCGCGGCGTCGGCCCGCAACAGCAGCGCATCGATATCGGGCACCCGGCTGTAGGACGTGGCCGCGCCGATGCTCACAGTCGCGCCGATCGTGTCGGGACCGACGACGGCGCCGGCGGCCTCGAAGCCGGCGCGGATACGCTCGGCGATTCGGACCACGATCTCCATCGGCTCCGGCACGATGGCCGCGAACTCCTCACCGCCCAGCCGGCCGATGACGTCGCTCGCGCGCATGCTCTTTTGCACCGATTGCGCAAACACCTTCAGGACAGTGTCGCCGACACCGTGACCGAAACGGTCATTGATCGATTTGAAATGATCGAGATCGAACATCAGCAGCGTCACCGGCTCGCCGCGCTCGCCTTGGTGCACTTGCATCTTTAGGGCGGCTTCGAGAAACGCGCCGCGATTGCACAGTCCGGTGAGGTGATCGGTGGTCGCGGCCTTGCGATAGACGTGCACGTGATGATCCTTGACCATCAGCAGCACGATAAAGGCGGTGCCGACCGCGTAGATGATGGTCTCGAGCGCGAGCATGGCCTGCCAGGTCGTCGCGAACACGTAAGGCGAATAGATGCGCATCGCCAGTGGCATCAGGAAGATCGCCGCATGCAGGCATGGCACCACGATCGCGGCGGTGCGCGAATAGAACGATTTGCGCCGCTCGCGCCAAAGTTCGTAGGCGATAGAGAAGGTGTAGAGGGCGACGATCGCCGCGCCTAAACCGATGCGGCCGTTGCTGCCTTCACTTAATACCGGCAGCTGGCCCAAGATCAACCAGGCAATGGCGCCGGCTATGGACGCGAGCGGCCACAGACGGCGGCCGTGAAACAATCGCACGCCATTCCAGACCATGCCGCAGGCGACGAAAATCAGCGCTTCCGGGTAGACCGCCGGCAATCTGTATATCTGCTCGGGCGCGCCCCAAAGCGCGATCGAGGAACCGCCGACTAGGTAGGCCGAACCCCACCAAGCCAGCGCGCCGACATTGCGCTGCTGGACCCAGGCGAAGATCAGAAACAGCCCGAGAAAGCCGGCAATGCACACCGCCACAAAGGACAGCGTCGGCACGTCCAGTGTCGCAAGTTTCGCGCCAAAGGCGTCGAACATTCCATCTCCCATCTGCTGCCCGCCCTCGGCACAAGCCGCATATCGGGCTGTGATGGAAAATTACCATTGCGCGATGCGAAAAGGCTTACGCGCGAGCGCGCGCTTCGATGAAAGGTCGTTGAAAATTGGAATCAATATGACGCGAACGGGAACTTGCTGTCGCCGCAAAAAACAAAGGGCGCACCGAATGGCGCGCCCTTTGCAAAATTCGGAAGGTAGCGGAGATTAGCGCTTCGAGAACTGGAACGAACGGCGCGCTTTGGCCCGGCCGTATTTCTTGCGCTCGACCACGCGCGAGTCGCGGGTCAGGAAGCCGCCCTTCTTGAGTGCGCCGCGCAGTTCCGGCTCGAAATACGTCAGAGCCTTGGAAATCCCGTGACGCACCGCGCCGGCTTGGCCGGAAAGGCCGCCGCCGGAAACCGTGCAAATCACGTCGTATTGTCCCGCACGATTGGCGGCAACGAGCGGCTGCTGGATCAGCATCCGCAACACCGGTCGGGCGAAGAACACTTCAACCGCGCGCGTGTTAACGATGATCTTGCCGGCGCCCGGCTTGATCCAGACACGGGCGACCGCGTTCTTGCGCTTGCCGGTGGCGTAAGCGCGCCCCTGGGCGTCGACTTTCTTTTCGTATTTCGGCGCTTCCGGCGCTGCCGGCTTGAGACTCGCCAAACCTTCCAGCGACTGTACGGTTTCGCTCATGGTTAGGCACTCCTCACGTTCTTACGATTCATGACGCCGACATCGAGCGGCTCGGGCTTCTGCGCCTCGTGCGGATGCTCGGCGCCCGGATAGACGCGCAGATTGCCGAACTGTACCCGGCCCAACGGTCCGCGCGGCAGCATGCGCTCGACGGCTTTTTCCACAATGCGCTCGGGGAACCGGCCTTCGAAGATCGACTTGGCCGTGCGCTCCTTGATGCCACCGATAAAGCCGGTGTGGCGGTAATAGATCTTCTTTTCACGCTTGCGCCCGGTGAACACCACCTTAGCGGCATTGATGATGATGACGTTGTCCCCGTCGTCGACGTGCGGGGTATAGGTGGGCTTGTGCTTGCCGCGCAGGCGCATGGCGACGATCGTGGCGAGACGGCCGACCACGAGCCCAGTGGCGTCGATGGTCACCCATTTCTTTTCGATGTCGGCGGCCTTGGCCGAATAGGTCTTCATGTTGAATCCTTGAACCGCTTCCCGATTGTGGGGACAGGCTGGACGTGCAGGTCACGTCGAGGTGCGGGTATTAGCCGAGCGAGGTGGCCTGGTCAACGTCCCACTGTCAGATATTTATGTGATATATCAATTGATTATACGAATGGTATTTCAGTACCCACGTCCAATTACCGCTACCGTGGGATAGAATAAGTCGCGGTGACATGGGCCACCGGTTCGTCCGAGCCCGCCGAGGTGATGGTCACCTCCCCCACTGCTAACCGCTTGCCGACCTTCATCAATTTGGCCTCCGCGATCAGGTCGGCCTGGGCGGCTTGCGCAGGAAATTGATGTTGAGGTTGGTCGTCACCGCGAGCGGCTGCGGTCCAACCGCCGACAACACCGCAACATACATAGCGAAGTCGGCCAGTTCCATCATGGTCGGACCGGAGATGGTGCCGCCGGGACGTAGGTAATCTTCATGATACTGCCGCCGCACCCGGATGTTGCCGTACGCGACCCGCTCGAGGGTTAGGCCACAGCCTTCGTAGAAAGCCTGCGGAAAAATCTCGTGCAGCAGCTTGGCAATCTCGCCCGCGTTCAGCGCCGGTTCCGGCATGCATTTCCCCTAGCGCCGGACGACCCGGCCTCCTCTCATCGCATGCGATCGAGACCGGTTTCAATCCTGGGTCAAGCCTTGCCGTAAAGCGCGCGCAGTTCGTCTTTGGCCTTTTCCAACTTGCGTTTGCGTGCCGCGCTCAACCCTTTGCCGCCGCGATTGATGTAGAAGGTCAGCATCGACATAGCCGAGCGATAGGGACTGGATTTGCGGCGGTGGCTGCGCTCGGCCGAACGCTTGAGCGACTGCGCAATCGCCTGTGGGCTCGATTTGCTGAATACGCCGCGGTCGAGCGTCAACGCATCGCTGTGCTCGGTCACGTTCTGCGACCATCGTTTCTTGGTCTTAGCCACCTTGCGCTTCTTCTTCACCATGGTTGCCTAACGCACCCGAACTGGCCGCTGTTCCGGGCCTCCCCAGAGACTTTTGTGGCTTGCTATGCCGCTCTTTTCCCGAGACATTCGGCGCATGGACACCAAGACTGCCCCTGCCCGTTCCGATGCCGCCGCCACGACGCCGGTGCTGCTGCGTGAGCGCGACGGCGATATCGTAATCCTGACGCTCAACCGCCCGCAGGCGCGCAACAGCTTGTCGGAAGCGCTGCTGATATCTTTGTCCGAAGCCTTCACCGAGATCGCCGCCGACACCACCATCCGCGGGGTGGTGCTGACCGCCAATGGCGTTGCCTTTTGCGCCGGACACGATCTCAAAGAACTCACGGCCCGGCGCAGCGACGCCGACGGCGGCCGCGACTATTTCCGCCAGATCATGGCGATTTGCAGCGGCATGATGCAGCAGATCGTCAACCTGCCGCAGCCGGTCATCGCCGCGGTGCAAGGCGTCGCCAGCGCCGCGGGCTGCCAACTGGTCGCGACCTGCGACCTCGCCGTGGCGTCGGCGGCGGCGAAGTTCGCCACGCCGGGCGTCGATATCGGGCTGTTCTGCTCGACGCCGATGGTGGCGCTGTCGCGCAACGTCGCGCGTAAAGCTGCGATGGAGATGCTGCTGACCGGCGAGATGGTCGCGGCTGACGACGCCGCGCGCATCGGGCTGATCAACCGCGTGGTCGCCCTCGACGAGGAACGGCACGCAGCCGTCGCGCTCGCCAAACAGATCGCATCGAAGTCGTCTTACGTGCTCAAGATCGGCAAGCAAGCATTCTACCGGCAGGCTGAGATGAGCCTTTCCGCCGCCTACTCCTACGCCTCCGAGGTCATGACCGAGAACATGATGGCGCGCGATGCGGAGGAAGGCATTTGCGCTTTTATCGAGAAGCGCGAGCCGACCTGGGAAGACAAATGAACGTCCATACCGCTGCCGCGAACGAAACCATCATCATCGACAAGGATTTCGAGGTGCCGATACGCGAAGCCTATTTGTTGCTCCCGGTGATCCCGCAGAGATAACGCGTCATTCCGGGACGACGCGGCTCTTCCCGCTCGATGACCAAACGCCTATCTTCGCTTAATGAACAACGCATCCCTCGTTTTCACCCCGGCAGCGCAGAAGGCGCAAGCCGAGCGCGGTTCGGCCAAGGCTTATGCCGCACGCGTCGCCGAAGGCTTTCCCGATACCGTGACGCCGGAGCTCGCAAGCTTCATCGCCGAGCAAGACACCGCCTTTCTCGGTACGGCCAACGCGCAGGGCGCGCCCTATATTCAGCATCGCGGCGGGCCGAAGGGCTTTATCAAGGTCATCGACGAACACACGCTGGGCTTTGCCGATTACCGCGGCAACCGGCAATACATCACGCTCGCGAACCTGAGCGAGAACGATCGTGCCTATTTGTTCTTGCTCGATCCGGCGCGCCGCCAGCGCATCAAATTATGGGGTCGCGCCCGTGTGATGGAAAACGACCCGGCTTTGATCGAGAAGCTGTTCGACAAAGGCTACAAGGCCAAGCCCGAGCGCGCGATTCTGTTCACCATCGAAGCCTGGGACGTGAACTGCTCGGCGCATATCGTTACCCGATTCACCGAAGCCGAAATCGGCGACGCGCTCGAAACCGTCAAGGCTAAGATCGCCGAACTCGAAGCGGAGAACGCGCGGCTGCGGGCCTTGCTCGCGCAGAAATCGCCATCGGGATCGGCGTGATGAATCACGACGCCTATCCCGACAGCTATATCCGCGGCATCCTCAACACTGTTAAGACCATCGCCATGGTCGGCATCTCGCCGAAGGAGAACCGGCCGAGCTATTTTGTCTTCAAGTATCTGCTGGAGCGCGGATACCACATGATCCCGGTCAACCCCGGCCAGACCGGCAGGGAAATTCTTGGGCAGAAATTCTACGCCAAGCTGACCGACATCCTGGAACCGATCGACATGGTCGACGTATTTCGTGCCTCGGCCTTCGTCATGCCGGTGGTTCAAGAAGCAATCGCCCTCAAGCCGAAGCCGCAGGTGATTTGGATGCAGCTCACCGTGCGCAACGACGATGCGGCGGCGCTAGCCGAGGCTAACGGCATCAAAGTCGTCATGAACCGCTGCCCGAAGATCGAATACGGCCGCTTGTCCTCGGAAATTTCCTGGATGGGCATCAACTCACGCACGTTGTCGTCCAAGCGGGCGCAGAATTACGGCACCGGCTTCCAACGCATGGGGCTGGGCATCGATAACAAGCGCAAAACCTAAATCCGCTTGCTGCGTCAAAGGCATTCTCTTTGTACCCCCGAAATCGGCGGTTCCCTTCCCTTGACCCACGGCGGCCATCGGCTAAACCAGCGGGAACACCGGGCAAAACCGGCAGCAGAGGAAGCGACCATGGCCGAGGCCGAACGTATTCCGGGATTTAATACGCTGGCCATTCACGCCGGCGCCAAGCCCGACCCGACCACCGGCGCGCGGATAACGCCCATCTACCAGACCGCGTCCTTCGTGTTCGACGACGTCGATCACGCGGCCTCGCTGTTCGGCCTGCAAGCGTTCGGCAACATCTACACCCGGATCGGCAACCCGACCTGCGCGGTGCTGGAAGAGCGCGTGGCGGCGCTGGAAGGCGGTACGGCGGGCTTGGCCGTCGCCTCGGGCCATGCCGCGCAAGTGATTGTCATGCATACGCTGCTGACGCCCGGCGATGAGTTCGTCGCGTCGAAGAAGCTCTATGGCGGCTCGATCAACCAATTCAACCACTCGTTCAAGAATTTCGGCTGGCAGGTGGTATGGGCCGATCCAGATGATATCTCATCGTTCGAAAAAGCCGTGACGCCGAAGACCAAGGCGATTTTTATCGAATCGATCGCCAATCCGGGCGGCGTCATCACCGATATCGAGGCCGTCGCCAAGATCGCGCGCAAGGCCGGCGTGCCCCTGATCGTCGACAACACATTGGCGACCCCCTATCTGTGCAAGCCGATCGACTACGGCGCCGACATTGTCGTGCATTCGCTCACCAAATTCCTCGGCGGCCACGGCAATTCGATCGGCGGCTTGATCGTTGACGGCGGTACCTTTAACTGGTCGCGCGAGGGCAAATACCCCATGCTGTCGGAGCCGCGGCCGGAATATTCCGGCATCGTGCTGCACGAGACCTTCGGCAATTTCGCCTTTGCCATCGCCTGCCGCGTGCTCGGCCTGCGCGACCTCGGTCCGGCGTTATCGCCGTTCAATGCGTTTCTCATCATTACCGGCATTGAGACACTGCCGCTGCGCATGCAGCGCCATTCCGACAACGCCCTCGCCGTTGCCGAATGGCTGTCGAAGCGCCCCGAGGTCGCCTGGGTCAGCTATCCAGGCCTTGCCGGCGACAAATACAATGCGCTGGCCAAGAAATACGTACCGAAGGGATCCGGCGCCGTGTTCACGTTCGGCCTCAAAGGCGGCTACGACACCGGCGTGAAGCTGGTATCGAACGTCAAGCTGTTCTCGCATCTTGCGAACATCGGCGACACCCGTTCGCTGATTATCCATCCGGCTTCGACCACGCATAAGCAATTGTCCGACGCGCAGAAGGTGCAGGCCGGCGCCGGAGCCGACGTGGTCCGGCTGTCGATCGGTCTGGAGGAGGTCGCCGACATCATCGCCGACCTCGAACAAGGACTGACGGCAAAGTGACGACAAACATTGTCCTTGGAACCGCCACGCCCGGTGGCGGCTTTCCGCTTTATGGCGGCGCTTTCGCCGACGCCATCAACGAGACCGATCCGGCGCTCCATGTCGAGCCGCGCAACACCAAGGGTTCGACGGAGAACATCCCGCTGCTTGAAGCAGGCGATCTCGACATCGCGCTGGTGACAGGCGAGCCGGCCTACGAGGCGTGGGAAGGTATCGGCCGCGAACGCAGCCCGTTGAAGATCATCACGGCGATGTATTCGACCGCCGGCACGTTCATCGTGCGCGGCGACAGCACGGCACGCTCGATTTCCGATCTCAAAGGCAAGCCGGTCGCCTTCGGCGCCAAGGGCTCGGGCCTGACGATCCTGTCGCGCTACGTGCTGGACGGGCTCGGCCTCGATCAAGTCAAGGATTTTCAGGCCATCTATCTCGACAAGGCCGGCGACGGACCGGCCATGGTGCTCGATGGCCGCGCCGCGGCGCTGTGGGGCGGCGGCGTCGGCTGGCCGGGCTTTGCCGCGGTGGCGCAGGCCGGCGGCCGCTTCATCGCGCCGAATGCCGAAGAAGCCACGCGCATCCGCGCCAAGCATAGTTTCCTGAAAGCGCTGACGCTGCCCGCCGGCAGCTATCCAGGCCAGACCGCACCGGTGGCCTCGGTCGGCTCCTGGAGCTTCGTGCTGGCGCGGCCGACGCTGCCCGACGATACCGCCTATGCGCTGGCCCGCGCGGTCGACAAAAGCCGCGCGGCGCTCGCCAAGCGGCTGACGCAGGCAGCCGAGACTACGATGCAGAATACGGTCGCCGCGGCACCGCGGCCGGAACTCATTCATCCGGGCGTGCAGAAGTACCTGAAAGAAATCGGGCTCTAGTTTTTCTTCAGCGTGCGCGCGACGTAATCGCGAATGCGGGAAAGCGTCTCCGGCGCGGTCCATATCTCGGCGATCTTTTTGTCGGTCGCCTCGCCGCTGCGCGCGTAGCGTTCGGCGGCCCCTTGGCGGATCTGCATCTTCGTCTGCGCAAAAGCAGGCGGCGACAGCAACGCAAGCTCCAGCGCCACGGCGACGGCATCTTCCAACAGTTCTTCCGGTTCCGCGAACTCGTCGATCCAACCCTGCTGCAAGGCAGCGTCCGTCACATAAGTCGCCGCGCCCAGCGTGAACTCCGGCAGATAGCGCGGCGGCACGGCGAAGCGCAAAATCTCGAAGGCGAGCGATGGAAACGGCACGCCGACCAGCAGCTCGGTGACGCCGATGCGGCCGGCGTCACGCGCCATGATGCGGCGGTCGGCGCAGCAGGCCAGCACCGCGCCTCCGGCAATGGCATGGCCGTTGATCGCGGCGATCACCGGCCTGGGGTGATAAAACACAGCGTCATAAAGCTTATGCAGCGCCGGTAGAAACTGGCGGATGTAATCGGCGCCGCCTTCGCTCAGGCGCTTGAGATCGACGCCGGCGCAAAACATCTTGCCCTGCCCCGTGATCACCACGGCCTTGGCATCGCGCAGCGCCACAAAACGCGCCGCAAGCGCCTCGCAAAATTCAATATCGAGCGCGTTGGCCTTGCCGTGCGCCAGCGTCAGCATCGCAATCCCGTCGACGGTCTTCACGTCAATCACGACGCGTCTCCGCTCAATGTGGCCCGGTGCGACAGCCGTTCGGCGTGGACGATGGCGAACGTGAACACCACGATCGCTGCAGCTTGATGCGCCAACGCCAGCGGCAGCGCCGCCTGATGCAGCAGTGTGACGATGCCGAGCGCGGCCTGCAACGTCACCAGAACCGCCAGCATGGCAGCACCGCGCAACGCGCGGCCGGCGCGCCAGGCATCGGCGGCGTGTAACAGCGCCACGAGCCAGATCGTATAGGCAACCATGCGGTGGTCGAACTGCACCGTGAGCGTATTCTCGAAGAAATTACGCCACGCAGGCTCGATGAACCACAGCCGCGCGGCATCGGGCACCAACGCGCCGTCGATCAGCGGCCAGGTGTTATAGGCCAGTCCAGCATCGAGCCCGGCCACCAACGCGCCGAGATAGATCTGGAGCAGCATCAGCGCGGTGATCGCAATGGCAGCGAGCCGCAGCCGCCCGGACGCAAAGCTCCGCAGGTGCGGCGCCACCTGCTGTGCCGTCCACAACACGGTGGCGTAAATGCCGCAAGCCAGCGTCAGATGAAACGCCAGCCGGTATTGCGACACGCTGGTGCGCGCGCCCGACAGGCCTGACGACACCATCCACCAGCCGACCAAGCCTAGCAGCGCGCCGGCACCGAAAATCGTCCATAGCCGCGTGCGCAGCGGGGGCGGAATCCAGCCGCGCCACAGGAAAAACAGGAACGGCAGCAGGAATACCGCGCCTGTGGTACGCGCCAGCAACCGGTGCGACCATTCCCACCAATAGATCGTCTTGAACTGGTCGAGACTCATGCCGCGGTTGAGTTCGTGGTACTGCGGGATCGCCTGGTATTTGGTGAACTCGCTCTGCCATTCCGGCTCGCTCAGCGGCGGCAGGACGCCGGTGACCGGCTTCCACTCCACGATCGAAAGCCCCGACTCGGTCAGCCGGGTGACGCCGCCGACGACCAGCGTCAGAAAGATCATCGCGGCGACGGCGAGCAGCCAGCCCCGCACGGCGCGCAGGTGAATATCCGGAACTATCGTCGTGTGAGCCATATGGAATGGATTCGGAATGCTTGCTTGCGGGAGATGGCGCGGACCATATAGTCATGCGCCAAGCCCTGCAAATTCGGAGAAATCGTGACCATCCGCACCCGTAAACTGATCGGCACCGTCGCGCTGCTGTTGCTGGCGGCGGTCTGGGCGCTGTTCGCGATGGCGCTGGCGCAATCCGTCTTGACCAATATCAACGGCTTCGTCGCAGCGATCTATTACGTGGTCGCGGGCCTCGGTTGGGTGCTGCCGGCCATGCCGCTGATCAGTTGGATGTCGAAGCCGGATCGCACGTAACTTTTACGGCGCTATCAAGCCGCGTTGACGCGCCGGAAGCCGTTCCACATCGCGGTCGCCGCACCCGACATCAGTACCTTCAAATAGCGCTGCTGCTGGAATTCGCCGTTGACCGAAATGCGCGGCAGCGCCAGCAGATGATCGCGATGCGCCTTGAACAGCACGCCCGGCCGCGTGGTGACCGCCGTCTTGAACCCCAGTTCGGCGGCAATGCGAAATTCGCGCGGGCCGGCCGAGGTCGGATCGCCGACCGGATAGGCAAGATGCGCCGGCCGTTTGCCCAAGGCCGCTTCCAATACCGAGCGGCTCATTTCGATTTCGGCGCGCACCGCGGCATCGTTCGGCACTTTCTTGAGGATCGGATGATTGACCGTGTGTGCGCCGATCGTCACCAAGGGATCGGCGGCGAGTTCGCTGAGCTCCGACCAATCCATGCATAGATCGCGGCAGAACGCGGCGATCTCGACCCGATAGGTCGCGCACAAATCGCGCACGACTTTGCGCAATTCATCTTCCGTCTTCATGCTGCGCAGATAGCCGTAGATCGCGTCGTAGAGTTCGCGCTTTTCTCCGACGGTGCGGCATTCGAAGAACCGGTCCTTGCCGTTGATGACCATGCCAATACGGCTGTTCTGCGCGATCACCGCCTCGAGCGCGACCCACCACAATTCGCCCAGGCGATCGGGAAAGCTAGTGGCGATGTAGAGCGCGAACGGCAGATTATATTTCTTGAGCAGCGGATAGGCCCACTGCTTCACATCCTTGTAGCCGTCGTCGAAGGTGAGCACGACAAAGCGGCGTTTGAAGTCGCCGCTGATGAAACGCTGGTGCATTTCGTCGAGCGAGATCACGTCGATGCGGGCCCGCGAAAGCCGCCGCAACAGGCGCTCCAGGAACAACGGCGAAATTTCCAATAGCCGGTTCGGCTGGAACGCTTCCGGGCGCGGCGGCCGAACATGGTGCATCGTCAAAATGGTGCCGACGCCGCCCACCAGCGGCCGCATCCAATGATGCATGCCGGTGAAATAGAGCGTTTCCAGCCCTGTCCGTACGATGGTTTTCTTCAGTCCCGCCAAGTCCGCCGTCCCCTAAGGGGTGCCCCGCCACCCGGATAACTCGTCTGAATATTCCAACGTTTTATTGAGAAATCTTTGCGACCTTAGAGCGACCATTACCTCAAAGTCCCTTACCGCCCATGAATGTCGTGGCGATGCGCCCCGTTAACCTCGATGCCCGGCCATTTCCAGCCGTCGATGGGCGCGTCGCGCGGGTCGAGATGTTCGACGCATTGGCCGCCGCAGAGCCGCATTGGCGCGCGCTCGAACGCGCCAATAACCTCGTAACCCCCTACCAGGGCTATGACTTTCTCAAATTCTGGCAGCGCCATGTCGGCGCTAATAACGGCGTCCGCCCGGTGATTGTGGTTGCCTTCAATAGCCTAGGCATGCCGCTGTTCCTTTGGCCGTTCGGCGTCCGCAAGCTGGGGAGCCTCGCCGTCGCCGAATTCCTCGGCGGAAAACATGCCAATTTCAACATGGGGCTGTGGCGGCGCGACGTCGCGGCCAATATCACCGCCGCCGACCTGCGCGGCGTTCTTCAATGCCTCGCCGGACGCGCCGACATCGTCAAGTTGATCAATCAGCCGCTGACCTGGGCCGGCAGCACCAATCCTTTTGCGCTGTTGCCGCATCAGGCCGCGGCGAATTTCGGCTATAGCGGCGCATTGGTGCCGGACTTCGAAGCGCTGTTTCGCGCCCGCACCAATTCCACCACACGCAAGAAGATGCGCAAAAAAGAGCGCGCGCTCGCAAGCTTTGGCGAAGTCCGCTTCGAGCGCGCCAAAAGCGCTCCCGAAGTCCGCCGCGTGCTCGACGCATTTTTCAAGCAGAAAAGCGCCCGGCTGCGCGCGATGGGGGCGCCCGACGCCTTCGCAATTCCAGGGGGTCCGGGCGCTTTATCGAAGCGGCGGCGATCGAGCAGGATTCCGAGCGCGGCCCACCGATCGAACTTTATGCGCTCTCGGTGGACGACATCATCGTCGCAACCATGGGCGGCGTGGTCGGCGGTGGGCGTTTCTGCGCCATGATCAATTCGATCACGCAAGGCCGCTATGCGGTCGAAAGCCCCGGCGAGCAGTTGATCGTCAATCTGGTGCGCCATTGCTGCGAACGCCGGCTCGACACCTTCGACCTCGGCATCGGAGAGGCGCACTACAAGACGCTGTTCTGTGGCGACGCCGAGCCATTGTTCAACAGCTATCTGCCGCTGAGCGCGGCCGGCCGTATGCTGGCCGTCGTTTACGCAATAATCGCCACGCTCAAGCGCGCCATCAAGCAACGCCCCGGCCTGCTGTCGATGCTCTACGCCATGCGACGCCTGGGCGCGCGGCTCGCCAGAGCGCCGTAACGCCTCGTTAAGCCGCCGCGGTTTGCGCGCTGCCGGCGAGCAGCATCACATCGGCAAAGCCGGCCATCATCAGGCGCTCTCGCGTCGCGCGGGTCGCCGGGTTGGCGGGATCGGCGGCCACCAGCACCGCGCGCTGCGCCAACGGCGCGAAACGCTCGACGGCAATATCCGCGGCCGAGCCAACGTCGATCACCACGTGATTGTAGCTCTGCACCAGCGCCTCGATCACGGTCGAGAGCATCGGCGATGCGGCCAGCGCCGCGCCGTCGGCGCCGACATTGCCGGTCGCCACCAGATGCACGTTGGAAAACTGATCGCGCGTGATGATATCGCCGAACGACGCCGTGCCGCGCACGAGTTCGGCAATGCCCGGCGCGTTGGGGTCGGTCGAAATCACCGACAGATTGGGCGCGCCGAAAGCCAGATCGATCAGCACCACATTGGCGTCTTTTGCCAGCGCGCGGGCCAACGTGATCGCCGCATAAGTGGTGCCGGCATTGCGCATGGTGCCAATCACGGTGACGCGGCGGCCGGATTCGCCGGCCTGCTTGAGATTTCGCGCGATCTGTTCCACCGAGCTGACCGCTAATGGCACGGCCGCCATCATGGCCGGGGCTATCGCGGCAGGCGCCAAAGGCGGAGACTCCATGCGCGGCATTTGCGGCATCGGCACCATCATGGGCGCGGGCATAGGCGCGCGCGGCTCGAACAGCGGCGCGTTGTAATTGACCGGAGCGTATCCGTAGCCAGGCCCGGCGGACGGCGGCGAAGCCAGCAGCGCGCCGGTCACGGTAAAACCGGCAGACAAGGCAAAAGCGGCGAAGGCCGCGATCAGCACCGTCGGCATTTTCTTCGGATAAGTCGGCTTGATGGCGGGGGTCGCCCGCGAAATGATGCGTGCTTCCGGCGGCGCGGCGTTGATGTTGTCACGCGCCGAGGCTTCCCGATATTTCGCCAGATATGATTCAAGCAGGTCTCGCTGGGTCTTTGCTTCACGCTCGAGCGCGCGCAATTGCACGTCCTGCTCATTGCTCTGCGAGGCCAGCTTCTTCACGGTGTCGAGGCTTGCCGATAGCGATTCCACACGGTTGCCTGCCACCTTGGCATCGTTGTCGAGCTGGCGCGCCAGCCGCTCGCCTTCGGCACGGATTTGCCCGTCGACCTCGCCGATCTGCGCCCGCAGTTCCTTGATGCGCGGGTGCTGATCGAGCAGCGTCGAGGATTGTTCGGCGAGCTGGGAGCGCAGCGCGACGCGTTGTTCGACCAGACGCCGCATCGAATCCGAATTGGCGATGTCGGACGAATCAACCGGCTGGCCGGACCGCACCAGTTCGCGAAGCTGACGCGCCCGCGCCTCGAGATCCGCCTTTTGGCCGCGCGCGGCAGAGATCTGCGAGTTGATCTCGGTGAGCTGCTGGTTCGGCAGCGAGGTGTTGTTGGAACCGACGAACAGATTGGACTTGGAGCGGTATTCCTCGATTCTGGCCTCGGCCTCTTCGACCTTCGAGCGCATCTTGTCGATTTCGGTGGCGAGCCAGGTGCCGGCGGCGCGGGTCTGGTCCTGTTTGGCGGACTGCTGCAGGCTCAGATAGGTGTCGGCGATGGAATTGGCGACACGGGCGGCAAGTTCGGGATTGACGGAACTGTAATCGATGGCGATCACGCGCGACTTGTCGATCGCATAGACGCTGAGCCGGTCGTAATAGGCGTCCAGCGTGCGTTCTTCCTGCGACATTGCGGTCGGATCGCGGCCGATGCCGATAAGACCCAACAGCGTCCTGCTGATCGAGCCGGACGAATCGAATTCCGGGTTCTGGTCGAGCTTCTCTTTCTTGATCACATCGCGCGCCAGATCGCGCGACAGCACGACCTGCGTCTGGCTGGTGACGGCTTCGGGGTCGATATTGGTGCGGTCGGAGGTGTTCTTTTCGGCTTCGGTACGCATGAATACGTTTTCGCGCACTTCCAAAAGCAGCCGCGATTCGGAGCGGTAGCGTGGCGTAATCGCGTTGACGACGACGAAGGCCCCGGCCGCCGCCAACAAGGTGAAGCTGAGGATGCGGGTCTTCTTTTGCCACAAAATGCGGCCTAAACCGGCGATATCGGGCTCGCCGTTCATCGCGAGCGGCGCCACAACGGGCGCTGGCGGCACAACCGCTTTCGACTTTCTACGGAAGAACATCCCTACTCCAAACGCACGAACTTGTGGCAGCGGAATGATCTCAAACTATTATGGTTGCTTCCGCGTTAATCCCGACAGCAAAGTTTTAACCGGTGAGGTTTTGTTAACCATACGGCCGCCTAATCGCGCCTGAGAGGCCGCCATGGCGCCATTGAATATTCTGCATGTGCTTCGTTCGCCGCTCGGCGGGCTGTTTCGTCACGTGCTCGATCTGGCGCGCGAACAAGCCCGCCGCGGCCATCGCGTCGGCGTGATTGCCGACAGCAGCACCGGCGGGCCACATGCCGACGAGGCGTTCCGCGCGCTAGAGCCCCAGCTTGCGCTGGGGCTGTCTCGCGTACCGATGCAGCGTAATCCCTCCCCCGGCGATCTGCCGCCGCTGCTGCATGTGATGCGGCGAATTTCGCAAACAAGCGCCGACGTCGTGCACGGCCACGGCGCCAAAGGCGGCCTCTATGCCCGGCTCGCGCTGGCGCGCAAGCGCGCGGTGCGGGCCTATACGCCGCATGGCGGCAGCCTGCACTACGATTACGGCACGCTCGCTGGCACGCTGCATCTCACGGCCGAGCGCCTGCTGATGTTTCGCACCGACCTGTTCCTGTTCGAGAGCGCCTACAGTTTGGACATTTTCCGCCGCAAGATCGGCGAACCCGGCCTACGGGCGCGGGTCGTCCACAACGGCGTGTCGCAGGAGGAATTTGAGCCGGTCGCGTTGGCGCCTGACGCGACCGATCTGGTTTACATCGGCGAATTCCGTACGCTCAAAGGCGTCGACGTTCTGATCGAGGCCATCGCTCAACTGCATCGCGCCGGACGGCCGGTGACGGCGACGCTGGTCGGCTATGGCCCCGAGCAAGCGGCGTTCGAGGCGCAGCCCGCACGCTTAGGCCTCACTGCGGCGATCAGGTTCATGCCGGCGATGCCGGTGCGCCAGGCGCAGGCGCTCGGCCGCGTCATGGTGGTTCCCTCCCGCGTGGAGTCCTTGCCTTACGTGGTGCTGGAAGCCGCCGCATCCGCCAAGCCCCTGATCGCGACACGGGTCGGCGGCATTCCCGAAATCTACGGCCCGTTAACCAACATGCTGGTGCCGGCGGGGGACGCAGATGCGCTGGCAATAGCCATTGCCGCCGTCCTAGACGATCCGGAGGCCGCCGCTGCGGTCGCCCGGCAGATCAGCGCGCGGGTCGCTGCATCGTTCACCTGCGGCGCCATGGTCGACGGCGTACTGGAAGGCTACCGGGCGGCGCTTGCTGCCATCGGGCGTCCTAACGCGTATTAACGGCGTTTGGCGCATCCCGATAAGCTTTCTTTGAGACTCTTTCGTTAGAAAAAACAGCAAAATCAGGGGGCAAAATCCGCCATCGCGAAAGCCGCGATAGGCGGCAATTGGCATTGAACATGACCGATATCGATACCCGCCCAGCCACGATAGGTTCATCCGACGCAGCCGCCGTGCTCGACCGGTTGCGCGCCGGGCCGCGCCCGGCCGCCGCGCGGCCGCTGTCGCCGCAGGCCTTGGCGGTGGCGGCGAAGCCATTGGAGCAGCCGATTTCGCCGATCGTGCTGGCGGGCGTCGTGCGGATGGTGGAGTTCGCGCTTATCGTATTGGTCGGTATGGCAATTTTCGCGCTCTACCTGCCCTCGGAAATGTACTGGCGGTACCAGGCTGCCACCTTGCTCGTCGCGACTTTGGCAATGCTGGCGTTCCAAACAGCCGATATCTACCAAGTACAAGCCTTCCGTGGATACGAGAAGCAGTACATGCGGATGGCCTCCGCTTGGTCGGTCGTGTTCATGATCGTTATCGGCGCATCGTTCTTCGCCAAGGCGGGCGAGTTGTTTTCCCGCGTCTGGCTCGGCAGCTATTTCATCTGCGGCCTCGCGGCACTCGTGATTTCCCGCAACATCCTGTTTTACATCGTGCGCAAATGGACGCGCGAAGGCCGCCTCACCCGCCGCACCGTCATCGTCGGCGGCGGCGATCCGGGCGCGCGCGTCATCGAGGAACTGCGGCGCCAGAAAGATTCCGGTGTCGAGATCATCGGCCTGTTCGACGACCGTGGCGACGACCGCACCGGCACCGAATGCGCCGGCGAGCGCAAACTCGGCTCCGTCGATGACCTTGTCGAATTCGGCCGCCGCACCCGCGTCGACCTGGTGATCTTCTCGCTGCCGATCTCGGCCGAAGGCCGCATCCTGCAAATGCTCAAAAAGCTGTGGGTGCTGCCGCTCGACATCCGGCTGGCCGCACACACCAACAAGCTGCAATTCCGCCCGCGTTCCTATTCCTATATCGGCAATGTGCCGGTGATCGACGTATTCGACCGCCCGATCGCGGATTGGGACGTGGTGATGAAATGGCTGTTCGATAAGATCATCGGCAGCCTTTTGCTGATCTGCGTTTCGCCCATCCTTCTGCTGATCGCCGTCGCCATCAAGCTCGACAGCCGCGGTCCGGTGTTCTTCAAGCAAAAACGCTACGGCTTCAACAACGACCTGACCGAGGTCTATAAATTCCGCTCGATGTATGTCGATACCGCAGACGTCGGCGCCAACAAGCTCGTTACCAAAGACGATCCGCGCGTCACCCGCGTCGGCCGCATCATCCGCAAGGCGAGCCTTGACGAGTTGCCGCAGCTCTTCAACGTGGTTTTCAAGGGCAACCTGTCGCTGGTCGGCCCGCGGCCGCACGCGGTCAACGCCAAGGCCGAGGCGAAGCTCTACGCCGACGCCGTCGACGGCTATTTCGCACGCCACCGCGTCAAGCCCGGCATCACCGGCTGGGCGCAAATCAACGGCTGGCGCGGTGAAACCGACACGCACGAGAAGATCCAACAGCGCGTCGAACACGACCTCTATTACATCGAGAACTGGTCGGTGCTGCTCGACCTCTACATCGTCATGCGCACGCCGTTTGTGCTGTTCAACACCGAGAACGCATATTGATCACCGCCCGCGACATGGCGATCGCGACGCCGCGGTCGGCAAAGGCGGCGGCCCGTCCGTTGCGCGAACGCATTCTGCTTGTCGTTTTATACATCACCGTGCTGGCGAGTTCGGTGGCATTCATCGAGCCTTCGCCGCATGACGGATTGATGGGCTTTCTGGCGGTCGCCTGCCTCATCGCCGGCGTTCGGTTTCAGCGCAAAGCCGCGCCGTTATTTCTTCTGTTGGTGCTCTGGAACGTGGCGGACTGGCTTCGCTGTTCAACAGACCCTCAGAAGAAACCGATATCCAATATGCAGCCACGTCGATCTACCTTGCGATCGCAGCGATCATGTTCGCCTTTCTGTTCGCCGAAAACACCATGCTTCGGCTCGGCACCATGCGGGCCGCCTATATAACGACGGCAACCGTCATTTCGCTCGCCGGCATTGCCGGCTATTTTCATCTTGTGCCGGGGGCCACCGATCTCTTCGCGCCGTTCGGCCGCGCCCTTGGCGGCTTCAAGGATCCGAACGTCTTTGGCCCGTTCTTGATTTGGCCAGCGCTGGTGGTGCTCGATCGCATGGTGGCGCGCCGCATCGGCATCATCGATCTCGTCATCGCAGGCATCCTGCTGCTCGGCATTCTGTTGAGCTTTTCGCGCGGCGCCTGGTTTCACCTTGCCGTGTCGAGCGCCGTCATGATCGCGCTGGCCTTCCTTACCGCACCGACGCCCCGCCGCGCGCCTACGCATTTTTGCACTCAGCACGATTGCTGTCGTCTGTATCGGAGCGCTTATCGTCGTCCCTGCTGTCGTCCGATGCGGTCGGAACAATGCTTCGCGAGCGCGCCCAGCTTCAGGCCTATGACGTCAACGACGGTGGTCGTTTCGGCATGCAGGAAAAAGCTCTCGCCGCCTTGTTGCAATATCCCAACGGCATGGGACCCTTTGGCTTTTCTACGGCCAACGGCATGCAGCAGCACAACGTCTATCTGCAAGCCTTCATGGTCTATGGCTGGGTCGGCGGCATGTCCTATATCCTATTGCTGCTGTCCACCGTCTGGATCGGCCTTCGTACCGCCCTGATGAATGCGCCATGGCAGCCATATTTGGTCACCGCGGTTGCCGCATTCATCGGTGAAATGGCCGAAGGCTTCGTGATCGATACCGATCACTGGCGGCATTTCTTTCTCCTGCTCGGGATCATTTGGGGCTTGGCAACGGCAACGCTGAACCAAGCGCGCAAACCCGCAATATAGAGCACCGCTGCGCTAACACGCGCCGCAAAGCCGCTGCGCCGCCGATTGCGCCAGTGTCGCCATAAATAGATTAGAACTGATACTTTTCGGCAGCACGGCTTGCCGGTCCGCCGGCTTTGGTACGCTCCGATGCCTCGAAACGTTTACTAGACTGCGCCATCCGATGGCTCCGCACGAAGCGGGTTAATCTGTTGTACCAAGTGTCGGGCAATATGCTGCTTAAGATCAAAAGGCCGATTGGACGAAATATCGTGATCTCGGTGCGCTGATGTCTGTTCTTCCAATAGAGCCGCACGATGTTTGACAGCCGGTACAACTCTCTGTGCTTTTGCCGTATCTGTCGCCACAACGCAGCGTGTCTATGGGACGAATGCCCCATCAGCATGCCTTCTATGCTCGCCGTATAGAGGAACAGTGGCTTTGGAATCTCAACGCCGACATAGCCCGCGCCGGCCAGTCGAAGATTGAGTTCCCAGTCTTCATAGCCGTCGCGCATGGTTTCATCGTATTTGCCGGCCCTTTAGCCAGGCGGCCTTGCGCATCACCATGTTGTAGCCACAGGGTGTTCTTGAACAGCAGATCGAAGGCATTAAAGTACCGCTTTTCGATGCCATGGGCTTCGCCGACGAGACACACATGGCTAAAAACGAATCCCACCTCCGGCGGCGCGACTTTAAAGACCGCCCAAACACTCATCGAGGTAGGTCGGCTCAATCTGATCGTCGCAATCGATCGCAAATACAAGATCGGCGCGCGCATGCGCAAATCCGGTATTGCGCGCCGCCGAAAGCCCGCGGTTCTCCTGGTGGACCACCCGGATGGAAGGATCCAGGGTCGCCAGCTTTGCTTTTGTCGCAAGCTCGGTCGAGCCGTCATCGACGATCAGAATATCGAAGTCGCGGAACGTCTGCCGCGCCAGACTCGTGAGGAGTTGATCGAGGAACTTGCCGCCATTGTAGCACGGCACCACGACGCTGATCTTGGGAACAGGCTTCACGTCAGTTGTCATGTTTCACCCGCTCAGCGCAGCCCCAGCGACCGTTAAAACCTTCTTGATCGGCTCCTTCACCTGCGGGCGAAACAGCATCGTGCGTTCATAGGCCAACTCAATGTGGTCGTCGTAGCCGAGGGTGACGAACATAGCCCTCCTCGTCATTAGTGATGGCGGCACGATAGCCGAGCATCTTGAAATAGGCCGACAGATCGACCTCGCCCAGCAACATCGGGTTCTTCTTCACGATCACTTCGAGTGCCGAATACGGGTGCAGCCGCATGCAATCGCTGGTGCGGCGCAAACCGGGGGTTGAACGTGAAGCCGTGCCAGAGCCGGTCATAGTTGAGCGCCATATAATTGTAGCGGCCATGCGCCAGCCGTTCGATCGGATGATCGTTGGTGTCGTCGTAGGCACGCAGCCAAACGCAGATCACCTTGGGGTCCTGTTCGAGAATATCGAGCGAGGCCTCGATGAAACCGGGCTTGAAAAACTCCCAATCGTCCTCGCAGTGGAAAATGTAGGGCGTTTCCACCTGCGCGTAGGCAACATCGATCGACTTGATCTGTCCCAGATTGGTTTCGTTCTGGATGATCTTGACCGGGAAAGGCAGTTCCATGCCGAGCGAGGCGCGAAGATCGAGCTTGCCGGAATCTTCGATGATGATCGCTTGCGCGATCGGGTACGTGTTGAACTTAACGAACGATTGCAGCGTCTGCTGCAACAGGTTCAACCGCCCGCACGACGTCAACACCAATGTAATCTGCTCGGTCATCGCTGCACCCGGCTCGGATTGGGGTCTGAAGATGCTAGAACGGCTAAGTTACCGGGCGGTTTAGCCCGGCTGACGATGAACCTCGCAGCCAAAAGGCCGGAGGCGCTCATCAGATAAGCCAGTGCCGCTCCATAAAGGCCCGCCAGCGGCAACAGCAAGACGTTGAGCGCCGCCGAGCCGACGGCACCGGCAATGCTGATCGCGGCGGTCGCGCGATCGAGTTTGAGTGCAACCAGCACGAAGGTGTAACTGTCCGAGCCGATACGCGCGACCGTCGCCGCAACGATCAGCCAGAAAACCGGCAGGTTCGCCTCCAAGAGCGGACGGTGCATGAACGGCAACAGGAACGGCGTCACCACGCAGATCGCCGCGGCGACAACTCCGGTCCAGGCCAGCGTTTCCACGATCAACCGTCGCTCCAGCGCGTGGAATTCGGCCCGGCTGCGGCTATTCGCCTCGACCAACTCCGGAACATGCGGCTGCACGGTCCCGAATACCACCAGCCCCTGCATGACGTTCGCCATCGACCAGAGGAAGGTATAGACGCCGGTCAATTCGAGACCGAGAAAAAGCGATATCAGAAAGCGGTCGGCAGTCAGGCTGATGACGTTGCTGATGTCTTTGACGTAATAATTTGCGCTTTCGCGTACGCCCTGTCCGATCCAACGCATACGAAGGCCGACGTGGCGCCAGCGGCCATGCTGCAGAAGTTGCGCACCGAGAATGAGCCACATCAGAATGAGGATGCCTGCCCAGGCGGCCAGCAACCAACTAATCGTTTGCGCCCGGGGATCGTAGAGGCCAACCCCGATAGCAATCGGCGGCCACAGCCCGGCGCGGAAGAATCCGCAGAGGTTGGCCATCAAGGCGCGGCCCCGCGCAATCAGCACATCGGATACATCGACGCTTAGATGTTCGAGCAAGAGGATGATCGCTATCGGAACCGCCAGCGAATACGGAATTGGGCGACCCAAGCGCTCCATTGATCGCCCAGCCGATCGGCTGGATGACGGCGTGCACGCCCACGGTGAAGGCAAGCCGGGGTTACGCGCGCGGCACGAATTCGGAGCGCGGCTGCGCCACCAGATAGTACAGAATCCAGTCGTTGAGGCCAAAGCCGAACAGGCCGGCGTTAGCAACGTCGCGCCGACGACGAGCCCATATATGCCGAGATCCGCAAGCCCCAGATAACGGGCCGTGTAAAGCGCGAGCAGAAACTTCGCGACAATAGAAAGACCGCGCAACGCGATTAGCGTCAGCGGCAGCCACAAGCGGCGCAGCCTGCCCGGCTCGATAAACTGCGCCAAACGGCCCGGCATTGTCAGAGTCTCGGCATTAAGGGACATGCGAACGCGCCCGCAACGACGCCACCAGCGACCTTGCCTCGCGCAGCAACGGCCAGATCTTCGGGTTGCGCTTGACGAACCGTTTAATGACCCAGGAAAAGCCCGTATTGAGGCAGCGGCCAGCACCCCCACCGACGAGGCCGGCGCCAGATAGTCGTAGAGCATCAGCTCAAGGTCGAACCATCTGCGTTTGTAGGGTTCGTCGCCGATATTGAAATCGAACGTCTTGAAACCGTGCTCGAGAAAGTGCCGGATCAATTCCTGGAGATGGATTGCTCCCGGACTGAATGCTTCGAACTCGATGTTGTCGTATCCAGCCACGACGTAGTCGTAGTTGCCATGAAACGTAAGGCCGAAACTGGCCGCGATAATCTTATCGTCAATCGTGATACTGCTGACGTGCACGAGATCCTGGCGGCTGGCGATTTCCAGAAAGAAGTCGCGATAGCCCGGAAATTCAAAGATGTCGGCAACGCCGAGTTGCGCGTACAAACGCTTTTTTTGGGCCATCAACGTGTCGAGAGTGCGCTCGACATCCGCGCGGTCGACCGCCGTCTCGAACCGGACCGTGCCAAGTTTGTCCAGGCGTCGGCGCTTTCTGAGATCGGTCTTGCGCGACGAAGCGGAGTTCTTGGCATGATAAATCTCATCCCACGTGCCGGAGAGGTTCATCACGTACGCGTCGTTGGGATGTGGCGTAACAGACAAGGCGAGCATGGGATTGGCTTGCCCGCCAACCGTCATCGGAATCTTGTTCAGATCGAGCAGATCGTAAGCGAGCCGGCCGCGTAGCAGGCTCACAATCTCGCGCCACAGCAGCACGAACTGCGCCGGGTCGACGCGCTGATTGAAATCGCTTGCCAGCAGCGGCGCGCTGCTGCTGTTGAGAAAGGCGCCGAGCCAGGTCACCCGGCGCAGGGCTTTCTTGGCTTCCAGCGCCAGCGGCAGAATAAACAGGATATGCCTGCCCTGCCGGCCGATAACGACGGCCGGCTTGACGCCCTCCGCGCGCACCGATGTGGCGCTGCCAGGTCGACAGCCAGTCGAAGGTCTGGAAGGCCGTGGCATTGGCCTGCGCTTCGAACGCGCGCCAGTCTCGTTCGATGCCGGCGAGATCATCATGCAAAGAGAGCCGGACATCCAACGGCATCACGTCTGTGGACAGGATGTTCGCATCGTCTCGATCTGAAGATTCGACGCCGATCCGCCCATCAAATGCCATTCGCGCCAGCTGTGTCATGGTCGCCTGTCAGGTAGGATTTCGCTGCCGGCACCATATCCGCTGGAGCCCCAAGAACGATGAAGCGCGCCTTGCTATTGGAAAGAATTGCCGTCTTGGGTAGACAAAACATTAACTCCATCGAATACACGCCGGCGCGCATCTTCCGTCTCGCGACAAGGCAGGACTTGTTAATCTTAAGTTTTCCTAACCAATCCTTTCGAAGTTCCAAGTAACGCCTTGTGAAAGGTTTTCGCGTAATCGTTGCATC
>JBBCIM010000030.1:0-142674 GCA_037200245.1 Pseudolabrys sp.
ATGATCATCGAAGGCAAAGTCCACGTTCTCGGCGACAGCGTCGACACCGACGGCATGGTGGCCGGCCGCTATTTGCCGCTGTCCGATCCGAAGGATATCGCCAAGCACATTTTCGAAGATGTCGATCCTGGCTTCAGGACGCGTGTTAAGCCGGGCGACGTTCTTGTCGCCGGAAGGAATTTCGGCTCCGGTTCGGGGCGCGAACACGCGCCGCTCGGCCTGATCGGCCTCGGCGTCGGCTGCATCGTGGCGGAAAGCTTTTCTCGCACGTTCTTTCGCATGGCGGTCGACTTGGGTTTGCAGACCGTGACGTGTCCCGAAGCCGCGGCAGCGGCGAAAGACGGCGACGTTGGCGCGGGGTCGACACCACGACCGGTGATGTGCAGATCGGGTCGCAGCACTTCAAGTGCGAACCTTTGCCCGCTTTCATCCGCGAGATCGTCGATCAAGGCGGCATGGCGCCTTATGTCAAAGCGAAGCTGTCGCAGAACGCCGGCGCGTAATACGGCAGCGCATACGATGCCTGCCGCACCACGTCGCGGATGGACGGCTTCGGCGGCGAAATGAAACCGCGGAATGATAAGGGTTTTAGTTTTTGAGATAATCTCGACGAAAATGAAACCTGCGTTGACAACAGAAGCGGACTGCGACCAAGGTGTCGTCACATTAAGAATGCCGCGCCGATCGACGGCAATGAAATAGGGTAGGAGAGTCTTCGTGCGTCTAAAAGGAAAAGTTGCGCTGGTTGCCGGCGCCGCTCGCAATATCGGCAAAGCGATTGCGCTCACTTATGCGCGCGAAGGCGCCGATCTCATTCTGGTCGCTCGCAATACCGGCGACGAACTCAAGCAGGTCGCCAAGGACTGCGAGACTTTCGGCGTCAAGACGATCTCGATGCTGGCGGATGTCGGCAATCCCGATGACGTCAACCGCGTGGTGTCGCAAGGCCTCGATCATTTCGGCAAGGTGAACGTGCTGGCGTGCGTCGCCGCGCTGCGGCCGCACAAACCGTTCTGGGAAATCAGCATCGAAGAATGGCATCAGGTTTTCGCGGTCAACTTGCACTCGACGTTCTATCTGGCCAAGGCGCTGGCCCCGATGTTCATGGAAAAGATAGCAAGGCGGCAGCATCGTCGCGCTCGGGGGCCTGGCGTCGATGACAGGGCAGCCGTTGCGCGCCCACGTCGTTGCGTCAAAAACCGGCCTTTACGGCCTGGTCAAATCGCTGGCGCTTGAACTCGGACCCTTCGGCGTGCGCGCCAATCTGATTGCCGTCGGTCACATCGACACTGAACGGCGCAATCCGGAATGGTATCCGGAAGGCGGCGGCGTGCCCTATATGGGCGAAAAGGGCGCAGGTTCGGACGGCTCGACGCTCGGCCGGAAGGATGGCGGTACGCCGCTCGGACGGGTAGGCTCGCCGCAGGAAGTTGCGAACGTCGCAGCATTCCTGGCGTCCGATGATTCTTCATACGTGACCGGCGACCGGATCATTTGTGCCGGTGGCCGCTATATGTGAGGCCGTTCCTATCTTGGACAAGATGCGTACGTCGTGGAGGAAGTCATGAAAGCAGTCGCAGGTATTCTGGCATCTTTGACGCTGTTGCTGGCCCAGGCGGGTTCGGCTGCGGCGGCTGACGATTTCCCAACCAAGACGATTACCATCACCAACATCTACGCGGTTGGCGGTGGCACCGATCTGATCGCGCGCGCCATCGGGCGCAAGCTGTCGGAAAAGTGGAACGTGCCTGTCATTATCGAATCCAAGCCCGGCGCCGGCGGCAACGATCGCCGCCGCTTATGTGGCGAGGCAGCCCGCGGACGGCTACAATTTGCTTGTCACGGACGTGAGTTTTTCGATCGTCCCAAGCATCTACAAGAAGCTGGCTTACGATCCTATGAAGGATCTCACGCCGGTCATCCTGATCAACTCCGTCACGCAAGCTCTGACGATCAGCCCGGAGTTGCCGGTCAACACCGTTCCCGAGTTGGTGGACTATGCCAAGAAGAACCCCGGCAAGCTCGTCTATGCATCTGCCGGCGTCGGCTCGCTGACCCAATTGGGCATGGAGCTTTTCAAGAAGACCGCAGGCATCGATATTCTCCACGTGCCTTATCGCGGTGCGGTCCCGGCCTTCACCGACGTGATGGGTGGTCGCGCCCATATGTATATGGGCGCACTGGCGACGCCGCTGCCGCAGATCATGGATGGCAAGCTCAAGGCCATCGCGGTTATGCAGAAGACGCGCTCCGAACTCATCCCGAACGTTCAGTCGATCGTCGAAGCCGGCTATCCCGACATGGACTTCAACGCCTATTACGGCCTCCTGGCGCCGCAAGGCACGCCGCGGCCCGTTCTCGACAAGCTGGTCGCGGCGATCCGGGAAACGTTCAAGGCGCCCCGAGATTCAAAAAATCATGCACGACCTGGCATGTGAAGCCGTTGGCGCCGGGCCCGATGAGTTTGCCGCCTTCTTGAAGAAGGACGTCGAGCGCTGGCAAAAAGGCGGTTGAAATCGCCGGCGTTCCCCCGAACAACTGAGCCTGCGCCGGTTCGGCCGACGAGTTGGTCCTTCGTATTCGCATGCACGCTGACATCGTTGGCCGGTTCGCCGTAATGAACGCCAAGATCATTATCCGCAGCGTTGCGCTGATCTGCATCGTCGGTGCCAGCGGCTATTCGCTGCTTGGCCATGCACCGGCGATTTGGCAGGCAGCGGCGATCACCGCCGCGATCATTTTATTGTGGTCGACCGGCGCCTTGCCCGAAGACCAGACGGCGCTGATATTTTTCGCGTCCGCCAGCATTCTCGGGCTGGTGGGCTCGGACGTGATCTTCTCCGGCTTTGTGACCGCCGCGGTGTGGCTGGTGTTCGCCGGTCTTGTGATCGGCGTCGCGGTGCGAAGAACCGGGATCGATCAACTTATCGCCACGCCGATCATTGCACTCGCCGGCTCCTCCTACTGGCGCGCAGTCGCCACCGTGATCGCCATTTCCCTTGTGCTGAGCTTCACGGTGCCGTCGAGCATGACGCGGATGATGCTCGTGATCCCGGTCATCATTGCCTTCATCGAGAGGCTGGGCCTGGCGAGCGTGGACGGAACGGCTTGATCGTCGCCACAGTGCTCTCGAGCTTACTACCTGGGCTCGGGGGATCCTGACGGCCAATGTTCCGAACATGGCGTTGACCGGAAGCGTCGAGCGAAACCTTCAAATCCATCTGCGCTTTGCCGACTATCTTTTTACTTACTTCCCCATGCTGGGCTTGGTAAAGACGGCAGTCGCTGGATTTTTGATCGCGATCGTCTTCCGCGATCGCATTGTAAAATCGCAGCAAAGAGAAGCGGATGCCGGCGAAATTCGCCTGACGCGGCAAGGCTGGCTGGTCGTGATCGTGCTCGGCATTGCGCTCCTTCTGTGGATCACCGACTTCCTGCATGGCATTGCGCCGGCATGGGTGGCGCTAATTGCCGCGATCATCTTCATGTTTCCAGGTGTCGACATTGTGCCGCTCGACCAGTTCAACAAGCTGGTGAATTTGCGGCCGTTGATTTACGTCGGCGGCATCCTCGGCCTCGGCGCCTTTATCGCCGCATCGGGTCTCGGCGTCTGGATCGCGCATTATCTGGTGTCGGCGGTTTGGCCTCGAAAATCATGGCGGGACGAAAGAGACGGTACTGCTTTCGATGCTCTCGGCTCTTGTCGGCCTCCTGGCGACCCATGGCGGGATGGCCGCGCTGATGCCGTCCCTGGCGCGCGAACTCGCAACCGCGTCCGGACTGAGCGTCGACGGCGTCATCGGCACGATCGTAATAGGCTACTCGATCCTGTTGCTGCCCTATCAGGTCCCGCCGGCGGTCGTGGGCTATCAAATGGCGGGGACGTCACACCGCGTGGCGACCTGGTCGACTTTATGGATAGGGCTGGTCACCGCGGCCGTCTCGGTACCCTGCCAATTGCTGTGGCTGCACGTCATGGGCCGGGGGCTAGCGTGCCCATGCCGCGCGCTCACGGTACGAAACCGGAAGCCGGTCTTAAGTTCTATTTCTGTAATTTTGAGCGCTAAAAATGAAACCGCCGTTGACAGGGCGAAGGCGATGATCGACCGTGCTCGCCAACCCCTGCCACCGGGAGCGATAGAGCGTCGCGCTTTCGAAAAAGAGCAGTGGACACCAGTTAATTCGTGGGGGAGGACAACATGAGAATTCTTGCAGTCATCCTGACTTTTTGCGCGCTGCTTGGCTCGCAAATCGGTGCGGTCGCAGCCGCCGATTATCCGAATCGGCCGGTCAAGATCATCTGCGTGTATCCGGCCGGCGGTGTGCTGGATATCGTCATGCGTGTGATCGGCTCGAAGCTCAGCGCCGCCTGGGGCCGTCCCGTGATCATCGAAAAACATCGCGGGCGCCGGTACGACACTTGGCGCTACGGCCGCGGCCAAAGCCTCGCCCGATGGCTACACCATCCTCGCAACCGACACGAGCTTTTCAATCGCGGCGAGCTTCTACGACAATCTGTCGTACGACTCGGCGAAAGACCTGATGCCCGTCACGATGTTTGCGACGGCGTCCGCACGCCATCGTCGTCAACCCATCCTTCCCGGCGAATTCGATCGGCGAGCTCATCGCTTACGCCAAGGCCAATCCGGGTAAGGTGATGTTTGCAACTCCGGGTCCCGGCAACATCGATCATCTCGGCTTGGCCCTGCTTAACAAGGCCGCGGGCGGCGGGATTGTCCCGGTCCCCTACAAGGGCTCGCCTCCGGCGCTTCTGGATATCGTCGCTGGCCGGGTTCAAGCTTACTCCGGCGCGACCGGCACGATGGTCAAATACGTCAAGTCAGGCCAGCTTCGCCCGCTGGCAGTGTTTCGAAACCAACCGCGCCAAGGTATTGCCGATACGCCAACAATCGGCGAAGCCGGGCAGCCCGATCTCGTCATGAACGCGTGGTACGGCTTTGTTCGTCCCGGCGGGCACGCCCGGCGACATCATTGAACAGATCAACAAGGAAGTCGCCAAGACCCTGGACACCAAAGAGGTCCAGGACACGCTTGCCTTGTTGGGCAATGAGTCCATTCCCGGCGTCGGCCCCGACGGTTTCCGCAAGTTTTTGGCCCAGGACTTCACCAAGTGGCGCGAAGCCGTTGCGATCTCGGGCAAGTAAGGGACTCTTCACGCCATGACGACGCACTCACGCGAGTTGTTCGAATTCCTCGCCGATTTCGGCAGCAAGGATTTGAGCCCGAAGCTGGCGGCAGCCGCCACCGGCCGGCTGATGGATACGCTCGGCTGCGCGCTCTACGGCGGCGGGCAGGAGTGGACGCAAATCCTGCTCAAGACGGTGGGTCCTGCCTCCGGCAAGGCCACCGCGTTCGGCGGCAAGCCGTTGCCGGCGGACACGGCTGCGCTCTGCAACGGCACCGCGGCGCACGGCTTTGAACTGGACGATCTGCTCACCGAAGCACTGGCGCATCCCGGTGCCGTAGTGGTGCCCGCGGCTTTCGCCGTGGCCGAGGAAGAAGGCGCCAGTGGCGAGCAGCTTTTGAAGGCGATCGTGGCCGGCTACGAAACGATGGGCCGGCTGGGCCGTGCCTTGGGCAAGGAAGCCAGCGGGCGCGGCTGGCATCTGACCGGCGTTGCCGGTCCGGCGAGCGCCGCGGTGGCGGTCGGGGTGTTGCTCGGCTTCGACGCGGACCGCATCGCCAACGCGGTTGGCATTGCCTGTGCCTCGGCCGGCGGCAACAAGAGTTTCACCGGCACCGGCGGCATGGTGAAGCGGCTGCATGCCGGACTTGCCTCGCGCGCGGGGCGTGGCAGGCGGCGCGTTTGGCGGCAGGTGGCTTTACGGGTCCCGCTGCCGCGCTAGACGGCCAATTCGGTCTGCTCGACGTGGTTGCCGGTGCTCATAAAAAGCCGGAGCGGCTCGACGCTGCGTTAGGCGAGAACTTCGAGGTTCTTCATACCACCGTTAAAATGTATCCTTGCTGCGCCATCGTGCTGCCCGCGCTTGAGGCTATCGTAAAGCTGCGCAAAAACCACGGCCTGCGCAGGCGATAACTTCGAGGTGCTGAAAGTCGGCTCCAGCGAACGCGCGGTGACGCAAAATTGCGAGCGCAATCCCATCGATCTGATGTCCGCGCAATACAGTCTGCCATTCTGTGCCGCCATCGCCTTGCAGGACGATCCACAAGATCCGCGACTTTACACCAAGCAGGCGCTGACCGATCCAAAATCCGCGCGCTGATGAAGAAGATCGAGCCGCATGTCGACGACACCATGAACGCCGCCTATCCGCGCTCGATGGGCGCGCTTGTCTCGGTCGTCATGTCGGGCGGCAAGAAGGCTGACGTGGCCGTTCTCGACGCCCATGGCACGGCGCTTGCGCCGTGCTCCGATGCGGAACTCGAAGCCAAGTTCCGCCGGCTCGCGGGCCTTGCCGTCGGCGACCAAGCCGCGGATCGCGTATTGCAGGCCATCGGCAAAATCAAACAGGGCGGGGCAGTGGCTGCGTTGTCGCAGACGCTGCGCGCCCCGGAATTCGCCTAATTACGTCCACCGGTTTCACAGGAGAATGCAATGAACGAGACTAGGACAGTTGGCCGAATGGGTTTCGGACCTCGACCTCAAGAGCCTGCCGCCGCGCGTCATCGACAGCATCAAGATCTTTCTGCTCGACAACATCGGCTGCATCATCGGCGGCGCGACGGTGCCGTGGAGCTCGACGTATTATAACGTCATCCGCCAGACTCGGTCTGGGCCACCATTCGACGGTCGCCTTCTTCGGCGACAAGCTGTCGCCCGACGACGCGGCGTTCCTCAACAGCACCTTCAATCACGCCAACGAGACCGACGACACCCATCTCAAGAGCCCGACCCATCCGGGTGCCACCGCCACTCCGGCATCTCTGGCGCTGGCCGAATATGCCGCGTCTTCCGGCAAGGACCTGCTGCTGGCGATGGTCGCTGCCTATGAGGTTCAGATCCGCATTTCGTGGGCCTGTTCGCCTTACTTGATTTACCGCGGTCATCACCCTCCGGTCGGCGTCGGCCCGTTCGGTGCGGCGGCGGCAGGTGCGGTTCTGCTCAACTTCGACAAGGAAATGACGACCAATGCGCTCGGGATCGCCGGCAGCCATTCGGCCGGCCTGATCGAGTACACAAAGACGGGCGGTTCGGTGAAGCGCATTCACAACGCCATCGGCTGCCAGGCCGGCGTGCGTGCCGCGCTGTTCGCGCAGGCGGGCATCACCGGTCCTTACTCGATCCTTGAAGGCGAGAAGGGCTTCTGCAAGGTGTTCGCGGGCGAAGAAGTAAACATCAACCGCCTGACGGATGGCCTGGGCAGCACCTACCACCTGCTGGACAACGGCCTGAAGCCGCATAGCTGCTGCCATCTCATTCACGCGGCGCTCGACGCGCTCGACTTGGTGCGCACCAAGGCCGACATCTCGCCGGACAACGTGAAGCAGATCACGGTTGCGACCAACAGCCAGCAGATCCTCAGCCATATCGGCTCGATCATTGAGCCGGAGGACATCCTCGGCGCCCAGTTCAGCCTGCCGTTCAGCATGGCGATGCGTCTGCATCACGGCGGCACGGGCGTGAAGGGCGGTAACGGCTTCTGGGACTTCATCAACGTCGATATCAAGGATCCGAAGCTGTTGAAGACGGCCCGAACAGTCAAGTGCGTCGTCGCCGACGTCAACGCGTGGAGCAGCGTCGACAAGGGCGCCGGCATCGCGGTCGAACTGACCGACGGGCGGATCATTCGCGAAATCGTGCCGTACTCGAAGGGCCTGCCGGAAAACCCCTTCACGCCGGCGGAAGCGCGGGAAAAGTTCTTCTCGCTGGTCGAGAAGCCGCTGCCCAAAGGCCGGCCGCAGGAGATTGTCGATATGGTCGAGAACCTTACCGACCTCACCGACATCAAGAAGCTGATGGATCTCTTGGTGGTGGAGCGTTCCGCCGCCTTCAAGTCAGTCGGCTGATCGTCATGAGGCGCGGGGCTGGTCTCCGCGCCTCATTTGCTTCAATCGGCGCCGAGTTCGCGCGACGCCTTCTGCCCAGCTTTTCTCAGCATCAGGGTGAGTTCTTCAAGGCGGTCGTCGATACGGGCGCTCGGTCCGACAATCGCCAGGCAATAATGGGCGCCGCTTTTCAGGCGATGATGGATCGGCACCGCAATCGCCGTCGCGCCAACGACGCGCTCGCTGCGTGCCACGTCATAGCCGCGGTGGCGCACGATCTCGATGCGCTTGCGCAAGACCATCGGATCATTCTTCGGCAGTGCCGACTCGGCCAGGATCATCTCGTTTTCGCTATCGGTCATTTGCGCGAGCAAGGTTCGCCCAATGGCACCACGGATCAAGGGAACCTGCTCGCCGACGATGACGATGCGCATCAAAGGCGAGGGAATCTGGACCGTTTCGATGCAAACGCGGGACGAGCCGGACGACGTATACAGTGCAACCGTTTCACCGGCTTGCTTGCCGACCTGCGCCATCAGCGGGCGCAGCACAGCCTGGATATTGATGTCCACCTCGGCAAAGCTGCTGAGCCGCAATACCTCGAGCGAAAGCCGGTATTTTTGTGCCTCGTCGCGCAGCAGGTAGCCGCCTTTCACCAGCGTTCCGACCAGCCGAAAGGCAGTTGCCTTGGAAAGGTTGGTGCGCGACGCGATCTCTTGCAGCGTTTGGCGTGGATGCGCGGTATCGAACGAATCCAGGATCAGCAGCGCCCGTTCGATCGCCCTAATCATGAATGCATGTCCCCGCTGTGCTTGTGTTAAATATAGTCGAAAGTGCTTCGCGATAACAGTACAGGTTAGTCATGGTTCGTGCGGTTCTAAAGGCAAAAGCGATTTTCGATTGCTTCGGGCCGGACGCGGCCGCTTATACGATCGAAGAATTCGCCGCCAAATCGAAAATGCCGCGCGCGACCGCCTCCCGCGTGGTCAAGACCATGGAGCGTTGCGGTTTTCTCGTTCCGCTCGGCAAGCACTATTGCCTATCGCCCAAGATCATCCGGCTGGCCGGCCTGGTGCAAAGCAATCTCGGCATCGTCGATGTGGCACGACCGATTCTCTGGATATCGCGCGCAACGCGAAGGAAACTGTCACGCTTAATACGCGCTCGAAGCATGAGCGCATCGTCGCCGACGTAGTGCAAATCCAGGCACCGTTGATGTCGGTGGTGAGGCAAGGCGAGCATATTCCGCTGCTCTTCGGCGCTTCTAGCCGTATCTTGATGGCATACCTTGACGAAGCCGAGCGCGACGCCTTATTGCGGCGGCTGCCGCGCGATGTCGACCGCGTGCAGGTCGAGCGCGAACTAAGCAAGTTCCGGACGCAAGGCTATGCGCTGACCCGAGGTCAAAGGGTCAAAGGCTTGACCACCGTTGCGGTGCCGGTTTTCGACAGCCGCGGCCGGGTCGAACACTGCCTGGCCGTCACAGGGCCGAGCGTTCGCATGGAGATGCGCGAGCAGGAGATGATCGACCTGATGCTGGCCGCCGGGCATGAGCTTTCGAAGAAATATGCCAGCGCCACGGACGATACGCCGGCCGAGCCGGCCCGGACCCGAAGCGCCGCGGCCAAAAACGGCCGCCGCGGGCCAATAAAAGTGCGCCGCGGCAAGCAGGCATCATCGGCAAAAGTGTGAGGCGCTATTCCTTCACCGCGCCGGTCATCGCCGAGACGTAGTGCTCGACGAAGAAGGCGTATAAGATCACCAGCGGCAGCGAGCCGATCATCGCGCCGGCCATCAGCGAACCCCAGCGATAGATGTCCCCGTCCACCAGCGCGGTGACGATGGCGACCGGCACGGTTTTGTAGCTTGCCGAATTGATGAAGGTGAGAGCGTAGATAAACTCGTTCCAGCACAGCGTGAAGCAGAAAATGAAGGCCGAGATCAGTCCCGGGATTGCCAGCGGCAGCACGATCTTGGTCAATATCTGCCAGCGGCTGGCACCGTCGATCAGTGCGCATTCTTCAAGCTCGAATGGGATGGTTTTGAAATAGCCCATCAGCAGCCAGGTCGAGAAAGGGATGAGGATCGTCGGATAGGTCAGGATCAGCGCGAACGGCGTATCGAACAGACCGTATTGAAATACGACGGTCGACAGCGGAATGAACAAAATCGAGGGCGGGATAAGGTAGGCGAAGAAGATCGCGCCGCCGACCCACTGCGCGCCTTTGTATCGCAGCCGCACGATCGCATAGGCGGCGAGCACGCTGGAGATGATCGATATGACGGTCGCGCAGGTGGCGACCAGCATCGTGTTCCAAAGCCAGGTCGGATAGTTCGTTTCGAACAATAATTTATGGATATGCTTGAAAGTCGGATTCCAAGTCCAGAATGGGCTGAACGTCTCGAAATCGAGCAACTGCTCGTCAGGTTTGATAGCGGTCAGGGCCATCCAATAGAACGGAAACAACAGGACCAGCAGGATGATTGTGAGCGGCAGATAGAGCGTAACCAGCCGGCGTGGCACGTTGTGAAGATAGCTCATGCCCTCGGAGGCGTCAGACATCGCCGCGCCGGACAGCACGGTTTTCGGGTTGGCGGCGAGGCTGTCAGTCATTGTTTTCCCCCTGCTGCCACTTGCGGCGCTGCAGGCCGAACCATGACACCATGATGGCGGCGAGCAGGAAGGGGATCATCGCGGTCGAAATGGCGGCGCCTTCGCCGAGCTGACCGCCGAGAATGGCGCGTTGATAGGAATAGGTCGCCATCAGATGCGTGGCGTTGACCGGGCCGCCGCGTGTCATCACCCAGATGAGCTGGAAGTCGGTGAAGGTGAACAAGACCGAGAACGTCATCACCACAGCGATGATCGGCGTCAGCAACGGATAGGTGATGTAGCGAAAGCGTTGCCAGGACGTAGCGCCGTCGATGGTCGCGGCTTCGTAAAGCGATGGCGACACCGTCTGCAGTCCAGCGAGAAGCGTGATGGCGACAAACGGCACGCCGCGCCAGACAATTGGCGAAATCACGGACCAGCGCGCATTCCAGACGTCGCCCAGGAAATCGATATTCGTCGTAATCAAATGCATCTTCTTGAGCGACCAGGAAATGATCGAAAATTGCGGATCGAACAGCCACCAGAAGGCGATGGCGGACAGCACCGTCGGCACGATGAAAGGGATCAGCACGACCGCGCGAATGATGGCCTTGAACGGCAGTCTTTCGTTGAGCAGCAGCGCGAGATAAAGACCGACCGCGAATTTAATGGTGCTGGCGACGCCGGTATAAAGCAGCGTGTTGAACACCGAGAGCCAGAATGTCGAATCTTCCCATAGAATATTCGTAATTTTCGAAGCCGACGAAAATGCCGTCGCGGCCGAGCCGCGCGTCGGTAATGACAGCCACACGCCGAGACCCAGCGGATAGGCGAGAAACAGGATCAAAAACGCTGCCGCCGGCAGCATGAACCAGATCGCCAGCCAGTTCTTGTTGGTCTTCAGCCGGTCCCATCGCGTGACATCGCGATAGGTTGGCTTGGCTTGTCTCTGGTCGAGCGCGATTGTCATGCGAATGAAGGGTCCGCTTGCGGCAGGGCCGAAACCGGCGGGCAGGTCCAACCCGCCCGCCGGCTTGTTTTAGCGGTAGATGCGCTTCAATTGCCGCTCGGCGATCGCGATCGCGCCCTTGGCGTCTTCGCGGCCGGTGGCGTAGTTGGCGAACATGTCGAGCACGACGAAGTCGGCAATCGCCGTCGCTGCCTTTTCGCCGACCGAGCCAAGTCCGCCGGCCGTCAGCGAACGCTTGGCAACGTCACGATATGGCGTGGTCTTCGGATCGGCGGTCCACACCGGGTTCTTGTCGTATTCGTTGAGGCAGTGCGTCAGGTATCCCTTGGCCGATTGAATCCACGGGTTGAAGTTTTCGGCCGCCAGCATATAGGCGATGAGCGCCTTACAAGCTTGCGGGTATTCGTGTAGGTCATCGCCAGGATCGGATACATCAGATGCAACTCGGTCGCCTTGCCGACGGGGCCGACCGGGAAGTAGGCGTGGTTCATATCCTCTGCGACATCTTTCGCGCTGTTCTGCGCGGCGACGTAGATCGAGATGCCGTTATTGGTCCAGTGGATTTCCTTCGCAAGGAACGCCTTGTTGTTCGAAGCATCGTTCCACGAGGCGGTTCCCGGGATCATGTGGCTGTAGAGCGTCTTTGCGTATTCCAGCGCCTTGACGGTCTCCGGCGAGTTAAGGATCACTTTGTCGTTGGCATCGACGGTCTGGCCGCCCTGTGCCCACAAGCACCAATGCACCCAGGTGTTGCCGTCGCCGGAAGCATGACCGAGGGCTAGGCCACCGGCGTGCCTTGCGCCTTCATGGCTTTGGCGTATTCGAGGAACTCGTCGGTCTTGGTTGGGAATGTGCTGAATCCGGCTTTCTTAGACGCCTCGATGCGATAGTTGATAAGCGCACCCGAGTAGCAGATCGGTATGGCGATCCACTTGTTGCCGCTTTTGCCATACTTGACCGCGCTGTCGACCCAGCCGCCATGCGCCTTGCCGAGATAATCGGCGACGTCGGTGACATCAGGCACTTCTGCGGGAAGAGATGCGGCAGCGAATACAGACCCCAGAACAGGTCGGGGCCGGCGCCGGTATTGGCGGCGACCGAGGCTTTCGGCTGCACGTCTTCGTACGACTCGCGGGAGATATCGACGGCAACACCGGTCGCCTGGGTAAAAAGCGGCGATCAGTTTGACGAAAGCGTCGTCTTCCGCCTGCACGAAATATTTCCAGCGCAGCATTGACAGCTTGGCGCCCTTTTCCGGCTTCCATGGCGCGGCCTGCGCCCAGGCCTTTGCCCAATCGAGCAAGGCCGGTCCCGTCAGCGCGCCGGCGGCGCCAAAGGCAGTGCCGCCCTTAACCAGGGTGCGGCGAGTGAAGTCAGTCATAGTCGTTCCCTCCGTTTGGTTTTTGTTTAGGCAGTGAGACGTTTCCCGGTCGCCTCATCGAACAGATGGACGACATTTTGGTCAGGCTTCAGCCGGATCTTTTCGCCCGGATTGAATCGGTGCCGTTCGCGGAACACCGCGACGACCTCGTTGTCGCCGAATTTGGCGAAACACTTGGGTTTCGGAGCCGGTCGGTTCCACCACGACGATCTCGGCTTCGGCGCCGTCATCGGCGATGGTGAAGTGCTCCGGCCGGATGCCGTAGATGGCTGGCTTGCCATTGGAATTTTTCCGGCGCCGAACCAAGCGGCAGGGTGGCGCCGTTGTCGGCTTGGAAAGACGTGCTGCCGTCGACGACGATCTTGCCCTTGATGAAGTTCATCGCCGGCGAACCGATGAAACCGGCGACGAATTGATTGTCCGGGTGGTCGTAAAGATCGAGCGGCGAGCCGATCTGCTCGACGATGCCGTCGTGCATGACGACGATCTTGTCGGCCATGGTCATGGCCTCGATCTGGTCATGGGTGACGTAGACCGTCGTCGTCTTCAGCCGTTGATGCAGTTCCTTGATCTCGGTCCGCATCTGCACGCGCAGCTTGGCGTCGAGATTCGACAGCGGCTCGTCGAACAAGAAGACCTGCGGGTCGCGCACGATCGCGCGCCCCATGGCGACGCGCTGGCGCTGGCCGCCGGAAAGCTGCCGCGGATAGCGTTCGAGGTAGGGTTCGAGCCCGAGAATGGCGGCGGCGCGGTGACGCGCTTGTCGATTTCATCCTGCGGCGCGCCGCGCAGCTTCATCGAGAAGGCCATGTTGGCGGCAACGGTCATATGCGGATACAGCGCATAGTTCTGGAAAACCATGGCCACGTCGCGCTCTTTGGGAGGCAGGTGATTGACGACGCGGCCGCCGATGCTGATTTCGCCGCCGGTGATGTTTTCCAGGCCAGCGATCATGCGTAGCAATGTGGATTTACCGCAGCCGGACGGGCCGACTAGGACGACGAACTCGCCGTCTGCGATGGCGACATCCACGCCGTGGATGACCGCCGTTTGCCCAAAGGCTTTGCGCACGTCGCGAATACCGACGGTCGCCATACGTTCCTCCCCACGCGGCACTTTGGCCGCTTTTTCTTCGATCCCGGCGCCCACTTGCTGTGGGTCGCGAAGTCCCGGACCGTTTCAACCTTAGCTAGTCTAGCAGGGCCGCGCAGCTTTGCGACGGTCTTTTAGTCGTGCGGAAAGCTCCCACTTTCCGGCGGCCCACCGCCATCGGTTATAAGGCCATGCCACCGTCGACCAGGTGGGTATGACCGGTGATGTAACTCGACTCATCCGACGCGAGGAACAGCGCCAGCGCAGCTACCTCCGCAGTGGTGCCGAGGCGGCCGATCGGCTGCCGGTCGATGAAGGCGCCGCGCACATCTTTGAGCGACCTGCTTGTGGCTTTGGCGACGGCGGCAATGCGGCCATCGAGGGACGGGGACTGAATTGTGCCCGGGCAGATCGCGTTGGCACGCAGGCCCTGGCGGATGAAATCGGCGGCGACGGCCTTGGTGAGCCCGATGACCGCCGCTTTGGTCGCGCCATAGGCATAGCGCTTTCGGCACGCCGCGGATCGACGAGACCGCCGAGGAGATATATGACGACCGAGCCGCCGCCGTTCTTGAGCATCGCCGGAATGAAGGCGCGCAACATGCGGTGCATCGACTTCACATTCAGGTCGAAGGAGAAATCCCAGTCCTCGTCGGAACATGCCAGCAGGCTGCCCTGGTGAACGTAACCGGCGCAGTTGACCAGAATGTCGGGAGGGCCAAATTTCCTGATCGCGTCCTTTGCAAACGCGGCGACTATTCCGGCATCGGCGCACATCGAGCGGAAATACCGTCGCCTTCTTGAGGGCCTTGAGCTTGCTGACGTCGAGGTCGGTTGCAATGACCTTGGCGCCTTCCGCGATGAAGGCTTCCGCGATAGCGCGCCCGATGCCTTGACCCCGACGGCCGTCACCAGCGCGAGCTTGCCTTTCAATCGTCCACTCACCAGCCAACCCCTCCGATGTTTTAGTGATTGTCCCGTGGCACGCCTCTTTTTGCGCGATGCGTTGATATTTCACCGCCGGCTTGAGCACCCATGCCGTCGGCCAGCTGATCGACCATCGAGCGCTGAATTTCCTGCCAAGGTGTCTGGCTGGCCGGATAGGGAAAGCCGCCTTGCTTATCGAGCGCCGCGTGGCGCCGCGCCAATTCGGCCTTGGAGATCAGAATGTCGGCGGTGCCTTTGTTAAGATCGATCCGCACGCGGTCGCCGGTCTTGAGGATAGCCAAGCCGCCGCCGGCAGCCGCTTCCGGCGACGCGTTGAGAATCGAGGGTGACCCCCGAGGTGCCGGATTGCCGGCCGTCGCCGATGCAAGCCAGCGAGGTGATGCCCTTCTTGATGAGTGCCGCGGGCGGCTGCATGTTCACGACTTCCGCCGAACCCGGATAGCCGATGGGCCCGACACCGCGAATGAACAGCAGCGTGTCGGCATCGATCTTCAGCGACAGGTCTTCGATGCGGTGGTGGTAGTCCTCCGGGCCCTCGAACACCATGGCGCGGCCTTCGAAGGCGTTTCGGGTCTTTCGGGTTGACCAGATAGCGGTTGCGGAATTCTTCCGAAATCACGCTGGTCTTCATGATCGCGCTGTCGAACAGGGTTGCCCGGACAGCACCTTGAAGCCGGCCTGCTTCTTTATCGGCTTGGCGTAAGGCTTGATGACGTCCGAATCTTGCACCTGGTACTTGCGGACATTATCGCCCATCGTCTTGCCGTTGATGGTCAGGGCGTCGGCGTGACCCTTTCCGGCCTGGAGCAATTGCCGCATCACGGCGGGCAGCCCGCCGGCGCGGTAATATTCTTCGCCGAGATATTTTCCGGCCGGCTGCATGTTGACCAGCAGCGGCACGTCGTAGCCGACCTTTTCCCAATCCTCGATGGAAAGCTTCACGCCGACGTGGCGCGCAATCGCATTGATGTGGATCGGCGCGTTGGTCGAGCCGCCAAATCGCCGAATTGGCGACGATGGCGTTCTCGAAGGCCTTGCGCGTGAGAATATCGGACGGCTTGAGACCCTCGTACACCAGTTCGACCGCGCGCACGCCGGTCTCGTAGGCGATCTGCCCGCGCTCGCGATATGGCGCGGGGATCGCCGCGCAGCCCGGCAGCGACATGCCGAGCGCCTCGGCCAGCGCATTCATGGTCGAGGCCGTGCCCATGGTGTTGCAATGCCCGGCCGACGGCGCCGACGACGTCACGATGTCCAGAAATTCCTTGTAGCTGATCTTGCCGGCAGCGTGATCCTCGCGCGCCTGCCAGACGACGGTCCCGGAACCTGCGCGCTCGCCCTTCCACCAGCCGTTCAGCATCGGTCCGCCGAGAGCACGATGGCCGGAATGTTGACGCTGGCCGCGGCCATCAAACAGGCCGGCGTGGTCTTGTCGCAGCCGGTGGTGAGCACCACGCCGTCGAGCGGATAGCCGTAGAGGATTTCCACGAGGCCGAGATAGGCGAGGTTGCGGTCGAGCGCTGCGGTCGGTCGTTTCCCGGTTCCTGAATCGGATGCACCGGAAACTCGAAGGCGATGCCGCCGGCGGCGGTGATGCCGGCGCGCACGCGCGAGGCCAGTTCGATGTGATGACGGTTGCAGGGCGACAGGTCGGAGCCGGTCTGGGCAATGCCGATGATCGGCTTGCCGGAGGTCAATTCCTTGAGCGTCAGGCCGTAGTTCAGGTAGCGCTCGAGATAGAGCGCGGTCATGCCGGGATTGTGCGGATTGTCGAACCAAAGCTGCGAGCGCAGCTCGCGCGAATTCTCTCGCTTGCGCCCCCGCTGGGGGCCTTTTTTTAGGCATTCCCGTCCTCCCGAACGTCTTCTTATTCCAATCAGGATGCGCCGAACTCTCGGCCCGATGCAAGGGAGGCGGCGACTTGATTGCTAATTAGGCAAGGCTGCGCCAAAACTGGGCGGCCCCCCGCTTTGACTATCGTATTTTACGTGACAGAGTTCGCGGTCAAGGAGTGGGTGCGGAAGCCGTTTGTGATCTGCGAGGGCTGCTAGTCGTGTCAATCCTCGTCGCGCTTCATCACATCACGTCTTACAAATACGACCGGCCGGTCACGCTCGGCCCCCAAGTCGTCAGGCTGCGCCCCGCGCCGCATAGCCGCACCGCAATCCCGAGCTATTCGCTCAAGGTCTCGCCGGCCAAGCATTTCATCAATTGGCAGCAGGACCCGCACGGCAACTGGCTGGCGCGCTTTGTTTTTCCCGAGCCGACCGACGAATTCCGCGTCGAGGTCGACCTCACCGCCAGCATGTCGGTGTTCAATCCGTTCGATTTCTTCGTCGAGCCTTATGCCGAGGAATTCCCCTTCGCCTATTCCGACGACCTGCGCGCCGATTTGGCTGCCTATCTGACGCCGGAGCCGGCCGGCCCGCATGTTTCGGCCTTTATCGCGTCGCTGCCGAAGGAAAAGCAGCGCACGATCCCATTTCTGGTCGCGCTCAATGCGCAACTGCAGACCAAAGTCCGCTATCTGATCCGCATGGAGCCGGGCGTTCAAACGCCGGACGAGACCCTCGGGCTCGCCTGCGGCTCCTGCCGCGACTCCGCCTGGCTGCCTGGTGCAGATCGCGCGCAATCTCGGCCTCGCAGCGCGCTTCGTCTCCGGCTAACCTGATCCAGCTCAAGGCCGACGTTGAGCCGCTCGAGGGTCTGAAAGGCACCGATAAGGATTTCTGCGATCTGCACGCCTGGGCCGAAATCTATATTCCCGGCGCCGGCTGGATCGGCCTGGATGTGACCTCCGGTCTGCTCTGCGGCGAGGGCCATATCCCGCTCGCGGCAACGCCACATTACCGCTCGGCCGCGCCCATCGTTGGCATGGTGAGCGCGGGCAACGCGCAATTTTCTTTCGATATGCGCGTCGACCGCATTCACGAAGCGCCGCGCGTCACCAAACCGTTCTCGGACGAGACCTGGGCCAAGCTCGACATGCTGGGCGATGCCGTCGACCGCGATCTGGTCACGCAGGATGTCCGCCTCACGATGGGCGGCGAGCCAACATTCGTGTCGATCGACGATTTCGAGAGCGCGGAGTGGAACACATCCGCGGTCGGCCCGACCAAACGTACATTCGCCGATGAGTTGATCCGCCGCCTGCGTATGCGTTTCGCGCCGAATGGCTTCCTGCATTACGGCCAGGGCAAGTGGTACCCGGGCGAAAGCCTGCCGCGCTGGGCCTTTGCGCTGTATTGGCGCAAGGACGGCGAGCTGATATGGACCGATCCGGCCTTGATCGCGCGCGAAGACGGTCCGCGCGATGCGACCATCGAGCAGGCCGAGAAATTCGCTACCGATATCGCGAGCCGGCTCGTGGGGCAGGAATACGCAATTCCGGCCTTTGAAGACCCGGCCTATTGGATGGTGAAGGAGGCCGAACTCCCTCCCAACGTCGATCCGGTCGACCCCAAGATCGAAGACCCGGAAACGCGCGCCCGCATGATCCGCACTTTCGAGCGCGGGCTGACGCGGCCGTCGGGCTTCGTGCTGCCGGTGCAGCGCTGGAACGCCGAATCCAAGGACCCGCCGCTGGAAGAGCGAAAAATGGAATCTGCGCCGCGGCAAGCTGTTTCTCGTGCCGGGCGATTCACCGCTGGGCTTCCGGCTGCCGCTCGGTTCGCTGCCGTGGATACCCTAGGCCAATTACCCCTTCATCACGCCGCAGGATCCGAGCGAGCCGCGTGAGCCGCTGCCGAGCCACGAGCGGCTCACGCAATTCTACAATATCGGCGGTGGCTCCGCGGAAGCCAATGTCGACCGCCAGACTCGCGTCGAACAGGAAATCACGCAGGGCGCGATCCGCACCGCGATGTCGATCGAGCCGCGCGACGGCGTGATCTGCGTGTTCATGCCGCCCGTCGAGAAGCTGGAAGACTATCTCGAATTGATCGCCTCCATCGAACTGGCCGCGCGCCATGCCGGCTGTCCGGTCCACATCGAAGGCTACCCGCCGCCGCAGGATCCGCGCATGAACATGATCCGCGTGACACCCGATCCCGGCGTGATCGAGGTCAATATCCATCCCTCCGTGAATTGGCGGCAGGCTGTCGACACGACGACGACACTTTATGAAGAGGCCCGCCAGTGCCGGCTCGGCACAGATAAGTTCATGCTCGACGGCCGCCATATCGGCACCGGCGGCGGCAATCACGTCGTACTCGGTGGCGCGACGCCGGCTGACTCGCCATTCTTACGGCGGCCCGACCTGCTGCGCAGTCTGGTTGCTGTATTGGCAGCGCCATCCGTCGCTGTCGTATTTGTTCTCCGGCTTGTTTGTCGGACCGACCAGTCAGGCGCCGCGCATGGACGAGGCGCGCCACGACGGACTCTATGAATTGGAGATCGCACTTGACCTGATGCCGAAATCGGAAGCGGGCGGCGTGCCGCCGTGGCTGGTCGACCGGCTGTTCCGCAATATCCTCGCCGACGTCACGGGCAATACGCACCGCGCCGAAATTTGCATCGACAAGCTTTATTCTCCCGACAGCACGACCGGACGTCTCGGCCTGATCGAGTTTCGCTCGTTCGAGATGCCGCCCGATCCGCGCATGAGTCTGGCGCAGCAATTGCTGATTCGTGCGTTGGTGGCGTGGTTCTGGCGCGAGCCGCAATACGGTAAACTGATCCGCTGGGGCACGACGCTGCATGATCGCTTCATGCTGCCGCATCATATCTGGCAGGATTTCACCGGCGTGCTCGCCGATCTCGGACGTGCCGGCTATCCTTTCGATCCCGAGTGGTTCAAAGCCCAATTCGAATCCGCTTCCCGTTCTGCGGGGCAGTCGATGTATGGCGGCGTCAAGCTCGAAATCCGCCAGGCGCTCGAGCCTTGGCATGTCCTGGCCGAGGAAAGCGCAGGAGGCGGCACGGTCCGCTTCGTCGATTCCTCGGTGGAGCGTCTGCAGGTCAAGGCCGACGGCTTCGTCGAAGGGCGGCATCTTGTTACCTGCAATAGCCGCCGCATGCCGATGACTTCGACGGCGAATCGGAAGAAGCCGTGGCTGGCGTCCGGTTCAAGGCCTGGCAACCCACTTCCGGCCTGCATCCGACCATTCCGGTGCACGCCCCGCTCACCTTCGATCTCGTCGATCTGTGGAATCGCCGTTCGCTGGGCGGTTGCGTCTATCACGTCGCCCATCCCGGAGGGCGTAACTATGACACCTTTCGGTGAATTCCTACGAAGCCGAGGCGCGCCGGCTGGCACGGTTCCAGGATCACGGGCATACTGCGGGGCCGGTTGATCCGCCTCCCGAAGAGGCCGCGGGTGAATTCCCGCTGACACTCGATCTGCGGCGAAGCATTGGCCACTGATCGGGCTTAAGTGATTTGGAGATACGATGAGCGCCCCCGTGCTGGCTCCAAAAACGCCCGGCGCCTGGTACGCAAATTATAAACCGCTGCCCGGGATCCCCGACGAATTCATCGGGCCCGACGGCAAGCCGCGGTCGTCGTGGCGCAATTTCCTTGAAGCGATCGACGCCGACGACAGCGAGCGCTCGCTTGCCGCTGCCGCCCGGCGTATCCGCGACATCGGCGTGTCCTATCGCGTGCACGGCGAGGCCGGCGAACGCCATGGCCGATGAGCCGCCTGCCGTTGCTGATCGAAGAGGATGACTGGAAGGAGATCGTTGCCGGCGTGACGCAGCGCGCGTCGCTGATCGAGGCGCTGCTCGCTGATGTTTATGGCGAAGGCCGGCTAGTCGCCGATGGCATTTTGCCTGCGGCGGTGGTCGCCGGCAGCCGCGATTATCTTCGGCCCATGGTCGGCCTCAAGCCGCCGGGCGGACACTGGATGAATATCTACGCGGTCGATCTCGGCCGCGGGCCCGACGGGCGCTGGTGGGTGCTCGGCGATCGCGCGCAGGGCCCCGTCGGGCGCCGGTTATGCGCTGGAAAACCGGCTGGTGATGTCGCGCGCCTGGGCCGGCGCGCTATCGCAGCATGAACGTCGAGCGCGTCGCACCGTTCTTTCCGCGCCTTGCGCTCGTCGCTGGCGGACACCGCGGAACGTTCGCAACCGCGAATCTGCTTGTTGACGCCGGGTCCCTACAGCCAGACGTATTTCGAGCAGGCCTACCTCGCGCGCTATCTCGGCTTTCTCCTGGTCGAAGGCGACGATCTCGTCGTGCACCAGGGATTTACCCATGTGCGCACGATCGCCGGACTCAAGCGCGCGGACGTCATCTGGCGGCGTGTCGATTCCGATTTCGTCGATCCGCTGGAGTTGAACGGGCAGTCGCGCCTCGGCGTGCCGGGCCTGCTGTCGGCGATGCGCAACGGCCATACTCCGGTGTGCAATGCCCCCGGTACGGGCTTTGCCGAATCGCGGGCTCTGATGAGCTTCATGCCCAGTGTCGCCGAACATCTTTTGGGCGAGGATCTGCTAATGCCGAATATCGCGACCTGGTGGTGCGGCGATCGCGCAGCGCAGAGCAAGGTGCTCGCCAATTTCGATTCGATGGCCATCGCGGGGGCCTTCACCAATAGAATTCCTGGCTTTCAAACGGATCAGCAGGTCTTGCCAGCAAACCTGCCGCTGCAAGACGCGGTGCAAGGGCGCGGTCTCGACTATGTCGGGCAGGAAGTCGTGCGGCTGTCGACGGCGCCGGTGTGGGAAGAGGGCAAGCTGGTGCCGCGGCCTTTTGTGTTGCGCGTGTTCGCGACGGTGACGCCGGACGGCTGGCGCGTGATGCCCGGTGGATTCTGCCGGATATCGGCGCGCCCCGATGCGCGCGCGGTCAGCATGGGCGAAGGCGTGCAGTCGGCCGACGTTTGGGTGTTGTCGTCGAAGCCGGTGGTCATGGAAACCCTGTTACCGGCGACCGACGACATCAAGATCAGGCGCCTGCTCGGCAACCTGCCGAGCCGCGCCGCCGACAATCTGTTCTGGTACGGGCGCTATCTCGAACGCGCCGAGGCGACGCTGCGTGTCGTGCGCTGCCTGTGTGCCCGCAGCCTCGAAGTCGACTTGTCCTCCGGCGGCGTGTCGGATTCGCTGGCACGCCTTGCCCATCAATTGGTCGCCTGGGGCGCGGTGTCCGAAGAGAACGAAGACGCGCCGATATTGACCATCGTCCGGCAAGCATTGTCCGATGAGGAGGTCTACGGCTCCGGCCTATCGGGCGTGCGCCATGCGCGCAACGCCGGCTCCATCATCCGCGAACGAATATCGGTAGACGCCTCCAAGCTTTTGCGGAACCTCGACGCCCAGTTGACCGGCATGGGCGAGTTGCTGAGCGAGTCGGAAGTATTCGAAGCGGCCGACCGCGCGTTACAGACGCTGGCGGCGCTGGCGGGACTCGAACAGGAAAATATGAACCGGAGCGCCGGTTGGCGTTTCCTCGACATGGGCCGGCGCACCGAGCGCGCCATCAACACCTGCCGCCTGGCTCGCACTTTCGCATCGGAAGAAGCAACCGCCGACGATCTCGACGTGCTGCTCGACCTCATCGATTCGCAGATCACCTACCGCTCGCGCTACGTGACCGGCATTGCCCTGGCACCGGTGCGTGACATGGTGCTGCTCGACCCGTTCAATCCGCGTTCGGTCGGGTTCCAGATCGAGTTGCTCAACCAGCACATCGCCACTCTGCCGTCGTTGCAGGAAGACGGCCTGCTGGAAGAGCCGCGTCAGATCATCGCTCGCCTGACCACCGAGATTGCGACCTCGGTGGCCAAGAATCTCGAGACCTCGATCATCCTGGCGATGGAGCAGAAAGTCTCGAGCTTTGCCGAGGCCGTCGCCTCGCGCTATTTCCTGCGGCGCCCGGAGGTCTCGGTTCGCGCGAATGTGAGCGGGCTTGCGTGATTTATAATATCCGGCACCTGACCGCCTATTCCTACGACCTCCCCGTTGCGTCCGCCAAACTGGTGTTACGTGTCACACCGCGGGAGGAGCGAGGCCAGCATTGCATTGAGCGCCGCTTGACGATTTTGCCGAGCCCGCTATCGGTCTCGGTGGACCGCGATTTTTTCGGCAACATCGTCAACGTCGTCATCATCGATACGTCGCACACCGAACTGAGCATCGAGGCGACATCGACCGTCCAGGTCTCCCGTACCGCCGCGCCGCGCATCGCGGCCCGGACTGGGAGGAGGTCGCGGATGAGGCGTTGTCGGTGCGCGATTTGTCGGCGCTGGCTCCGGCGAATTTCCTGTTCTCCAGCCCTCGCATCGAGTTGTCCGCCGATGTCACGCGCTATGCGCACGACAGCTTCCGGGAAGGCCGAGGCATTCTGGAGGCATCGCGTGAGATGATCCGCCGGATCAAAACCGAATTCTCCTTCGAATCGGACGCCACCGAGATTTCGACACCGCTGGCGCAGGCTTTCGCCGAGCGGCACGGCGTCTGTCAGGACTTTGCCCACATCATGATCGCGGGGCTGCGCGGTTTGGGCCTGCCGGCGGCCTATGTGAGCGGCTACATCCGCACGATCCCGCCCGCTGGCGAAAAGCGCCTGGAAGGCGCGGATGCCACCCACGCCTGGGTGTCGGTCTGGTGCGGCTCTGCCATCGGCTGGGTTGGGTTCGATCCGACCAACGGCATCGAGGCCGCCAACGATCACATCGCGCTTGCGGTCGGCCGGGATTTTTCCGACGTCTCGCCGGTCTATGGCGTTTTCGTCGGCGCGGGCGCCAACGAACTCGAAGTCGAGGTCGACGTCATTCCGGTCACGCCGCTAGAGGTCGCCGGTGCGCAATGAGCATTTTCGACGAGCCGAAGATCGACTGCCACACGCACGTGATCGATCCTGCCCGATTCCCCTACTGCAAAGACATTGAATACAAGCCGTCGGGTCCGGAAGTTGGCACCGCCGCGCAGCTTCGTCATGTGATGAAGACGTATGGTGTGCGTCATTCGCTGCTGGTGCAGCCGAATTCCGGCTACGGCAGCGACAACAGTTGCATGGTTGACGCCATCGCGCACGGCGAGGGCTGCTTCAAAGGCATCGCCATCGTCGATTTCGACGCCGATCTGGCGACGCTCCGCCGGTTCAAGAGCCAGGGCGTGATCGGGGCGGCGTTCAATCCGACGTTTCATGGCAACGACTATTACAAGCCGGCTGCGGGTTTGATCACCAGGCTCGCCGAGCTCGACATGTTCCTGAACCTGCAGGTCGAGCACGACCAGTTGCTGATGTTCGTGCCCTGGATCGAGACCATCCCGGTTCGCGTCCTCATCGATCATTGTGGGCGGCCGACGCCGGAGGCGGGCCTTACCCAACCGGCCTTTGCGGCGCTGTTGCGTTTGGCCGCGACCGGACGGGTGAGCGTCAAGCTGTCGGGCTACGCTAAGTTTTCTCAGGCCGGCTACCCGTTCGAGGACACTTGGCCCTTCGTGCGGGCGCTCGTCGATGCCTTCACGCTCGACAACTGTCTATGGGCGTCGGATTGGCCCTATCTGCGCGCGCCGGAACGGCAGGACTACGGGCCCTTGCCGCACTCGCCGAAACTTTGTTTCCCGGTGCCGCCGACCGCCGCAAGCTGTTATGGGACACACCGGCACGTCTGTTCGGCTTCGGCAGCTAACTGCCGCTACAGCCACAATATCTTTTTGCGATAGGCGAGGTCGGTCAGCAGCGGCGCGGCCGGGCCCTGATGGAAGACGGCGCCGCGCTCGAGCGCGAACACGCGGTCGGCCAGCGCCAGCACTAGGTCGAGATTGTGCTCGACGATGACGATCGAGGCGTGCTTGCGTAGCAGGTCAAAGACTTTGAACAGTTCGAGAATCACGGTCGGCGCCAGGCCCTCGAACGGCTCATCGAGAAGCAACAGCTTCACATTGCCCGAGAGCGCCCGCGCCACCGCAACCATATCTGCTGCTCGCCGCCCGATAGATAATCCGCGGCGATGTGCATGCGCTCCTTGAGCCGCGGGAAATACTCGAAGATCTTTTCCTCGTTCCAGACCACGCCGTTGCTGCCGTCGGTCTTTCGCGCCAGGCGGCCGAGCGAGAGATTTTCCGCCACCGTCATGCCGGCAAACAGGCCGCGTCCTTGCGGCACGTAGCCGATGCCCATGCGCGCGATATCCGGCGCCGGCAGGCCGGCGATGTTCCTGCCCTCGTATTCGATGGTGCCCGATGCCGGCGGCAGCAGTCCTGCCAAAGTCTTCAGCAACGTAGATTTGCCCGCGCCATTGCGGCCGAGCAGCGCCACGATCTCGCCCTCGCGCACGTCCAGCGTCGCGTCGTTGAGGATGTGGCTCTTGCCGTAGAACGCATTGATGCGCTCGAAGCGCAGCACCTGTACGCCCGGCGCCTCGCCGGCGATGTGGCTGGTGACCGGCGGCACCCCCGACCCGGTATAGATTTCCTGCACGCGCCGGTCGTTCCGCACCTCGTCGGGCGCGCCCGTCATCAGTACTTCGCCCTGGTTCATGACCGTGACGCGCCGCGAGAAGCCGAGCACGCGGTCGATATCGTGTTCGACGATCAGCACCGGAATGGTGGCCGCGACATTCTTGACGAGATTCGAGACGCGCTCGCGTTCCGCCGCGGCAAGGCCGGCCAACGGCTCGTCCAACAGCAGCACCTGGGGCTTCGAGCCCAGCGCAATGCCGAGATCGACCAGCCGCTGCCCGCCATAAGACAAATCGCTGCCTGGTATGGTCTCGATGCCTTCCAGGCCGAGGAATTTGATGAGCTCGGCGGTTTCCGCATGAACGTCCGGATAGCTGTCGATGTCGCGCCAGATGTTGAAGCGCATCGGATGCTGCGCTTGCAGCGACAGCCGCAGGTTCTCGTAGATCGACAAGCCGCGGAACAGGTTGGTGATCTGGAACGAGCGCGCCAGGCCCTGATGGCAAATACGATGCACCGGCAGGCCGTGAATATCGCGGCCGTTGAGGCGCACGCGACCGCTGTCCGGCACGTAGAGGCCCGACACCAGGTTGAACAAGGTGGTCTTGCCGGCGCCGTTCGGGCCGATCAGCGCATGAATTTCACCGGCGCCGATCGAGAAGCTCGCCCCCGAGACCGCGCGGATGCCGCCGAAATGCTTTTCGACGCCTTCGACCTCCAGCACGGTGCCCTGCACGCTTTGCGGGCGCAGGAAGGCCGGCAGCGGCAAGCCTTCGTAGATCTTGCGCTTGCTCATCGCGGCGGCTTCTTCCGGCACGATGCGCCAGCGCCGCGTCACCCGCGCCCAAATGCCGACCAGCCCGTCGGGCGAGTAGATGACGAAAGCGACGAAGATCAGCCCGAACCAGAGCAGCCAGTTCGGACTCCAGATCGAGAACAGTTCGCGGAACAGAATGAAAAACAGCGAGCCGAGCGCCGGTCCGAGGATATTGTGCATGCCGCCGATCACGACCATGGCCAGCATCTCGCCCGAGAACGGCACCGAGACGGCCTCGGCGGACACCAGATAGGTCTGGAAGCCGAGCAAGGCACCGGCGAGCCCCGTCACCACCGCGGAGATGACGAAGACGCCGAGCTTGTAGCGCTCGACCGGATAACCCTGGAACGTGGCGCGCAACTGGTTCTCGCGGATCGCCACCAGCACGTGGCCGAACGGCGAGCGCACCACGCGTAGCAGCACGTACAGGACGGCAAGCCCGATCAGCGCTACCGCGACGTAGAAGGTCATGCCGTCGTCGAGCGAGAACGGCCCAAAGCTTCCGCGCTTGAGGCCGGACAAGCCATCCTCGCCACCGGTGACGTCGCTCCAGCGGAACGCGATGGTGTAGCTGAGCGCGGCCAGCGCCAAGGTCAGCAATGAAAAATAGACGCCACGCCGCCGCAGGATGAGGACGCCGACAATGGTCGATAGCACCGCGACGAATACCATCGACAACAGCAGCGGAAGCCAGATCTGGCCGGGAAACCAATGCAGTTGCATCAGGCCGGCGGCATAGGCGCCGATGCCGAACCACGTGCTATGTCCGAATGACACCAGCCCGGTATAGCCGATGCACAAATTAAGCCCCATGGTCGCAATGGCCAGGATCACGACCATCGAAGCGGTGTTCATCGTCAGGCCGAACAGCCGCATGACGAACGGCAAAGCCACGAGGGCGGCCACCGCCATCAGCAGCGGCTGATATTTCGAATAGAGGCGCACGCCGGTCATTCGAACTTCTCGATGCGTTCGCCGAGCAATCCGCGCGGCCTAAACAGCAGCACCAGGAACATCAGCACGTAGATGGAGGCCTCGCCCGCGGCCGGAATGAAATGGATGGTGATGCCGCGCACCACGCCGACCAGCAGCGCGGCGATGACGACGCCCCAGAAGCTGCCCAATCCGCCGATCACGACGACGACGAAGGCAACGGTGATGATTTCAGCGCCCATCGCCGGATGCACGATGGTGATCGGGGCAAAGAAGGCGCCGCCCATCGCCGCCATGCCGACGCCGAGCATGACGATGGCGGTCATGTAAGGCTGCAATCGAATGCCCAATGCGGCAACCATATCGGGCCGCTGGATCCCGGCGCGCACCACGCGGCCGAATGAGGTCTTGTGTAGAAGTAGCCATACGCAGACCAGAACTGCCGCCACCACGGCCAGCAGCATCAGGCGGTAGCGCGAGAACAGGAAGTCGCCGAAAAAGACGGAGCCTTTGAGGCCTTGCGGCATCGACACCGAAATGGGCGCGGCGCCCCACAGGATGCGGATCAATTGCTCGGCGACCATGGCAAGACCGAAGGTCACCAGCAGGCTGAGAATCGGGTCGGCCGTGTAGAAACGCCGCAAGATAAAGCGCTCGAACAATATGCCGAGCATCGCCACGGCAATCGGCGACAGCACCATTGCCGGCCCGAAACCGAGATAGTTCGTGATTTCGATCGAGACGTAGGCGCCGAGCGCGTAGAACGCGCCATGCGCGAGATTGACAACGCCGCCGACGCTGAAGATCAACGACAGGCCGAGTGCGATGAGAAGGTAATAGCCCCCGAGCACGAGGCCATTCACAACCTGTTCAAGCAAGAACTCGAACTGCATTCTTGCTCCAGGGAGCCAGACGATGCCGGTCGCAGAACGCGGTCACCCGGCACGCGCCGGGTGACCGATGCACGATCACATCGAGCAGGGATTTTGCTCTTTGGTGAGGGCGATGACCTCAAGCGACTCCTGCGGCTCCGGGATGGCAGAGCCGAGTTCAAGCATGTCCCACTTGTCCTTGGCCTTCCCTTTGGCCTTGACCGTGAACGGGTAGGCTTCCTGCATGAGCTGGTGATCCCACGACCGGAAATAGCCCTTGCGCCCCTTGAGGACGTCGAACTGGGTTTCCTTCTCGAAATAGGCGATCAGCTTGTCGGTGTCGGTCGACTTGGTCTCGTTCATGGCCTGCGCCATCATCTTGAGCGAGACGTATTCGATCCAGGCGTGGTTCTCCGGCGGCTTGCCGTTTTTCTTGATGAAATCGGCGACGAAGGTCTTGGAGCCGGGAACGTCGAGCGTGTGATACCAGACGGTCGGCCAGGTCCCGCTCAGATTGCCTTCGCCGGCGGCCCAGGCGTCGGCCGTGTTGAGGTTGAAGCCGACGATGGGGAAGGGCAACCCGAACTCGGCATACTGCTTGACGAGGTTGGTGACCTGATTGCCGGCGAGGTTCGAGCAGACCACGTCAGGCTTGGCTTGCCGGATCTTGAGCAAATAGGGGCTGAAGTCGGTGACGTCGGTCGCGATCAGTTCATCGCCGATGATCTTGCCGCCGTTGGCGTCGAAGAATGACTTGGCTGCGCGCGCCAGATCGTGGCCGAAAATATAATCGGCGGTCAGTGTGTAGAACTTCTTGTCCTTCATCATGTTGTCGCGCACGAGCGCCTTGCCGACCGCGTTGACCATCACCGTGCTCGGGATGTCGACGTGGAAGGTGTATTTGTTGCAATTCTTGCCGCGCAGCGCGTCGGAGCGGGCGCCGATCTGCATGAACAGCTTTTTTGTTGCGCGCCGCCACCTGCATCATGGTCACGGCCGAGGCCGAGTTGATCTCGCCCATCAGCACGGCCGCGCCGTCCTGCTCGAGCATGCGCTGCGCTTTGGTCGCGGCCGTCGCCGGGTTGACCGAGTCTTCCGAGGTGATATCGAGTTGCCGGCCCATCACGCCCCCAGCTTTGTTAATCTCCTCTTCGGCCATGCGAATGCCGAGTTGAGCGTAGGCACCGAGCGCGCCGAGAAAGCCGGTGAGCGGCGTGAGGTGGCCAATCTTGATCTTGTCGGTCTGGCCGCTGACGATCGCCGGAAATCCGATGGCCGAGGCGCCGGCAAACGCGGCGCTGGCTTTCAATACACTTCGCCTGTTGTAGCGGGTCATTGTTGGTCTCCTCCCAAAAGCGCGTTTCGCGCCGTCCCCTCCAACCCGCTTATGCGAGAATGTGAGAGGCGTTTTTTTATTGTTGGATGATTTTTCCGGAGGGCGTGCCCGCTGTCAACGCCAAAAGCGCCGGTTGTGCAGCTTAAGACGATTTCGCCGCGGCGCCTGCGCCCTTGGCGCCGAAGGCATCGGATAGGCGGCGCGCCGCCGCTTGCACGTTTTTTGCGCGGGCTTGCAGCGCCTGTTGCGAGAGGCGCCAGATCGGGCCGGAAATGCCGAGCGCGCCGACAATCTGGCCGGAGAAATCCGTAACCGGCACGGCCACACAGCGGACTTCCGCGTCGAATTCGCCATCGTCGAAAGCGACACCGCTGCGCCTGATCTCGGCGATTTCCCGCAACAGCACCGCTATGTCGGTGATCGACTTCTGCGTCGACGGCTTCATGTCGACGCGCTCGAGGAAGCGCTCCAGTTGATCGGGTCGCAGCGACGCGAGGATCACTTTGCCGAGCGCTGTGCAATGCGCCGGCCGCACGACGCCGACACGGTCGGTGAGTTGGAAGGCGCTGGGCCCGCTGGTCCGCGCGATCACGACTACCGCGTCGCCCATGCGGACGGCGAAGTGGCTGCTTTCGCCGGTGTCGAGCGACAAGTCCTCGAGGATCGGGGTTGCGACTTTCACCATTTCGATTTCGTCGAGCGCGCTGGCGGCCAGCGCGAACAACGGCCGGCCGACGCGGTAGCGCTTGGAGTCCTTCTCCTGGCGAATATAGCCGAGCGAAACCATGGTCTTGGCAAGATGAAACGTCGTGGAATTGTGCAGACCGACCAGTCTGCTCAGATCGGCGAGGCCGATGCCTTCGCGATGCCGAGCGACTTCCTCGAGGATGGCGAAGGCGCGGCCAAGCGATTGCACGCCGACGCGCTGACGGTCTTCGGCGTCATCGTCGATATCGGTCTGATTAGGCTCGACCAGCCGGGCGACGGCCGGCCTTTCGCTCGATTTTTTCTTGGTCCGCAGCCTCACAGAACAAACCTTTTATGCAACAGAAGAAACAACATAACACCCGTTATTCCGGAATGACAAACGCCAACTCACATTGCCGAATAGGCGTTGACTCAATCGCCGTGGCGATTATGACTGACTTCGCCGCGATAAGACGGCGCCGCCGCAAATAGCAAGAAGGGCGCGCAGCAGTGAGCAGGGAGCGTGACGTCCAAAGTTCGAACATTGCCTCGATGTTCGGCTGCAACACCTATTCCTATATGCGCTCGCACGGCGCCGAGGCTTGCCTCGCGCGGTTGGCGGATTTGGGCTTTGCCGAATTCGAGGTGATGGCGCATCCGGGTCACCTCTGGCCCGCCGATTTGTCGCCCGAGCAGCGGCGCATTCTTCGCCGGCAGATCGAGGCGTGTGGCATTCGCCTCGTCTCGCTCAACATGCCGAACGTCGACATTAATGTCGCCGCGGCCGCGCCGGGCATGCGCGCCTACTCGCTCGACCTTGTGACCGAGATCGTGCGGCTCGCCGGCGACCTCGGGGCGCGCGGCGTCGTGATTGGCCCGGGCAAACCCAATCCGCTGTTTCCCGCGCCAGCGGCAGAACTGATCGGGCATTTCTTCGCGGCGCTCGACCGGATCGCGCCCGTGGCGGAAGCCTCCGGCACGGCGTTATGGGTCGAGAACATGCCCTTCGCATTCTTGCCGGCAATCGGCGAACTGCTCGACGCGCTCAAGCAATACGGCAACGACAAAGTGCGCATCGTCTATGACATCGCCAATGCGTATTTTATCGGCGAGGATTTCGTCGAGGGCCTCAAGCAATGCCAAGCGCACTTGGCGCTGGTGCATCTGTCGGACACCGGCCGGCAGTTCTATCGTCACGACCCGGTAGGCTTGGGCACCGTGCCGTTCGCCGGTGTGCCGTCGGCGCTCGCTGCCGTCGGCTACAATGCCAGGTCGAATCCAAAGCCGATGCTTGAGATCGTTTCGCGCGACCCCGACCGCGACATCATTGCCAGCGCCGGCAAACTCGCGGTACTAGGCTTCACCTCTCCAGATCACATGCAATAATCGAGGTTTCAAAAGTCGTCATGAGCACAGCGTTACTCCGGCCGCCGCGCCGGAATGACTGCGGCGCAAGCCTGCGCCTTCGGGCGGCGGCCGGCAGTAGGAACACAGCCCTCCCGCCTTGACATAGATCAAGCCCAGGATCCGCCCGCTGGATACCGTGGCCCGATTCAGGTAATTTTCACATCACCCAGATTGGCCTACCGACTATGCCTGACGGCTCCGCTACAGCCCATACCTATCGCCCGAAACTCCTCACCGTGTTCGATGAGGGCTACCGCTTTAGTTCCTTTCGGCGGGACGTAATGGCGGCGGTAACCGTCGCCATTGTCGCGCTACCGCTGTCGATGGCCATTGCGGTAGCATCCGGCGTTTCGCCGGAGCGCGGGCTCTATACGGCGGTCGTCGGCGGGTTTTTCGTGTCGGCATTGGGCGGCAGCCGCTATCAGATCGGCGGCCCCGCCGGGGCCTTTATCGTGCTGGTCGCGGCGACCGTGAGCCAGTACGGCCTGGAAGGCCTTCTCCTCGCGGTCTTGCTGTCGGGCCTGATGCTGACTCTGATCGGCCTGTCACGATTGGGATCGCTCATCCGCTACATCCCCCATGCGGTGGCGGTCGGATTCACGGCCGGCATTGCCGTCACCATCTTTGCCAGCCAACTGAAAGATCTCTGCGGCCTGACGCTGCCGGGCGCCGAGCCCGGGCCGTTTTTTCCGAAGCTTGTGGTGCTCGCCGAGGCGCTGCCGACCTTCGGTCCCGCCGCCTTTGTCGTGGGCGCAGGGTCGGCGGCTCTTATATTCGCGTTGCGGCGGTGGCGGCCGAACTGGCCCGGCATGCTGATCGCCGTCGTCGCGTCTTCGCTCGCAGCCTTGTTGTTTCATCTGCCCGTCGAAACGATCGGCAGTCATTTCGGCGGCATCGCACATGGTCTGCCGGTGCCACGGCTGCCGGACGTGTCATGGTCGCTCTTTGTTGAAATCTTGCCGGCGGCGTTCTCCTTTACGCTGCTGGGCGGCGTCGAGAGCTTGCTCTCGGCGAAAGTTGCCGACAGCATGACCGGTCGCAAACACCGCTATAATATGGAGCTGGGTGGCGCAGGGCGTCGCCAATATGGCGTCCGCGCTTTTCGGCGGTATCAGCGTAACGGGAACCATCGCGCGCACGGCCACGAACATCCGCGCCGGCGCGCAGACGCCTGTCTCCGGCATCATGCATTCGGCCCTTCGTTCTCGTATTCATGGTTGCCGCTGCGCCTTTGGCGAGCTTCATCCCGCTCTCGGCACTGGCTGGCGTCCTGGTTGTCGTCTGCTGGAACATGGCCGAAAAGAAAGAGTTCGCGGACTTGCTCCACGACTGGCGCACAGCGCTGGTGCTGCTCGCCACCTTCGGCCTGACGCTGGTCAAGGATCTGACCGTCGGCATCATAGCCGGCTGCGTGCTGGCGGCGGTGTTCGCGGCTTTCCACCGTGCCATCCCGAAAGAAGACAACCAAGACGCGGAATAGACCGCCGTTTGGCCTTTTAGCGCTTCGGTTTCGGCTTGACGGCGCGCTTGGGCGGGGGCGGGGGCGGTGGAGGCGGCGGAGCGACGTTGATCGCCGTCGCAGTACAGGTCGCCGATTTCCAGCACGAGAAGGACATGCCTTCTGTCCTGCAGGGCCAACCCGGTCAGGCCGTTTCCACCGCGTTGGAGTGTAATATCGATGAGCTTGTTGGTCGCGACCGCGTCGGTGCCGTCGCATGCGGTGGCGGTGATTTGCTCGATCGGGGTGCCGTATTGCGGCATGACATCGTAGATTTTGACGTTTTGTCTCGCCGCGACGATTTCCATCGATGGGCCCGGCGGGGGCGACGACGACCCAATTCCGGCACAGCCGCCAACCGCTAAAAGTGACGCAAGGACCAACGGTCCAGCAATCAGTTTACGCATTACCAGCCTCCCCTAGAGGGGCATCATCGCCTAAAGTAACAAATCTGGCAAACCTTAGCGGCCCCCGGGCTACCCCGGCGGGCTGGGTTGCTTGGCCTTCAGGCGGGCTGCGATGCGGGCCATATCGATGACCATGCGCTCATGGGTGCCGTTGCCGATCTCTTCGATGTCGTCGCGCGCCGTCACCGTGAATTCGATGCGTCGGCCGTCGACTTTGGTCACCACGGCCTCCGCCGTCACCCGGTGGCCGACCGGGGTTGCCGCCAGATGGCGGATGTTGACGGCCGTGCCGACCGCGCTCTCCCCGGGGTCGAGATAGTCCCGGATGGCGTTCAGCGCGGCGTTTTCCATCGCCGTGACCATCATAGGCGTAGCGAACACCTGCGGCAGCATGGCGTCCTTGAACTGGTTGGCGAGATGCGCCGGCATGACCCGAAGCGAATAGGTGCCTTTGGCTCCGACCGGAATTGGACGCATGACTTCAGTTCCCAAACTGCCGGACATGATTGATTGCCGGGGCCAGTATTACCAGCAGAATTCCACACAGCGCGATCGGCAAAAAGGCCAGCGCTGCGATCCCGCTGAGATCCCAGAAAAGTCCGCTGATCACCGGTACGATCACCGCGCAGCTATAGCTGATGGTGAACATGGCGGCGGTGACGCGGTGCACGTCGTCCGGCGGGCTGAGCAAAGGCGGCAATGCCAATATCAGGATGAGAATCGCGGCGGCCGAAAAGCCCTGCAAGATGGCCGACGCCACGACCCAGGGGCCACTGCCGAATACGATGCCGATTGTCGCGATCAGACAGAGCACGCCGCAAACCTCGTAAGGCCAGGTTTTGCGCTCCAACCGGCCGGCGACCGCGAGCAGGATGAATGACGCCGGCAACTGGCCGATGTTCAGGCCGGTGAGCGCCGCGCTGATCCACTCGCCTTGCCCGTTGCTGCGCAAATAGTCGGGCAGGAAGGCGTTGGTCGCGAAATATGTGGCGTTGATGGTGCCCAGCATGATGCCCAGACGCCAGATCAGCAAGTTGCGCCAATCCGGCCACCAGCGCCGCCGCGCCGGCGATGAGGCGTGCGCGGCTGGCGGACGCGGCGCCAATGCCATCACCACAATGGCAATAATGGCGACCGGAATGCTCCAGACGACGAACCCCGATTGCCAACTGCCGCCAACCATCGGCAGCACCAAAGGCAGCATCAACGCCACCGGCAGGATTTCGCCGATCAGGAGTCCATTGGTGTAGACCGCGGTGGCAAAGCCGATGCGATCCGGCAGCCATGTGCGCACCGCCGGCGGCATCGTCACTTGCATGATGGCGACACCCGCGCCCATCGCGACGGTCATGGCGTAAAGCCAAGCTACGTCGGGCAGGGCGCCGCGCAACGCCCCGCCGATAGCAGTCACCGAAAGGCCGACCACCAAAGCGGCACGGACGCCGAGGCGCGCGATCAGCAGCGAACCGGGAACCGCGGCGATGGCGAACAGCATCGACGGCAGGCCGGTGAGGATGCCGATCTGGGTCGCGCTGAGGCTCAACTCGTCGTGAATCAACGGGATGACCGGCGGCACCGCCAAGATGGTCAGCCGCAGGGCGTTGCCCGCGAGCCAGAGCAGCAACAACGAGGTGAGCAGGCGCGCCTGTGACGGTATGGCGCTGGTGGTTTGGCTCGATGCCGGCATGGCGAATGCTACAGAACTGACTACATGCCTAGCTTGGGTGGCAGATTAACCGAGGCCGCGGCGCCAGGCACCGACCGCAGCGGGGCGTGTGTCATAGATGCATGACGTGCAAATTCCAAACGGGAATTCCCGGGTCTATGCCATTGGCGACGTCCATGGCCGGCTCGATCTGCTCGACCGCGCTGTTGATGCGATCGGGAGGGATATCCGGGAACACGGGCCCGCCGCGCTGACTGTCACGCTCGGCGATTATATCGACCGCGGCCCATCGTCGCGAGGTGTGCTCGACCGGCTTGCCGGCAATCCGTTCCCGACGCCGCACGTCGCGCTCAAAGGCAACCACGAAGCGCTGCTCGAGTCCTTCCTGGCCGATCCGCAGACCGGCCCGCACTGGCGCCGGCTCGGCGGCTTGGAAACTTTGCACTCCTATGACGTGCCGGTGCGCGGGCTTTTGTTCGGGAAGGGCTACGAAGAGGCGGCCGCCTTGCTGCGTGAGGCGATGGGCAGGCATTTGGACTTCGTACGGTCGCTGAAAACATCGTTTAGCTACGGCAAATATTTTTTATGCCATGCAGGGGTGAGGCCGGGTATCGCTCTTGAAAGCCAGAAGGACGAAGATCTGCTCTGGATTCGCGACGAGTTTCTCCACAGCGAGATGGATTTTGGCAAGATCGTCGTACATGGCCACACACCGGTTTCGGCGCCGGAGGGTGCTGTTAAACCGGATCAATATCGACACCGGCGCCTTTGCCAGCGGGCAATTGACGTGTGTGGCGCTCGAGGAAGACGGGCATCGCTTTCTCAAAATCTGATAAAGTCACGGGCGAGGCTTTCCAAAGGTGACCGCGCTCGGCCATGGCAATTTCGGAATCTGACAACAGCGGTGAGGGGAATTTCGTAAAGGACTTGCGGCGATTCCTGACAGATTTTGCCGTTTTCGCCGGGCGCAAAGGGCTCATCGCCGCACTCTTTGTCGGTCTCGGCGCGGTGCTCGAAGGCCTCAGCCTCGTCCTTTTGGTCCCGCTGCTCGGCATTGTGATTGGATCGGGGCTGCCCGCGGGGCGGCTTGCCGGCGCCGCCGCGCATATGTTCGGCCTGTTCGGCGTCGAGCGTCCATTCGGGCAACTGACAGTGCTGCTCGCGATTTTCGGCGTGCTAATGATCCTGCGCGCCGTCGTGCTTTATACGCGCGACGTAACGGTCGCCGAACTGCAAACCGGCTTCGTCGAGGCGCAGCGCCTGCGCGTCGCGGAAAGCCTTGCGTCCGCACGCTGGGACCAGGTGGCGCGGCTGCGCCACGCGCGGATCACGCAACTCATGAGCGGCGATATCCAGCGCGTCGGTTCGGCCGCTCTTCTCATGCTGCGGTGTGTTGTGGCCGGCGCAATGCTACTCGCGCAGTGCGCGCTGGTTTTTCTGCTGGCGCCGGCGCTGGCGGTGCTGGCGCTCGGTATTCTGGCGCTCAGCGCGATCTTGTTTGCGCCTGTGGTGCGAAGAGCGATGCAGCTCGGCGCCATTTTGACCGATGCGAATTTGTCGTTGCTGAATTCGACTGCGCAATTTCTAGGCGGATTGAAGCTTGCGATCAGCCAAAATCTGCAATCGAGCTTTGTCACCGAATTCCGGGAGAGCCTGCATGCCTTGACCAGCCGGCAGATCGAATTTACCCGGCGTGAAACCAACCGGCGTCTGGTGCTGTCGACGGTCTTGGCCATGGCCGGCGGTCTATTGGTTTTGATTGGGTTCGGCGTATTCGAAATCGCACCGGCCAAGCTGATCACGTTGCTGCTTATCGTCGCGCGCATGGGTGGGCCGGTCGCGCAGATCCAGGTGGGCGCCCAGCAACTTGCGCAGGCGCTCCGGTCTACGGCAGGGTCAAGGCGCTTGAAGGTGAACTCGCTTCGGTCGCACAGGCGCCACGTCCGCAGATGCAGTCGATAACTCTGCCGGAAGGGCCTGTGGTGTTCGAGAACGTCTCGTTTCGTCACGTCGGCGATGACGACCCCGCCGGATCGGTCCGCGGTGTCCGCGATATCAGCCTCACGATCGAGCCCGGCGAGTTCGTCGGCATCAGCGGACCTTCCGGCGCCGGCAAGACGACATTCGCCGATCTGCTGGTGGGACTATATCCGCCGCAGCAAGGCCGTATCACGGTTGCCGGCATGACGCTGGACGGCGCCGCGCTGAACGCGTGGCGCGATCGCGTCAGTTATATTTCGCAGGATCCGTTTTTATTTCACGACACGGTTCGCCGCAACCTCGCCTGGGCCAGCGCGCAGGCGAGCGAGGCGGACATGTGGGAGGCGCTCTCACTGACCGGCGCCGATGCGCTGGTACGCCGCATGGAGCTCGGCCTCGAGACAGTGGTAGGCGAACGCGGCACGCTGGTGTCCGGCGGCGAACGTCAGCGCATTGCCCTGGCGCGCGCGATCCTGCGCAAGCCGCGGCTCATGGTCTTGGACGAAGCTACCAGCGCCATCGATGTTGCAGGCGAATTGGAGATTTTCATGCGGCTGCGCGCGCTGATACCACGCCCCGCGATTGTCATCGTGGCGCATCGGGCGGAAAGCCTCGCTCTATGCGGGCGCGTTATAGAATTCACTGCCGGAAATTGTGTAAATTAGTGCGTTGCAACGTATTCACCTCCGATCAACAAGATTTCGCTAACTGAATCGATGCACAGATTTTGAACTCACAAAGTTGCTGTGTATGGTTGTTGTCATTATGAGTATTCGTATGCGTGATGAGCCGGAAATAAAGAACCGCGATTTGAAAACTCTCGACGGGATTCTTAAGGGTCAGGGATATTATGCGACGCCATCCCCGGATCGGATCAGACGCATGGTCCAGAATGGGTTGATCACCCAGGTGAAGGGGATTTTGCGGCCGACGATGAAGGGCTGCGTCATTGGTTTTCTGCGCCGGTTCGGCCTGTTTAGTTAGGACTCCCAAGGGCCTGATTTCGCTGTATAAGCATCGCACCCGCGGGCCAAATGCCTGCTTTTGCGATGTTTAGCGAGCCCTCAATAACGATGTCCCAGCCGCTGCTCTTCGACCTGCGAGGCAAGCGCGTCTATGTTGCCGGCCATAATGGCATGGCCGGCTCCGCGGTGATCCGCCGCCTCGCGGGCGAGGGTTGCGAAATCCTCACCGCCAGCCGTCAGGCGGTCGACCTCACCCAGCAATCCGACACCGAACGCTGGCTGGAGCAGATGCGGCCCGACGCGGTGATCGTCGCGGCCGGCCATGTCGGCGGCATTTTTGCCAACGACACTTTCCCGGCCGATTTCATAACCGACAACCTGGCGATCGGGCTCAATGTCATCCGCGGCTCCCACAAAGTGGGCGTCAAGAAGCTCCTGGCGCTGGGCTCGTCCTGTATCTACCCCAAGCTCGCGGCGCAGCCGATGTCGGAAGACGCGCTGCTGACGGGCCCGCTGGAGCCGACCAATGAGTGGTACGCGGTCGCCAAGATCGCGGCCATCAAACTTTGCGAGGCCTATCGCAAGCAGCATGGCGCCGATTTCATCTCGGCCATGCCGACAAATTTGTACGGCCGCGGCGACAATTATCATCCGCAGAACAGCCATGTGCCGGCGGCGCTGATCCGGCGATTTCACGAAGGCAAATTGGCAAACGCGCCGTCCGTCACGGTGTGGGGCACCGGCAAGCCGCGCCGGGAGTTTCTTTGCTCCGACGATCTTGCGGATGCCTGTGTGTTTCTCATGAAGCATTATTCCGGCGCGGAATTTCTCAACGTCGGCACCGGGCAAGACGTGACGATCTCGGACTTCGCGGCGGAAGTGGCGAGTGTCGTCGGCTATAAAGGCAAGATTGTTTACGACACGGCGCGGCCCGACGGGCCGCCGCAGAAGCTGCTCGACGTTTCCAGAATCAAGAAGCTCGGCTGGTCGCCGAAAATTCGCCTGCACGACGGGCTGGCCGCGGCCTATGCCGATTTTCTCGCCGGTGGCGGTCGCTTGGGCGAATAATCACGACGACGACGGATCGTGCGCGAGGGTCTCGGCTTCGATGGTCTTGACCGAACCCCAGCGATAGCCGCTGGCGACCCACACGATGCCGCCGAGGGCGCCGACGGCCAATGTCGTGGCGCCATACAGAATTGAAACAATCAGGCCGTCGCTTTCCGGCAGGCCGGCATAGGAAAAAGCCAGCACCATCGCGCTTTCGCGCACGCCCCATCCGGCGATCGAGATCGGCACGGTCGCGATCAGCATCACCGGCAGGAACAGAAACAAAACCTGGGTGAAGTCCGTCGATGCATGAGCGGCTCTTGCGCAGCCCCAGGCCGACAGGACCGTCAGCAGGTGGATCGCGAACATCAGCACGGCGACTCGCAGGCCGGATGAGCTCTGGCACAGTCGCCAAGCCATGCGTGACGCGATGGCAAGATGGCGGGTCGGCCACCATCGGTCGAGCATGTTCAACTGCGGCAAACCTAGCGCGAGAAAAATCGCAGCGCCTGCGAGCGCACCGAAGCCGATCACGGCCAAGGCGCCGCGCGCGGCCGGATTCTGGACCAGTTCAAGCGTCCACGGCAGGCATCCGACCACAATCATCGCCAGGGCGGACACGCCGACGACGCGATCGATCAGCACGGAGTAAATTGCGGTCGGCCATCCGGCTCCGCCTCGCGCCAGCAGCCAAATTCGAACCGCGTCGCCGCCCACCGTCGATGGCAGAACTTGGCTGAAGAAAATGCCGATGAAACTGTATTGTAGGGCCAGCGCCGCGGACAGCTTGGCGCCGCACGTTTCGACGATTTCCCGCCAGCGCAAAGCGCCGAGCGGAATTTGAACGCACAGCACGATCAGGACAAAGCCGATCCAGCGGGGATCGAGCGCGCTCAGCCGCTCTCCGATGTGGCTGAGATCGACGCGGCGTAGCGATAAATAAAGCAGCAGTGCGGAAACTGCCGCTTTGGCCAAAAATGACAATAAACGCCGCATGGACACACAGCCTCAAAAGGCAACAGAAGAAGGAAGTCTCAGGCTGCCGATGTGCTAAGGTATTTTTAGGGTCGCGGCTACAGCAGACTGGGAGTCTGCCACCCTGACGCTCTCGGAATCGGCATAACTTTCATTTAAAACCGCAGGACAGCTTCGGCGCAAGGCCGTCCGTCATCTTGTTCGGTTCCCGGCTCCGCGTGTGGCAGAACAGGACGTGCGATGCAGTTGGTGGATTGCCGTGGGGGATCAGTAAATGACGCGTAAGGGAATCATTCTGGCTGGCGGGACAGGAAGCAGGCTTCATCCATTGACGCTTGTGACATCCAAGCAACTTCTTCCGATCTATGACAAGCCGATGATCTATTATTCGTTGGCGACTTTGATGCTGGCCGGGATCCGGGAAATCCTGGTCATCACCACGCCGAAAGAGCAGGAGCATTTCAAGGCTCTGCTTGGCGACGGCGCGCAGTGGGGTATCCAATTTGATTACGCCATACAACCCAATCCCGAGGGACTCGCCCAGGCATTTGTGATCGCCGAGAAATTCCTGGGCGGTTGCCCCTCTTGTTTGGTTCTTGGCGATAATTTGCTCTACGGCGATGGGTTGTCGGCTGAATTGAAGAAGGTGGCGCAACCTGCGGCTGGCGCAACCGTGTTTGGCTATCGGGTGGAAGATCCGGGGCGCTATGGCGTCATCACCTTCGATTCCGACGGGTGTGCAACATCCATTGAGGAGAAGCCTGCCCAACCGCGATCGAACTGGGCCGTTATCGGTCTCTACTTCTACGATGAGACGGTGGTCGAACGGGCAAAGGGACTGAAGCGCTCGAAGCGTGACGAATACGAAATTACCGACCTGAACCGCAGTTATCTCGACGACGGCTTGTTGCGCGTGGAGCGTCTTGGGCGCGGCTATGCTTGGTTCGACGCGGGTACCCATGCGGCGCTTTTGGAGGCCGGGGAATTCGTTCACGTGCTCCAGCGGCGGCAGGGCCACCTCATCGCCTCACCGGAAGAAATTTCATTCAGCGCCGGCTGGATCACTGCTGCGGATCTTGCCAAACATTGCGAGCGCTTCAAAAACACGGAGTATGGCCGGAAACTTGCGGCCCTGGGACAAGGAGCATAGGTGCTTTTTTCAAACGAGGTTTCATCGGCGGATCGGCCGTTCGGCGTGAGTATGTTCCATGGTTGCTGACAATCGACGCAGGCGTTTTCTGATCACCGGCGGGGCCCGGATTTATCGGATCGGCTGTCGTCCGTCAGATCATCCGTGACACGGCGCATGACGTGCTCGTGGTGGACAAGCTGACTTATGCCGGCAACATGGAATCGCTCGAGCAGGTCGCGACCGATGCGCGTTTTCATTTTCTGCGCGCCGATATTACCGACGGTACGAAAATGCGAACGGCTATTGGCGAATTTCAGCCGGATCGTATCATGCACCTTGCGGCTGAAAGTCATGTCGACCGCTCGATTGATGCGCCGGCCGAGTTCATCAATACGAATATAGTCGGCACCTACACGCTGCTTGAAGCGGCGCTGGCTTATTGGCGCACATTGCCCGCCGCGGGCGCCAAGGATTTTCGCTTTCACCATATCTCCACCGACGAGGTGTTCGGCGCGCTGGGGCGCGAAGGCTATTTTATCGAAGATTCGCCCTATCACCCGAATTCGCCCTATGCCGCCTCAAAGGCGGCTTCCGATCATCTGGTGCGCGCATGGCACCACACCTATGGGCTGCCCGTGGTGCTGAGCAACAGCTCCAATAATTACGGCCCCTATCACTTCCCAGAAAAGCTTATCCCGCTGATGGTTCTCAATTGCCTCGAAGGCAAGCCGCTGCCCGTGTACGGCGACGGTAAACAGGTCCGCGATTGGCTTTTTGTAGAGGATCATGCGCGGGCGTTGCTGCTGGTCGCCGAGAAGGGGCAACCCGGCGAAAGCTACAATATCGGCGGCCACTGCGAGCGCTCCAATATCGAAGTGGTACGCGCCATCTGTTCGCTGATGGACGAAATGGTTCCCGGAAACGCACGACGGCACGAAACGCTGATCCAGTTCGTGGTCGACCGGCCCGGTCATGATGTGCGCTACGCGATCGACGGCGGCAAAATCAGAAATGATCTGGGTTGGACGCCGCGGGAAAGCTTCCAATCTGGCCTCGCCAAAACGGTGCGCTGGTATCTCGACAACCGGAATTGGTGGGAGCGTATCCGGACAGGCGTTTACCGCGGCGAGCGCATGGGCACGGTCCCTTGATCTGCTAGGCCGCGGCTATGCGGCCAAGCAGGGTGCTCCACGTTTCCAACTGGCGCCGGCGTGTGAATTTTGCATCGAGCATAATGCGGGCGTTGCGGCCCATTGTGTCGCAACGCGCACGATCGCGCGAAAGTGCGCCGATGGCTTGAGCCATCGCGTGGTCGTCGCCCGGTTTGATGCCGGTGCCGCAGCTATATTCTTTCACGAGGTTCGCGATCTCTCCCGTTGCGCCGGTCACCGCAAGAATTGGCCGGCCGGCGGCCGCAATGCCGTAAAATTTGCTGGGGGAACATGAGATCTTCCAGGCCGGCTTGCAGGGATATCCAATGCATGTCGGCAACGGCAAGCGAGTGTTTCAGACGGTCGCGGTCCTGGTAGGGGAAAAAACGGAAAATAGTATCCAGGCCTTTTTCCGCGACAAGCCGCTTAAGCTGTTCGAATCGCTGTCCACCGCCGATCAAGACAAACATAACGTCGGGATCTCCGCGGAAGCGTTCGGCCGAAGCCAACAGAGTGTTGAATTCGTGTCCACGGCCAAGATTTCCTGAATAACCGACGACGAATTTATGCTGTAGCCCCCACTTCTGGCGCAACGGATTGTCGGCGTTTGCAACAGGCACGATCGCCTCGTCGTCGCACCAATTGGGGATGACATGAATGGTGTCGGACTTCGCGCCTTGGGATATCAAACGATTGGCCATTTGCCGCCCGACCGCGACATTTGCAACAGCCGCTTTCAACGATGCGTCGCGGAGAAGGGAAAGGATTCGTCCGATCGGCCCCTTTATCAAAGGTACGCCTGTCTCAATCGCAATTTCGGGATAGATGTCTTGCAGCCAGTTGACGAGCTTGGCGCCGCGGATTCGTGCAGCCCACATAGCGAGAACGGAAATCAAAGGTGGATCGGTCTTGGCAATAATGACGTCGTCGCGAGACGCAACACGAATAATCTTCGATGCTACCGCGGCATAGTAAGAAAGATAATCGAAGGCGCGTCCGGCCAAAGACGTTCGTCCAAACCGCGTTGAGAATACGCGGTGAATAGTGACGCCTCGCACCGTTTCCTGCGCGGGCAGGCGAGCCTTCGGCGATTCGTAAAGTTGCCGGCTGGTGACGACATGGACGTCGAAGCCGCGTTCGGCAAGATGAAAGGCTAAATCGCTGAGAATCTGACTGGTTGCGGATTGATCGGGAAAAAAGAAACGATTGAGAAAAATCAAACGCGGCATTTTATTTCCGATTTGGAATCGTCGCGCCACGTCGTATTTCGACACTGCGTCAAGCTACGCTTTCTCCGGAGCCTTGCCGTTCACCGCAGTGTTGCGAAGGCGTTCGCCCAGGAAGACCGTTAGTATCGTCTTGATTGCTATCCAGACGTCGAGAAAAAACGATGCATTCCGGATGTACCATTCATCCAATTCGTTCTTTTCCGTGGCCGTTAATAGCTTGCCGCCGTTGACTTGGGCCCAGCCTGTGATGCCCGGACGGACCGTTAGACGCAAACTCGGGTCGGGCGGTTGATCCCGCGGCAACAGAGGCCGCGGCCCCACCAGCGACATGTCTCCCACCAGCACGTTCAGGAGTTGGGGCAACTCATCAAGCCGGCACTTTCGCAGCAGGCTCCCGATCCAGGAAAGGCGCTCGGAATCCGGTATCGGCTGCCCGCGCCAATCGAACGAGGTTTTGAGTGTCCTGAATTTGTGCAGCAAAAAATTTCGGCCCATCATGCCTACGCGTTGCTGCCAAAAGAAAATCGGCGAACCGACGTCGATGAGAACAAGACCCGCAACGATGAAAAAGACCGGTAACAACAAGACCAGCAAAATGAATCCGACGATCAGGTCGATGACGCGTTTGACGGCGAAGAAATGCGAAATATTGACGTTAGGTGGTTGCGCCGGCTTTGCCTTTGCCTCCACGGGAACCTCGGCGTGCGGAGATTCAAGGCCGACCAAAGCGGGAACGAAATCCAGCCTAATTTCATATTGCGTGCAGGTCCGATCGATTTGGTCTAGCTGCTCGACCGACAGTATGGCCGGGCCGCCGCCTACGATGACGCGGTGGGTCTGGATGCCATGCTCGGCAAATTCTTGAATGACAGGTTCGAGATGAAGGGGCGGCCCCATGATGCGCGTGCCTCCGACCGAGCGCCCGAAGAGCTGCGCGTCCTCGTCGAGAATGGCAATGACCTGCCGCGTTCGGGGCGAGCAGACCTCGATCATTTTCATGTACAGCGACGTTAGGTTGGTCGAGCCGATCATGATGATTTGCTCGGTTGTCGCTAAATCGTCGGCGGGTACGGCGCGGCCCTCGGTTCGCATCACCCGAACCAACGTGCGCGCGAACAGCAAGCCGGCCAATAAAATGAGGGCATGAATGATCGGGGTCGAGCGCGGGATACCCTCCAACCGGGTCACGGTGAACAGGACCAGAATAGTCAGGAGTTCGGCAACCGTAACGGCCTTGGCCACGTCCAGCGCGTCGTGCACGGAGAAATAGTCTGCCATGCCGTCGCGAATCCGGAACAACAGGAAAGCAGCAATCGCAAATCCAAACGACATCATGCAATAAGCAACGGTGACATCGAGGCGCGCTGGCGAAAACAGACTGATGTCGCGGAAGAATATGGCCAGCGCCGGCGATGCCGCCGCCCACAGCACGTCGAATACGGAAAATCGCAGTCGAAACGAGCCGCGCGAGGCCGGGGAACGCATACGCATTATCGATCTCAGTCGTTTGGTTTGGGAGTGCGGTTGAGATAGTCGACGCGACTCACGAAGTGCATTGGTACGAAATACACGAATTTTTAACAGTAAAAACGTGCCTATTGTGCATGATGCGGCGATAGAGCATTGCCCGGGACTGGGCAGGGTGCTCAGGGCTTTCAGGCCGACAATGCACTAGCGTCGCCAGGCGAGACTACGGGGATACGGTTTGATCGATCTGCACTGCCATCTTCTGCCAGCCATCGACGACGGGGCCAAAAACCTTGATGTGTCGCTGGAAATGGCTCGTATGGCCTGCGCGGACGGCATCACCGTCACGGCTTGCACCCCGCATATATTGCCGAGCGTCTATGACAATACGGGCCCTGCGATCAAAACCGCCGTTACTGCCTTGCAGCGGGAATTGGATGCCGCCGGCATACCGCTCATCTTGGTTTCCGGTGCGGATGCCCATGTGGCTCCTGATCTCGGTATCGGGATCCGAACCGGCAGGGTTCCCACCCTCAACGGCTCCCGTTATCTGCTTTTGGAGCCTCCACATCACGTTTTGCCGCCAAATCTGGATGCGCACATCTTTAGGTTGCATACAGACGGGTATGTGACTATTGTGACGCATCCCGAACGAATGTCGTGGATCGAATCGAGCTATCCGCTTATTCAGCGCCTCGTCCATAACGGCGTTTGGATGCAATTGACCGCGGGCTCACTCATGGGGCGTTTCGGGCGCCGGCCGCGCTATTGGGCCGAACGCATCCTCGATGATGGCCTATGCCATCTGCTGGCCACAGATGCCCATAATACTACGTCCCGGCCTCCTCTGTTGGCGGAAGCCCAGGAGGCGGCCGCCAAGCGGTTGGGGGACGAAGAGGCGTTCAACCTCGTGGTCACAAGGGCTCAAGGGATTCTGAACGATGTGAGCCCGGCTGCTCTTCCGCCCCTTTTGCGCAAGCCGCAAGCGGCGAGCCCCACGGGCTGGCGGCGCATCTTCTCTCGCAGCGGCAAAGGTGCCGAATGAGGCAATATTTGCGTGTCCTGAAGTTGCTGCTTTTGGGGCCGTTGGTGCTTGTTCTGGCGGCCTGCAACGCTCCGGGAACGGGATCGACGAATACAACGAGCGAATTCGCCAACAGTCCAAGGGCAGAATTAAGCAGCACGGAATACGTCATAGCGCCGCAGGACGTGCTCCAAATCAGCGTGTTCCAGGTGCCGGACCTCAACAAAAGCGCGCAGGTCGACGGCAGCGGCAACATCACCTTGCCGCTGATCGGGCAGGTTCATGTGGCCGGCAAGAGCGTGCAGCAGTCGCAACAGGAGATTGCCGACAAGCTCGGTAAGAAGTACATTCGGTCACCGCAAGTCACGGTTTTGGTTACGAAATCAGGCCAGCGTGTAACCGTAAACGGCTCGGTTAAGGCGCCGGCCGTTTTGACGATTGACGGCAAATTGACCCTTAGCCAAGCGGTCGCCGCGACCGGGGGGCTGGGCGAACTTGCCAACGCCAATCGTATCCACGTGGCGCGTGTGTCGAACGAGCAGGTGCAAGACGTGGTGTTCGATTTGGAGAAGATTCAATCGGGTTCGATTCCCGACCCGGTCCTTCAAGGCGGCGATATTGTCGTCGTGGAAGACTCGAACTCCCGTGTCGTGCTGAAGAACATGAAAGATCTGCTGCCTTTCGCGGTGCTTGCAGCGGTGTTGTGATTGGGCGTTGATCGAGGATGAGCAAAGGCCGATCGAGATGAATGCGCCGAAATTTAACTTCGACTCGGAACGCCCGCCGGGCTTGCCCTCGGTGACGGATCAGCCGCGGCAGGTCGCTCCCGCTTCGGGGCGCGACGTCGGTGGTTTCGACCCCTATGCGTCGGAATCCGCCGAACCGGCCGGTGCGACGTACCGCACGATGTTGTTCCAGTATCTTGGGCTCGTCCTCAAACACCGTTGGATGATTCTCGGCATCTGCAGCGCCGCCGCAATAACAGGGCTGATGGTCACCTACACCGACACGCCGATTTTTCGGGCAACGGCGACGATCCAGATCGATCGCGATGTGGCGAAGATCGTGAAAGTCGATGCGCCCGACGCGGCGGCCGACGTCGGCGATGTTATGAGATTCTATCAAACCCAATACGATTTGCTCAAAAGCCGTTCGCTGGCGCAGCGCGTCGCGACGAATTTGGATCTGGCAAATGCCCCGACGTTCCTGCATCCGAAATCCAGATCGCCCTGGGCGCAACTTAAGGCCAAATTTTTTCCGACCCCGGAAGTTCAGGACGGCGATATCGAACGGCGCAAGGCAGTGGCCGCGGCAATCGTTCAAGGCGGCATCACCATCAACCCGCTGATCAACTCGCGCCTTGTCAGAATTTCATACGACAGCCCGGATCCGGCCTGGGCTGCCAACATCGCCAACGGCGTCGCCGACAGCTACATCAGCGCCAATCTGGATCGCCGTTATGGCGCGTCGGCCTACGCACGCGCCTTTCTCAAAGAGCGTCTTGAGGAATTGAAGATCAAGCTGGAAGAATCCGAAAAAGCTCTCGTTGCCTATGCCGAGAAGGAGAAGATCCTGACGGCCAAGGGCGCGCCGTCGGCGGCGGATCTGGATTTAACCGCCCTGCAAAACGAAGTGCAAAAAGTCAGGACAGAGCGCATCAGCGCGCAGGAGCTTTGGGAGCAGGCAGACAAAAGCAAGGGGCTTGGGCTTCCGCAGCTCTTGACCGATAAAACGATTGAAAACTTGCGCGGCCGGCGGGCCGCCTTGATGGCCGACTATCAAGACAAACTCTTGATTTTCAAGCCCGACTATCCCGACATGCGCAAGATCAAGGCGCAGATCGACCAGACCGACCGGGATATCGAAGCAACCGCCAAGTCGGTCAAGGATTCTCTCAAGGCCAGTTATGAAGCGTTGCTGCGGCATGAAACCTTGCTGCAAGAGAATATCGAACTAGCCAGAACCAGCGTGCTCGACTCCCGCAATAAGAACATCCAGTTCCAGATTTTGCAGCGTGAGTCGGACACCAACCGGTCCCTTTATGACGGCCTGCTCCAGCAGTACAAAGACGTCGGCGTCGCGGGGGCGGTAGGGACAAACAACATCGCCATCATCGATCGCGCCGAACAGCCCGGTGGGCCGTTCTCGCCGAGCTTGCAAAAGAATCTGATGATTTGGCTGCTGCTGGGTTGCCTGGCATCGGCCGTCGCGGTCGCCGTCCTCGAGATTCTCGACGATACGTTCAAGACCCCCGAAGAGATCGAGGAGCAACTCGGTCTTGCCGTGCTGGGCATTATCCCAAAAGCGGAAGGCGATATTCTCTCGACAATCCGCGACACGCCGATTTCGCCAATATCGGAAGCCTACCGCTCGTTCCGCACCGCATTGCAATTCTCCACGGACAAAGGCGTTCCGAAAACGCTCCTGGTCACGAGCCCGCGTCCCGGCGAAGGAAAAAGTACCACTTCGGTGGCGCTGGCGGTGAACTTTGCGCAGCTCGGCATGAGGGTTCTCTTGATCGACGCCGACATGCGCAATCCGTCGGCGCACCGCGTCTTGAAGCGCGACAACGCGGTTGGTCTGGCAAATTACCTTGCCGGCGTCGCGATGGCGCCGGACGCCTTCCAAAGCACCGATATACCCGGCCTGACCTTTATGGCGACCGGTCCTCTTCCGCCCAATCCGGCAGAACTTCTGGCCGGACCGAAGATGATCACGCTCATGTCGCACACGGCCGAAAGCTTTGACATTGTCATTGTCGATGCGCCGCCCGTGCTTGGGCTGGCGGACGCGCCTTTGCTCGCAAGTATTACGGCCGGCACTCTCCTCGTGTTAGGCGCCGGCGAAACCCGCCGCGGCGTCGTCAAGGCGTCGCTGAAACGGCTTCACTTTGCGCGTGCACGCGTCGTCGGCGCGGTTCTGAATAAATACGACTTTCGCACGGCGAGTTACGGCTACGGCGCCGGCTATGGCTACGGCTATGGTTATGGCTACGGTGCCATGGAGCACTACGGTTACGGCGCGACCAAGGTTGCGAAACTGGAGCACGGCCCGAAGAGCTAGCAATGACGAGTCAGCGCGCAATCGATTCGGCGTTGGACCTGGCTCGAATGCCGGCGTTTGCTCCGTCCATGTACGCTGCGCCGCTTCCTCCCGACATTCTCGATGTCATCCGAATCGCTGCGGAATCGCCGGAGGCTTGCCAGGAAGCGACTTTGGCCACCGGCCGGCCGGGGCCCGAACTCGTCGACGCGGCGCGATTTTATCTTCAGCAGGTTTTGTTCCGGGAAGACGCCGACGCCTACCGCATTCTCGGCATAAAGGCGGGCGACTCGCGCGCCTCCGCGCGTGCTCATATGCGCTGGTTGTTGCGCTGGTTGCATCCCGATCGCAACGGCGGCTGGGACGCCGTCTATGCCAAGCGCATCGTGCAGGCGTGGCGAGAGGTCTCCAATGATTCCGTTACGCCCCGAGTTTCCCATCCGGTGGCCGACGCGGGCAAAATCAACACCAGGAGAAATGGCGTGAGGCATCGCAATTCGGTTCGCCTCCCGTGGATCGCACAGCCATATGTGGAAAAGGCGGAAATAAGCAGGAGGCACCGGACTTCGACCCTTTCTGCGCGCGCGATGGCTAAAGTCGCTGCCGCCATCGTCGCAGTTCTATTGCTGTTGGGATTGAGCGCGCCGGCATCGACGCTTCGCTTTATTAGTGCCCTGTGGTAGCCGCCGTTCTTCCCGTGATTTTTCCGGTTTCCGGCAATCCCCGTTTATCGGTTGACGTCGCCAGGTTGGGTGAAGTCAGGAATTTTTTGCCATGAATAGTTTTTGGCGCCTTATCGCCGGCCGCCGATCATCCCAGTCCTCCCGCACTTCTTCGAGCCGGCACTCATCGGCGCGCAGCCATGGATTGGCGCAGAGTACGCCGGCGGGCGAATCGGCGAGAGCCTATGGCTCGCCATCGGGCCGGCGGGAGCCGCGGCGCCGGCTTTCTCTTGGCGGGCTTGCTGCCGCCGCAATTGTCGTTGCCGGCGGCGTTTGGCTTGGCTGGCGAATACTTGCCGACACGGCCGCGTACAATGCAGCGGCGATCGACCCGGAAATCGCTTACGCCTGGAATGAAAATGAGGGCCGCGGCGCTTAACGAACTTGCCTTGCGTGAAGTCACGAAAACCGGCGGCGACCTCGACGCCGCCCGGGGGTTTGCCGAGCGCGCATTGAAATCAAATCCTCTCGACGAACGGGCGCTGTTCCTGCTCGGGTTGATCGCCGAACGCCAGGGCAATCAGGCGCGCGCCGACGCCTTTATTCGCCTTTCCGACGCGCGCACGCGCCGCGATCCAGGTCCGCAAGCCTGGCTCGTGAACCGAGACATCCAGCGTGGCGAATTCGATTGGGCTTTGGCCCATGCGGATGCTCTTCTGCGGGTCAATTGGCAATTCATGGAGCAACTCTATCCGGTCCTTGCCGGTTTCATGGCCGGTCAGCGTCCGCTCGACGCGCTCACCAAAATTCTCGCGTCTGGGCCGCCGTGGCGTCCGGATGCTTTGCGGAGATTGTCTCAGTCATCCGATCCGCGGCGGCTCGAGCAACTTTTTGCCGCCTTGCAAGCAAGCGAGCAACCTCTCAAGCCGAATGAATTGGCGCCCTATCTGGAACGGTTGATCAGGGACGGGCAATTCACGCAGGCGCATCGAAGTTGGTGGGCGACGCTGCCGGCGCAGCAGAGATCGAGCCAGGCTTTGCTCTATAACGGCGACTTCACGGCACAGATCGACGGCTTGCCGTTCAATTGGCTGCTGCGGCCCACCAATGGCGTCGACATTCAGGTCGTAGCCTCGCCGGGAGAACCGTCGGGCCGGGCGCTCCAGCTTCAATTTTCGGGCGCCCGGGCGGGAGTCTTTACCGTTGGCCAGCTTCTGCCGTTACCGCCAGGCACCTACCGGCTCACCGGGAAGGTGAAAGCCGAAGGCTTGCGCACGGAGCGGGGTCTCCGATGGCAGGTGTCGTGCGCAGAATCGCCGCCAAACACGCTCGGGCTGACAGATCTTTTCGCCAAAGCAACGCCATGGGCCGGGTTTTCAGCCGATTTCACGGTGCCGGCCGCGAATTGCGCCGGTCAGTGGCTGAATCTGGAAATTCCATCCCGGACCGCCTCCGAACGGGAAATCGACGGCCGAATCTGGTTTGAAAACCTGGGGATAGCCAATACTGGGCCGGGTGCGCCCCCGCCAGTGCATTAGGGTGCAGCGCGCCGGAAACGGTAAAGTTTTTGATAATGTTGGAGTTTCAACGTTAACGTTTGACTGCGCCGTTGACCTTGCCCCTGAAATAAGGTACTTTTGGTTTGTCCAATCGATGGGGTTCCCAAATGCGACTTTTCGCTCTGGTTTGCATGGTGCTGGCGGCAATTAGCGCTCCTGCGCTCGCGCAAACCACTCCGCCTACTGACAATGGTGCCTTGGGCGATCTCTCGCCCGGTGGCGTCGCATTGGGTGCCGCGGGCATCGGCTTGGCCGTTTGGGGAATCTCGGCGGCCACCAAGAAAAGCTCCACGACGACGCCGGCGCCGGCCTGTACTTCGGCTTGCTGATCGGCCTGACGGCGTTTTGGTCGCCGTCGACGCAACCGGGCGAGAGCCCCGCAGCTATAAATGAATCCCGCTGTTCCGCGTCGGTTAGCTGACGGTATTCTGCCGTTCGCGACTGCGGCGGTTGTTCTATTGGCGCTGGTTTTCGGCGGCGGAAGCCTGCAAGGACGCTGGTCCGACGCGATCGTTCAATTGGCAAGTCTGCCGTTGCTCGTCTTGGTTTTACTCAATCTCAGCCAAATGAGGGTCCCTCGCGGCCCCATCCTTCTCATCGGTCTTCTGGTTGCGCTGCCGTTGCTGCAGTTGATTCCGTTGCCGCCGGGATTGTGGACGGCATTGCCGGGCCGCGAGAATGAAATTCAAGTTTACAGCGCTCTCGGCCAGCCCTTGCCATGGTTACCCATCAGCCTGTCGCCCATCATGACGTGGCGTAGTGCGCTGTCCTTGTTGCCGGTCGTTGCAATTTCTCTCGGGATGCTTTGTCTGTCCGCGCTTTGGCGCCGAATTCTCGTCGTGATGTTTTTGGCATTCGTGTTTTTCAGCGTCTTCGTCGATTTGACCCAGATGGTGCAGGGCACCGACAGCGCACTGCGCTTTTACAGCGCCGGCGACCGCGCCGTCGGATTTTTCGCCAACAGCAATCACAATGCCGCGCTTTTATACAGCGCGATCCCTTTTGCCGCGGCCTTCGGCATCGGCTTTCATCGTCAGAGCTTGTCCGTTCTGCTGGTCTTGGTGCTGCTTGGCGCTATCATCGTCGGACTTGCCATTGCGCAATCGCGCGCTGGATTGATTCTGTGCGCCGTCGCAGGTATTTCGTGTTTCGGCTTGGTGTTGTTGAACAGCAGCGGTTCGTCGCGGCGGCGCCTCATTATTGCGGCGGTTGCGGGCAATCTCATCGCGCTGCTGATTGTTTTTCAAGTTGGTTTTGTCAGTCTGACGCAACGCATGGAATCGGCCGACGTCGTCAGCGACAGTCGGTGGCCCGTTGCATCGCTCACCTGGAATCTTATCGAAGCCAACCTTCCCTTAGGGACGGGTTTTGGTACGTTCGTGCCGGTCTACCAGGCGGCCGAGCCGCGGACCTTCCTTTTTGACCGCTTCATGAACCGCGCCCACAACGACTGGCTTGAGATTGCCCTCGAGGGCGGGGTCCTCAGCATCGCTGGCCTGCTGATTTTCCTCGTCTGGTTTGTTCGGGCCAGTCTTAAGGCTTGGCGGGCGCCTGCGGGTGCCGATCCGCTCGATGCAGGATTAGCCCGCGCCAGTTCCATCGTTGTGTTGCTGCTCATGTTGCATTCTGCCGTCGATTATCCATTGCGCACGACAGCTATGATGGTCGTATTTTGCTTCGCGTGCGCGCTTTTGGTCTTGCCGCGGCAGGCGCCCGCCGGCGCCGTTTCGCGTGGCTGACGGTGAGGCGGGACCAAAAGATAAAGGCCGAGCATTAAGCTCGGCCCGATTTGATTTGCACGCTTGCCTCGGCCGCGAAATCAGAAGCGATAATTGACGCCGAGGCGAACGATGCTGGTCTTGAATTTTACATCGGTATCGACGCCGCAGACCGCCGCGTCGCAAGTCGCTTTACCGAGATCGACATAGAGATATTCGATCTTGCCCGACCAGCCTTCTTGGAAGGCGTATTCAAAGCCGCTGCCGACGGTCCAGCCCAGTTTGGTTTTCGTCGCGCTGCCGCCCGTGGCCGGCGTCATCTTGATGTTGCCGACAGCCGCGCCGCCGGTGAGGTAGGGCATAAGGCGGCCCAGGGTCGAGCCGATGCGGCCGCGGGCCGTGCCCAGCCAGGTGTTCGAGGTTTGGCAGCCTACGCCGCCGCAGATCCCGCCGGCGATATTGTCGCTGCCCTTGATCCAGGTCGCGTCAACGTCGCCTTCCACACCGAAGATCCAGGAGCCGCTCTGGAAATTGTAGCCCAGCGTGCCGCCAACCAGCCCGCCCTTCACGGCGAAGCTGTCGGTCAGCGCAGCGTTGCTCCAGGTCGACGTTCCCCAGCCGTAGCCGCCGTTAAGACCGACGTAAAAGCCGCTCCAATCATATCCCCTGACAAATGCCGGGCCGTAAGACGGTGCTTTTCGAGGTAAATCGGCGGCAGACAACGGCCCTGCTATCGCCACGGCCAGTAAACCGACAAAAGTCGCTAGCGTAAGACGCCTCATCTTTTAGACCTCCGTAAAATTCGGCCGAATTAAACGCGGTCACAGGACATCACATATAAAGCCACTACCGATTCGAACTGTTGCCAAAAAGACACATGCCGGCCGAGAAATCAGCCGCTGAAGGGCGGCTCTGGTCTTCAGTTCTGCGGAAAAGCGCGAGATTTGTGGGCCTTATGGCCGAATAGCAAGCCTCTTTGCTGGCAGCCGGGCCTGACACCAATTATGATGCTATTGGTTCTACTAGCTTTTCTGGGCGAAATCACCCGGACTGCGGTAGCATGCCGACAGGGTGGGCAGGCTTTTCGTTGGTTTAGGTGCAGTGCCGAATTATTCGCTTTGCTTGGCGCTTTGGCGCCACGGAAGGCACGGGACGCCGTAGCGGACCAACCTGCCGCCTTAAGCCGGCAAGGCCGACTGTTTCTCAAATAATTGTCAGGATTTCAGCTACGATGTGCGGCATTGCCGGCATATATGCTTACCATTACGCGTCGAACAGCATTGATCGCAATGAGCTTCTGGCGATGCGCGACCATATGGTGACGCGGGGTCCGGACGGCTTCGGTCTTTGGCTCGATCCGGCTGAACGGGTCGGTTTCGGTCACCGCCGTCTCGCTATTATCGATCTTTCGGACAACGGTTTGCAGCCTATGCAGACCGACGATGGCAGCATCGTCGTCACATTCAACGGCGAGATCTACAATTATCGCGAGCTCAGAAATCGTTTGATTTCGAAAGGTTTCAAGTTTCGCACCCAGTCTGACACGGAAGTGCTTCTCCATCTCTACGCCGATCGCGGTGCCGATATGGTTGGCGACTTACGTGGCATGTTTGCCTTTGCAATCTGGGATGCAAAGAAGCGCACTGTCTTGCTGGCGCGCGACCCGCTCGGCATCAAACCGCTATATTACAGCGATGACGGCTGGACTTTTCGATTTGCATCGCAAGTTAAAGCCCTCCTCGCCGGCGGCAAGATATCGCGCGATCCGGACGCCGCCGGTGTCGTCGGCTTTTATCTTTTCGGAAGTGTGCCCGAGCCTTTCACGTCATTCCGTTCGATACGTGCGGTGCCTGCCGGGACGACCGTGCTCGTCGGCCGCACCGGTCCGGCAGCCCCAAGGCGCTATCATTCAATCGCCTCGACTTATTGCGAGGGCGAGCAGGGGCAAGCGCCAGGTGCCTCGCCAGACTATATCCGTGAGGCGCTTAAAGATTCGGTTCGCAGCCATCTCGTCGCCGATGTACCGGTTGGCGCGTTTCTCTCGGCTGGCATCGATTCAGGGGCGCTCGTCGGATTGATGCGCGACGTCGGCGCAGTGGATATCCAGACGATCACTATCGGATTTGAAGAGTTTCGCGGCAAGAACGAAGACGAGACGACAATTGCACAAGAAGTAGCGGCACTTTACGGCACGCGTCACACAAGTCGCGTGGTCACGCGTTCGGAATTCGAGGCCGATCTCCCGCTGATAATTCAAGCCATGGATCAACCGTCCATTGACGGCGTAAATACCTGGTTTGTTTCCAAAGCCGCGCGCGAATTGGGTCTGAAGGTCGCCATCTCAGGCTTGGGCGGCGACGAACTTTTCGGCGGCTACCCCTCATTCCGCGATATTCCGCGGTGGGTCCGCCTTTTTTCCGCGCCATCGCATATTCCACTGCTGGGCGCCATGGCGCGCCGATTGACAGAGCCGCTCGCCAGCCATCTCGGACTGAACCGGAAGGCTGCAAGCATGCTGGAGTTTGGCGGCAGCTATGCCGGCGCTTATCTCCTCAAGCGCGGCCTCTACCTGCCTTGGGAACTCGAGCAGGTGCTCGATCGAGGGACCGTACGGGAAGGATTGCGTCGCCTCGCGCCGCTCCGACTCATCAGCGAAACGATAGAGCCCCGTCCGCGGTCGGCGTTTGCCCGCGTGGCGACACTGGAATCCTCGCTTTACATGCGCAACCAATTGCTGCGCGACACCGATTGGGCCAGCATGGCCCATTCGCTGGAAGTGCGTGTGCCACTGGTCGATAGTGTCCTGCTCGGGCAAATGGCGAAGCTGGCAGATCGTCCAATAAACAAGGCGAGCCTGGCCAATGCTCCGTTAGGTCCGTTACCTCAAGCTGTCGTTTCCCGCGCGAAAACAGGGTTTACGACCCCGGTTCGAAGTTGGATGCATTCCGTCATCAAGAAGGTCGAACGCGTTCCGCGAAGCGCGGCGGTCGCCGAGACATCTTGGGCGCGTGAGTGGTCCCGCTTTATCGGCCGTCAAGCCTTACATCCGAATAAATCGAGTCTGCCGCTTGCCCAAGTCGCTTGAGTTCTCGGTGGTCACGCGCGGCTTGGCGCGCCTTTACGGCACGCTTTACAAGTGCGGCCATCTTATTTGAAAGTTCTTGCCCTTCTAACCGACGGCGCAGGCGTGGTCGGCGGCATCGCGCAATACAACAGCGATTTCGTAACCGCACTTGCGCAATCGTCACACGTTGAAACCGTGACCGTGCTCACCCGCTTTGGCACAGCACCCTCCCGTTCCCATGCCAAGGTTACACAATTGGCGCCGTCGCGTCGCCGCGTGCTCTGGAGCGCGCGCGCAGTTGCACTCGCGCTCCGGCAACGCTTCGACGTCGTTTTTTGCGGACATCTTAACGCGGCGCCGCTCGCTTACGGCATTGCGAAGTTCTCATCGAGCCGATTGTGGCTCCAGGTTCACGGTTACGAGGGTTGGACCGAACCGAACATGGCGGTTCGGTGCGCAACCGAACGCGCAAACCTCATAACAGCCGTTAGCCGATACACCCGGCAACGGCTGCTCGGCTGGGCGAATATCGAGCCTTCGGGTATTCGTGTACTACCCAATACCGTCACCAAAGATCATACGCCCCGCGTTCGGCGGCCTGATCTGATCAAGCGTTACGGTCTTGAGGGACGAAAGGTCATCTTGACGGTCAGTCGAATTGCCAGCGCCGAACGCTATAAGGGGCATGATCGGATCATTACCGCTTTGCCCGACGTTGCCGCTCGTTGCCCGGAGGCTGTCTATCTGATCGTCGGTTCGGGTGATGACGTGCCCCGCCTTGAGTCCGAAGCGCTATCCAAGGGCGTTGCAGAGCGCGTCATCTTTGCCGGTCATGTGCCGGCCGGCGAACTGCCGCATTACTTTGCGCTCGCCGATGTATTCGCCATGCCCAGCACGGGCGAGGGCTTTGGCATTGTCTTTCTGCAAGCCGCTCGTTGCGGCGTCCCGGTCATTGGCGGCAACCAGGACGGCAGCGTCGATGCCCTGGCGGATGGCCAGATCGGTCGCCTGATCGATCCGTCGGATGCTCGCCAACTCGCCGACGCGCTGGCATCTGCACTCGATCACAGCCAGCGCACGCCTGTGCCTTCAGTCGAGCGCTTTTGCTTCGAGAATTTTGCCAGGCACGTTGATGATCTTGTCGGCGGCCTCAACTGAGACATCGCGCGTGAACGAACAGGCAATATCGATCGCCGAAAAGCCGATCGCCCCCATCGCGGAACGCGTCCTCATTTTGGAGGCGGGCCGCGCGGACGGAACTATTGGTCGGACCTTTGGCACTACCGCGAGCTATTCGCCATTCTGGCGTGGCGCGATGTCGCGGTTCGCTATAAGCAAACCATCGTCGGCGTTGCCTGGGCGGTGGTACGGCCGTTTCTCACCATGGTCATATTTACCATCGTGTTCAGCCGCCTGGCGAAGCTGCCGACCGATGGCGCCGTACCGTATCCAATTCTGGTATTTGCCGGGATGCTGCCCTGGTTCTTGTTCGCGAGCATTCTTGGCGAAGCGTCGAGCAGCCTTGTCAGCAACGCCAACCTTGTCGGCAAGGTCTACTTTCCGCGCATCATCATCCGGCGGCTTCGGCCGCCGTCGCCCTGTTGGACTTCGCAATCAATCTGTTGCTTCTGTTGGCCCTGATGCTTTGGTACGGCTTTTGGCCAAATTGGCAGATCATCTTGCTGCCAGGTTTCGTTCTGCTCGCGGTCCTGGCGAGCCTAGGCCCCGCGTTTTTCATCACTGCCCTCAACGTGAAGTACCGCGACTTCCGCTACATCATCCCCTTCATCATTCAATTTGGGCTCTACGTCTCGCCGGTCGGGTTTTCGAGTGCCGTCGTGCCGGCTGAGTGGCGTTTGTTGTACAGCCTCAATCCCGTGGTCGGCGTCATAGATGGCTTTCGCTGGTGTCTTCTGGGCGGCGAGAGCGCGCTCTACTGGCCGGGCTTTTTACTGAGCCTCGGGGTCGTCGCCTTCTTCCTCTGGCTCGGTGTCAGCTATTTCCGCCGCACCGAACGCACGTTTGCGGATTTGTTGTGAAGCGCCCGGCCGGCGAGGGGCCTGTCCAGCGCGATAAGCTGAAAGCCGGCCTTGTTGACCGCGATCAACTGCTGACAATGTCGCCCCACGATCTTGACGAGCTGAGCCTTTGAACGACGTCGTCATTCGTGCCGAAGGGCTCGGCAAGAAATACGTGATCGGTCACGAGTCTGAGCGGCAAACGTCGCCGAAGGCGCGGGCCTACTCCACCTTGCGCGATGCCTTGGGCCGCAAAGTCAAAAATGTCCTCCGCACGACATCCGACATGCTGCGCGGCAGGGCGATCGTTGCTGGCGATACCACCGAAGAGTTCTGGGCTCTGAAGGATGTCAATTTCGAAATCAAGCGCGGGGAGGTGGTCGGCATCATCGGCCGCAATGGGGCCGGCAAATCCACCTTGCTCAAGATTCTATCGCGCATTACCGAGCCGACCGAAGGCCGCGTGGAAATTCGCGGACGCGTGGCGAGCCTGCTCGAGGTCGGCACGGGCTTCCACCCCGAACTGACGGGCCGGGAGAACATCTACCTCAACGGTGCGATCCTCGGCATGACGCGTGCCGAAATCAGGCGAAAGTTCGATGAGATTGTTGCTTTCTCGGGTGTCGAGAAGTTCATCGATACGCCGGTAAAGCGCTATTCCAGCGGGATGCAGGTACGGCTGGCTTTTGCCGTGGCCGCGCACCTGGAACCGGAAATTCTGTTGGTCGATGAAGTGCTGGCGGTGGGTGACGCCGACTTCCAGAAAAAATGTCTTGGCAAGATGGGTGAGATCGCTGGAAGCGGTGGTCGCACGGTTTTGTTTGTGAGCCATCAGCTCGGCATGATTTCGCGGCTCTGCCCACGTGCGATTCTTATGAGCCGGGGGTCGCTCGCGTTTAGCGGGTCGAGCGAGGATGCTATCGACACTTACCTAGCGGTCGGCTCGAGCGCAGCAAGCCGCGATGAAGCGCCGGAAAACCCGCGGCTCAAACGGATGCAGGCAGCGATTATCCACGTCGAGACAATCGGTCCTGATGGCAAGCCAACGGACCAATTTGGCTGGCACGTGCCTCTCCGCGTTCGGGTGCAGCTTGTTATGAAGCGGCCACCGGGAAACACTCTGCTTGGCGTCGCGATTGAAAATCGGCACCAGATGAGGGTGGCAACCTGGGTTGCCCCGGTTGCGGATCACTTACGGGAAGGCGCCGAACGCGTGGAGGTTGAACTGGAGATCGCGCCCAAGATCATTGCACCGGGCGCCTATTCGCTGGTCGCCGCGCTGTTCGAGCCGAAAGGCGCCGTGCACCACAAGCTTGATGGCGAATGTCCCTTCATCATCGTGGACTCGGGATCGGACATGGCCGAATTCAGCGATGTTGATTATGGCGTCGCGATTATTCCTGCGGTTTGGCATAGCGGAAAGTCGATTCAGGCGCGATAGCCGCAAGAGGAAAAGCGATCATGAAAAGACATCTTAAACTTTTCGTCAAAGGCTTTCTTAATTCCTTAACGAAAAATCATCGCAGTGACACGGGCGATGCTCAGGCCCTCGATATTTACTCAGATGAAGCATTCGCCAACCTTCTCGAGGAATGGGGAAATGGCACCGTCTGGGACGAAATACAGATTTTTCTCGGCAATCGACAGGGTCGCGTGCTCGATTTAGCTTGCGGAACGGGGCGGACGCACGATTTTCTGAAAGAAAATCCCACCCTAGACTATTATGGCTGCGATATTTCACCAATGCTTATTGAGAAGGCAGTCGAGCGTGGAATCGATGCTAAGCGGCTGTGCGTCGGCGACGCGACGAAGCTCAACTACACAGATAATCAATTCAACTATCTATTTTCAATAGGATCGCTGGAACATTTTACCCTGCCCGGCATTCTTGCCACTTTGCGAGAATGTAAGCGGGTTTGTTGTGGCCTTGGTTTTCATCAGATTCCAGTCTCACGTAGTGGGTTCGATGAAGGATGGGTAACACCTCACCAGAGCTATTGGCTTAATAGCGAACGTTGGTGGCGACGCCATTTTTCCCAAGTGTACGGAGACAAGGTTTGGACAGTGGGTTCAAAATGGGGCGCGGAGACAATGCGTGGTGTCTGGTTCATTACAGCCAATGAAAAGTTCTTTGCAACGACGAGAAAATAATAACATTCGGATTAACTGGCAGGCCGCTGATGTTCGGAACACTTAAACGGGTCCGCCGACTTTACCAGTGGCTTTCGAACCTTGAGCACCGCTCGGGCTTGCAAGCTCTCCCGACGGTGTCAGACTACAAAAATCCTAAAGTACTCACTGGCACATTGCTGTCGCACATGAATCTGGAGCGCGTGCCGCATGAGCTCCGCGATATCGAGTTCCAGGTCTTTTCTCAATTCGGCGACGATGGCATCATTCAATATCTCGTCCACAGTCTGCCTATCCGCGAACGGACTTTCGTCGAGTTCGGTGTGGAAAATTATACGGAAGCGAACACCCGGTTTTTGCTGGTCAAGGACAAATGGTCCGGTCTGGTGCTGGATGGCAGCCAGTCCAACATAGCTTACATTCGGAACGATTCAATCTCCAGGCTGTTTGATCTGCGCGCGAAGCAGGCATTCATTACTGCCGAAAACATCAACAGGCTACTTGCTGATGAATCTTTCGATGGCACGGTTGGCCTTCTGAGCATCGACATCGACGGCATGGATTATTGGGTCTGGGACGCGCTGGATGCGGTAAAGCCGGCTATTGTTGTGATCGAATACAATGCTTTATTCGGTCCCGAGCGATCGATCGTCGTGCCTTATGACCCTGATTTTGCCCGCGAGAAGGCTCACCCATCCCGCCTATATTGGGGCGCTTCGCTAAAGGCCCTTGAAAATCTAGCGGCTAAAAAAGGCTACGCCTTTGTGGGTTGTAACGGCAATGGCAACAATGCCTATTTCATCTGTAATCAGTATGCGGAACTGCCGAGTGTGGCGGGCCTGAAGCCTCGCTACCAGCAGGCCAGCTTTGCCGAATATGAAGTAGACGGCCATCGTCCGCGACTCGACGACGCGCTACGGGTAATCCGCGGGCTGCCGGTCATAAATACGGTGAGTTCGGAGAGCGAACCGCTATGAATGCTGAACTCAGTGCCAGCGACAAGAAACTTAGCTGGGAACAAGCCGTAGTCTGGGCGCGTGAAACGCCGGCGATGGCCAGCCTAGTGGAGGCCTGTTATTACGAAGATCCGATTGAATCTGCAGCGCGGCGTTTCAAGGCTAGCGAAGAGTGGGAAGCCATTGTCTCGCTTCTAAATCCACAGGCGGGACAAAAAGTATTAGAGATTGGCGCGGGTCGCGGGATTCTGAGTTGGGCGTTTGCGAGCGAAGAATGCGAGGTCTATGCGATTGAGCCAGATCCGAGCGCTATAGTCGGTGCAGCAGCGATACGCAAACTTTCTGCAGCGACCGGCCAGCCCATAAATGTAGTTGAGACCCTTGGCGAGCGGATTGAATTCTCGGACAATACTTTTGACGTTGTGGTGTGCCGAGCGGTGTTGCATCACGTTAGTGACTTGAAAATGGTCTCTCGTGAAGTGTTTCGGGTGCTAAAACCGGGCGGTCGATTTCTGGCAATTAAAGAGCATGTGGCCGAGACTCCAGACGAGCTTGCCGCATTTTTGCGGGCCCATCCGCTGCACCACCTTTATGGTGGCGAGCACGCTTTTGCGCTCGGCGACTACCTCCAAAGCTTTCAAGTTGCCGGCTTTACTCGCGTTCGCAATTTTGGACAGTTTGATCACGCAGTGACGAGCTATCCTCCCTTTAGCGAAAAGACCATTCGTGAAATGGCCGAGCGGTCTTTAACGTCTAGGTTACCGATCTGGATCGCTTCGCAACTTGCGCAAAGCGAATTCATAGTCCGGCTCTATCGTCGATGGGCTACGTTCCGTTGCCATACTCCGGGCCGCCTACATAGCTTTCTTGCGACCAAGCCCGCATGAGTACCGTTATCGTTCTCGGCGGCGGCGGCTTTCTCGCCGGCCATATCGAGCGCCACTATCACAACCTCGGCTGGCGCGTCGTGTCGATCGGCCGCGCGGCAGCGGCGAGCGAGGCTGCGGCCAAACATGTCTGGAGCCTGCCGCACTCTAAATTCGCGCATCTCTTGGCCGTTGAACAGCCGCAGCTGTGCGTCAATGCGGCGGGCCGCGCCTCGGTGCCGGCTTCCATGGTCGAGCCTTTGGCAGATTTCGAAGCCAGCACGCTGCTCAGTTACAAAATTCTCGACGATTTGCGTCGCCGCAGCCCGTCGAGCGCGTACATCCATCTGTCGAGCGCGGCTGTCTATGGTGATCCGGCGAGCCTGCCGGTCCACGAGGACGCCGCCTGCGCGCCGATCTCGCCCTACGGCTGGCACAAGCGCATGAGCGAGATGGTACTCGAGGAACATACAAAGCTGTTCGCGCTGCGGGCGGCATCGTTGCGGATTTTTTCCACGTACGGCGCCGGCCTGCGGCGGCAGGTTATCTGGGACCTCGCGAGCCGCGCCATTGCCGAGCCCAACCGGCCGCTTGTGCTGCAAGGCCAGCCCGACGATTCGCGCGACTTTGTTCACGGCTCCGATATTGCTCAGGCCGTGCAAGCGGTAGCGGAGCGCGGCCCGCTCCACGGCGAATGCTACAATGTGGCGGCTGGCGAAGAGACGCGGATGCAAGACTTGGCGGCTCTCGTGCTGCGCGTCCTGGACCGGCCCGCGCAGATCGAATTCGACGGCAAGCGCCGGCCGGGCAACCCAAGACGTTGGCAGGCGGACACCGCAAGGCTGCGGGCGCTTGGCTTTTCACCGCGCATCGGGTTGGAGCAGGGCGTCCTGGAAGTTATCGGGGAAATCAACAAGGCCGATGCCTGACAAGCCGCATATCGTGATCGTAGCCAAGGGAAGCGCTGCGTGGCTCGGAGGCAGGCAATATACCCTCAACCTTTTGCGCGCTTTGATCGCGTATCGGGCAGGCCTCGACTCGTACGATGTGAGCGTGTTGTTCAGGGGTCGAGACGAGGCCGTCTCCTACGAACCGCTTCGGCCCGCGCTTCGCGTTTGCGCGGAAATTGAGACGGTTCTCCAAGACTATACGTTAGCTACTCGGGTTCGCTGGAAATTTAAGCGAACATTCCAGGGCTGGATAAACCCGAGACTGGATGAACCACTGTTGCGGCTGGGCACGACTTTCGCGTACCCGATTAGCAGCGCCACGGTCCCTTCGGCCGACTGGATTCCGGATTTCCAGTATCTCCACTATCCGGACCGCACCAGCGCGGCCGATATTGCCGCCCGCAAGCTGGAATTTTCCAACGTCGTACGGCACGCCCGGCGTATCGTGCTCAGCAGTGAAAACGCCGAGTGCGATTGCCACGCCGTATTTCCACAGTCCGTCGGTCATACCACGGTGCTGCGGTTCAGGGTTTTCGCGGAGCCGGAATGGCTCGCCGCCGATCCGATAACGACAATCCGCAAATATAATCTGCCGGGCAAATTTGCTCTTGTCAGCAACTGGTTCGTGCCGACGAAAAATCATATTTTCATCCTCGACGCTCTCGCCGCAGTGCGGGAGGCCGAACGGCAATCGATGCATGTCGTCTTCACCGGCGATATCTACGATTACCGCAATCCGGGATTCTACAATGTATTCTTAAATCGCATTCACACGCTTGGTCTGCAAAAGCAGGTATCGATTCTGGGCGTCATCCCCAAGCACGACCAAATTCAGCTTTTGCGCGCCGCCACAGGCTATCTTCAGCCGTCGTTGTTCGAAGGCTGGAACACCGGCGTCGAAGAAGCCCATCTCTTCGGCAAGCGGATCCTACTTTCGGATATCCCGGTCCACCGAGAGCAGGCGCCCGCTCGCGCCACCTACTTCGATCCGCGCAACGCGGGCGATCTTGCGGGCAAGCTAATGGAAATATTTTCCGCCGCCAACCCAGCTGAAAACCGCGCCGAAATCGAGCAGGCGTCATTCGCTCACTATAGCACTCTGCAACGCGAGTTCGCGCGCTCTTTTCTTGACATCTGCGGCGTACATCCACCGATGCTAGAGCCTAAGCCAATAACACTCAGTCATAACGTGCAAACCGCTATGCGTTACCTCATCCTGGGCCGATGCACCAATGACGCATAACCTCGCGGGGACAGGTGTGAGCCAAGGGAAGGAGCCTGCCGTGATGCCGCCGCCCGAGTGGCTTGCAAGCCTCTATAGTCCGGCGCGCGCTGCATTCTCGGCCGAGAAGGCCAATAAAGTCTTGAAGTGGCGACCGCGCGTGAGCTTCGCCGATGCGCAGAGCGCAACCGTGCGATGGCTTATAGAAGACGGACGGTTGCCGGCGGCAGCAGTACCCGAACGCGGATAGCGTTCCGTGGTTATGCAAAGCAATATTAATAATTGGGACGAACGGCTCGAGCATGGCGATCGGAATGCATTCGATATCGTGCGTCTCGCTCTCGCCACGCTTGTAGTCCTTGAACACTCTTATTTTCTGATCGACAATGCGTCAGAACGCGACCCGCTCTCGATCTTTTCCCGTGGGCAGACGAATAGCGGCCATCTGGCTGTCTGTATGTTCTTCTCATTAAGCGGATTTCTGGTAACGAGAAGCCTGCTACAGAGTTCGGGCGTTCTTCGGTATATGGAGAAGCGAGTAGCTCGCATCGTGCCCGGCTTTCTCGTGGCGACGGCAGTAGCATGCTTCATAGTGGGTCCGCTAACCTCACCAGATGTCGGTCAGTATTTTCAGTCACAAAACTGGCGAACATCATAATCGAAGCTCTGGCATTGAAACAAATATCTGTATCCGGGGTGCTACAGGGCAACCCCTTGCAATTGGTTCATGGCACGCTGTGGACCATTAAATACGAATTCGACTGTTACCTTATCGTCGCTTTGCTGGGGCTTGCCGGACTTCTAAGTCCTGCGCTCAGGTTTCCCGCCTTGGCCGCAGTTGCCGCTACACTGGCCGTTGCGATGGCAATTCACTTGCCTACCATCGACTACGGAATCGGCGCGCTGCTTATCTCAAGTCCAGATAAATGGCCGGACCTCTTTCCGTTCTTTTTTGCAGGGGCCTCATTCTATCTTTTTAGGGGGTATATTCCAAAATCGCTCACGATATTCGTCGTATCGTTAGCGACGATCGTCGTCAGTTTTATGTTCGGTGGTGCGTATTGGGCTCTACTATTCTGCGGAACGTATATAGTTCTGTTTGTATCCTTATCGCTGGCCGGCAACGTGAAGCTATTCGGCCGGCGGGTCGACCTCTCTTACGGCGTTTATCTCTATGGCTGGCCAATTCAACAAATGCTCCTCTTCTATTCCGGCATGAAGCTGTCGCCGATTCCACTATTTGGCTGCTCAATCTTGTTGTCGTGTCTTGCCGCATGGATTAGCTGGTCGCTTGTGGAGCGACCATGCCTCACGTTAGTTCGACATCGCATTTGATGAATCATCTTGCCGCCTTTCGTCGATAGCCAGGTCGCCGTCGTCGTGCCTTGCTACAACGCGGCAGCCACGCTTGCGGCAACAATCAATAGCATTCTGGCGCAAGATGTGCCGCTTGAAGTTATCGTGGTCGATGACGGCTCAACCGACACGTCACTCGCAATTGCCCGTTCCTTCGAGTCACGGGTCAAGGTGATCACAGGACCCAATCGCGGCGTTTCGGTTACCCGGAATATCGGTATCGCGGAAGGAAAGTCGGATTGGATCGTTTTTGTCGATGCCGACGACTTACTTGAACCAGGTACAATCGAGAAGCGCCTCGCTACGGCAACGGCGGCAGGTGCCGATGTCGTGATCAGCGATTGGCGCGATATCGATGAATCCGGAAAACTGACGACCGGTACCGATCGAGCAATCGATTGGTCTGCTCTTCAAGCGGATGCCGAGCTTGCAACGGCAGTTCATGTCTGGGCGACGACTGCCGCTATTCTGTACCGCCGCACATTGATCGAAAAGATCGGCGGGTTCCGAGAAGACCTGCCGATCATTCAAGATGCAAGGTTGCTGTTCGACGCGGCATATCATGGCGGAAAGTTCGCTCATTCGAACCATATCGGCGCCAAATACCGCGTCACGTCCGCCAGTCTTTCAAGACGCAGTCCAGGCCGTTTTTATCGCGACATATTGCTCAACGGCCGGCAAATAGAAGATCTTTGGCGGGCTAAGGGTCATCTAGATCAAGAACGCCGGGACGCCTTGTTCGGAATCTACAACACCGCTGCGCGAGGGCTATTCGCGAATGCAGATTCGCAATATTTCGATGCAGTGGCGGCACAGCGCAAAGTGGCCGGTCGCGAATCCCGCCACAGTCGCGTAGCCACGCCGATGGCCCGCTTGGTGGGCCTGCGCACCGCGCGAACGCTTTTATCGGCATTCCATCGCGTATGAGTGCCGACGAAATCAACGTTCTTCAGGTTGCCGCCGGATTTGCGCCGTACAGTCTCGGGGGGACGGAGGTCTATCTTGAGGGTTTGATCGATGGACTAGCGCCGTTAGGCGTTAAAAGTACGGTGGTTATGCCTCGGCCATCGCAGGCTCCCGAATCTTACGCACACGGTTCGATTAGGGTACGAACATATCCTGTCAATGAAACGCCGATGCCCGGCGAGATGAGAGATGCAAGGCCGCATGTCGGTTTTGATGGCTTTCAACGATTGTTAAAAGAGAACTTGAACGCGATCTATCATCAGCAGGCGTGGGGACGTGGATGCGGCCCCCATCATCTACGAGCCGCGCAGGAAATGGGACCTCCGCACCGTTTTGACAATTCATGTGCCGGGCAACATCTGCCTGCGCGGCACAATGATGAAATTCGGTGAGGCCGTCTGCAATGGGCTTATCGACGAGCGCGTTTGCGGCGCCTGTTGGGTGGAAGGCCGCGGCATGCCGAAGCTTTTTGCTCAACCGTTTGCCGCGTTGCCTCTGGGAATCGCTAAACGGGTACGTCGGTTCGATTCCCGTATGGCGATTGCATTGGCGGCGCGCGCCCTAGGCGCGGGAATGCGAGAGCAATTCGCGGAAATGGTGAAAAATGCCGACCGGATCGTGGCCGTTTGCCAGTGGCTTTACGATGCCTTGGTTGCAAACGGGGTGCCGACAAACAAACTTATTCTGAGTCGGCAAGGCATTTCGCCTGGGTTGTTTTCCGTAGACCCAATGGACGAAATGGCCCGCTCGTCGGATACGGGATCGCTAAAGCTGCTCTATCTTGGCCGATGCCGTCCCATCAAAGGCATCGATGTTCTTGTGCGGGCGGTCCGGTCGATCGCAGCCGATAGGTCAATAACGCTTACGATTTGCGCCAAGCCGGCTTCCGCTGAGGAGCACGAATACGAAAGCATCTGCGTATGCTCGCGGCGGGCGATCCAAGGATCGTCTTTGGTGAGTCCGTTTCTCGAAATAAGATTGCGAATGTCATGGCACGCCATGACGTGCTGGCGGTGCCTTCCGTATGGCTCGAAACTGGTCCCCTGGTCGTTCTCGAGGCGCAAGCTGCTGGCCTCTTTGTACTCGGTTCAAATCTCGGCGGAATTGCAGAACTGATCGGCGAAGGCGGGAGCGGCGAACTGGTCGATGCCGGCGACGTCGAAATCTGGGCTCGCGCAATTGAGCGCCTTGCAAAGTTACACGCGCTGGGTCAGCTACGTTGTCGGCCACCGACAGTGCGAACGATGGTCACGGTCGCCGGCGAAATGGCGAATCTGTATCGGTCATTGCAATGATCGCAAGAGGCAATCCGAAGGCGTTGTATTCGCGACCGCCGATATCCGCCCGCGGGAATGTTTCGTATCTGGAAGGCGCCACGTTTTAGGTTATGCGGACAGTCGTAGCTTTTCCCGGGGCCGGCATATTTGCCCAGCAGGTCGCCTTGACGCTTGCCGAACGTGGCGCTTTGCAAGCCTTTTTGACGACCGTGGCTTATTTGCCGCGAAGCAGCCTCGATATTGTTGTCCAACGACTGGGCGGTTTCTTCGGTGGCCGTTTGCGCGGGGCGCTCATGCGCCGTGCCATCGAGAACGTACCGGCCGAATTCGTTCGCACCCGCCCACTCTACGAAGCATTGCGCACAATTGCCCAGCAAGCAGGGGTGAATGCGATTTTGACCGATCGAATCTGGGACAAAATGGCGCGCGATTTCGACGCCTGGGTGGCGGAAGACTATGTGGATAAGGCCGCCGCCATATACGCCTACGAATACACGGCACATGAAACTTTTTCGCGTGCCGGAAAGGCCAATGTCGCAAAAATCCTGGATCTTCCGTCGCTGGACAGCCGCGCATACCAGGCTTTGTTGCGGGCCGAGAAATCACGGTATCCTGAGTTGCGTGGACGTTACGATGATTATTTCGAAAAAAAGTTTCCGCAGCGGCAAGCGCGCCGCGATGCCGAGCGAGATATGGCCGACGTCATCGTTGCCAACTCGACATTGACAATGCGATCCCACGTTAAGGCGGGGGCCGATCCAGCCAAATTCATTGTCGTCCCGCTCGCCGCGCCGCCCCTGCATCGAACGCGTCGCAGATGCAGCCGAAGTCCGGCCGCTTCGCCTGATATGGTCTGGAACCTTTTCGCTGAGAAAAGGCGCCCACATCTTTCTTGATAGTCTTCGTGATATCGTGTCCAGCGCCGCGATAGACGCAGATGTTTATGGGTACGTGGTTCTTCCGCCAAGCGCACTTGGCCCAACAATAGAGCAGGTGCGATGGATGGGCTCTGTACCGCAACATGTCTTGTTTTCGGCTTACGAGCAGGCCGATGTCCTCGTGTTTCCGACCTTATCGGACGGGTTCGGTATGGTTGTGCTGGAAGCCTTTGCGCGCGGGCTCCCGGTCATAACCACAGACCAGGCCGGCGCCGCGGACCTCGTACGGCCCGGAGAGAACGGGCTTGTTGTGCCGGCGGGCGATCGCGAGGCGCTCTCACGCGCACTCGAGTGGTGCCTGGACAATCGGCCAGCGCTCTATCGAATGCGACAGGCGGCGCTGGACACCGCACGGAATTGGCAGTGGCCGCAATATCGTGCCGCACTCGCAGACCGTCTGAGTGGCGCGCTCCGAAAAGCCGGCTATGAGCCAACTTATTGATGGCCGGATTGGACGCCGCTGCGAGTATTGCAATCTTGAGCCCGGGGTCTCTTGGCTCAAATCCTCGCGTGGTCAAGGAAGCGCAAGCGCTGCATGAGGCCGGGTATCGGGTGACTGTTATTTCGACTCGGACGCTTAGCGCGGTGGATTCCCGCGATGACTCGGTGCTGGCGAAAGCAGGCTGGAAATCTGTCCGTCTCGACTTTCGGCGCAAAGTGGTTCGGGCGCCGCGGCGCATTGTCCAGTCCGTCTTCGCGCGAGCATTTTCTCTCACGGGCGCCACGGAGTTCGCCTTGCGCGGCATCAGCTTTTATACGGGCGCTCTTTTTTCGGCTGCGCTGCCATGCGATGCGGACCTTTACATTGGACACTATCCGTCCGGTCTCGTCGCGGCGGGAAAGGCTGCTGCGCGCCGCAGAGTACCGCTTGCATTTGACGCCGAAGATTTTCATCTCGGCGATCAACCGCCAGGACCTGAATTTGATCTTGATCGCCGTCTCGTGCGCGCCGTCGAGGGTAGCTTCCTTCCACGCTGCTCCTACGTGACCGCGGCGTCACCAGGGATTGCGGAGGCCTACGCTGCCGCGTACGGCATTGAGTGGCCGGCGGCACTCCTTAACGTGTTCCCGTTAGATCAAGCGCCGGCCTCGTCGACGCCGCGCGGTAGCGCTACGCCGGGCCCCTCTGTATATTGGTTTTCGCAAACGATCGGACCGGATCGCGGCTTGGAATGTGCGGTACACGCCATCGGGTTGGCCCAGTCGCGGCCACATCTTTATCTGCGCGGAACGGCTGCCGCTGGGTTTGCCGCGCGCCTGCAGGCAATAGCCGTGGAAGCTCAGGCTGCGGATCGGGTGCATATCCTTGCGCCGGAAGCCCCAGCAGAAATGGAACGATTGGCCAGCCGATACGACGTTGGCCTCGTATCGGAGGTTTGCGGTACAATCAGCAGACAAATTGCGTTGACCAATAAGGTCTTTAGCTATCTGCTTGCCGGGCTACCCATTGTTGCTTCGGACATACCTGCCCACAGGACATTCCAATTGCACGCAGGCAATGCGCTGAGCCTTTATGCGGCCGATGATGCCACGGCGCTTGCAGCGACGCTGGATGCAATTCTTCTACAGCCGGACAAACTTGCCGGCGCTCGTGCGCATGCATTCGAACTCGGCCAGACGCGTTTCAATTGGGATCTAGAAAAAAAGAAGCTGCTTAATCTTGTCAGCAGCGCCCTTGAATACCGGGCAAACAAGAGATCGTTGTAGTCAGTGCGTTATACGAAAATATGAAAGTGGGCAGTGACCGCGAATGATGCGTTTAGCCGTCGTTGCCTCTCATCCCATCCAATATCAGGCGCCGTTATTTCGCCTTCTTGCGACAAAGCTGGATCTGATCGTTTATTTTGCGCATCAGACGACGCCGCAGCAGCAGGCGGACGCCGGTTTCGGCGTCCCGTTCAACTGGGACGTTGATGTGGTCTCCGGATTTAACGGGCAATTTCTTGAAAACGTGTCGCGAAATCCGGGGACGGGACATTTTCTCGGATGTGACACACCGGCCATAGGCGGACGCCTTCGGGAGTTCTGCCCCGATACGGTACTCGTGTTGGGCTGGAACCTGAAAGCGTTTTGGCAAGCGGTCTACGCGGCGAAACGTATCGGCGTGCCGGTCATGGTACGAGGCGATAGTCAGCTCGACACGCCCCGATCGTGGATGAAGCAGACGCTGAAGTCGCTACTTTATCCGGCGATCTTGCGGATTTTTGACGCGGCACTGTATGTCGGCCTGCGCAACAAGTCGTATTTGGAACATTACAACTATCCGCGCGAACGCCTCTTCTTTTCTCCCCATTGCGTCGATTCGGAGCGGTTTGCCAGAGAGGCGACGCCTGAGGCGGGCGCCGCGTTGCGCGCTAAACTCGGCATGAATCGAGAGACACCGGCGGCTCTATTCGCCGGAAAACTCCAGCCGTTTAAGCGTCCTCTCGATGTCGTCGGAGCGGTGGCCCGAATGAGGACCCAAGGAAGCCCCCTGGAATTGATTGTTGCCGGCGATGGAGAGATGCGAACGCAATTGGTCGCTTCAGCCAAAGACGCGGGCGTCCCGCTGCATTTTCTCGGCTTCCGCAACCAAAGCGAAATGCCCGCCGTCTATGCCGCCGCCAATTGCCTGGCCTTGCCTTCGGACGGCCGCGAGACCTGGGGATTGGTTGTCAATGAGGCGATTGCTTGCGGTCTGCCTGTCGTCGTTTCGGCCGCCTGTGGTTGCGCAGCAGATGTCGTGACAAATGGAGTTGGCCGCAGTTTTCCCCTAGGGGACATACAAGCTCTGTCACGCTCGATCGACGATATTTTAATCCACCCGCCGTCCGCAGAACTCATGCATACTTTTTCCCAAAAATACGGCTTGCAAGCCGCGGCGGATGGAATAATTGCGGCAGTCGGTGCGCTTCAGGCTGAAAGAGCCGGTCATTCTTCATGCGCATTCTGATCAGCGTTGATCCGGAAATTCCGATTCCGCCAAAGATGTATGGTGGAATCGAGCGGATCGTTGATTTGCTCGCGAATGCCCTCAAGGATCGCGGCCATGAAATTGGCTTGGTGGCTAATCCCGCCTCAACGTGTAGAGCGGGCACCCTCTTTCCGTGGGCCGGTTTGAGATCGCAAAATCGTATGGACTCGCTGCGCAACGCAATTGTCGCAGGCTGCGGACTGGGACCGGGAAGCCCGCGTACCCTTGGAAACGTTGGCACAGCTTGGCTCGTTCGGATTCTTCGGCGTGATGGTTCCGCTCGACTGGGGCGGCGCCGGCGGGGATTTCTTCTCATACATCTATGTGACGGAGGAACTCAGCTACGGCGACGCGGGCCTTTGCAATACGATCAACGCCACGAACTCGTTCGCCAACAACGTTCTGGCGTACGGAACGGAATATCAGAAGGAAAAATACCTGCGTCCCGTTGCAGAGGGGCGGCACATCGCGTGCATGCTGCTGTCGGAGCCTCAAGCCGGATCGGATGCGGCGAATCTGCGCACTCGCGCGGAATTGCACGGCGACCGGTACGTTATTAACGGCAGCAAGGTCTTCATCACCTCCGGAGCGACCGCGCAAATCTCGCTGGTCATTGCCGTCACCGACCCAGGCGCGGGCAAGAGAGGCATCTCTGCCTTCATCGTGCCCACGGACACGCCGGGCTACAGCGTCATTCGAAAAGAGCGCAAGCTCGGACATCGGAGCAACGATACCTGCCAAGTCTCGCTGGATAACGTCGAGGTACCTGCCGAGAATCTGTTGGGCAATCTCGGCGAGGGCCTGAGGATCGCCCTATCCGGTCTGGACGCCAAGCGCGTGATCGTGGCCCGCGCAAGCCGTCGGCCTGGCAAGTCGTGCCTTCGATGCGGCGCTGTCCTACTCCCACGATCGGGAAACCTTCGGAAAGAAGATAGTCGAACACCAGGCTGTTTCGTTCACGCTCGCCGAAATGGCCACCGACCTCGAGTGCGCGCGGCAGCTCTGCTATCACGCGGGCCGTCTGAAGGCGGCCGGAGTGCGCTGTGTCCGCGAAGCGTCGATGTCGAAACTGTTCGCGTCGCAGATGAGCGAACGGGTCTGCTCCGCGGCGCTTAAGATGCACGGCGGCTACGGCTTTCTGAACGACTTTCCGGTCGAGAAACTCTACCGCGACGCTATGGTCTTCCAGCTCTACGACGGCACGAACGAAATCCAGAAGATGCTAATTTCGCGCGAACTGGCTCCGAGCCGCTGAGGCGATCCTCCGCGTCGCGGCGAACAGCATGAAGCGATATTGCCGGGCCTAAAAGGAAGACATCCTATGTCTGAGGAATTGCCGGTCTACCGGCTGTACGCCATCAAGTACGCATCGCGCGATGCCCGCCGAAGCGAGCACTTCATCGGCGGAGACCCCGTCGATGAGCCGCTCAACATGGACTACGCCGTATGGGTGATCGTGGGAAAGGACCGCACGGTCCTGGTCGATACCGGCTTTTCGGCCGAGGTTGCAGCGCGAAGGAAGCGCAAAATGCTGCGCTGTCCGATCGATTCCTTGCGCCTTCTCGACATCGATCCGGCCGATGTGAAGGACGTGATCTACACGCACCTGCACTACGATCATGCGGGCAACTCGGCACTGTTGCCGGCCGCGACATTTCACCTGCAGACCAGCGAGCTCGCCTTCGTTGTCGGGCCGGATATGCGCTACCGGTATTTCTCTTCAGGCTACGAAGTCGAAGACATCGCCGCGATGGTACGCCTGAACTTCGATCGGCGTCTGGCGCTGTACGACGGACCGTTCCGATTCGCGCCCGGCATCGAGATCGACCTGGCCCCTGGGCATTCCGTCGGGCTTCAATATTTGAGGATTCACACGGCGCGCGGCTGGGTGACGCTGGCCGGAGACGTGACGTCCTTCTTCGACAACGTGCGGCGGCATCGGCCTTTCGTGGCGGCCGTTGACATCTCGCAGATGCTGCGCTCGTACGACAAGGTACGCGCGACCGTGCCCTCGCTCGACTATCTGATCCCCGGACACGATCCTCTGGTGATGGAGGCCTATCCGGCTCCTCGCGACGATCTCAAGGGAATCGTCGCGCAGTTGGATCTGCCGCCCCTGCAGTCCATCCCGGATCGGCCGCCTCGCGGCTAAGGAAATCTGCGGCGTCTCCTTTCGCCAACTATGCCATCTTGAAATAGGAGAACAGCCAGACTTTCCCCTGATCCATGACGAAAGCTAACAGGACCGCAGCCAGGAAAATGCTGGCAACAATTGAACCGGCAGAGGCGCCATCAGAATTCCTTGAATGGCCAATGTCCCGATGATCAGAAAGTCCAGAACTGTTGACGCCAGCACGACCCGGCTTGGCCGTGAAGACCAAAGACGCTTGCGCTCGCGCACAACATAAAAACCGCCTGTCCGTTCAAGGCCAAGGTGACCAAGGTCATTGTTCGCAGCGTTCCGATGTCGAGCTTCAGCACGAGCGCACCGATGGTCAGGCTGACAGCGCAGAACGCGAGATCGAAAAGCCCGATGACGATGCCGACGATCGTCAGGCTGTCGATCCGCCAAGAGTTTGGCATGGGCGAGGGGCGAACGTTATCGGTCGTCGATGACATCGCGAGGAAGTCGCCGGTGATCATGGAAATGACCATCAGCATTGGCGTCAAAATAGCGTGCTTGGTGAGGATCAAGCCAAAGCCAAGAAACAGCACTTGGCGCGATTTATGGACGATCGACCGTAAGGCATATGTCAGAATGCGCTGGAAGGTGATCCGGCCTTCGCGGACCGCGGCGACGATCCCTGCAAGCCCGGGCTCGGTCAGCACAATGCCGGCCGCCGACTTGGCGACGTCGGTGGCTGTGGATACGGCGATGCCGATCTGTGCTTGGCGAAGCGCGGGGGCATCGTTGGCGCCGTCGCCGCACATGCCCACGGTGCGTCCGGCGGCCTGAAAGGCTTTCACCAAGCGGAATTTATCTTCGGGCAGCACGCCCGCGAAACCGCGAAGTCGTCGGGGCCCACCTTGGCCGGGATCTCGCCTGGCGGGCAGACAGCTCCTGTCAGTCCTACCGCTTTTGCAACGAAAGCCGCCGTCGTCGCCGAGTCGCCGGTTACCATGACGGTGCGGACGCCCAACGCGCGCAGTTCGTCAATCAACGGCTTCGAATCGCTGCGCGGTGGATCGCTGAGAGCGACGATGCCGGCGATCCGCATGGTCCCATCGGTTCCGACTGCGAGGCCGAGCACACGATGGCCGAGGGCCTCCAATTCGTGCGCGACCGCTGCCGCGCCGGGAGAGGGAAGCGACAATCCGTGAACAACGGCGAAGGCGCCTTTGACGATTCGTAACGTTGTGCCGTCGCTATCGACTGCCTGCGCTTCGGACATCTTGGCGGCAGGATCGAACGGTATGAATTTGGCGAGCGTCGGTAGTCCGGTAATGCGGTGCGACGCTGCGGCGGCGCGAATCGCGGCATCGACTGGATCTTGACCCCCCATCGGCGCTGGCTAACGCCGCAAGCGCAAGGACGCGGCCTTCATCGAAGCCCGGCATTGCGCGCACGGCGGCAACAGCCAGTTCGTTACGCGTTAATGTGCCGGTCTTGTCGATGCATAGCACATCGAGGCTTGCCGCTTCGTCGACTGCGGAAAGATGAGTCGGAAGCACACCCACGCGTGTGAGCGCCTGGGCTCCAATGGCCGTCGCCAGCGTGAACGTCGCCGGTAGCGCCACCGGCACGGATGCGAGGACCGATATGAGTACGAGCGGAAGAGCCTCGGAGACCGACATGCCGATTTCGTATGCATAGATCATGATCAGCAGCGTCACGGCGCCGTTAAAGCCCGCAAGATTGCGCACGACGCGAAATACTGCCTTCTGCTGGGTACTGACGACGTAGGCCGTGCGGACGAGTTCCGCCGTCTTCCCGAATTTCGTCCGCGCCCCGGTCGAGATTACCTCCGCTATGGCTTCGCCACGGCGAACCAATGCTCCTGCGTAGGTTTCCGTGCCGGGCCCGCCTTCAACAGGAGCGATTCGCCGGTGAGCATCGATTGGTCGAGCAGGATCGAACCGTCGTGGATGCGGACGTCGGCGGCGACCACGGCGCCAAGGCTGAGTTTGACAATGTCGCCCGGCACGAGGCCGGTCGCTGGCAAAGTTGTCCACGAGCCGTCGCGCAACACCGATGCGTTCAATGCCAGCCGCGATTTCAGAGCTGCAATGGTCGATTGCGCGCGGCTCTCGTGAAAAAATCCGATAATGGCATTGAATATGAGAAGCAACGCAATGATCGAGGCTTCGACATATTCTCCAAGCGCCAACTGTAATGCGATCGCAACTTCGAGGAGAAGCGACACCGGCGCCAGGAACTTGCTCAAGACTAGTCGCGAAAGATGAATGGCGACGTCGGGCGTGGCATTGGGGCCAAATTGATTCAGCCTATGCCTGGCTTCTTCGCTGCTGAGTCCTATTGGCTGCTGGTCCAAGCGAATACCTTGTCCGTCGGCGATTGGCGCCCTTCATTAGCAGGATTACGCTGAATTGTGTCCTCGGTACGGACGGCGAGGCTATTGATCTCAAGACGCCTGAGATCGACGTTTTTATGCTCGAAAACTATCAGGGCCAGAGTTCGGCCGGCGCCGACGGCATTGCCGACCCGGCACATCGCGACCGCGCCTGGCCCGCAAACGCCTACGGGGCTTACTCTTGAAATACGTAAGTCCCGGGAGCATCGCAGATCGGCGCGTAGCCAGACGCGGTGCCAGTTGACGGCGGAACCACGGGAGCGCCGGAGCGCTCCTTCAACCAGTCGACCCACTCCGGCCACCACGATCCGTCACTATGGGCCGCCGTTGTCGTAAAAGCTTCGGGGTCGACATAACGTTCGTCGGCTTTTTTCGTCACGACTTGGAAGTTATGCCCCTTATGACCGGGTTCGGAGACGATGCCGACGTTGTGCCCTCCACTGGTCAGCAGGTAGGTGACGTCGGCATCGGTCAAAAGATTAATCTTGTAAGTTGAACGCCATGGCGCCACGTGGTCGCGCACCGTGCCGACGGCAAAAATTGGCGCGCGAATATCCGTGAGCGCAAGCGGCTTGCCGCCAACGGAAAAGCGGCCTTCCGCGAGATCGTTGTTCAGGAATAGCTGCCGCAAGTATTCCGAATGCATTCGATAGGGCAGGCGGGTCGCGTCGGCATTCCAAGCCATAAGATCGATCATCGGCGTACGCTCGCCCATTAGATAGTCGCGGACCATGCGAGACCAGATAAGATCGTTAGAGCGTAGGAGTTGGAAGGCGCCGGCCATCTGCGTCGAATCGAGGTAGCCTTGCTGCCACATCAAATCGTCGAGGAAAGCGAGCTGGCTTTCGTTGATGAATAGCATCAACTCGCCGGCTTCCATGAAGTCGACTTGAGCCGCCAGGAGCGTGATCGATTTCAGCCGCTCGTCATTGTCGCGTGCCATCGCCGCAGCGGCGATCGAAAGCAGCGTGCCGCCGAGGCAATAGCCGACAGCATGAACTTTCTGTTCCGGGACTACGGCGCCGATAGCCTCGAGCGCCGACATCACGCCGAGCGTTCGATAATCGTCCAAACCGAGGTCGCGGTCTTCCGCCGTCGGGTTCTTCCAGGAAATCATGAAGATCGTGAAGCCTTGCCCCGTAAGGTACTTCACCAGAGAATTCTGCGGCGACAGATCCAGAATATAGTATTTCATGATCCATGCCGGGACGATCAGCACGGGCTCGGGCCTGACCTGCTCGGTCGTCGGCGCATATTGAATGAGTTCGATCAGCCGGTTTCGATAGATTACTTTACCGGGGTCGTCGCCACGTTGCGGCCGACGACGAAATTCTCAGCGCCCGCCGGCTTCTCGCCCTTGGCGGTGCGCTCGCAGTCCTCCGCGAAATTGCGCAGGCCATTTACGAGGTTTAAGCCGCCAGTGCTGACGGTCTTCTCAATCACCTCGGGGTTGGTCAGTGGAAAGTTAGATGGAGAAAATATGTCGAGCATCTGGCGCGCGGCGAACGCCACCATGTTGTCATGCTGCTTGGTTACGCCAGGTATCTCTGTGGTTGCATTGTGCCACCATTGCTGGTTGAGCAGGAAGGCCTGCGACATGAAATTGAAGAGCAAGTTTTGCCACTCCGGCGCGGCGAAGCGCCGGTCCTGCGGCAATGGCTCGATGCACGGTTCCTTGCCGTCGATGACGCATTGCCAAACATAATTCGCGAAGCGAAGCGATTTGCGGGCCGCCTTATTTGCGATCTTGAGCTGGGTTCCCGGCGAAAAGGCCAAGTGAGACGACCAATCGAAATACGCCTCTGCGAGCGCGGCGGGCGAAAGCCCCATGGTGAAGCGGGCAGCCGCGGCGTGCAACGAACGGTCGATATTGTCGGCGACGGTGGCCAAGCCGGAAGGTCCGGCTTCAGCAACCGGCGCCGGGGCCTTGGCCACCACGCCTCCACTTGTCAACGAAACAGCCATGGCAAGCATTCCCTACCGTTCAAGCTCACAAAAGTTTACCGGCATTATTGTGCCGCAATGTGACTTGGATCAAACCTAACTATCTGGTGTTGTATGTAAATTACTTAATATGACTGCCGCGTTGGTGTGGTGCACAATTGGTAGATTCCTATGTCGATACGCAATCTCGACAAGATGTTCCGGCCACAATCGATCGCTGTTATTGGCGCGTCGTCGAGGCCAAAATCGGTTGGGGCTGCGCTGGTAACAAATCTCATGGGCGGCGGATTCGACGGGCCGATCATGCCGGTCAATCCCAAAGCGACCGCGCTCCATGGCATCATGACTTATAAGGATGTGGCCAGCCTGCCGCTGACGCCCGATCTCGCTGTCATCGCAACGCCGCCGGACACCATTCCCGCCCTCGTCGACGAACTGGGCAGGCGTGGCACGCGGGCCGCCGTTATTCTCACGGCCGGCTTCGCCGAGGGCGAGGGTTCCGTCGGCAAGGTGCGCACCGCGCAGATGCTGGCTGCCGCGCGCCCACATTTGATGCGCATCGTCGGTCCCAACTGTCTTGGCATCGCGGTGCCGGGTCTTGGACTGAATGCGACCTTTGCGCCGGCATCTCTGTTGTCCGGCAATATCGCGTTCCTGACGCAATCCGGCGCGATGGCGACGACGGTATTGGATTGGGCGCTACCGCGCGGCATCGGCTTTTCGGCCATCGTCTCGATGGGTGACATGAGCGACGTCGATTTCGGCGATCTGCTGGACTACTTCGCCATCGACGACGCGACGCAGGCGATTCTGATCTATGCCGAAGGCATCACGCAGGCACGAAAATTCATGTCGGCGGCGCGCCGCACCGCGCGCATCAAACCGATCATCGTGGTCAAGAGCGGCCGGGCCGCGGAGGGCGCGCGTGCCGCGAGTTCGCATACCGGCGCGCTGGCCGGCGCCGATGTGGTCTATGATGCCGCGTTCCGCCGCGCCGGCATGTTACGCGTCAACGAGGTTGAGGAATTGTTCGACGCCGCGGCGACCCTCGCGCGCATGGAGCCGCAGCGCGGCAACCGGCTGGCCATCGTCACCAATGGCGGCGGCGCCGGCGTGCTGGCCACCGATCGGCTCATCGAGGAAGGCGGCAAGCTGGCGACGCTCAGCCCTGAAGCCGTCGCCAAACTCAACGCCGTGCTGCCGGCGACCTGGAGCCATGCGAATCCGATCGATTTGATCGGCGATGCCGGCGCCGGCCGCTACGCTCATTCCGTTTCGATCCTGATGGAAGATCCGGGGAACGATGCGCTGCTGGTGGCTTATTGTCCGACCGCGATCGGGTCTTCCGCCGATGCCGCCAAGGGCCTGATCGGCGCGTTATCCGACTCGGGCGCAGCGCCGAAGAAGAACGTGTTCGTGTCGTGGATGGGTGCTGCCACGGTCGCCGAGGGCCGCGCCGCGCTCGTCGCCGCGCGGGTGCCGGACTACGAGACGCCGGAACGCGCCGTTCGGGCTTTCATGTACCTGGTGCATTATCGCCAGAACCAGGATCTGCTGCTTGAGACGCCATCCGCCGGTGCGCCCAGCCCGGACAACGATCAGGAGCGGGCGCGCGGCATTATTCGGCAAGCGCTCGACGATCGGCGAGAGTGGCTCGATCCGGCCGAAGTCGCGACGTTGCTGGCCTGCTACGGCATTCCGTTTGCGCGCACCCAAGCCGTGCCGGACGCCCAGGCGGCGGCCGATGCGGCTGCTAAAATCGGCGGGCCGGTGGCGTTGAAAATCAGGTCGCGCGACATCATTCATAAGTCCGATGCTGGCGGCGTCGCGTTAAACGTCGAGCCGCCCGAAGTCGGAGCAGCGGCGCGGCGGATGAATGACAAAATAGCTGGTGCGCTGCCGAAGGCGAGGCTCGAAGGCTTCATTGTGCAGGAGATGATTCAGCGGCCGAGCGCCTATGAGCTGATCGCCGGCGTCTCGACCGACGCGACCTTCGGCCCCGTGATCCTCTTCGGCCAAGGCGGCACCGCCGTCGAAATCGTCGGCGACAAATCGCTCGAACTGCCGCCGCTCAACACCTCCTTGGCCCGCGCCCAGATCGAGCGCACGCGCATCGCCGCGCTGCTCAAGGGGTTTCGCGACCGGCCGGCGGCCGACATAGACGGCGTCGTCAGGGTGCTGGTCCAGCTCAGCCAAATTGTTGCCGACCATGCCGAGGTTGCCGAGGTTGACATCAACCCGCTGCTCTGCGATGCGCAGGGTGTTATCGGCGTGGACGGCCGCATCCGCGTTCGTGCCACGACGGCGTCGGCTCAATCGCGTCTGGCCATTCGGCCTTATCCGCAGCGGCTCGAATCCAAAATCCGGACGCCCGACGGCCAAGCCTACGATGTGCGCCCGATCAGGCCGGAAGACGAACCGGCGTTGCGGCGCTTCGCCGAGGAAGTCGACACGCAAGACCTGTGGCACGGGTTTTTCTCGCCGCTGCGTGACAGTACCCACGAGACAGCGGCTCGCCTCAGCCAAATCGACTACGACCGCGAAATGACATTGGTCGCCTGGGAAGACGGGCGCGTGGCGGGGCTTGCTCGTTCGCTGGCCGATCCCGATCTCGAAGCTTCGGAATGCGCGGTCATCATCCGTGGCGATCTGCGGCAAAAGGGTCTGGCCAAACAACTGCTGCAGGCGCTGCTTGCCGCGATTGCCGCGCAGGGCTTACGCCAGGCCGTTCTGATCTTTCCCGCGAACCAGAGCCGGATGCTCAATATTGCCAAGGATATGGTCTTCGCGGTGACGCCAATGCCAGCGGGGGCTTTGATGTTGCGAGCAACGAAAGACTTAACGACGCTGTGACCGTTTCGTTTGGGTTTGGCTAAAGACGGACACGCAGTGTGTTACGCGACCGCGCCGTTCGCACGCATCTTGGCGATGGTTTCGGCGCTCCAGCCCAGCCGTTCTAGAATCTCATCGGTGTGCTGCCCCAGCGCCGGCGCCCCGATAGGCGTCACGCCATCACAGGCGGCGAACTTAATCGGTTGCGATAGGCCAAGATAGCCGCCCAGTTTCTGGTGCGGAAAATGGGCAACCAAACCTTCCGCGATAATCTGCGGATGGTCGAAGGCGTCCTCGATCGGCTGCGCCACCGCGCACGGCACATCGCCCGCCATGAGCTTTTCCCATTCTTTCGCGGTTCGCTTCGCCAGCGCGCCATGAATGATCGGCAAAAGTTCGTCCGCATGCTCGGAACGCTTTCTGATGTTGTCATAACGCGGATCGGCGGCGAGACCATCCAATTCAAGAATGCGGCAAAGATTCTTCCAGAACGCCTGCGTATGCGCGGAGATGTAGATGTATCCATCCTTGGTCGGATGGATTGCCGCAAGCTTGCCGGGCTTGAGCTCCCGATCGATATCGCGCGGTTCGCCATCGACGTTGACGAAGCGGCCGGCCTGCATCGCAAGCGAAGCGGACAATAGCGAGGTCGCTATGTATTGTCCTTGCCCGGTCACGGCACGCTGATGCAGCGCGGCCGCGATACCGAGCGCTGCCATCGACGCCGCATAAAAATCGACAATCGAGCCCGGCACGGTCAACGGTGGCGCGTTGATGCCGGCGCCATGAAATACGGCGATACCCGTCATCGCCTGCAGCACTTGGTCATAACCGGCATTGTCGCGCTGCGGTCCGCTTTCGCCGTAACCGGTGAGCGCGCAATAAATCAGCCGCGGGTTCTGGGCTTTCAACGTTTCATAATCGAGCCCCAGGCGGGGCGGGACCGAGGGACGAAAATTCTCGATAAAGACGTCGGCCTTTTCGATAAGGCCGCGCATCACTGCCTTTCCGTCTTCGGACTTCAGGTCGATGACGATCGCCTTCTTGCCGCGATTGACGCCGAGGAAGACGCGGCTCTCGCCTTCCACCGACGAAGGGTAATGACGCATCATGTCGCCTTCCGGCGCTTCGACTTTGATGATGTCGGCGCCGAGGTCAGCCAGCAATGACGCTGCAAACGGGCCGGCGATATAGGACGTCAGATCGAGCACTGTGACGCCAGCGAGAGGCCCGTGTTGCATCGTATTGTTCTTTCCTGAGCGATCGGACGCTGAATTGGTCAAAACCGTCTTGAATCCGACCCCATGCTAGGGACGCCGGCCGTTCGGGAGGAAATACTGAATTTTGAACCGGCTATAAGTTGGGTTTATAGTTAGGCGTAGGGGGCTGATTATGGACCTTCGTCAGCTATCGAATTTCGTGCGCATCGTCGACGCCGGGAGTCTCACGCGTGCGGCGTCTCAAATTGGCGTCGCCCAGCCGGCGCTGACCTATCAGATCGCAAACCTCGAGGAAGAGCTTGGTACATCGCTGCTGATTCGCAGCGCTAGCGGCGTGCGCCCGACCGAGGCGGGCCTGGTCTTGTACCGCGAGGCCCGCTCCACCATGCGGCAGGTCGGGCAGATTTCGGAGATGGTGCGGATCGCCAATGACGAGCCGGCCGGCCAAGTCACGATAGGATTTCCGAGCGTGCTGGCATCGTTCTTTTCGGCGCCGCTGGTCGGCGCCGTGCGCGCAAAGTTTCCGCGCATAAAACTTCAATTATATGAAGGGGAAAGCGCTCAGCAGCGCTCCTTACTCGTCAATAATCGTGTCGAACTCGCCCTTATTTGCGAATATAAGGCGGCCGAGCAATTCGACCGGCTCCTGCTCTTCAGCCAGCGTCTGGCTCTGTTGTGCGACGGCCGCACCCGGCAGGACAGGGCCGGCGATCCCATTTCCATGACCGAGGCGGCCGCCCGAGTGGTGGCGCTGCCGAGCGTCGGAAACCCGGTGAGGGCGGCGGTGGACGCCGGCCTGTCGAAGCTTGGCCTCTCCATCGAACCCCTGGTCGAAGCGAATTCGTTGCGAACGCTGGTCGGCGCCGTCGAACAGGGCCTCGGCCCGGCCATTACGTTGTGGATGCCGCCCAATGTCGGTCCCGTCGGCAGCCGGCTGGTGTTTCGGCCGATTATCGATCCGGATCTGCAGCTTGATATTTCGATGAACCGGTCGAAGGCGACCCATCTCAGCCCGGCCGCGTTGAATGTGCAGCAGATTTTGACCCAGGTTGTCTTCGACCGCATCCGTCAGCCCGACTGGCCGGGCGCGATGCTGCATGAAAAGGCTCCATAAAACTGGCTTATGCCCGGAACGAAAATCGGTATTTCCCGACCGGTTTCGTTTTCTCCTATCCTCGGCGCAACGGCGACTAACGGCCGGCCGCGGGAGGATTAAGACATGTCGATCGATCTCGACGTCGATAAAGGTATCGCCACGATTACCTTCAATCGGCCCGAGCGTCTGAACGCCTTCGATCCAGATCATTACGAAGCTCTGTCCAAGACGTTTGTTGCGGTTCGCGACGATCCAGCCGTGCGCGTCGTCATCGTGACCGGCGCCGGCGAAAGGTCGTTCTCGACCGGCGCCGACCTCAAGACGCCGATGCCGCGGCTTGCGAGCCGCAGCGAGATGATGCTGACCCAGAAACACATGCTGCCCAACCGCGGCCTGGAAATCTGGAAGCCGATCGTTGCCGCGGTGAATGGCTATTGCCTGGCTGGCGGCATGTGCCTGCTGATGGCTACCGATATTCGCATTGCCGCCGAGCATGCGACCTTCGGTTTGGCCGAAATCAAGCGGGGCGGCGTTCCCGGCAACGGCGGCACGCAGCGCGTCATGCAGCAACTGCCATATCCGATCGCCATGGAAATGCTTCTGACCGGCGAACCGATGAACGCGGAGTGGGCTCTGCATTGGGGCCTCGTCAACAAAGTGGTGCCGTTGCCCGATTTAATGCCGGCGGCGCGCGCCTATGCCGAAAAAATCGCGGCCATGGCACCGTTGGCGGTGCAGACTGCCAAGGAGCTTGGCCAACGCAGCCGGGATCTGGATATCGCCAGCGGCATCAGGCTCGAGCAGAACATGTTGAGCCTCTTGCAAACCACGGATGACTGGAAAGAAGGAATTGCGGCATTTGCAGAAAAGCGGGCGCCGATATTTCGGGGTTCGTAAAACACATCGAAAAACTAAAAAGCAAACGGGGAGGGCACGACCATGCTGCGCAGGAAACTCGGGCGCGCGATCGCTCGGCTAACGATGGTTCTACCGGCTGTCGCTTTGACGATAGCGATGCTCGCCGCTACGCCGGCGGTGTCGCAAGAGTGGGTTCCCAACCGCAGCCTGCGCCTGATCCTTCCCTTCGCACCGGGAGGAACCGCCGACATCATCGGCCGGTTGCTGGCTCAATACCTGACCGAGGCGCTCGGCCAATCCGTCATCGTGGAAAACAAGTCGGGCGGCGGCAATATCATCGCAACCGACGCGCTCACCCACTCCGCGCCGGACGGCTACACGCTGGGCATGATTTCGACGCCGCATGCGACAAACGCCACGCTTATCAAAAATCTTCCCTACGATCCGATTAAATCGATCGACCCGTTGACCCTTATCGGGCGCACGCCCATCGTGGTGCTCGTGAGCGATACGTCGGCTTCCAAGTCGGTGGCGGACCTCCTAGCGCAGGATAAGAAGTCCGGGCCTTTGAGTTACGGTTCGCCTGGCAATGGGTCGGCAGCAAACCTTGCCGGCGAGCTTTTCAAGATCAAGTCGGATTCGAAACTGGTGCACATCGCCTATCGCGGCGGCGCCCCGGCGATGAACGATCTGATGGCCGGACACATTCAGGTCTTGTTCAACGCCTTCACTTCGACGCTGCCGTTTATCCAAAGCGGCAAATTCCGCGTTATGGCGCTGGCGGACGTCAAACGATCGCCCTTGATTCCCGATGCTCCGACGCTGACGGAAGCCGGCTATCCCGGTCTCGAAATGTACGAGTGGTTTGGCATCGTGCTGCCGGCCGGCACGCCGGCGAATATCAAGAGCCGTCTTCATGCCGAAATGATCAAGTTCATGAAGACCGACGTCGCGAAGGCGCGCCTGTCCGATCAGGGCGTTGAGCTGGTGCCGCAATCCCAGGAAGAGTTCGCGGCCTACATTGCCCAGGAGATCAGCCGCGACCGCGATATCATCACCAAAGCCGGGCTGAAAGCTGAATAGACATGGATCTCGGATTGAAGGGCAAGACGGCGCTGATTACCGGCGCGAGCCGCGGAATCGGCGCCGGTATTGCCCGTGAACTTGCGCGCGAGGGCGCGAACGTCTGTCTGGTCGCTCGCAATCGGGAAGCCCTCGATCGAATGGCGGCAGAGCTAATCGAAGGCGGCGCAAAAAATGTCTTCGTGCATTCCGGCGATTTGCGGGATGGGGCGGCGTGTGAGGCAGCGGTCGCCGAGGCGGTTCGTCATCTCGGCCGCTTGGACATTCTCGTCAACAATGCCGGCGCCACCAAGGGCGGCAACTTCTTCAAGCTTTCAGATGCGGATTGGGACGATGGATTTGCCTTGAAGATGGAAGGCTATGTTCGCGTCAGCCGGGCTGCCTGGCCGCATCTGAAACAGACGAAAGGCGCTGTGATCAATATCGTCGGCATCTCCGCGCGCACGCCGCGGGCGTCGTTGACGATCGGCGGCGCCGTCAACGCGGCGCTATTGAATTTCAGCAAGGCGCTGGCGGAGCTCGGACGCAATGACGGCGTGCGGGTCAATACCTTGAGCCCAGGTCACATCCTGACGGACCGATTGGCCAAGCGGTTCAAGGAAGTCGCACAGGCACGATCGATTACCGAGGGTGAGGCCGAGGCCGAGATGTTGGCGACATTGGGCATCAGCCGCTTCGGAAGGCCGGAAGAAATAGGCTGGCTGACGGCTTATCTGGCGTCGGAAAAGGCGGGCTATATTCAGGGCGCCGAAATCAATATCGACGGCGGCGTCACCCGGGGTATTTGATCAAACTCGCAGAGGCACCTAATTGACGCCGGCGTCGGAAAATATCCTCTTCGCGGCAGAGGTCTCAAGAAACCGAATGAAATCTCGCGCTGCGTCGGATTTCGATGTCAGTTCGGCGGCGTAGGTCGTGTAATTTTGGATGTCGTCCGGTAGCGGGCCGGCGAGTTGCAAGCCCCGGCCGCGGAAGTGAAGAATTTCGGCGACAGGCATGAAGCCGATCTCCTTGCCCTTGCCGTGGATCATGGGCTCGACCATGTCGGTGCCGGAATAGCGCTTGGTCTTTTCCTGAATCTGATCGGCGAGGCCCAACCGCTTGAGAAGCCCTTCGACGAAAAGCCCGCTCGACGCCCGATTGTAAATGACCGTATCGGCGTCGAGCACCGCGCGCTTGAGAGCGTCGACGGTCGAGACATCCGGTTTCGGCACGCCCTCGCGCACCACGACACCGACGCCAACCCGGCCGATCGGAGCGCGGGCGAGAGCTTCGATCTTGCCGGCCTTGGCAAACTCGTCGAGCGCTTCGGGCGGGGCGATCACGACGTCGGCGGTTTCGCCTGCGCCGATTCGCCGCCGGATTTCCGGAGTCGTCGCATAAGTGATCTTAACGGCGTGCCCGGTCTGCGCACGGAAAGCGTCGGTTGCCGCGACCAGCCCGGGTTCGATCGCTTGGCCGCTCAGCACGTTGACTTCCCCGGCGAATGCAGGAGCTGCAGCAAGCAATAAGGTGGAAATTGCAACGACGAGAGCTTTTTTCATCATGGTGTGGTTGCCCTCATGCGCTCTACCGATCTAATTACGCCGCTGTCGAGATTTCGCATTTGTCCACGAAGACGTTGCCGAGAAGCCGCGTCAGCGCGATGTTGTCCGGGGCGTCGAAGATATTGACGAGATGGGCCAATATTTTCTCGCCGGCTTCCGCGCCTACGGACGCCGCCGTCAACGACCTGAACTTGGCATTGAGCTCGGCGGGGCTCATCCGATTTTCCGGCATGCCCTTCGAATAATCGACACGCTTGCGCAGACGCGTCCCGTCGCGAAGCTCGATCGTGACAATGCCGGCGTATCTTTCCGGATAAACCGCGTCCATGTCTGGGTCGACCTCGACGTTGACGCGCGAGATCAGTTCGTTGAGCACCGGATCGGCGATGCGCTGCGGCGTGAATTGTTCGATCAAGGCTGCCGAATCGAGCAATGCCACGGCAACGTTCTGGCGAATGCTCATCTGGGCGTTGAGCACGGTCGACGGCGTGTAGGCAAAGCCGGTCTGGCGTTCGACCACGCGGCTGATGCCGATTGTCACGCTGCCAACGTCAGCAGCCGTAAAACCGTGTTCGGCCTTGAGTTCGAGCGCCGCGTCGATGCTGGCGTGGTTGCTGCCGCAGCATGAATAAGGCTTGAAACAGACTGCTTCCGCCCGCCACTCCTGACCGAGCCCGCGCGTGATTTCGCCCGGCCGCGTCTGGTCCGACATGGCGGCGAGAAAGCCCCCGTCCTCGGCTTCGAGGATCTTGCGAGGCCCGTGGAAGCCCTTCTGGGCCAGCAGTGCCGCCGTGATGCCGCTATGGGCGGCATTGCCGGGATGCAAACGCTTGCTCATGGCGCCGTCGGCGTTAAACGCCCACAGGCCGGCAGATTGCGTGCCGGCGAGACCGAGCGCACTTGCCGTTGTGGAAGCGTCGAAGCCCAAGATCACCGAGGCGGCGGCGGCCGCGCCGAACGTCCCGCAAGTGCCGGTCAGGTGCCAGCCACGCATGCGGGCGACGTTCGGATTGGCGGCGAGGCTGATGCGGGCCATGGCCTCGTAGCCGGCGGCCAGCGCCGCAAGAAGCATCGGGCCGTCGGTCTTCTGCCGTTCGGCCAGAGCCAGCGCGGCCGGCAGGATGGCGGCGCTAAGATGCAGCTTGGCGCGGTGGTGGTCGTCGAAGTCGAAGCCATGAATGGCCGTGCCGGCCAGCATCGCGGCATTGCCGGCCGAGATGCGGGCGCCACCGGACGCCCAGAGCGTTGCGTCGGCAGGGCCGCCTTGCTCCAGCGCGAAGGCATGGACGATCCGTACCGCTTCGGTGGTGAGGCCAAAAAGGCCGCACCCGATTGCGTCGATAACCGCGGCCTGAAGGACCTCCCGGACATTCCCGGGGACGCCGCGGCGCGGCACCTCGGCGATGAAGGTTGCCAGGCTTCCGGTTAGGCCGTCCAAGGCCTTTGCGCTGGTTTTATCAGGCATGACGTCCTCCAATGGCGGCGCGTGCGCGGGTCTTCGGCACGGTCAGTTGCAGGAGTTCAGTGACGTTGGCGAGTTTTTCTATATTTCTCGCCTGATCGATCAGCGTGTCCATGGCAGCCTTGCCGATGACATTGTCGCCCAGCATATGGGCTTTGTTGCTCATGTCTTCCGGCGTCATCGGGTTTTCGATCGATCCGCGCGGATGATCGACCTGCGACTTGAACTCGGCGCCGCCGGTGGTCTTCAACGTCATCAGGCACGAGACGCCACGCGGCAGGCTCGGGTCGATGACCACTTCGATCATATTCGACAGCCGCAGAATTTCAGGATCGTTGAGCTTCTCGTCCTGATATTGCGGCAGCAAGGCCGCGCCTTCGATCAAGGCGACCGCGGTCGAATAGGGCAGGCTGACCTGGGCTTCATGATAGGTCAGCGGCTTCTTGTTGAGGTGATAGTTCCCCCAGTCCGGATGGCGCTGCATCGTGATGGAGCTGATATTGGCGATCGGCTCTTTCAACTGCTTACGGATGTTGAGCGCGCAATCGATGGCATTGTGGATCGGGCGCGCGCAGGAATAGGCCTTGTATTCCATATAGACCGGATAGTCTTTGCCGAGGCCTTTGGTCAGTTCGGAGACATCGTATTTGTCCGTGAATGCGCGCAAGAATCCGCGTTCGCCGTCGAAAATGGACGCCGTGCCGGTAAAGCCGAGCTTCGCCATCAATGCGGCTGTGACGCCGTTGCGGGCGGCGGGACCCGGGTTGAAGCGTTTCTGCATCGATGGGCCGTACATTTCCATCAGGCCCGAGGCCTGAGAGCCGGCCATGCCGAGCGCGGAGACCATTTGGTCGCGGTCGAGCTTGAGAAGCCGGCCCGCCGCCACGGCCGCGCCGAACACGCCGCACGTGGGCGTGGTGTGATAGCCGCGGTCGCGGAGCGAATTGTTGGCGGCGGCGCTCGCCCGCGCCATCATCTCGCATCCCAGCGCGACGGCTGCGATGAACTCGGCGCCGCTGGATTTCTCGCGTTCGGCCATCGCCAGCGCCGCTGAAACGACCGGCGGGCTGAAATGGAAGAGCGCGAGGATGTCGACGTCATCCAATTCGATGCTGTGCGACGAAATCGCGTTGGCGAAAGCGGCGTGCACCGCCGGGACGCGGCCAGGGTGGCCGATCAGCGTCGCTTCCGGCTTGCCGCCGGTTTCATTGGCAAAGGTCGCGCCGATGGCGCCGCTGTCGGTTTGGCTGCCGGCCACGGCAACGCCGAGATAGTCGGCCACCAGGGTCTTCGCGTCCGATATGAGTTTCGCCGGCAGATCGCGGCTTGCTATCGAGGTGAAGTGGTCGGCAAGGAGGTCGCTCGGGGTCTTGGTGGTGCTCACGGTCTTAGACATGATGATTTCCGTATTCCTGTCGTGATTGGGACTTCAGTTGACGCGCCGATGGCTTACACGGCGTAGACGTATTGTTTCTCCATGGCATCGAGCTTGGGCTTCTGGGTAAGCCGGGCTCGCTCTTCCACGGTGATCATTTCTCCAAGGATTGCCTCGGAATCGCCGGCCTGGTGAAGGTGCTTGAGGCTTTTCTGGATGGCCTTGACGCTCGAGCGCAGCACCATGTTGGCGTAAATGGCGATGCGGAAGCCCATGGCAGCGAGGTCTTTCGCCGGCACGATCGGCGTGTGGCCGCCCTCGACGATATTGGCGATCTTGATGCCGGGCAGGTCGCGGCCGATCGTCGCCATCTGCTCCAGGGATCGCGGCGCTTCGACGAACAGGGCATCGGCGCCGGCATCGACGTAAGCACGCGCCCGGCGCATCGCTTCGTCAAAGCCCTCGACCGCGATCGCGTCGGTGCGGGCAATGATGACCAGACTGTCGTCGCCGCGCGCCTCGACGGCCGCCTTGATCTTGAGCACGGCCTCGTCGAACGGAATGACCTGCTTGCCGGTGAAGTGGCCGCATTTCTTGGGGATCACTTGATCTTCGATCTGCACCGCGGCAACGCCCGCCCGTTGGAACTCCCTGACGGTGCGGTACAGATTGAGCGCGTTGCCGTAGCCGGTATCGACATCCGTGATGACGGGGGCGTCGACGGCGTTCACCATTTTACGTGCCTGGTCGAGCATTTCCGACATGGTGAGAAGGCCCATGTCGGCAAGCCCCAATTGCGAGTTGGAGATGCCGGCGCCGGTCGCATAAACAACGGGAAAGCCGGCGTCGACGACGAGCCGTGCGGTCAAGCCGTCATAGGCGCCCGGAGCAATAATCAACTCGTCTCGGCTCAAGATTTTTCGTAGCTGATCTGATGCAGACATTTTTTATTCCTGTCGGTCCTTTTTGCAGTGTGTTGTCAAAACTTCTCAGCCCATGCCCAGATAGGCCTCGCGCAGACGATCCGATCCCCGAAGCTCTTCGGACGTGTCCGCCAGCACCAAGGCGCCGCGCGACAGCACGAAGGCCCGTTTGGCAAGGCTAAGGGCGACATTGACATTCTGTTCGACCAGGATGCCGCCGATGCCGAAATCGCGGCTGATGCGGCGGATGGCATTGACGACGTCTTCGACGACGATTGGGGCAAGCCCTAGCGACGGCTCGTCGAACAGAATGAACTGCGGCTTGGACATCAAGGCGCGGCCGATCGCCAGCATCTGCTGTTCGCCGCCCGACAATGTCCCCGCGAGCTGCCGCTCGCGCTCTTTCAGCCGCGGGAACAGCGCATGGACGCTTTCGATCTGCTGGCTGACCTCGGCGCTGCTGCGCGTGACGCCGCCGACCTTGAGGTTTTCGCTCACGGTCATGCGTTTGAATATGCGGCGGCCTTCCGGAACGAGGGCCACGCCGTGCCGTGCCGTCGTATGGGCGGGCTGTCCTGTGACATCCCGGTCGCCGACAATGATCGAGCCGCTGGTGGCCTTCACCATCCCGATGATGGCTTTGAGGGTCGTGCTTTTGCCGGCGCCATTGGCGCCGAGCAAAGCGACGATCTCGCCTTTGGCGACCGCCATGTTGAGGTCGCGCACGCCGACGATCTCGCCGTAATTCACGGTCAGGTTTCGAACTTCAAGCTGCTGGGGCACGATCGGCCTCCTGGCTCGTGAATTTCGATGAACCAAGATAGGCTCTCACAACCTCCGGATTTTTCTGAGCCTCGGTCGGCGTGCCGGTGAAGATCTTGCGGCCGTATTCAATAACCGTGACGCGATCGCACAGGCGGCCGACAAGTTCGAGATCGTGCTCGACCAAGACGACCAGGCAGCCGCTTGCCGTGACTCGCCGCACCAGTGCCATCAGATGGCCGCGCTCGGCGTCGGTCAGTCCGGTCGCGGGCTCGTCCAGCAGGATGACGTCGGGTTCGCTCACCAAGGCGCGGGCCAATTCGACGAAATGCCGTTTGCCATAGGGCAAGGAGGCCACCTGCTCTCCGGCCAAAGAAGCAATCCCGGCGGCGTCGAGCGCCTTGTAAACGGGGCCGGTGATCGCGGGGGATGTTAGAGGGGTCAATATTTTCAGGTATCCGGACAGGTGCCGGAACCAGCGCGCGGCGAGCGCGGCGGCAACATTTTCAAAGACGGTAAGCTGTTGTGCGAGGCGTATCTTCTGGAACGTCCGTGAGATGCCGAGCCGAGCGCGGCGGTGCACGCTCATGCGGTCGATGCGCTGGCCGCGGAACAGGATCTCGCCGCTGTCGATCCTGTTGATGCCTGTGATGCAACCGATCAGCGTCGATTTTCCGGCGCCATTGGGGCCGATGAGTCCGTGAACTTCGCCGGCCAGACCCGTGAGATCGATGCCCTGGAGCGCTTTCACGCCGCCGAAATTCTTCGACACGGCTTTGATTTCGAGGACGGGAGTCATGCTTCCTTGACTCCGGCAGCCGTAATCGCCGTGGCGTCATCCGCTTCCGGCCGTGCCGGGACGAGCCGCGACCGATTTCCGATCATGCGATCGAGCAAGCCGCCGATGCCGCCCGGCACGAACCACAGAACGAACAGAACCATGACGCCGTAGACGAGCAGACGGAGGTTTGTTTCGCCCAACGAGCGCAGGAGTTCGGGCACGGCGGTCAGCAGCAGAGATGCGATGAAGCCGCCCGTCGCGCTGCCGGCGCCGCCGACGACGGCCATCATCAGATAGCGGAAGGATTCGGTCGGAACGAAAAGGTCCGGCGTCAGGAAGCGCATATAGGCGGCCAGAAAAACGCCGCAGAGCCCCGCCAGAAAAGCCGAACTGCAAAACGCCAGCAGCTTCACGCCCAGCGTGGTCATGCCGCAGGCGCCGGCGGCGATCTCGTCGTATTTGACCGACTTGAGCATCACCCCGAGGAAGGTGCGCCGCTCAAGCACATTCAAGCCGAACATCAGGCTCAAGGAGACGGCGAGCATGACGTAGTACCAGGTCATGCGGTCGAAGCCGACCGACTGGATGCCGAGCAGGCCCATCGGTCCGCGGGTGATATCGACCATGTTGTTCAGCATCTGCGCGCCGAGGACGCCGAAGCCAAGTGTGCCGATCGCGAGGTAGTGGCCTTTCAGCCGCGCCGCGGGCAGGCCCAGCAAGAGTCCGAGGACAGTCGGGAGCGCCAAGCCGGTCAGGACGCAGATGAAGATCGGCACGTTAGCGACGCTGAGCACGCCGTACGCGTAAGCGCCGGCGCCGACGAAGCCCGCCTGTCCGAATGACAGCAGGCCGCAAAATCCCGTCAGCACGTTGATGCTGTAGACCACGAGGCTGTAGATCAGCGCCAGGATCATCATCTGGAGCCAGAACGGCCCGATAACGAACGGCAGCGCGACGAGAAGCGCGACGCAGCCGATCCGCAGGACCCAAAGATTTGTCCTAGACATTTTCGTCCATCCGTTCGGGAACAAGGCCGCGCGGAAAGAAGATCAACGTGACGATCAGCAAGCCAAAGGCGATGGAATTCGAATAGGCGTTCGAGATGTAGACGGCCGATACGCTCTGCACCATGCCGATCAGGAGCGCACCGAGGATGGTGCCGTTCACATTGCCGAAGCCGCCGAGGATGATGGCGGCGAAGGCATTGAGCATCTCCGCCTGACCCATTTCGGGGGCCAGCATGTTGACCGGGCCGGACAATGCGCCCGCCGCGGCTGCAAGCGACGAGCCGATCACGACGCTGGTGCGCGCGATGCGGTTGGCATCGATGCCCATCGCCGACGCGACCTCGGCGTCTTCGGAGACGGCGCGGAATTGGCGGCCGAGCGAAGAAAACCGGACCAGCCACCACAGGCCCAGCAGCAGGCCGACGCTGCAGGCGATCACGAGCAGCCGTTGCAGGCTGACGCCCACGGTGCCGAAAGTGACCGAAATGTCGTTCAGCGGCGTATCGAAGGGCCGCGGCACCGTGCCCCAGATCAGTTCCGCCAGATTAATCAGAATGATGGACATGCCCATCGATGCGATCAGGCCGTTGAGCTCGGCGCCGCGGAACGGCCGAAACGCGGTGCGTTCGAGAATGACCCCGAGCATGGCATTGACCACCATCGCCACGCCGATCGCCGGAATATATCCGACGAACGGCGTGACTGTGAGGGCGACAAAGGCGCCGATCATCACGGATTGGCCTTCGGCAAAGTTGACCATGCGCATGACGCCGAAGATCAGCGTCAATCCGACGGCGACCAGCGCATAGTTACCGGCGAGGATCAGGCCGTTGATGAGGATCTGAACGAACATGGCTACTCACTCTGACGACGCCACCGCAAACGCAGGTTTGCGTTTGCTATTTCACGACCTCGAGGCTGCCGTCGGGGGTGTTGCGGATGAACTGGAAGTCGAAGCCTTCCGGTTTGATGCCGCGATCCGCGTCGAACTCGTAGTGACCGAGCGTGCCGTCGTACTTGGTCGCCGCCAGCGCCTTGACGAAATCGTCGGGCTTGGCGCTGCCGCCGCGCTTGAGGGCGTCGGCCGCCAGCATCACCGCGTCGTAGGTGACGAGATCCCAATGTACGGTCGAGCGCTTATGCCCGAGCGCCTTCTCGACGATCGGCTCGAACTTGGCGACAAATTCTTTCTGCTTCGGCGTGGCGTTGGGATTGTTGAGAAAGAAGGCGCCGCGCACGAGACCGATCTTGCCGGCCTGGGTGCCGACCTGGGTTTCGAAAATGTACGGCGGCGGCGGATAGTCGGAGAACAGCGGCGTCTTGATGCCGCTTTCGGCGTACTGCTTGACGAAATTGGCCGCCTGGCCAGCCGAGATCGATACCACCACGATATCGGGTGACGCGCCCTGGATGCGGGTGATGACCGAATACCAGTTGGTGTCCTGCCGGTCCTGCGGAATATCGATCGCGATCTTGATGTTGGCCTTCTCGAATGTCTCGCGGACATTCTTGCGGAAGCTCAGACCGAAATCGTTGTTTTCGACCAGGATCGCCGCCGATTTGAAGCTGAATTTCTTGAGGAGAAGTTCGCCTTCGCGATGCTGGATGGCCTTGTTCTGCATCACGCTTTGGAAAACGTAAGGGCCCGCCTTCTTGGCGATTTCGTCGGCGGTCGAAATCTGGACGATGTAGGGAATCTTTGCATCGTTGGCGACCTGCGCGATCGCGACCGAGGCGCTCGAGCACCATTCGCCGATCAAGGCCTGGACCTGGTCCTGGCTGATCAGCTTCTGCGCGGCGGCAAAGGACGGTCGCGGCTCGCAGGCGCCGTCGGCGAACACCAACTCGACCTTGAAATTGCCGGCGAGCTTTTGCGCGTTGACCTCGGCTGCGGCAAGTTCGGCCGCCATCTTCGCCGGCTGGCCGCCCCAGGCGGTGCTGCCGGTCAACGGCAGGATGACGCCGATTTTATAAGGAGTCTGCGCCTGGGTTTCGCCGGCCGAGAGGCCGACCGCTCCAAAACACAGCGTGATCGTAAGCGCCTTGAAAAGTCCGTGCATTGTTTCCTCCATTAGCATCAGATTTGTTTTGTTATCTTGTTAAGCGTCTTCCCAGTGCCGATCGGTTGTCATTCATGGCGATCACCGTCATGGATGCGTCGCGAATTGCGTTGAGAAAATCGCCCGGTTGATTGCAGTCGCCGACCAGCACGCTGAGCAGGCCGGTTTTTTCCACGATGCCGACAACATCGCGGTTCGGTTCCGGCCCGACGGCAAGGACGACGGCGTCGCCGGGTTCATGCTGGGTCCGTTCGCCCTTGCGCAGCAAGGTCATTTTGCCGTCGACGACATTCTCGATGCGCGTCTCGGTAAGCAGCCTTACATCGTGCTGCTCAAGCCGTGCCAGCACATCGAAGCGATTGTTGCGGGCCATATCGCGCGCGACCGTCGCCTGGATTTCGATGACGGTAACGGCGCAGCCGCGTGCGCCGAGAACTTCGGCGGTCTCGATGCCGACCATGCCGCCGCCGATCAGGGTGACCTTTGCGCCGTGCTTGACGGATTTCTCGTCGAGCAGCACGTCCCATGCCTGCAACACCGGGACCTTAACATTGAGCGGGAAGGGCAGGCCGCGGGGACGCGAGCCGGTCGCGATGATGACGAGGTCGGGGGCAAAGTCGCGCAATGCCTCGGCGGTGATTTTCTTGCCGAGCCGGATCGCCACCTTGAAGCTCTCAAGTTCCGTGACGCGGTAATTCCAGGCGCCCGCGACGTCTTCCTTGTCGGGAGCCGCGAGCGCGAGCGGCACTTGGCCGCCGGCGCGCTCTGCGCTGTCCCAGATTTCGACCGAGTGGCCGAACGCTGCCGCCATGCGCGCGGCCTCGGCGCCGGCAACGCCTGCGCCGAGAACCAGAATCCGCTGCCGGCTTTCCGCCGGCTTATGGGCGACTTGCGGTTCGAGATACTCCAGCGACTCGAATTCCGTGCCGACCAGCGGATTTTGCACACAGGCCACGTCGCGTTCGAGCGTCAGCCGTTCGAAGCAAACATTGCACGAGATGCAAGGCCTGATCGGCGCCGGAACCTGGCCGAAGGCCTTGTTGCACCAATGCGGGTCGGCGATCAGGGCGCGGCCCAGTGAGATGAAATCCGCGCTTTCGGCTTCCAGGACGGCTTCGGCATCCTCGGCCGAAATAATGCGGCCGGCAATAATGACCGGCACTTTCAGCGCCTGCTTCAAGGGGCGCGCATAGGGCTCGAGGCAGCGGCGCGGGAATGACGGCGGCTGGATGCAGAACCGCGACAGCAGAGGGGTCTCATTGGTGCCGCCGGAAAGGTCGATGGCCGATACGCCGGCCTTTTCGAGAGCCACCGCGAGCGCAATCGCTTCGTCCTGCGTGTAACCGCCAGGGGCATATTCGGTAGCGCTGATGCGAACGAACAAGGGCAAATCCGGAAGTTCGTCGCGGATAAGGCCGACTGTTTCCAGCAAGAGCCGCATGCGGTTCTCGAGCGATCCGCCGTAATTGTCGTCACGCCGGTTGAAACGTTCGGAAAAGAACTGCTGGAACAGATAGCCGTTGCCGGCATGTATTTCGACGCCGTCATAGCCCGCGCGCCAGAGCCGCCGTGTGGCGTCGAGGAAATCGCGCTGGATGGCTCGAATCTCATCGACGCGAAGCGCGCGCACCGGCTCGCCGGTGTTCGGATGTTTGCCGGCGGTCGGACCGACCGGCTCCATGCCCAGCACGGACCGCTTTAACAATTGTCCCCGGTGATTGATCTGCGCTACGGCGAGCGCGCCGTTATCCTGGATCGCGCGCACGACGGCGCTGACGCCGGGAATGAACTGGTCGTGATAGATGCAGAGCGAGTTGTTGTGATTGCGCGCGCCGGCGGAAATATTCATCGCCTCTGTGACGATCATGGCGACGCCGCCCTTGGCGCGTTCGGCGTAATAGAGCTTGTCGCGTTCGGTCGAAAAGCCGTCGGTCGTGCCGTAGTTGGTCCCCATGGGACCCATGATGACGCGATTTTTGAGACGCAGCGGCCCGATTGTCCCCGGCTGCCTCAGGCGCTTGGGGTCAAATAGCTTCTCGCCCCGCGACGGCTCAGGCGGGCGAGAAGTCTGTATCTGCCCGCCGACCGTCATGCGTGTTCCTGCGTTTCGTCGCTGTCCGCGATCGCGCCCGGATAGACATAGCCTTCCAGGATGCGGCGGGCGGTGCGGCCCAGCGTCGCGCGGCGAACGATATAATCGTTGCCCTTGAGCTCGACGCGCGTTTCCGTTCCGATCACGCCGGCGGGATGGCCGATGCGGACGACCGGGTTCTCAAGCGTTTCGGGCCGCGTCATTTCATGAACGATGGTGCCGGGAACGCGGCTCGCCACGCCCGTGCAGACCGTGCTGGTGCCGGCATAGGTCTTATGCATTTGCTGCATGAACATCAGCCGCGACACCAGATCGACATCCGCGGCCTTCACCGTGCTCTTGCCAAGCTCGTTGCGGTAATCCGCCGCTGGGCTCAGCATGCCGAGGATCGGCGTCGCCGGACTCTCCTGCTTCGAGCGTGCCGGGTCCGAGATCATCTTCATGCGGAAAGCCGCCGCGCCGCGAATTTTCTCCAGCAATTCGCGCAAATCCGCCTTCGCATCGATTTCGGCGGCCGTCTCGGTGCCGACGAGGCCGACATCGCGCGCGCGAATGAAGACATGGGCGTTGCCGATGTCGAGCAGCGACGCTTCGATCTCGCCGAAGCCGGGAATGTCGAGACGATCGATGGGATTACCGGTCGGGAGCAAGGCACCGCAGGCCGAACCCGCGGTTTCGGCAAAATCCACCAAGGATACGCGCGCCGGAGCCGGGCACGCCCGGAACGACGAAATCGCCCCTTTCGACAGGCCGGTTGTTCTCGACCGGCACTTCGATGTTCAGCACGCGATTGAGGTTGGTATTGAAGGCGCGCACCGTCGTGATCGGTGAGGTGGGTTGCACCATGCCCTCGTAAACGGCGAAAGCGCCGACCGCGGAACTGATATTGCCGCACAGGCTCAGGAAATCGATGTCGGGATGGTCGATCTCGACCTGGCCAAACGTGTAGGTGAGGTGGGTGCCGGCGGCGCGCGGGTCGTCGCGCGGCGGGCCGATGATGGCGAGCTTGCTCGTCAGCGGGTCAGCGCCGCCAAGCCCATCGATCTGCCGGCGGTCCGGCGAGCCAAAAATTCCAAGAATGAGATTCTTGCGCTTGCTCTCCTGCGGCGGCAGATCGCACTCCTTGAGGAACACAGCTTTGCTGGTTCCTCCGCGCATGATTACGCACCGCACGGCATTGCTCACGGACGCCTCCCTAGAGGGCCCACACCCGGGCTCTCGCGTTATTGTTGACAGTTGAAACTGGCAGCCTGCTCCGTCCCGGTCAAGGTACCGTATTAGCCCGCCGACCTCTTGGCTCTCGATGGCTCTTTACTGTCCGGCAAATTGTCCACCGCCAGCCGCGCTCGCGCAATATGCTGGCGCATCAAAATCTCGGCACGCTCTGCGTCGCGCTGCCGCATCGCGTCAACGATCGCGCGATGCTCGCGCAACGCTTCGTGTGCACGGCCTTTGCGGGAACTCGAGCGATAGCGATACATCCGCATCAGATGATAAAGATCGTCGATGAGCATCCGGAACAGCTTTTGGTTCTCGCTGGCGCTGATGATGCGATAGTGGAAGTCATAGTCGCCGGGCCGCTGGAAGTAATTTTCGCCGGTTTTTAAGGCATTTTGCGTGGCGTGACCTTCCAATAAGGCCTCTAAATCGTCGATTTGCTTTTCCGACATTCGCTGCGTTGCGAGACGGCAAGCCATGCCTTCAAGCGCTTCGCGCACATAAAGAATCTCACGAAGATCGCCCGGGGAGAAAGTCGCGACGCGAGCGCCGATGTGCGGCACGCGCTCGACGAGCTTCTTGCCCTCGAGCCGGTTGATCGCCTCGCGCACCGGTCCGCGGCTTGTCCCGAACGACTTGGCGAGGCTGACCTCGTCCAGTTTCGTTTCCGGCGGAAGATCGCCTTTTATGATCGCCGCTTCGAGCCACTCGAAGGCCCGATCGGCGAACGTGGCACTGGACAAAGAGGGCGGCTTGAGATGTTGCATGTTGACAGTATAATCTAGAGGACGACAGTTGTGCTAGAGGCACGAGACGACGGACTGCGGCGCAATAGCGCGTTCGATAACAGTAGGGGTGATATGTCCAACTCATTGCCGGAGTACGAGCTGTTTGCCCTTCGCTATGCGACCCGCGATGCGAAGCGGAGCGACCATTTCATCGGCGGCGATCCTCACGAGGGTCCTATGCCGATGGACTACTTCCTTTGGGTCGCCAAGTCCGCAGAGCGGACATTCGTGATCGACTGCGGTTTCACGGCCGAGGTGGCGGCGAAACGAAAGCGGACGTTCCTGCGCTGCCCCATCGACGCATTGAAGCTTCTCGGGGTCGATGCCGACGAGGTGCAGGACGTCATTCTTTCTCACCTCCATTACGATCATGTCGGAACCTTCGATCGGTTTCCGAAGGCGCGTTTCCACCTGCAAGAGCCCGAAATCCACTACGCGACGGGTCACTATATGAGCCACCCGAAGCTGTCCCATTCGTTCGAGGTGGAGGATGTTTGCGGCATCGTCCGGCTGAACTATGCGGAGCGTGTGCAGTTTTACTTCGGTTCGGCCGAACTCTGTCCGGGAATCTCATTGCATGCGGCGGGCGGACATTCCGCCGGCTTGCAGTTCGTGCGCGTCCACACCCGCCGTGGCTGGGTGGTCGTCGCTTCCGACGTCACGCACTTTTACGAGAATCTCGAAACGGGCAGGCCGTTCGTAACAGCGTTTCACGTCGGACAAATGCTCGATGGCTTCGAGCTACTGAAAGCGCAGGCCCCGACGCCTCACCACATCGTGCCGGGCCACGATCCTCTGGTCATGAAGCGCTATCCGGCGCCGAGCGCCGATCTCGAGGGCATCGCGGTCCGCCTGGATGTGATGCCTAACAACGCAAACTAGCGGCTTGAAGCGCGCCCGAATTCGCGCGGCAAAAGGAGTTCACGCAACGATCAATCGTAACGACGGAAAGGACGTCAAATGAGGGATGAGAAACGCTACAATCTCGGCAAAAAAATCCGCCGTGAAGTCGTGGGCGCAAAATATGACGACGAGATTCAAGACCGTGAGAGCGATTTTTCGCAGCCAATCCGCGACTGGACGACCGAAAACGTCTGGGGTGTCGTCTGGGCCGACGAAACACTGCCGCGCAAGACCAAGAGCCTTCTGAACGTGGCGTTAACCGCGGCGTTGCGTTGCTCGCACGAGACCAAGGTGCACATCCGTGGCGCACGGAATAACGGCTGCACCAAAGAGGAAATCCGCGCCGTTTTGATGCAGGTCGCGGTCTATGGCGGCGTCCTGGCAGTGCGCGAAGCGGTGCGCGGTGCCAATCAAGTATTTGCCGAAGAAGCGGCGAACGCAAAGCCCTAACCGCCGGATGCGGATGCAACTCGCGGTGGCGACGCATCGCAATCGGCTAGGAGTGCGTATGAAAGTCCATGTCGCGTTGCTGGCGGTCATCGCCTCTTTGGCTTCGCCCGGAACGGCGTTCGCGCAAAAATATCCGGAGCGCGCCGTCCACTTCATCGTGCCCTACGCAGTCGGCGGCGGCACCGACATCATCGCCCGCGTTGTCGGCCAGAAGCTAAGTGAGCTATGGGGACAGCCGGTCGTGATCGACAACCGGCCCGGGGCGGGCAGTACGGTGGGCACAACGGCTGCCGTGAAAGCAACCCCCGACGGCTACACGATGGTGATGAGCAGCATCTCGATGGCCTTCGACTCGGCCATCTACAAGCATCTGCCCTACGATCCAGTGAAGGATCTTGCACCGGTATCTCTCGTCGCCTCGCAGCCGAACATCATGGTGGTCAATGCGTCGCTGCCGGCGAAATCCATCCCCGAATTGATCGCGCTGGCGAAAGAAAAGCCGGGCGTCATCAATTACGCTTCGGGCGGCAGCGGCAGCGGTCCGCATCTCGCCATGGAGCTTTTCAAATCCATGGCAGGCGTCAACCTCACGCACGTTCCTTACAAGGGCACGGCGTTGGCTTTAAACGACGTGCTGAGCGGCGAGGTCCAGGTAATGATCTCGGTCACCGTGTCGGCCGAGCCGCTGTTGAAGTCGGGGCGCATCCGTGCCTTGGCGGTGACGGGCGATACCCGCTCGGCGAACCTGCCCGACGTGCCGACGGTCGCCGAAAGCGGTGTGCCGAAATACAGCTTCACCACATGGTACGGCATTCAAGTTCCGGCGAAAACGCCGCCGGCGATTGTCGAGAGGATCAACGCCGACGTCGCAAAAGTCCTACAGGCGCCGGATGTCCGGGAGCGGCTGGTTACTCTGGGCGTGCAGCCGATGGCGAGCTCGTCGGCCGAATTCGGGACGATGGTGCGATCGGAAATAGCAAAATGGACGAAGGTGGCCGACGCGATCGGTCTTGCCGCGAATTGAGAACGCCGGCGGAAGCCCGGCGCTTATACTCATAACAAAAGATAAAAAGGAGATCTCGATGAAGACGTGGAGGATGCTGCTCGCAGCCTTGGTGGTGGTCGTGTTTCCTACCCTGGCGCGCGCCGAAGTCAGCGAGCTTCGGATTCCGTTGGGCGCCGGCGGTTTCGGATTCTTGCCGCTTTACATGATGCAGAAATACAAGCTGATCGAAAAATATGCCGCAGAGTCCGGCGCGACTATCACGGTCAACTGGGCCGATCTCGGCAGCGCGTCGCTTATGAACGACATTCTCCTGTCAGGCACCGCGCATATCATTTCAGCGGGCCCTCCCGGGTTTCTCACGCTCTGGGACCGCACGCAGTCCAACATGAAGGTGAAAGGCATTGCCGCGCTCAGCACGCTGCCTGTGCGCATAACCGCGCGCTTCGCGGAGCTGAGTTCGATCGATGCCGTCACGCAGCAGCAGAAAATTGCTGTCGGCGCGGTAAAGGTCTCGATTGCGTCCATTCTGATGCAAATGTACGCGCAGAAAAAATACGGCAAGGATCAGACCTACAAATTCGATCTCTACACCGTGCCGCTGCCGCACCCGGACGCCTTGATCGCGCTCCTCTCCGGCACAGGCGGTGTCGTCGCGCACGGGTCGTCGGTGCCGTTCGATTCACGCGAGATGAAGGACCCGCGCGTCAAGACGATCCTGAGTTCGTATGACGTTCTCGGCGGTCCCGCGACTTTCACGATGATGTCGACGACGACCAAATTCTATAACGAAAACCCGAAGATCATGGCCGCCGTTCACAAGGCGTTGGCGCGCGCGCAGGAAATGATCCGCGACGATAAAACGGACGCCGCCAAGGTCCTCTTGGAATCGATGGGCGGCAAAGGCTGGTCGGTCGACGACCTGGTGCAGATACTCAACGACCCGACGACCATCTACACCTCGAAGCCCGAGGGCGTTCTGGCCTATGCCGCATTTATGTACGACGCAGGTTCGATAAAACATAAGCCGGAGGCCATCGACGAGTTGTTCTTTCCAGCGCCGGCAATCGCGGGCGGCAACTAGCCGGCACACAAGGCGGCCGCCACTTTGGGATATTAAGGTCGCGACCAATTGGCGCAGACGTCGCAGGCTACATTTTAGACACGTGCAACGCGGACTCTGCCGTTTATGGACCCGTTGTCACAAGTGTTGTGGGGCGGCCTGTCTTTATTGGCCGGAAACTCCCGCTAGATTGCGGCTGTTCTGCAGCGGCAATGTCCGCGCGCGGTAGGGAGGATCAAAATATGAAAAAAATAACATTGTTGATTTTGGCGGCCGCGCTTTCGGTCGGCACCGTCGGCGACCGCGCATTGGCGCAAAATTATCCGGATAAGAAAATCCGCATCGTGGTCGGATTTCCGCCGGGAGGCGCCAGCGATATCGTCGCGCGTCTCGTTGCGCCCGGACTGTCGAAAGAATTGAACACGACTGTTTACGTCGAAAACAAGCCCGGTGCGAGCGCGACGATCGCGGCACGCATCGTCGCGAAGGAATCGCAGACCGACGGCTACACGGTTCTGCTGAGCTCCGTGACCGATACCGCGCAGCCCGCGCTGCGCGACGATCTTTCCTACGACTACGAGCGCGATCTCACCCACGTGTCGCTGCTCGGCGAAGGCCCGATGGTGTTGCTGGTCAACCCGAACGTGCCCGTACACAACGTGAAGGAACTGATTGCCCTGGCCAAGGCGGAGCCGGGCAAGCTCGACTACGGTTCTGCCGGCATTGGCAGCGCCAACCATCTGTCGGGCGAATTGTTCAACATGATGACCGGGCTGAAAATCGTGCACGTGCCGTTCAAAGGCGCCGCCGATTCCATCACCGCGACGCTCGCCGGCAACATTCCGATGACCTATGCGGTGTTTTCCGGCGCGCTGCCTTTGATGCAGGCCGGCCAGCTTCGTCCGATTGCCGTCACGTCCCTGGAGCGCTTCTCGCTGGCGCCCTCGATCCCGACCTTCAATGAATCCGGCCTTCCGGGCTATAATCTCACGTCCTGGTGGGGCCTTTCGGTCCGCGCCGGCACGCCGAAGGAGATTGTCGACAAGCTGAACGCCGCGATCGTCCGCGTGGTGCAGATGCCGGAGACGAAGAAAGCCTTCAATCAGGTTGGCATCGAGCCCAGGGCAACCACACCTGATGAATATGCGACTTTTATTCGTGGCCGCCTCGCCGAAGACGCCAAATTGCTCAAGGCAACGGGAGCTTCCCCGGAAGCGGATGCAAAGGCAAAATAGCCTTCGCGCGACTAAACTGACACTCAGCATAAACGTTCGATGACGAAAGAGCCGCAATCTATGTCCGCTGATACAACAGACTCGCCGGATACCCAAGGCGCCCTTCACGGAATCCGGGTTCTCGATCTATCGCGTGTGATTGCAGGCCCGATCTGCGGCCAGGTGCTTGCCGATCTCGGCGCGGACGTCATCAAAGTCGAACGTCCCGAGACGGGCGACGATAGCCGGGCCTGGGGTCCTCCTTTTGCCCGTGATGCGAACGGCAATCAGACCACGGAGGTCCGCGGTTTATTGCGGCGCTAACCGCGGCAAGCGCTCGATCACCGTCAATCTCGGCATGCCGGAAGGCCGCGAACTCGTACAGAAGATAGCGGCCGCGTCCGATGTCCTGATCGAGAACTACAAGGTCGGAACGCTCGACCGGTACGGGCTGGGCTACGACGAACTGTCGGCGGCAAACAAAGGCCTCATCTATTGTTCGTTGACGGGCTTCGGCCAGACCGGGCCGTACCGTAATCGTCCGGGCTACGACACCATCGTCCAGGCCATGGGCGGCCTGATGAGCATCACCGGGCAACGGGACGGGATGCCGGGTGGCGGGCCGATGAAGGTCGGCGTCGCGTTGATCGATTTCATGACCGGGCTTTATGCCACCGTGGCCGTTCAGGCGGCATTGGCCTACCGGGCGAGGACGGGCCTCGGGCAGCACATCGATCTGGCGCTCCTCGATGTCCAGGTCGCGTCCCTTGCGAACGTCGCCATGAACTATCTGGTTTCCGGCGAGGTGCCGATCCGCTACGGAAACAGAATCCCGTCGGTTTATCCGAGCGACGCGTTCCGCTGCCAGGACGGCTTCCTGATGATCCTCATCGGCAACGAGGAACAGTTCAAGCGGTTCTGCACTACCCTCGAGCTTAGCCATCTTAGCGAGGACGAGCGTTTTAAGACGAACGCGATGCGGCTCAAGAACGCGGATCTGCTCGCGCCGGAAATCGAAAAGGTCATGCTCGAGCGCACGATTGCGGACTGGATGGAGCGCTTCGAAAAGGCCGGCGTGCCTTACAGCGTGATCAACAATATCGCGCAGGTATTTGACGATCCGCAGGTGCAGGCGCGCAACATGCTGCTGCATCTCGACCATCCGCTGGCGGGCAAAATGCCGAGCATCGGCAATCCCATCCGGCTGTCGCGAAGCCCTGTCAAATATAACCGCGCCCCGCCGACGCTCGGTCAGCACACCGAGGAAGTCCTGGAAGAGGTGTTGAGCCTTTCCGGCGACGAGATTTCCCGCCTGTCGGCCAAAGGCGTCTTCTAACGACGCTATCGCGTCGCGGTCTTCTCTAGCTTGAAAATACAATAGGGGCGGACGGTCCAGGCCGTCCGCCCCTATGCTGTTGGTGTTGAGCCGCGCTTGCTAAGCGATCAGCCCGACTTACTCGATCGACCAGCCGCCATCGACCGACATCGAAGCGCCGGTGATCTCGGACGCCGCGTCGCTGCACAGGAACACCGCCAGGGCGGCGACTTTCTCGGCGAGGATGATCCGCCGCGTCGGCTGCCGGATCGATGCGAGCTCGGCGATGGCCTCTTCGCGCGTGCATCCGGCGGCCTTCATCTGAACGGCAATTTGGTTTTCGCTGTGCGGCGTCAGTACCCATCCGGGGCAGATCGCGTTGACGGTGATGCCGGTCGTCGCCGTCTCCAGCGCGATGCTGCGGGTGAATCCGATCAGCGCGTGCTTGGTGGTGGCGTAGTCGATCTTGTCCGGCAACCCGCGCGTCCCGAAAACCGAAGACAGGTTGATAATGCGGCCCCAATTCTTGCGCCGCATTGCCGGCAGCGAGAGCCTGACGGTGTGGAACACCGACGACAGATTGACGGCGAGCGCATAATTCCATCGCTCGACCGGAAACTCCTCGATCGGCGCGATGTGCCGCGTCACGGCGTTGTTCACCAGAATGTCGATATCGCCGAATTGCTTGACGGTCTCGCCGAGCATCTGCTCGATTTCTTCGGGCTTTGCCATGTTTGCCGGCGAATAGTGCACCTTGACGTCGTGCTCGCTCGCCATCTTGGCTCGGATATCTTCGATCGCCTTGGCGTCGCCCAAGCCGTTGATGGTGACATTGCAGCCTTCGGCCGCAAGCGCGCGCGCAAACGCGAGCCCGAGGCCTTGGGTTGAGCCGGTAACCAAAGCAGTTTTGCCCTTGAGTGACATTCGTGTCTTCCTGTTTCAGAGATTGCTGCGGGGGAGGGCGGCGTTTCAGAAGCCGCCAGTGCGATTGCGCGAGCGAGCTAGGCGATGGGATCGACGTCCAACCGCACGATCGCTCCCTTGAGATCCTCGCTCGGCGGCGGATAGCGCTTCATGACCAGAGGATCGTGGCCCGGCACAATGTGGTTGGGCGACTCGGCGAGGCGATTGAGCTTGTCGTAACCCTCGGCCATCTGCCCGACGTGGTAGACGACGGGGAAGCAGCGGTGGGTCTCGATATTCTCGTAATAGTGGACTGAATCCGACGCGAGGATCACCCAGCCGCGCTTGGTGTGAACCCTTACGGCTTGCAGTCCCGCTGAGTGCCCACCGATGAGGTGCACATCGATGCCGGGTGCGATCTTGTCCTCGCCGTCGTGGAACATGACCCGGTTCTTGAAAACCAGCTTGACGACTTCGCCGACATGCTCGGCCTCATAGGGTCGCGCCAGGTTCGCGTGGCACATGCACCGGCCCGTCGCGTAGGCCATCTCGGTGTCCTGGATGTGGAGCTTGGCATTCGGGAAGTCGAAAAATGTCCCCATGTGGTCGTTATGCATGTGCGTAATGATGATGGTCTTGATGTCTTCCCGTTTGATGCCAAGGAGGGCGAGCCCTTCGTGCGGCTCGCGGACGAACGACCGGTTGCGCCGCTTCGCCATCGCGGCGTCGAAGCCCGTGTCGATCAGAATGACGTTCGCGCCGTCGCGGGCGACCCATATGAAATAATCCATGGGCATGGGGCCGTCATGGGGATCGCCGCCCAGAAAGTTCTCGGAACGTCGCACGCCGAGCCGTTCTGCATATTTGATGGCGAAGAGCTCATAGGTTGGCAGGGTCATGTTTTATCTCCAGCGTTTCCTTGACGGTCGCATCTATGCGGCTTTGAGAACTGCCCGTGCGACTTCGGCCGATACTTCGAGAAGGGGCGAAATGTTGTCGAGTGAATCCACGTTCGCGACCGCCTCGATCAGAGCGGTCGCGTGCGTCGCGGCGATGCCGACCTCGGCGAAGAACTGGCGGGTCATGTCGGTGGCGATGTCCCAGGTCAGGTCGTAGGAGCCGGCCCCTGAGCTATCGGTCCACTCCAACTTGCGGCCATCGGCGAGGGTGACGCTGATCACCGGCTTGTATCGCTCGCACGAAGGATCGGCGATCACCTGACGCGCGACACGATTTCCAGGACTTCGGGGCGATCGAACCGGTTCAGTTCGGCAAAAGTGACCGTGCCGTGCAGCCACGCCAGGGCAGCGCAGAACTGCGCGCTGAAGAAGGCCTGGGTATAGGTGCCGAACGGCCCTTTGTAATTGAGGCCAAGATAATTGGCCTCGAACGGATGCATGCGGATTTCGGCGGATTTGATTGCCGCACCGGGGGCCTGGTCGCGGAGCTCCGCGAAGCCTCTCACAATGCCGCGATGAAATTGCCCGCCTGGGTAGGGCTTGTAGGTCACGCTTTGGATTTCGTAATGCGTGCCGAGACCCTCGAGCAGGCGATGGGCGTAATCCTTGTCGGGCTGGCCGAACGCCCTGAACAATCCGGCTTTGCCGGTCAGGGCCGTGTCGGTGCCGACAAGCCTCTGTCGGGCGAGCAGGGGCGGCGGTCAATCCGTTGCGGGAGGAGAAGCCGGCCTGGAAAGGATATTCATCCGTACCTGCGTCGGCAAACTCGCGAAGCCCACCGGCGCAATGTGTCGTGAAGGCCAGCGCCGACATCGTGCTTTGGGCATCGAGCTTCAACAAATTCGCGCAGGCTGCGGCGGCGCCGAGTACGCCATAGACTGAGGTTGTGCGGAAGCCTCGCGAGCTGAGATCGGCGGCATGGTCGCGGCCGATGCGGAGCGATACTTCGTAGCCGCTGACAATCGAAGCGAGCAATTCCTGCCCGGATTGGCCGCGTGCCTGGCACAAGGCGAGGGCTGCCGGGATTACGATCGTGCCCAGGTGGCCCGCAGGATGGGCGTCGTCCTGGATGCGAACGTGAAACAAGACCGCGTTGCAGAAGGCCGCGGCCCCCGCGGTTGCCTTCCAGCCGCCCTCGGTCAGGCAGACGGCGCCGCCGCTTTGATTGTCGTATTCCTGTCGCAGCGCAGCAGTGACTTTTTGCACAAGCTGCGACTTCACGGACGACAGCCCGACGGCGACGGCATACAGCAGCAACGCGCGCGCCTTTTCTAGTACCGCTTCGGGGCAGGTCGCGTATCGGACATCCGCCGAGAATGCAGCCAGGCCGAATAATGGACTTTTCGTCGTGGCCACTAGCCGAAACTCCGTGTCAGCAATGCAGGCTGCCTGTCGGCAGATGAGGGCATCGGCATGGGGCTGTTCCTGGACCGGTCGTATTTTCGGATTTTACGCTCAGACGTTTCATTCCGTCGTCGCTTTTGTTAGCCGGGAATGGAATTCGGCCCAAGCCGCGTGCGTGGATATTAGAACGGCGCATTTTAGCGGCTCGGCCCCTGGCGATTAAGGCGCAACTCTCCACAACACCTGTGACACCGGGTCCGCAAAAGGGCCCGCGCAATCGGACGTCTCCCGTCGTTTGTGAACCCGTTGTCACAAGTGTTGTGGGGGATGTCGTCTTTATTGTTCAAAACGCCGCCAGTACAAAACCTCAAGAACATAACGTCTGCGATGCCGAAGCAATCGTCGACGAAAAAGCCGAGGAAAGAAGCAAGGCCCCCATGAAAAACCTGCCGATCGATATCATCAAGGTGACCGCGGACGTTGTTGTGGTTGGCGGTGGCGGCGCCGCATCACGGGCGGCTTTGTCGGCGCGGCAGGCCGGCGCCAATGTGCGCATGGTGACGAAGGCGCCGCTCAAGACCGGCGGCAGCACGGTTCATGGCGCCAGCGAAGCGATGAACATGGCGGCCGCGGCGGGGCTTGGCGACAAGGCCGACAGTCCCGAGGCGCATTATCGCGACACGATGTCGGCGGCCGAAGGCTTTATCGATCCGAAATTGGTACGTGTGCTGGCCGAAGACGCACCGAAGCGCCTGCAGGATCTCATTGCGTTGGGGGTTCCGCTCGATCGTGACGGCGATAAAGTCAAAGTCGCCAAAGTCGACATGAACAGCCATGGCCGTGCCGTCAGTGTTCAAGGCAAGACGGGCACCGCCTTCGTCAATACGCTGACCGACGAACTGCTCCGGCTCGGCGTGGTCGTCGACCAGAACGTCGCGCTCGTCGATCTGGTGCGGGATGCCGACGGCGCGGTCGCCGGCGTCCTCGGCTACGACCCCGAAAAGCGCGTGCTGATCCATTACGAAGCCCCGGCGGTGGTTCTCGGCACCGGCGGCATCCATGGCGCCTTTTCGCAGCAGGTGTCGACCTCGGAGATGACCGGCGACGGGCAGGCCATCTGTTTCCGGCACGGCGCCGAGATGGTGAACGTCGAATTCCACCAGATCGGCCCGGCGCTGGTTTATCCTTACGTGCAGCTGTTCAGCGCGCAGTGCTTCCGCGTTCACCCGCGCATTCTCAACAGCGAAGGTGAGGAATTCCTGCCGAAATACATTCCTGCCGGGCTCACGCTCGACGAGGTTTATGCCGAAAAGGGCTTCAGGTTCACGGTCAGCACCATCGGCCGCTATGTCGATATCGGCATGTCGCGGGAGATCAATGCCGGGCGTGGCACCAAGCACGGGGCTATCAACTTCTCATTCGAGCATATTCCGCAGGAGAAACTCACGGCTATCATGCCGCACACCATGCGCTGGATCGGCCAGCACGGCCTCGATACCCGGCGCGACAAGCTGGAAGTCGGCATCGCGTTCCAGTGCATGAACGGCGGCGTCCGCATGACGGGGCCCGATGCGCAAAGCACGATTCCGGGCCTTTTCGTGATCGGCGAACTCGCCGGCGGCATTCGCGGTCCGGACCGCCCCGGCGGCAACTCGCTGGCGGAAGGGCAGGTTTTCGGTCACCGCGCCGGAACGGGCGCCGCCGAGCTTGCCGCGCGTAGCAAGGGGGCGAAAGCTGGCACCCTGACCGAGACGACTGACTTCCTGTCCAAGGTCCTCAACGGCAAACAGGACACGAGCTTCCGCGAGATGGCACGCGAGATCCAGCGGACCATGCAGCGCTATTGTCTCGTCGAAAAGAACGGCCCCGAGCTTGAATCGGCGCTCGGCAAAATTCTGCAAATTAAGAGCGACCTCGACACCAAGCTGTCGGTGACGCCGGAGACGCTGATCGAGGGCCTCGGCGTTCGCAATATGGCTCAGGTGAGCGAGTTGGTGCTGCGGGGCTGCCTCAATCGCAAAGAGACCCGAAGCGGTCACTACCGCGTCGACTATCCGGAGACGGATGACAAGAACTATAGGCGTAGTTTCGTCGCCAAGCGCAACGGCGACGACGTGTCGTTCGCATCGCTTCAATACTAGCTGATAGATCATTGGTATTCGGAGCGCACCGTGACGGAAGCAAACAATAGTTCCGCAAAAAGCAGCTCGTTGCCGCTGTCGGGCTACAAGATCCTTGATCTGACGATCATGGCCGCCGGGCCTATCGGAACGATGATGCTCGGTGATCTCGGCGCCGACGTCATCAAGATCGAGCAGATCAACGACGGCGACGTCGCGCGCCACGTCGGCAAGACCTATATCGGCAAGGAAAACGCGATCTTCATCTCGCAAAATCGCAACAAGCGCAGCATCAGGCTCGACCTGAAACAGCCCGCCGCGCGCGAAGCCTTCTTGCGGATGGCGAAGTCGGCGGACGTTATTACCGAGAACTTTCGACCCGGCACGCTCGACCGTCTCGGCGTCGGTTATGAAGCCGTCCGCAAGGTCAATCCGAACATCATCTTCGCCAGCGTTTCGGCGTTCGGTCAGACCGGCCCTTACGTGCACTTGCCCGCCAACGATCCGATCATCCAGGCGCTCAGTGGCATCATGGCGATGACGGGTGACGCCGACCGAGGCCCGGTCCGCATTGGGCCGCCGCTGCCGGATTTCGGCGCCGCGGTATTCCTGGCTTTCAGCGTGTCCGCGGCCTTGCTGCACCGGGAACGAACGGGCCAGGGCCAGCGGGTCGACTTGTCGCTTTTGGGCGCGGCGACATGGAGTACCATTCCGCGCGATGCCGAAACGCTGCTGCATGGCGAGGCGCCGGGACGGCTCGGCAGCGGGCATCCGACCTTCACACCGTATGGCAATTATTCCGGCTCCGACGGCGCATTGTTTTTTCGTGTCCTGCTTCAACGAGAAATTCTGGCAGACATTGTGCGACGCGATCGAGCGGCTGGACCTCAAGACCGACCCCGCGCAGCGCCACGAATATCGTGCGCACGCAGAACCGCGATTTCGTGAACGGCGAGTTGGAAAAGATCTTCAAGACGCGCACCACCGCCGAATGGATGAAGCGGTTTGCCGAGTACGACGTGCCGGCGGCGCCGGTGCAGGACCTTTATCAGGCGCTGCGCCACGACCCGCAGATCGCGCACAACAAGACTGTCATCGTGCAAGATCATCCCACAGCCGGGAAGGTCGAGGTCCAGGCGTTGCCCGTCAACTTTCACGGCACTCCCGCTCAATACCGGCGCGCTTCGCCCCGCTTCGGCGAGCACAGCGTCGAAGTGTTGCAGGAATTCGGATTTAAACAGGACGAAATCGACAGCCTGCTGGCGAGCAAAGCGGTTGGCGGCCTGGAAGCATGAGGCCGGTTTTTCCGCCGACCTAAATCACGAAACGCACCCGGGACTTCAATTGATGAGCGCCATTAAATACGAACAGCGGGACGGTATCGGCTATATCACGCTCGACCGGCCCGAGAAGCTCAACGCCATAAATGACGCGATGGCCGAAGAGCTGCGCGATGCGCTCTACCGGCTCGACGACGACCGCGACGCGCTTGTCGGAATCATATCGGGCAATGGCCGCGCATTCTGCAGCGGTGCCGACGTCCAGCAGCGGCAGATCAAGACCCGCGAGGAAATGGAGCGGTCCGGCGGGCCGGGGGCCCGCAGTCCGAGCGTTGCGCTGCCGATGTACCGTTGCACCAATTTCAAGCCGATCGTCGCCGCGGTCCACGGTTATGTTCTCGGCTTCGGCCTGCTGTTCGCCTTCCTCAGCGATGTGCTGGTCGCAAGCGAAGGCGCGCGCTTCCAGATCACGGAAGTCCGGCGTGGCCTCAATGGCGGACACTTCTGGGCGTTGCTCGCGCATCGCGGATTGGCGTCGTTCGCGGACGACATCGCCATAACCGGGCGTTTCTTTCTCGCCGAGGAGGGCGCTGCGAAGGGTGTCGTACAGTATCTGGCGAAGGCTGGCGAACATGTCAAAGTTGCCGAAGAGGTTGCGCGGGAGATCATGAAAAATCCGCCGCTTGCCGTGCGCGCCCTGGTGCGCGAGCGGCGTGCGAAGCTCGAAGCGATCGACGTGCAGGCTTTTGCGACGCGCACGCCCAATCTTCATTTAACGGACGACTTCCGCGAAAGCGCCTTGGCTTTTGTCGAGAAGCGCGCGCCCGTTTTTCGCGGTCAGTAAGGACGAGCAGACATGCCCATTACGGGATCAGAGTTGCTGGGAAAGGCGCTTCGTTATCACGGCGCCGATACGATGTTTTATCTGATGGGCGGCCCCATGCATCTGTCGGTGAAGACCGCGATGGCCGAGGGCATCCACGCCGTCGACGTTCGCCACGAACAGGCCGCGGCCATGATGGCGACAGCCTATGCCCGCGTATTGAACCGTCCCGGCGTCTGCATGGCCTGTTCGGGCCCCGGCACGCTTAATCTGACGACCGGTATCGCACATGCTTTTGTCGATTGCGCCCCGGTTGTCGCCATCGGCGGCTCCAGTCCGGTGAAGCAGTTCGGAACGGGATCCTTCCAGGAAGTCGACCAGGTCGCGGCGATGCGCCCGATCACGAAATGGGCGGAGCGCATTTACGATCCCCGGCGTATTCGGAGCGGGTCGGCTTTGCCTTCAGCAAGGCGTTTTCCGGCAAGCCGGGTCCGGTCTATCTGGATCTTCCCGGCGATGTCCTGATGTCCAGCGTCGAGGAGGACAGCGTCGTTTGGCCGCCGAAGGCAGGCGAGGCGGTGCGTGCCCGGCCGGAAGCGCCGGCCAACTTGCTGGATGAAGCGCTTCAATTGTTGGAGAAGTCCGAGAAGCCTGTCGTCATTACCGGCACGGGCGTGTTCTGGTCCGACGCCATCGACGAAACCCGCGAATGGGTTGAAGAAAGCGGCATCCCGTTTTTCACGACCCCCCAGGGACGCGGCGTCATTGCCGAAGACCATAGATACTTTTACCCGCATGCCCGGTCGAACGCCTTCAAGGAGGCTGACCTCGTCTTGATCGTCGGCACGCGCATGAATTACGTGACGTCGTTCGTGAAGCCGCCGCAGTTCAACGGTGCGGCTCGCCTGATCCGCATCGACATCGATCCGGAAGAGATAGCCGACAGCCCGCGTCTGCATGTCGGCATCGTTGGCGATGCCAAGGCGGTGCTGCGACAGCTTATCGAAAAGGCCCGCGGCCGTGGCCTCGCCAAGCGCTTCGAGCCATGGCGGAATTATCTCGGCGGCATTCAGCAGAAAAAGAAAGCGGCGCAGGAAGAGAAACTCGCCACCAGCCAGGAGCCGATCCATCCGTTGCGTCTCTGCAAGGAGATCAGCGAGTTTCTCGACCGCGACGCAATCCTTTGCGTCGACGGCCGCGACATTCTGAACTTCGGCCGTCAGACCATTCAAACCTTTGTGGCGCGGCACCGCCTCAACTCCGGAACGCTGGGCACGATGGGCGTCGGTCTGCCGTTCGGCGTCGGTGCCAAGGTCGCCAAGCCAGGAACGCAGGTCGTCGTTCTGCACGGCGACGGCTCGTTCGGTTTGAACGCCATGGAGCTCGACACGGCCGCGCGGCACAGATCGGCGTCATCACCGTCATCAGCCTCAACGGCGGATGGACAGCGGACCCGAAGAAGGAAAAGCCCGGCCGCGACCTCGGCTACACGCGTTTCGACAAGATGGCGGAATCACTCGGCTGTCACGGCGAATACGTCGAGCACCCGGAAGATATCCGGCCGGCATTGGAACGCGCCGCCGCAGCGGCGGCAAAGGGAATCCCGGCAGTCGTGAACGTCGTGACCGACTGGCAGGCGGTGTCGAGCCAGGGAAAATTTGCGCTCTATATGACCTGATCCGGCCACCCGCGATCGTGCCCGCGAGAGACGCGTACAGATGAAACAGTTTGGCTACGCAACGTTTGTACTCGGAACGCTTCTCGCGCTTGTCGCAGGCCAGGCGAGCGCGCAGGATACCTATCCGTCCGCGCGATCCATCTCGTCGCCGCCAACCCGCCCGGTGCTTCGCTCGATATCATGGCCCGCGTCATGGGCCGGTATCTGAATGAAGAGTTCAAGCAGCCCGTCGTGGTAGAAAACCGTCCGGGCGCCAGCACGATGCTCGGCGCCGGCTACGTCGCCAGGGCGGACGCCGACGGCTATGTCCTCATGCTGACATCGATGTCTTATGCGACGAGCGCGGCGATCTACTCGAATCTGACCTTTGACCCGATCAATGATTTGGTCGGCGTCACCATGGTCAGCAAGGGCCCTGGCTGCTGGTCGTCACGCCATTGCTGCCGGTGCAATCGGTCCAGGATCTCATCGACTACGCCAAGGCGCACCCGGGCACGCTTAATTACGCCTCCGCGGGGAAACGGCACGGTCAACCATCTTTGGATGGAGCAGTTCAAATCGGTCACCAAGACCGACATCGTCCAAATCCCCTACAAGGGCGCCAATCCGGCCATTCTCGACGTCATAAGCGGCCGGTCCCAGATATTTCTGGGAAGCTTGCCCTCGGTGTGGGGAAAGGTGAAAGCGGGGCAACTGCGCGCCATCGCCATCACTAGCCCGAAACGCTCGGCGCTCGTGCCCGAGCTGCGACTGTTGCGGAAGCCACCGGCATAAAGGGTCTCGAACTCGAGCAGTGGTGGGGAATATTCGCCCCGGCAAAAACGCCGAAAAGCATCGTCGACAAGCTGAATGCGGCGACCCACAAAGGCCTGGCCACCGAAGAGATCAAGACGTGGCTCGCCAGCCAGGGGGCGGAGCCTGCGCCAACAACGCCGGAAGAATTCACTGCCGATTTCAGAGCCGACATCGCGCGGTGGCAAGATGTCGTCAAGCAAGGCGGTTTGCAAATCGAAGAAGTCAAATAACGCGCGAGGAGACCAAGCTATGAGAAACATGAAACTGGCGGCCTTGATTCTTTTGGGTCTCTGCGCGGCGTTTTACGCCTCTCCTGCGGATGCGCAGTCGTATCCAAACCGGGTGGTCCGCATCATCGTTCCCTATCCGCCCGGCGGAACAACGGATATCGTCGCCCGTATCATCGCGCAGAAGCTTTCGACGGTTTGGGGCCAGGCGGTCGTCATCGACAACCGCGCCGGCGCCGGCGGCAACCTCGGAATGACGGTCGTCGCGCGTGCTCCGGCCGACGGTTACACGCTGCTGATATCGGGCGTGAGCTTCGCGATCAACCCGAGCCTTTACGGGACGCCGCAGTTCGACCCCATCAAGGACTTCCTGCCGATCACTGAGGTCGCGTCCACGCCGCAAATCCTGGAAGTGAATCCCGATCTGCCGGTGAATTCGGTCAAGGACCTCATCGCGCTTGCCAAGCGCGACCCGAATAATTGTTCTACGGCTCGGCGGGCCACGGCACGACGCTGCACCTGTCGGCTGCCTTGTTCAATTCGATGGCCGGCATCCAGATGACACACGTGCCTTTCAAGGGCGCGTCCGAAGCGGTCCTGGATCTGATGGCGGGCCGCATTCAGGTTGTTATCGACTCCGCGCCGTCGTCGTTGCAATTCGTCAAGGCGGGCAAGCTGAAGGCGCTCGCGGTGACGAGCGCGCAACGCTCGGTGATGCTGCCCGATCTTCCTACGCTGTCCGAAGCCGGCGTGCCCGGCTACGAAGCCACCAGTTGGTACGGCGCCTTCGCGCGGCGGGCACGCCGCCCGATGTCTACAAGAAGATCGAGGCCGATTTCCTAGCGGTCATCCGCATGCCGGACGTCCAGAAGCAATTGCTGGCGCAAGGCGCAGAGCCGATCGGTAGTTCGGCCGATGAGTTCGGCAAGTTCGTCAAAGACGAAATGATGAAATGGGCCGAGGCGGTGAAGAGTTCGGGCGCGCAGGTGCAAGGGAAATAGGAATGTCAGTATCCCACGTGGATGCCGTGGTCGTCCGGCTTCTGGGCGCCCATAATGGCGGCGAGGCGGTTTCTGCCGCTTTCGTCGGCGCCCATCCGCTGTCGATAGCCGAGGGCCTGGAGGCTCAGGCACAGGTTCAGGAAGCCTTGGGTCCGGTCGGGGCCTGGAAAGTGTCTTCTTCGTCGACGAAGGAGAAGCCGAACTTCGCGCCGATCCTGTCGAAGCGTATTTACGGCGAGTCGGCGCGGTTTGCCGCCGGCACCTTCCGGTCCATCGGCATTGAGTGTGAGATCGCCTATCGCATGGCGCGCGACCTCCTCGATCCGCCCTACACACCGGGAGCAGGTGGCCGACGCCATCGCGGGCCTCGTTCCGCTGGTCGAGGTTTGCGACAGCCGGCTCGCCGATTTCAAGGGGGCGCCGCATGCCTGGCGCTTGGCCGACGGCGGCAGAAACGGCGCTATCTTGATCGGCGACATGGTCGAAGACTGGGCGCAAGATCGACACGCACCGGCAGCCGGTGACTCTGAACTTCGGCAAGGACATTGCCGCCGACAAAATCGGCAATGCCAATCCCGATCTTGTTGCCATTGTGCAACTCCTCGCCAATCAGGCGGGGCCGCATTGCGGCGGGGGTGCGCGCCGGACAAATCATCGCGACGGGCAGCATGACGGGCACGTTGCCGGTCGATCCCGCCACCGAGGTTGTCGCGCGATTTCCGGGGCTCGGCGAACTGCGAGCCTCTTTCGAAAAGTAGTGGGTGGGCGAATGACGACAAGTACCGACAAGAAAAGCACGGACAACCGCGACCGGCCCATAGCGGCATTCGTCAGCGTCGGTCCACGGCTTATTCATTACGACCTGGACGTCGAGAACGCGGCACTTGTCCAGCGTGAATCCATCACGCTTCCTGAGAACATCCAATATGCCTGGCCTCATGCGTCCGGCGATTATCTCTACGTCGCGTCAAGCAATGGCGGGCCGGGTGGTACGCTGAACAACAGACATTTCATGAGCGCCTTGCGCATCGATCCGGCCACCAGGGCGTTGGCCTATCACGGCAAACCGGTAAGCCTTCCGTCGCGCCCGATTCATATTACCGTCGATGCTCCGTCGGACCATGCGCTGGTGGCCTACAATCAGCCCAGCGGCTTGACGGTGCACCGGCTCAATGGCGACGGCACGGTCGGCGAACTGGTGAAACAAGAGGCGCCGCTGGACTTCGGAATTTATCCGCATCAATAAGAATAAGCCCGTCTAATAAGTTGGCTCTCCTCGTGACGCGGGGAAATGACCCGGTCAACGGCAAGCTTGAAGACCCGGGGGCTCTCAAAATTTATAATTATCAGAAGGGCGTGCTGACCGAGCAGAGCTCAATTGCGCCGAATGAAGGCTATGGCTTTGGTCCGAGGCATTTGGACATTCATGCCGATCTGCCGTGGGTCTTCGTCTCTTTAGAACGCCAAAACAAGCTCTACGCCTTCCGTACGGATGAGCACGATCGAATTGCTACTGAGGCCGCGTTCAAAAGGGAAACGCTCGCCGATCCCGACACCGTTCGTCCCCGACAGATGGCGGGCGCAATTCACGTGCATCCGAATGGCCGCTATTTGTATCTGGCCAATCGCGCCTTGGGACTGACGGAATATCAGGGAAAGAAGATTTCCGCCGACGGCGAAACCGGAAATCGCCGTCTATTCGATCGATCCTCGCACCGGCGAGCCGACCAAGATTCAGAACATCGACTCGCGCGGCGGGCATCCGCGAACTTTTGCCATAGATCCGACCGGACGAATTTTGGTCGCTGCCAACTCGACGCCGCTGGTCACGAAAAATGACAGCGGCCTTGTAAACGTGCCGGCGAACCTTGCGGTGTTTCAGATCGAGAGCAACGGGATGCTCCGTTACGTCAGTAAGTACGAATTTCCCGCCGGCAGCGACGATATTTTCTGGATGGGCTTGGTCGCGTGATGGTGTCCTCACTCGCCTGAAAAGTGCAAAGACGCCAATAGTTAGAAGGGCTTGCCAATTGATGACAGGCAGTCCAAAATTAAAAATGGACTTTATCCAGTCGATCGGGGTCTTTGTCAAAGTAGCGGAGACGGGCAGCTTTACCGATGCGGCGAAAGTTCTCGATATGTCGCCGTCGGGCGTCAGCAAATCGCTCCGCCGCCTCGAAGAAAAACTGAAAGTCCGGCTGGTCACGCGCACCACACGCAGTGTGCACCTGACCGAAGAAGGCGGAATGCTCGTCGAGCAATTTCGTCAAATCCTCAGCGACATCGATCAAGTGGAAGTGCTGCTCGCGGACCGGCTTGCCAGGCCCAACGGGCGACTGCGAATACAGGTGCCGGTGGCCTGGGCCGCCGCGTCATCGTTCCCCTGATGGTGGAATTTACGCGACAGTTTTCTGAAATTTCGGTCGATGTCGAAATGAGCGAGCGCTCGGCCGATCCGGCGGAAGAAGGCATCGACGCCACGGTGCGAATAGGCGACCGAGCGACAGCCGTTTGATCGCCCGGAAATTGGGGAAATTCAATTTCAGGTCGTTGCGTCACCGGAATACATTCGCGAACATGGCGAACCCCTCACGCCCGGAGACTTGGTCAACCATCAGTGTCTCTCGTATTACATTCCGCAAAATGGCCGCTACCGCGCGTGGCAGTTCCAATTCGGAAAAGAAAAAGAATTCGTCCAGACGTTTCCCGGCCGGCTGAACGTGAACAACGCGCAGGCGCTGATGCAGGCCGCCATCGACGGCGCGGGCGTTGCGCTGGTTTCCAAGTTCATGGCTTCGGATGCGATGAAGGCGGGAGACCTCAAGCCGCTGTTGCGTGATTATAAGTCCGTGGGCCCGCCGGCCTGGCTGCTTTACAGCGAGAAGCGTTTTCAGTTGCCGCGCGTGCGGGCGTTGATCGAGTTTCTTTTGGCCAATGTGCCGAAGGCGCTCAAGCGTCACAATGCCGCCTAGTGGATCGTGATCCATCATGAACGAGACTCAGGAATTGGCCGGCCTGATCGTGCGCTCGGGACCGAAGGGTATTCCTTCGGCGGTGGAGCAGGCGGCGCAACAATGCATTCTGCATGGATCGGCTGCTCGGTTGCCGGCAGCCGGCAAGAGTCGGTTGCATGCGCACTTGCCGCCATCGATGAGCTTTCCGGGACGCGTTTGGCGACCGTGCTCGGCCGCAAGGAACGGCTCGACTTCGCGCACGCGGCCTTCATCAATGGCGTCAGCGCGGATGTACTGTCGTTCAGCGACACGCACCCAACGACCTTGATCCACGCCGGCGGCGTCATCGGTTCGGCCGCGCTTGCGATCGTGGAGCGCAATGCGGCGCAAGGGATTGCGTCGAGTGGCGCCCAGTTCCTGAACGCATTCGTCACCGGATTTGAGGTCGCCTGCCGTGTCGCTTGGCGGTCTATCCGTGGCATTATCAACGCGGCTGGCACATTACGGGCACCGCCGGCATTTTCGGGGCGGCGGCCGCCGCAGGAATCCTGCTGGGCCTGGACGAGCGGCAAATGGTGTGGGCGCTGGGTATCGCCGCGACGCAGTCGGCGGGCTTGCGCGAAATGTTCGGGTCGATGTCCAAGAATCTGCACATCGGCCGTGCCGCTCAGAACGGCCTCTTGGCGGCGCTGCTTGCCGGTAAGAATTTCATCAGTTCGGAACGAAGCCTGGAGGCGCCGCGCGGTTTCGCACATGTCCTCGGCCAGGCGCCGAATATCGAAGCCATTACGGCGGACTTCGGGTCGCGCTTTGAGATTTTGCAGAACACCTACAAGCCGTTCCCGTGCGGGGTCGTCCTCCATCCCGTCATAGAAGGTTGCGCGGCGCTTTCGACGGCAAACCGGCTTGAGGCGAAGGACGTGCGCCGCATCGCGCTGCGTTGCAATCCGCTGGTGCTGGAACTGACGGGCATTAAGAAGCCGGCGGCTACGCTGGAGGCGAAACTGAGCGTTTTCCATGCTGCGGCGGCGGCAGTCGTCAAACGCCGAGGCACGTTGGAGGAGTTCGCGCTCGCGACCATCAACAATCCAGATGTCCTCGCCCTGCGGGAGAAAGTCGCGGTCATTGTGGATCAGCAGATCGGCGGAGACGAAGCCGATATCACGATCGAACTTGACGATGGCAGAGTGCTAAACTGCCATGTGGACCACGCCATCGGCAGCATCAGCCGTCCCCTGACCGACCGCGACATGTCGGACAAATTCCGCGGGCTGACCGAACCGCTGCTGCAGAAATCCCAGGTCGACGGCTTGATCGAAGCTTGCGGCGATATGCGTCATTTGAAAGACGCGTCGGTTCTCGCTCGCCTGGCCGCAGGCTAATAAGAGGCCGCACGATGCGGCTGCATAGGGATTACTTTTGCGTCTCCGTTTTCGCGCTCAGGTTCTGCGTCAGCCACTTGAGAAATGCGTTAATGCTGCGCCTGCGCGCGGCCGACTTCTGCCATAGCGCGTAATAGCCTAAGTCGCGAACGAGCGGCTTGTTGAATAGTGGCACAAGCGTGCCGGCCGCAATGTCGTCTTTCAGCAGAAACAACTGCCCGATGGCGACGCCAAGACCTTCCGCCGCCGCTTCGTAGGCGAGCATGGAGTTTGGAAAGACAGTGCCCTCTGAAAGCAGGTCCGGCCGCCCCACGCTTTTCAGCCAATCGTCCCAATCCTGCATGCGATAATGCGAATGCAGCAGTTGCTGGTTCCGCAAGCCGTCGACGGTGCGAAATTCGGGATACGCACGCAGCAGCCGCGGGCTGCACACCGGCTGGATGACATCGCTGATAAGCAGTTTCTTTTCGAGGTTGCGCCATTCGCCCCGGCCGAACTGGATGGCGAGATCGATATTGTCGCGCCCGAAATTGACCTTGGCCGCAGACGCGCTGAGTTGGACGATAATTTCGGGATGGGCCTTCTGGAATTTCGGCAGCCGCTTGATCAGCCATTTCGCCGCAAAGGTCGTGTAGATGCGAAGGCGCAACTGTTCGGCGCGCGGATGCGTCAGCGCGGAACTTGCGGCGATGATCATAGCGAAGGCCGGCGTTATGCCGTCCCGGTAGGCCCGGCCTTCCTTGGTCAGCAGCACGCCATGACGCTGGCGGCTGAAAAGCTTGGCGCCTAGCGAGCCCTCAAGCGTCGCGATCTGCCGGCTGACCGCCGATTGTGTCACGCCCAATTCGTCGGCTGCGGCCGTGAAGCTCTCCAGCCGCGCGGCGACCTCGAAGACGCGAAGCGGGTTGAGGGGCGGCAGCTGTTGCACCGGTTGGACCTTAGGTATGATAAAAAGTCATAGCATCATAATTTCTGAGAAGTTGCTAAGCAAGTCTCGTCTGCGCTTTGTGTGGGCTGCAAGTGCCCCGTTTGCGGGCCGGGTTTGTCGAAGGGTGCGGCACATGAACTTTGAATTTACGGAAGAGCAGAAGCTTTTCGCCGACTCGGTGCAGCGCTTTGCGCAGGCCAATCTTGCCGCGGACGCGCTTAAGCGTGCCCATGAGCCGCGATTTCCGTTCGAAGTGGCCCAGATGATGGCCGAGCAAGGTCTGCTCGGCATCACGATTCCGGAAGAGGACGGCGGCCTGGGCGGCAGCCTGATGGACGCCGTGATCGCCATCGAACAGGTTGCTTCGGTTTGTCCCCGCAGCGCCGATACCGTCCAGGCCGGCAATTTCGGCCCGATCCGGACATTCGCCGAATACGCCACCGACGACCAGAAGAAGCGCTTCTTGCCGGGCCTGCTCGCCGGCAAGGCCGTGGTTAGTCTCGGCATGACCGAACCCGAAGCGGGCTCGGCGGCCACCGAATTGCGCACGACCGCCAAGGCGGAGGGCGACGAATTCGTCATCAACGGCGCGAAGATATTCTCGACGCACAGCCCGGATGCATCGAGTGTTTCTGATTTACGTCCGCTTTGGGCCCGGCGTCGACGGCATCGGCTCGGTGCTGGTCGAGAAGGGCACTCCCGGCTTCACCGTCGGCCAGCCATCCGGTTTCATGAGCGGGGAGGAATGGAGCCAGCTTTATTTCGAGAATTGCCGTATTCCGGCGGCCAATGTGTTGTTGGGGCCCGGGGGGTTTAAAAAGCAGATCGCGGGCTTTAACGTCGAACGCATCGGCAATTCGGCGCGCTCGCTGGCGCTCGGACGCTACGCCTACAATCTGGCGCGCGAATACGCCACGGTGCGCAAGCAGTTCGGCCGGCCGCTGTGCGAGTTCCAGGGCTTGCAGTGGAAATTCGCCGACATGGCGATGAAGCTGGAATCGGCGCAGCTTCTTTTGTACCGCGCCGCGAGTAACGCGGAAGGGAAATTACCGTCCGCCTACGATACCACGGTTGCCAAGCTTGCCTGCAATCAGGCCGGTTTCGACGTTGCGAACGAAGCGGTGCAGATCATGGGGGGCCTTGGCTACAGCCAGGAATCTCTGGCTGAATACTGCATGCGCCGGACGCGGGGCTGGATGATCGCGGGCGGTTCGATTGAGATGCTGAAAAACAGGATCGCCGAGACTATCTTCGACCGTCGCTTCGATCAGCGCGCACCGAAGGTGGCAAAATAATCGGCCCGAACAGGTGAGGAAATGACCATGCTGCAACCTCTCGATAAAGCCGCGGCACACGATATGTCGGGCAGCGGAACCGAGGCGATCATCGCTCTGGTCAAGGATTTGAACTGGGCAGCGCTCGACAAAGACGTCAAGCACGCGGCGAAACGGCACTTCCTCGATACTCTCGGCGTCATCATCGCCGGCGCCAGCGGCGATCTTGCCGGAAAAGCCGAGGCCGTGCTGGCGAAAGTTCGCGCTGCCGGCCGCATTCCGGTGCCGGGACGCAGCCGCCGCGCCGATCTCCTGGATGCCGCCTACATCGGCGGCACCGCCGGCCACGGCATCGAACTCGATGACGGCTATCGGCAGGGTTCCGTGCACCCGGGCGTCGCGACGATCCCCGCGATCCTGGGTCTCGGCTACGAAGCCGGTGTCAGCGGCCGCAAGGCGCTCGAGGCGTCATCATCGGTTACGAAACGATCCTAGCCGTCGCCCGTGCCTGCCATCCCGATCTCCGCCAGCGCGGCTTTCATCCGACCGGCGCGACCGGCGTGTTCGGCGCCGCCGCCGCCTCGGCACGGCTGCTCGATCTGTCGCCGGTCCAGGTTTCCAACGCGCTCGGCATCGCGGCCAGCAGTGCGGCGGGCTTGTTCGCGTTCATCAACGGTGGCGCCGACGTCAAGCGGCTGCACGCCGGCCATGCGGCGCGCGAAGGCTTGCAAGCCGCGCTTCAGGCACAGAATGGCATCGAAGGCCGTCGCATGTGCTCGAAGCGCGCGACGGCTTTGCGCAAGCTTTTGCCTTCGGCCGCAACGGCAAGCCGCGCGCGATCGAATTGCCGCCGCGGTGCCGTTCGGAATTACCGATTGCTACGTCAAGCCCTTACGCCTGCTGCCGGCACATTCAGCCGGCGGTCGAGGCCCTCATCGACCTGATGAAGGAAAACAAGCTTTCCGCTGGCGACATCCGCGACGTGAAGGTCGACACCTACAGCATCGCCGCCGAGCACGCGCATACCGGCTGGCAGGACTACGCCAGCGCGCAACTGAGCTTCCCCTACATTATGGCGATCGGCATGCGGCACGGCTGGATCAAGGTCGAGCATTTCGAGGACAAGGAGCGCGGCGATCCGAAATCGCGCGGCTCGGCAGCCTGGTCCACGTCAAAGGCACTCCCGAGATGGACCGGCTGTATCCGGCGAACCGGCCGCGCGCGTCACCATCACCACCGATCGCGGGAAATTCGAGAAGCAGGCGATGGAAGCTTTGGGCGCGCGCGAAGTGCCGCTCGACGATGCGCGGTTAGGCGACAAATTCCGCGATCTGGTCGATCCGGTGTTGGGTAAGGAGCGCGCAGTCAGGCTGCCTCGACGGGCTGTGGCGGCTCGACGAACTCGACAATATCAAAAGCCTTCTCGACTCGACTGTGCGTTGACCATGAGCGCAGTCCGCGTCGAACGCGACGGTTCCGTTGCCGTCATCATCATCGACAACCCGCCGGTCAATGCCGGGTCCTGGGATGTTCGAAAACGGCATCGTCGAAGCCGTCAATGAAATAACGCGCGACAGCGCCGTTACATGCGGCGTTCTCATTGGCGCCGGCACGACCTTTATCGCCGGGTCCGACATCAAGGAATTCGGCAAGCCGTTGCACGATCCGCAGATGCCGGCGGTGATTGCAGCCCTCGAAGCCTGCCCAAAGCCTATCGTTGCGGCGATCGACGGCGCCTCGCTGGGTGGCGGATTTGAAGTTGCGCTCGGCTGCGACGCGCGCGTGGCGACGAAGAATTCGGTGGTCGGTCTGCCCGAAGTCCATCTCGGCATCATTCCCGGCGCCGGCGGCACGCAGCGCGTGCCCCGCCTGACGGGCGTGTCGAAGGCGATCGAGCTGGTTACCTCGGGGCGTCGTGTTCGCGCCGATGAGGCGGCACGGCTCGGCCTTATCGACGCGGTCGCCGATCGCGACTTGCGGGCCTTTGCCGTAGACTACGCCCGTTCGCTGACCCAAAAGCGGCGGATCCGCGATATGAAAATTCCGGCTGAGAGCGACGAAGCAATCAACCAAGCAATGCAAGCGGCTCAAAAGAGCGCCAAGCGCAACCCGGCCATTCCCGAAGCCCGCAAGGATGGTGCAGCGCGCGGCTGAAATGCCGATTGACGAGGGCCTGGCGGAAGAGCGTGCCGTGTTCCAGCGGCTGCGGGGCAGCGAGACGGCCGCGGCGCTGCGTCATTTGTTCTTTGCCGAGCGGGCCGCGGGGCGCGTCTCCGGTACCGAAGATGCAAAGCCGCGCAAGGTGAGCCACGTCGGTGTCGTCGGTGGCGGCACGATGGGCGCTGGCATTGCGGTTTGCTTCGCTGATGCCGGATTTCCCGTTGTCCTGATCGAGCGCGATCCGGAAGCCGTGCAGGCAGCATCAGCCCGCATCCGCGCCACCTACGACCGTATGGTCACCTCCGGCCGCATCAGCGCCGATGAGGGGCAGCGCCGCGCCGCGCTGATCGTCGGAGCCCACGATTATGCCGCGCTCGGCGATGTCGATCTGGCGGTCGAAGCCGTATTCGAAGACATCGACGTCAAGCGCGAGGTATTCGCCAAGCTGGACGCCGTGCTCAAGCCGGGCGCGATCCTCGGCTCCAATACGTCTTATCTCGACCTCGACATGCTCGGCGCGCAGATCAAGCGCCCAGAAGCCGTCGTTGGATTGCACTTCTTCGCGCCGGCCAACGTGATGAAGCTGTTGGAAGTTGTGCGCACCAAGGCAACTTCCGCCGAGACGCTCGCAACGGCCCTCGCGGTCGCGAAGAAGATTCGCAAGGTGGCCGTCGTGGCCCGCGTTTGCGAAGGCTTCATCGGCAACCGCATTTATGCGGCCTACCGGCGCGAAGCCGAAATTCTGCTGGAAGAGGGGGCATACCCCGAGCAGATCGATGCCGCGCTCGAGGCCTTTGGCTTTCCGATGGGGCCCTTCGCCGTGACCGATTTGTCCGGTCTCGACATCGCCTGGCGAACGCGCAAGCGGCTCGCCGCGACGCGTGATCCGCGCGAGCGCTACGTGCCGATTCTAGACCGCTTGTGCGAAATGGGGCGTCTCGGCCGCAAGGCGAATGCCGGATGGTACACTTATTCGCCAACGCCAAACGCGGCGCGCCGGACGCAGTGGTGCAGGCGGCGATCGAGGGCGTCTCGAACGAAAAGGGAATCCAGCGCCAGCCGTTCACGCAGGCGCAGATCCAGGCCCGCGTCCTCGGTGCCATCGTCAATGAGGCGGCGCTGGTGCTCCAGGATGGCATCGCCGAACGGCCGGGCGACATCGACCTCGTGCTGGTCAACGGCTATGGGTTTCCCGCCGACCGAGGCGGCCCGATGTTCTGGGCCAGCCGCCGGCCGCGCGCGAAGTCGATCAGATGATCGACGCTGTCGCCAACGATATCGGCTTCGGCTTTCGCCGAGCCGATCTCGACCGCGCGCTCAGCGCTTCCGGAAACGCCTGAAATTCGCCGGACGCTTCTCAATGAAGGCCGTGATGCCTTCCATGTTTTCCTCGTTGCCGTAGATCGAGGCCAAAAGCTCCGACGTCGGGAAGTATGACGCGTAGAAGTCCTGGTCCGAACCGGAATTCAGCGCCAGCTTGGCAATGCGAATGCTCTGCGGGCTCTTGTCGAGAATCTCTCGCAAAGCTTCGCAACAACGTCGTCCAGCTTGTCCGCGGGGCAAACCTCGTTGATGAGCCCCATCTCGAGCGCCTGCTGCGCCGTATAGAGCCGGCAGGTGTAGAGCATTTCGCGCGCCTTGCGCTCGCCGACATAGCGCGCCAGCAACTGGCAGGCGCCCCAGATCGGCACGCTGCCGACACGCGGGCCGACCTGGCCGAATTTGGCGTCCTCGCTCGCAATCGTCATGTCGCAGAACAAGTTGATTTCGTTGCCGCCGCCGACGCAGAAGCCCCGCACCTTGGCGATGATCGGCTTGTCCATCATGCGCATCGTGGTCGACAGCGCGAGCAGGCGGCGCATGTGGGCGCGGCCGACATAGGGCTTGCGGCTGGATTGGTCTTTCACGTCGCCGCCCGAGCAGAATGCCTTGTCGCCGGCCCCGGTCAGCACGACGATGCCGATCTCGGGATCGTCGGCGGCGTTCTTCATCGCCTCCGTCAGTTCCTCGTAAGTCCGCGGCCGGACGGCATTGCGGACCGTGGGACGATTGATGGTGATCGTCGCGATACCGCCGCGCGCTTCGTAGAGAACATCCTCAAACATGGAGCCGCTTCCTTCTTCGGGCTTTTTCATCGGGTTGGTCTGGTTTCACACCGTGGACAAAAATCCACTAGGCGAACCCTATGCCACAGACTAAGATGCCGATCATAGGGCCGCAATGGCAAAGCTCTTATGCGGCCAATGTCGCGGGCAGTTCCTGGATCATGATTGAAACGTCGGAAAAACTTGAAACCATCGACCTCCCTACACCGGCTGGCCGGCCGGCGCTTGCCGCGCGTGTTGTCGGGGACGGCCCCAGTTTCGCGCTTTTTCACGGCGGCTTCGGCTCGTGGACGCATTGGATCCGTAATGTCGAGCCCTTGGCCGGCAAGTTCCGGATGCTGGCCTTCGATCTTCCAGGCTACGGCAACTCGCCGGATGTGCCGCCGGAGACGACGCCGGACGACTATATCGAATGGGTCGCGGCCGCCGTCGCCCATGCCACACCAGACGGCTGCCATCTGGCGGGGTTTAGTTTCGGCGGTGCTTTGGCCGCGCGTGTCGCGGTGCGGCTTCGGCGGCCATATCAAGCGTCTTTCATTGCTGGGGCGGGCGGCTTCGGCGTGCCGGTGGGACGCGTCATTGCGCAGGAGAAAATGCCGGGGCCAGAAGGCGGCCGCGACGCGCGTCGCGCCGTCGCCGGCAGAAATTTGGGCCAGTGGATGCTGTCCCGCGCGCCGCGGAGAACGATCCGGTCGCCGAATTGCAATTGTCGAATATCGAGCGGACGCGTTTCGACAGCCGCCGCATCAGTCTGCAGACTACGCTGGCCGACGACCTGACGCGGATCGCGGCGCCGGTTCAGATCGTCTGGGGCGCCGACGACAACCTTGCTTATCCCTCTGTCGAGGCCCGCGCGATAGCTGTCGCGCGATCCGGCGGATTTGCGCATTACGATAGTGCCGGACGGCGGCATTGGATTCAGTACGAGCAGGCCGATGCCGTCAACAGACTGCTTCTGGACTTTCACGGCAAATAGGGCGGTTGGCCGCGCAATTGAATTTGCGCAAGCATAAGTGGTAGAGATTGCGACGCAGGAACGCGGAGTTCACGGCTTTTAGGGGCAGATTCACGCAATGATTCGAGCTGTTGAGCGCGCCTTTGCGATCTTCGAGGCGTTCGATCCCGAACATACGATGCTCACGCTGCAGGAGATTGGAAAGCGCATCGGGCTTTCCAAGGCGACCACCTATCGGCTCGTGAACTGCGTGCACGATCTCGGCTATCTCGTCCGGCTCGAGGACAATCGCTATTGCCTGTCGCTAAAGCTGACGCGCCTGAGCGGCATGGTCCGCAGCACGATCGGGATTCGCGATATCGCACGCCCGATCATGCTCGATCTGGTGAGAAAGTCCGGCGAAACCGTCACGCTGAACACGATCGCCAACGGCCAGCGGCTCTGCATCGAAGTTTTCGACACGCCGGCGCCGTTGATGAGCATCGTTCGGCAAGGCGAGCAGATGCCGCTGTTGCAGGGGGCCACCGGCAAGATACTGCTGGCCTATCTCGGCAAAGCCGAATTCGAGAAGATCTTCCGCGAGACCGCCGCCACTCAAAGGCCCAATCGCGCGATCCTCGAAAAACAGCTCGCCCAATACCGCAAGCAGGGCTACGCGCACACCACCAGCGAGCGCGTGCAAGGCGTTACCGCCATCTCGGTGCCGCTGCGGGAGATGAACGGGCAGGTCCGCTACTGCATCAGCATCACAGGGCCAGCGATCCGCGTCGATCTCCATGCCGATGAGTTCATCGCGCTGCTATTGAACGCCAGCAAGGTGGTTTCCAGCCAAATGGGCGCTCGCAACGATGACGTCGCGGAAGCGGCTCCAACCCTGGACAAGAAGCCGATGCGGCGCAAGCGCGCAGCCGGTTAGCGTCTTCCGGCGGCCCCGGAAAGCGCCACGCGGGCCTGCTCTTCAATTCTGCATTGCTAAGGCGGTATGCCGCGAAAAGCCCGCATTTCACCGCGCATTTTTCTGCGACAATATCGCGCAAAAGCGGAGCGTTGCCGCCGCTGAAATGAAACCGATTTGCTGGACGAAACCGGTTTCATGTTTTAGGTTTCACTTAGGCCGGCCTCTAAGAGCCCATTAGGGAGGATATCAATGAAACTTTTCTCGTCCGTCAGGTCTGCTCGCGGCCTTCGCAACCGCGGTGGCTTTCGCCGCGCCTGCCCAGGCCCAGGACACGATCAAGATCGGCGCGCCGGTCGAGATTTCCGGAAAATTCGTTTCGTATGGCGCCGCCGCCAAGCGCGGCATCGAGATGGCGGTCGACGTCTACGGCGGCAAGGTCGCCGGCAAAAAGATTGAAGTTCTGTATCGCGACACCCAGTCCGACCCGCAAGTCACGGTGAACTCGTTCACCCAATTGCTGGTCGAGGAAAAGGTCAACTATCTGGTCGGCCCGATTGCGACGCCGATCGCGATGGCGGGCTTGCCGGCCTGGCGGCGCACCAAGGCGCTTTGGATCGTGCCTGGCGCGACGACGCCGCTGCTTGAGGAAGAAGCCGGCAAAGAGCCGATGCTCTTTCACACCTTCCCTTACGCATATCACTACCACGTCTCGCTGGCGCGCAGCCTGCGTGAGAAGCTCGGAGCCGGCAAGACACTCGCGATCATCTATTCCGACGATTCCTACGGCCGCGAGCATCTGCCTTATGCGCAGAAATACTTCACCGAAGCCGGCTTCAAGATTGTAGTGGAAGAACTGGTTCGCGCCGGCGCCACCGATCTCAATCCCGTGCTGGCGAAAATCCGGCGCGTGAAGCCCGACATTCTTCTGGGCCTGGTTCAGACCACCGACGGCATCCAGCTCACGAAGCAGATCTACGTTCAGCGCCTCAACGTGCCGTACCTGATCGGCACCGCCTATCCGCAGCTCAAGCAGTGGCAGGATGCCACCGCCGAAGCCCAAGAGGGCTGGGTGGGCGTCACGACTTACATCCCCGGTGTGAAGGCCAAGGCGGATCCGAAGTATCCTAAGCTGTTATGGATACCGACTCGTGGATCGCGGAATTCACCAAGCGCTATAGTCGCGTGCCGGAATTCATCGACGTCGGCGCATACGTATCGACCTGCATGCTTCTGATCGCGATCGAGAACGCCGGCGGCGACAATAAGGAAAAGGTCGCCGAGGAACTCAAGAAGCTCGACGTTCATACGATGATCGGCCGTGGCCACTTTACGGCGAGCATCGGCGGCACGCTCAATCAGGCTTTCTCTGACGTCATCGTGCATCAGCGCGTCAAGGGCTCCGACGCAATCCTGTTCCCGAAGGAATTCGAAACGGCGCCCAACTACGAACAGGCGACATACCCGAAGTAATTTGGGCGGTCGTTGCTGCGGCCAAGTCTTGACGCCCGGCGCTATAAAGCCCTGGGCGTCAAGATATTCACCGAAGGTTGTCGCTACGCATGGGAAGTCTTTGGCTTCAAATCCTGGTTGACGCCCTCTTGCTCGGCGGCGTCTACACGCTGATGGCGGTCGGGCTGTCGCTGGCCTTTGGCGTCACCCGCATCATCAATTTCGCCCATGGCGATGTGGTGATGTACGGCTCCTATGCCGCGTTTTTCGCTTTTGCCGGTCTCGGCCTCGATCCGCTTTTGAGCCTTCCCGCGGTTGCTGTTCTGGGCGCCATCGGCGGCTATCTGCTGTTCAAGTGGTCGATCGGCCGCATTCTCGATGACGTTGGTATCAACCAGGTTCTCTTGACCTTCGGCTTGGGTCTGGTGCTGCAAAACATCGCCGTCATTCTGTGGACCGGCGATGAGCGTTCGACGACGCCGTTTTACGCCTTCGATTCATGGTTTTTGACGGACGATGTGGTGGTGGCGAAAGGACGGCTGATTGCATTCGGGCTGGCCGCCGTTTTCGTCGCGCTCTTGTTGGCGTGGCTGCGGTGGAGCGAACTGGGCCGTGCCACGCGCGCCGTTTCGCAGAACCGGGCGGCCGCCTCCCTCATGGGCATCAATGTCCGCGCCATGTACGCGCTGTCGTTTGCGTTGAGTTCGGCCTTTGGCGCGGCGACCGGCGCCATCATGAGCTTCCTGCTGCCGATCACGCCCTTCATGGGCTTCCCGATCATGGTGAAGGCCTTCGCCATCATCATTCTCGGCGGCATGGACAGCATCGTCGGCACCGTGCTCGGCGCATTCTTTTTGGCCTTCGCTGAAACCGCCATTGCTTATCTGGTGCCGCAGGGCATCGGCTGGGCCGAGGGCGTCGCGTTCTTCTTGATGGTGCTCGTGCTCATCGCGCGGCCCGCTGGCATTCTTGGCACGTCCGGGCGGGAAGCATGACCTCGGTGCGAACCTGGATCATCATTGCCGGTGCGCTGCTGGCGGCGCTGCTGGTGCCGCATATTCTGCCGCCGGGCCTCAGCGAGTTTGCGACGCGATTATCGACGCTGGTCTTGATCGCCGTCAGTTGGAACATGATGGCGAACGCAGGACTGATTTCGCTCGGCCACTCGGGATTCTGGGGTCTCGGCGCCTACAGCGCGGCCTTGCTGGCAAACGCCATCCACCTGCCGTTCTGGCTATCGATTTTCCCGGCTATGGTCCTCGGGGCGGGGTTTGGTGCCATGCTGGCCTACATCACCGGGCGCTTGCGCGGTCTGTTTTTTGCCATCTCCACCCTCGCAATGTCGGAAGCGTTGCGGGTCACGGCATTGATGATCCCCAAGCTGACCGGCGGTGCCGAAGGCGTATTCCTGTTCGATCCCATCCGTCCCGACCGTGTGACCATGACGGCTTTCTCGCTTGTCCTTGCGGTCGCAGCCATCGCGATTTCGTATTTCCTCACAAAGTCGCGCTTTCAATATGCCTTGCGCGCAATGCGCGACAGCGAAAGCGCCGTGCAGATGCTTGGCGTCAATCCGGCGCGTTTCCGCATGGGGGTTACGGCGCTCTCCGGCGCGATTGCCTCCTGTGCCGGCGTCGTCAGCGCCTGGTACACCGGCTATCTCGATCCTGGCGCGGCGTTCGATCTGAAAATCACGATCTCGGCGCAGATCGCACCGTTGTTCGGCGGCCTTTATACCGTCGCCGGTCCGGTGATCGGATCGTTTGCAGTGCTTGCGCTGTCGGAACTGACGCGCCTCTATTTCGGCTATTCCGCCGGCGTCGGGTTGCTGGTTTATGGCGTCGTTCTCGTGTTCGGCGTGCTGTTCATGCCGACAGGCCTCATGGGTGTCAGCCGCCGTTGGATCAAGCGCTTCCGGCACAGCGGCAAGCTCGCGGCGGAGCCGTCATGACCACGCCCATGCTCGAGCTCAACGATGTCCACGCCGGCTACAACGACGCGATCGCGATCGAGAACATCAGCCTGACCGTCGGGGAGGGCGAAGTCGTCTGCCTGCTCGGTGCAAACGGCGCCGGCAAAACCACCACCATGCGCGCCGTGACGGGATTGGTACCCTTGTCGCAAGGCACGATCCGTTATCGTGGCGAAGACATTTCGCGCATGCCGACGCATGACCGCGTCACGGCCGGCATCTGCCTGTCGCCGGAAGGGCGGCAGGTATTTGCCGATCTGACGGTCATGGAAAATCTCATGCTCGGCTCTTTCAATTCCCGGGCGCGCAAGGTGCGCAGCCAAAGCCTCGATTACGTGCAGTCCTTGTTCCCCAGGCTGTTCGAACGCAGCAGCCAGGCCGCCGGCTCCATGTCGGGCGGCGAGCAGCAAATGCTCGCCATCGGCCGTGCGCTCATGGGTCAGCCGAAGCTTCTGGCGCTCGACGAACCGTCGTTGGGTCTGGCACCCAAAATGGTTACGACGGTTTTCGAATCCATCCGCAAAATCGCAAAGTCCGGCATCACCATTCTGCTGGTCGAGCAAAATACACGGGGCGCGCTGACGGTCGCGCAGCGTGGCTACGTGCTGTCCGCCGGCCGTGTCGTTCATGAAGGCAGCGCGGCCGATCTGGCGCAATCCGAAATGGTGCAGAAGGCCTTTGTCGGCATGGTCCAGCACGGCGGCCGGATCAGCCGCCGTGAGCGGCGGCAGGCGGAAAAACGACAGGAGGCCCCGCGTGTTGAAGGTTAAGGGGGTTTCCAAGCATTACGGCGGCCTGGCCGCGATCTCAGGGCTTTCGTTTGAAATCGCGCGTGGTGAGGTGCTCGGTGTTATCGGTCCGAACGGCGCCGGCAAGACGACGCTATTGAACCTGATCACCGGCTATAGTGCGCCGGACGAAGGCTCGATCCTGTTCGAAGGCAGGGAATTGCGCGGCTTGCGCCCCTACGAGATTTGCCGTTTAGGCGTCGCGCGCACGTTCCAGGTTGTGCGGCCCTTCGGCGAAATGACCGTCGGCGACAATGTGATGACCGGCGCGCTGTTCGCGTCGGACAAGACGATATCGACGAAAGACGCAGCATTGCGCGCCGAGCAGGCGCTCGAAACGGTGGGCCTGACGCACAAGCGCCAAGCCTTCGCCAGCGACCTGACGATCGGCGAAAAGAAGAAGCTCGAGCTCGCACGCGCATTGGCGACGCAGTCGAAGCTGTTGTTGCTCGACGAAGTCATGTCGGGACTGACCGGATCCGAAATCGACGGCGTGATGGACGTCATCGAGCGGGTTGCGGATTCGGGCGTTACAATCCTGATGATCGAACATTTGGTCGGCGTCATCCTTGCCTTGTCGGATCGCGTGCTGGTACTGAATTTCGGCCGCGAGTTGTTCCAAGGCCTTCCCGATGAAGTCATCGCCCATCCGGACGTAATCGAATCCTACCTGGGCCAGCCGCTCGAGCGTATCGAAAGCTGATCCGCGCACCTGTTCGCAATGTGAGAGGTACCATGTCGTCCACGCTTTTTTCCAAATTCAAGATGCGCGATCTGGAATTGCCCAATCGCATCGTCGTGTCGCCGATGGGCCAATATTCCGGCGTCGACGGCAGCGCGACCGACTGGCACATGATGCATCTCGGCCATCTCTCGGTGTCCGGCGCGGGCCTGCTGATCACCGAGGCGACGGCGGTCAACCCGACCGGGCGGCTGAGCAAGACCGACCTTGGGCTTTACACCGACGCAGGCGAAGAAGCGCTCGGGCGCGTGATCGCTTTCTGCCGCAAAATCGGCGGCGCCAAGCTTGGCATTCAGCTTTATCACGGCGGCCGCAAGAGCTCGATTACGACGGCGTGGGAAGGCCAGAAGGCAATCCCGGTCGACAAGGGCGGCTGGTCACCTTACAGCCCGTCGAACGTGCCTTATCCGGGCCGCAACACGCCGGAAGCGCTGGATGAAGTCGGCATCAAGCGCGAGATCGCGTCCTTCGCCAAGGCGGCGGAGCGCGCCAACCGCATCGGCTTCGATCTAATCGAAATCCACGGCGCCCACGGCTATCTCATTCACAACTTCCTGTCGCCCTTCGCCAACAAGCGCACCGACGGCTATGGCGGTTCGCTGCAAAACCGCATGCGCTTTGCCCTCGAGATCTACGACGCCATTCGCAAGGTCTGGCCGGAGCACAAGCCGATCGGCATGCGCATTTCGTCCACCGATTGGGCCGAGGGCGGCTGGACGCTCGAGGACAGCGTGGTTCTGGCCAAGGAGCTGAAAAAGCGCGGCTGCGATTACATCACGGCGTCAAGCGGCGGCTCGGTGCCCGAGCAGCAGCTCAAGGTCGGGCCGGGCTATCAGGTGCCGTTCTCGGAAACCATTCGCCGCGAAAGCGGCATCGCCACCATGGCGGTCGGGCTCATCACCGAGCCGCGCCAGGCCGAAGAGATTGTCGCCACCGGCAAGGCCGACATGGTCGCGCTTGGCCGCGGCATGTTGTTCAATCCGCGCTGGCCCTGGCACGCCGCCATGGAATTGGGCGAGCAGGTCTTCTATCCGCCGCAATACGAGCGCTCGCATCCGAAGATGCGCGCCGCCGACTTCCTCAAGCCGGTCGCCGACAAATAACGCCTGTCTCGCTAAGACCGAACGATGAGGGCGTCGACGGCGGCGACGCCCTTGCCCTCGGCGCCGACAATCAGCGGGTTGAGCTCGGCTTCGGTGACGCGGCTGCCCGGAACCTGCGCCAGGTTTGACCAGGCGCTAATGGCTTGCGCCAAAGCCTGCAAGTCGCCCTTCGGCAGATTGCGATAGCCGCGGATCGGCGCCAGGCCCCGCACTCGTTCGATCATGGCGCGCGCGCCTTCGACGCTGACCGGCGCCAGGGCCACCGCAACGTCGCGATAGATTTCCGCGAGCACGCCGCCGACGCCGACCGCAATGGTCGGGCCGATTTGCACATCGACGCGGTAGCCGACCAGCACCTCGGCGAGGCCGCGGCGCATTTCCTGGATCTCGAAGCCATCGAGCTTGGCGTCAGGCCGGCGCTGGCGAACCGTGTCACGCATCAGGTGCACGGCGTCTTGCAGCGCCTTCGCGTCGGCAATGTCGAGAATGACGCCACCGGCCTCGGTCTTGTGGGCGATGTCCGGCGACACGATCTTGACCGCCACCGGAAACTGCAGAGCCGACACGCCGGCCGAAAGGTCTTTCTCGGTGACGTCGATCGGGAGGACGGCGCTGCGCGCCTGTGCGATCCCGAGCGATGCCAAAACGGCCGCAGAATCTGCCGCATTCGCGGCGCCCGTGCCGCGGCTGATCTCGACCAGCTTGTTATCCATAGTCGCGGCCGGCTTCGGCGCGGTGACCGGCGCGCGCCAGCTAAAATAGGCGCGAACGGCATCGGCGCAGGCTTCCGGCGTGCGGAAAACCGCGATCGACGCTTCCGCCAGCATCTGCGACGATTTTTCCGCGTGCGGCGTCAGGAAGGCCGCAACCGGCTTATTCGACGTCTTGGCCAGTTCGATGATCGGCACGACCGCGCGGTCGGGTCTGTATTGAGAGGACGAGCCGACGACAGCTACGACGGCGTCGCTATCCGGCGAAGCCAGCAGCGCGCCCAGCACGGCGCCAAAAACCTTGGGATTGGTCCCAGCCAAGGTCAGGTCGATGAGCGGCGAGTCGGACACGTGAATATCCCGGTCTGCCAGTTGCTTCACGACCGCGGGCGTCGGCCCGGCCACTTCAATGCCGCGCAGTCCCAGATTGTCGACCATCAGGGCGCCGCCGCCGCCGGTGGTGCCCATCACGTTGATCCGGCCGCTGTGAGGCGGCTGTCGGCCGATAACGAAGGGCGCCATCTCGATCAGGGTCTCGAGCATGTCCACGCGGAGCACGCCGTTTTCTTGCAGGAATGCTTCGATGGCCGCGTTATTGCCCGCGATGGCGCCGGTATGAGACGCCGCAAGCTGATTTCCGATGGGGCTGCGGCCGAGCAAATAGGCGATCACCGGCTTCTTCGCCGTGAACGCGCGGCGCGCCATGGCGGAAAACCCTCGCGCATCCCGGATGGTCTCGAGGAACAGCAGAATCGCGTGAGTGTCCGGATCATCGACGAGGATTTCGCCGAGTTCGCCGACGCCAAGATCGGCTTCGTTGCCGACCGACACCATTTTGGCGAAACGCAGACCGCGGCTCTGCCCGCGCGACAGCAGCGACCCGAGAAGACTGCCACTCTGCGACAGCAAGGAAATGTGGCCCGGCAGCAGTTGCGGCGTTTCCAGGGCTTCGTTTGCCGATAGCGCGACGCCTTGGTTGGTATTGATGACGCCGAGGCAATTGGGCCCGAGTATGCGCATACCCGAGCGTCTGGCGTGGGCGATAATCTCTTCCTGCAACAGCCGTCCTGCATCCCCGATTTCCGCGAAGCCGGCGCTCAGAATCGTTGCGCAACGAACGCCATGCGCGGCGCATTGCGCGACCGCCTCCGGCACCAAACGGGCGGGCAGCATGATGAAAGCGTGATCGACCGGGACCGGAATGCGATCGACCGATGGATAGGCGCGCTCACCGAAGATTTCGGAACGGCTGGGGTTCACCGGAAAAATCGCGCCAGTAAATCCATGCTTTCGCAGATAACGCTGAGGCAACGACGAATATTTACCGACGTCTGCCGACGCGCCGATCAGCGCGATGCTTTCCGGCGCGAACAGCGCTTTTGACAAGGTCGCGCCAACATTTGCGTCAGCTTTTACCGGCTTGTTCACGTCCACTTCCTCTTCCGCTTGGTCGCAAGCTGTCGTTTAGATGGTTCCGGCCTTCGCCAGATCGGCGATTTCGGCTTTCGAAAATCCCATCTGCTGCAGGACTTCGGAGTTGTCTGCGCCAATTTCCGGCGCCGGCGAGCGTTGCTCGCGCACCAGACCGGCGAGATGCAGCGGATTGCGCAACTCGGTGATGGTGCCTTCGGTCGCGTGCGGCACGCGGCGCACCAGTTCGCGCGCCGCCACATGCGGCGATGCGATGGCTTCATCGGGGGTCAGGACGGGGATAACCGGAATGTCCTGCTTGGCCATGGCGCGCGCGATGTCGTCGCGATCGTGCGTCATGCAGTAGTCGGCGATGGCCTTGCGATACAATCCTGTGCGCTCGCCATGGCTGCTCAACCGCGCGGAGGGATGTTCGTCGTCGGACACCAAATCCATCCGTCCGATGGTGGCGCAGAACTTGTTCCAATAGCGCGCTTCGAGCAGCGAAACCGCCATGGTCTTGCCGTCGCGCGTCGGATAAAGCGCGTAGCGGGGGTTTTCACCCCAGACCGCCATCACCGGTTCGCCGCTGGCGCCGGCGGCGCGCGCCATGGCGCTGCCGAGCCCGATCTGGCCGAGCTGGAACATGCTGTCGAACATCGAGATGTCGAGCGCAGCGCCAATGCCCTGCTGGTCGCGCCGGCGCAAGGCGGCGAGAATGCCGATGCAGGCCATCAATCCGGCCGTGTAGTCGGCGGTCTGGAAGCCGGGCATTTGCGGCTGTGTGTTGCCGGGCGCCAGCAGACCGGTCGCGGCTTGCACGACAAGGTCATGGCCCGGAACGGTCGATAGCGGGCCGGTCTGGCCATAACCCGATATCGAGCAATGGATCAGCTTGGGATTGATCTTCAGGGCCGAGGCGGCGTCGATATCGAATTTGGCGGCCACCGACGCGCTGAACGACTCCATCATGACGTCGCTGCTGGCGATCAGCCGCGCGGTCAGCGCCCGGGCCCCGGGCGCCTTCAAATCGATGGTCAGGCTCTTCTTGTTGCCATTGACGCTGTGGAAATAGACGCTGCCTTCACGATAGCTCGGCGCGTTATGCCGGCTCGGATCGCCGATGTCGCGCTGTTCCACCTTGACGACGTCGGCGCCGAGGTCGCCGAGAAATTGCGAACACCACGGGCCGGGCAGCAGCCGCGTCCAATCGAGGACGCGAATGCCGGCCAGCGGCAGTTTCGACTGGTCTTGCGCTGTTGGCATTATCTCACTCCGCACAAGACCTCAGCGGCCTTTGAAATTCGCTTTGCGCTTTTCAAGGAAAGCGCCGATGCCTTCTTGTTTGTCCTCTGTGCCGTAGATGGTCGTGACCAGAAACGTCTCGAACTCCAGGCCCGACGCCATATCCATCTGCATGCCGCGATGGACGGCGCGCTTGACCAGCGCCAGGCTCAGCGGCGCGCGCGAGGCATAGAGCTCGACCATTTTCCTGGCCTCGGCCAAGGCGCCGCCTTTTTCCGTCAGGCGATTGATCAAGCCCATCCGGTAGGCGTCTTCGGCGGTGAACGGCTCGGCGGCGAACAGGATTTCCAGCGCGTAAGGGATGCCGACGACGCGCGGCAAACGTTGCGTGCCGCCGGCGCCGGCGACCGTGCCGATGCGGGAACTGGTGATAGCGTAGCTTGAACCTTTCGCGCCGACGCGCAGGTCGCAGGCCAGAACCAGTTCGCAGCCGCCTGTCATGCAAAAGCCCTCGATCGCGGCGATCACCGGCTTCTTCGACATTTCGAGCGCGTCACAGACGCGATGCCAGCGGCGGAAGTAATCGACGCCCTGTTCAGCCCTTTTGACCTGCTGCGCTTCGTTGAGATCGGCGCCGGCGGCGAAATATTCGTCGCCGCCCGTGATGATGACGCCGCGCACCGCGCCGTCTTTGTCGACGGCCTGCATGGTCTCGATCAATTCGTCCATCAGTTCGATGCTGATGGCGTTGCGGCGTTGCGGCCGGTTCAGCGTAATCACGCAGGCCGGACCATCCATCTCGACGCGAAGCGTATTGAAAGCTTTCACAGCACTGCTCCTTGGGATTGTTGCTCGCCACCAGGTCCTAGTACTGCAGACCGGCGGTACGAGGGGGCGGCTTGTTCGCGCCCTGAATTCGATCCGACGTTCTTTGTTACGCTTTATTGCAGGTTGTCACCGCGGCGGCTTCGTCGGTTGGGCCGCGCAGGGACAACCTCAATCTACGTAATGAAACTGGGTTCGTCTAGCGAAATCCAAGGCCGTCCGCGCTCAAGGAGAGCCCTGTGACTGGCCCGAATTGAGCCTTTCGTCGGCGGCGGTCAGGCGGCGGTCTTGATGGCGTGGCTTTGCCGGAGCGATTTTAGAAATGCAGTGACCACGGGGGCGCTCTCGGCCTTGCGGAAAACCGCAACGTGATCGGCCTGGCGTGGCGCGCCGATAATGTCCCGATAGACGACGCCGGGGATGGCGATATTCGAGATGGAGCCCGAAACCACCGCGAGCCCGGCGCCTGCGCCCACGAGCGTCAGCAGGGTAAAAACATCGGGTGCGCGTTCGACGATATTGAGCGGCATATCGGGGGGCACTATGGCGGCGATGTTTCCCCAGAAGCCGAGCTCGATCTCCAGCGGCGCGGCGATCAACGGCTCGCCGGCCAGCGATTCGGGCGCGATCTGTTTCTGTTTGGTGAGCCGATGTCCCTCCGGCAACGCCAGGCGAAACGCCTGTCGCTCAATGAGGAAGCCCGTCAAATTCGACGGATATCGCCGCGGCGCGCGCATGACGCCGACGTCCAACGAGCCATCGATAATAGCCTTGAACTGCGGTAGCGTTTCCATCAAGCGCGCCTGGATCGAGACATCCGGGTGCGTGGCTTTAAAGCGTGTCATCGCGCTTGAGATGGCGCCGCTGCAACTTGCCGAAAAGACATAGCCCAAGGCGATGACGCCGGCGTCGCCGCGCGCCGCCCGGCGGCCGATCAATTCGGCCTGCGCCATCTGTTTCAGCGCGGCTTGGGCTTCCTCAAGGAAGCGCTTGCCGGCGTGCGTCAACTCGACGGCGCTTTTGGTCCGCCGGTTGAACAGCCGCGCGCCGAGCATGGTCTCAAGCGAGCGAATTTGCTGGCTGAGCGTCGGCGTCGCGATATTGAGCCGTTCGGCAGCGCGCGAGAAATGCAATTCCTCGGCGACCATGACGAAGTATTTCAGGTGGCGGATTTCCACGCGCTGTTCCGTTTGTTAGCCGCAGCCTTACAAAAAAGTATGCAGCCGGCCGGTGTTCTATGCAACTAGAGGCGAAGCCGTCCTGGCGGGATGGCTGCCGGTACGTTAACTAAATAGCGACAACCGAGGATTGTATCGGACTTTCGGGGCGTTGAAAGCGGAAACGGCATGAGCGCAGAACGGCAAAAACGCAAAAGCTTCAAGGCGCTGCTGGCGGGGCCCGAGCCGGTTCTGCTGCACGCCATCTATGATGGATTTACAGCGCGGATGGTCGAGCGGTTCGGCTATCCCGCGGCATTTTTGTCCGGCGCGGCCTTGAGCGAAAGCCGGATCGGCTATCCCGATGTCGGCCTCATGCGTGCCGACGAGACGCTTGGCCGCCTGCCGCCGGCTATCGACCTGCACCGATCTCGCATTGCTCGCCGACGCCGACACCGGCTTTGGCAATGCCGTCACCGTCTATCACCTGACGCGCGAATTTGAAGACGCCGGCGCTGCCGCAATCATGATCGAGGATCAGGTCTGGCCCAAGCGTTGCGGCCACATGCAGGGCAAGAGCGTCATCGACGCCGACGAGATGGTGCAGAAAGTGCGCGCCGCTGCCGCCGCACGACGCAACCCGGAGTTTGTCGTCAAAGCAAGAACCGATGCTTTCACGACCCACGGCCTGGACGAGGCGATCCGCAGGCTCAATCTTTACGCCGATGCCGGCGCCGATTTCCTGCTCGCCGATGCCTTGGCCAAGGAGGCCGACATCGAGGCCGTCGTCAAAGCAGTTAAGAAGCCGCTTTGCGTCAACATGGGCTTCGGGTTGCGCACCCGTTCGACCACGCAGCTCATTTCGCTCAAGCGCATGAAAGAAATGGGCGTTCGCGCCGTCATGTACGGCCGCATGTTGAGCGCGTCGGGTCTTGCAAGGCCTCAACAACAGCCTCGAGGCCTTTGAAAAATCGCGCGACGAAGATGTTGTGACAGAGCGGCCCGAATTGCTGTTCTCGTTCGAAGAGCTCAACGGTCTCATGGACCTCAAGTCGATCACCGATCTCGAAAAACGCTTTACGACTCCGGAAAAAATCTGATGCCCCAGACCATAGCCGAGAAAATCCTGCGCAATCACTCGCTCGACGAGAAAAAGGACGAACTTCGCCCCGGCGAATTCATCCGCGCCCGTGTCGACCTGACCTTGCTCAACGACGTCAACGGACCTTTTGCTTTCCGCCATTTCGACGCCATGGGCGGCGCCAAGGTTGCCTCGCCGGATAAGCTGGCGCTGGTCTGCGACCACTTTGCGCCGGCGCCGTCGGCGGCGGGGCGCGCAGCTTCTCAGCAAAATGCGCAAGTTTGCGGAGAAATACGGCATCGAGAATTTCTTCGACGCCGGCAAAGGCGGCATCGAGCATACGCTGGCGCCGCAGCAAGGGCTGATCGGGCCGGGCGATCTCATTGCCGGCGGCGATTCGCACACCCTGTACAGCCGGTGCCTTCAGTGCCTTCGGTGCGGGCATGAGCTGGGCCGGCATGGCCGGCATCATGGTGCTGGACGAGACCTGGTTCAAAGTGCCCGAAAGCATCCGCTTCAACGTCATCGGCAAGAAGTCGGGCTACGTGACTGGCAAGGATATCATCCTGCAGATTTTGCAGAAAATCGGTGTCGACGGCGCGCTTTATATGTCGATGGAATTCGGCGGTCCGTCGATGTCGTCGATGAATATCGATGAGCGCCAGGCGATCTGCAACATGGCGGTCGAGGCCGGCGGCAAGACGGCGATCATCGAGCCGGATGAGCTGACCGAGGCGTGGGCCAAGCAATACTGCAAGCGCAAATACGAAATCATCAAAGCGGACCCGGACGCCCATTACGCCGCGCGTCATGACATCGACCTGTCCACGATGCGGCCGATGGTCGCCAAGCCACCATCGCCCGGCAACGTCGTGCCGGTCGAGGAGGTCGCGGGCATCCGCGTCGATCAGGTCTACATGGGCAATTGCGCCAACGGCACGATCACCGATTTGCGGCAGATCGCGTCGATCCTGAAGGGCCGCAAGCTCGCCAAGCATACGCGCGCCGTCATCGTTCCGGCGACGCAGAAGGTCTATCTGCAGGCGATCTCGGAAGGCCTGGTCGAGCATTTCGTCGAGGCCGGCGCGGCAGTGAGCACACCGACCTGCGGCGCCTGCTTCGGCGGGCACAACGGCGCCTTGAGCGACGGCGAAGTCGGCATGGCCACCATCAACCGCAACTTCACGGGCCGCGCCGGCCATCCAGGCGCGAAGATGTACCTGAGCAATTCCTACGTCGCCGCCGCCACCGCGGTCGCTGGCGAAATCATCGACCCCGCAAAATTGTGAGCGCCGGCAT
>JBBCIM010000031.1:0-46072 GCA_037200245.1 Pseudolabrys sp.
ATGCCCAAAGTCTGGATCGAAGCGGCGCTCAACGGCGCCTGGACCCGCGAGCGGCAGCCGGCCATCCCGATCTCCGTCGATGAGATCGTCGCCGACGGCATTGCCGCGGCGCAAGCCGGCGCGGCCATCATCCATCTGCATGCCTATGATATCGCCACCGGCCGCCAGCGCGACGACTACGACATCTACGCGCCGATCATCGAAGGCATCCGCGCCAAGGTCGACGCCATCGTCTATCCGACGCTGCCGATCACAGGCTCGGGCCAGGCTGGCGAGCTGCGCAGCGCGCAGGAGCGTTACGTCCATCTCGAATGTCTCGCCCAGAACGGTCTGGCGGAATGGGGCGTGATCGATCCTGGTTCGGCGGTGTTCACGCGTTTCGATGAGATCGCGCGGGGCGAGCCGGGCTATACCTATTTCAATCCCGACGACCATTTTCGCGAAGGCATGCGCATCGCGGAACAGTATGGCGTGCGGCCGAGCTACGCGATCTACGAAGCCGGCTGCCTGCGCCTCGGCGCCGCGACCGCGGCTTCCATGCCCAAGGTGCCGACGCCGGTTTATCGCTTCATGTTCGCGGAGGAATTCTGTTTCGGCTTTCCGCCCAAAGCGGTCTACCTCGACGCCCAACTGACGCTGCTTAGCGAGATCGCGGCCGGCGCGCCTTGGATGGTCGCCGGGCTCGGCGTCGACATCCGGCCGCTAATTGCGCCCGCGGTCGAACGCGGCGGCCATATCCGCGTCGGTCTGGAAGACAGGCCTTGGGGCGTGCACGAAACCAACCGCGTGCTGGTCGAAGAAGCCGTGCGGCTGGTGCGCGCGGCCGCCGGCGAGCCTGCGACCGCCGCAGAGGTAAGGGCGGCCTGCGCCAAGACGGATGTGGCGCTTAAGCGAGGTCGTGCTTACGTGTCCCACGCATGACCGACCGCGAAAAGAACCGTTTTTTCCGCCCGCGCCAAACGTTACGCCCGCGTCGGCACCAAAGTCGGCGGCGTGGCGGCCCGCATGGCCGGGCAACGCCTTCTCGGTGCGAAGCCGAACCGTGCCGGCAACGCCATCGGTCTGGCCGCGGCACTCGGCGGGCTGAAGGGTCCGATCATGAAGGTGGCGCAACTGCTCGCCACGATCCCGGATGCGCTGCCGGCGGAATACGCCAACGAATTGATGAAGCTGCAAAGCCAGGCGCCGCCGATGGGCTGGGCCTTCGTCAAGCGGCGCATGAGCGCCGAACTCGGTGCCGGGTGGGAAAAGCGATTCAATAGCTTCGAGCACCATCCCGCAGCGGCGGCGTCGCTCGGCCAGGTGCACCGCGCCGTCGCGCTCGACAGATCCGATCTGGCCTGCAAGCTGCAATATCCCGACATGCAGTCGGCGGTCGAAGCCGATCTCAACCAGTTGCAAATGCTGTTTTCGATCCGCAAACGCTTCGATCCGGCAATCGACGCCAGCGAGATCATTGTCGAGATCGCCGCGCGGCTGCGCGAGGAACTTGATTACGTGCGCGAGGCGAAACACGTCGCGCTCTACAGCAATATCCTCAAGGACCACGACACCATTCGCGTGCCGAAAGTCTGGCCGGAGCTATCGACCGGCCGGCTGCTCACCATGGATTGGCTCACCGGCCGTAAACTTCTCGAGCACAAAGACGCGGCGCTTAGCGTGCGCAACCAACTCGCCACCGCGATGTTCGCCGCCTGGTGGCATCCGTTCAGCCGCTTTGGCGTCATCCATGGCGATCCGCACCTCGGCAACTATTCGGTGTTCGACGACGGCGATGAAAAATCCTTGGGCAACCCGGCCGGGATCAATCTGCTGGACTATGGCTGCATCCGCATCTTCCCGCCGAGCTTTGTCGCCGGCGTGGTCGATCTCTATCGCGGCCTTCTCGATGGCGACGACGCGCTGGTGGTGCACGCCTACGAAACCTGGGGCTTCAAGCGCCTGTCCCGCGAACTGATCGACGCGCTCAATATCTGGGCCCGTTTCATCTACGGCCCGATGCTGGAAGACCGCGTCCGCAGCGTCGCCGACGGCACCAAGCCGTCCGAGTACGGCCGCAAGCAGGCCTTCCAGGTTCACCAGGCGCTCAAAGCCAAGGGCCCGGTGACGGTGCCGCGCGAATTCGTCTTCATGGACCGGGCGGCCATCGGGCTTGGCTCGGTGTTCCTGCATCTCGCCGCCGAACTCAATTATTATCGGCTGTTCAACGAGGCGATCGAGAACTTCTCGGTCAAGCGGGTGGCGGCCCGGCAGGACGCGGCGCTGGCCGAGGTCGGGCTCAAGCCGTCCGCCAGCTAGCGCGGGCTGGGAGGCTTGTCCCCAACTTGATCCGCATCAAAGTAGCGCCTGGGGACAATGATATGGAAATGGCCTGTTTCGACGCGGGCTAGCCTCAGGGGAAAGCCCCGCACCGTTGCCCTGGGGGGCCAATTGCGCTAACTCCACTGCCGCCGCCCTGACCGCATTTCGGAGACTTCCCCCATGGCCGACCACGGCACCGTCGAATACGCCACCGCCACCGGTAACGACTACCCCGCGCACGAAAGCACCTACGAGACTTTCGTCCAATTCACCTTCGTGGGCCTTATCAGCGTCATCAATATTGTGTTCGGCCTGGCAGTCGGCGGCGCGATGGGCCACTGGCTCACAGCGGCGTTGATCTTCATCATCGCCATCATCGGTACGATCCCGGGGCTGGTGACCGGCTCGAAGACCTCGAGCTATGTCGCGTTCGTGCTCTGCTTCTTGCTCTTCGCGTTTAGCGGGCTTTCCTGAAATCTATTGAGTCGAGTGGTTGGGGGAGACGCGAATGCGAATTGCCGTAGCGCGTGAGACCGACGCCACCGAGCCCCGCGTCGCCGCCACACCGGAGACCGTCAAGAAGTTCAAGGCGCTCGGCGCGGAGGTCGTGGTCGCGCGCGGCGCCGGTATCGCGTCGGGCATTTCGGACGCGGACTACGAAGCCGCCGGCGCGGAAATCGGGGAAGACGTCACCAAGGACGCCGATCTGGTCCTCAAGGTGCGCCGCCCGGCCCCCAACGAATTGCCGAACTACAGGAAGGGCGCGCTGGTCGTCGCTATCATGGACCCTTACGGCAACGAGGCGGCGCTCAAGCAGATCGCCGATGCGGGGCTGATCGCCTTCGCCATGGAATTGATGCCGCGCATCACGCGCGCCCAGTCGATGGACGTGCTGTCCAGCCAGGCCAATCTCGCCGGCTACCGCGCGGTGATCGACGCGGCGAGCGAATACGGCCGCGCGCTGCCAATGATGATGACGGCCGCCGGCACCGTGCCCGCCGCCAAGGTCTTCGTGATGGGCGTCGGCGTCGCCGGCCTCCAGGCGATCGCCACCGCGCGCCGCATGGGCGCCGTGGTTACCGCGACCGACGTGCGCCCCGCCACCAAGGAACAGGTCGAAAGCCTCGGCGCGAAGTTCCTGGCGGTCGAGGATGAGGAATTCAAGAACGCGCAGACCGCCGGCGGCTATGCCAAGGAAATGTCGAAAGAGTATCAGGCAAAGCAAGCCGCCTTGGTCGCCGAGCACATCAAGAAGCAGGACATCGTCATCACCACCGCGCTGATCCCGGGCCGTCCGGCGCCGCGGCTGATCACCAAGGAAATGGTGGCCTCGATGCGGCCCGGCTCCGTGATCATTGATCTCGCGGTCGAGCGCGGCGGCAATGTCGAAGGCGCCAAACCCGGCGCGACCGAACAAGTCGGCCCCGCCAAGATCGTCGGCCATCTCAACGTGGCCGGGCGCATCGCGGCTTCGGCCTCGGCGCTTTATGCGAAGAACTTGCTGACATTCGTCGACACCTTGATCGACAAGAAAGAAAAGAAGTTTGCGATCAACTGGGACGACGAGATCGTGAAAGGCACCGCGCTGACCCGCGACGGCGCCATCATCCATCCGAATTTCATGCCGAAACCGGCGGCGTGACGGAGAAGCCCATGCACGAACTCGCCACAGCAGTCGATCCCTTCGTCTTTCGGCTTTCGATCTTCGTCCTGGCCGTTTTCGTCGGCTACTACGTCGTCTGGTCGGTGACCCCGGCACTGCACACGCCGCTGATGTCGGTGACCAACGCCATCTCCTCGGTGATCGTGGTCGGCGCACTGCTCGCGGTCGGCGTGCCGCTGATCACGGCGCATAACGGTCCGATCTGGGCGCGCGCGCTCGGCTTTGTCGCGCTGATTTTCGCCTCGATCAACATCTTCGGCGGCTTCCTGGTCACGCAGCGCATGCTGGCGATGTACCAGAAAAAGAAAAAGTGAGCGCGCCATGAGCAACAATCTCGCCGCGCTGCTGTATTTGGTCGCCGGCGTCCTGTTCATTCAGGCGTTGCGCGGCTTGTCGAATCCGGCCTCAAGCCGGCGCGGCAATCTGTTCGGCATGATCGGCATGACGATTGCCGTGCTAACGACGCTTGCCGCGCATCCGCCGGCGGATACGGTGTCCTGGGTCCTGGTCATTGGCGGCATCGTGATCGGCGGCGGTATCGGCGCGGTTATCGCGCGCAAAGTGCCGATGACGTCGATGCCGGAACTAGTCGCCGCGTTTCACTCGCTGGTCGGCATGGCGGCGGTGCTGGTCGCGGCTGGCGCCTTCTATGCGCCTGAGGCTTTCGACATCGGCAGCGAAGGCCATATTCATCAAGCGAGTCTGATCGAGATGGCGCTCGGCGTCGCCATTGGCGCCCTGACGTTCACCGGCTCGGTCATCGCTTTCCTCAAATTGTCCGCGCGCATGAGCGGCGCGCCAATCACGCTGCCCGGCCGTCACGTTATCAATATCGCCATCGCGCTGGCGCTGGTGTTTTTCATCTACCACTTCTACGTCTCGCAGAGCGTGGTCGACTTCTGGCTGATCGTCGCCCTGGCGCTATTGCTCGGCATTCTGATGATCATCCCAATCGGCGGTGCCGACATGCCGGTGGTAATCTCGATGCTCAACTCCTATTCGGGTTGGGCCGCCGCCGGCATCGGCTTCACGCTCGGCAATTCCGCGCTGATCATCACGGGCGCGCTGGTCGGCTCGTCCGGCGCGATCCTGTCCTACATCATGTGCCACGCGATGAATCGCTCGTTCGTCTCGGTCATTCTCGGCGGCTTCGGCGGCGAGACCGCGGCGGCCGGCGGTGCGGTCGAGCAGCGCCCGGTCAAGCTCGGCTCGGCCGAGGACGCCGCCTACATCATGAAGAATGCGCAGAAGGTCATCATCGTGCCGGGCTACGGCATGGCGGTGGCGCAGGCACAACATGCGCTGCGCGAGATGGCCGACCGGCTGAAGAAGGAAGGCGTCGAGGTCAAATACGCCATCCATCCGGTGGCCGGCCGCATGCCCGGCCACATGAACGTGCTGCTCGCCGAAGCCAACGTGCCGTACGACGAGGTTTTCGAGCTGGAAGACATCAACTCCGAATTTGCCCAGGCCGACATCGCCTTCGTCATCGGCGCCAACGACGTCACCAACCCCGCGGCGGAAGACGATCCGAAATCGCCGATCTACGGCATGCCGGTGCTGCAGGTCTGGAAGGCGGGCACGGTGATGTTCATCAAGCGCTCGCTCGCCTCGGGCTATGCCGGCATCGACAATCCGCTGTTCTACCGCGACAACACGATGATGCTGCTCGGCGACGCCAAGAAGATGACCGAGAGCATCGTCAAGGCGATGTGAGCGGCGTCGGCGCGAAACGCGCAGGCTCGATCAAGAATGCGAGTACATAGCCCGGCCGGGTGACGGCAGGCGCGCCGTCAAAATCGAGCCGGTTGCCGCTTCCATGATGTAGAGCGTCCGGCGGTCCGGCCCGCCATAGGCGATATTAGTCGGCTTGTCGCCGCGGCAGCTTTCGACGCGATAGAGCGGTTCGCCGCGTGCGCTGAACACCCAGACCACGCCCATGCCGGGATGCGCGATGGCAAGTCCGCCCGATTCATCGAGCGCGAGCCCATCAGGACCGACGCCGCCGGACAGGTACAGAAACACGCCCAGACGCGACACCGCTCCAGAAGGCGTAAGCGGCACACGCCAGATCGCGTTCGAGCGCGTCGTCGCCACGAAGAGAATGTCTTCTTCGAGATTGAACACTAGACCGTTGGGGCTTGGCGCGTTGCCGATGACTTTGCGCAGCTTTCCGTCGGCCGAATAGCAATAGACCGAGCCGTTCGGGTCGGCGAGGTCGGTCTGGCCCTGATCGGTGAAATAGAGGTCGCCGTTCTTGCTGAAGACGAGATCGTTCACGCCACGGAAATGGTCGGTCATGTAGCGTGACACGACCGGGGTGACCTTGCCGGTCGCGGGGTCGACGGTAACGATGCCGTGACGGTAATCGGCCACGAAGATGCGGCCGTCCTTGTGCAGCTTGAGGCCGTTCGGCTCTCCGTCATATTCGGCGATCACCTCGATCTGGCCGGAAGGATCGGCGCGGAAGATCCGGCCATAGGTGTTGTCGACGAAATACAGGTTGCCCGCCCGGTCGAAGGATGGGCCTTCGAGCGTGCATCCCGCGGGAGGCCGTCCGCGGCCGGCCGCAAGACGCTCGAGCGGAATGTCGGTCTTCCGCAGCGATTGCGGAACCTCGGCAAAGACTTCGGTTTTGATGACTTGGGGCGCCGCGAACATTGGGCCTCGCTTGGCTACGCGTTTTCAGGGAGGTGTTGACGATCAGTCGATTCTGACGCCAGCGACATTTGCCACTTTCGTCCATTTCGCAATTTCGGCCGCGATGAAGGCGGCAAGCTGCTCCGGCGATCCGGTTTCGATCTCTCCGCCCAGATCCTCGATTTTCTTGCGCAAGATCGGGTCCTGAAGCGCCGTCCGTATTTCCTTGTTCAGCCGATCGACGACTGCCTTGGGCGTACCGGCCGGCGCGAGAATGGCGGTCCAGGCGGTGAACTCATAGTCCGGATAACCGCTTTCGGCGACGGTTGCGACGTCTGGAAGCAGCGGTGAGCGCTGCTTGCTCGTCACCGCCAGCGGCACCAGTTTGCCGCCGCTGACCAATGGCATGGCGCTGGTGATCGACTGGACGGTGAAGGCGACATCGCTGCGCATGACGCCCGTGAATGCCTCCGGCGCACCCTTGTAGGGCACGTGCACGACGTCGATTCCGGCCACCATCTTCAGAAGCTCGCCGCAGAGCTGAGGTCCGCTGCCGATGCCCACCGACGCATAATTGAGTTGTCCGGGTTTTGCCTTGGCCAAGGCCACGACTTGCTGGATGTTCTTGGCCCCCAAGTCCGGAGAGCCGACGAAGATGTTTGGTGTGGTCGCGACTTCCGCAATCGGCGCGAAATCTTTGACCGCATCGTAGGCCGGCTTGGTGTACACAGCCGGATAGATGCCGAGCGTGCTGACGCTGCCGATCAGCAGCGTGTAGCCGTCGGGCGTCGCCCGCGCGACATATTGCGAGCCGAGCGCGCCGCCGGCTCCGACGCGGTTTTCGACGATCACGGGCTGGGCCAGAGCTTCGCTGATTTTTTCGCCGATCAGCCGCGCCGTGATGTCGGTCGCCGAGCCGGCCGGAAAAGGCGCGACGATTCGTATCGCGCGGTCGGGCCAAGTCTGACCTAAAGCGGGTGCCGTCAGTGTGGCGGCGGTCAGGGCGACGGAAAGCGCGGCAAGAAAGCGTCGCGACATGTTTATTTTGTCCTCGTTTTCGGCTTGTTGCTGCAAGCGTTGTCCGCTGATCGCCCCGTCTACCAGCCGACATCGCTGCCCGGCCTTGGCAGCTCCGTCAATTTGCCGAGTTGGGCCCGCGCGCCTTGGAGCATGAACGCGACGTCGTGGCCCGCCTGCACCATCTGGCAGCCGAGTGCGACGTGCTTGCGGATCAATCTGGGGTCGTAGCTGCCGCCAAACCGCACGTACTTCCCATTCTTGTGCGCCGCTGCGGCCACGCGGCGATAGATCGCCTCGATTGTCGGGCTTTCGAAATCGTCGGCCATGCCCATGGCGATGGTCAGGTCGTTGCCGCCGACGGAGAGAATATCGACACCCTCGACTGCGGCGATTTCCTCCAGGTTGTCGATGGCGGTCGGCGTCTCGAGCATCACGGTGACCAACAGCGCGCGATTCATCTGCTCGAGCATGTCTTTGGTCTTCATGCTCGCGTAGCCGAAGTGGATCATCGGCCCCATCCCGGAACGATGCCCGAGCGGCGCGTATTTTGCGGCGGCAACCGCCTTGCGTGCTTCTTCGGCCGTGTCGACATGCGGCACAACCACGCCGAGCGCGCCGACGTCGAGCACGCGCGAAATATAGACGGGGTCGTTCGCCGGCACGCGGACATTCGGCATCACGCCGGCGTCGAGTCCGGCCACGCAAATCTGGGACACTGTGTCCAGATCGAGCGCGCTATGCTCCATGTCGATGAAAAGATAGTGGAAACCCAGGCCGGCGGCGATGCGGGCGATCTCCGGACTGCGCGACGCGCGCACGCCCAGACCGAAGGCGACCTTGCCGGCGACGAGCTGCTCTTTGGCGATATTTCTGAGAGGCTGCATTCTGAACGTATCCCTAGTCCGCAACGCTAAACGACCGGTTCTACTGCCGGTTATTCAATTCGAACGCCGGATATATTGCGTTGCGATAAGGAGGGGGGAGCCGGCGGCGAAGCCAATGGGCTTTTTAGGTAGCGAAGGCAATGCGAAGCTAACGGCAAAGCCGCGGGCAAAGCAAGGCGCGGCACCTATTCGTATCATGCATGGACGGTCGATCGGCACATTGACGCGCGCGGCGCTGAGCGCATCGTCAAGGCGATACGATCTAGGCGCGGTTGCGCTCGAGCGCCGGCGCGGCCTCGCACTCCGCATCGGCTTCGATATAACGAAATTTGCGGCCGTGTAGCGTGACGGTCAGGCCGGTGCCGACATCGACCGCGCTGAAGGCGTCGATGCGCCGCTCCAACTCCTCCTTGGAAATCCCCGTCGGGATATCGCACAGGCTGGCCAACATGCGGCGCGTCGTTCTGCGGCCGCGCCATTGCAACGGCAGCACCGGCAACGGCTCGGGAGAAGCCGCAAGCGCGGGCGCAAGCCGCCAGAACAGCCGCGCAAGTTGAACAAAGGCCAGTTCGTCCAGGCTCCGCAGCGAGGTAGACGGCGGCACCGCAAACAGCTCGACGCCGACGATCGGCCCGGCATCGACCTGTTCGATCATGGCGTGCGCGGTGACGCCGAAATCGCGCGCGCCGTCATAGACTGCAAAGCTCCCGGGCAGCCAACCGGGATAATGCGGCGGGCCGGGATGAAAATTATAGGCGGCCGAAGCCGAGCGCGTCGAGAATCCGTTTCGGCACCACAACCGGGGTCACGAATCCGATCAGGCGCGCGCGAGCCAGCACCGCCGGCGCCAAAGCGTCGATCTCGGCCAGCGTCGAGGCCGCGGTGATGGCGAGCTGCGGATTATGCTGCCGCAGCAGCGATGCCAATATTTCCTGCTCGGCCGCTCCGGCCAGCAGAACAATCGTATCGAACATGACGATGCGCCGGGCCGGAGTCTCAGGCCTTTACATCGACGATGCCGGGATAGTCGGAGAGGGGAACGCTGATCGAAGCCGCAGTGATTGTTGTGATCGCCATGACACGTCTCCGGCAGAACCTTGGCCCTGCATGGATCGCGTCGCCCGTGACAGCGGTGCTAAGCCGATTCGATTCGCAATGTGTTAACGCAGGCGCCCCCGCGCTTAATAGGCGCGGCCAACCCATGCATTATTTACGGAGCTTTTACGCGCGCCTAGTCGTGGGCTTCCAACGGCATCGGCACCGCGCAGTGCATGTGGATGCCTTCTCGCCGGTAGTCGATGGTCGCCCGCGCCTGGATCTGGCCGGGGAGCACGAATTCCAACAACCGCGATCCGAAACCCTGCCGCCGCGGCGGCGCGACCTGCGGACCGCTGCTTTCGACCCAATCGAAATTGAGCGTGCGGCGCGTCGCCTCGATGGTCACGCTCCACGTGACGTCGACCTTGCCGCCGAACACCGAGAGCGATCCGTATTTTGCGGCGTTGGTGGTGAGTTCGTGCACCGCCATGCCGAGCGACACCGCAAGCTGCGTCGTCAGCGTGACGTCCGGCCCGGTTATGGTGATGCGGCCGTCGCTGCCATCGTCGAAGGCGTCAAGTTCGTTATGCAACAGATCGCCGAACGATACGGCGCCGGCCTCGTCGGTAAGCAGGCGATGGGTCTTGGCCAAAGCGCCGATGCGGCCGATCAGGGCGGTCTTGAAATCCTCGATGCTCTCGGACGAGCGCGCGGTCGAGCCCATGATCGCCTGCACGGTGGCGAGCGTGTTCTTGACGCGGTGATGCAGTTCACGCACCAGCAGTGCTTGCTGTTCCTCCGAACGTTTGCGCTCGGTAATATCGACCAGCATGTTCACTGCGCCGACCAGCTTGCCGGCCTCATCGTGCAGCGGCGTCGGATAGGGGATGAACGGCACGCGCGTGCCGTCGGGCCGTTCCGCCAAAGCTTCTGAGCCGCGCACCCGCCCGGTCTTCCTTCAGGGCAATCGCCATCGGACATTCATCGTGCCGCATCGGCGTGCCATCCGGCCAGAACAGCCGCCACGATCCGCACCATTCGCTGAAGCCGAGCGTCGGTTGCTGGCCCCAGAGCTCGGCGGCGGCGGTGTTGTAATAGGTGAGCCGCCCTTCGGCGTCGGTGGTGTAAATCGCGGCGGGCAGAGCATCGAGCAGTTCGCGGAAACGGCGCTCTCGCTCGCGTAAGGTATTCTGCGCGCGCACGGCCGGCATGATCGGCACGACGTTATCTTCTGCCGCCGCCTCGCCGCGTTCGGCAATCGCCCGTTCCAGGGCACTTTCAAGAAAACTAGGCCGTCCATTCCAGCCCCGAATCTACTCTAATGGGTTTATGGCCACAGTTTCTTTGTCACAGAGACCCCATCCCGTGACCGTAACGTCTCACGTCACACAAGGTTTCACTCAATCAGACAATAATTCAAAAATCGCAACCAATTTTTGTTAACGAAATCAATATTGTGGGCCGGATTGGGGGGCCGAATGGGCCTGCTGGAGCGGTCCGATCATCACCAGCACGTCCACCAGGCCCAGCCGCGGGTGTTGGAACGCCCTCGGCAGGCACCCGACGATGTCAAAGCCGCACACCTGCCACAGCCGAACCGCGCGCTCGTTCGAGGCGACGACGAAATTGAATTGCATGGCGTGAAAACCGGCCTCGCGGCGCGTTGCAGCGAATGCTCGCACATCGCCCGCGCCACGCCGCGGCCCATCGCGTCGCTCGCGACCATGTAGCCGCAATTGGCGACATGCGCGCCGCCGCCGCGCTGATTGGCGCGCAGGTAATAGGTCCCGACGATCCTTCCTGCGTCCCCGGCGACGAAAAACCGTATGCCCAGGCGTGCGCCAATATGTCAGTGCATCGGCGCGTGTGATGTCGCGCGGAATGGGATAAGTCTCGCCGGCGCGGAACGCCGGCTCCAGGATCGCCCAGATGGCGTCGTCGTCTGCTGCCGTCGCGGGGCGGATGGTCGGCGCCGATTCCATGGGGTGTGCTATCATTTTTTCATGCGCGGGCTGAAGTCTCTCCTCCTCCTGGGAATTGGCGCGTGGACTGTGCCGGCGGTGGCACAGACGCCCGCCTGTACGCCGCCGCTCCAGCCGATGCTGCGCGCGGAAATGTATTTCGGCCGCAATACCAACAACCGCCGGATCGTCAACGATCGCGAGTGGGCGCGCTTCGTGGCCCACGAATTGACGCCGCACTTTCCCGATGGGCTGACAGTCTTCGACGGCTGGGGGCATTGGCGTCACGGCGACACCAGCGTCGTCTCGCGCGAGCACAGCAAGCTTGTCATCATCGTCACGCCGGATGTCGGGCAGGTGCGCGCGCGCCTCGCCGCCGTCGCCGAAGTCTACAAACAGCACTTCGAGCAGCAATCGGTCGGGGATCGTCGTCCAGCCCGTCTGCGCGGCGTTCTAGCCATGACCGTATTGAAATGGCTGCTCATCATCGCCGTGCTCGGCTACGGCGGCGTGCTCGCGCTGATGTACGCGTTTCAGCGTGCGCTGCTGTACTTTCCCAATCCCGCGCGCGTGCTTCCCGCGACCGCCGGTCTGCCGCGCGCCGAGGAAGTGACATTCCAAAGCGACGATGGCGAGCATCTGCTGGCCTGGTATGTGCCCGCGCGCGATGGCAAGCCGGTGGTGCTGTATTTCCAAGGCAATGCCGAGGGCCTGCCGGCGCGCGCCGGCCGTTTCACTTGGCTGACCGCCGACGGCACCGGTTTGCTCGCGCTGTGCTATCGCGGCTATGGCGGCTCCAGCGGCACTCCGAGCGAGGACGGGCTGATCCGCGACACGCGCGCCGCTTACGATTTCGCCAGCGCCCGTTATCCGGCGTCGCGCATCGTGCTGTTCGGCGAGTCGCTCGGCACCGGTGTGGCGGTGGCGCTCGCCGCCGAACGCAAGATTGCCGGCCTCATTCCTCGACGCGCCATATTCCTCCATCGCCGATGTCGGCGCCGCCGCCTATCCCTTCGCGCCGGTGCGTTGGCTGATGAAAGACCAATTTCATTCCGACCGGCGTATCGCACGCGTCTCGCGCCGCTCTTGGTGCTGCATGGCGAACAGGATCGCATCGTGCCGATCCGTTTCGGCGAGAAGCTGTTTTGCACTGGCCAACGAGCCCAAGCGCATGGTGCGCTTTTCGCAAGGCGGCCACGTCAATCTCGACGACTTCGGCGCGCCAAGATGATCGAGGAATTTCTGGCCGGACTGCCCTAGGCTCAGGGAATACCGTCGCCTATGCTGCTTCTCCAGGGCCTGACATGCGTGGCTCCAAAGGAAATCCGTCGTGAGTCTGGCCGGAAAATGCGCGCTGATTACGGGGTCGACCGGCGGGCTTGGCCGTGCCGCCGCCGAGCGCTTCGCGGCCGCCGGCTGCAATGTCGTCCTCAACGGCATTGTTGCTCCGGAGGAGATGACGGATGCCCTCAGGCAGCTTGAAGCGACGCACGGCATTAAGGCGGCTTATCATCGGGCCGATTTGCGCGAGCTGGGTCAGATCGCCGCAATGATGCAGGCTGTGATCGCGACCTATGGTGCGGTCGATATTCTCGTCAACAATGCCGTGGTCCGGCATTTCTCCCGCATCGAGGATTTCCCGGTCGAGCGCTGGAACGAAGCGCTTGCCGTCAATCTGTCGGCGGTGTTTCACACCATACGGCTGGCGCTGCCGGCCATGCGCCAGCGCGCCTGGGGCCGCATCATCAATGTCGCCTCGCCATACAGCTTTTTTGCGACCCCCAACCGTATCGATTATGTGACGACGAAGACCGGGCTGCTGGGTCTCACGCGCACGGTAGCGTTGGAAACCGTCGACGCCGACATCACGTGCAACGCGGTGTGTCCGGGGACGCTGCCGACATCTGCGATCGAATCGAAGATTCGGGATATCGCCAAGAGCAAAGGGATTCCGGTCGATATTGCCACGCACGACTATCTCGCCGAGCGCCAGCCGGGCGGCCGGTTCATTTCGCTGGACGCTGTCACGTCGTTGATGGTCTATTTGTGCGGACCCAATACCCGGGAAATAAACGGCGTATCGCTTCCGGTCGACAACGGATGGTCGTAAGCTGAAAAATAAAAAACCATGGGGGAAACACGATGTCGATGTCGCGCAGGATATTGCTTGCTGCCGTTTGTTGTTTTGGCGGAAGTCTGCTTTCCTCATTCGGTCAAACCGCTCAGGCCGAGGATTATCCATCGCGGCCGGTGACGATGGTCGTCCCTTTCGCCGCCGGCAGCACCAGCGACCTGATCGGGCGCATTCTCGCGGAACGGCTCTCCGACGCTTTCGGCAAGAAAGTGGTGGTCGAAAATCGCGGCGGCGCCGGCGGCTCGATTGCGGCCGAATATGTCGCGCGCGCCACGCCGGACGGCTACACGCTGTTGTTCGGCACCATCGCCACCCACGGCATCAACCCCGCGATCTATCAAAACCTCAGATACGATCCGTCACCGATTTCGTGCCCATCGCACAATTCGGCGTCGCTCCGAACGTCCTTGTCGTGCCCGCCGCGTTGCCGGTGACGACGTTGAAGGGGCTCATGGACTACATGCGCGAGCACCCCGGCGCGGTCAATTACGCATCGTCGGGCAACGGATCGTCCGCCCATCTGTCCGGTGCGATGCTGGTCGCGCGCGGCGACCTGAAGGCGACGCACGTGCCTTATCGCGGCGGCGCCGAGGCTTTGACCGGGTTGCTGCGCGGTGACGTGCAAATGATGTTCTATCAAGTCCTGCCGGTGCTGCCGCACATCACGGCGGGAAGCCTGCGAGCGCTTGCAATCACCAGTACCGACCGCAACCCGGCCCTGCCGGACGTGCCGACGATGAAGCAGGCCGGCATGGACGATTTCGACTTCTCGGCCTGGTTCGGTGTCTATGGGCCCGTCGGCACGCCGCTGGACATCGTCGCCACAATCAACGCCGCGACCGTGCGCATCGCGGATTCGCCCGCTGTCCGCAAGATATTGGCCGAGCAGGGCGCGGAGTCGGTGAGCGGAACTCCGGCGCAGTTGCTCGCTTTGACGAAAAGCGAGGTGGCGCGATGGAAAAAGGCGGTGGATGTCGCCGGCGTGAAGCTGCAGCAATAAATGCGGCACTGAAATTCCAGGGGCCGTCATGCGGATCGGACCGATCGAGTTGAAAAGCAAAGCGCGGGCCTGTTAAGCCCGCGCTGGATTTCAAACGCGTCGTATCAGTGACTAGAAGCGCGGAGCGCCGCCGCCACCGGGGCCGGCCACGGCCACGGCCGCCACCGGGACCGCCCGGGCCGCCAGGACCACCGGCGCCGGGAACGACGCGGGGCTTCATCGGCAACAGGCCTTCGCGCTGCATCTTCTTGCGCGCGAGCTTGCGGGCCCGGCGGATCGCTTCCGCCTTTTCCCGCGCCTTCTTTTCCGACGGTTTTTCGTAATGGCCGCGAAGCTTCATCTCGCGGAAAATGCCCTCACGCTGCATCTTTTTCTTCAGCGCCTTGAGGGCCTGATCGACATTGTTGTCGCGAACAAGAACTTGCACGCTTGCTCCTTCGTTGGTGGCTCGGACGGGTTCTTTGCAAAAGGCCCGCAAACACGGGCCTTTGAGTCGGGCGGCGATAGCAGAATTAGCGGGAGGAGTCCATAAAAACGGCTCAACAGGCCCGTTTCATGGCGTTTCTCCTGTGTGGGGGAGGGATTACAGGGCGCCGGCCGCCCCGTCAAACCTTTCAAGCCGCTTGGCCTGAAAGCGCCCGCCCGAAGAGGGTTCCGACCCAGTCATTGACGACCGCGTCGATCACAAGGTGCACCCGATCACTGGAACCCCGGTTGGCGACGCTATGGGGGTCGGACAGCCGCAGATACCAGGCCGAACCGGCCGCCATGACGCAGCGGACGCCGTTGAGGCGGAAATCGACCCCGTCATTGGTCGCCACCGGTATGTGGATGCGGACCATGCCTTGCTCGAAATTAAGGTCGTTGTCGTGGTGCTCTTTGATGAACGACCCGGCGGAGAGCCGCATCAGCCGCACCGCCTGCAGCGGGCAGGCAAAGGCCGCCAGCACCCCCCGGAAATAGGGCGAACCGGTCAGCATCGGGGTGTCGGCGAAATCGGTGCATCCGGGGTCGGAATAGATCATCCGAACGGGATGGCTGGCGCCGGCCGGACCCCGCAGCGGGATCACGTCCCAGTCGCCGTCGTAGTTCTGTTTGACGAAATGCTCGACCCATTGGGGCGCCGAAAAATTGGCCATGTCGCCGGCGAGCCGGGCCGGGTCGAAATCGAGTGGCAGGCGGAGGCGGTCGGGGAATGCCGGCTGCATAGATGAGGTCCGATCGGAGCGAATAAACAACTATAAATTGTGCCAATAGACGTATGCAATCATTTTCCGAACATTCACAGTATCGCACGATGATACGAACCTCTTGCGAACGTATCTCATTGTGATACGTTGAGGGGTATGATCCGGGGATTCAAAGGCAAATTCGCGGAAGTCATCTTTCGCGAACGCGCCGTTCCGAAAGGCTTTCCGGCGGACGTCGCCAAGGTCGCGCGTCGAAAGTTGGTGATGGTCAATAACGCCCGCGTTTTGGAAGATCTCAAATCGCCTCCGGGAAATCGTCTTGAAGCGCTGAAAGATGATCTCTCCGGAATGCACTCTATCCGCATCAACGATCAAGTGGCGGATCGTGTTTCGGTGGACGGCAAACGGTGCCGATGAAGTGGACATTGTTGACTATCACTAAGTGGCTGGAATAGTCCGGTCGCTGTATGAGGAAGCCGTCATGGCTAAAAAGCTCGCGCCGGTTCACCCCGGCGAAATTCTGCGGGAAGAATTTCTGAAGCCGTTAAAGCTGACGCCCTATGGCGTGGCGGCATCTATCGGCGTCCCGCGCACCCGCATCGAGCGCTTGGCGCGCGAAGAAACGCCGGTGACGGCAGATACGGCGCTACGCCTCGGCAAGTTCTTCAAGATGACGGCGGCGTTCTGGATGAACATTCAGGCGCAATATGATCTGGAAACGGCGGAAGATAAGATTGCATCTCAGATCAAAAAGATCGTGAGCCACGAGGCGCTTAAAAGCGATTACACTTTTTCTCGCGGTACCATGTGCAGATACGGTTTCGCTCCCTCAAGCGCCCGCGCGTAAGCGGGACGTTTCGTCAGCCGGTCAAGATAGGCTGCCGCGTTGGGAAAGTCTGCGGCGAGCGGCATCACCACCATGTTGGTATAAAACAGCGTGGGCGCCGCTGCGCAGTCGGCCATGGTGAAGCTCTCGCCCGCGGCCCACGTCTTGTTCGCCATGTTCTTGTCGACGATGGTCAGCGCCGTGCGCAATTTGTCTTGAGCATAAGCAGCGCCATACGGGTCTTTACTTCCTTCCGGACGAATGCGGTCGCCGATGATTTTCTGCATCATCAGATGGACCGTTGAGATCGTAGAAGCGATCCCACGCACGAACCTCGAGCGCGGTCGCGGCATCGTCGGGGATCAGCTTGCTCGGGCCCGGAAAATACCGCGCCAGATATTCGATGATGCTGGTCGACTCCGGAATGACCTTGTCTGCCGCGTCGTCGCGCAGCACGGGAAACTTGCCGGCCGGCCACACTTTTTTGAATGCCGCGTTTTGCTCGGCGTTCGACAGGTCGACATTGTGTGGTGTGAACGGCGTGTCGTTTTCGTACAAGGCGATGAGCGCCTTGTGGCAGAACGACGACAGCGGATGAAGATAGAGTGTCAGTGACATCGGCAACTCCGGACGCGTTATATTACTTGGTGAAAACCCGCGTCACATGCCCCATTTTGCGGCCAGGCCGGGCTTCCCCTTTGCCGTAAAGATGCAGCGAGGCGCCGGGCACCGTGAGCCAGTGCTGGGCTTCGTTGGCTTCGGCACGATTAAATTCGTCATCTCGACGCGGCCGAGGTCGGATCGGCTTGGCCAACGGCCAGCCGGCTACGGCGCGGATGTGCTGCTCGAATTGCGACACGGTGGCGCCGTCGATGGTCCAGTGCCCCGAGTTGTGCACCCGCGGCGCGATCTCGTTGACCAACAGCGTTAAACTCTTGCCCTTGCGCACCACGAACAATTCCACCGCGAACACGCCGACATAATTAAACGCCTTAGCGATACGGGTGGCGATGGCGCGCGCTTCCTTCTCGATCGCCGGCGTCACTTTGGCAGGCACTTTCGAGATGTGCAGGATGTGGTCGCGGTGCTCGTTCTCGGTCACCTCGAAGCATTCGACCTTGCCGTCGGCGGAGCGTGCGGCGATCACCGAAACCTCGCGTTCGAAATTGACGAAGCCTTCCAGGATGCACGGCTCGTTCTTCAAACTGCGCCAGGCAGCGTTGGCGTCGTCGCCTTTCGCGATCTTGGCCTGGCCCTTGCCGTCATAACCGAACTGCCGTGTCTTCAGGACGGCGGGCAGGCCGACCTTGGCGGCGCCGTCGGCGAGCTGTAAGGCGCTGTGCACCGAGGCATAAGGCGCCGTGGGGATTTTCAACTCGCTGATGAAATTCTTTTCGATCAGACGGTCCTGCGTGATCTCGAGCACGTGAGGGTCGGGGCAGCACCGGCTTGCGCTTGGCGAGAAACGCCGCGGTCTTGGCTGGCACATTTTCGAATTCATAGGTGATGATATCGACGCTGCCGGCGAAACGGCCGAGCGCGGCCTCGTCGTCGTAAGCCGCGCAGGTGCTGGTGTGCACGACCTCGAATGCGCAGGAATCCTTGTCCGGCGAGTAGATGTGGCAATGCAGGCCGAGTCTTGCCGCCGCGAGCGCCAGCATGCGGCCGAGCTGGCCGCCGCCGAGAATGCCGATGGTCGCGCCGGGCTTGAGCAAGGATTTAATCTTTGGTTTCTTGGCGACGGCCTTTGTCTGCCGTGCGCGCCAGGCGTCGAGCCGCTTGGCGACCTGCGCGTCCGACAGCGCCAGCACCGCGGCCGACAGCAATGCGGCGTTGATCGCGCCCGGCTTGCCGATGGCCAGCGTGCCGACCGGGATGCCGCCCGGCATCTGCATGATCGACAGCAGCGAATCCTTGCCTTCCAAGGCATGCGTATTGATCGGCACACCGAACACCGGCAGTGGTGTCATCGACGCCGCCATGCCGGGCAGGTGGGCGGCTCCGCCGGCCCCCGCGATAATCACCTTGAAGCCTTTGTCGCGGGCGCCATGGGCGAAGTCGTACAGCCGCTTCGGCGTGCGATGCGCCGAGACGATCAGCGCCTCATAGCCGATCTTGAGCGCGTCGAGGGTTTCGGCGGCGTATTTCATCGTGGCCCAGTCGGATTGACTGCCCATGATGATCGCGACCGGTTTTTTAGCCATTGTGCCCCCACGATTCCGCACCCGTGGCGGAAGGAAGCGCGGGATTATAGGTTTCGACCCCCTGCTGGCAAGGCGAAAGCGTTATAGTGCACCGGGGGCTCTGGAATCCGCGCAAGATCGCGAAGGACTTATCCGTGACCGCTGACAAGCCCAATGCGCCCAGGCCCGAAAATCAGGCGGTGTCCTCCGCCGCTTTGTTGCTGGCGGAGATCGAACGGCTCAAGACCGAACTTATCCAGGCGGAGTGGAAGATCGCCGAACTGGAGGAGCGCGCCGACGTCGACCCGCTGCTCGACATCCTCAACCGGCGCGGCTTCGAACGTGAGCTCGCCCGCTCGATCGCCTATGTGAAGCGCTATGACACCGCGGCGGCCTTGGTCTTTCTCGACCTCGACGGCTTCAAAGCGGTCAACGATTTGCACGGCCACGCCGCCGGCGATGCACTGCTCAAGGCGGTGGCGCAGCAGCTCACCGGCCATGTGCGCGCCTCGGACGTGGTGGCGCGGCTTGGCGGCGACGAGTTCGCCGTGCTGATGTGGAACGTTGCAGAAGCGCCGGCCGCCGCGAAAGCGCGCGAACTGGAGGCCGCCGTCATGCAGGCCAGGGTCGAACATCGCGGCGCCCTATCTGTCGGTCGGCGCCAGCGCCGGCGTGGTGCCGCTGACCGCGTCGTCGACTCCGGCCGCCGTCAGCGAGGCCGCCGACAAGGCGATGTATGCGCGCAAGAAAGAGCGGCGCGGTTAAGCCGCAGTCCGCTCACTCTTTGAAATAGCCGGGGAAGCGTCAGCCGTGTTAACTGGTGCATCAGTCAAGTCGATGCACGCTGACCGCTTAAGCAATAATATCCGGCGTCAGTTGATCGTCGATCTGACGAATCTTGTCGCGCAGCACCCAGCTTGCGCTTTTTCAGCCGCTGCACCTGGATCAGATCGGAGCCGGGCGACAGCGCGAGGGCTGCAATGGCCGCATCGAGATCGCGGTGCTCCTGTTGCAGGCGCGCCAAGTGCTCGCGCAATGCACGTTCTTCTTCGTCGTTCATTGCCACCGCGAGTTGCTTCGAGCCGGTATGGGGTTCCGGACAACTTAAAATAATTATCGCGTTTTCCACAGCGTCATACAAGCGGAACAGGAAACTCGACGCCGATCAAAGGCTTCGCTTCGATTTGCCGCAACGCGCGGTCGGGTGTATTATGTTTCTTGCTTTGAGTCCGAGCTAGACTTAGCTCAAGGAGAGCCCCGAAAAGTTTAAAGATTGAGGAGACATCCCTAAATGTCGATGCAATCGCACCTTGCGGAACTCGAAAAAAAGCACCAGGCGCTCGAACAACAGATCGACGATTGCCTGGCCCATCGCGCGACCGACGATTTGACCGTGGTCGAACTCAAACGTCGCAAATTACATGTAAAGGACGAGATTGCACGTCTGCGCCAAGGCGAACTCGCCAGCGTGCACTGATCCGTTCTGCTTTTTGATCGGCTTTTGAAACTTGAACGACGGCTGGCGGCCGAACTCGGGGTTTTCCCGGGTTCGGCCGTTTTGTTGCAATGCTTGTTTTGTTGCATGGCACAAGGTTTAGCGGTTCCGCTTCAAGCGAATTTGAGCATAATGCCAGCAATCGGAAGCGGCCGGTTCACGGCCCCCTGTGTTCCTGCGGAGGAAACGATGAGCCTACTGGCTAGAGCATTCATCGCGGTCGCCGTTACGCTCCGCGGCGCTGTGTGGCGCCGGCGCCGCCGATTATCCGGCGCGCCCCATCACCTTGATCGTGCCTTATCCGCCGGCCGGCGGCGTCGATGCCATGGCGCGCGTGGTGGCGGCCAAATTGTCCGACGCCCCTGAAGCAACAAGTCGTGGTCGAAAACCGCGCCGGCGCCGGCGCCACCATTGGGACCCCGCCTAGTCGCGCGCGCCGCGCCCGACGGCTACACGCTGCTGCTCGGTCACACCGGCAGCATATCGATCAACCCGAGCCTTTACGCCAATCTCAACATGAACCCGCGCAAGGATTTCGCGCCGATCGGGCTCGTCGCCTCGATGCCGGTGGCGCTGCTGGCGCATCCGTCGTTTCCGGCGAAAACAATTGCCGACGTCATCGCCATGGCCAAGAAGAATCCCGGCAAGCTCAACATCGGCACCTCGGCGGTCGGCACCGGCGGCTATATGTGCGCCGAATTGTTCAAATCGGAATCCAAGCTCGACGTCGCCATCATCCCTTACAAAGGCACGGCGCCGGTGATGAATGATCTGCTCGGCGGCCACGTCCCGGTGGCGTTCGGCGTGCTGCCGCCGGCGCTGGGCAATCTCGCCGCCGGAAATTTGCGCGCCATCGCCGTCACCAGCAAGAAGCGTTTCTCATTGCTGCCCGATGTGCCGACCTTCGATGAATCCGGCATGCCCGGCTTCGAAGCCGTGCTGCACTACGGCCTGCTGGCCCCCTGCCGGTACGCCGAAGGAGATCGTCGGCAGATTGAGCGTCGAATTGCGCAAGCTGGTCGACACCGAGGACGTCAAGCAGCGCATCCATGCCGAAGGCGGCGACCCCATGACCTCGACGCCGGCCGAATATGCCACCGATATCGACCAGGAAGAGACCAAATGGTCCACGCTGGTTCACAAGCTCAATTTGAAGGTGGAATAGAGCGCCTTTCGCCGGGGCAAAAGAAATCCTCGCCGGCACTGCCTTTATGGCCGCGTATGGCTTAGTTATGGGGGAGCATAAGGAACCCAAGCGATGAGCGAACGCGATCCCGACGACAAACGGCCCCGCAACTTGCGCGGCGATTCCTTCCCGGTCGAGGGCTTCGCAGTCACGGTTGACGGCAAGATCAAGTCGCAATTTCCGGCCTTGGCCGATGCGATGAAGGTCGGCTTGGCGTTGAAAACCAAGTTTCCCGTGATCCAGGTCACGATATATGATGCGGCGGCCAAGACCCGCACGCCGGTGGAATTGCCCGAAGCGAAATAGCTTCGGCGGGAGGCGCGTAGCGGGCCACGCCGGGGGGGAGGCTCGCTTATGCGCGGATCGCCCGGGATTGCTTGCAGCGGTGGGGCTGATGGCGGCGATGGCCGCCTTTGCGCAGATCGCGCGCGCCGACGATTTCCCCAACCGTCCGGTCACGCTGGTCGTTCCGTTTCCGCCGGGCGGCAAGCACCACCGTGATGGCGCGCAATGTTGCCGACAAGATGGCCGAGACGCTCGGCCAATCGATCGTCATCGAGAATCGCGGCGGCGCCGGTGGCACCATCGCCACGCGCTACGTCGCGAAATCCGCGCCCGACGGCTACACCATTCTGCTCGGCTATACCGGCACGCTGTCGATTGCGCCCAGCATGTACGCCAATCCCGGCTATGACCCGCGCAAGGATTTTGCGCCGATCGGCATGATCGGCGCCGCGCCCAGCGTGCTGGTCGTGCATCCGTCGGTGCCGGTGCATTCGGTCACCGAGCTGCTCGCCTACATCAAGGCGCAGCCTTCGCCGGTCGCCTATGGCTCGCCCCGGCATCGGCCACCGTCAATCATCTCGGCACCGAATTGATGGCGGTCGAGACCGGCGTGAAGGTGCAGCACGTTCCTTACAAAGGTTCGGGTCCGGCGATGACCGATCTGCTCGGCGGCCATATCCCGTTCATGTTCATTCCGATTCCCGCCGCCATAGGCAATGTCAATGCTGGCAATTTGCGCGCTTTGGCGGTGACCAGCAGCAAGCGGTCCGGTCAATTGCCGAACCTGCCGACCATGGCGGAAAGCGGCGTGGCCGGTTTCGATGCGGTGCTGCGCTATGGCCTAGTGGCGCCGGCCGGAACGCCGCCGGCCGTGATCGAAAAGCTCAACAAAAGTCTCAACGCGGCGATCGTCCTCGGAGGACACGCAGAAGCGGCTGGCGAACGAAGGCGCCGATCCGCTGCCTGGCACGCCGGACGCTTATGCCGCCGATATCGACAAAGAAGAAACGAAATGGGGCACGCTGGTGCGCCGGCTCGGGCTCAAGGTCGAGTAGACCGTCGAGCGTCGCCGCCCGCGCAGGCCTGCGATCGGCCGGTCAATCGGGCCGCAGCACGGCTTGCGTCTCGCCGGTCATGTCGGGCGGCGTTTGCAGCGACACCTGGACGAGATCGGGAATCGTGTAACCGGGCTGGCCCATGGCGTAGCGCTCCTCCTGCATCAGCACCATGAAGGTGAGGATCAGGATGCTGCCCACCATGAAGGTGTTGAGCACGACGCTGAAGATCGAACGCTTCGGTATGACCCGTGGACGCGGCAAGTTGGTCGGCAAGGGGATATCTCCATCGGTTTGATCCCGGTGACTCTTGCAACGCACCTCGCAGTGAACGTTTCCACCCGCAGCATGATCTTTGACGCTTAACGATAGGTCACCGGCCTGCGGCGGCGACCCGACTGGAACTTGTGTTGAAGCGGGCAGGCCTGACGAAGCAAAAAGCGCGCCAGCAGATAAGCCCGCGGCCGGATTTGCCTTTTTGCCGCCGTCCAGCCTTATTCTGCTGGTTGCGTTGCCATGCCGGAAAGATCGCCGCCTTTTGAGGCGCGCCAATCGCGAGGCCCCGATGAAGCTCTTGTCACATTGTCGTGTAGTCGCCTTCGCCGTTATCGCGCTGGCCATGGCCGCCGCCTCTGTGGCCCAGGCCTTTACGATCGACGACCAGAGCAACACCAATAGCGACGGCTCGGCACGCTACGTCGATCCGGACTCGCGCTTTTCCGGCAACGGCGGCAACGGCACGACGCTGCGGCAGGGTAACACCACGCTGCGCTTCGGCAACCAGCGCACCTTCTCCGACCATGTGGTCGTTTTCTTCGCGGATAGCTTGCGCCAGCGTTTTCTCGCTCATCTCTCCATCCTCTCAACCGGAAACGGTTAGATGCTTGCCAAAAATGCGGCCGGATCATCGTAACCATTTTCTTTCGCCAGCCAAGCTATCGCTTGAGCATCTGTCCAGTCGGCCGGCATCCAAAATGTATCTGTGCGGGCCGTATCGCTCGGAGCGGAAGTCTCTCGGCGTATATGCCATGACGTGTTCGTCATCTTTCGGGAACCATCACGCGGCGCACATCGACCATAAGATTAAAAACACGGCCATCGGCCGGGCCACCCGACAAAACAATCTGCACCATTTTCACATCCTCTCAACCGGAAACGGCTCTTCGCCTATCTCATTATCAACCCAGCTCGGATGCCGCAGCGATGCGCCTTTTGTGGCCGCATTTCGTGCATCTTGCGCGCTGCCGGATTCGGTTGCTGGACGCATCCGGTCCCCAGCGAATAATCAGCGGCGCGACCGCCATCGGCACCTTGTGCCAGCAATTGCCTGCCTCGCAGCAAATCCAGAACCATTTGCTGGCACCGTGTAACTCGCCCAGTGTCGGGATCGGACCGGTTTCGGTTCGGTTTGCATGCATGGGAGGCAATTCGCGATTCCTCGATCCGATCAAGCCGCTAGGAATAGATGGAACCAGTAGAAAAGCGCCGCGCGTAGCCGTTCGATTTCATCGGCGGCAGCAATCCTTGTCTCAATTAGAGGACAACCAAACCGGCGTCTGCTGACAAGGTCGCTCATCGAAGTGCCCTTTCCATAATCATCACGGGGCCGATCCCTTTGTCGCCGCGGATCAAGTTGACCAACTTCAGTTCGGCGGCGGTCAGCCAAACCTTATGGCGTTCTCTGACCGGATCGCAAGCGAGAAACATCAGCATTTTCGTCTCCTTTATGTGTCACGACCGTTACGGAGCCACGGGCCTCGACCACTTCTCGAAGATCATAGACGGCGACCTTCTCGCGTTCGCCGGCATCAACGGTGGTGTCGATAATGCGGTGAGGATCGAAGTATTCGTTGCCCGAGCCGTCGTCACATAGTTTTACGAAAAGCTGCTTAGGGAATTTCACGACAGTTTCTCCTTCACGGTTTGTGGAATCCAGTTCAGCGGCGGGTTGCTATCGAGGCCGGAGTGCTCATCCATTCCTTCGATGACTTTAGCGAGGGCGACGGCCTAGCGTCCGCCGTGTCCTCGTTCCAAGAAAACGAAATCACATTGCGCGATGCCCTTATTCTGCAGCCTCGCATAGTTGAGAATGTTCTGGCGAAAACCATGCCACTCAGATCGCCGGTTGGCCTTTGGTTGCCGCGCTTATCCGGCCTCGTCATCGACATATCCAAAAATGTCGGCGCGTATAGGGTCACAGTTCTCATCGTTTCCGCCTTTGTCTGTGTTTAAGGCGCTAGCCTGTAGTTGTGCGTCAGCTCTATATCCGGGACTTCGCCATATGGGCCGGCAGTGCCGCCATTGATTTCCGAGATTGCCAGACCATCTCGCGGAGACGCGATCAGCAGGCCAGCGCGGGCATAGTTCATCGATCCGTTCGCCTGTCACCTCTACACCCTGTTTCCTCAAGAACAGCATCGGGAATGCGTTGCTGCCCGGCCTCGGGCCTTGAAAACCCGCCGCCAGAACTCGGCGTTCATCATCGTTCAATTCCGCCAATCGCCTTTGCCCCTTCACAACAGCGCCTAGACGGCTTTGACGGCCGCCCGCAGTTCGGTGCGGACTTCCATCCAAAGCTTGCCGAGCATGTTTTGGCCGTCGCGGTTCGGACCCCCAGCCCCATACGGGGTCGCGCCAGCTATTCTCGATCAACTCCCGGTCGCCTGTCGCCAGTAACTTGCGCCGCACGTATTCGTGCTGGTCCGTCTTGGCGCGGAGAATGTTGCCCATGACGTTGAACTTCACGCGGTCCCAATCGGTGCGTCGTGAGTGGTTGGGAATCCTCCGCGATCTTGAACGCCTCGTGAGCCGACCGCGCATATTGGATTAGGCGCTGGATTTCAGGGTGATGCGATTCCTCCCCGTGGAACTTCGACCATTGGTAGGCTTGCTCTGACGTATCGAAGTCGTGGTGCATCCACCGCAGCTTGAACGCAGAGAAGTTGGACAGGTAGTAGTGATCCTGTTCGTAGAAAAAGACCCGAGTGTCGGTATCGAGTGTGAGCTGGTTCATTCTATTTGCTCCTGTGACGGCCCAATTAAGGCGAAACCAACATCAATCTTTTTGCGGCTCTCAAGCGTCTGCGGCGCTCTAATTCGATGCATCCTCTCCGCGTTGGCTGCGTCGGCTATAAGGTGGCCCATCTCATTCAATTCGCAAATTGCGACGGACTCTTCGTACATCTGGACCGTTAAAATCAACGGAGCCGCCAAGCGCCCCGGCCAATTTCCTCACAAGATGGGCCTTATCCTTCTGGTGGCGGATTACGTCGAATGCGGCGCGCAAAACCCGGCGCTTCGCTACGATGGCTTCCTGCATCACATTCATTTTTCGTCTCATGGCGTGGTCCAAATCTGGACCTTGGAGACGCTAATACCCTGCCGTCGAATGCTTTCCCATGTCTGCCGGACGCCGTCGCGCCGTGGCCAGTTATCGACCACTGCGCTTCTCACCTGACTGGCCTGCGCCCGAGTTGACCATGCCATTATGTAAGGCTTCCTGCCGTTATGATTGATCGCGGCAAACGCCGTAATTTGAACCTTCATATCCATTCTCCATTTCCGCGTTTACTGGCCTCGACCAGCGCCTCGCTCGCCTCGACCGGCTCATTGAGTTTTGCAAATACGTAGGCGCGTTCTTCCGATGATCCACCGTCGCGGGCGAGAAGATCGGTGACGAGCCGATGCGCGATGACGATCTTGCGAAACGCCGGCTTACCGGCTTTTTCCAAAGCGTCTCTCCGCATAAGGGAGCTAAGTCGGTGATGCTCGGCGCGGAGCGAGGTCATGGGACAATGACCGCTCTGGAATCGGGACTGGTGATCGGGAGGACGGAGGTCGTCGATCGGCGCCGTCAATCGCACTTCAATCGCAAATCGCCCTTCGTTCACATCCGTTCGGGGTCTGTGCCGTGCCATCACGCGCTCTTTTTTGTTGGTTTTGCGTGATAATCTGATAGTTGAATGACCTTGACATGGAGGGGGTCACAGGTTCGATCCCTGTCGCGCCCACCATCCTAGTTCCGGCTGTCTCCCACCAAATCCCAGGCAATGACGCATCCACGACGATGGCTCCTCGCGGGTGTGATTCTTCTGATCGTGGCCGGCGCGACGGCCGGGATTTGGATATTCGAGGGGCTCGCTTAACGCGGCCTCGGTTCAAACCTGGGTCGCCGGTCTCGGCATTTGGGCGCCGATCGGCTTCGTGCTGCTCTACGGCGTCGCGACGGTCGCTATGGTCCCCGGCAGCATCTTCGATCTCGCAGGCGGCGCGCTGTTCGGCCCTTATCTCGGCAGCGCGCTCGATTTGACCGGCGGCAGTCTCGGCGCTGCGCTCGGCTTTTTGGTCGCGCGCTATCTCGCCCGCGACTGGGTCGAACGGCGCTCCGGTCCCCGCGTGCAGGGCGTCATGCGCAGCGTTGACGACGATGGCTGGCGTTTCGTCGCTTTCGTGCGTCTGGTGCCGATCTTTCCGTACAACATATTGAACTATCTGCTGGGCTTAACACGCATCCCGTTCCACCATTATATGATCGCGACCGTGGTGTTCATGGCGCCATCGACGGTCGTCTACACTGGATCGGCCACGCCGGACGCGAAGCCATTGCCGGAGACACCGACAATTTGCGTTATGCGCTGCTCGCGCTCGGGCTGCTGGCCTCGATGATTTTCCTGCCGCGCATCTACAAACGACTGCAGGGCGGCTTAGCGCCAGAATTCCTTGGTCGCGATCGCGGCGCCTTCTGCCATGGCGGCGAGCTTGGCGAACACCACATCGGGATCGACGGCGGCCTGACCGACCCAGGTGCCATAGCCGCAATCGCTGCCGGCAATGACGTTCTCGCGCCCCGACCAGTTTGGCGTAGCGGCCAATGCGCTGCGCAATCAATTCGGGATGCTCGATGAAATTCGATTTCGATTCCAGCACGCCGGGAATCAGCACCTTGCCCGCGGGCAGCTTCAACGTCTCGAACAATTTCCATTCATGCGCATGGCGCGGATTGGCGGCTTCGAACGAGACCGCGTTCGGTCGCGCGCTGAACACGATGTCGACGATGTCGGCGAGCGGCACGTCGCGGTGGTGCGGACCTTCGTAATTGCCCCAGCACACGTGCATGCGAAGCCTGCTCGGCGGGGATATTGGCGAGCGCATGATTGAGCGCTTCGACATGGATTTGTGCGCGTTTGCGGAATTCCGGAACGCTCAAGTCGGCATATTGGATGTGACGCCCCATCGCCAGATCGGGGCAATCGATCTGCAAGACGAAGCCCGCTTTGGCGACGATCTCATATTCGTGCCGCATGGCATCGGCGATGGCGTAGATGTAGCTCTCGAAGTCCTTGTAGTAGTCGTTGCGGAAGAACAGCGACACCACCCCCGGCGACGCCGCGCTCATGAAGCCGCCGCGCGCCTTCACGCCGCTCAGTGCGGCCTTGAGGTTGTCGGCGTCGATTTGCGCCGCCTCGTGGTCGCGCACGCTGATCGGCGCGTTGCAGGCCGGCGTCTTGCGGCGCGAGCGGCCGGGATCGCCGAACACGCGCTTCTCCAGCATCGGGAATTCGTGGACGTCCTGATAGACGAAGGTGTTGCCGGTGCCGCCGAAGCCGTTGAGCCGGTCCTTGATGTAGGTGGCGTAGCTCGGCTTCGACATTTCGCCGTCGTTGATCAGGTCGACGTTCGCCGCGGCTTGTTTCTGGACGAGTTTCGGCGACGGCCTCGCGCACCCGCGCGGCCAGCGCGTCGGCGTCGACCGGAACGCCTTCTTCCTTGGCGTACATGGTGCGGGATCAGGTCGGCCGGCCGTGGCAGGCTGCCGGTATGCGTGGTCAGAAAGCGGTCGGTGCTGCGTTGCATGGCTGTTAGGTCCCCCGGGGCGAGCTTTATAGGGCAGGGCCAGGCCGGTAACCACTGGGGTGCCGGTTGCGTTGACAGGGGCGGGCGGGGTCCCTATTAACCCGGCTAACAGCGCCTGATCCCGAAAAGTGGGAACCGGTTTTCGGTAAAGATCATGCGCGAACCCGTTATCCAGAGCCGATCATGAAAGTCCGTAACTCGTTGAAATCGCTACGTGGCCGTCACCGGAACAATAAGATTGTCCGGCGTAAAGGCCGGCGTCTACATCATCAACAAGACCAATCCGCGCTTTAAGGCCCGCCAAGGCTAAGGCCAAGGTCGAGGCCCCAGGACGCGCTTTTTCTCGAGCGCGGCATCCCAAATTCGCCGCAGATTTGCCTTAGCGAGGGGAGAGATTATTCTCTGCCCATGCGCTCGCGATTCCTCGCCAGCTTGCTGACCGCCGCCTTCGTCGCGGCGCAAGGTTTTGTCCTTGCCGCGCCCCGCCTGCGCGCAACAAGGCAAAGGTACCTGGGCCGAGCCGCCCAAGAAGCTGCCCTCGGTTGGGCACGGCAACCCCACCCAAAATCTCGATTTCCTGTTCGGGGCGCTCAAGGTTGCGCCGGACGATGCCAGCGCCAAGGCGATCGAAGAACGCATCTGGGCGCTGTGGGTGGTCTCGCGCAGCGAACACCACTAATCTGCTGATGACGCGGGTCAAGACCGCGATCGAGGCGCAGGACACCGATCTGGCGCTCCAGTTGCTCGATGCCATCATCAAGATCAAGCCGGATTACATCGAGGCCTGGAACCGGCGGGCGACGCTCTATTATATGAAAAAGGATTACGGCCATTCGATCGCCGATATCCGCCAGGTGCTCAAGCGCGAGCCGCGCCATTTCGGCGCGCTGTCGGGGCTGGGCTGATCATGCAGGACATCGGCGACGACAAGCAGGCGCTCGAAGTCTATCGCCGCGCCCTCGCGGTCTATCCGCGGCTCCAGCGTATTCCCGATGTGGTGAAGACGTTGCAGGAAAAAGTCGAAGGCCGGGATATCTGACGCGGCGCGTTATTCGCGTTGCCCGCCGCTGCTACTCTCAGAAGCAAAGATTGGTCATGACGTTGCCGCGCTTGTCCTTGAGCACGTAAGGACATTCCAATCGCTTGAGACGGCCTTTGGCCTCTTCATTCCCGAGCGCCGCGGCTTTCGTGAAATAGCTCCTGGCGACGGCTTTATCTTCCGGGCCGCCGCGGCCGATTTCCGCGAATGCGCCGGCCCAGACCATCGCGCCGGCATGGCCTTGCGCCGCCGCCTTCTCGAACATCGTGCGCGCGGCGACATCGTCCTGCGGTCCGCCGGTGCCGTCGGCATACATCAAGCCGAGCTGGTATTGCGCTTCCGCCGAAATTGGCGTCGGCGGCTTTCGCAAACATATCTCTGGCCTTGACGGGGTCCGACGGCGTCGCGCCACCGCCGCCCGAGAGCACCGCGAGATTGGCGATAGCGCGTGCATTACCGGCAGCGGCCGCGCGTTTCGAACAACGTGCGCGCCTGGGCCGGGTCCTTGGCGACTCCCGCCACGGTGCCATAGAGCACGCCGAGTTCGACCATGGCCGACGTATTGCCCTTGTCGGCAGGCCTTGCGATAGGCGGCGATGGCTTCCGGCATCTGTTGATTGGCGGCATAGGCGCGGCCGAGCTGGTACAGCGCCCGCCGCGATCCCGCCGCCGCGGTCTTGCAGAATTTGATCGCGGTCGCGACGTCGGCCGGCGCGATGACGGCGGTGCCTTTGACCTCCGCGGGCTTGTCCGGATCGGCGGGGGTCCGCGGCGATGCGGTCGCACAAGCACGAGATCGGCCGATTTGGTCGCGCGCTGAAGCGGAATGCAAGGCTGCGATCGTCAGCGCCAAGGCGGCGATGCCGAAAGCTAAGGAAACGATGCGAGATATTCTTGTCATGGTGCCTTGCAACGCATTGTCCGGCGGCGGCGCAATCATAAGGCCGCGTCTCTGGGCCAGCAAGACGGACGCTCGACGCGCCGCCGTCGACAGCGGACGCGCCGCTTTGTCCCGCACCGATGGCCAATCCCATGCGCCGAACTTCGTCCGTGCCGCCGGGCGCAACGGATTGCCACGCCCATGTGTTCGGCCCGGCCTCGCGCTATCCTTACCAGGACAACCGTTCCTACACGCCGCCGGAATGCGCCGGTGGGCCAGCTTCGCGCCGTGCACAAGACGCTCGGTATCAAGCGGCTGGTCGTGGTGGCGGCGAGCGTCCCATGGCACCGACAAACAGCGCCGTGCTCGACGCGGTGGCGACGGACGCCCACGAATTTGCGCGGCATTGCGACCGTCGGTGCGGACATAGCCGACAAGGAATTGGGGGCGGCTCAAGGATGGCGGCATTATCGGCATTCGCGTCAACCCTCCGTCGACAAAGGCGGCAATCCGTTCGGCTCGCTCGACGCGCTGGCAGGGATTAGCGGATCGCATTCGCGAATCTCGGCTTTCACAATCGAATTGCTCGTTTCACCGTCGAAAGCTTCCCCGATCTGCGCGCGCTGGCGAGAAGCATCCGCGTGCCGCTGTCGGTCGGCCACATCGGCTACACCAAGGGTCGCGGGCCGGCGGCCTGGATCATCCCGGCTATCAGGAATTCCTGGCGCTGCTGCGCGACGGATATTTCTGGGTGAAGCTGACAGGCCCATCGCGCATCAGTGCGCGCGAAACGTTTTTCCCTATACGGATATTGCGTCGATGGCCCAGGCCGCGATCGCGGCGGCGCGCCGGATCGGATCGTCTGGGGCTCGGATTGGGCCGCACGTCATGCAATATAAGCCGATGCCGAACGATGGCGATCTGTTGGATGCGCTGGCGGAGTGGGCGCCGGATGCAGCGCAACGGCAGCGCATTCTGGTCGACAACCCGGCGCGGCTCTACGGCTTCGCGTAACGGCCGCGGAGATCAATTCCGCGCTGCCCGACTCAGTCCCGACATAAGCAATGCGCAGCATGTTGGTGGCGCCCGGCGTGCCGAGCGGGACGCCGGCGACCACGATCACGCGCTGGGCCGGCCTTGGCGAAACCTTCCTTGAAGGCGATGCGGCAGGCGCGGCTCACCATGTCCGTCCTGGTCGTGCGCGTCCTCGGTGACCACGCAATGCACGCCCCCACACCACCGCTAGCCTGCGGCCGGTGCTCATGTTCGGCGACAGCGCGATGATCGGCGGCCGCGGCCGCTCGCGTGCCACACGCAAGCCCGTCGAGCCGGACGAGGTCCAGCAGATCACCGCCGCCAGATCGAGCGTATCGGCGATGTGGCGCGCGGCGTCGGCGATGGCGTCGGCGCCGGTCGCTTCGGGCGTGGCGCGCTGTGCGTCGAGAATGTTACGGAACAGCGGATCGTTTTCGACTTCCTCGGCGATGCGGTTCATGGTCGCGACCCGCCTCGACCGGAAACTGCCCGGCCGCCGATTTCCGCCGACAGCATTATCGCGTCGGCGCCTTCGAAGATCGCGGTGGCGACGTCGGAGACCTCCGCGGCGCGTCGGCAACCGGGGAGGTGATCATCGATTCCAGCATTTTGCGTCGCGACCCACCACCGGCTTACCGGCAGTGCGGCCCGCGCGCGTCATCATCTTCTGTACGCCGGGCACTTTCTCCAGCGGCATTTCCACGCCGAGATCGCCGCGCGCCACCATCAGCGCATCGGTGAGTTCGAGAATCTCGGACAGGCGGTGCACCGCCTGCGGCTTTTCGATCTTGGCCATGATCGCGGCACGGCCCGCGTGTCAGCTTTTTGGCCTCGGCAATATCTTCCGGCCGCTGGATGAAGGACAGCGCGATCCAATCGATGCCGGTCTCAAGCGCGGCTTCGAGGTCGGAGATATCTTTCGAAGTCAGCGCCGGAAAACGGAATCGTCGAATCCGGCAGGCTGACGCCTTTGCGGTCGGACAGTTTGCCACCCGACCGCAACAGTCGTGGTGATGCCGCTTGGGCTCGGCTTGCGTGACCGTGAGCCGCACTTTGCCGTCGTCGATCAGCAGCGTGTGGCCGGTCTCGACGCCGGCGAAGATTTCCGGATGCGGCAGGAAGGCACGCGTGACGTCCGCCCGGCGGCGGATCTGAATCGAGCACGAAGCTGTCGGCCGTTTCTTTCACGATCACCGAGCCACCGGCGAAGGTGCCGAGCCGCAGCTTCGGCCCTTGCAGATCGACCAGAATGCCGATCGGCCGGCCGGTGTCGCTTTCGACGCCGCGGATCATGGCGACCAGTTCACGCCATGCGATCCTGGCTGGTGTGGCTCATATTGATGCGGAACCACGTCGGCGCCGGCGGCGAACAGCTTGCCGATCATCTCGGGCGTTCGACGAGGCGGGTCCGAGCGTTGCGACGATCTTAGCGCGACGTAAACGTCTCATTGCAAATACTTCATGGCAAAAACTTCATGGCAAGAACTTCATGGTTTGCCGCTTCCGGCCGGCGGTGTCGTCGGCGCGATAGACGGTGCTCGCCCCGGACCCGGCGTGCGGTTCGGGCAACGGCCGCTCCGGCGCCTGTTCGGCGCTGTCGGTCAATTGCACGGTCCAGGAACGCTGTTCGGTGGTATCGACCCTCGAAGAACCCGGTGCGGTCGTAGCCGCGCGCCAGGCAGTTATCGGTGCCGCGAATCGTGAATTCTTTCCTCGCGAGAGCACATGTAGGCGTGACCGGACCATTCGCCCGCCGCGGTCATAATCGACCGCATAAATGTAATAGTAGCGCGCCACCAGCGCGCCGCGCAGCAGTGTATCGCACGTTCGCCGCCGAAATGTTCCACCAGCCTTCCGTCGTCCAGCCCTCGGCATCCCTTGTAGCCGATGGCGACCCCCGACCCGGCCGCCGGTGTTGTTGCAAAGGCGGAAATCGGCCAACGCGGGGTGTCCCGACGCCGCCAGCAGCACAGCCGGCACGGCGATGCGGGCGATCAGGCGGATAAGTTGGCGTTTGGCGGCGGTAAACGGCAATGCGGTCACGAGGTTGTCGGTCAATGGTCGGGGCGGTTTTGACGTGACCCGTCATGGCATGTCAACGACGATGGCGCGGAAGTCGTTGACGTTCGTAAAAGGTCGGTCCGGGCGCCACCAGATCCCCGAGGGATTCGAAGAATCCGGTCGAATCGTTGTCGGCAAGAAAGGCGGGCGGGATCGAGGCCAAGCGCCCTTGGCACGTGGCACGGTCTGGCCATCGATGGCCCGCCCCGGCCGGATCGGTTGCCGAGCCTCCGCCCACCATCCGTCCCATCGGTGTCGGCCGCAAGGCCGGCCACTCCCGCCATGCCGGCGAGTGCGATCGCCAGGGCCAGGGCGTATTCCTGGTTGGGGCGCCGCGGCCCTTGCCGCGAATGGTCACGGTCAACTCGCCGCCCGACAGGATCACCGCGCGCCGCCCTTGCGCGCGCAGCTCACGCGCGAGTTTGGCGTGGGTCATCGCGACATCGCGTGCCTCGCCTTCGGACGTCGGCACCGAGCGAGATGCATTCATAGCCGGCTGCAATGACGGCGGCTTGCGCGGGCCGCGCAACGAGGTCGACTGGCCGCGCGGCCAGCGCGAATTGGCTGCCGGCAAATTCCGCGTCGCCGGGCTTGGGGCGATTCATTTTTCGGATCGTTGAGCGCGGGCGGTCACCGTATCGGGCAGCGCCAGCTTGAACTTCGCTACGATGGTGCGCGCCTGCTCGAGCGTGCTCGGATCGGGCACCGTGGGGCCCGAGCCGATCACCCGCCGGATCGTCGCCCCGGCACATCCGAGATCGCGATGGTGACGAGCTTTGCCGGATGCGCGTGACGCGCCAGCCGCCCGCCTTTGATGCGCGAGAGATGTTTGCGCACCGTGTTGATCTCGCCGATGTTGGCGCCGCTGCGCAACAGCGCGCGCGTCACCGCTTGTTTGTCCCGCAAAACGGCACGCCGCTCGCCGGCGCAATCCAGTTGGCCGAAGCGCCGCCCGACATCAGCACCAGCACCAGATCGTCGGCGGTGGCTGCATCGGCGAACTTGAGCGCGCTTTCGGCGGCTTCCAGGCCGGCCGCATCCGGCACCGGGTGTCCGGCCTCGATCATTCGGATATGGCGCAGCGGCCGGCCATAGCCGTGGACGTGCCACGGCAAACGCCGCTCAATCGCCTCGGCCGCGATCGACAGCCGATCGCGATAATGCGCTTCGGCAACCTCGGCCATCGAGCCCGCGGCCTTGCCGGCCGCGAGCAGGATCACCCGGCCCTTGGGCGGTGGCGGCGGCAAAACAACGGCGGCAGGAAGGAGGCGGGGTGCGCGGCCGCCCACAGCGGTCAGAAACAAGTCATTGAGGAAGGTCTTGAGGTCGGTCCATGGCCCGCCAATACGGCGGTTTTTCCCCGCCTATGGCAAGACGGTACACAGGCGCTTATGTTCCTTGTGAATTCAAGCGGAGTGACCTGCCAATGGCCGACAAATTGGACGACAAGACCCGCACCGAATTGGAAGCCGCCGTTATACCCGGCGCTTGGTCGAGCACACTTACGCGAGCGCACCGACGTGCAAAACATCGATTTGATGAATCTGGCCGGCTTCTGCCGCAATTGCCTGTCGAACTGGATGAAGGACGCGGCAGACGCCCAAGGGCCTTGCCATGAGCAAGGACGAAAGCCGCGAGATCGTCTACGGCATGCCCTATGACGAGTGGCGCAAAAAAGCACCAGAAAGAGGCCACGCCCGAGCAGAAGGCTGGCTTCGAGAAGATCGCACCGCCACTAGCGGAACTCCCCCGCGCGAAGATCGCGCGCAAGCGAAAATGTTTTACCTTGTGAACAGCGTGGATGACGGCGGCATTGTCTTGACCTGACCCGTACTTATTCCGAAACCTCCTTGCCACGTATGACTCGACGCGCGTGATCCCGAAAAGTGGGAACCGGTTTTCGGACAAGATCACGCGCCTGCCAATAAGGAGACGTTCGATGCCAGCCACCGCAGCGGCCGAAAAAGACCAGCCGGCAACCCGCTTCGCCAAGGATCAGCTCAAGGCGATCATCGAGCGCATCGAGAAGCTTGAGGAAGAGAAGAAAGCGACCTCCGACGACATCCGCGACGTTTATGCCGAGGCCAAGGGCAATGGCTTCGATGCCAAGGCGCTCCGCACCATCGTGCGCATGCGCAAAATGGATGTCGATGAACGCCGCGAGCAGCAGGATATTCTGGATACCTACCTGAACGCGCTCGGGATGTTGCAGTAATATTTGGCGGAACGCGCCAAGTCCGCTGATTGTCATCGCCCGGTTTAGCCGGGCGATCCAGCGCTCCAAGTAGCAATCATAATTGCTGGATGCCCCGCTTTCGCGGGGCATGACGCGTTCGGCTTTACCGCAGCGCCGCCTGCGTCTGGCTCGTGAAGGTCGCGGTCGCCAGGAACACCACCGCGCTGCCGCTGAAGCGCTCGGCGACCATGCCGAGATGCGGGTCGGCCGAGAACGTCATCACCAGCGACTGCGCCGGCTTGAACATCAGCTCTTGCAAAGGCCGCGCGTCGAGCGGCCCGACCCGCGTCGCCATCATATAACTGACGCTCGGCGTCAAAGCCGCCGCGCGCATCCACGGGCTGTCGGGGCTCTGCGCCGCGCTCGTGAGCGTGGGCGCCAGTTGCGGCTTCATCATCGCGGTCGCGCTCGGCGAAGCCGGCATCGCGCTGGCCGTCGCCGGTAGCCGCGGCAGATTGGCGCCCATCGGGCGAACTTGCGCCGGCGCGCGCGTCTGTAACGATTCGGGCTCCGCGGCATAGGCCATGGCCCTGGTCGCGCTGCCGGTCGGCAGGGCCGGGTCGGCGCTCGCCACATCAAACGGCGCCTGCGACGGGGGCGGCAGATCCGAACCCCTCGACCACGCCCGGCGTATAGCCGCGCAAAGGATTTTGCAAAGAGTTTTGATTGTCGAAAATGTTGGTCGGCAGCGATGCCGCAGCGAAGGTCTGCGCCTGGATCTTCGCCTTCGGTGCCACCCGCGGCGACCGCGACAGCCTTCGGGCGCGATGCCGGCAGCGGCACGATGGTTTGCGTCGCGACGCGGGTCGGCGGCGTCATGCTGGCAACGACGACGGGGGTGCGGGCCGGCTTGGCAGGCGCGGCGGCAGCCTCGTCGTTCTGCTCGTCATCATCCTTGCGCGCGCCGAACAACGCGGCGAGCAGGCTGCGCTTCGGCTTCTCGACGCTGGCAGTGGTTATGCCGGCCTCACGCGCGGCCTCCAGCGAGGTGCTGGACGGAACGCCGCCGCGGCTCTCGACCTCGGCCAGCGCCAGCGCGTAGCCCGGCAGTGGCACGCCGTCGGCGGGAACATGGACGGTGCGGCCATCGGGGAAGACCTTGGCGAGCTGGTCGTGCGTCATGCGCGGCCAATGGCGGATCGAGCCGGTATCGAGATGCACGAAAGGCGAGCCCGAGGTCGGATAGAAGCCGACGCCGCCGCGCTGCATGCGCAGGGCCGATCTCGCGGACCTTCTCCAGCGGTACGCCCGGAATATAGAAATCCATGGCGTGACCTTGCGTGTGCTGGCTGAATTGGGCGACGCCGGTCGAGCGGGCGCGCAGCATGGCGTTGGTCGCCGGCGAGCGGAAACCGCACACCACCTGGATCGGGTCGGTGGCGCCGACTTCGCGATAGGTCTCCCACAACAGATCGAACAGATGCGGATCCATCGACGTCGATTCTTCGCGCCGCCAGTCGCGCATGAACCAGTCGAGCTTTTTCAGCGCGGCGTCGTCGTAACGGCCGTTGCGCTTGTAGGTGATGGTGATGTTTTCGTCGGTATGTAGATGATGGAACGAGATGGTGCGGGTATCGCCTTCGGCGGTGGCGGTCTGCAGCCCGTTATTCGTGCTGAATAGAAAAAAACCGGCAAGGCCCAGACAGGCGCCGGTGCGCAGCAAGTTTGAAATAGGCCCAGACCGCCGCGCGGCACCCATCGACACTACTGCACACTTCCGTGAAATTGGCCGTCCCACTGTCTTCGCTACGTCCCAGTCGGCCGTCGTAGCGACGACCACGCAGTGTTATCGGGAACGGTTAACGCGCCCTTAGCGGACGGTCCCCCCGTGCGGTGCTCGAGTGTTCGTATGGCCGACGATCATGGCCGAAAATGGCCCAGGTCGCGGCGGGCTGATGGAACTTCAAACGAAAATGGCCGGGCGTTTAAAGCCCGGCCATCGATCGTTGAGTTCCAATTTTTTTAGATTAGCGGAACAGCCGCTCGAAGAACGAGAACGGGTTCTGCGCCTCGCGCCGCTCGACGCGGCTGAGGATTTCCTGGTTCGATGTGGCGGTCGCCTGTTCGCGCTTGGGATCCTGCGGCGGCGCGATGTCGGCGACGCGGCGCTCGTCGCTGTGCAGGATGGCGTTGACGCGCGCGTCGAAGCCGTAGATGTCGTCGCGCATTACCAGTTTACCGTCTTCGACATAGGCGGTCTGATAGGTGAGGTGGACCATCGGCCGCTGCATCAGTTTGTAGATCTTCTCGTCGTGGCCGAACATGGCATCGAGGTTATGTGAACTCGGCGTCGGGCCCGACATCGCCAGCGACAGCATGACCTCGCCGAACTTGGTCGGATTTTCCACGCGCATGCAGCCGTGGCTGAAGGCGCGTTTCTCCGGCGCGAACAGCCTCTTCTCGGGCGTGTCGTGCAGATAGACCTGGAACTTGTTGGGGAACGCGAACTTGATGCGGCCGAGCGCATTGGCGGCACCGGGCGGCTGCACCACGTTGATGTGGCCATCCGGCCCGCGCTTCACTTCGAGACCCATGCGGTCGAATATCTGCGGATCGCTGGCGTATTGCGGCAGCAATTCGTTCTGAATGATCGACTGCGGCACGTACCAGGAGGGATTGACGATGATTTCCTGCATCGGCGCGGTCAGCAACGGCGTCGGCGTCTGCGGCTTGCCGGCGACGATCTTAGTGCGCCACTGGATGCTGCCATCGCGGACCACTTTGAGGGTGTAGTCCGGAATGTTGACCATGACGTAAGTCTTGCCGAGATCGCGCGGTAGCCAACGCCAACGTTCCATGTTGGCGATAATGTGCTCGACCTGCTGGGCCGGCTGCAGCGGCTTCGGCCCGTTGATGGCGGCGAGCGTCTTGCTGTCGATGATGCCGGTCGGCTTGATGTCGGCGCGCGCCTGCACGTTGCGTATCGCGTTGAACAGCGCCTTGTCGTAGACGATGTCGCCGGGCTTGCCCGCGACGCCGAGCTTCTGGCGCAAGGCCGGAACGCGGGAATCCTTGTCGCCCGGATTGATGCGGTGGCCGTCGGCAATGCGATCGTCGGCTTCGGCGCGCGGCGAAGTGTTGCGCAATTCGGCGAGCTTGGCCCTGAGCGCCCTGAAGCCCTCGTGCGGCGGGGGTCGAAGCTGTCGAGCGCGGCGTCGATATCGCGCGCGTCGGCGACTTTCTTGAGGATGTCGGAAGGATCGGGCAGGTGATTGCCGTAATCGACTTCCGCCGACACGCGGGTCGGCGCGATGCGGCCGACCGACAGATGGCGGGCGTAGGTCACAACCGAATTGGTGAGCTTGATGTCGCCGTCGGCCAGCGCCTCGGCGTTCGACAGCGCGCCGAAATCCGGCACCGCGTAGTCGGCCGCGTCGAGGCCTTCGGTAGCGGCATTCTTCAGCCGTGCCATCGCGGCCCTGGCTTGCGACGTCAGTTGGCCGTCGCGGATCCACAGCGGCGCGTTGCCGCGCGCGGCGTAGAACTTTTCGATCGCCTTGCGTTCCGGCTCGCGTTCGATTTGACGGTCGAGCTTGCCGGCGACGATGCCGCGCAGCTTGTCGGTGATCTGCGCGTCGCCGGCGGCAAGCGGCCGGTCGGTGGCGATCTGGGGTTCGGCAGCGATGGGCGCCGGCTCCGGCGTGGCAACCGGCGTCTCGACGCGCGGCTCGGGCGCAGCGGGCAGCGCTTGCGCGCGCGGGGTCTCGGGCATGTTGATGATGCGTTGCATCGGCGGCGGCAGGGCCGGGGCCGCATCGCGATGGCGCAGCGGTTGTCCGTTCAGCGACGGCGGCAGCGGTTTTGCCGACTCGACTCGGTCGGGCGCCGCGATGGACGGCGTGGCGACGATCAATGCCAGCACAGTGCCGGCCAGCAATCGCTCGAGCCTTTCGTTACGCATCACACTCAACTCCACGAACTCTGCATCACCAGGATGGATCGAATTGTTCGCAGCGCTTTAACCGATCGCAACGTACGCACGCCATCGACAGAACTGCATCGCTATTATGCTGCCGAACGCGCGCCTAGACGAATGAATTTCAGCGGTCTCGTACGTTTCCTTTGCATCAAGGCTAACGCAATTCATTAAAATTTTAATGATCGGCCGGCTCGACTTCCTTCTCCGGCGCGGCGGTTAACCCTAAGCCCTCGAGTTTGCGATACAGCGTCGAGCGTCCGATCTTCAAACGCCGCGCGACTTCCGACATTTGCTCGCCGTAATGCGCGATGGCGAAGCGAATGACGTCGCGTTCGATTTCTTCCAGCGGCCGCACCTGGTCGTGCACGTCGGTGAGCCGCAGCGTCGGCATGGCTGGCGGCATGGTTAATTCGGACGTGTTGCACGCAGGCGTCACCCGTTCGCGCGCCTCGGGCCAGCCGGCCGCCATGGCCGGCGACGGCTCGATCCAAGGCTGGGCAGAGGAGGGCGCGGCCTTGGCTTCGGGCTCAAGGTGCGCTGCGATCTGCGGAAACTCATCGACGCCGATCCTCGTCGCCATCGGCCAGCACCACGGGCGCGAATACCGCGTTCTCAAGTTGCCGCACGTTGCCGGGCCAGCGATAGGCGGCGAGCAAAGCCAGCGCCTGCGAACTGACACCGCGCATGCGCTTGCCTTTCCTCGGCGGCGATGCGCGCGAGGAAATGCCGGGTGAGGGCGGGGATATCTTCCAGGCGGGTTGCGCAGCGGCGGAATGAGAATCGGGAATACGTGGAGACGGTAGAACAAGTCCCTCGCGGAAACGTCCGGCCTTCACGTCGGCGATCAAATCGCGGTTGGTGGCGGAGACGATGCGCACGTCGACCTTGACGGTCTTGCGGCCGCCGACCGACTCGACTTCGCCCTCCTGCAAGGCGCGCAGCAACTTGATCTGCGCCGCCGGCGGCAGCTCGCCGACCTCGTCGAGGAACAGCGTGCCGCCATCGGCCTCGACGAACTTGCCGGGTGTGCTTTTCGGTGGCGCCGGTGAAGGCGCCTTTCTCGTGGCCGAACAGAATGGACTCGACCAAGTTCTCCGGCATGGCGCCGCAGTTGACCGCGACGAAGGCTTGGCGCGGTCGCTGGCCGCTGCCATGGATGGCGCGCGCGATCAGTTCCTTGCCGACGCCGGATTCGCCTTCGATCGATACCGGGATGGCGGAGCCCGCCGCCTTTTCCACGGCGTGCAGAACGGGGCGCATCGCGGGCGAACGGGTGATGATGTCGGGAAATGGAGAGCGTGCCCTCGCGGCTGCGTTTGAGCCGTTGCAGATTCGCCGGTCAGCGCCCTTGGTGGCGAGCGCGTTGCGCAGCGACACTTGCAGCCGCTCCGGGCTCGCCGGCTTGACCACGAAGTCGGTGGCGCCCGCGCGCATCACCGAGACCACGTTCTCGATGCCGCCATGGGCGGTCCTGCACGATCACCGGAATGTCGAGGCCGGCCTCGCGCAATGCGCGCCAGCACGCCGAGGCCGTCGAGATCGGGCATCACCAGGTCGAGCACCACGCAGTCGACGCGCGAAGCCGCAGGTGCCGTTAAAGCCGCCACCGCCACATCGCCGCCCTCGGCGAGCACGGCCTGATAGCCGAAACGCTGGACCATGGCTTCCAGCAGGCGCCGCTGCACCGGATCGTCATCCACGATAAGCACGACTTCAGCCATAAAACCCCCGGTGCGGCGCTTGTGCCGATTTGGTGCAAATGTCGCCGGTTTGGCTTAATGGCCTGTTAAATTCGCCACAGCAGGTCTCGCGTGGTCGCATCCCTCGCTCCGAGGGGAGGACCAGGGCTTTGGCCACTTTCGGACAAAGCCGGACAAATTTGGGTACTAGCTAGAAAGCAATCCGCTAATGACCCGTTGCAGACATTAGCGGAAACGAAAAACGGCGTTAAAGTCCGGCCTTGATACCTTTTGTTGGGTGACGGCCTCGGTTTCGGTATGGTCCACGTTGGCACACCACCGGATTTAAGCTAATTTAAATACGCGATAATGACCCATAGTCACCCAATCTAAGCGCATTATTCACGTGCCAAGTCCGCAATTGAGAACTGGCAATTGCGAAATGAAAAAGCCCGTTTCGCTATATCTTGATCTGGTCAGATTTTTAGCAGCGGTAGCGGTCGTCTTATCTCATTTAGGGTCACGTCCTTTTTCTGAGGGCGTCGTCACGTGGCGGATGAGTTCATACGGCACGATTGCCGTAACGGTTTTCTTTGTTCTTTCGGGCTACGTGATTGCCTACGTCGCTTCAACACGGGAAACAAACGCTGCGAGCTATTTCGGAGCACGAATAGCGCGATTGTATTCTGTTCTCCTCCTGGCGCTGGGCCTGACGTTCACATTTGACAAGTTTGGTATGGCAGTCGATCCGTCACTTTATTTAGATCAGAAGTTGCTTTTGAAGCCGGAAAGCTGGCAGGGCTATCTATCGATTTTGTTCCTCGTAAATGAATTCCAGATTTTCCATTTTAATGGAATTTCTGCGGGCACCAATGGTCCGCTTTGGTCGTTGAGCTTCGAAGCGGCATATTATGTTATTGCCGGACTTGTGCTGTTTACCAAAAAGAGCTTCTGGCTTCCGGCGTCGGCCGTCATACTCGTTCTTGCTGGTAGAACAATAACCGCGCTTCTTCCGGTGTGGGCGCTGGGCTATTTGATTTACAATATGAATATCCGGACGAAAATTCCTAAGACGATTCTAGCCGGTGGTGCACTATTGACGGTTTGCTTGATCGCCCAAATGCCAAGGTTTTCAGCGATTTTGCCATCCGACAATTTCGGCTTTTACATGCCTTGGGGTAGGGGACCGTTCGACAGAAATCTGGCGGCGGACTACCTTGTTGCAATTTTGTTCGCCATCAATCTCGTTTGTGTCCAGAATCTCTTCGGCGCTGAAACTAATATTCCCCTTGGTGCGGAACGTTTTGTAAAATGGGTCAGCGCATTGACATTTCCTCTGTACTGCACTCATTACCCTGCGTTGTGTCTTTTCACGGCAATAAGACCATGGCCGGCATCTTCCGTAGGTGGTGCCGTCTTTGAGTTTGCACTCGTGATGTGTCTCGCCGCCGCCGTGACGCCGCTTTGCGACCGACTGAAATACGCAATTCGGGATATAATAATTCGAGTGACATTGGCGAAAACCAGAGTTGCGAAGTGATAATTTGTCCCCGCCGAAGGTCGCGGTCTATCTTTCCTAAAGACGCGGGCGCTCTATCTCGCGAAGAAGCCCTCGCTCGGCAAACTTTATCCCGGCACCTTGGCAGGCGCGGCGAAGGCGTGGCAATGGAGCCTGTGGGTGGTCACCGAAAGTCGATCGCGGCGTCAATATATGGTTGCGTGAAGCGCTGACGCTCAAAGCCAAGGCGGACGCAGAGACCCCCGACGGAGGTCATCCGGCGCATTGCCAGGAATAATTGACTGTGACTAGGAGGTTGTCATGCGGTGATTGGCCGGCTTGTGTTGTTGAAATAAAGTGCCGCGCTGCCATCGCATCGACACCGTGGGCATCATAGATGACACCCCGACCCCGCGTTCCCCCCAATCGAAATGCCCACCACTATGTCCAAGAATTCGGCCAAAGCCGCCGCCCGTAAGACGCCTACCAAATCGACCAAGCCGACGGCAAAGCTCGGAAATTTGCCGGAATGGGACCTCAAAGACCTCTATCCGGGCCTCGACAGCCCCGAACTCAAGCGCGACCTGGAAGAGGCCGATGCCGAGTGCATCGCCTTTGAGCAGGCCTACAAAGGCAAATTGCAGGAGATGACGACGGGCGGAAAGCTCGTCGAGGCGGTCAAGCGCTACGAGGCGCTCGACGATCGGCTCGGCCGGCTGATTTCCTACGCCTCGCTGGTCTATGCCGGCAACACCGTCGATCCGGTGCGCGCCAAGTTCTACGGCGACATGCAGGAGCGCATCACCAACGCCTCGCTGCATCTGTTGTTCTTCACCCTCGAACTCAACCGTATCGACGATGCCGCGCTCGACGCCGCCATGGGCGATGCCGCGCTCGGCCATTACCGGCCCTGGATCGAAGACGTGCGGATGGAGAAGCCCTATCAGCTCGAGGACCGCGTCGAGGAGCTGTTCCACGAAAAGTCGGTCACCGGCTATTCGGCCTGGAACCGGCAGTACGACGAGACCGTCGCCGGCTTGCGCTTCAAGATCGGCAAGAAGGAATTGTCGATCGAACTCGCGCTCAATCTGTTGCAGGACGCCGACGGAAAGAAGCGCAAGGAAGCGGCGCAGGCGCTGGCCAAGACCTTCAAGGAAAACTTAAGGCCGTTCACGCTGATCACCAACACGCTCGCCAAGGACAAGGAAATTTCCGACCGCTGGCGCGGCTTCAAGGATGTCGCCGACGCGCGGCATCTGGCGAACCGCGTCGAACCTGAAGTGGTGGAAGCGCTGGTCTCGGCGGTGCGCGCTGCCTATCCGAGATTGTCGCACCGTTATTATGCCTTGAAAGCAAAATGGTTCGGCAAGAAGTCGCTGCCCTATTGGGACCGCAACGCGCCGCTGCCGAAAGTGGCGCAGCGCACGATTCCCTGGACTGACGCGCGCGCAACCGTGCTCACCGCCTATGGCGCTTTCTCACCGAAGATGGCGGAAGTCGCCGGCCAGTTCTTCGAGAAGAACTGGATCGACGCGCCGGTGCGCAACGGCAAGCAGCCGGGCGCCTTCGCGCATCCAACCGTGCCGTCGGCGCATCCTTATGTGCTGCTCAACTATCAGGGCAAGCCGCGCGATGTGATGACGCTGGCGCATGAGCTCGGCCACGGCGTGCACCAGGTGCTGGCGGCGCCGAACGGTCCGCTGATGGCACCGACGCCGCTGACGCTCGCCGAAACGGCGAGCGTGTTCGGCGAGATGCTGACGTTCCGCAAATTGCTGGCGCAGACCACCGACCCCAAGCAGCGCAAGGCCATGCTCGCCGCCAAGGTCGAGGACATGATCAATACCGTGGTGCGCCAGATCGCGTTCTACTCATTCGAGCGCAAGGTGCACCTCGAGCGCCGCAACGGCGAGCTCACGTCGGAAAAGATCTGCGAATTATGGATGTCGGTGCAAGCCGAGAGCCTCGGGCCCGCGATCGAATTGAAGGAAGGCTACGAGACTTTCTGGACGTACATTCCGCACTTCATCCATTCGCCGTTCTACGTTTATGCTTATGCGTTCGGCGATTGCCTGGTGAACTCGCTGTACGCGGTCTACCAGAAATCGGAATCCGGCTTTGCCGAGCGCTATCTCGCGATGCTGTCGGCCGGCGGCACCAAGCATCACGCCGAACTGCTGGCACCTTTCGGGCTCGACGCCCGCGACCCGAAATTCTGGGAAGGCGGCCTGAGCGTGATCGCCGGGCTGATCGACGAGTTGGAGGGATTGGAAAAATTGCTATGATTTCAGCGATCTACCGCTGTTGAACGTTTGTGCAACGTGTGTTATACAATTGTATAACTCAGGTGGTTATATGACGATGAAGATCGAAATCAAAAAGATTGGCAACTCTGACGGGGTGATCCTTCCCCGCGAAGCGATGGAGCGGTTCGATCTCAAGCGCGGTCAGCAATTGCATTTGACTGAGCTTGCCGGCGGTGGATTTCAAGCTCTGCCATACGATCCCGATTTTGAAGAGACGTTGGAAGTCGCCGACGAGATCATGGACGAATACAAAGACACGCTCGCAGCTCTCGCAAAATAAATCCGATGTCCAACGCCGCTACGCCTAAGTGGGTGACTTACGAGCAGGTCGTTGCAATCCATAGCCGCCAGCTACGCCGCTTCGGCGGCGCGCCAGGATTGCGTGACGAAGGTATGTTGCGATCCGCGCTCGAACGCCCCATCAACAAATGGCAGTATGAGCAGGCCGAGATGCCGGTACTCGCTGCCGCTTATGCTTTCGGCTTGGCTAAGAACCACGCCTTCGTCGATGGCAACAAACGGATTGCCTTTATGACAATGGTCGCGTTCTTGAGGAAGAACGGAATTCGTTTCGCGCCCGAGCAAGCGCATGCGACCAAAATTATCCTCGGCCTCGCCGCCGGCGAGGTGAGCGAGGAAAGCCTCACACGTTGGATCAAAGATAATTGGCCGAAATCCTGAGTCCGCCGCAGGCATTGAATCGAC
>JBBCIM010000032.1:0-45653 GCA_037200245.1 Pseudolabrys sp.
ATGGCTTCCAGCACGTCGGGCACGCCCAGTCCGGTCTTGGCCGAAATCATGATGGCGTCGGAGGCGTCCAGCCCGATGACGTCCTCGATCTGCTTTTTGATCTTCTCCGGCTCGGCGGCGGGCAGGTCGACCTTGTTGAGCACCGGCACGATCTCGTGGCCGGCGTCGAGCGCGTGATAGACGTTGGCCAGCGTCTGCGCTTCGACGCCCTGGCTGGCGTCGACCACCAGCAGCGAGCCCTCGCAGCGGCGAGCGAGCGGTTCACTTCGTAGGCGAAGTCGACGTGGCCGGGGGTGTCGATCAAATTGAGGATGTAATCCTTGCCGTCCTCGGCATGGTATTTCAGGCGCACGGTCTGCGCCTTGATCGTGATGCCGCGCTCGCGCTCGATATCCATCGAGTTCGAGCACCTGCTCCTTGCCCGCCATCTCGCGCGCGTCGAGCCCGCCGGTAAGCTGGATCAGCCGGTCGGCCAGCGTCGATTTGCCGTGATCGATATGCGCGACGATGGAGAAATTTCGTATATTTTGGATCGGAAACGGCCGTCATGGGGGCGAGATAACACTCAGAATCGGCCGCCACAAGCGATCCTGTTGTCATTCCGGGGCGCCGCGAAGCGGCGAGCCCGGAATCCATATCCCCCGTGCTGCGGCGTATGGATTCCGGGCCCGGCCCTTTGGGTCGTCCCGGAATGACAGGCGGTTGGACGAATCCGGCTCCAGCATGTCATAGGGCTTGTCCTATGCAGGTACCGAAACTCTTCAACGCATCGACCGGGCCGCCGCGCGCCTGCGCGCCGCGCTGACCCGACCCGGCGCGGGCCGAGCGCACGGTGCTGCTGGCGCTCGCGGCTTATGTCGTGCTGTGGACGGTCTACGCCACCATCGCCAAGGGCAGCCAGGGCCTGCATTACGACATGACCGAGGTGATCGCCTGGTCGCGCGACGTCGGCCTCGGCTATCTCAAGCATCCGCCGCTGGCGGCCTGGATCGTGGCGGGCTGGTTCGCCGTGCTGCCGGTCGCGGAGTGGTCCTATTACCTGCTGGCGATGCTGATGCCGGCAATCGCGCTGTGGATCGCCTGGCGGCTGTCGGCGGATTACCTCGACATCGAGAAACGCGTCGTCCGGTCTGGCGCTGCTGACGCTGATCCCGTTTTTCAATTTTCATGCGTTGAAGTTCAACGTCAACACCGTGCTGATGCCGGTGTGGGCGGCGACGACGTTCTGTTTCCTGCGCTCGTACCGGACGCGCAGCACGCTTTACGCCGCACTCGCCGGCCTCGCGTGCCGCTGGCTGCATGCTCGGCAAATACTGGTCGGTGTTTTTGCTTGCGGGATTAGTTGTCGCTGCGCTGATCCACAAACGCCGCGTTGTCTATTTCCCGCTCGGCGGCGCCGTGGATCACGGTCGCGGTCGGCCTGGTGGCGATGGGCGCCGCATTTGTGGTGGCTGGTGCAGCACGACTTCGCGCCGTTCGGCTATGCCGTTACCGTGCATGGCGAGAAGCCGCTGATGACGGCGCTCAAGGGCGTCGGCGGTTATTTGGCGGGCTCGATCGCTATGTCGCGATCCCGGTGATTATCATGCTGGCGGTGGCGCGGCCGGGCCGCGCCGTCATTGCCGATATCGTCTGGCCCACGGAGGCCGACCGGCGTTTGGCTGCGGCAGCGTTCTGGGCGCCGTTTCTGCTGCCGGTGATCGGCGCGGTGGCGAGCGGCACGGAAATTACGTCACTATGGTCGATGCCGGCCTGGACGCTGCTGCCGGTGCTGCTGCTGTCGTCGCCGGCTGTGACATTCGATGCGGCTCAGACGCGGCGCGTGCTGATCGGCGCGGCCGCGGTGCCGTTCTTGATGCTGATCGCCGCGCCGGTGATCGCCATCCAGGTGCATCGCGCCGGCGCGCGGCCGGCTGCGGCGCATGGGCAATTGCTGGCCGCGCAGATCGAAAGCGCGTGGCACCAGACGACGCCGCAGCCGTTGCGCTTTGTCGGCGGCGATGCCGAGATTGCCTATGACGTGATCGCCGCCGCCGTCGATAAACCGCGCGCGCTGCCGGATATGCCGCAGCCCAGCGCCGCGGAACTGGCGAAGGCCGGCATGGCGCTGGTGTGCTTCGCCGAGGATGGCGTCTGCGTGCATGCCGCCGAGGCGCTTGCACCCACGGCCGCCGCATCGAGAGCGACATCGCGCGCAATTACTGGCGCATGCCCGGCAAACCGCAGCGCTATACGATCATCATCGTGGCGCCGCGCTGACGAAAATGGCCGGGCTTTCGGCCCGGCCATTACGCGAATTCCGTAAGGTAAATCCTAGTACCGGTAATGATCGGCCTTAAACGGGCCCTGCGGCTTGACGCCAATATAGGCGGCCTGGTCGGGGCGCAGTTCGGTCAGCTTAACACCGATCTTGGCGAGATGCAGGCGCGCGACCTTTTCGTCGAGCGACTTCGGCAGCACGTAGACTTCCTTCTTGTACTTGCCGTCTTTGTTGTTGGCGTACAGTTCGATCTGCGCCAGCGTCTGGTTGGTGAACGAGGCCCGACATTACGAAGGACGGGTGACCCATCGCGTTGCCGAGGTTCACCAGCCGGCCTTCAGACAAGAGGATCATGCGCTTGCCGTCCGGGAAGGTGATCTCGTCGACCTGCGGCTTGATGTTGTTCCACTTCAGGTTCTTGAGGTGCGAGATCTGAATCTCGTTGTCGAAGTGGCCGATGTTGCAGACGATGGCGCGATCCTTCATCGCGCGCCATGTGCTCGATGGTGATGATGTCCTTGTTGCCGGTCGCGGTGACGAAAATGTCGGCCTGCGGCGCGGCGTCTTCCATGGTCACCACCTGATAGCCTTCCATCGCCGCCTGCAGCGCGCAGATCGGGTCGATTTCGGAGACCATCACGCGGCAGCCGGCCTGACGGAGCGAAGCGGCCGAGCCCTTGCCGACATCGCCGAAGCCCGCGACCATCGCGACCTTGCCCGACATCATGACGTCGGTGCCGCGGCGAATGCCGTCTACCAGCGATTCACGGCAGCCATAGAGATTGTCGAACTTCGACTTGGTGACGGAGTCGTTGACGTTGATGGCGGGCCACAGCAGCGTGCCGGCCTTCTGCATGTCGTAGAGGCGATGCACGCCGGTGGTGGTCTCTTCCGAGACGCCCTTGATGCTTTTCGCCATCTCGGCGAAGTAGCCCTTCGGCTTTTCCTTGAGTTGCTTCTTGAGCAGCGCGAAGAAGATCACTTCTTCGTCGGAGCCCGGCTTGTCGAGGAAGGCGGTGTCGCCGTTCTCGGCGCGCAGGCCGAGATGCACGTACATGGTGGCGTCGCCGCCGTCATCGAGGATCATGTTCGGGAAGCCGCCGCCGTGCCAGTCGAACATCCGGGCGGTGTAGGCCCAGTAGTCTTCCAGGCTCTCGCCCTTGACCGCGAACACCGGAACGTCGGCGGCGGCGATGGCTGCGGCGGCGTGATCCTGCGTCGAATAGATGTTGCACGACACCCAGCGCACGTCGGCGCCGAGCGCGACGAGCGTTTCGATCAGCACGCCGGTCTGGATCGTCATGTGCAGCCGAGCCGGCGATGCGCGCGCCTTTCAGCGGCTGCTTCGGGCCATACTCTTCGCGGGTCGCCATCAGGCCGGGCATTTCGGTTTCGGCGAGCGACAGCTCCTTGCGGCCGAAGTCGGCGAGCGAGATGTCCTTGACGATGTAATCGCCGGCGGCTGCGGCTTTCGGCTGGGCGTGAGCGGTCATGACGATCCTGTGCGAGGGGAGGATGGGATGGCCGTGCCTATAACAGGGCCCGCCCCGACCTCGCAACGCATATATAAAGAATTCTTTATGTGCGGTTTTATCCCTCCCACGCTTGCGGGGGAGGGTGGCGAGCAATTGCGAGCCGGGTGGGGGAAGTTGCTTCGACGACCGACCCCACCCCGCTCGCGCTTCGCGCGATCGACCCTCCCCTTTCAGGGAGAGATAAGAAGGCAGCTATTCTTCCTCGCCAAACCGGCCGGCGACCAAAGCGACCAGGGCGTCCACAGCGGCGGCGGCTTGCTTGCCGGTGGCGCGGATGGTGATGGTCGAGCCGGTACCGGCGGCAAACATCATCAGCCCCATGATCGAAGTGCCGCCGACGGTTTCGTGGCCGCGGGTGACGATGATGGCAGCGTCGAATTGTTCGGCTGTTTGCACGAATTTCGCCGAAGCGCGGGCGTGCAGGCCCTTTTTATTGACGATCTGAACGTCGCGCGAGACCGGGACGCCGTATTCGTCGTTGGGGGGAGGAGCGTCGGTTCGAACCGGGCTCATTTACCGTTCAGTACCCGGCTCGCGATCGTACAGTATTTGCGACCGGCTTCCTGGGCCGCCGAGACGGCGTCTTCGAGGGGACAGGTTTCGCGCACTTTGGCGAGCTTGATTAGCATCGGCAGATTGATGCCGGCCAGCACCTCGACTTTGGGCTGGCTCATCACGGAAATCGCAAGGTTGGAAGGGGGTGCCGCCGAACATGTCGGTGAGGATGGCGACGCCTTCGCCGCTATCGACTCGTTTGACCGCATCGAGAATGTTTTTTTCGGCACTGCTCGACGTCGTCCTCGGGGCCGATCGTGATCGCCTCGATCTGGCGCTGGGGGCCAACGACGTGCTCCAGCGCGGAGCGGAACTCAATCGCAAGCCGCCCGTGGGTTACTAATACGAGGCCGATCATCCCGCACTCCTCGCGGGCGCTTGGGTGCGCCGCACGATTGGGGCCGCATTCAGGCCCATTCGAAGGCCCAAGGCAAGGGCTCTCCAGGGTATATAAGCGCTCTGTTGCACTGCGGAAAGTCTGGGCCACGGAGGGCCTCGCAAGTCCATTTTGGAAGGCCCGATCCTAGGCCCGTTATAGTTAATTTTTCCAGCAGGATCGAAGGAGGCGCGGACGTACCGCACCCTTGGGCTCCAGGTCAATTCCCGGCGGGGATAGTCTTAAGGCTTGCCAACACCAAAGGGAGTGCCGGAATACCGGCCAATAGGGCCATCCTCGGCAAATTTACTCCGCTTATATGGGTGCTTTCGGCCCTTATTGCAGGGAGCCGGGCGGCATCTTCGGCCTCCAAATCGATCACGATGCCGACAACGGCCACCGGCTCATAAGGCATGGTCCTGATGCCGAGGCCGTGGATTTCGATCAGCCCGGCGAGCTGCGGCGCTGGGCGGACCAGCAGCCGGCCGCCTTGCGCTTCGACAAAGGCGCGGTCGTCGGCGACCAGGCGCGCGAAGGGCAGGGCGTTTTGCGCCGCCGCCTGAATCAGATCCCACACCAGGCGCGACTTGCCGCAGCCCGACGCGCCGCGGATCAGCATTGCCTTGGCGCCCACGAGGACAGCGGAGGCGTGGATGGTGGTGGGAGTCAGGCATCGACGTCGGCCACCATCGTCACATCGCCGGCAGGCGGACGACGAAGCGGGCGCCGAGGACGCGCGGCTCCTCGCCGGGGCCGGCGGGTACGGTGCGGTTCTCGACGCGGATGTTGCCGCCATGCGCTTCGACAATCTGCTTGGTGATCGACAGGCCGAGGCCTGAGTTCTGCCCGAAGCCCTGATGCGGACGGTCGGTGTAGAAGCGCTCGAAAATCTTATCGAGCGCTTCGGGCCGGATGCCCGGACCGTCGTCATCCACTACGATTTCGATTTCATTCTTCACGCGGCGGCAGGTGATGCGCACGTTGCCGCCCGGCGGCGAGAACGAGCGCGCATTATCGACAAGATTGCTGACCACCTGGCCGAGGCGCGAGTCGTGGCCGGGCACCTTGAATATCGACTGCGGGCCGCCTTCGAAAGCAAGCGTCACGCTGACATCGTCGCTGCGGATTTCATTTGCGGCTTTGACCAGCGCCTCGAGCAGATGGGCAAGATCGACGGTCGCGACTTCCTGGCGCTGCAATTCGGCGTCGAGCCGGCTGGCGTCGGAAATATCCGAGATCAAGCGGTCGAGCCGCTTCACGTCGTGCTCGATGATGTCGAGCAGCCGCTTGCGGTTGGCGTCGGTCTTGGCCATCGGCAGCGTTTCGACGGCGGAGCGCAGCGAGGTCAGCGGGTTGCGCAGCTCGTGCGCGACGTCGGCGGCAAAGCTCTCGATCGCTTCGATGCGGGTATAGAGCGCGCTGGTCATATCGCGTAGCGCGCCGGACAGATGGCCGATCTCGTCGCGCCGCCGCGTGAAATCGGGAATCTCGACGCGGGTGCGGATGCGCCGCCGTACGCGCTCGGCGCCTTCGGCCAAGCGGCGCACCGGGCCGGCGATAGTGCCGGCGAGCAACATCGACAAAACGATCATGACGCCGGCGGCGACCAAAAACACCTTCACGATGGCGAGGCGCTCGGCTTCCACCATCTCGTCGATGTCGGCGCCTTGCGTCGACAGCATCAGCGCACCGCGCACGGCGCGGAAGCGTTGCACCGGCACGGCGACCGAGACGATCACCTCGCCGCGGTCGTTGACGCGCACCATGCTGGCGTGCAGGCCGTTCAGCGCCTGGCCGATCTCCTGATAGCCCTTGCCGTTCTCGGGCCCGAGTTCCTTGTAGAGCGGAAGATCGCCGCGACCGAACCAACGGCGGATGGCGAAAAAGGCACGCTCCATGATGCCGGGCTGCTCGGCGCTCGGCGGCGGGAGATCGAAACGCAGCACGTCGCCGCGGCCGTAGAGATTGCGGCTGTCGAGGATCAAGACGCCATCGCGGTCATAGATGCGCGCGCGCGTCTTGGTCGGCGACACTAGGCGGCGCAGCAGCGGCGCGACGCGTTCGGGATTGATCGGGAATTCGATGCCGGACAACGTGTCGTCGGAGGGGCCATAGCTTTCGCCGGCCTGCAACTCCAGGAGACGTTCGGGGTCGATGGTGATGGAATCGGTTTCGACGGTGGCGGACGCGGCGATGGCGCCGGCGATGATCTCGCTCTGCACCAGCAAGCTCTGCACGCGCGCGTCGATCAGGCCGGCGCGGAATTGCGAGAGATAGAGCACGCCGGACAACAGCGCGATCAGGCCGGCGAGGTTGAGGAAGACGATGCGGCGCGTGAGGCTGGAGAAGCTTTGCGCGACGAAGAATTGCCAGCCCGAACGCGCCAGCCGGCGAATGCGGCCGAAGCGCTCCGGCGCCGGACGCGCGGTGTCTTCGCCGGCTGTTCGGCCTCGGCGCGCTGCGCTTGGATTTCCGCGGTTCGATCGAGCACGTCGTTCAATCCAGCCCGGTTATGTGCCCCACGAGTTTACCGCAAACTTGCGATTTCCGCTCATTCCCGCGCGCCAACATCGGGTTTACCGGTGTTGGCCTCTCAAAATTGCACAAGTCGGCTATAGCGGACTTGTGACGAGAATCCAGGGCCACATTCCCAAAGCCACGTGCCTGAGCACTGGGTCCCCGCTTGCGCGGGGACGAACGGCGGAGTGCGCTACGCTTCCTTGAAGCGATAACCGACGCCATACAGCGTTTCGATCATCTCGAAGTCGTCGTCGACGACCTTGAACTTCTTGCGCAGGCGCTTGATGTGGCTGTCGATGGTGCGGTCGTCAACATAGACTTGGTCGTCGTAGGCGGCGTCCATCAGGGCGTTGCGGCTCTTCACCACGCCGGGGCGGGTGGCCAGCGCCTGCAGGATGAGGAATTCCGTGACGGTGAGCGTGACCGGATCGCCCTTCCAGGTGCAGGTATGGCGTTCCGGGTCCATGCGAAGCTGGCCGCGCTCGAGCGCCTTGGCGTCGTTTTCCTTCGGCGTCAGCGTCGGATCTTTCGGGCTGGCGCGGCGCAGCACTGCCTTGACGCGCTCAACCAGCAGACGCTGCGAAAAAGGTTTGCGGATGAAATCGTCGGCGCCCATCTTGAGGCCGAACATTTCGTCAATTTCCTCGTCTTTCGACGTGAGGAAGATCACCGGGATGTCCGACTTCTGGCGCAGCCGGCGCAATGTCTCCATGCCGTCCATGCGCGGCATCTTGATATCGAGGATGGCGAGGTCCGGCGGCGAGGTCTTGAAGCCGTCGAGCGCGGAAGCACCATCGGTATAGGTCATGATCCGGTAGCCCTCGGACTCGAGGGCCATGGATACGGATGTCAGGATGTTGCGGTCGTCGTCGACGAGAGCGATTGTTGGCATTGAGCCCCTCTTTCAGCGTCTCTTGGCGTGCGTCCCGCGTCGTTTGAAACCCAAAAACGGGGTCTCAATTGTGGCCTCATTGCAACAACTATGTGATTCCCTAGCGAATTCAACCCCAAGAGCCGAAGATAGCCATAATGGGACATCTCCGTTAACGAGGCAGCGCCATGAAACCCGATAAAGCCTTCGATGCCCGGCTGGCAGCCAAGAAGCTGCTGCGGGAAGGCCGTTCCGGCGCGCTGGCGACCCTGATGCCGGCTTCGGGCGATCCCTATTGCTCCCTGGTCAATGTCGCCACAGAGCCCTCCGGCGCGCCGCTGATGCTGCTGTCGACGCTGGCGCTGCACACCAAGAACATTGCGGCCGACGCCCGCGTCTCCTTGATGCTCGACGAGCGCAAGGACGGCGATCCTCTGGAAGGCGCGCGGGTGATGCTGATGGGAACGGTGGCGAAGACCGATCCTGCCGCGGCGCGCGGCGCCTATCTTCTGCGCCATCCCGAGGCCGAGCAGTTCGTCGACTTCGCCGACTTTTCTTTCTTTCGCATTGAGATCAAACGTGCGCACCTGGTCGCCGGCTTTGGCCGCATCGTCGATCTGGCGCCGCAGGATATTCTCGTCGACCTCGCCGACGCCGGCGACCTGATCGCGGCGCAATCCGACGCCATTGCGCATATGAATGCCGACCACGCCGAGGCCTGCCGCCTTTACGCGACGAAACTGCTCGGCGCGCCGGATGGCGATTGGCGTTGCGCCGGCATCGATCCGGAAGGCATCGAGCTGCAAAACGGGCGCATGGCGCTGCGGCTGGCGTTTCCGCAGCGCATCAATGGACCGGGCCCGCTGCGCGCGGTGCTGAAGCAGTTGGCCGAACAGGCGCGGGCGGGCTAGGCTTAAAAAAACAAAACGGGAGGAAACGATGAGATTGCTTTGGCGCGCCGCGGCTGCGGCGCTTTTTCTGTGTGTTGCGCAGCAGGCGAGCGCCGCCGACATCAAGCTTCTGTGCATTCCGGGCCTGAAGGCCGCACTCGAAGCGCTGCTGCCGCAGTTCGAGCGCGACAGCGGCAACAAGGTTGTCGCCAACTACGAGATCTATCCCGCACAGAAGCAGCACATCGAGTCCGGCGACTTCGACGTTGCGATTTTCGCCACGCCGCAGATCGACGATCTGAATAAGCAGGGCCGCACCGTCGCGGCCACGACGACGGACATCGCGCGCACCTTCATCGGCGTCGCGGTCAAGAGCGACGCGCCGAAGCCCGACATTAGCACAGAGGAGGCGTTCAAGCGCACATTGCTGGCGGCGAAATCGATCACTTATACCAAGCAAAGCCAGACCGGCGTCTATCTGACCAAGCAACTCGAGCGCATCGGCGTCGCCGACGCGATCAAGGACAAGCTCCAGCTTCAGCCGGGCGGCGCCATGACCACGGTGGCGGTCGCCAATGGCGAAGCCGAACTGGCCATCGTGCTGGTCAGCGATATTCTGGCGACGCCCGGCGCCGATCTGGTCGGCCCATTGCCGGCGTCGTTGCAGAATTACGTGATGCAGACCGCGGCGCTCGGCGCTACCGCCAGGCAGCCGGCATCGGGCGAGGCGCTGATCAAATATCTGGGCAGTCCGGCCGCCGGCGCCGTGTTCAGCGCCAAAGGTCTGGAGCCGCCGAAGCGATAGGTGCACTGCCCATCGCTGCCGACGGGATGGCGGAGCCAGTGAGGATTTGGCAGACTTGTCGCAACAAACTTGCTGCCAATAAAAAATAACCAGGGAGGCGACCATGCGGAAAATTCTGACGACAGTATTCTTGTGCGCGCTCACCGGCGCAGCGTTTGCGGCCGAGCCGATCGCATTGCGCGACATGGGCTCGTTCCACGTCGGCGGCCGTGTGGTCGAGATCACCGGCAAGCCGGTGAAGGAAGTCGTGTTCACGCCGGGCGGCGTGCCGGCGAAGGTTGACCCCGAACGGCAATTACCAGGTCGAGCAGATGTACGTTCAGTACTTCCTGCCGCAGAACAAGAAGGGAAAGCTGCCGCTGCTGCTCTGGCACGGCGGCGGGCTTACGGGCGTGACCTACGAGACCAAGCCGGACGGCCAGCCCGGCTGGCTCAATTATTTCATTCGCGCCGGCTGGGACACTTACATCTCCGATGCGGTGGAGCGTGGCCGGTCGGCTGGAGCAGCACGTTCAAGGGCGAGGCGATGGAATTGCCCTTCAACGATCCGTGGGAGCGTTTCCGTATCGGGCCGATCGGCTCGTGGAACGACGATGCGGCCAAGCGCACGACCTTTCCGGGCGCGCAATTCCCGACCGATGCCTATGGGCAGTTCATGAAGCAAGGCGTGCCGCGCTGGGTCACCACCGACGCCGAGATTATCAACGCCTACATCGCGCTGGTCGACAAGGTTTGCCCGTGCATCGTGCTGGTGCATAGCCAGTCCGGCACGTTCGGCTACAAGGCGCTCGAAGCGCGGCCGGACAAAGTGAAGGCGCTGGTCGCGGTCGAACCGACGCTTGCCGGCGATAAGGACAAGATCGCGTCGATCAAAGGCACGCCGATCCTGACCGTGATCGGCGACAACGCCAAGGATCATCCGCGCTGGAAGAACATCCGGCAGAACAGCGTCGTCTATGCCGAGGCGTTCAAGGCGGCCGGCGGCGACTTCACGCTGGTCGATCTGCCGGACGCCGGAATCAAGGGCAACTCGCATTTGATGATGATGGACAAGAACAGCGATCAGATCGCAGCGCTCATTCAGAAGTGGCTGGTGTCCAAGGGCCTGGCGGAGTGATGGTCGCCATGAAGTGGAAATTGTTGCTGGCGTCGCTCATTTGCCTGTTCGCTTTCGCGACGGCCGGCAGCGCCAAGGAAATAAGAGTCCTAAGCCCCGTTGCCCTGAAACCTGTCCTTGCCAAAGCCGGTGCGGAATTGGAGCGGTCGACCGGCAAACGCTCGTCGTATCCTGGGCCGAGAGCGGCAGCATCAAGGCCGATATCGAAAAGGGCGTGCCGTTCGATATGGCAATTCTCACGGCCGCATTTGTCGACGATCTCATCAAGCAGGGCAAACTGGACGGCGCCACGAAGACGCCGCTCGCCCGCTCGGGCCTTGGATTTGCCATCCGCAAAGGCGCACCCAAGCCGGACGTCGGCACAACCGATGCGCTGCGGCGCACATTGTTGGACGCGAAATCGATCGGTTATGTCGAGCACAGCGCGTCCAGCCGCTATCTCGACGCGCTGCTGGCCAAGCTCGGCATCGCCGACGCGGTCAAGAGCAAGCTCAAGTTGCTGCCGGGGGCCGCCGCGATCTACGTGGCCAAGGGCGACGCGGAAATTGCTTTAACTCAAATCGGGGCGATTCATCCCGCCGACGGCGCTGAGTTGGCAGGGCCGCTGCCGCCGGAGCTTCAGCTCTACACGGCGTTTGTCGCCGCGGCCCCGGTGACGCCGAATCCGGACCCTGACGTGCGCGCGCTTCTGGCGGCCATGGTCTCGCCCGCCGCCACCTCGATCTTGAAGGATGCGGGTCTCGAGCCGCCGATGTGATGCCGTGTTCCGGCGCTGGATAATCGAATGCGACTAGGCCCCTTTGGGGGCGCCACATTAACCAGTTCCCCCTGTCATTGATGCAGCGCAATGCGCCACGCGCTTGCTGCATGGCATTTAACCTTGGCAATTCAAGGCCGTTGGTGCATATGGTCGCGCTTCGGGACGAGGGGCTATACTAAGGTCTAGCCGCGCAGGGTCTAACGGCCGTCGAGGGATTAGCCGGCAAGCGGTCCGGCTGTTTGGGAGGACTTCGCGTGCAAGAGACGGGTGTTCGGTACGGTGCCTATGGCGCCGACAAATTCGGTTTTAAAGATCTCGCCGAACTGAATTGGAATCTGACCGAGGCGCCGCTCTACGAGCACGCCATCGCGGCGGGCGAAGGCTCGATCGTCGACGGCGGCGCGTTCTGCGCCGAAACCGGTCACCACACCGGCCGCTCGCCGAAAGACAAGCACACGGTTGTCGACGATCTCACGCGTGACGTTCTCTGGTGGGACGGCAATCGCAAGATGACGCGCGAGAATTTCGACGCGCTGCTCGCCGACTTCCAGGAGCATTGCAAAGGCAAGAAGCTGTTCGCGCAGGACCTCTATGGCGGCGCCGATCCGAAATACCGGATCAAGACCCGCGTCTTCACCGAGCTCGCCTGGCATTCGCTGTTCATTCGCCAATTGCTGCTGCGGCCGGAGCGCGCCGACCTTGCCAAGTTCGTGCCCGAACTCACGATCGTCGATCTGCCGTCGTTCCGCCCCGACGCCAAGCGTCACGGCGGCCGCGAAGGCTCCGACACCATGGTGGCGATCGATTTCACCCGCAAGATCGTGCTGATCTGCGGCAGCTCCTATGCGGGCGAGATGAAGAAGTCGGTCTTCACCACGCTCAACTTCTATCTGCCGGCGCAGAACGTCATGCCGATGCATTGCTCGGCCAACGTCAGCCACGAAGGCGAGAGCGCGCTGTTCTTCGGCCTGTCCGGCACCGGCAAGACCACGCTGTCGTCCGATCCGAACCGGATTCTGATCGGTGACGACGAGCACGGATGGGGCCCGGACGGCATCTTCAACTTCGAGGGCGGCTGCTACGCCAAGTGCATCAAGCTCTCGCAGGAAGCCGAGCCGCAGATCTGGGACGCCACCAACCGCTTCGGCGCCGTGCTGGAAAACGTCGTGTTCGATCCCGAAAGCCGCGTTCCCGATTACGACGACGGCTCCAAGACCGAGAACACGCGCTCGGCCTATCCGATGCATTTCATCCCGAACGCATCGAAAACCGGCCGCGCCGGTCACCCCAAGAACATCATCTTCCTGACCGCCGACGCCTATGGCGTGATGCCGCCGATCGCCAAGCTCGACCCGAACCAGGCGATGTACCACTTCCTCTCCGGCTACACCGCCAAGGTGGCCGGCACTGAGAAGGGCCTCGTCGGCGTGGAGCCGGAATTCTCCACCTGCTTCGGTGCGCCGTTCCTGCCGCGGCATCCGTCGATCTATGCCGACCTGCTCAAGGAATACATCAGCAAGCACAAAGTCGACGTCTGGCTGGTCAACTCGGGCTGGACCGGCGGCAAGTACGGCGAGGGCCGGCGCATGCCGATCAAGGCGACGCGCACCTTGCTTACAGCCGCGCTCAACGGCTCGCTGAAGAACGCCGACTTCCGCACCGATCCGTATTTCGGCTTCTCGGTGCCGACCTCGGTGCCGGGCGTCGAGCCGCATCTGCTCAACCCGATCAAGACCTGGAAGAACAAGGCCGATTTCGACAAGACCGCGCGCGCACTGGTCGGCATGTTCCAGAAGAACTTCACCAAGTTCGAGAGCCACGTCACGCCGGACATCAAGGCGGCGGCGCCGGAAGTACGTATCGCGGCGGAGTAACGCTTTCCGCTCAATGTGAACCAATAGAAAAGGCGGCCTCAAGGGCCGCCTTTTTCTTGTTCTGGGGCCGGAGCGGGATTCGTTCAATTTTTATCGATCTCGCCTCCGAATTATTAGTCGCTATCTGCCATTCTTCCGATATGGGATTTGTGGGAGGCGGAATTGGCTAAATTTGTCATCAAGGGCAGCGGCGACGAGGCCTGTAAGGCGCTCAAGGTCACTCTTGACGCGGAACGTGCGGCATTTCAGGCGGGACTTGACGCCATGTTCAAGCCCGCGCCCCCTAAAGCCGCGCAGCAACCGCGGGCACCGGCAACGCCGGCCCCCGCGCCGCGCGGTTCTGGCGGATGGTCGCTGGGTTCGACGCGCAGCGCCCGGTTCTCGTAAGACGAAACATGGCTTCGAAACAGTAAAAAGGGCGGCCGTTGTGGCCGCCCTTTTTCGTTTATTCAGCGCCGGCGCTTAGGTCGTTCTGCGCCAGCGTCTTGCCGATGCGGTCGAAGCGCGCCTTCTGCTCGGCGCTCAGCGCGCCGTAGAAGCCGTCGAGCGCCGGCTTCACGGTCTTGCCCGCTTCGACCATCGCTTGCAGGCGCTTCTCCATCGCCTCGAGCCGGCCCGGCGGCGTCAGCGGCACGTCATCCGGGCACGCGGCCTGCATGATCGACACTGCTTTGCCGGTGGCCTCTCGAGTCTGTTGAGGTCGTCGATCTGCGCGTCGGTCGGCTTCACCGCGTCCTCGATCTTTTCGATCGGCAGGTTGGCGAGACCGGGCTTCTGGTCCTTGCAGCTATTGGTCTCCGCCGCGGAAGCTTGCGCCGCCTGGCCGGTGGTTTCCTGCTGTTTCGGACCGATCTGGTTGAAGCGCTCCTTCTGCTCGTCGGAGAGCGAGTCGTAGAACTTTTCCAGCGTCGGCTTGACGGTCTCGACCGCTTCCAGCGTGGCATCGAGGCGCGACAACATCGCGTTGAGGCGGCCCGGCGGCGTCAGCGGGAAGGCGTTCTCCGACGGACATGAGGCCTTGAAGCCTCCGGCGGCTTTCTGACCGGCGGACTTCACATCGTTGAGCAACTGTTTCTGCTCGTCGTTGAGGCCGACTTTCTGCTGGATCTCGGCGAAGGGCCAAACGGTGACGCCATTGCCGGGCTGCGCGCAGAGCTGTTGTACGGCGGCGTAGCTCGGCGCCGGAGCCGCCGCGGCACGTGGCGCTGCCGGCGTGGCTTCGTCATAGCCTTCGACATATTCCGGCGGCGGACCTTGCTCGCCGTAGAACACGCCGTCGAAGAAGTCGTCATAGGCGTAGGCGTAATAGCCGTCGTCATAACCGGCCGGCCAGAACGTGTAGTCGAAGATGTCCGAGTAGGCATACGGATAGAACACCGGGCCGAACCACGGCACGAATGCCGCGCGCAGGCCTTGCCGCCACGCCTGGCGGGCGGCGAAGTGGCCGCTACGCGAGCGGCCCGCATTGGCATTGACGCCGGGGTTGGAATGGCGCGCGGAGGCGAAAGCCGACGCGAAGCGGCCTTGCCGCGACGCCTGCTGCGTGACACGGGCTTGGCCGTTGCGGCGCGGACCGGCGGCTTGCGCGTTGTTGTTCAGGGCACGGCTTTGCACCGTGGCGTTCGGCTGCAGCCGTTGCTGAGCGCGTTGGGTGCGCTGCTGCTGCAACTCCTGACGCCGTGCCGCGCGCTGTTGCGGCGGCAGTGCGCGCAAGGCGCGGTTTTCGCGTTGCTGCAAAGCGCGCTCGGCGCGTTGCTGCTGGCGCGTCTGCGCCGCCGACAATGGCCGCGCATTTTGCTGGGCTTGTTGTTTCACCTGGGCCGCCGCTGCCGGCGTATTGGGCTTGGCGGCGGGTGTTTGCCGTTGCGCGCGCTGCTGGATGCGTTCTTGCCGTTGCGCGGCGCGGTTAGCCGCGGGCGCCTGACGTTGCGGCGTGGCGGCGCGTTGTGCGGCCGGAGCCTGGCGTTGCGGCCGGGCGGCACGTTGCACGGCCGGAGCCTGACGCTGCGGTGCCGCCGCACGTTGCGGCGGAGCCTGGCGCGGTTGTGGCGCGACGCGCTGCGGTGCGGCCTGTCGTTGCGGCGGCGCGGCACGGGCGATCGGTGCTGCCGGACGCGGCGCCGGTGCAGCCGCGCGCGGCGGCGGAGCGGGCCGGGCTGCCGGCGCCGCAGCTCTCGCCGGGGCGCCGGGCCTCGTCGGCGGTTCCTGCGCGCCGGCGCCCAGCGGTATCGCCAAAGCGCTCGCAAGCAAGAGAGCTGTCAGTCGTCCAATCGATTTCGTCATAAATACCTCCACCGGCCAGTTCCAAGTTCCGGCCATCAACTATCTAACGGCCGATAAGTTGCTTCCTTCGGCGGAAAGATTGCTGATCGTGAAATCGTGATCGACGATTAACGTTTGGTCATTGATGTATCGCAACGAAAAAAGGGCCCATCAGCGGGGCCTTTGAGCAATTGTTGAATTTCGCTGTCTGGGGCTGGCTATTTTGGCTTTGCGCCGCTGGTGCGGCCGCCGCCGAGGCGCTCGATCAATTCGACGGTCGGATAGGAATCCGCCGGCAGGCCGAGCTTCATCTGCGCCTTCTTGGTAGCGGCGCGGGTGCCGGCGCCGAACTTGCCGTCGATTTCGCCGACGCCCTCGTAGCCTTGTTTGGTCAGCAACCGTTGCAATTCGCCGATCTGCTGCGGCGACAGCGTCACGATCGTCGCCGCGCCGGCGTGGCTGACGACCGGCGCGCCGGCAAGCCGGGTGGCGAAATAGGCGACGGTCGTGGAATACACATAAGCCGAATTCCAGCCAAGGAAGGCTTTGAAATTCGGGTAGGCCAGGAAGGCCGGCCCGAAGCGTCCCATCGGCAGGATCATCGAGGCCGGCAGATCGTCGGACGGCAGCGTGCCGTGCGCCGCCTTCACGCCCCAACTCACCCACTGCGAGCGCGGAAGCTGGATGGTGAGGTCGGCCTGATCCCACGGCAGGTTCTGCGGCACCGTCACTTCTTGCAGCCAGGGCTGGCCGCGCTGCCAGCCGAGACTGTTGAGGAAGTTGGCGGCGGAGGCCAGCGTGTCGGGCACGCTGTGAATGAGATCGCGGCGGCCGTCGCCGTCGAAGTCGACGGCGTTCTTGAGGTAATCGGAAGCGGTGAATTGCATGCCGCCGAATTCGCCGGCCCAGTCGCCGATCAGGTCGTCGACGCTCTGATCGCCGCGCTCGACGATGCGCAACGCATCGAGCAACTGGGTGCGGAAGAAATCCGGACGGCGGCAGTCATATGCCAAAGTCGCGAGCGCGCTGAGAATTTTGTATTTGCCGAAGTCGGCGCCGAAGTCGCTCTCCAGGCCCCAGAAGGCCGTGAGCACCGGCGCCGGCACGCCGTATTGCGCCTCGACCTTGGCGAAGACCCCCCCCCCCCCCCCCCCCCGCGGCGTATTGCTTCATCTTGGCCAGGCCGCTCGGAATGCGGCTGCTGCCGACCATGCGGTCGGAGAATTGCAGGAAACTCTGGCCGAACACCGCCTGGCCGTGATCGCGCTTGATGATGGCGGGATCGAATGTCATCGACGGCGCCGCCGCGGCGATCACCTTCTGCGAGATGCCTTGCGCGGCGGCATCTTTCTTGAAGGCCTCGAGCCATTGCGCGTAGCTGCCATTGGTATTCTGGCAGGTGGCGGCGATGACCTGGCCTGCCCAAAGCGCGCCCATCGCGGCTGCCGTCAGTTTCAACGCTGTCGTTCGCATCGTTGTCATCCGCCTCTGCGAGAACCGGCGGCGAATGTGCCCAATGCGGGCGCTAGGTCAAGCGTCAGGGGGTGAACTCATTAACACGCGCGGCGAGAGCACTGCGGGAACCTTTGGAGGCTGGGCGTATTGGCTTTTCCAGGGGCCTCAACTTGCCGCCCGTCGAAGCCGAAGGACACCATGCACCTGAGTCATGGATGTCGGCTTCCATATTCAAAAATTCTCGCTGTGCCTGATGGGGATCGGTCTTGCCGCTCCCGCTTGGCCGAAAGCGATTGCCCAGGCCGTCAGCCAACTCACCTGAAAAGGAATAGTCCATGAATCTCATGACGGCGCCAAAAATCGCAAGCGGCGTTCAAGCCAAGACAGCAGGCACGATGAAAGCTCTCGTTTACCAAGGGCCGGGAAAGAAGGCGCTGCTGGACCGTCCGAAGCCGGAAATCGCCGCGCCTACCGATGCGATCGTCAAAATCACCAAGACGACTATTTGCGGCACCGATCTGCACATTCTCAAAGGGGACGTTGCGACCTGCGAGCCAGGCCGCGTTCTCGGTCACGAGGGCGTCGGCATCGTCGAGACGGTCGGAGCGGCCGTGACGGCCTTCAAACCCGGAGACCACGTTCTGATCTCCTGCGTCAGCGCCTGCGGCAAATGCGAATATTGCCGCAAGCAAATGTATTCTCATTGCACGACCGGCGGCTGGATTCTCGGCAACAAGATCGACGGGACGCAGGCCGAGTTCGTCCGCACGCCCTTCGCCGACACAAGCCTTTATCCGATCCCCGCGGGCGCGGACGAAGAAGCGTTGGTGATGCTCAGCGACATTCTGCCGACAGGCTTCGAGTGCGGCGTGCTGAACGGCAAGGTCGCGCCCGGCAGCGTCGTGGCGATCGTCGGTGCCGGACCGATCGGACTTGCGGCACTTCTCACCGCCCAATTCTACTCGCCGCCGAGATCATCATGATTGACCTCGACGACAACCGCCTTGAGGTGGCCAAGCGTTTCGGCGCCACGGCGACCGTCAACAGCACCGACGGCAAGGCCGTGGAAGCGGTCATGACGATGACCGGCAAGCGCGGCGTCGATACCGCCATCGAGGCGGTGGGCATTCCCGCAACTTTCGAGATGTGCCAGGAACTCATCGCGCCGGGCGGCGTCATCGCCAACATCGGCGTGCATGGAAAGAAGGCCGATCTCCACCTCGAAGCGCTATGGGACCGCAATATTTCCGTCACCACGCGGCTGGTCGATACGGTCACCATACCGATGCTGTTCAAGACCGTCGGTTCGAAAAAGATCGATCCGAAGCTCCTCATTACGCATCGGTTCAAGCTCGACAAAATCCTCGATGCCTACGAAACCTTCGGCAATGCGGCCAAGACAAAGGCGCTCAAGGTGATCATCGAGGCGTAGTCGCCTCCGGACCCAAGAGCATTCGTTCCAGCAAAAAGGCCGCCTCGACGGCGGCCTTTTTTATCGCCTCGACCGGGGGCGGGTGTTTGCGTCAACTGCCGCGCATGCGCGACAGCAATTCCGTGGTCGGCCAGGAATCGGCCGGCAAATTGTGCTTGAGCTGCGCGGCCTTCACCGCCTTGCGCGTGCCGGAGCCGAGCTTGCCGTCGATCTCGCCGATATTATAGCCCTGCGCGTTGAGCAGCCGTTGCAGGTCCATCATCTGCTCGGTGGTCAAAGACTCGACCTTGGTCGCGCCGTCTTCGTTGACCGGCGGCGCGCCGCCAAGCCGCGTGGCGAAATAGGCGACCGTGGTCGAATAGACGTAGGCCGAATTCCATTCGATGAAGACCTTGAAGTTCGGGTAGGCGAGGAACGCCGGCCCGTTGCGGCCCATCGGCAGAATCAAAGACGCCGCCATGTTGTCCTTCGGCAGCGTGCCGTGCGCGGCCTTCACGCCCCAAGAGATCCATTTCGAGCGCGGATGCTGAATGTCGAGATCGGCTTCCTGCCACGGCATGGCGGCCGGCACTAAGACTTCCTGAAGCCAAGGTTCGCCGCGCCGCCAGCCGATGCTCTTGAGATAATTGGCGGCGGAAGCGAGCGTGTCGGGCGTGCTCTTGATCAGGTCGCGGCGGCCGTCGCCGTCGAAGTCGACGCCGTACTTGATGTAGTTCGTCGGCGTGAACTGCATGCCGCCGAATTCGCCGGCCCAGTTGCCGTTCATTTCGTCGACGCGCTGATCGCCGCGCTGAATGATGCGCAGCGCGTCCATCAGTTCGGGGCGGAAATGGTCGCCGCGCCGGCAGTCATAGGACAGCGTCGCGAGCGACGGCAGGATCTTGAACTTGCCGAACAGCGCGCCGTAGTCGCTTTCCAGCCCCCACACCGCGGTGATCACCTCGGGCGGCACGCCGTAGGCCTTCTCGATCCGCGCGAACAGTTCGGCATGTTCCTTCATCTTGGCGATGCCGTTGGGGATACGTGGGCCGCCGATCAGGCGCTTGGAAAAATCCAGGAAGGTGCGCTGGAAAACGCCCTGGCCGGAATCGCGCTTGATGACCGACGGATCGAAAGTCAGTTCCGGCGACGCCGCGGCGATCACCTTGGCCGGAATGCCTTGCGCCAGCGCCTCCTTCTTGAACTGCGCCACCCAGGCGTCGAAATTGCCGGTGTTCTGGCAGCGCGCTGTCTCCGCGAGCACGGGGCCGGCCCAGCCTGCGCCGAGCAGGCCTGCGGCCAGAAAGAGTGCGGTTTTCCGCATCGTGTAATCCGCCTGTTTTCCAAGAATGACGGGCCAAATCTGCCCAACGGGGGTCCGAGGTCAAGGTGGAACGCGCGGAAGCGTTAAGACCGATTCTTGTGCAAATAGTGGCCTGGTCATTGCCGGGCTTGACCCGGCAATCCATCCATTTGAGGACAACTCAGGCCTTTAGATGGATGCGCGGGTCAAGCCCGCGCATGACGTGGGTAAGCATGCAAGTCCTGGTCATCGGAGCCGGTGTTGTCGGCCTGGCGGTCGCCCGCGCCGCAGCCCTTAAGGGCCACGACGTGGTCGTGGCGGACGCGGAAAAGGCCGTCGGCACCGGAACCTCGTCGCGCAACAGCGAGGTCATCCACGGCGGCATGTACTACCCAACGGGGACGCTGCGCGGAAAACACTGCGTGCGCGGCCGGCGCATGCTGTACGAATTCTGCGCCTCGCACGGCGTGCCGCACAAGAAATGCGGCAAGCTGGTCGTCGCCGCCAATGCCGCGGAAATCGCCAAGATCGAGAGCATTGCCGCCCAAGGCGAAATCAACGGCGTCGAGGGGCTGGAGCTGATCGGCGGCAATGCGGCGCGCGATCTGGAGCCGGAGCTGGTGTGCTCCGGCGCGTTGCTGTCGCCGGAAACCGGCATCATCGACAGCCACGCTTATATGCTCGCCTTGCGCGGCGGCATCGAGGACGCCGGCGGCGCCATCGCACTGCGCACGCCGGTCACCGGCGCCACGCGCAAGGCCGGGCAGTGGGCCGTGACCTTCGGCGGCAGCGACGGCGGCGAATTCGCGTTCGACGCGGTGGTCAATTGTGCAGGCTTAAGCGCGCAGAAGGTGGCACGCGCGATGCCGGATTATCCGCAGACGCGGGTGCCGCGGCTGGTGCTCGCCAAGGGCAATTATTTTTCCTACGCCGGCAAGCCGGTATTCTCGCGGCTGATCTATCCGACGCCGATCGTCGGCGGCCTCGGCGTCCACGTCACGCTCGACATGGCGGGCCGCATGCGCTTCGGGCCGGACGTGGAATGGATCGAAACCGAGAACTACGAGGTCAATCCGCAGCGCGCCGATATTTTCTACGAGCGCATTCGCACCTATTGGCCGGCCTTGCGCGACGGCACGCTGTCGCCGGACTATTCCGGCATCCGTCCCAAGCTCGGCGGGCCGAAAGACGGCCAAGCCGATTTTATGATCGACGGGCCGGCGCAGCACGGCGTGCCGGGACTGGTGCAGATGTTCGGGATCGAGTCGCCCGGGCTGACGAGTTCGCTGTCGCTCGGCGACGAGGTGGTTTCTTACCTGGCCGCCTGAGCGCCCCTGGTGTCGCGCACGTGCTTGATCGTCGCGGTCGTGATCTCGGCGGCGCCCGGATTATCCGGCATGATCTTCACGTCGGCGAGCTTGTCGCGCGCGTTCTGCGACAGGCCGCGGTAGGAATCGATCGGCGTGAAGTTTGCCACTTTGTCCTTGCTGCCGGTGAAGGCCATCAGGCCGATCTTGGTCGCGACCACATCGCCGGGGCGCAACGTCGGATCGCTAGCGACGTCCATGCGGGCGAGGCCGAAGGCATCGCGGCCGTTGCAGGTGCAGCCGGCGACGATCTGCTTGCGGTAGGCGAAGGCGTTCGGCAGGTCGCTATAGCGGCTGCCGTCGCTCGCCACCGAATTATCGATTGCCGCGCCGGAATAGACCTTGGTCTGGCTCGCCGGGCAGAATGCGTTGCAGGATTCCGCCGCGCTCATGCCGGGCCGGCCTTGGACCGGAAAGAAGTGACCGTCGCAGGTGCGCACGCAAAAGCCCTTGGAGAAGCTTATCTCGGCGGTGCGCTGGTCGCGCGGCGGATTGAGCGCATTGGCGAGGCTGGTGAAGGGATCGACAAAGGCCGTCGGGCCGTTCGACGTCCGCTCGACATTGTGCCGGCCCAAGCCGCCGAAGATGCGCTCGAAAAGACCCTGCGCCGACGCCGGCGCGCTTAGCGCCAGAACACCCAGCACGCCCACGACACCGAAAACACCAGCTCTGCACCGCCTCGACATCGCAAAACCTTGCTTTCCGCGCGTCCCAATGGGGGCGGCGGTTGTTCAACGTCCGGGCAGGCGGAAGGTTGCGCCCCGGGCAGGGCGCGGGCTGCCCCCCGGAAGCCGCCGACAGCAAAGCCTGAGGGAGGTAAACGGCGCGTTAGCGTCGGCCGCATCAAAATACCGCCACCACACATAGACGTGACAGATGGCCACGGACACCAGCATCATGGGGAAGGCATAAAGCGTGTAGGTGACGAAGCTGAACGGCACTTCATTGCGCTCGCCGATGCCGGCCACCGTCAGATTGGCCGAGGCGCCGATCAGTGTGCCGTTGCCGCCAAGGCAGGCGCCGAGCGATAGGCACCACCACAGCGGCTGGATGTGATCGGCGCCGCCGAACGATCCTGCCATGTTCTTGATCAGCGGGATCATGGTGGCGACGAAGGGGATGTTGTCGACGATCGCCGACAGGACGGCCGACGCCCACAGGATCGCGTAGCCGGCGGTGGCCATGTTGCCGCCGGTCATAGCCACCAGTTGGTCGGCGAGCAGGCGCAATACGCCGCTGTAATCGACCGCGTGAACGACGATGAACAGACCGACGAAGAAGAAGATCGTGATCCACTCCACGTCGCCGAAGGTCTGGTGGATATTGTGCGCGGCCTTTTCGGACTGATGCGCCCAGTTGTCGAGCAGCATCAAGATCGCGGCGCCGAACAAGGCGATGGTGGCCGGCTCCAGATGCAGCGGACGCGCAAACACGAAACCGACCATCACAATCCCGATGACGACCAATGACTGCTTGAGCAGCCGCCAGTCCTCAATGCTCTCCTCGGGCTTCATCTTCATCACCGCCTTCTCGGCGGTGGCAGAGGCCTTGAGGTCCTTGCCCCAGACGAAATGGATGATGATGGCCTGCACGGCCATGATGACGACAATGACCGGCGTGAGGTGGTAGACGAAATCGTTGAAGGTGAGGCCGACCTGCGAGCCGATCAGGATGTTCGGCGGATCGCCGATCAAGGTCGCGGTGCCGCCGATATTGGAGGCGAAGATCTCGGCGACAAGGCAAGTTCAAATACGACTGGAAGAGCCGTATCTGGAAAAATTCAAAGAAGGGCATGTTCAAGAACACGCTCGCCGACATCGAATTCCATCCTCACGACCTGTGCGGAAAACAACACCCGCTTCGAGATCGAGTGCTACGACATCGGCCATCTCTACACGCTCAACCACTTCCTCGGCCGCGGCCTGATCAAGACGCCGCTGTTCATTCAATCGGTGTTCGGCATTCTCGGCGGCATCGGCACGCATCCCGAAGACATCATCATGATGAAGCGCACCGCCGACCGGCTTTTCGGCGCCGAGAACTTCCATTGGTCGGTGCTGGGCGCGGGCGGCAATCAGATGCGGGTCGCGGCCATGGCGGCGACGATGGGCGGCAACGTCCGCGTCGGCCTCGAGGACTCGCTCTGGATCGGCCCCGGCAAGCTGGCCGAGTCCAATGCCCAGCAGGTCACGCAGGTGCGCAAGATTCTCGAAGGCCTCGGCCTCGAGATCGCCAATCCCGACGAGGCCCGCGAGATCCTCTCGCTCAAGGGCGGGGATAAGGTGAATTTCTGATCCAAGGGTCAGCAATAAGCCCGCTCATTCCCGCGTAAGCGGGAATCTAGTTCTTTGAGGGCTGGGTCCCCGCTTCCGCGGGGACGAGCGGAGTGAGACAACGTTCCCGTTGCTCTTGCGGGTGTGAATCCCTTCTATAGCGACGGAAGGATTCGCAATCGCATGGCCTCGCTCGATACCGTCAGTATCGCGATACTGCTCGGCAAGTTTGCTGGTCTTGGCCGGCATTCTGTCGAGCCTGATCGCGTTCCGGTTCGGAGCACCGCTGCTGCTGGTGTTCCTGCTGGTCGGCATGCTGGGCGGGCGAGGGCGGTCCCGGCGGCCTGAAATTCGATGACATCACTACGACTTATACCGTCGGCTCCATTGCCCTGGCGCTGATCCTGTTCGACGGCGGCCTGCGCACGCGCTTCGCCACCTCCGCAACGTGCTGGCGCCGTCGGTCGCTTTGGCGACGGTCGGCGTCCTCATCACCACGCTGCTGACCGCGCCGGTCGCCAAATTCGTGCTCGGCATCGGCTGGATCCAGGCGCTGCTGATGGGCGCGGTCATCGCCTCGACCGATGCTGCGGCGGGGTTCCTCCTGATCAATGCTGGGGGGTTACGCCTGCGGCCGCGCGTGCGCGCCACGCTGGAAGTGGAATCCGGCACCAACGACCCCGTTCGCGGTATTCCTGGCTCTGCTGCTGGTCGAAATCCTGGCGGTCGGCGGCCAGAGCTGGACCCACGCATTGGTCACCTTCGCCCGCGACGCCGTACTCGGCGGGGGTCATCGGTATCGCTGGCGGGTGGATCATTACGCTGGTGTTGAACCGGGTTGAACCTGGCGCAGGGCCTCCACGCGCCGTTCGTGGCGGTCAGCGCGCTGGTGGTGTTCGCCTTCGCCAACGCGGTACATTCCTCGGATTTTTCGCCGTCTATCTCGCCGCCTGGTCGTCGGCAACCGCCAGACCCGCGCGCATAATTCCGTCATCGTGTTTCTCCGATGCGGCGACCTGGCTGGCGCAGATCGTGATGTTCGTGCTGCTTGGCCTTCTGGTATGGCCGCAGCGCCTGGCCGACTCGGTGCTAGGCGGTGTCGCCGTCGCCGTAATGCTGATGCTCGTGGCGCGGCCTGTCGCGGTGTTCATATGTCTCGCGCCGTTCAAGTATCCGTGCGCGAGAAGCTGTTCATCTCCTGGGTCGGCTTGCGCGGGCGGTCGGCATTTTCCTGGCGTCGATCCCGCTGCTGGTCGGCCTGCCGGCGGCCTATCTATTCTTCGACGTCGCCTTTGTCGTCGTGCTGCTGTCGCTACTGGTGCAAGGCTGGACCGTGGCTTTTGCCGCCCGCAAGCTTGACATTTCCTACACGCGCAGCGATCCGATGCCGCGCCGCGTCGAACTCGATCTGCCCGGCCAACTGGCGCGCGAAATCGTCGGCTATCCGGTGCCGGCCAACAGCCCCTATCTGCGGCGCGGGCTTATCCCGAGTTGGGCGCGGCCGACGCTGGTGGTGCGTAGCGAGGAAATTCTGACGCCGGCGGAAGCCGAGCCGGTGCGCGCCGGCGATTATGTCTATCTGCTGGCGCCGCCGGAAAAGGCGCAAGCGCTCGATCGCTTTTTCATGAACATGCCGGCTCCGTCGAAGCCCGATCCGCGCCTGCTCGGCGACTTTTTCGTGACCGGTGAGGCCACGCTCGGCGCGCTGGCGGAAATCTATGGGCTGCAGGTCGCGGCGGACCATACCGAAGTGTCGCTGGCCGATTTCTTCACCGAAAACTTGAGCCGCCCCCGCAAGAGCGGCGACATCGTCCAGCTAGGGCCGATCGCGCTGCTGGCTCACAAGGTCGATAAAGGCCGCGTCACGACCGTCGGCTTACGGCTGGCCGAACCCGAAGCCGCGACCAACATTGCCGCCGGGTCAAGGCGTTTTGGCGTCGCGTGCAGAAGTGGATCGGTTAGCGCGCCTTGCCGGCCAGCGCCGCGCCGTTCTGGATCATCCAGGCGCCGCCGAACAGCACCGCGGTCCAGAACAGGTCGCCCGCCACCGTGTTTTGCAGGAACGGCAAGGCTGCGACGTAGCACTCGGTCAGGCCGGCGACATCGAGGCTGTACAATGCCGCTGAAGGCCCAGACCGCGAGATTCGACAGCGCGAAGAAAGCGAGCGAGCAGGGCGCCATGACGGCCGCCGTTGCCGCGATGCCGGACCAGCGGCGCGACACGATGCCGACGAGGCCGGCAGCGAGATGGCCGCAGTAACGACGAGCGAAATCCGCCAATCATCGGCGCCGAGCGCGAGGGCGCTCAAGACCATGGCGGCGACCGGCACCACGGGGGCCAGCGCCGGAATGCGCAGCACGCGCCCGGCAAACAGCGCGCTGGCTGCGACCGGCAGAAAGCCATAGTGATGCGGCGCGACCCGCGCCACCACGTCCAAACCGATCAAAAAGGCCACCAAAGCCAGGTCCATCCAGAGGCCGGACGGGATACGGGCTGATTTCGGGCTTTTGGCGAGCATCGGTACGATTCCTTATGGCGCGGCAAATGTCAGTCTACCACGCTTCAAGCGCCATTTTCCACCCATTCGGCGACGATTGCGGCTAAGGCATCGAGCCCGTCCGTGAGCGCGGCAGGACCGGGTTGCAGGATCAAAGGCGATTTGATCTCGCGCAGCCAGCCGTTCTTGACGGCGGGAACCTCGGCAAATCCGGGCCGAACGGCAACCTTGGCCGGCACGAATTTCTTGCCGCACCAGGACCCGATGACGATGTCCGGCCCGGCCGCGATGACTTGCTCAGCCGTGACGATACGGTCCTTGCGTTCTTGCGGCTGGCGATCTCGGGAAATACGTCAATACCGCCGGCGGCCTCGATCAGTTCCGACACCCAGGCGATTCCTGAGATCATCGGCTCGTCCCATTCCTCGAAATAGACACGCGGCCGGCGCGGCAGCCGCATCGCGCTCGCGCGCACGGCGTCGACGCGCGCGGCGAGCGAAACGGCCAGCGTCTCGGCCTTGTCGGGGCTGCCTACCAGCGCGCCCAGCGTGCGGATCATGTCGAAGATGCCGGCGACGTCGCGCTGGTTGAACGCATGCACCGCGACGTTCGCGCGGATCAGATCGGCGACGATATCGGCTTGCAGGTCGGAGAACGTCAAAACCAAGTCGGGTTTGAGCGTCAGAATCTTCGGCACGTCGGCGGAGATGAAGGCCGACACGCGCGGCTTCTCGCGCCGCACGCGCGGCGGCCGCACCGCGTAACCCGACACGCCGACGATGCGCGCGTCCTCGCCGAGGAGATAGAGCGTCTCCACGGTCTCTTCGGTCAGGCAGACGATGCGGGAGGGTGGGAACATGGGGCAAGCATACACGCTCACGCGCTCAACAACTCCACCCCGCCGGTCGCCGTCACCTGGCCGCCCTCGATGCGCACGACGCGCGTGGCGATGCGTTTCACCTCGGCGGCGTCGTGGCTGACATAGATCATCGGCAGTTTTCGTCTCGTCGCGCAATCGCACGAAATAGGGTAGAATTTCTTGTTGCGCGCCGCGTCGAGGGACGCCATCGGTTCGTCGAGCAGCATCAGGCGCGGCTTCATCAGCAGCGCACGGCCGAGCGCCACGCGCTGGCGCTCGCCGCCGGACAGCGCGCCCGCCGGCGTTTCAGCAATGATGCGATGTCCAGCAAGTCCACGACGCGGGCGAGCTGCGCGTCGTCGCGCACCGTGCCGCTCATCCAGCGCCCATAGTCGAGATTACGGGCAACCGACATATGCGGAAACAGCCGGCCGTCCTGGAAGACATAACCGATGCGCCGGCGGTAGGCCGGCTCGTCGATATGTGCCGTGCTGTCGAACAGCGTGTCGCCACCGACCAACGATGCGGCCGCGGTCCGGCCTCGACAGGCCGGCGATCATGCTGACGATGGAAGTCTGCCCGAACCCGATGGACCAAACAGCGCCGTCACGCCACTATCGCCCTCGAATTTGGCGCTCAGCACGAACTCGCCGAGTTTCTTGTCGATGTCGACGAAGAGCATGTCAGACGCCATGCACGCGCGCGCCGGCTCGCCGCCCGAACCACTCGGATGCAATCAGCGCGACCAGCGAAATAAACACCCGCGATGCCGACTAGCTTGAGCGCCTGGGCATCGCCCCCGGGGACCTGCGTCAGCGTGTAGATCGCCGCCGAAATGGTCTGCGTTTCGCCCGGGATATTCGAGACGAATGTAATAGTCGCGCCGAATTCTCCGAGCGCGCGGGCGAAGGCCAGCACGGCGCCGGCGATGATGCCGGCAGCGCCAGGGGCAAAGTGACGGTGAGCAACGTCCACGCCCGATTGGCGCCCAGCGTCGCTGCGGCGTCTTCGAACTTGCGATCCACCGCTTCGATCGAAAGCCGGATTGCGCCGACCAGAAGCGGAAACGCCATCACGCCGCAGGCCAGCGCCGCGCCGGTCCAGCGGAACGAAAACACGATGCCGATATCGGCGAGCCATGCTCCGAACAGACCGCGGCGGCCAAAGGCGATCAGCAGCAGATAGCCGGTGACGACCGGTGGCAGCACCAAGGGTAGATAAACCACCGCGTTCAGCAGCGTTTTGCCGGGAAATTCCTTGCGCGCCAGAAGCCACGCCACCGCGATGCCGAATGGCAGCGACACCAAGGTGGCGACCGTCGCAACCCGCAACGAGAGAGCGACGGCCGTCCATTCTTCGGGGCTAAGGTGCAGCATGAGCTGCCTTATGCGCCTGCCCGCTTATTTCGCCAAAATGCTGAAGCCGTATTTCTCGAAGATGGCCTTGCTTCGGCACCGCGAAGGAAGGTCAGATACTTGGTGGCATCCGGCTTGGCGTTAGCGGTCGCTGCCACCGGATAGACCACGGGCGGGTGCGAGCCGTCCGGGAACACGCCGACGATTTTCACCTTCGGCTCGACCTTGGCATCGGTTTCGTAGACGATGCCGATGGGCGTCTCGCCGCGCGCCACGAAAGCGAGCGTTGCCCGCACGTTTTCCGCCATCGCCAGCTTAGGCTCGGCTGCGGCCCAGCCGCCGAGCTTTTCCAGCGCCGCCTTGGCATAGAGTCCCGCCGGCACGGCCTTGACGTCGGCGACCCGCGATGCGGCCGTCGCCGGCGAGCTTGGCGATGTCGAAGCCCTGGCCTATCGTGACCTTGTCCAGTTTGGAATCCAGCGGCGCGATCAGCACCAGTTTGTTGCCGAGCAAGTTGACGCGGCTGTCCGCCTTGATCAGATTTTCTGCGCGACGTAGTCCATCCACTGCAAGTCGGCCGAGATGAACACGTCGGCGGGGGCGCCGCTTTCCATCTGCTTGGCCAGCGCGGAGGAGGCGGCATAGCTCGCCGTCACCTTGACGCCCGTCGCCTTGTGAAAGCGGCATCGGCGTCGTCGAGCGCGTTTTTCATCGAGGCCGCGGCGAAAACGGTGAGAGTCTGTTCCTGTGCAAAGGCAAAAGACAGCGGTAACGCGCCGGCGATCAAAGCGGCGACGGCAATCCGCCGGGTCAATTGAAACATGGTGGCGCTCCATTAATACGGGCGCGGCACGGCAAACGCCGCCACGGCGCGGGGTGCATTCAGGGATGGCAACCATTCCCGGAAGCGCCGTTCCGGCAGTCAAGGCACGCTTACGGCGGGCCTTGGGTCGCTTATGAAAAGCGTAGCAGGCCCAAGCCGACGGGGTAAAGTTATGTTTTAGTCCTGCGTCACCACGACGCCGACGGCCTGCGCCTTCGTGCCGCTTAGCTCGATGATGAAGGGACCGCCGTTGAGATCGAACTTCACGCTCTTTCTGACCCCGTCGCAGCCGGTTGCGCCGCTAAACGCGCCGGACTTCACCGCGTGGCCGTCCTGGACCACTTCGATCCACGCGCCTTCGGTCAGCGTGATCTTGTAAGTTCCAGGCTTGGCACGCCCGCGACGCGCACATACCCGCATTGGTGTCCGGAGATCTCGGCACGCGCTCGGGCGTCACGGGCAGTTTAGCGTCGGCATAGGGCACCAACGCCACTTTAACTGCGGCGTCGAGGGGCCTTGCGATATCGCCGCCGGAGTCCATCGCGCTCGCATTGGCGAGCAGGGCACGCTCCTTGTCGAGCGGCCATTTGAACTTGTCGCAGCCGACCGGCTCCTGTGCCAACGCGGGCGCGGCGACCAGCAGCGCAAATGCAACAAGCAAAGCCCGGCGCATGGTATTCTCCTTGGTCCTAGTCGACAGCAACCATGACGTCGGAAGCCTTGATGACGACAATGGCCGCAATGCCGGCTTTGAGGCCGAGTTCGTCGACCGATTCGTTGGTGATCGACGCTGTAATCACCTGGCCTGGCCCGATTTCGACCCGCACATGGGACGTGGTGGCGCCCTTCTTCACTTCGAGAATTTTACCTTTGATCTGATTGCGTGCGCTGATCCGCATGGCGACTCCTTATGATGTCAACAATGAGATGTACGGCACCGCCGCGTCGCGCGGATGAATGTGTGAGAACAACCGGGCCGGAAGCGCCGTTCCGGTCACAAAGCAGGCTTACGGCGTGCCTCGGGGCCAAGTTAAAGCTTAGCAGGCCTGCCGGCCAATGTCATGGGCGGGACGCGAAGGCTGCTTGATCGGGCTATAAGCCGGCGCTTATGGTCCCATCACCTAGCTCGGCTGAGGACGTCTACGGGCGATGACGTGCGCCCAATTGCCATCGCACCTCCATCCCCGCACACTGCCGAAAAAGGAAACGTCATGGCACAAGCGTCGCTCATCGAGGGCGAGTTCGATTACATCATCGTCGGCGCGGGCTCGGCCGGCTGCGTGCTGGCGAACCGGCTGTCGGCCGATCCGGGCAAGCGCGTGCTGCTGCTGGAAGCCGGCGGCAAGGACAACTGGATCTGGTTTCACATCCCGGTCGGCTATTTGTTCGCCATCGGCAATCCGCGCGCCGACTGGATGTTCAAGACCGAGCCCGAAGAAGGGCTCAACGGCCGCAGCCTGAATTATCCGCGCGGCAAGGTGATCGGCGGCTCGTCGGCGATCAACGGCATGATCTACATGCTGGGCCAGGCCACCGATTACGACCAATGGCGCCAACTCGGGCTGCCCGGCTGGTCGTGGGACGACGTGCGGCCGTTTTTTCCGCAAGCACGTCGATCACTTCATGACCGATAGTCAGGTTCACGGCACCGGCGGCGAATGGCGCGTCGAGCAGCAGCGGCTATCGTGGGAAATCCTCGAGGCCTTCCGCGCCGCCGCGATTCAGTACGGCATTCCGGCGGTCAGCGATTTCAACACCGGCGACAACGAAGGCATTTGTTATTTCCACGTCAATCAGAAGCTCGGTCGGCGCTGGTCGGCCGCGCGCGGCTTTTTGAAGCCCGTGCTGCACCGGAAGAATCTCCAGCTTGAATCCGGCTGTCTGGTCGAGGGCCTCGAATTTTCAGGGAAACGCGCGACCGGCGTGCGCTGGCGGCAGAATGGCGAACTGCGTAGCGCCAAATGCCGCGGCGAGATCGTCCTGTCGGCGGCTCCATCGGCTCGCCGCACATCTTGATGCTGTCTGGCGTCGGCCCTGCCGCACATCTCGCGCAGCACGGCATTCCGCTGGTGCTGGACAAGCCCGGCGTCGGCGCCAATCTGCACGATCATCTGCAATTGCGCACGATCTACAAAGTATCGGGCGTCAAGACGCTGAACGCGATGAATGCCTCGATGCTCGGCAGACTGGCGATGGGCATGGATTACGTCTTCCGCCGGCGCGGACCCATGACCATGTCGCCGTCGCAGCTCGGCGCCTTCACCAAGTCCGACAAGACGCAGGACCGCGCCAATATCCAGTATCACGTGCAGCCGCTGTCGCTCGACAGGTTCGGCGAACCGCTGCATCCGTTCCCGGCTTTCACGGCGAGCGTCGCCAATATCCGGCCGACCTCGCGCGGTGCGTTGACGCTGAAATCCGCCGATCCGGCGCAAGCGCCCGCCATCAAGCCGAATTATCTATCGACGCCGGAGGACCGCCGCGTTGCCGCCGATTCGATCCGCGTCACGCGCGCCATCGTCTCGCAGCCGGCTTTGCGGAAATATGCGCCGGCCGAATATCTGCCGGGCGAACAGGTGCGCAGTGACGACGAGGCGGCGATGGAGAAGGCCGCCGGCAACATCGGCACCACGATTTTCCACCCCGTCGGAACCGCCAAGATGGGCCGCGACGACGATGTGCGTGCGGTGGTCGACGCGCGGCTGCGCGTCATCGGCATCGAGGCTTTGCGCGTCATCGACGCTTCGGTGATGCCGTCGATCACCTCCGGCAACACCAACTCGCCGACAATGATGATCGCCGAAAAAGGCGCGGCGATGATTCTCGAAGACGCGAAGCGCTAAGGCAGCGCCTTCAAATGTCTGATCGGCCTTCCGGGTGCGATGGCTTGGGCCGCGGCAACAATCGAGTTGGCGTCGATGCCGTAGTGCCGGTACAGCTCGGCGAGCGACCCGTCTGGCCGAAATGCTCCACGCCAAGTGCGCGGGTGCGATGACCCATGACGGCGCCAAGCCAGGCCAGAGTTGCCGGATGCGCGTCGATCACGGTGACGATTGCGCAGTTCTGCGGCACGTCGGCAAGCAGCCGTTCGATATGCGAGCGCGCATGCACCAGCCCACGCTCACGGGCGCGCTGCGCCGCGGTCCAGCCGGCATTGAGCCGGTCGGCCGACGTCACCGCGAGCAGGCCGACGTCGCGGCGGTCTTCCGCCATCAGGGCCAACGGCCTCGATGGCCTCCGGCGCGATCGCGCCGGTGTAAGCCACGATCACCTGGCAATTCGGACCCGGCAAGCGCTGCCAATAGGCGCCGTCGACGATCTGCTGGCGCAACTCCGGCGTCATCTCGCGCTGGATCTGCTCGACCGGCCGCGTCGATAGCCGCAGATAGACCGAGCCGCCGGTTTCGTCGCGCAGCCAATTGAGGCCTGGAGCGCGGCCAGCAAAAGTGGAATCCGGTTTTGCGTCCGGCCGCGCGACCAATGAAGAATCTTCGCCGCCGCTCTTCTGCATATAAGCGAAAGCCCAGGCCATGATGACCGCAAGTTCGTCGACATAGGCCGGCTCGAACGACGCGAGGCCGTCTTGCGCCAGGCCGATCAGCGGCTCGGAGATGGATTGGTGCGCGCCGCCTTCGCCGGCCAGCGTGATGCCGGACGGCGTCGCCACCACCATGAAGCGGGAGTCCTGGTAGCAGGCGTAATTGAGCGCATCGAGGCCACGGGCGATGAAGGGGTCGTACAGCGTGCCGACGGGCAGCAGCCGCTCGCCGTTGATCGAATGCGACAGGCCAAGCGCCGACAGCGCGATGAACAGATTCATCTCGGCGATGCCGAGCTCTATGTGCTGGCCCTTCGGCGAGAAATCCCAATTGAAGGTCGATGGGATCCGCTCGCTCTTGAAGGTGTCCGCCATGATCTCGCGCGCGAACAGGCCGCGCCGGTTCACCCAAGGGCCGAGGTTGGTCGAGACGGTGACGTCGGGCGAGGTGGTGACGATGCGCTTGGCGAAGTCGCCATCGCCGCGGCCGATTTCGTTGAGCAGCGCGCCGAAGCCGGTCTGCGTTGCCATGGTCGGCGCAATGGTGACGGGCAAAGTCTCCGGCACGTCGATGACCGGCGCGCTCAGCCGCCGCGCCTTGTCTTGCGCGAAGGGCACGCGGTCGAGAAAGCCTTGCAATTTCTCCGCCGGCAGCGCGAGGCCTTCGAATTCATCCCATTCATGGCCGGGCCGCACGCCCATGGCCTTCTGGAAGGTTTCCATCTGCGCCGGTGTCATCAGCCCCGCGTGGTTGTCCTTATGTCCGGCCATCGGCAAGCCGAAGCCCTTGACCGTGTAGCAGATGAAGCAGGTCGGCTTGTCGCTATCGGCGCCATGGAACGCTTCGAGCACGCCGAGATTGTTCATCAACGCGGCGAGTTCGGCGTCGGAACGCTTGTCGATGAGGCGCGTGACGTCCCCCTGGTCGCCGATCTCGTCGGTGAGACGCTTGCGCCACGCCGCGCCGCCGGCGAACACCAGCGCCGAATAAAGCTGGTTCGGCAATTGTCGATCCAGGTCTTGAGTTTGGCGCCGCCCGGCTCCTGGAACGCGGCTTGTTGCAGCGAACCGTATTTCACGATCACCACGTTCCAGCCGAAATTCTTGAACAGTTGCTCGTAGCGTTCCCAAAGGCCCTCGCGCACCACGGCGTCGAGGGCTCTGACGGTTGTAGTCGATGATCCACCAGCAATTGCGCAGGCCTTGCTTCCAGCCTTCGAGCAGCGCTTCGAAGATATTGCCTTCGTCGAGCTCAGCGTCGCCCGCCAGCGCCACCATGCGGCCTTCCGGCCGGTTCAGGCCCCAGCCATGCGCGCGCACGTAATCTTGCACCAGCGACGAGAACAAAGTCTGCGCCACGCCGAGGCCGACCGAGCCGGTGGAGAAGTCGACATCATCGGCGTCTTTTGGTGCGTGACGGATAGCTCTGCGCGCCCTTGTAGCCGCGGAAGTTCTCGAGCCGCTCGCGCGTCTGCTTGCCGAACAAATATTGGATGGCGTGGTAGATCGGCGAGGCATGCGGCTTCACCGCGACGCGGTCCTGCGGGCCGCAGCACGTCGAAATACAGCGCGGTCATGATGGTGGCGAGCGAGGCCGACGAAGCCCTGATGGCCGCCGACCTTGAGGCCGTCGTCGTTGTCGCGCAGGTGATTGGCGTTATGGATCATCCAGCTCGCCCAGCCAGAGCACCTTGCGCTCCAGCGCGGCCAGCGTCGCCAGTTTATCGTCGGTTGTCGCCATGCATTCACCCGGATTTCCAAGGCTGACTATGCGGCATTCGTCGTGGCGGTATTTGCCAATTTGCGTTAAGATGACGGGCGATGTTGGCTGGTTCCACCAATTATTATTCTAAAATAGGCGTTATATGCCAAAGTCAGCCATGGACGCCATCGACATCAAGATCCTCACTTTGCTGCAAAAAGACGGCCGCCTGAGTCTCGCCGATCTCGCGCAGAAGGTCGGCCTGTCGCCGTCGCCCTGCCTGCGCCGCGTGCGCATCCTGGAAAAATCCGGCGTGATCGCGCGCTATGTCGCGGTGCTCGACCAGCGCGCGGTCGGGCTGCCGATCAGCGTCTTCGTGTCGATCAAGCTGGAGAAGCAGAAGGAAGATCTGCTCGACAAATTCGCCCAAGACCATCGCGCGCTGGCCGGAAGTGCTCGAATGCTATCTGATGACCGGGCCGCGCGATTATTGGCTGCGCGTCGTGGTGCCCGATCTCGCGCCCTACGAGCGCTTTCTGAAGCAGAAGCTCACGCGATTGGAAGGCATCGCCTCGATCGAGTCGAGCTTCGCGCTCGAGCAGGTGAAATACACCAACGTGCTGCCGGTTGCGTAAGTTTCTTCTGCGCTGCTCATTCTCTTACCTCGAGATCGTCCAGACCAAGATGGGGCATAGTTATGCCCGTGAGACGCGGAGGCGCCGGCACGGTTGGCGTCACCCGAAAGCCGGGCCGCAGGATTCTAAGGATCTCCCAGCTGAGAACCCAGCGAAGCGGATAAACCTTATTGAGTTGCCTCAACGCTTTCGCAGCGGGCCCAAACTCGCCTTGGCGCGCCAATCTTCTGATCCAGCCGAGATGGTATCTGCCTCTGAGAGCCGAGCGAAACCGCTTGACCGAACGAAAATCCGCGGCGCTCCACCACTGCCTGTACCAGTCGTCAAGCAATGCCTCTTCGGCCAGATAAGTCGCCCCCGCTCTTGACGATTGCTGTGTCGCGCCGGCGTGCGAGCGAACGGAATGCAAGACGTGCCTGTTGCGAAGAATTGCGTACTTTTGTGCGACCCGATTGTAAAATTCCAAATCTCCGGCCATTCGGTAGTCGGGATTAAACAGCCCGACGACATCGAATACGCGGCGGGGAATCGTGATCGACGATAAGGACGGAGGCAGCGCGCCGTAATGCGATGCGATCCACACATACATATCGCGGTCGATAAATTCCGGCGTGGTGTCGGAGAGATCGACGGGAATCTGGGCGCCGGATTCGTCGATGTAATCGGGATTATTGTAGACCATGCCGGCATCCGGATGGGCCTGTAAGTATCGCACCTGCGCCCGCGAGGTAGCCGGGCTTCATAGTATCGTCTTGGCAAAACACTTGAACAAAATCACCGCGGGACGCCACGATGCATCGATTGAGATTGCCAAAAATTCCGGCGTTTTCTTTATTAGGCAGCACGCGAAGTCGACCGTCATCGATCGAATGAAGAAACTCCAGCGAACCATCGCGGGATCCATCGTCCGAAATCACAACCTCAAAATCAATTTCTTGGAGCAATATCGATTTGATCGCGTGCTCCAGGTGCGGCATTCCGTTGTATATTGGAAGCGCGACTGAAACGAGCATTGAAACTCCATAAACGGCGAGGCCCAATTATCGATTTGGCCCCTATTTTAGAAAAGTCCTTTTTTCCTGGAGATGCAAACGTTATATAATGGAGCGATCTTCTCGTTATCCGCCGTGGCGGTTGTCGGATCGGCTATAGGGATGCTGACGGAGTTCTATTTTGATTTCGCGAGGGTGAATTGAATTCGGGAAGGCAGCATGACGATGCTTGTTGAAGAAACGTCGATTCCGGGTGTGAAGATCGTTACCCCCGCGCAAGCACGGAGACAGCCGCGGATATCTCTCCGAAGTCTATAGTCGAAAGTCTTTTTGCGAAGCCGGCATCACGAGTGAGTTTATTCAAGACAATCACACCCTCTCGGCGAAAATCGGCACCGTTCGAGGATTGCATTTCCAATTGGCGCCCTTCGCGCAAGAAAAACTGGTGCGCGTGGTTTCCGGCCGGATATTCGATGTAGCCGTCGATATCCGCCAATCGTCGCCCACTTTCGGTCGCCATGTCGCGGTCGAGCTATCGGCAGAGAATTGGCGCCAATTGTACATTCCGGCAGGATTTGCTCACGGCTTTTGCACACTCGAGGCTGATACCATGGTGATCTATAAGGTCACCAACTTGTATTCCGCGCGCTTGTGAGCGGGGGGATCGCTTGGGACGATCAAGACCTCGCCATTTCATGGCCGGTCGAGAAACAAGACGCGGTATTGTCCGATAAGGACGCGCGTCTTCCAACTTTTCGAGAGTTGACTGTCCCGTTCGAGTGAAGGCAACGCCATGCGGCTTGTTGTAATCGGGGCGAAAGGTCAGTTGGCGCAATCCCTGCTCGAACGTACGCGCGCAACGGGCAGTACAATCGTCACGCTGGCGCGGCCGCAATTCGATTTGCTGGACGTGACGGGCATGACCCGAGCGTTCGACTCCGTCGAGGGCGATATCGTCATCAACGCGGCGGCCTATACCGCCGTCAACCAAGCGGAATCTGAAGAGGAATTGGCGACCCGCGTCATGCGATCGGGGCCGGTGCGCTGGCGCGGGTCGCGGCGGAGCGCGGCCTGCCAATCATTCATCTGTCGACCGATTACGTTTTCGATGGCACTTCGGATCGGCCTTATCGCGAAGATGACGCCGTCGGCCCTAAAAATGCTTATGGACGCTCCAAGTTGTCGGGCGAGATAGCCGTCGCTGCCGGCAATCGGGCGGCATGTCATACTGCGCACGGCCTGGGTCTATAGCCCCTTCGGCGAAAATTTTCTGAAGACGATGCTGCGGCTTGGCGAAACCCGTGACCAAGTTTCGGTTGTCGCCGATCAGCGAGGGTCGCCGACCAGTGCGCTCGATATTGCAGATGCCGCAATCAAGATCGCCGAGGCCTTTCTTGGGCGCGCCAACGATCCGGCACTTCCGGGAATTTATCACATGACGGGGAGCGGCGAGGGGACCTGGGCTGACTTTGCCGAGCAGATCTTTAGCGAGGCGCCGAAATATGGCCGCCGGCACGTTGCCGTTCGCCGGATTTCGACGTCGGAATATCCCACGCCGGCATACAGGCCGCCAAACTCGGTTCTCTCAAACGAGAAGCTGCAAAGAATGTTCGGAATATCGCTGCCGGACTGGCGAGATTCGACAAGCGCTTGCGTCGAACGGCTGCTTGGATCCAGCGCTCGCACCAACAAAATCTAATTTGCGCGTTGCGCCGACTGGCGTTCCGGCGCGTCGAGCACGTTCTTGCAGGCCGGGGGCAGGTCGGCGAGCGTCAGCGCTTTCGGCGGTTTCGCCGGCGTCGTCGGCTTCGGCGGATGCAGCACCTTGTCGGAGAACCAATACTCCAGCGACTTGGCATTGCACGTATCCTCGCCCGGCACCGGCGGCTGCTTGCGGCAGTTCGGCGAATCCGCCGGGCATTTCAGCCGCACATGGATGTGATCGTGGTGGCCGTACCAGGGCCGTTACCTTTGCCAGCCAGTCGGGCTTGTTCTTGTCGGCGACGCGGCACAGCTCCTGCTTGATCGCGGCATTGACCAGTACGGCGCTCGACGTCGGGCTGTTCGGCGGCGGTCTTGATGAAGGCGATTGTCGGCGGGCTGCCAGGTCTTCGGATTGATGTGCTTCCAGTCGTCGGCGACCAGATTGATCGCCGAGGTCTTCTCGCGTTCTTCCGGCGAGAGCACGTGACCCGGCATCGGCATGAACCAGATGTCGACCGTCGAGACCGATCTGATGGCTCATATGGCCGAACGGCAACGGACCGCCGCGCGGCTGTGCCATGTCGCCGACCAGGATGCCATTCCAGCCGGTGGCCTTGGCCGCGAGCGGCGCGAATTTTTCGAGGAAGCGCACCAGGCTCGGATGGCCCCAGTTGCGGTTGCGCGACAGGCGCATGACCTGCCAGGTCGGGCCGGTGGTCGGCAGCGCGATGCCGCCTTGCAGACAGCCGCGCGGGTAATAGCCGATCGCCATGGCGTGGCCGAGGCTCGGCAGTTGCACTCGTGAGAAGAGTTGCTTCGCTGGCGCGACCTTTGGATCTAGGGCCGGCTTCTGCGGCGGTAGCGGCGCAGGTGTGGCGACGACGGGGGCCGGCGCAGGCTCGGCGGGTGCGGTGACGACGGCCGGTGCGGTGTCGGCGGGAGGAGTCGCTGCGACCGGAGGAGTTTCGGGCTGCGCGGCGTTGCCGCGGGTCGGCGCCGTCGCATCGGCCGGCGGAGGAACAGCCGGCGCATCGCTGGGCGGTGCGGGATCGGCTGGCGGAATCGGCACCACCGAGGTCGCGGGCTCGTTCGCGGCGGGCGGCGAGGGCGCCTGCGCCACACTGACGGCGCTCTGCGACGGCAAGGCGCCAACCACGAAAGCAAACGATAGAGCCAACAGGGCCAAGATACGGATGGTCATGATGCTTTCGATCTAGCGATTCCGGCCCGGCCTGTCAGGTTAATTACGTGCGATGGTTTAAACCGAGAGTTCCACCGGCGCCGCCCCGATCACGAAAATGCGAACCGGCGCCAAGGACTTTTATGGTTAACAACTGCTTTACAAGGCCGACGCCGCCGCGCGATGCTGGCCCGTCGCATCCCTCAGGGCAGGGGGTTTGGGGTTTCAGTCATGCGTTGGATTGGCATTACGGCCCTTGGTGCGTTGCTGTGCCTTTCGGCGCCCCGCAAAAGCCGATATCGCGATCAGCATCAGCAAATCGCAGCAGCAAATGACCGTCACCATCGACGGCGCGCCGACCTATCGCTGGGCGGTCTCGACCGGCCGTTCGGGCTACGACACGCCGAGCGGCAGTTTCCGCGCCATCCGGCTCGAGCGGGTCTACTACTCGAAAAAATTCGACGACGCGCCGATGCCGAATTCGGTGTTCTTCTATGGCGGCTACGCTATTCACGGCACCTACGAGGAAGCCAAGCTCGGCAATCCGGTTGTCGCACGGTTGCGTGCGCCTGGCGCGCGCGAACGCCGAGACGCTTTTTGCTTTGGTGCGCGCACGTGGCATGAGCAATACCCGCATTGTCATTACCGACGGCCCGATGCGCGAGCGGTCCGAGCCTGCGCGATGGCGCGGCTGCGCGGTCCCGACCGCGACTACGGCTTCGAGCAGTTCCGGCCGGCGCCGCGCCGCGTCGTTGTGCAGGAAACCCGCCAGACGCGCGGCGACGACTCGTCACGCGACGCCTGGCTGCGCAGCCTCGACCGCAATTACGGCATCAGCACGAGGTAGAGACATGCCGCGTTTCGCCGTTGCTCTCGCCGCCGTCGTCCTGGCGGCCGGCTTTGCGCCCGCCCAGGCCGAACTCCTGGTCAGCGTCAGCAAATCGCAGCAGCGCGTGGTCGTCTCGGTCGACGGCACCGAAGCCTATCGCTGGCCGTTTCCACCGGTGTGCGCGGCCACGGACACGCCGGCCGGCGTGTTCCGTCCGGTCCGGCTCGAGCGGCACTGGTATTCGCGGCAATACGACCTGACGCCAATGCCCTGGGCGATGTTCTTCCCACCGCGGCTACGCGCTGCACGGCACGGATGGAGGCCTACAATCTCGGCCCGCGCCGCGTCGCATGGCTGCGTGCGCTTGCGCCCGGACAATGCCGCGACGCTGTATTCGCTGATGCGCCGGCAAGGGCTGGAAAACACCAAGATCGTGGTGATGAACGGCGCGCTGCCGGTGCCGAGCGATGCGAAGTCGATGGTGGACGCAACGCCGCCGGACGAGGCCGCCGAACCGTTTCGCCACCGCCGCCGCCACCGCCGAGGATATCCGCGACCTTTCGGCCAAGACCCATAGCGAGATCGAGACTCCTCGCGCCATCGAAGCGCAACGCGAGGTCGAGACTTTTCGCGTTTCGGTTGGCAGCGACGAAGCCAAAATTTTGCGTGAGCGGCAGGCTTGGCTGCGCGCGCTCGACCCGCAAATACGGCTTTAACGCGGTAAACCACACTTTCGTTATCCCGGGACGGCGCTTTAGCGACGGGCCCGGAATCCGGATACTGAGTCGGATGCCTCTGGATTCCGGGTTCGCGGGCAAAAAGCCCGCGCCCCGGAATGACGCGTTCTGTTCGGAGAACATTGGTGCCGCGCCTCTTGATCGCCATCATTGTGTTGCTCGTGGGCCTGAGTGCTGCCCAAGCCGGTATCGTCATCACCGTCGACAAGACGGCGCAGCGGCTGTCGGTTTCGGTCGATGGCTTCAATCGCTACGATTGGCCGGTGTCGACCGCGCGCATGGGATATCGCACGCCGAACGGCACCTATCGGCCCGAGCGCCTCGCGCTGAAATGGTTCTCGCGCAAATACGACTGGTCGCCGATGCCGCATTCGATCTTCTTCCACGGCGGCTATGCGATCCACGGCAGTTACGAGATTTCCCGTCTCGGACGCCCGGCCTCGCACGGCTGCATCCGGACAATGCGACGGTGCTGTACGATCTGGTGAAGGACCGCGTGAACGACACCCAGATCGTGGTGACCGGCGAAGGCGCAGCGCCAGGCACCCAAGGTCGCGGTGACGTGCAGCGCGCGCCCGACAGGCTTCGAGTCGATCTTCGGTGGACCGTGGAACGGTCCAAGCTCTAACGCGCCGGCCGACCGCCGCAACTGGCGGCGATAGTCTTCTTTTTTTCCCTCTCCCCTTGAAGGAGAGGGTGCCGAGCGAGCGTCAGTGAGCGAGGCGGGGTGAGGGGTTGCGAAACCTGCCTCCGGGGCGCGCGCCTTCATGCGGCAGGTTTGCGAAGCCTGCCGCCCGGGCGCTGCGCCTCCCGGCGCTTCACTTGGCCAGCGTTGCGCGGTCTGCGCAGGCTTGACCGCGATGCGCATTGTCGGCGCCACCGGCCTTGCTCCGCATCGAACGTCACTTGAGATGACGCCCTTAGCGAGCAAGCCCATAGCATATATTCCCAAATCATGGCCGCTGGGCAGATCTCTGAATCGTTGTGGCCCGAATATCAGAGGTCGCAACTTAGGTGCGGCGATTGTCGCACGGCCCGGTACCAACGCTACCCCCAAGGCCTTGAAGCGTTGTCGCGCACATGAACGAAGAAATGACTCTGGTCGTGACAGAGCACGGATCTCGGGGACGCCCCGGCGGGCCGCCGGTCCTGCCGGTTCTGCCGGGAAGGAATCCGCCGCCGCAAATGGCCGCGACATCGCAGCCCCGACATTCCTCCGGAACGTAATCAGAGAGGGCCAGCAGTTCCCGAAATGTGCGGGTCGCGCAGCAAAGCGGCGATCGGAGCCTCCCACAGATTGACGGATGTACGGCACATCCCGTCCGCGTGAGGCCGGAAATAGTCGTGGTACTCATACTGACCGTCGGTGTTCACCACGAACATCGGAACACGGTCGTTTACGATCGACTCAATATGCCTCGCCGAGCCCATGTAATATTCTATGCAATCAAAAAAATGCCTGATGTAGATATCCGGATCGTCCTTGGCCATCCACGCGTCGAACACTTCCGCGAACCATCGGCCATAGACCGGAGCGGCGCGATATTCTGCCTCGTTTCCGCCTCCCCAAGGCGGCCGAATATAAGAAAAGTCCATGGGCCACAACAGGTCCATCCTGCTTATTGGCAATGAACCGATCCAGTCAACGAATGTAGCCGGCGAAATGCTCGGATCTGCGACCGCGAGAAATCCCTGTAGTACTTTGGCGGTGGTACCACGAAGGGATCTTTTCAACATTAGCCATGATGCGGTCATAGGATCCCGTGCCGCGATGCGTCACCCTGCGTCGGTCATTGTATTCGCGTGGGCCGTCGAGACTCACGCCTACCGACACGTCGAATTCTGCGAGGATTTCGAAAAGCGCAGGATCGTAGCGAAATCCATTCGTCTGCATGCTGACGCTGAGCCGATAACCGGCCCGGTTCATCTCGCGGATGCGGTTGAGGAAGCGCAAGAAGTTTGGCTTTGGCCAAAGCGAGGGCTTCGCCGCCATGCAATGTAATGTGGAAGCGTTTTGAGCCGCAGCTTTCAAGATATTCCGCGATGCGGTCCAATAGTTGGAGCGAAGTCCGCTCGGACATGAACCTGGGAACGCGTTCGAACGTACGGTCGTTCGCATTGAACATATAACAATAAGAGCAGTTTATGTTGCAAAAGGATGCGACTTTGACAATGCATAATTCGAACTCGCTCATTGGAGCCACTCTTTTGTGCAGCGCCGCCAGACCGAGAAGCTATTCGGCCTGGCAGCGGCAGTGGTTCGCAGGGAGAACGACCAAGTCTACGTGGGACGCACCTTCGCTCACAAACCGATGTGAAGCGTGAAGTCGAGCCCCAGGTTAATTTTGCATTGGCAAGTCCGAGTTGAATTCCCCGGTCTAGCTCAAGATGGTTGATTGCAGCGGAAACGATGCGTGAGCGAGCCGATTCGGCTCGGAGTTCTTCGATATCTTTCAGAGAGATTTTGGTGTCGGCCATTTTGAGTTTCCTTCCTCGTGATTTGGATTCTCGTCTTGATGACCTGTGACGGTCGCCGGTGATCCGGGGCCGCCAAACAAACTTTAGGTCAATTATATATGCAAATGCAAGTTGTATTATATAAAATAGCAATTTTTAGTTGTCTTCTGGCAACCCTCGGCAAGGGCGATCGATCCACTGATGCGCACGTGCATTGACAGCGATGCTTACTTCTCGGTTACACGCCCACCGTCCGCGCCGCTATGAATGCCTCTTGCGGGATGTCGCCAGAGCCCGCCCCATGAGCTTCAATTTGCGGCGGCTTAACGAGGGCGCCAGCGGCTTCAGCCCTGCCTTGGTAATGACCGCGGCCGCCTGCTCCGATGACAGGAACTTCAAAAGCGCAACGGCCGCTTCCGGCTGTTTTGGTATTGGCGGTCAGCAGCCCGACGAAAAAGGCCGGCGGCTGGAATTCAGGCGGCACCGTGCCGACGAAATCGGCGCCCGGCACGTTGATCAACTCGGCGACCTGCTGAAAGCCGATCTCGGCTCCGCCTTTCGCGACGAACGCGGCCACCGATTCACCCGACGGCGGGCCGCGCACCTTGTGCGATTTTCCGGCGACCTGCTCGGCGATGCCGAGCTTCTTGAAGCCGACGGTCGAGAGATAGGTGCCGCTGCCGCTGTCGGAATAGGCGATGGACTTCGCTTCCAGCAGCGTCTTGCGCAACGCATCGACCGTGCCGATGTCGGGCTTGGGCTGGCCTGCGCGAACGGACCATGCCGAAAGTCGATTCCGCGAGCACCATCTTGCTGTCGGCGCGTACTAGATTGTGCGTGACCAGGAAATCGACGCCGGAGCCATCCATGATGGTGACGTCCGCTTCCTCGCCGCGTGACAGCCTGGCCGGGATCGCTTCCGGCGAGTCGCCGACCGAAGGGCCGCGCGTGGTGACGAGATGGTGTCCGGTCGCTTTTTCGAAAGCGGGGCCAAGCTCCGAATAGACGTGGAAGAAGCCCGCCGAGATCATCACCTTGACGTCGGCGGCTTTGGCCGCGCCGGCGGCGAGCACGAAGGCGAGAATTGCGAACAGGCGAACGATAGAGCGTAGCTGCATGACGTAGACCCCGGCGCATTGAAATGGCGCGGGAGTGTCCACTCAAATGCGGCAGAGGTCCAGCCCAGACCGCTGCTTATGTTCAAATGCAGCTTGTTGCAGCGCGAAATCGGAATTCGTAGCCCGCATGGAGCAGAGCGAATGCGGGACAACCCGCAGACAAAGCCCCGGATTTCGCTTCGCTCATCCGGGCTACGCTTGCTGAAATTCAGCGAAAGTCCAGCCGGTGGTTGTCGCGCTCGGCCATTCCGGGGCGGTCATGGATTCCGGAAATAGGGCCGGGGGACGAACGAAAACCGGCAGTGCCGCGCGCGCACTCGCATCACACATCCACCTTGAGCGCGGCAATAAACGCTTCCTGCGGGATGTCGACTTTGCCGAACTGCCGCATTTTCTTTTTGCCCTTCTTCTGCTTGTCGAGCAATTTGCGCTTGCGGGTGGCGTCGCCGCCGTAGCATTTGGCCGTCACGTCCTTGCGCAGCGCGCGCGCACGGTTTCGCGGGCGATGATCTTGCCGCCGATCGCGGCCTGGATCGGCACCTGGAACATGTGCGGCGGGATCAACTCCTTGAGCTTCTCCACCATGCCGCGGCCGCGCGTTTCCGCGGCGGGTGCGGTGGACCAGCATCGACAGCGCGTCGACCGGCTCGTCGTTGACCAGGATCGACATCTTCACCAGATCGGCTTCGCGATAATCGGTGAGGTGGTAGTCGAACGAGGCATAGCCCTTCGACACCGACTTCAGCCGGTCGTAGAAATCGAACACCACTTCGTTGAGCGGCAGTTCGTATTTCACCATCGCGCGCGAGCCGACGTAGGTCAGCTCCTTCTGCGTGCCGCGGCGGTCCTGGCACAGCTTGAGCACGGCGCCGAGATAATCGTCGGGCGTCAGAATCGTCGCCTCGATCCACGGCTCCTCGATGGAGAGGATCTTCATCACGTCCGGCATGTCGACCGGATTGTGAATCTCGATCTGCGTGCCGTCGCGCAGGTTCATCTTGTAGATCACCGACGGCGCGGTTCGCGATCAGATCGAGATTGAACTCGCGCTCCAGACGTTCTTGGATGATCTCCAGATGCAGCAGGCCGAGGAAGCCGCAGCGGAAGCCGAAGCCGAGCGCGGGCGGAGGTTTCCATTTCGTAGGAGAAGCTGGCGTCGTTGAGCCTAAGTTTCCCCATGGCGGCGCGCAGGTCTTCGAACTGCGCGGCGTCGACCGGGAACAGGCCGCAGAACACGACGGGGATCGCCGGCTGGAAGCCCGGCAGCGGCTCGTCGACCGGGTTGCGCTCGTCGGTGATGGTGTCGCCGACGCGCGCGTCCGCCACCTGCTTGATCGAGGCGGTGAGCATGCCGATCTCGCCGGGGCCGAGCTCGTCGACCAGCGCCAGCTTCGGCGTGAACACGCCGGTGCGGTCGACTTCGTAAGCTGCGTCGATGCCGATCATGCGGATGCGCTGGCCCTTCTTCAGGACGCCATCGACGATGCGCAACCAGAACGACGACGCCGAGATAGGCGTCGTACCAGCTATCGACCAGCAGCGCCTTGAGCGGCGCGTCGCGGTCGCCTTTCGGCGGCGGCAGGCGGGTGACG
>JBBCIM010000033.1:0-80020 GCA_037200245.1 Pseudolabrys sp.
ATGTCCAATGGCGATCAAGATGGCTGGACCCGCGTTCGAGGGCGTCTGCGCGCCGAAGTTGGCGACGACGTCTATACGAGCTGGTTTGCCCGCGTCGACCTCGAAGGCATCGAAGAAGGCACCGTGCGCCTGTCGGTGCCGACCCGCTTCCTGAAGAGCTGGATCCAGTCGCATTACGCCGAGCGCGTGCTGGCCTGCTGGCAGGTCGAAGACGCGAAGGTCGATCGCATCGAGTTGATCGTGCGCTCGGCGGTGCTGAAGTCGACGGTTGCGATCAAGGTCAAGCCCGAGCTTCCCGTCGGCGGCAGCGATGGCAGCAACCGCTACAACAACAACGGCAATGGTCGGCCGATGTCGGTCGGCGACCCGGGCGTGCACGAGGCGCTCGGCGGCTCGCCGCTCGACGCCCGCCTAAATTTCGAAGGCTTCGTGGTCGGCCGCTCCAACACGCTGGCGCATGCCGCGGCCAAGCAAGTCGCAGCGGCGCGCCGCACCGATCCGGTGATGTTCAACCCGCTCTACATCCATGCCGGCGTCGGCTTGGGCAAGACGCATTTGTTGCAGGCCATCACCTGGGCTGGAAACGCCGCAGGCGAGCGCAAGGTTCTGTATCTCACCGCCGAGAAGTTCATGTACGGCTTCGTGTCGGCGCTGCGCACGCAGACCGCGCTGGCCTTCAAGGAGGCGCTGCGCGGCATCGGCGTGCTGGTGATCGACGATCTGCAATTCCTGCAGGGCAAGTCGACCCAGGCCGAGTTCTGCCACACCCTCAATGCGCTGATCGATGCCGGCCGCCAGGTCGTGATCGCCTCCGACCGCCCGCCGTCCGAGCTGGAAAGCCTCGACGACCGCGTCCGCTCGCGGCTGGCCGGCGGCCTGGTGGTCGAGATGGGCTCGCTCGGCGAGGAGTTGCGCTTCGAAATCCTCAAGGCCCGCGTGCAGGCGGCGCGGTCGCATCATCCGAGCTTCGATGTGCCGCTGCCGGTGCTGGCCTATATCGCCAAGACCGTCACCCATAACGGCCGCGACCTGGAAGGCGCGCTCAACCGCCTGCTCGCCCACAACAAGCTGACCGGTCACGCCGTCACCTTGGAAATGGCCGAGCGCGAGGTCCGCGACCTGATCCGGCCGCAGGAACCCAAGCGGGTCAAGATCGAGGATATCCAGCGGGTGGTAGCCCGGCAGTACAATGTGAGCCGGTCCGACCTGCTGTCGTCGCGCCGAACCGCCAACGTCGTCCGCCCGCGCCAGGTGGCGATGTATCTGGCCAAGACCCTGACGCTGCGGTCCTTGCCCGAGATCGGCCGGCGTTTCGGCGGCCGCGACCACACCACCGTGCTGCACGCGGTGCGCAAGATCGAAGGCCTGGTCGGCAACGACATGGCACTGGCCGAGGAAATCGAGATCCTCAAGCGGCAATTGCAGGAATAGGCGGACCCTTGTCCCGGGCGCGGTGCAGCGTGAAACGCTGCGCCGTAGGCCCGGGACCGTTACAGCTTCAGAGTCGGGAAAGGCCCCGGATCTGCGGCGCACCACTCCACTTCGTTCCGTGCTGCGCCGCGTCCGGGGCACGAAGGGCTGTGGACGCCCTGGGGATATGAGCGGGGACCAAAAACGCGCCCTTGCGCAATTCGCCCGCTCTTGTCACCTTTGCTCCCCGGCCTCGCATTCCGCGAGTGGCCGGCTTGGCGCCTTGACTTGAAAAGTCTTGAACTTGAAAAGTCTTGCCTTGATTGAAGGCCTGGTTAAAGGCGCCGAAGCGGGTTTCCCATGAAGGTCACTGTAGAGCGTGCAGAGCTGCTGAAGTCACTGGGCCACGTCCACCGCGTGGTCGAGCGGCGCAACACCATCCCCATTCTCGCCAACGTGCTGATCAAGGCGGACAAGGGCAAGCTCAGCCTCAAGGCGACCGATCTCGACCTGGAAATGACCGACAGTATCGCCGCCGAGGTTTCGCCGGGCGGCGCCACCACGGTACCGGCGCACATGTTCTACGACATCGTGCGCAAGCTCCCCGAAGGCGCGCAAATCGTCATTGAAGGCTCCGGCGACCGCGCCGTGCTTTCGATCCGTGCCGGGCGCTCGCGCTTTACGTTGCAGACGCTGCCGGAAAGCGATTTCCCCGATCTCGCCGCCGGCGAGATGACGCATTCCTTCAAGGTCGCCGCCGGCGATTTCAAGCGGCTGATCGACAAGACCCAGTTCGCGATCTCGACCGAAGAGACGCGCTACTACCTCAACGGCATTTACCTGCACACGGCGGGCACCGCCAAAGCCGGCACGCTGCGCGCGGTCGCCACCGATGGTCATCGTCTGGCGCAGGTCGAATTGCCGCTGCCGGAAGGTGCCGCCGGCATGCCTGGCATCATCGTGCCGCGCAAAACGGTTGCCGAAGTGCAGCGCCTGATCGAGACCGGCGAAGGCGAGATTGCGATCGAGCTGTCGGCCGGCAAGATCCGCTTCACCATCGGCAACGCGGTGCTGACGTCGAAGCTGATCGACGGCACCTTCCCCGACTATGGCCGCGTCATTCCGGCCAACAACGACAAGAGCCTTGTGGTCGACAAGAAGGATTTCGAGGCCGCCGTCGACCGCGTCTCCACCGTGTCGAGCGAGCGGGGCCGCGCCGTCAAGCTGTCGATCACCGGCGGGCGCTTGGTGCTATCGGTGACCAATCCCGACAGCGGCAGTGCGACCGAAGAACTCGAGGTCGAGTACGACAGCGAGCCGCTCGATATCGGCTTCAACTCACGCTACCTGCTCGATATCGCGGCCCAGATCGAAGGCGAGGTCGCCGTGCTCAAGCTCGCCGACCCCGGCTCGCCGACGCTGATCCAGGACAAGGACGCCAAAGGCGCGCTCTATGTGCTGATGCCGATGCGGGTGTAGGCCTCGCTTGCGCTGAAGCTATATCCTTGTCATTCCGGGCCGGAATGACAGCTAACATGGCCGCCGCCTTCATCCGCCGACTGACGCTGACCAATTTCCGCAGCTATCACGCCGCGCAAGTGTCGCTCGACCGCGCCGGGCCGGTGGTGCTGACCGGCGCCAACGGCGCCGGCAAGACCAATTTGATCGAAGCAATCTCGCTGTTGGCGCCGGGCCGCAGCCTGCGCCGCGCCACCATGGACGAACTGGCGTTCTCCGAAGGCGACGGCTCCTGGGCGGTGTCGGCCGAGATCGAAGGCATGCTCGGGCTGTCCACGCTCGGCACCGGTATCGATCCGCCGGCGGGCGAAGATGCCGCGACCTCGCGCAAATGCCGTGTCGATCGCGAAGCGGTCGGCTCGGCGGCGGCCTTTGCCGATCATATACGCGTGGTGTGGCTGACGCCGGCGATGGACCCGCTGTTCAACGGCCCGGCCTCCGAGCGCAGGCGTTTCCTCGACCGCCTGGTGCTGGCGGTCGATGCGCAGCATTCCAGCCGCGTCTCGGCGCTCGAGCGGTCGCTGCGCTCGCGCAACCGGCTCCTGGAGAACCCGCAAAGCGATCCGCACTGGCTCGACGCCATCGAACACGAGACCGCGGAAGTCGCGGTCGCGGTCGCCGCCGCGCGCGCGGAAACCGTGAACCGGCTGTCCGGCGCGTTGGAAGCCGCGCGCGATAGCGCGCCGGAATTTCCGCATGCCGCGATCGCGCTGGACGGCTGGATGGAGAAACTACTGCCGAGCCAGAGTGCGCGCGAAATCGAGGACCGCTATCGCGGCTTGCTGAAAGAAAATCGCGGCCGCGATGCGCCGCCGGCCGCACGCTCGACGGCCCGCATCTGTCCGATCTCAAGGTCGTCCATGCCAGCAAAGGCATTCCCGCTTCCGACGCCTCGACCGGCGAGCAGAAGGCGCTGCTGATCCGCCTGGTACTGGCGCATGCCCGGCTGATCAAACAGATGACCGGCTACGCACCGCTACTGCTGCTCGATGAGGTGGTGGCGCATCTCGACCCGGGGCGGCGCGCATCGCTCTATGACGCGCTGACGGCGCTTGGCGCGCAGGTCTGGATGACCGGCGCCGATCCCGCGGCCTTTGGCGACATCATGGGCCGCGCTCAGGTTTTTGCGGTGCGCAATGGCGGCGTGGAACCAGCCCGCTCAGTGTAGTAAGCGGGCGGCCTAATCCGTTCCAGAAAAAGAGAAATCTTGTTCCAAGGCTAAAGTAGGAACAATAGCCCGCTTCAGGCCTTACCCTACCGCACACCATAGCCGCGACTTGAGACACCGCGACGGCAACGGACAAAGGAAAGACGCCATGCGAGAAAACTCAGGGATTGAAACAGTGAGACACAATTTAATGCGCAGCCTCGACACCATGCGGGCCGATCTCCACCGGGTCGAGATTTTGACGGCGGCCATGAGCGCCTTTGCGCGCCCGGTTCCCGATTACGAGCCGCGCTTTCAGCACATCCGGCAACTCGCCACCAGCACCTACGAGATCAACTAAATTTAGAGTTCGCCGAGCAATTCGCGGCGCTGACGCTCGGACGCATCGGAATAGCGCCGCAAAGTGTGCGACTCGCTGAGTTGGCCGATCACCTGGCCGCGCTCCGCGGAATCCACCACCGCCAGAACCTCCGCTTCGAAGCGTTCGAACGCCGCGATGGCCTCTTGCGCCGTCAGTTGTGGCAACAAAACGTGCCCGGCGTGATGCAGTATGTCGCGCAGCGGCGTGGTGGCTGGCAGTTCCGTCGCGTGCGCTTCGGCGACGATCACCATGCCGGCGTAGCGGCCGTCGTCGTCCACCGCGATCACGTGATTTTTCGAGCCGAGCGGGAACGCCTCGCGGAACGCCGAGACCGGCGCCTCGACCGGCATCGTGCGCACATCGGCGCGCATCATCTGTGCGACCGTCAAATCCCTGATCCAGCCGACGTCCGCCGCGCTGCGTATGGTCTCGCCGCGCAGATGGAAGCGCCAGGTGGTGAACGAATAACCGAAGAATTCGCGCGTCACCTGCATCGAGATGATGACCGAGATCAGCACGGCGGTGGTCAGCCACAGGTCGCCGGTGGTCTCCAGCGCGATGAAAGTCATGGTCAGCGGCCCGCCGATCACCGCTACAGACAGCGCGCTCATGCCGATGATGGCGTAGGCGTCGGCATTGGCCTGAACGCCAATCGCGTTGAGTCCGAAGGCGAAGAGCTGCCCGCCCAGTGCGCCGAGCAGCAGCGAGGCAAAGAACAAGCCGCCGCGAAAGCCGCTGCCCAGGGAGACAATGGAAGCCAACGCCTTGAGGACGAAAATCAGCGCGATGGTCTCGACCGGCAGCCGGACGATGCCGGTAAGGTGCAAGGCGCCGTGGCCCGATGACATTACCTGCGGCGAGACGATCGCCATGGCCCCGACCAGCGCGCCCCCCAGCATCGGCCGCAGCGCCGGCTTGAGCCGCAACCGCGTGAACAGGATTTCGCAGGCGGCGACGCCGCGCATCAGCGCTATGCCGAAGCCGGCGGCCAGCAGCCCGAATGCGCCGGCGATGAGCACCTCGCGCAGCCCTATGGTCGACACCGCGCCGGTATCGATGCCAAGACTCAGCGGGCCAAAGGCCCTTGCCGTGAGATAGCCCAAGAGCGCCGCCATGCCGACCGGCGCCAAGCTGGCGATCGAATAGCTGCCGATGATCAGTTCGAAGGCGTAGAACGCGCCAGCCAAAGGCGCGCCGAACGCGCCGGCGATGGCGCCGGCCGCGCCGCAGCCGACCAGGATGCGCATGTCGCTGCGGCGCAGGCGAAAGGCACGACCAATCGCCGAGGCGATGCCGCTGGCGAGTTGGGTGAAGCCGGCTTCGAGACCGACCGAGGCGCCGACGCCGCTCGACCATACGGTCTGCGCGGCGACGATGAGGCTGCCGCGCATCGACATGCGTCCGCCGTGCAGCGCGTTGGCCTCGACCGGGTCGACCTCAGAACCGCGGCGGCGGCTGATGTAGGCGGTGACCAGGCCGAGCAGCAGGCCGCCGAGGCAAGGCACCAGCACAGCATAAAGCGGGTCGATAGAGACGCGGCCGGACAGCCGCTCGCCGGGATCGAGGCCGAAAAAGCTCAAATGCATCAGCGCGACCAGCGCGCCCATGCCCGTCACCACCAGGCCGGCAATGGCGCCGGTCAGCGCCGCCAGTCCGATGACACTCGACTCGCGCGCGCGCACGATCGCGCGCAGGCGGCGCGGAACTTCGAACGGATGGGTGATCCAATTCATCGGGATGAAATTCAAACGCGGCGTCGCCGGGACTGCTTAGACGGCATGTCATGGCAACGCGCAAGCAAGCGATTCGAACCGTCCGGGGCCTTTGCGATTCGGGTCTAAAAACGGGGTCAAAAATGAGGCCCTTTTCGACCCCGCAGGACTTTAAAAAATGCTTTCGAATCAACATATTAATAGCGACGACTTTACCCTGTACGACGCGCAAAATTCATGTCACACAAACTGACAAATCCGACTCATTTTTCCGACCCTTTTGAAGGTGCGCTCGATGGCTGAACCGGCCCGAGATATCCGTTCCGACGACACCGACTACGGTGCCGAGTCGATCAAGGTTCTCAAGGGCCTCGACGCCGTGCGCAAGCGGCCGGGCATGTATATCGGCGACACCGATGACGGCTCCGGCCTGCATCACATGGTCTACGAGGTGGTCGACAACGCCATCGACGAGGCGCTGGCCGGCCACGCCACCGAAGTGGTGGTGGTGCTCAACGCCGACGGTTCGGTGACGGTACGCGACAACGGCCGCGGCATCCCGACCGACATCCACAAGGGCGAAGGCGTCTCGGCGGCCGAGGTCATCATGACCCAGCTGCACGCCGGCGGAAAATTCGACCAGAATTCCTACAAGGTGTCGGGCGGCCTGCACGGCGTCGGCGTCTCGGTGGTCAACGCGCTGTCGAGCTGGCTCAAACTCTCGATCTGGCGCGACGGCAAAGAACATTTCATGGAATTTGCCGACGGCGTCGCTGTGGCGCCGCTGAAGCTGGTCGGCGAGAGCCATGGCAAGCGCGGCACCGAGGTGACGTTCTTCCCCTCGCCCAAGACCTTCACCATGGTGGAGTTCGATTTCAACACCATCGAGCATCGCCTGCGCGAGCTCGCGTTTCTCAATTCCGGCATCATGATCGTGCTGTCCGACATGCGCCACGCGGTCGAAAAGCGCGAAGAAATGAAATACGAAGGCGGCGTCGTCGAGTTCGTGAAATATCTCGACCGCAACAAGACCGCGCTGATCCCCAAGCCGGTGATGATCAAGGCCGAGCGCGACGGCATCACGGTGGAATGTGCGCTGTGGTGGAACGACAGCTACCACGAGAGCGTGCTGTGCTTCACCAATAATATCCCGCAGCGCGACGGCGGCACCCACTTGGCCGGCTTCCGCGGCGCGCTGACCCGCCAGATTACGCAATATGCCGACACCGTCGGCACTTCGCGCAAAGAGAAAGTCGCGCTGACCGGCGACGATTGCCGCGAAGGCCTGACCTCGGTGCTATCGGTCAAGGTGCCGGACCCGAAATTCTCGTCGCAGACCAAGGACAAGCTGGTCTCCTCGGAAGTCCGCCCGGTGGTGGAAAACGTCATCAATCAGGCCTTGCAGGACTGGTTCGAAATCCATCCGCAGGAAGCCCGCGTCATCGTCGGCAAGGTAGTGGAAGCAGCCGCCGCCCGCGAAGCAGCCCGCAAAGCGCGCGATCTGACGCGGCGCAAGGGCGCGCTCGACATCTCCTCACTGCCCGGCAAGCTCGCCGATTGCCAGGAGCGCGATCGGCCAAGTCCGAACTGTTCATCGTCGAGGGCGACTCGGCCGGCGGCTCCGCCAAACAGGGCCGCAACCGCGAATTCCAGGCCGTGCTGCCGCTGCGCGGCAAGATCCTCAACGTCGAGCGTGCGCGTTTCGACAAGATGCTGTCGAGCCAGGAAATCGGCACGCTGATCACCGCGCTCGGCACCGGCATCGGGCGCGACGAGTTCAACATCGAAAAGCTGCGCTACCACAAGATCATCATCATGACGGACGCCGACGTCGACGGCAGCCATATCCGTACGCTGCTGCTGACGTTTTTCTTCCGGCAGATGCCCTCGCTGATCGAGCGCGGCCACCTCTATATTGCGCAGCCGCCGCTGTACAAAATCGCGCGCGGCAAATCCGAGCAGTATCTCAAGGACGAGCGCGCGCTGGAAGATTATCTAATCACGCAGGGCATCGAGGACGCAGTGCTGCGGCTGTCGAACGGCGAGGAACTCGCCGGCGCCGATCTACATAAGCTCGTTGAAGACTCGCGCACCATCCGCGGCCTCCTGGGCGGGCTGCACAGCCGCTATAACCGCAAGGTGATCGAGCAGGCCTCGATTGCCGGCGTGCTACGCCCCGAAGTCACCGGCGATCCGAAGACCGCTGCGGCGGCCGCCGACTACATCGCCAAGCGCATGGACGCACTGGCCGACGAGACCGAGCGCGGCTGGACCGGAACCTTCGGCGACGAAGGCTTCCATTTCGAGCGCACCGTGCGCGGTGTCAAGGAAGTGGCGATCATCGATCAGGCGCTGCTCGGTTCGGCCGACGCCCGCAAGCTCGACGATGTTCGCGCCGGCGCTGCAACAGACCTTCCCGCGGCCGACGCCGCCGGCGGTGCTGCGGCGCAAAGATGAAGAGATCTCGATCCACGGCCCGTCGGCCTGTTCGAGGCGCTGACCAATGCCGGGCGCAAAGGCATCACCATGCAGCGTTACAAAGGTTTGGGCGAGATGAACCCGGAGCAGCTTTGGGAAACGACGCTCGACAGCAACGTGCGCTCGCTGCTGCAGGTGAAGGTCAAGGAAGGCGAGGAAGTCGACAACGTATTCGCCGAGCTGATGGGCGAACTGGTCGAGCCGCGCCGCCTGTTCATCCAGAATAACGCGCTCAGCGCCAGTGTGGATGTGTAGCGGGGCAGCCCGCTCAGTCGCAACTCGACTTCACGGCCCAGACCCAGCCGCCGCGCCAATCCGCGACGCGCACTCTTCGCGTATGGCAGCTATCGGCATAGCTGTCATAGGCGCCGGAGTAGCCGCCGACATAACCCGAATCGTAGCGGCGAGGCGCGTAGGTGTACGAGTCGTCGACGTAGCGGCGCGGCCGATCATAATAATCGTCGCTCGAGCGATACGGCCGGTCGTAATAGCCGCGCCGTTCATATGACCGCTCTTCCTCGACCCGGGAATAATGCACGGTGCGTTCGTGACGCACGGTCTTCCGGTAGCAACAACTGCTGCTGTACCAGACATTGTCCGAGCGGCCATGGCGATAGCCGTCCTCGTAATAGTCGCCGGCTTTGGCCGGGCCTGCGAGAACGCCGAAGGAAACGAGCGCGAACGCGGACAAGACGGCGAACAGGACACGACGCATGACCAGCACTCCCAAAAATGGACGCGGATAAAAATCGTAGCGGGGCCGAATTCATTAAAATTTTAACAGAATTCCGCGGGTGCTTGTTTGATCTAAATCGATTTCGTTCATCACAAAATGATGTGCGCACAAACAAACTGCTGCGCCAGTCGAACCGGACCGGCGGTCAGTGTTTTGGCGGCAGCCCATGTATTACACGGTGCGGACGTACCTGTAAGGCTGCGATACAAAGACGATCGTCAGTGTTGCGGAGAAGAATTATTTCTCTTCTCGCAACTGTACTGCGGTTTATTCAAATCGTTCGACCGGCCGCCGACTAATCCGCTTGGCAATGCCGGCGTTTGATTGGCGCGTTACGACGTCAGCCTTGCCCCGATGGCGAGGCCGATGGCCACGGCACCGATAAACAGCACCAGGAAAATGCCGAACAGCCATTGCGCGATGGTGGCGGACGCCGCTTCCACGTCGCTGAAGCCGAAAATGCCGGCGACAATCGCGATCAGCAGAAACACAAAGGCCCATTTCAACATCGGCTGCTCCTCGGATGGCTTAGCAGAACATCGTCGCTTTAATTGCCGGCGGCGGGCGAAGTTCCACCTAGCCAGTCGTCTGCAGAGTGCGCGGGTCGCGCGGCAGCCAGCGTCCGGCATCGACGCGCGACAGGAAATCGCCGACGACCTGATTGAACAAATCCGGCTCCTCCAAATTCACGACGTGGCCGGTCTTGGGAAACACCACCAGCCCGGAGGCGGCAAGCGTATTCTTTAGAAACAGGCTCGGCTCGATGCAGTGCGCGTCCTCGTCGCCGACCACGATCAACGCCGGCGTTTGCAACACGCGAATGCCCGCCTCGAAATCGTAGAGCGATGGCCGTGCGCCCTGAAAGCCGCGCGAGGTGTTGGCGGAGCCTTGCGCGTCGTGTTCAGACAACTGGCGGGAAAATTCGGCGAACCCCCGTGGGTCCTTGATCAAAAACGGCACGCGGCTCGGACCCAGACCGTAGGACACTGCCACGGCAGCCGAACCTTCGCGTTCGAACTTCTCGGCCAAGTCGCGCGAGCTCTTGTGAAATGCCACAGTCTCCGCGCGCACCGAGCCAGAGCCCGCGCCGGCCAGCACCATCGAGCGCACGCGATCCGGATGATTGAGCGCCACCTGCAACGTGGTGTAGCCGCCCATCGATAGGCCGACGATATGCGCGCGATCGATTCCGAGATGATCGAGCACGGCGACGCAATCGCGCATCACGTGCTTGTAGCTGTAAGATTCCTTGTCGGCCGGAACATCGGACGGCGTGTAGCCACGCGCGGCGTAGGCGATACAGCGGTAGCGCTTGCCGAGCTCGCGCATCTGCGGCTCCCAGTTACGATGATCGCCGGCGAATTCGTGCACGAACAGAATCGGCGCACCTTGCCCGGCTTCTTCGTAGTGGAGTTTCACTTTGTCGGACGTGATGGCGTAAGGCATTTAAAACAGGTCCAAATATTCTTTCTGTTCCCAAGGCGTGACTTCGGGCTGCTCGTGCGATTCCTTGCGGAAGCGCTCCAGCTCGGCCTCTTTGATGTGGGCATAATAGTCGATAAAGGTCGAACCGAAACCGGCGCGGAAGGCGTCGTCGGCGCGCAAGGCCGTAACCGCTTCGCTTAAGGATTTCGGCAGCAGCGCGGCGGCGGCTTCATAGGGCGTATCGGCAGAGGGGCCGGGATCGACGCGGCGGGCGATGCCGTCGAGACCGGAATAGATCTGCGATGCGATATAGAGATAGGGATTGGCGGCCGGCTCGCCGACGCGGTTTTCCAGATGCGTCGCGGCGTCGCCTGGCTGGCCCAAGACGCGCATCATCACGCCGCGATTGTCGCGCGCCCAGATAGCGCGGTTCGGCGCCAGCGAATAGGCGCGGTAGCGCTTGTAGCCGTTGATGGTCGGCGTGGTGAAAGCGGCGGCGGCGCGGGCATGCGCCAGAAGGCCGCCGAGATAATATTTGCCCACCGTCGACAGCACGTCCGGATGATCGAAGGCGAAGGCGTTCTGCCGCGACTTCTTCTCGATCAGCGACTGATGCAGATGCCAGCCGCTCGACATCATGTTCGGCAGCGCCGGCCGGCACATGAAGCTCGCCAGATAGCCGTTGCGGCGCGCGATCTGCTTCACCGCCGCGCGGAACAGGATCATGGCGTCGGCGCTGGCTAGACCCAGTTGCGGACGGAAAGTGAATTCTACTTGGCTCGGACCAAGCTCGAGTTCGACCGAGCGCAGCGGCAGCGCAAGCGCTTCGATGCCGCGCCGTAAAATAGCGACCGCCGGATCGATCATGTCGAAGCGCGACTCGGTGAGGTACTGGTAGCCCTGCGTCAGCAGACTGATTTCGGGCGCTTCCGGCGGCCAGGTGGCATCGGCCGGCGCCAGGCGCGGATTTTCCAGCTTGAACAGATGGAATTCGACTTCGAGCCCGGCCATGAATTCGAAACCGGCCTTGTCGAGCGTCTCCAGCGCATCGCGGCAGCGCGCGCGGGTGGAAAACGGCACTGGCTTGCCGTTGCTAAAATAGACGTCGCACAGTAGCCAGCCAGTGTTGTCGGCCCAGGCAGAATCTGGAAGGTCGCGGGATCGGCGACCATGACGAAATCGCCGCCGCCTTGCATCTCGGGGCGGTCGAAGCCGCCGCCGGGCGTGAACACCGGAAAGACGGTGCGGTGCGAGGTGTCCTTGGCGAGCAGCGTCGTGGTCATGGTGACGCCGGCGCGCATGGCGGCAACTGCTTCCGACGCCAGCAAGGTCTTGCCGCGCAGCACGCCGTGCTGATCGGCGAAGGAAAACCGTACGACTTCGAGCTTGTGTTTCTTGATCCGGCGCTCGACCTCGGCCGCCGACTGCGCCTGGTCGGCGGTCCAAAGATTATGGCGTTCGACGAAGCTCGGGGCGGATTTACGCGAACGCGGCGGCATCAGCGAACGCCATGTCCCCAACTCATCGCCTTGCGCTTGGCGTCTTCGCTCTTGCGCCAATAGCCCTGCCAGTCGTCGGCAGGCCCGATGCCGTCGATCGCTGCGGGCCCGGTGATGGACACCGCCTGCGCCGCATCGAGCACCATGATCGGGCGCTCGCCTTTGCCGGCTTGCGCAATCGCGTCGCGCAACAGTTTGCGATAGGCAACGATGGCTTTGTCCGAGGTGCCGAGATGTTCTTCGGTGCGGTCCTGGATCGCGCCCATGGATTCACATGCCCATTGGTCATGAACGTTGATGTCGGCGCCCATGCCGGTATAGGTCTCGTGCTCCTGCTCGTGCGGGTCGAAGCCGTAATCATTGCTCTTGTTCTTGTTCGGGATGTAGTCGGGCAACTGGTACAGTTCGAGCCGCTGGCGGCGCATCTCGTCCTTGTCGACCGGCGCGCCGAAACTGGTGAAGATCGCGTACCAATAGTGCTTCTCGTCGTCGATCGGGACGTGCCATTGCGAGATCGTCATCTCGCGGCTCATCGGAATCATGAAAGCGTTCGGGAAGACGAGATTCGTGACCCGCACATGCGTGCTGGCGTCGCTGATCTGGCGCAGCGTCACAAGACGGAAGCCGTATTCGGTCGGCTCGACCTCGATACGCGGCCGCGTCACCTCGCGCATGATCTGCGTCATCGGCTTGTCGGAATCGCGCGTGGTGTCGCGAAACATCTTGCCGTAGCTCTGGCTTGGGTCCTCGTCGTTGAAGAAGCGATGCAGGAACGAGGTGTGCACGGGGTCGATGCCGACTTCGAGCGATTGCAGCCAGTTGCAGTCGATCATGCCCTTGAACGCGAAAGTGTGCGTGCCGGGCGCGACGAAGCAGTCGAAATTCGGGAACGCCGGCGGCTCGCCCGGGCCCATATAGGCGAACAGAATGCCGCTCTTTTCCACCACGGAATAGGATTTGGCGCGAACATTGGCGCAGAGATTGCTGTCATCGGGTTCAGCCGGCGTTTCGAGGCATTTGCCGTCGACGCCGAACAGCCAGCCGTGGAAGGCGCAACGCAGACCGCCGTCTTCCAGACGGCCATAGGCGAGATCGGTGCCCCGATGCGGACAGCGGCGGCCGACCAAGCCGTAACGGTCTTTGTCGTCCTTGAAGATCACCAGGTCTTCGCCGAACAGGCGCACCGGCTTGATCGGACGGTTGCCGGCAAGTTCGTCGACCAACGCCGCGGGCTGCCAGTAGCGCCGCATCAGGCTGCCTGCCGGCGTGCCCGGACCGACGCGGGCGATGAGGTCGTTCTGCTCGTGACTCAACATGGGCAGCCGTCCTTGGAAGCGCAGGCCAACGCCTGCAGCAAGGAGCGACTTTACATGAAGTCCACGACCGGCCGGAAGCTACTGCGGGCGCCCAAAAGCAAACGGCCGGCTCAAAGGCCGGCCGCGAATATCGAAGGCGCGATTGAAATCAGCCCGGGTGGCGCTCGGCCCAGCCGGCGTCCAGCCGCTTGCGCCATGCCGACTGCCGCAGGCCCATTAGCCGGCTCGCGGTGGTCTTGGCTTCGGCGCGGCTGCCGGCTGCGCAGGTGCGGTATTCCAAATCGGCGACTTCCGACACCAGCGGCTGGCGCTTGAACAGGCGCGCGAAGGTGCTCACGCCGCCATTGAGCTTCAGATCGGAGATGGCGTTGGCGACATTGCCGGTATGGCCGAAGGCGACCAGGCGGCCGGTCATGGTGTGGCGCACTTCATAGACGCCAGGGCCGATCGGCGCTTCGACATGCCCGCCAAATTGGGCATCAGGAAAGCGCTTCCAGCTACTCCAAGTTTGCACCATGCGAAAACCCCTCGAAATTAAGAAAATCGTGGTTCGTGAACGCGATACCTAAGCAATGGTTCCGACCGGTCAACCGCCACTGTTGATAAAAGCGGTCACCCGCGGCGGACTGGAACCGCCGCGGCTTCAATTATTCCTGAATAAGTGCCGTTTCGGGGCGTCTGGGTTCAATTCAGCGCGCGCAGGCTAACCCCCTGGCAAAACCAGGACTTTCGGCTTTGTGGGCAGGCTGGTCTTGGACACCAGCACCGACGGCACCTCGGCAATCTCGACGTCCCAATCCTGGCGCGCGCGCGCCAGAAAGCGGTCGAGCGTATAGGCGCTGAAGTAGTGCATCGGGATGATCAGCGGCGCCTTGAGCGAACGCAGCACCTCCATCATGCCTTCGAGATCGAGCGTGAGCGTGCCGTCGACCGGGACCATCACCACATCGACGCGGCCGATCTCGTCGAGTTGCGCCTGCGTCAATGTGTGATGCAGATGGCCGAGATGGGCGATGCAGAGATTGGCGGTTTCGAAAATGAAAATCGAATTGCCGTGGCGTTCGGTGCCGCCGGACCACGAGCGGATATTGGTCGGCACGTTGCGCACGCGCACGTCCTTGTATTGCAGATCGATGCGCGCCGGCTTTTCGTCTTCCGCCCAGCCGCGCAGCACGTGCTTGATGCCGGGATCGGGCCGGTCGGTGTAATGCGTCGAGTGCGCGTGGTTCATGGTGGCGATGTCGGGCAGCATCGGCGGCCGGACGTAGTCATTGTAGTCGGTAGCGATGCGCACCAGTTGCGGGCTCTCGATCAGGAAGGTCGAGTGGCCGATGTAATTGATGCGCACCTGGTCGGCATTGAGCGCGACGCGGCGCAGCGCTTGCGTGAAAGGCTGCCGGCCGGCGACGAGGCCGGGACAGCTTTCGGTCATTTCCGGTTTGGCAGGCGGCGCCGCGCCTTGGGCGAAAGATTGCGCCGATGCGGGAGCGGCGGCCGCCAGCAGGCAGCCCGCAGCGAGCACTATCTTCAGCGAAGTGCCGGCCATGTCATCACCCGCGCGCCACTGTGAGCGCGGGAAATCTGACACGGCTCAGGCGCGGGCGCTACTCGAAATAGCGGCGGTCGCGCAGCGAGACGATGATGCCTTTCGGCGTCGTCACCACCCAACGGCCATCCTGGCGCTTGATCGATTCCACCGGACCTAGACCGGGCAGCGGCGCGCCGGCACGACCTGATAGACGTCGCCATGGCCTTGCACGTAAACATAGCCGTCGCGGGTGTCGCGAATGGTCCAGTCCGACAGCACGGCTGGGCGCTGCGGCAGCGCCGGCGGCTGCGCTTCCACCGCGGCAACGCGCAGCGCCGGACGCGGCGTCGGGACCGGTATCGTCTGCGGCGCCGAGATCGAGCCGGTGATCAGTTCCGCGCTGGCGGCGCGATCGACCCGCTCGACACGTTCGGAGATCTTCGCGATCTGCGTATTGGCGGCCTTGTTGGCAGCCTCGAGATTGCTCTTGAGCGTGGTCACTTCCTTGGCGAGCTTGCTGAGCGACAGTTCCAACGCCTTGCGATCGTCGGGCGCCGCGACCACGACCGGCGGCTTGTCGGCAAAGCCGCCGGCGGCCACTGCACCGATGATGGCGCCAAGCGCGCCCGCGAGCGCAACCGAAGCGGCGAGCAGAGCGTGACGTTTGTGGCGCGGCCGCAGCTTGAAGATGCCGGCCGTCGGCGCGATCGGCGATTGCGCCGGCGTGGCGATGGCGCGCTCGATAGCCGCGGCGACCGCCGGCTCGACGGCGGGCTCGACGATTTCGGTCGCGGGCGAGATCGACGGCGATTCGACGGTCGGTAGTTCGGTCTTGGCCAGCTCGGCTTTGGCCGTCTCTATGGCCGGAATTGCAGTTTTGGACGGTTCGTCGCCGATTGCCATGGCCGTATCCTCCGCATTGGAACGTTCACCAATCGGTAACCACGTTGGGTTACTAATTGGTTACGAATTCCTTGCGCGAGTTCCATCGGCGCGGCTATGACAGCAGCGGACCTTGCAAACGTCCTTGCTCGCAAAGAACGTCACCGGTCAGCGTGAGATGCTTGAGGGTCGATGACCCCGGCGTCTCACGCCGAAGGTCCTCTCAAACCAGATTGATCGGAGATTAAGTGGCCAAGCCGTTTTCGGCCGCCAGCGCCTTGAGCGAGACCGCCGGGCGCGCGCCGATATGCTGGATCACCTCGGCCGCGGCGAGTGCGCCGAGACGCGCCGAGGTGCGGTGGTCCTTGCCGTGCGAGTGGCCGACCAGGAAACCAGCGGCGAACAAATCGCCGGCGCCGGTGACATCCACGACCTTGTCGATCGGCATGGCCTGCACCGCCTCGACCGAATCGCGCGCCACCACGACGCAGCCCTTTTCGCTGCGCGTCACCACCGCAAGCTTGGCATCGGCGCGCAATTGCTTCACCGCGGTATCGAAGTCCGCCGTCTCATAGAGACTGTGCAGTTCGTGTTCGTTGGCGAACAGAATGTCGACGGTGCCCTTGCGGATCAGATTGAGGAACTCGGCCCGATAGCGGTCGACGCAGAACGCGTCCGACAGCGTCAGCGCGACTTTGCGGCCGTAGCGATGCGCAATCTCAGCCGCCTTGACGAAAGCCTGCTTGGCGTGCGGCGGGTCCCACAAATAGCCTTCGAGATAGATCACCGCCGAGGCCGCGATCTGCGCCTCGTCGATATCTTTCGGGAACAGATCCTGCGCCGCGCCAAGAAAGGTGTTCATGGTGCGCTCGCCGTCCGGCGTCACCATGATGTAGCAGCGCGCGGTCGAGGGGCCGTCATCGGCGGGCTTGGTGTCGAAGCCGACGCGCGCCGCGCGGATATCGTGGATGAAAGCATGGCCGAGCTCGTCGTTCTTGACCTTGCCGACGAAGGCGGCGCGGCCACCAAAGCTGGCGACGCCGACGATGGTGTTGGCCGCCGAACCGCCGGAGCTTTCGGTCGCCGGGCCCATGGCCTGGTAGATCTTCTCGGCGCGCGCCTCGTCGATCAGCGCCATGCCCCCTTTGTGCATGCCGTGCGCGACCAGGAAATCGTCCTCGGCGCGGGCGATGACGTCGACAATGGCGTTACCGATGCCGAGCACGTCGTAGCGAGAAGCGGCCATTTGTACCTCTTGGATGAGTGCGGCGCACTATAGCGGCGACCGCCGTGCTGGCAACGCCATGACCGAAGCCAACGCTCCGCCTAGTGAGGGGGCGGAAGCCGTTTCAGCACTTCCAGACTCCACCAGAGAAAGTATCCGCCGATCAGGATGCCGAGCGCCACCTTCGTTAGCTGGATGATCAGTTCGTCTTTACTCATCTCAAACCCATCCGCCGCTCGCCGCACCGTGAGATTCTCGACTGTTGTGCCTCCCTCCTATAACCGAACGGCACGGCCTTTAATATTGTTATCCGGTGTTGGGGCAGAGCCTTTGTGCGGTCCCCAGCAGGGGTTGCGCGCCAAACGGCATCATGCGATGTGGCCCACTATTATCCCCGGAGTAAGGCCAATGGCGTTCAAGGAACGCGTATTTTCCGGCGTGCAGCCGACCGGCAATCTGCATCTCGGCAATTATCTCGGCGCGATCACGAAATTCGTGGCGCTGCAGGACACCTATGACTGCATCTATTGCGTCGTCGATCTGCACGCCATCACGGTGTGGCAGGACCCGGCCGAATTACCCAAGGCAACGCGCGAAGTGACCGCCGCGTTTCTGGCCTGCGGCATCGATCCGAAGAATCAGATCATCTTCAACCAGAGCCAGGTCGCGGAACACGCCGAGCTCGCCTGGGTATTCAACTGCGTCGCACGGCTGGGCTGGCTCAATCGCATGACCCAGTTCAAGGAGAAGGCCGGCAAGGACCGCGAGAACGTCTCGGTCGGTCTGTACGCCTATCCGAACCTGATGGCCGCCGACATTCTCGTCTATCGCGCCACGCACGTGCCGGTCGGCGAGGACCAGAAGCAGCATCTCGAACTGGCGCGCGACATCGCGCAGAAGTTCAACGTCGATTTCGCGTCGTCGATCCATTCGCACGGCTATGGCGATGCGTTCTTCCCGCAGCCCGAGCCGATCATCCAGGGACCGGCGACGCGCGTGATGTCGTTGCGCGACGGTTCGCGGAAGATGTCGAAGTCGGAGCCGTCCGATTATTCGCGCATCAATCTGACCGACGACGCCGACACCATCGCGCAGAAAATCCGCAAGGCGAAGACCGATCCGGAGCCGCTGCCGAGCGAAGAGAAGGGCCTGGAGCCGCGCCCCGAGGCCGACAATCTGGTCGGCATCTACGCCGCGCTCAGCAATACCGGCAAAGCCGACGTGCTGCGCGAATTCGGCGGCGCGCAATTCTCCGCCTTCAAGGCGGCGCTGGTCGATCTGTCGGTTGCCAAACTCGGGCCGATCGGTGCGGAAATGAAAAGGCTGGTGCAGGATCCGGTCTACATCGACGAAATTCTGGCCGACGGTTCGCAGCGCGCGCAGGCGATCGCCGCCGACACAATGAAAGCGGTCAAAGACATCGTCGGCTTCGTGCGCCGGTAGAAACCCAGCGATTTCAATCGCGTTCCGACTTGCCGTCCGGCCCATTCGCGGAATGTTCGGCTTGTAGCCGTGGCGCAGGCCGTGCCACCATTCGCCAATGCCCAGCAAACGCCGTAGCAGCTTCGAAGCCGGCCACAAGCGCAAATATCTGGTGGTCATCGACGACAGCGAGGAATGCGACCGCGCCGTCTATTGGGCGGCCAAGCGCGCCGCGCGCACCAAGTCGCAAATCGTGATGTTGCGCGTGCTGGAAACCGCCGAGCGCAATCAGCAATGGCTCGGCGTCGCCGATATCATGCAGGCCGAGGCGATGGAAGCCGCCAAAGCGGTGCTCGACAAATACAGCGCGCGCATCAAGAAGATCGCGGGTCTCAAGCCGGACCACGTTATTCGCGAGGGCGACATTTCCGAGCAACTCCTCCAGTTGATCGACGAGGACGCCGACATCGGTATTCTGGTGTTGGCCGCCGGTACCGGCGGCGAAGGCCCCGGCCCGCTGATCACCCATCTGGCCAACACGGCCGGCGAGTTCCCGATCCCGGTGGCGGTCATTCCCGGGCATCTCAGCGACGACGATATCGACGCTATGTCCTGATTCTCGGGCGTTTGAGCCGGTTGACCGGGGCCCTGCGCAGGGGCCATCTATCGGGTATAGTCGGCCATCCATGGGCCTTGAACCCGTGCGCGCATGATCCCGAAAAGTGGCTACCGTTTTCGGATAAGATCATGCGCCTGATGAAAGAGAGCCAAAATGTTCATTCAGACCGAAACCACGCCGAATCCGGCGACACTGAAATTCCTGCCGGGCCGTCCGGTGCTCGATACCGGCACGCTCGATATGCCGACGCGGGAAGCCGCCGCGAAATCGCCGCTGGCGACGCGGCTGTTCGACCTGCCGAATGTCGGCGGGGTATTTTTCGGCTCCGATTTCATCTCGGTCACCAAAAACGATGGCGACTGGCAGCAAATCAAGCCGGCGATCCTCGGCGCTATCATGGAACATTACATCTCGGGCGCGCCGCTGGTGGCCGCCGATCCGTCCGGGCCGGTGGCCGCGGATGACGAAGATTTCGACGCCAAGGATGCCGACACGGTCGCCACCATCAAGGACCTGATCGAAACCCGCGTCCGCCCGGCGGTCGCCGGCGACGGCGGCGACATCACCTTCAAGGGCTACCGCGAAGGCATCGTGTTCCTGCACATGAAAGGCGCCTGCTCGGGCTGCCCGTCTTCGACTGCGACGCTCAAGCACGGCATCCAGAACCTGCTGCATCACTTCGTGCCGGAAGTGGTCGACATCCAGGCGGTTTAGCGGAGCGGGCAAACGTCAAATTTCGCTGTCATGGCCGGGCTTGTCCCGGCCATCCCGATTCATGGGCAAAGCGCCAGCCTAAGCGGGATCGCCGGGACAAGCCCGGCGATGACAACCAAGAAACGGTGCTAAACTCGAATCATGCGTGTGCTTGCCATCGATACCGCGCTGGAGGCCTGTTCGGCCGCCGTGCTCGACACCGAGGACGCCAGCGTCGCGGCGCGTGAATCGCTGCCGATGGTGCGCGGCCACGCCGAGGCATTGATCCCGCTGATCGCGCGGCTGCTGGATCGCGCCAAACTCACCTTCTCCGAGATCGACCGTATCGCGGTCACCACCGGCCCCGGCAGCTTCACAGGACTGCGCGTCGGCATAGCCGCGGCGCGCGGGCTGGCACTCGCCACCGGCAAGCCGGCCGTCGGCCTGTCTACGCTCGCCGCCTATGCGGCGCCGCTGATCGCCGCGGACGATACCTTGCCCGTTGTCGCTGTCATCGATGCGCGCCACGATCACGTCTATCTGCAGGTGTTCGGCCCCGGCGGCCGGACCATCGTCACGCCGCGGCTGGTGCCGTTGCGTGAGGCCTTGCGCGTCGGCGCCACCGGCGCGCCGCGCCTGATCGGCACCGCGGCGAACTTGCTGGCGGCGGCATGGCCCGTGGGCGAGCGCGCGCCGGCCTCCGTCGACCCACGGCCTGCGCCCGACATCGACTGGGTGGCACGGCTCGGCGCCGCCGCGGGCCGATACCGGTTCGCCGCCGAAACCGCTGTATCTGCGCGCGCCGGACGCTCAGCCGCAGAACGCCGCGCAACTGGCGCGGCGATGATCGGCTTCATCAGCAGTCTGTTTACAAGCGCCGAGCCGGTGCTGTCGGAGGCCACCTTGCGCGATGCAGCGGCAATTGCTCCGATGCACGCGGCCTCGTTCCGGCGCGGCTGGAGCGAGCACGAAATCGAGGAGATGCTCGCCGACCGCCACGTCATCGCGCACCGCGCCGTGACCGGCAGCAAACTCAGCGGATTCGTCATATCGCGGCTGGTCGAGGACGAGGCGGAAATTCTCTCCATCGCGGTCGACCGCGGCCGCCAGCGCCGGGGCCTTGCCGGCCGGCTGCTCAACCTGCATGTGCGGCGGCTGGCCGGGCTTGGCGCGCGCACCATCTTTCTGGAGGTCGACGAGCATAATAAGCCCGCGATGCGGCTTTATGAACGCGGAGGGTTTCACGAAATCGCGCGGCGTGCCAATTACTACCCGGCGGCCAACGGAACAGCCGCCGCCGCGCTGGTGCTGCGCCGCGACCTGATTTGAGATAGAATATGAGTTCCAAAGGGACCATCGTGGCCACGCAGGAAAAACACATCGCCGAAAGACGCAATATCGAGGCGCTCTGCGCCGCCAAGGGCATGCGCATGACCGAGCAGCGCCGCACGATTGCGCGCGTGCTGGCTTCGTCCGACGACCATCCCGACGTCGAGGAATTGTACCGGCGCTGCGCCAAGGTCGACGACCGCATTTCGATTTCGACCGTCTACCGCACCGTGCGGCTGTTCGAGGATTCCGGCATCATCGAACGGCACGATTTCCGCGAAGGCCGCGCCCGCTACGAAACTACGACCGAAGGCCACCACGATCACCTGATCAACTTGCGCAGCGGCGAGGTCATCGAATTCCAATCCGAGGAAATCGAGCGTCTCCAGGCGGAAGTCGCGCGCAAGCTCGGCTACAAGCTTGTCGATCACCGGCTCGAGCTTTATGCCGTCCCGCTCAATGACGACAAGAAATAATCGACAATGACGCGCTCGCTGTTCGTCGCGGCCATGTTCTTTACCATGACGCCGCTGCTGATTGTCTTGCAGGGGCTGCTCAAGCGGCTGGGCGTACGCGGCTGGGGCAGCATCGGCGTGCGCTATTACCGTGCGCTGGCCGCGGTGCTGCGCATCCGCGTGCATGTGGTCGGGGCGCCGATGCGCGACCGCGCCGTGCTGTTCATCTCCAATCACGTGTCCTGGGCCGACATCGTCGTGATCGGTTCGATCGTGCCGATCGCCTATGTGGCGAAGAGCGAGATCGCCAAATGGCCCCTGGTCGGCACCGCCGCCAAATCGCAGCGCACGATCTTCGTCGACCGTTCGCGCGCCAGCAGACCGGCGACGCTATCGCCGATATCGTGCAGCGGCTCGCCACCGGTACCTCGGTCGTGTTGTTTGCCGAAGGCACATCGAGCGACGGCAACCGCGTGCTGCCGTTCCGTTCGGCGTTGATGGGCGCGGTGAAGGAAGCCAGCGCGCGATCCGAAAGCGGCATTCTCATCCAGCCGATGTCGATCTGCTACAGCCGGCCAAGCGCGCGCATATCGGTGTGGTCGACAGGCTGTTCTCGCGCGTCGGCGCCGCCGACGATCTCGCGCGCGGCCGCTCGACCTTCATGGTCGAGATGGTCGAGACCGCCGCCATCCTCAACCAGGCCGGCCCACGATCGCTGGTGATCCTCGACGAAATCGGCCGCGGCACCGCCACCTTCGACGGCCTGTCGATCGCCTGGGCGACCGTCGAGCATCTGCACGACGTGAACAAATGCCGCGCACTGTTCGCAACGCATTTCCACGAACTGACTGCGCTCGCCGCAAGGCTCGACCGGCTGCACAACGCCACGGTGCGCGTGAAGGAATGGGCCGGCGACGTCGTGTCCTGCATGAAGTGGTGCCGGGCTCGGCCGACCATTCCTACGGCATCCAGGTGGCCAAGCTCGCCGGCCTGCCGGCCAGCGTGATCGAGCGCGCCAAATTGGTGCTGGCGAAACTCGAACAGGAAGACCGTGCCAAGCCGAAAGGCTTCGAGGACCTGCCGCTGTTCGCGGCGCCGTACGTGCCGCCGCAGAAGCTGCAGGACGACGCCTACGAACTGATGATCGCCGCCGTCGGCGCGCTCAATCCCGACGACATGTCGCCGCGCGAGGCGATGGAAGCGCTCTATATGCTCAAGGCGAAACTGGCGGCCACCGAGAAGAAATAAGCCAGAAGAGCGATATGGCCGTCACACCTTGATGCCATGGCGGCGCGCCAACAGCACCAGCAGGCTCCACGTCACCGATGTCGCCAGCGCCAGCGCCAACCCGATCGGCGTGCCGAGCGGCTCGGCGGTGAAATGCAGCACCGAGCAGGCGAAGGCAAAGCCGACCAGGCCGAGCGGCGCATTGGCAAGCACGGCGGCCGCCGGCTTGCCGCCGACGCGGCTGTGCAGAATGTAGATGATGCTGATCAGGATCACCGGAAAAACGGCGAGAATGCCGCTGCCCAAGGAACCGAGCTGAAAACTGAAGGTGACGACGACGCCGACCAGGGTCGCGACCAGCACGGCGCGCATCGCCAGATCGCTCCAGCGCGCGTGGAAGACCGGCATGCGAACGTGACGCAACGGTCGCGCCACGACAACGCAGACGGCGATGACGACGACGTTCAACACGGCGGCGGCGGCAAAACTCCAATGCAGCGAACGCACCGATAGCGCCAGCACGACCCAGACGGCGAATGCGATCCCTAGGCTCGCGCCGACCGAACGCTTTTGCGCGAGCAGCGCATAGTGCAGCGCAAAGAAGACGTTGACGGCGTTCATCGCCAGGCTCGCCACCGCGCTGTCGGCGATGAAGTGCGAATCGTGGTCGAGCGCCAGGAACACGTAGACCGGACCCGCTCCCAACGGCAGCGTCGCCACCAGCCCACCGACCAGCGGCCCTGCGCGTTCCGCGGTCACGGTCGCCGCTACCACGAAACCCGCGGTGACGGCCATTTTGACGATCAAGGTGAGCGCAAAGAAAAGGTCGGGAGGCATTTCGTTCCTGTTGTCATCGCCGGGCATAGCCGTCCGAAGGACGGCGGCGCTTCGCTCGCCTATGTCCCGGCGATCTCGCTTAGGAAGGCAATGCCCACCTGATCGGGATGGCCGGAATAAATCCGGCCATGACAAAAGCGCTACGCCGGCGTCAGCACCACGCGGCCGACCACCCTTGCCGGCGCGCAGTTCGCTATGCACCGCGTTGACGTCCTTCAGCGGCCGTGTGCTGACCGGCACATCCGGCAGACCTTTGCGACGCACGAGGTCCATCACTCTGCCATCTCCGGCACGCTGCCGACATAGGAGCCCTGGATGGTGAGCGCGCGCATCGGGATCGGCGGCAGCGACACCGTCAGGTCGCCGCCGTAGAGACCGACAATGATGTACTTGCCGCCCTTCGCCAGACTGTCATAGCCAAGTCGCGCCGATTGCGACGAGCCGACCAGATCGATCACCGCCCAGGCGCCGCCATTGGTGAGGGCCTTGATCTGATCGACGGCGTCGGCTGCTTTGGGATCGACCACTGCGGCGGCGCCGGCCTTCTTTGCCGCCTCGCGCTTAGCCGGGTCGATGTCGACGACGATGGCGCTATGGCCGTCCATCTTCCGGTGCAAGGCGAGGCTCATCAGCCCGAGGCCACCGGCGCCGATGATGACCGTCGGCTCGCGCTTGAGCGTCGTCACCTTCTTCAGGGCGCCGAACGTGGTGACGCCCGAGCATGCCAGAGGCGCAGCGCGCGCCGGATCGAGATCCCCGATGTCGAACAGATAGCGCGGATGCGGCACCATCATGTAGTCGGCGTAGCCGCCATTGGTGAAAACGCCGAGGCTGCGCATCGCCGCGCAAAGGTTGTCCTCGTTGCGCTGGCAGGCGCCGCATTTGCCGCAGCCGATCCACGGGTCGGCTAGCATGCGGCTGCCGATCTTGACGTCTTTGACGTCGGGGTCCGACCGCAACCACTTCGCCGACGTTCTCGTGGCCGAGTGTGACCGGCAGCTTCATGCCGCGGTCTCTGAAGGCTCATCTTCTTGCCGCCGCCGAGATCGAAATAGCCGTCGGCCAGGTGCAGGTCGCTATGGCAGACACCGGCCGCCAGGATTTTGAGCAGCACCTCGGTGCCCTTCGGCTGCGGCGTCGGCGCTTCGTTGAGTTGCAGCGGCTCGCCGCAGTTGAGTTGCAGCGGCTCGCCGCAGGTGCACACCTGGAACATCAGCATCGGCATTCCTCCCCAAATTTGTTGCGTTCACCATAACCTGCCTGCGCTTTGGCCACCAAGGCTTCCCCAGCCTGCAAAAATGCCGGGGCGCCGGCGGTAATGGGCGCAATCGCTCACCCGCGTGCAACCTTCGCAGTTGCGAGAAGTTGGAAAAATGTCGCGGAATCGCGCAAACCGTGCCATTGCGATTATCTTGCCGGATCGCCGGTGACTTAGCGCGCCGCCTCCGCTATTGCGAGTTTCCCATGGCCTCCCTCGCCGTCGATCAGCCCATACGTACACGTCCCGAAAGTCCGGTCCGGGCGACGGGCGAGCTGATCGACGCCCGCGCCATTGCCGCCGACCTGGAGAAGCTCGCCAAGACGCTGTCCGGCAACGACCGCGAACTGCGCACCGCGCTGGCCAAGCGGCTCAAGGAAGCACTCAACGAAGGCCGCGCCAAAGCCGAGCAATTGCTGCTGAAGGATCGTCACGGCCGCGCCTGCGCCGAGCGCTTATGCCGGATGGAAGACGAGATCATCCGCATTCTGTTCGAGTTCGCCAAGAAGCATCTCTATCAGTCGCAGAATCCCACCGATTCCGAGCACATGGCGGTGGTCGCGACCGGCGGCTATGGCCGCGGCTTGCAGGCGCCCGGCTCCGACATCGATCTGCTGTTTCTGCTGCCCTACAAGCAGACCGCCTGGGGCGAGTCGATTGCCGAGGCGATTCTCTATTGCCCTGTGGGACACCGGCCTGAAAGTCGGCCACGCCACCCGCTCGGTCGACGAATGCATCCGCCAGGCCAAAGCGGACATGACCATCCGCACCGCCATTCTCGAAGCGCGCTTTCTGCTCGGCGACCCGCGCGCTGTACGACGAACTGGTCAAGCGCTTCGACAACGAGGTGGTGCGCAATACCGGCGCGCAATTCGTCGCCGCCAAGCTCGCCGAGCGCGAAGAGCGCGTGCGCCGCTCCGGCCAATCGCGCTATTTGGTCGAGCCGAACGTGAAGGACGGCAAAGGCGGCTTACGCGATCTGCACACGTTGTTCTGGATCGCCAAATACGTCTATCGGTGTGCGCGAGCCCGACGAACTGGTCAAGCGCGGCGTGTTCGACAAGCATGAATTCCAATTATTCCGCCGCTGCGAGGATTTCCTCTGGTCGGTGCGATGCCACATGCATTTCGTCACCGGCCGCGCCGAGGAGCGGCTCGGCTTCGATATCCAGCGCGAGATCGCGCAGCGCCTGGGCTACACCCAGCATCCGGGTCAGCAGGACGTCGAGCGCTTCATGAAGCACTACTTCCTGGTCGCCAAGGACGTCGGCGATCTCACGGCCATCGTTTGCGCACAGCTCGAAGAGGACCAGGCTAAGACCGTACCGGTGCTCAGCCGCGTGATGGCGAAATTGCGCACGCCAAACCGCAAGGTCCTTTTAGAGACCAGCGATTTTATCGTCGACAAGAATCGCATCCGGCTGGCGCAAGCCAACGTATTCAAGCGCGACCCGGTCAACCTGATCCGTATTTTCCATCTGGCGCAAAAGCACAATCTGGCGTTCCACCCGGACGCCATGCGCGCGATGACGCGCTCGCTGCATCTGATCGACGCCAAATTGCGCGACGACAAGGAAGCCAACAAGCTGTTTCTGGAGATCATCGTCTCCAAGAACGATCCGGAAACCGTGCTGCTGGCGCATGAACGAAGCCGGTGTGCTCGGCCGCTTTGTGCCGGCCTTCGGCAAGGTCGTCGCGATGATGCAGTTCAATATGTATCACCACTACACCGTGGATGAGCATCTGCTGCGCTGCATCGGCATTCTGTCGGAGATCGAACGCGGGACCAATCCCGACACGCAACTGGCCAACGAGCTCTTCCATAAACTGCTGCCCGCCAATCGCGCGGTGATCTACGTCACCTTGTTCCTGCACGACATCGCCAAGGGCCGCATCGAGGACCATTCGATCGCGGGCGCCCGCGTCGCGCGCCGGCTATGCCCGAGGCTGGGGTTTTCCGCCGCCGACACCGAGACCATTGCCTGGCTGATCGAGCAGCATCTGGTCATGTCGAGCGTGGCGCAGTCGCGCGATTTATCCGACCGCAAGACCATCGAGAACTTCGCCGCTTTGGTGCAGTCGGCCGAACGGTTGAAATTGCTGACCATTCTCACCACTGCCGACATTCGTGCGGTCGGCCCCGGCGTCTGGAACGGCTGGAAGGCGCAGCTTCTGCGCACGCTGTATTACGAGACCGAACCGGTGCTCACCGGCGGCTTCTCGGAGGTCAACCGCGCCCAGCGCGTCGCCATGGCGCAGGAGGAATTCCGCAAGGCGCTCAAGCATTGGCCTGCCGAGCGGCTGGACGCGTATATTGCGCGGGCTTTATCCGGCCTATTGGCTCAAGGTCGATCTGCAGCACAAAGTCGAACACGCCCATTTCGTGCAGGGCGCGGAAGATGCCGGCAAGACGCTCGCCACCACCGTCGGCTTCGATTCAGGCGCGGTGACCGAACTCACGGTGCTGGCGCCCGATCATCCATGGCTGCTGTCGATCATCGCGGGTGCCTGCGCCATGGCCGGCGCCAATATCGTCGGCGCGCAGATTTTCACCACCACCGACGGCCTCGCGCTCGACACCATTTCGCTGTCGCGCGAATTCGAGCGCGACGAAGACGAACAGCGGCGCGCCAACCGCATCGCCGATTCCATCGAGAAGGCATTGCGTGGCGAATTGCGGTTGCCCGACATGGTCGGCAAACGCGTGGCGCCGAAGGGCCGCATCCGCGCCTTCGCGCTGGAGCCTTCGGTCACCATCAACAATCAATGGTCGCACCGCTTTACGATGATGGAAGTAACCGGTCTGGACCGCACCGGCCTGCTGTATGAGCTGACCACGACGCTGTCGAAGCTCAACCTCAACATCGCGTCCGCCCACGTCGCCACCTTCGGCGAGCGCGTGGTCGATGTGTTCTACATCACCGACTTGATGGGCGCGCAGATCACCTCACCGACCCGGCAGGCGGCCATCAAGCGCGCCATCATTCCGCTGTTCGCGCCGGAAGCCGCGAGCAAGGCCAAGGCAAAAGAGTGATGGGCGCGCCTCTGCTTTCTTCACCACCTCTCCCTTTGGGAGAGGTCGAACCGCGAAGCGGTTCGGGTGAGGGGTTACGGACTATCGAGAATCACTTGCCCCCTCACCCCAACCCTCTCCCCCCAGGGGAGAGGGAGCAGGCGGAGTTCGCCGCGCCCCTACATTACCCAAAATGGAAATGCGATGAATAATCCCCCCGTCGCCATCATCGGGCTCGGCTTAATGGGCGAGGTCTATGCCCAGCGGCTGCTCGATGCGGGCATTCCCGTGAGCGGCTACGACGTCGATCCGGCTCGCCGCGCGCGGCTTGCCGAAATCGGCGGGCAACCGGCCGACAGCATCGCCGCGCTGGCGAAGCCTTCGCGCTGCATCCTGATCGCGGTGTTCTCGACCGCGCAGGTCGAAGACGTCATTGAAAATCATCTGCTGCCGGCGCTCGGCGACGGCTCGAACAAGATCGTCGCGTGCCTGAGCACCTGCGATCCGGACGAGGGTGGCGGCGCTCGCCGCCCGTGTCATCCCGCGCGGCATCCGTTACCTCGATGTGCCGGTGTCGGGTACCAGCGATCAGGTGCGGCGCGGCGACGGCGTGGCGCTGATCGGCGGCGACAAGGCGGTGGCGGGGAATTGGCGCCGATTTTCGACGCGCTGTTCGCGCGGCGCTTTCACGTCGGCAAAATCGGCGATGGCGGCCGCGCCAAGCTCGCGGTCAATCTGATCCTCGGTCTTAACCGCCTGGCGCTGGCCGAAGGCCTGGTGTTCGCCGAGCGCATGGGGCTCGATCCGGCCGCGGTTTCTCGAGGTGGCGAAGGGGTCGGCGTCCTATTCTCAGGTCATGGAAACCAAGGGGCTAAAGATGGTGCGCGGCGACTTCTCGCCGAGGGCCGCGTCAAACAGACCCTGAAGGATGCCCATATGATGCTGGACCAGGGTGCCGCTCTCGGCCAGCCGCTACTCTCTCTCCAAATTCACGCCGATACGCTTGAAGCTTGCGTCAAGGCAGGCGAAGCTGACCTCGACAATAGCGCGATCATAAAAGAAGTGCGGCGCCGGGGCGACAAGACCTGACCCACGGCGCGTCTTGGGGAGGGAAACATGAAGAAATTGCCGATCATCGCGGCCGCCTTGCTGCTGGCCACAGGCTTCGCCAGCCCCGCGCAGGCGCAAGACTACCCGCAGCAAACCATCCGCATCGTCGTGGCGTTCGGACCGGGCGGCGGCGCAGACATCGTCGGCCGCATCCTCGCCGAGTCGATGGCCAGAAAGCTCGGCAAGCCGGTCATCGTCGAAAACAAGCCGGGCGCCGGCGGCATTATCGGCAATGACGCCGTCGCCAAGGCCAATCCGGACGGCTACACGCTCGGAATCATGACCGCAGGGCAGATTGTCGCCGCCGTCACCAAAAAGGACATGCCCTACGACACCAACACCGCCTTCGCGCCGGTGAGCCAGATCGCGACCGCGAGCCTGATGATCGTGACACGGCCGGATTTCCCGGCGAACAACGTGAAAGAGCTGATCGCCGCCGCCAAAGCCGACCCCGGCAAGATCGTGTTCGCCAGCCCGGGCTTTGCCGCCACCCAGCATTTCGCCGGCGAAATGTTCAAGCAGATCGCGCACGTCGAACTGCTGCACGTGCCGTTCAAGACTTCGCCGGAAGCCATCAACGCCGTGCTCGGCAAGCACGCCGACGTGCTGTTCGACACGGTGTCGGCCTTGATCGGCCAGGTGCAGGGTGGCCAGCTCAAAGCACTCGCCGTCACCGGCAAGGACCGCTTCCCGGCGGTGCCGGACGTGCCTGCCGCCGTCGAATCCGGAATGATGCCGGGCTATGACGTCACCACATGGTACGGCATGTTCGCGCCCAAGGGTACGCCGCCGGCGGTGATCGCCAAGCTGAACAAGGCGCTCAACGACAGCCTCGAGGAAGACGACGTCAAGAAGCGCATGGTTGCGGTCGGCGTCCTCGTCAAAGGCGGAACACCCGCCGAATTCGGCAAATTCCTCGCCGACGAATATCAGCGCTGGGACGAAGTGCGCGAGACAGCGGGGATTCAGAAGCAGTAATCAGCCGCGGGTGACCTTCACAGGCGCGCCCTGCTCCATCGAGCGGATGATCGCCTCGAAGGCGCCGGCGACGTCGAGCATGTCGTCGGTCGACACCACGAACGGCTTGCCGGTCTCGATGGTCTCGCCGAAGGCTTCGAGAATGACGCCAAGCGAATCGACCGCCGGATAAACCTTCGTCTCGGGCTGCTTGCCGATGAGCGCCGTGGTCAGCACGGTCTCGTCGCGCGCCTCAGCCCAGCCCTTGGTGCCGAACACCATGATGCGCCAATAGGCGGGCGCCGCGCGCACCGTCGCCAGCACGCCGGTGGCGCCGCTCTCGAACTGCACCAGCGCAGCGCCGGCATCGCGCGGATCCGGCGGCGGCTTCTGCTTGAACACCTTCGCATCGACGCCGGCGATCGGGCCTACGAGATTGACGAAGGCATCGATGATATGCAGCCCGGCGCCGGTCATGCCGCCACCCGGCGATTCACGCGGATCGTCGCGCCAGCCGCCGAGCACACGCGTCGAATGCTCATTGGTGAAGTTGCCTTCGATATGCAGCACCTCGCCGATGACGCCGTCGGCCACGACACGCTTGAGCTCGCGCATCGACGCGAAGCAGCGCTTGTTGTTGCCAAGCGCGAAAGGCACGCCGGCCTTCTGTGTGGCTGAGACCGCGCGCGCCGCTTCGGCGCGCGTCAGCGCCAGCGGCTTTTCGCACCACACCGGCTTGCCGGCCTTGGCCACCGCGGAAATCTGCTCGACATGCAGCGAATGCGGCGTGGCGAGAAACACCGCCTGGACGCGCGGGTCGGCGATGGCCTCGTCAAAATCGGTCGATAGTTCGAAGCCCTTGGCGGCGGCGAAGTCGCGAACCAGGTCCGGCTCCTTGCTGACGCCGCGGATGAAGCGCAGGCGCCGGCTCTTGTCCTGCACGGATTCGACGATGTTCTTGCCCCAGCGTCCGAGGCCGATAACGGCGGCATTGATCATGGATGTTGGCTTCAGGCTTGAGAGAAAAAATGTGGCATAATCATATTAGCGCATGACGCTCAAAAGGAAACGAAGCAATGGCTGACAAAAATCCGGACAACAAAGAGCAATACGACCGCGGGCTGGCGCTGCGCACCGAAATGTTCGGCCGCGAGGCGGTGGAAAAGCGCAATGAACGCCTTCGGTGATTTCGGCAAGCCGCTCCAGCACATCATCAACGCTTACGCCTATGGCGACGTCTGGTGCCGTTCCGCGTTGCCGCCCGCGACCAAGTCGCTGGCCATGATCGCGATGATGGCTGCCGCCGGCCACGCCAACGAATTGCGCGTGCACGTCAATGGCGCGCTGAAGAACGGCTGCACCGCCGAGCAGATTCAGGAAGTCCTGCTGCTCTTGACGCTCTATTGCGGAATCCCGGCCGCCAATGAGGCCCACCGCGTTGCCGCCGAAGTTCTCAAGGAGCATGCCGCCGGCTGACACGGCACGAACACTGGAAGATCCGGTTCTTGAGCAAGAGTGGGCGCGAGCGCGCCGACCGCCGAGGACCTGAAGTTGACTTAGGTCAAGGTTCGTATTTGTGGCGTCTGTCAGAATTCACTGGAAGCGGCAGCGGAGTCGTCATGATTAGGTTTCTATTGGCGGCCACGTGCCTTGTGCTGTCTGCGGCGGCCTTACAGGCCGGCAGCCTCGACGATCTCAAAGCGGCTAACGTCGCCGTCGAGAAAGGCACGGCGGGACGAAGCCGTGACCCTGTTCAGCAAGGCACTGGATGCCGGAGACCTCAGCCCGGCGGATCAACTCATCGCCCGCAAGGGCCGTGGCGCCGAATACATCGTCAAGAGCTTGATCGCCGATGCCTTCGATCGTGGCGACGAGGGTCGCCGCTTGCGCGAGAACGCCGTCGCCGATTTGAATGCCGCGATTGCCATTAAAGCCGACGACGCGGCGATCTATGTATCGCGCGGGCAAGCCTATCATCTGAACCGGCAGTATGATTTTGCCGTCGCCGACTTCGATGCCGCCGCTCAAGCTGGACAACGCCCCCGCGACGCTGATTCAGCGCGGCGCCAGTCTGCGCGCCAAGGGCGACTACGATCGCGCCGTCGCCGACTACACCGCCGTACTGGCTGTCGATGCCAAAGCTGCCGGGCTGGACGGCTGGGATATTTACAACGAGCGCGGCTATACGCAATTCTCGCCGGCCGGCACGACGCAGCCGCCGCCGATTTCGACAAGGCGCTGACGGCGGGATTGCCGTCGCACGATGGCGACGTGCTGTGGCTGCCCTATCAGGCGGCCTGGCTGCATATTGCACGCGCCGCGCCGGCCAAAACGACGCCGAGGAGCTGGCGCGCAACGCCGCCAAAATCGAGTTAAAGCAATGGCCGGGCACGCTGATCGCGTATTTTCTCGGTCAGACGAAGATCGATGCGATCGCGCCGCCATCGAGCCACGGCGCCATGGGCCGCAGCGGGAATGCAATCTATCGTTCTTTTCCGGCGAGCAAGCCCTGATCAAGCGCGACAAGACGGAAGCGGCGCGGATGTTCCAGCGCGCGCACGAGGTGTGCAACGTGCATACAGTGCCCGCCCTCGCCGCCACGCTTGAATTGAAGCGCCTGGGGAATTGACGGCAAGGGCGGGGTAGAACCCGGAATTTCAGTCAGGGCTGGTGCCCACGAGAAACCACGCTGAAAGAACGAGCCCGAGCAGGCTGAACAGGCAGACCGCTTCGAAGGACCGGTCGAACTCGAGGTCGAGTTTCTTCCAGTCCCGATACGCGGCCCGCCATACCAGCTCGAGCATCGATCTCTCCCCGCAGGGACAAGCTCTGTCGATCAGTTCTGCGCCATCGTCTTGATGCGCATCGGCTTGAGCACAAGCAGAGCCATGAGCGCCGCGACGATATTGAGCGCCGCGGCGACATAGAACACGGCATGCCAGCTACCGGTGGCCGCCGTCAGCACGCTGGACAAAGGCACCAGCAGCGATGCCGTGCCCTTGGCGGTGTAGAGCATGCCGTAGTTCGTGGTCGCGAACTTGCGGCCATAGAGATCGGTGCAGGTCGCTGGGAACAGCGAATAGATTTCGCCCCAGGCAAAGAACACCAAGCCCGACAGAATCACGAACAGCACCGGGTTGTTGGCGAAGTACAGCAGCGCGAAGATGCCGAGACCTTCGACGAAGAAGGCGCCGAACATCGTGTTCTCGCGGGCCGATATGGTCGGACACCCAGCCGAAGAACGGCCGGCACACGCCGTTGAGCACGCGATCGATGGTGAGCGCAAAGGTCAACGCCGGCAGCGTCAGGCCAAGGATCGACACCGGGATGCCAGCGATCTTGTAGTCATTCGCGATGGGCGCGAGCTGCGCGATCGCCATCAAACCGCCGGCGCCGACCATCACGAACATCGCGTACATGACCCAGAACACCGGGGTGCGGATGGCTTCCGACGGAGCGTAATCGCGCCGGGTTTGTTGCACGGCCGGGCTCGCGGGGGGCCGGTACTTCGCCGGGTTGCGGCGCCTTGAGCAGCAACGAGACGATGACCACGATCAAGCCTTGCCCGAGGCCGAACCACAGGAAGGCCGCTTCATAACCGCTCGATGCAATCATGTTGGCGATCGGGACGACCGTCATGGCCGAGCCGGCGCCAAATCCCGCGGCGGTCAAGCCGGCCGCAAGTCCGCGGCGATCGGGAAACCACTTCAAGGCATTGCCCACCGAGCGCCGTAAATAACGCCCGCGCCGATGCGCCGATAGCGGCGCCCAGATAAAGAAGAAACAGGCTGTCGGCCATCGAATTGATGACCCAGGCAATCGCGACCAGAACGCCGCTGCCGCAGACCATGATCTTCGGGCCGAATTTGTCGATCAGGTAGCCTTCGAAAGGCACCAGCCAGGTTTCGGTCAGCACGAAGATGGTGAACGCGACTTGAATCGCCGCGCGGCCCCAATGATATTTCTGATCGATCGGGTTGACGAACAGCGTCCACCCATATTGCAGGTTGGCTATCATCACCATGCAGATGATGCCGAAAATAAGTTGGCCCCAGCGCGTCGCTTCCGACGCCCGTGCCACTTCGCCAGCTCTCGCTGCCGATGCCATCGCCATGGAATCCTCCCCCGTGTGTCTACGCTCTTGGTGTTTTGAACTATTGTTGGCGTAGCTTGGGCATAATGGGAGCCGGGCATGACGGGGCAAATCCGGGTGTATACCCAGGTGTTTACCCTGAGTATAAACGCCCAGGTAAAAGCTCCTATGATCGATGGGGACCGGTCGGCGCTCCGCGGAGGCTGCAATCGACCATGATCGAACGAGCCGAGCCCATCCGGTCGAGCCCCATTGTTTATCCACGTATCGCGGCGCTGCCGCTAGGCGCCGTCGGCTTGGCCTATCTGGCGGGCTACCTGCTGCTCGATTGGATCAGCTTCATCGAGCCCTACACGGATTTCGGCATCACGCCGTGGAATCCCGGCACTGGATTGAATTTCGTTCTTGTTCTGCTGTTCGGGCGGCGGACAATCCCGTTGCTGTTTGTCGCGCCGCTGCTCTCCGATCTCATCCAGGCGCAACCGTTGCCGCTTGGTGTCACCGTAATGTCGTCGCTATTGATCGGCGCCGTCTATTCGGTGGGATTGCTGGTGTTGCTGCGTCCGGCCGTACGATTTGACCCGACGCTGCCGTCGGTGCGCGATCTGATGCTGCTGATGCTCGTCGCGGTGGCTAGCGCCGGCCTCGTCGCCTCGGGTTACGTCACCCTGACGATCGTTGCAGGCCTGCTGCCGATAAAGGATTTCGCCGCGGCGGCGCTACGCAATTGGGGTCGGCGACGTGATTGGCATCATTGTCGTCGCGCCGTTCGGCCTTGTCGCGCTGACGCACCGTCGCGTGTTGCGCCTGTCGGCGGAAACGCTGTTTCAACTCGCCGCCATTATCGCCGCGCTGTGGCTCGTGTTCGGCTATGCGCGGGAACAGCAGTTCCAACTTTTCTACGCCTTGTTTCTGCCCATCATCTGGATGGCGGTGCGCACCGGCACCGAAGGCGTCACCATCGGTCTTCTCGTCACTCAGCTCGGCTTGATTGCGGGGGTGATCGCATTCCCCGGCCAAGGCCACGACGTCACCGCCTATCAGGCGCTGATGCTGGTGCTCGCGGCCACCGGCCTGATCGCCGGCCAACTCGTCACCGAGCGCCGCCGTACCGCGTCGCAACTGCGCCTGCATCAGGATTCGCTGTCGCGCCTGGCGCGGCTCGGCAGTATGGGCGAACTGACCGCCGCGATCGCGCACGAACTCAATCAGCCGCTGATGGCGGCTGGCACCTATACGCGTTTGGTGAATGACGCGATTGCCTCCCACAGCACCGACACCGCCGCGGTCGCCGAGACGGCTCAAAAAGCCGTCGCGCAGGTCGAACGCGCGGCGGAGGTGGTGAGAAGGTTGCGGGCGCTGGTGCGGCTCGACCGCAGCAGCCGCGCGCCCTATGGCATCGACCGCATCGTCAATGAGACGCTGGCTTTGTGCCATCCCGATCTCGACCGGCACGATATTGGCACTCGCATAGTGCTGGCCAACGACTTGCCGCCGGTCATGGTCGATCTTCTTCAGATCGAACAGGCGCTGCTCAATATCTTGCGCAACTCGATCGAGGCGATTGGCGAGACTAAAAAGGCGCATGGCTCGATTTCCATCGAAGCCTCGGCGGCCGACGCCGACTTTATCGAGATCAAGGTGAACGACAGCGGCCCGGGATTCCCGCCGGATCTTCTCGACAATCCGTTCCTGCCGTTTTCCTCCACCAAGGCCGAGGGCCTTGGCTTCGGATTGCCGCTATGCAAATCGATTATCGAGGCGCATGGCGGCCGTCTGTGGCTGGATGGGCGTTCGCAAGGCGCCGCCGTTCACTTCACGTTGCCAATCGTAAAGACGCCGCCCCATGGCTGATCCGATCCACATCGCACTTATCGACGACGATCTGGCAGTCCTGGACTCGCTGCGGCTTTATTTCGCCCGCCAGCAGATTCACGCATCATGCTTCAACGCGGCCGAAGGATTCCTGGCGGCAATCGAATACTCGGAGCGATTCGACTGCGTCGTCTCGGACGTCCGCATGCCGGGCCTGTCCGGACTCGATCTGGTTCGCCAACTCAAAGCGCAGGGCTTCGCGCGGCCCGTGATCCTGATTACCGGTCACGGCGATATCGACATGGCGGTCGCCGCCATCAAGCTGGGCGCGTTCGACTTCATCGAGAAACCGTTCGACGAGACGCGTCTGCTCGCCAGCATCCGCGACGCCGTCGAGCGAAGCCACCGCCAGACCAGTGACGAGGCCGAACTGGAAATTCTGCGCGGGCGGTTCAATTCATTATCGGACCGCCAGCGTCAGGTAATGGAACTGGCCGTCTCCGGGCTGTCGAGCAAGGAGATCGGCGTGCGGCTGAGGATCAGCGCCAAAACCGTCGAGAACCACCGGGCCTGGGTGATGGAGCGGGTCGGCGCGCGCAATCTCGCCGAGCTGGTGCGGATGGCGATGCAGATCCAGCGCCGCCCATAGCTAAGCTTTCCCGACTCTCTTTGTGACAGTTCGATGAATGATCTAGCTCAATAAAAGCGTCATCCGAACGTGCGCAAGTAACCGGGAGGACACGGGTGCGCGCGCATGAAATCGCTAATTATTGAAGAACTCGGCCAGAGCGACATCTTGCTCCCCTCCCTCATCGCCGAGGGCTTGCAGGCCAATGACCGGGTGAAGGCTCGGCTGAGCATCCTGCAAACGGCGGGACGTCACGCCCGCGATCCGCACGGCACCCGCTTCGATATGGCGAACGAATGCCGCGCTGCCGGTATCGACGCCTTCGCGATGGAGACGCTCGTCAATGGCGCCAGTCATTTGGCAGACGAGCGGATCATGGCGCCCGGCCTCGGCAAGCTGACAGTGGCGATCTTTAATGACGTCGCCGCCATGGCTCAGGCGGTGAAAGCCGGCAATGCAGACGAAGGCGGTGCGGCGATTGAGCGCCTCGCCGCCATCAAAGCGGCGGCCCCAGCGCCTCTCGACGATACTGTCGAACAATCGCAAGTCGCCAGATTGACCGGACTGTCCGGCGGCAATGACGACAGCCTGCATCGCCTCGTCATGGACTTGCACAAGTCGCTCAACCGTCTTTCCGCCGATCATGCCGAGGAGATTCTGGCCGGCGCGCATGTCTATGGATTGCTGGCGGAGGATAGGCCCCGCGGTCGAGGCTTTCACGCGCGGCGTCGAATCGACCCGAAAGCTGAAATTTGATCATCCCGGTCTTGCAACCACCGCGACGCGGTCCGGTCAGCGGCTCACCATCCAGAACGATATCGGCGAAACCGACGCCCATGTCGTCGTCATCGCCGTCGAGCCCGACGCGGTGACCGTCACCTACACCGACGTCCATCTGGCGCGGGCGAAGTTCTTCACCGGGATGCTGCGGAATTTCTCCGTGCAATGGAGTGGGCTCGGCCGCAAGAGCGCCGAAGGTCTCGGCGACGGCGGCGTGTTCTATCTCGTTACCGGCCGCTTTCCGGCCGATGGCGTCAAGCGGCGCGACGAGTTTCTCGAAGCGGTCGGCGCATCGCTGGTGTTCCTAATCGACTGGAACAAGGCCCGCAAGGTGCTGCGGGCCTGGGTGTCCAAAGGCGATGCCGTCCGCGTCCTCGATTGGGCAGCCCGCAATCGCGTCGGACAACGAGGCTTCCTCGAACTGGGCAGCAGCGAGTTGGTCGGATCGGCCGTGCATCACGCAACGCCGACGCGCATAGGCTTCGGCGAGCGGCTGGATCGCGCGCTCGGGCGCGACGCGGCGGTGGACTTTCTCAAGACGGTGTTGCGGATCTCGACCGAGGCCATGTTGGCCGGCGGCTCCATACGATTTGCCCGCGACCGCATCGAGGCCGATCTTGTCCGGCATTTGCAGCGGGTCGACGGCACCGTGTTGGCCATCGTCGTGCGTCAGGCCGGCCTGGCGCGCGAGGTTGCCACCGGCATCGCGCATTTCATCGGCGAAACGCAGGCGCGCCGGCCATTCGATCGGACGGCATTGGCGGAACGAGCGCGGCGCATCGAGGAGAAGGCCGACAAAATCGCCATTGAAGCGCGCAATGAGATTGCGCGGTTCGACGCCGATCCGACCATCGAGCGCCTCGTGAACCGCCTCGAGGATGCGATCGACGAACTCGAACAGGCGGCCTTCATCTCATCGTTGGTTCCAAACGAGGTCGCTCCTGAAATACTTTCGTCGCTGGCCACACTTTGTTCGACCGCCATTTCCGGCGCCGAAGCCGCCGCCGTGGGAGCCGCCGCTGCCGCCGATGTGCCCGACGGCCATCGGGTCGATTCCGAGGACGCGCTCGCGGCCATCGGCCGGTTGATCGACGCTGAGCACCATGCCGATGCCGCCGAACGCGCGCTGACGACCGTTATCTTGCGCGGCGAATTCGATCTGAAGACCTCGCTGTCGGCTCTCGACCTCGCCCGCGCCATTGAACGGGCGACCGACCGGCTCGCTGGCTTCGGCCACCTGCTGCATCAGCATGTGCTCGACGATTTGTCCGCGTAACCCAGGGGCAGGCTCACATGCACATCGTCCATATCGGGGATGGCTCGACCAAGCGGTACACCTCTGAAATCGTGGGTGCGAAAGCGGCCAATCTGGTCCGCATGGCCGCGCTCGGTCTGCCTGTGCCGCCCGCCTTCGTACTGCCGATTGAACTTTGTGCCGCAATCGTCAAAGACGAATCCCACGCCAGCCAAAAGCTCGCCAGCGGTCTTGTCGAGGGAATTGCCTTTCTTGAAAACGCCACCGGCAAACGCTTCGGCGACCGGCGCAATCCCTTGCTGGTATCGGTGCGGTCCGGCGCCGCGCGCTCGATGCCTGGAATGTTGGATACCGTGCTCAACGTCGGTTGCACGACTGCCGCGGTCAACGGCCTCATTCGCCAGACCGGCCATCCCCGCTTTGCCTGGGATTGCCGGCGGCGCTTTCTCGAAAGCTATGCGACTGTCGTCCTCGGCATCGATCCGGCGCCGTTTGCCGGGCGGCGCGCCGACCTCATCAAAGCCGAGGGCGTCGAGGCCGAGCAGGCACTCGACGGCGAGGCCATCGAGCGGCTCGCGGATGGCTATCAGCAGATGATCGATGACGACGACTCCGCGGTGTCCGAAGACGCGATGGAGCAGCTTGAGGCCGCGGCGCAGGCCGTCTACCGCTCCTGGACCAGCGAGCGAGCGCGCATTTATCGTCAGATCGAGCATCTTGACGACCTGCAAGGCACCGCCGTCACCATCCAGGCCATGGTGTTCGGCAACCGCGGACTGACGTCAGGTTCCGGCGTGGCGTTTTCCCCGCGATCCTTCGACCGGCGACGCGCAACCCATGATCGACGTTCTGTTCGAGTCGCAGGGCGAAGACGTCGTGTCCGGCAGCCGTACGCCCGAAGCCGAGGAAGCAATCGTCCGCTCGCTGCCGTCGGTCGCGGCGCAATTGCGCGAATTTCTGGCGCAGCTCGAACGCGAGTTCGACGACGTGCAAGATGTCGAGTTCACCATCGAAGACGGCAAATTGTGGATATTGCAGACGAGATCGGCGAAGCGAACGCCCCGCGCGGCACTGCGTTTTGCCATCGACTTCGTCAAAGAAGGCCTGATCACGCCGTCGCGCGCCTTGGGCCGGGTGCACGATTTGGATTTGGATGCGCTCGCGCGCAAACGGCTGGTCGATGTCCCCGCGTGCGCGGCGCGCGGCATCGGCGCGTCCGCGGGCATCGCGGTCGGCCGCGCCGCATTCGATTCGGTAAGCGCCGAACGCCTCTCAGGTGCCGGCGACCCGGTGATCCTGGTCAGGCCCGACACCAGCACCGCCGACGTTGCAGGCTTCGCCGTGTCCGCCGGCATTATAACCGCCATTGGCGGCCGCACCGCGCATGCGGCGCTGGTCGCGCGCCAGATGGGCAGGCCGTGCATCGTCGGGTGCGCGGCGCTGAGCGTCGACGTGGCGGGCCACAACGCGCAGCTTGCGGGCCACGCTATCAATGAAGGCGATTGGCTCTCCATCGACGGCGAGCAAGGGACAATCTACCTTGGCCAATGCGGCGTTGCGGTCGAACGGCCCGACGCCGAGCTTGCGGAAATCGAGCGCTGGCGCAGCAAGACGCCCGAGCACGCCTGACGCGCCATCTGTAGCGCAGCGAAGGCCCGGTTTTGCAGGCGAATCCTCCCTTAACGAGCCCTTAAATCGGCGCGCCTAGCGTGGACGCGGGGGCCGGCGCTTTGCCGCCGGCATCGTGTGTTCGGGTAGCGTTATGGCGTCGGCACGGGGACAATCGGGGGGACGCCGCGAGCCGGTGTTCGAGAGCGGCCCCGATCTGCGCGTGGGGCCGTCCGACCGCCCGGCTTCGGCATCTAGCCCACCAAAGCCAAGACGCCCCCGTCGCAAACGGAAGTCCAGCCGTGGCGGCGGCGGCAAAGGCCGCTCGCTGATCGGCCGCATCGTCTACTGGGGCCTGGTGCTCGGCCTGTGGGTCGCCATCGGCGGCGTCGGCACCGTGGTCTGGGTTGGCGCGCATCTGCCGCCGATCCAATCGCTGGAAATTCCCAAACGGCCGCCGTCGATACAGATGGTAGACGTCGAAGGCCGCGCGCTGGCGCGCCGCGGCGACCTCGCCGGCGAAGTGCTATCGTTGAAGGAATTGCCGCCTTACGTGCCGAAAGCCTTCGTCGCCATCGAGGACCGGCGCTTCTACGATCATTACGGCGTCGACCCGATGGGCATCGGCCGCGCGCTGGTCGCCAACATCCTGCATCGCGGCGTGGCGCAAGGTGGCTCGACGCTGACGCAGCAGCTCGCCAAGAACCTGTTTCTGACGCAAGAGCGCACCATCACACGCAAGCTCCAGGAAGTGATGCTCGCGTTCTGGTTGGAGCGGAAATTCACCAAGACGCAGATTCTCGAATTGTATTTGAACCGCGTCTATTTCGGCTCGGGCTCCTACGGCATCGAACAGGCCTCGCTGAAGTATTTCGGCAAGTCGGCGCGGCAGATGTCGGTCGGCGAAGCGGCGATGCTCGCCGGCCTGGTGAAATCGCCGACGCGGCTCGCGCCCAACCGCAATTTCGACGGCGCCCAGCAGCGCGCCAAAATCGTACTCGCCGCCATGACCGATCTCGGCTTCATCAGCCAGGCCAACGAACGCCTTGCGCTCGCCAAGCCGCCGCGCGTCGTGGCGCAAGCCGGCAGCGGCTCGGTCAATTACGTCGCCGACTGGATTTTGGACGCGCTCAACGACGTGCTCGGCCACATCGACGAAGACATCGTGGTGCAGACGTCGATCGACGCCGGCTTGCAGGCCAGCGCGGAGCGGGCATTGGTCGACGAACTGACGCAGAAGGGCGACAAAGCCGGCGTGGCGCAAGGCGCGCTGGTGGCAATGACGCCCGACGGCGCGGTTCGCGCTATGGTCGGCGGCCGCAATTACGCCGAGAGCCAGTTCAACCGTGCGGTCGCCGCCAAGCGCCAGCCGGGCTCCGCCTTCAAGGCCTTTGTCTATCTCACCGCGATCGAGCATGGCCTGACGCCCGATAGCGTGCGCGACGACAAGCCGATCAAGATCAAAGGCTGGCAGCCGGAAAACTACGGTCACGAATATTTCGGCCCGGTGACGCTGACCAAGGCGCTGGCGATGTCGCTCAATACGGTCTCGGTGCGGCTGACCATGGAATTCTCGCCGATGTCGGTGATCCGCACCGCGCATCGGCTCGGCATCGCATCCAAGCTCGAGCCGAACGCCTCGATCGCGCTCGGCACGTCGGAAGTATCGATGCTGGAGCTGATCGGCGCCTATGCGCCCTTCGCCAATGGCGGCTACGCCACGATGCCGCACGTTATCGAACGCGTCAGCAACGCCGCCGGCAAAGTGCTCTATGCGCATAACGGCCAGCAGCTCGGCCGTATCATCGAGGCACGTTATGTCGCCATGATGAACGCGATGATGGCCGAGACGCTGACCATCGGCACCGCGCACAAGGCGGCATTGCCCGGCTGGCCCGCGGCGGGCAAAACCGGCACCAGCCAGGATTTCCGCGACGCCTGGTTCATCGGCTACACCAGCCGTCTCGTCACCGGGGTGTGGCTCGGCAATGACGACGGGTCGCCGACCAAGAAGGTCACCGGCGGCAGCCTGCCGGTCGAAGTCTGGAGCCGATTCATGCGCGACGCGCATCAAGGCGTCCCGGTGGCGAGCCTGCCCGGCTCGTCCGGCGACGGCTTGTTCTCCGGCCTGTTCGGCAACAGCCAGCCTGTACCGCCGCCGTCTTCGTCCGCGCCGACGCCGCCGGCCAGCGTGCCGCAGGCGCAAGCGCAAGCTCAGACCAACGGATCCGGCGGCATGGACGGCTGGCTGTTGAATAATCTGTTCGGGCGTAGCCGGAATTAGGCATGGCGGGCGCGCAAGGCGCGCGTGGAAACCCAAATTACAAAAGTCGCGCAGCCCATCGCCGCCACCGCGCCGGCGAGCGGCCAGGCGCTCGCGCCCAACAGCCAGCCCACCACGGCGCCGCATAACGCCGCGGCGCCTTGTTGAACGAAGCCGAGCAAGGCCGACGCCGCTCCGGCGCGTTCGGGGAACGGCGTCATGGCGCCGGCGATCGCCTGCGGCAGCACCATGCCGAGGCCGGCGAGATAGACCGCGACCGGTACGACAATCGAAAACGCCGAGGTGAAGCCGAGCGCCAGTGCCGCCGCCATGGCAAGCCCGCCGATGGCGAGCGCGGCAGCGCCGGCGCCGAGCGTGCGGTCGATGCCGAGCTTCATCACCAGCCGCGCCGCCACGGTTGCGCCGACCATGTAGCCGACCGATCCGAGTGCGAAGGCGATGCCGAAGTTGAACGGCGTCAGGCCATAGAGATTTTGCAGCACGAAGGACGCGCCGGAAATCCACGCGAACAGGCCGCCGTAGCTGGTGGTCGCCAGCGCCAAATAGGCCAAATAGACGCGGCTGCGCGCAACGTGGGTGTAAGATCTGAGCATGCCCGGCAGCGACACCGGCTCGGGCGAGCGCTTCGCCAAGGTTTCCGGCAGCAACAGCCAGACGATGGCGGCACCCGTGAGCGCCGCGATCACCAGCGTGACGAAGATCGAGCGCCAGCCAAAGCTGGTCTGCAACAGGCCGCCGGCAATCGGCGCCAGCACCGGCGCGAGCGCCATAACCGAGCCCATCAGCGACAATTCGCGGCCGGCCCGCGCGCCGGAATAAAGATCGCGCACCACGGCGCGCGCCAGCACGATGCCGCCGGAACCGCCGAGCGCCTGGGCAAAGCGCGCGACGATCAGCATTTCGATCGACGTCGACAATGCGCAAACGAAACTCGCCACGCCATAGAGCGCGAGCGCGCCCAGCAGCACCGGCTTGCGGCCATGACGATCGGACACCGGTCCGTACAGAATCTGCCCGATGGCAAAACCGATCAGATATGACGAGATCGTGAGCTGGACTTGCGCAGTCGAGGCGCCTAGCTGACGCCCGATGTCCGGCAACGACGGCAAGTACATGTCGGTGCTCAACGGACCGATCGCGGTCAATGCGGCCAGCAGCGCCGTGAGCGCGAAAGTACCGGAACGCAGCATGAAGGACTTTCTGTTGTCAGCGCGCGCCGCGCTGCATCCCATACCGATGCAGGCCGCTGCCATGCGCATCGAGCCAAGCCTTGGCGCGCGACATATCCGGGCAGATGCGCTCGACCAGCCGCCAGAACGCGCGCGAATGGTTCATCTCGACCAGATGCGCGACTTCGTGGGCGGCGAGATAATCGAGCACGAAAGGCGGCGCCAGGATCAGCCGCCACGAATAAGACAATGCGCCAGTGGTCGAGCACGAACCCCAGCGGCTCGACTGGTCGCGGATCGACACGCGCTTGAGCGTGACGCCGAGCGCCTGCGCCATCTGCCTGCTGGCCCTTTCAAGATCGGCCTTGGCCTCGCGCTTGAGAAAATCGCGCACCCTGCGCGGGATATGCGGCTCCAAGCCGGCGACGCAGAGCAACCGCTCGCCGTCCGCGCCGGCTTCAACCCAGACCGTGCCGCGCGCGCCGCGCCGGTGCACAATACGATGATCGACGCCCCGCAGCGGCAGCAGTGCGCCATCGCCAAAAGGCGCCGCGTCGGGCAAGCGCTCCAACCGCGCCGCGATCCAGGCGCCGTGCTTTTCCGCAAAGGCGCTGGCCTGCTTGACGCTGCCGCGCGGCGGCATGGTGAGCACGACTTCGCGCGTGACGGAATGAATGCGTAGCGTGTAGCGGCGCGCGCGCACGTTACGGCGCAGCCGCACCAGATAGGCCTCGCGCTCGAACACGACGGTGATGGCCGGCGGTTCGCTCGGGCGGCGGTATAATAGGGCGCGCAGGGGATTCTGCATCAGACGATCCGATCGCGAAGACGCATCGGTTTAACGCACGAATCGCCGGCCTGTCACGTGCCAAAGCCGGCATTCTGCGCCGGCCAAATGCAGCGTCAGGCGCCGGCTTCCGCCGATTTCGCATGACCGTTCAGCGGCCCACGCTTGCGCGTGTTGTTATTCGACAGCACGAAGTCCGAAATGCGCGGCGCGATCTCGGATCGGAAGCGAGAACCGTTGAATACGCCGTAATGGCCGACACCCGGCTGCAGGTAATGCGCCTTCTTTTCCGGCGGAATATTGGCGCACAGCGTGTGCGCGGCTTCGGTCTGCCCGACACCGGAAATGTCGTCGTGCTCGCCTTCGACGGTGAGCAAGGCGACGCGCGTAATCATCGCCGGATCGATCATGCGATTGCGATGCGTCATCTCGCCTTTCGGCAATGCATGACGGATGAACACGGTGTCGACGGTCTGCAGATAGAATTCCGCGGTGAGGTCCATGACCGCGAGATATTCGTCATAAAACTCGCGATGCTTCTGCGCCGAATCGCCGTCGCCTTTGACCAGATGCTTGAACAGACTGCGATGCGCCTCGAGATGGCGATCGAGATTCATGGTGACGAAACCGGTGAGCTGCAAAAAGCCCGGATAGACGTCGCGCATGACGCCGGGATGCGGGAACGGAACCTTGCTGATGACGTGGTTGCGAAACCAGTCGAGACCGCGGTCTTCAGCGAGCTTGTCGACAGAATTGGTGCTGATGCGCGTATCGATGGGTCCGCCCATCAGCGTCATCGAATGCGGGACGTAAGGGTCCTTGTCGGCTTCCATCAGCGCGACCGCCGCCAGCACCGGAACCGCGGGTTGGCAAACCGCGATCACGTGCGCATCGCCGCCGAGGAAATGCAGCATGGAAATGACGTAATCGATGTAATCGTCGAGGTCGAAGCGGCCTGCTTCCAACGGCACCATGCGCGCGTCGGCCCACTCGGTGATGTAGACGTCGTGGTTCGGCAGGAAAGTTTCCACCGTGCCGCGCAGCAGCGTCGCGTAGTGGCCGGACATCGGCGCGACGATCAGCAGCTTGGGCTGCGGACGGCGCGGCGCATGCGTCATGTGGCGCTCGAAATGCAGCAGCTTACAGAACGGCCGTTCCCAGACGGTCTCGATGCGCACCGGCACGCGCTCCGCGCCGACAAGCGTCGAGTCGATACCCCATTCCGGCTGCTGGTAACGGCGCGTCGAGCGCTCGAACACTTCCATCGCCGCCGCCACCGACTTGCCATAGGTGGTGTGCGCGAGCGGATTGGCCGGGTTCTTGAAAAACAGGCGGGTGGCGTCGGCAAAGGCGCGCGACGGGTTGAGCGCCGCATGGCCCATCTCATAGAGCCAGTACATAGGCGCGGACATCACGATGCCGCCTTCGCCGGAGAGCGCGGCTGCTCCGTCGAATTGACCTATCGCTGTCTTGAGTTCCCGGCCGTGCTGCACTGCAGCAGCAGGGTGTCTTTTTTCCGTCATAACGTCAACCTAGCGAAAAGTCCTTCGCGTCCGGTTACGAGCGGCTTTCGCATAAAATCCCTATACATATCAGATCATTAGAGGTCTCAATCGGCGCCTTGCAGGAGCGAGCCCCTGCTGCCTGGCGCTCGCCAAAAGCTTGAGAAAGGCGACCGACGCAATCGCAAACAAGGTCACGTTGAAGACCAACGCTTCCAGCATCAGATCGGCACGGAAAACATGGTCGATCAGCAGCGCGCGCATGCCCTCGAACACATAAGTCGGCGGCAGCGACCAGGCGACGTATTGCAGCCAATCCGGCAGCACCGCGACCGGGTAGTAGACGCATGTCAGCGGCAGGAACAGGAACATGATGGTCCAGGCCATGCTTTCGGCACCCAGCCCGTTCCGCAGCAACAGCCCGGCGACGAAGATGCCGATCGCCCAACTGGTGAGGATGAGGTTGACGAAGAACGCGGCCAGCGCAAAGCCCATCGACCACAAATTGAAGCCGAAGAAGGCAATGGCGAGCAGCGACACCGGGATCATGCCGATCAAGAGCCGCACGATGCTCATGATCATCAACGCGGCGATGAACTCGACCGGACGCAGCGGCGACATCATCAGGTTGCCGAGGTTGCGCGCGTACATTTCCTCGAGGAACGAAATCGAAAAGCCGAGCTGGCCGCGAAACAGGATGTCCCACAGTAGCACGGCACCGATGAAGACGCCGCCGGCGCGGGCAAAGAACCCGGCATTCTGCGAGATGTACATTTGCAGAAAGCCCCACATCAGCATCTGCACCGCGGGCCAATAGATCAGGTCGAGAATGCGCGGCCAGGACGAGCGCAGCAGATACCAATAGCGCCGCACCATGGCGACGACGCGGTTGACGGAAAAATTCATGCCGGTGTCGCTGACGCTCATTGCACAGCCTCGCGATGGCCGCGGCCACGGGCGACGTCGAGGAAAACGTCCTCCAGCGTTTCGCGGCCGTAACGCGACAGCAGACGATGCGGCGTATCGTCGTCCTCGATGCGGCCCTTCTTCATGATGATGACGCGCTCGCACAGGCGCTCGACTTCCATCATGTTGTGCGAGGCGAGCAGCACCGTGGCGCCCTGCTCGGCGCAATATTGCTGGAGCCGGGCGCGCACCCAGTCGGCGGTATCGGGATCGAGCGACGCGGTCGGCTCGTCGAGCAACAGCACTTCCGGCCGGTTGAGCAGGGCCTTGGCGAGCGAGACGCGGGTCTTTTGGCCGGACGACAGCTTGCCGGTCGGCCGGTCGAGAACTTCGGTGAGATCGAGCTCCGCAGCGAGGTTGGCAATACGCCCGGTGACATCGGGCACGGCGTAAAGCTGCGCGAAGACCGACAGATTCTGCCGCACCGTCAGCCGCATCGGCATGTCGACATAGGGGCTTTCGAAATTCATCCGGTGCAGCACGCGGTAGCGTTCGTTGGGCATCTGCGCGCCCAGCACGGTGACCAGACCGGAGGTCGGGGTGACTAGGCCCATGATCATGGCGATGGTGGTGGTCTTGCCGGCGCCGTTGCCGCCCAGAAGCCCGGTGATCGAGCCGGCGTCAGCCGAAACGAGATGCCGTCGACCGCCGGAACGCCCTTGTAGACCTTGACCAAAGTGTCGACGGCGATGGCGGAACTGTTCTGCGCGTCCATGATGACCTTTGTTTGCGCATGATCTGATCCGAAAACCGGTACCCCACTTTTCGGGATCATGCGCTGATGTGACGCCGGCGGCGGCGAAGTGCAAGCCCTCCCCTAATTTGTGCAGGACCCCTCTAAGCGATACACTGCCCGCCATGCCCGATCCCGGCTTTTCCGAAACCCACCCGCGCCGCAACGTGCGCCTCGATACGCTGGTGCGGCTGCGCTGGCTCGCCATCATCGGCCAGACCACCGCCGTTCTGGTGGTCGAATATGGGTTGAATTTCGAACTGCCGATCTATGCCTGCCTCGCAATGATCGTGCTGTCGGCCTGGCTCAACATCGTGTTGCGGTTGCGCTTCCACCTGACCCAACGCCTGGAACCCGACCGCGCCGCCTGGCTGCTGGCCTTCGACATCGCCGAACTGGCGGTGCTGCTGTTCCTCTCCGGTGGATTGCAAAATCCCTTCGCCTTCCTGTTGGTTGGGCCGGTGCTGTTGTCGGCAACCGCGCTGCCGCCGCGCTTCACGCTGACCCTCGGCGGGCTCGCGGTCGCCTGCGCCACCCTATTGGTGTTCATGCATTATCCGCTGCCGTGGGACCCCGACGATCCGCTGCAACTGCCGCCGATCTACATGATGGGCGTCTGGCTATCGATCCTGCTGGCGATCGGGTTCATCGGCGTCTACGCTTGGCAGATCACGGAAGAATCGCGGCAACTCACCGACGCTTTGGCCGCGACCGAACTGGTGCTGGCGCATGAACAGCATCTGTCGCAGCTCGACGGGCTGGCCGCCGCCGCCGCGCACGAACTCGGCACGCCGCTCTCCACCATTTCTGTGATTGCCAAGGAATTGGAAAACGCCATCCCCGCTGACGCGCCGCACGGCGACGACGTCCGCCTCCTGCGCGAACAGGCAACGCGCTGCCGCGACATCCTGGCCAAGATCACCGAACTGTCGTCGAGCGGCGAGCCGTTCGATCGCGCTCAATTGACCGCGCTGATCGAGGAAGTGGTGGCGCCGCATCGCAACTTCGGCGTCGCCATCGACGTCATCGTGCCGGCGAACCGCGACACCGAGCCGGTCGGCGCGCGCAATCCGGCGATCCTCTACGGCCTCGGCAATATCCTGGAGAACGCCGTCGACTTCGCCCACGAGCGGGTCGAGGTCGACGCCCAGTGGAGCGACGAGGCCGTCGATGTCACCATCACCGACGACGGGCCGGGTTTTTCGGCCGATATCATGGACCGCATCGGCGAGCCCTATGTTACGACCCGCCGCCGCAATCCGGGCGACATCGGCGACGAGCCTACCGGCTTAGGGTTGGGCTTTTTCATCGCCAAGACCCTGCTGGAGCGCTCCGGCGCCACTTTGACGGTGGAAAACCGCTCCGGAACCGAGCGCGGCGCCATCATCAGACTACGCTGGCCACGGGATGAATTCGAGCGTCCGCGGGGCTTTGCGCCTTAAGATTGCCGCGCTTGCTGGCCATTTTTATTCCGTGTTTATATACGCAGGCCCGGCGTAAGATCGTCTTTTCGCGGGCAAGGCACGGTGATCAGGTGGATATGGCTGTCAGCAGCGTCGCCGAACGGGCGATCAAGGAGAACATCCCCAGCGAACGGTCGGTACTGATCGTCGAGGATGATAGCTCGTTCCTGCAACGGCTGGCCAAGGCCCTGGAACAGCGCGGCTTTGCCGTCACCACAGCGGAATCGGTGGCGGACGGACTGATGCAGGTTACGCGCGCCGCGCCGGCCTTCGCGGTGGTCGACATGCGGCTTGCCGACGGGCAACGGCCTCGACGTCATCTCGGCGCTCAAGCGCCGCCGCCCCGATGCCCGTGCCATCATTCTCACCGGCTACGGCAACATCGCCACGGCGGTGAACGCCGTGAAGCTCGGCGCCGTCGATTACCTGGCAAAGCCGGTCGACGCCGACGATGTCGTCGCAGCGCTCTTGGCGCAGGACAACCTCAAAATCGAGCCGCCGGAAAATCCAATGTCGGCCGACCGCGTGCGCTGGGAGCACATCCAGCGCATCTACGAACTGTGCGGCCGCAACGTTTCGGAAACCGCACGGCGGCTGAACATGCACCGCCGCACCTTGCAGCGCATTTTGGCGAAGAGGGCGCCAAGGTAGCTTCTCCGTCATTCCGGGACATCGCGAAGCGATGGGCCCGGAATCCATAACCCCGATTTGTGAATATGGATTCCGGGCTCGCTCGCTGCGCTCGCGCCCCGGAATGACAGCACGCTAATCAATATCCCCATAAGGCCCGGTCGGGTCGGCCAGCGATTGCAGCCGTTGCGCCGCGGCGCGGGCAAACAACAGCATCATCGATTTGCGCGTTGCCGCCGGCAGTCTGTGCTCGGGCGCGTGGCATTTGAATTCGGCGCCGAAGGCGTCGGCGACAATGAGGCCGGTGTCGGGCGGGAAAATCTCGCACGGTACTGCGAGGCACGTAGCGAAAAACAGCCGGTCGCAATGCGCGCGGTAGTCTTGCCATTTCTGATCGGCGCGGAAATCCGCCACCGAGGATTTGATCTCGACGATCCAGACAGCGCCGCCCGAATCAAGCGCGCAGAGATCGGCTCTGCGTCCGGACGGCAGGCTTAACTCGCTGACGACGCTGAAACCGTGCGCGTGCAACAGCCGCGCGGTGCCGCGCGCCACCGCGAGCGCGGTCTCCGACTGGCGGCCGTCGACGGGAAGTTCCAAAAGTTTTCTGGCAGCAAGACTCATGCCTTTATCTTATCACTTTGCACGCGCTCCGGAAACGCTGCGGCAAGCGCTTCGCGCGTCGCCGCTATGACGCCGCGTTCGGTGATCAGCCCGGTGATCAATCGCGCCGGCGTGACGTCGAAGCCGTAATTGGCGACCGTGGTTCCCTCCGGCACCACCTGCACGGTTTCGATGCGGCCGTCTTTGGTCTTGCCGGTCATGGTCGTGACTTCTTCGGCGCCGCGCTGCTCGATCGGGATTTCCGATACGCCGTCGCTGACGGCAAAGTCGATCGTCGGCGACGGCAGCCCGACATAGAATGGCACGTTGTTGTCGCGCGCCGCGAGCGCCTTCAGATAGGTGCCGATCTTGTTGCAGACATCGCCTTGCGCCGTGGTGCGGTCGGTGCCGACGATGACGAGATCGACCATGCCGTGCTGCATGAGATGGCCGCCGGTGTTGTCCGGGATCACGGTGTGCGGCACGCCATGCTGGCCGAGCTCCCCAGGCGGTGAGCGAGGCGCCTTGATTGCGCGGCCGGGTTTCGTCGGCATAGACGTGGATCGGAATGCCCTTGTCGTGGGCGCGATAGATCGGCGCCGTCGCCGTGCCCCAATCGACCGTCGCCAGCCAGCCGGCATTGCAATGCGTCAGCACGTTGACGCGCTCGCCGTTTTTCTTTGTCGCCGCAATCGCCTCGATCAGCTTGAGGCCGTGGCCGCCGATGGCGAAATTGATCTCGACGTCCTCGTCGGCGATATCGGCGGCGCGCTTGAACGCCGCGGCGAGCCGCTCGTCGCGCGGCCGGTTGCGTATCGCCGCCAGCATCTGGTCGAGCGCCCATTTCAGGTTGATCGCGGTCGGCCGCGTGGCGAGCAGCGTCGCGCAGGCGCGCTCCAGACCCTCATCCGAGGTGTCCTCACGCAAGGCCAACCACACGCCATAGGCCGCCGCGGCGCCGATCAAAGGCGCGCCGCGCACCTGCATCGATTTGATGGCGTGGGCGGCGGCGGCCAGCGTCTTGAGCCGTAATGTGGCGTAGCGATGCGGCAGCAGTGTCTGGTCGATGATGCCGATGCTTTGGCCGTCGCTCTCGACCCAGATGGTGCGCGTAGGCTTGCCGTCGACTTTCATGGCCTAGAGATACCCACTCCCGAAGCCGCGGCCAAGATGATAAAGAGCGGCCCATGACCATCGATCTCGAAGCCGAATACAACAACCGCGCGCGGGTACCCGAACATCCGGCGATCCTGGCGCAACTCGACATCGACGCCGCGGCCTATCGCGCGGCGAGCCCGCTGGCGCAGATCGGCTTGAAATACGGGCCGTTACAGCGCCAGGTCATCGACTTGTTTCCGGGCAATGCCGGCATGGGCGATGCGCCGCTCGCGATGTTCATTCACGGCGGCTATTGGCGCACGAACCACTGGTCGAGCTACAGCCACATCGCCAAGCAGCTCAACGCGCGCGGCGTCGACGTGGCGATTGTAGGCTACGATCTGTGCCCGCTGGTGACGGTTGCCGCCATCATCGACGAGATGCGCGCGGCCTGCCTGTTTCTGTGGCGCAAGCGCCGCCAGCGCCTGATGGTGTTCGGACATTCCGCCGGCGGACATCTGGCCGCCTGCATGGCCGCAACCGACTGGACCAGAATCGAAAGCGACGCGCCGGCCGATCTGGTGCCCGCGGGCTATTCGATTTCGGGCCTGTTCGATCTGGCGCCGATGACGAAAGTGTCGATGAACGCGGAACTGCGGCTCGACGATGCCGAAGCTCGCCGTGTGTCGCCACTGTTCTGGAACGTACCGCCCGGCCGCGTCTTCGATGCTGTCGTCGGCGGCGCCGAGTCGGATGAGTTCCGCCGCCAGAGTCGCCTTGTCGCCGACACCTGGAGCGGCAAGGCGCAGACGCGCTACGGCGAAATTGCCGGCGCCAACCATTTCACGGTGATCGGTCCGCTGAAGGATCCCGACAGCGCGATGGTGAAACGCCTCGTCGAGCTTGCGCAGGCGGCAGCCTAGAACCAATAGCGCCGCGCGAACGACACCGTCAGAGCCGCGCCGACGACGACCACCAGGATGCGCACGATATGCGCCGGGATGATGCGCGCGAGGTGCGAGCCGGCGAATCCGCCGATTAGCGTGCCGCCCATCAGCGCGAAGGTCTGCGGCCACGGCACCGCGCCTTGCGTCGCGAACACTACGCTGGCGGCAAGTCCGTTGAGGCTGGAGACGAAATTCTTGGCGACATTGGCCGAGCGGTAGTCGCCGCCGGTCGCCAGGCTGAACACCGCGAGAATGAGAATGCCGACGCCGGCGCCAAAATAGCCGCCGTAGAACGACACCGGCAGCAGCACCTTGAGGCTGCCGACATTGAAGGCGATGTCGTGGCCGCGATTCGCGGCGCGGCCGCGCATCCATTTGCTGATGCGCCCGGAGAAGGCGAACAGCGTCGTGGCGAAGGCCAGCAGCAGCGGCACCAGCACCTCGAACATGCGCGACGGCGTCAGCAGCAGCAGGATCGCGCCAAGCGCCGCGCCGGCGATCGAGGCGAAGATCAGCGAGACGAAGGCGCGGTTGAACGGCGGCAATTGCGAACGGTCGGCAAGCGCGGCCAGCATTGTCGCCGGCATCATCGCGGTGAGATTGGCCACCGCCGCCATTTGCGGCGGCACGCCGGAGAAGATCAGCGCCGGATAAACGATGACGGCCGCGCCGCCGACGATGGCCGCGAGAATGCCGGCCAATACGCCGGCCCCGGCGAGAGCTGCGATGGTGAGGAGGTCCATTGAATTCCGAAATGGTGGGAAATTCCTAGATGTCATGCGCGGGCTTGTCCCGCGCATCCCGCTTAGGTTGGCACTGTGCTCAACTAAGCGGGATGGCCGGGTCAAGCCCGGCCATGACATTCTTGTATCAGAAAAACGCCTGTATCCCGGTCTGCGCGCGGCCGAGGATCAGCGCGTGGATGTCGTGGGTACCCTCATAGGTGTTGACGGTCTCGAGGTTCGTCAGCATGCGCATGACGTGATATTCCTCGGAGATGCCGTTGCCGCCGTGCATGTCGCGAGCAACGCGCGCGATGTCGAGCGCCTTGCCGCAATTGTTGCGCTTCATCAGCGAAATCGACGGCGGCGCGGCGCGGCCCTCTTCCAGCATACGGCCCAGACGCAGCGCGCCATTGAGGCCGAGCGCGATTTCGGTCTGCATATCGGCGAGCTTCTTCTGCACCAGTTGATTGGCGGCGAGCGGCCGGTTGAACTGCTTACGGTCGAGCGTGTATTGCCGCGCGGCGTGCCAGCAGAATTCGGCGGCGCCCATGGCGCCCCAGCAGATGCCGTAGCGCGCATTGTTGAGGCAGCCGAACGGACCGGCCAGCCCCTTGGCGTTCGGCAGCAGATTCTCTTCCGGGATGACGCAGTCTTCCAGCACGATCTCGCCGGTGACCGAGGCGCGCAGCGACAGCTTGCCTTCGATCTTCGGCGTCGAGAAGCCTTTGGTGCCGCGCTCGACGATAAAGCCGCGGATGACGTTGTCGAGCTTCGCCCAGACCACGGCGACGTCGGCGACCGGCGCGTTGGAGATCCAGGTCTTGGCGCCGTTGAGTTTGTAGCCGCCGGCGACCTTCTCGGCGCGCGTCACCATCGAACCCGGATCGGAGCCATGGTCCGGCTCGGTGAGGCCGAAGCAGCCGACCATCTCGCCGGAGGCGAGCTTGGGCAAATATTTACGGCGCTGCGCTTCGTTGCCGTAGGCGTAGATCGGATGCATCACCAGCGACGACTGCACCGACATGGTGGAGCGATAGCCGGAATCGACGCGTTCCAGTTCGCGCGCGATCAGGCCGTAGGCGACGTAGCCCAAGCCGGCGCCGCCATAGGTTTCCGGAATTGTCGGGCCGAGCAGGCCGAGCTTGCCCATCTCGGGCAGCATGTTGGAATCGAACTTTTCCTCGCGGTAGGCTTCGATGACGCGCGGCGCCAGATAATCCTGCGCAAAGCCGCGCGCGGTGTCGCGCACCATCCGCTCGTCTTCCGTGAGTTGGCCCTCGAGATCGAGCGGATCCTCCCAGGTGAACGCGGCATCCTTGAGCATCTTGGGCATGCCCTCGCGCTTCTCGGCCGGCTGCGACATGGGAGTTCCTCCTCGGGCTGTTTCTTGGCGGGCATTATAGGGGGTGGGGACTCAATGTCATGGCGTGGCTGCTTCTTCACCCTCCCCTTTCAGGGGAGGGATAAGAAAAGCCAACGCTCCGCCGCCCGCATTCTTTACCGGCCCCGGGTAGGCCGTAGTCCTTTTGCGACCTTCGGATAAGAACCGAGGGCGCGCGGAACGCCACGGGTCCGATATGGACCCACGCGCCTCGACGCCTCGCGACATCGAGGCTTGTCGAAGCTGGTAGCAACGCAAGTCCACCAAACCCATGGCGTCCCGCGCGCGGTGTTTCTTAGGTTTGCTCCGCGTTGGTCTCGGTGGTCGACCCTCCGTTCGCTTGCGTCAGTTACAGACGCCACGACGTGCCACCGGCAAGCCCCGGTCACTCGGCCGCATGCGCTGACAGGCATGCTTGGCCTACCGGACCGTCAGGGGGCCCTAACGTGCAGCGGCACGCCGGACACAACGCGGCTTGGACCGCCGGAGGGGAAAACTGGCGCCGCATCTCCGACGCCCCCGTCCGGCCACCGCTCCCCGCCTCAACGTCTGGAGACGCTGATCAAACGCCCCTCGGCAGCACGAGGCGGGATAAATCTAGGATTACATACCCTGGGATTTTAGTCAAGAGTATTTTCCACGCGCCGCTTTTTTCTTCCCCTCTCCCCTTGTGGAGAGGGGAAGAAAAGAAACAAAAACCCCCGCCGGGGCCGGCGGGGTTTTGCATCGAAACGAAGATGGCGCGATCAGATCGCCAGCTTGAGTTCTTTGGTGGCGCGGAACGCGACCTTCTTCGACGCCTTGATCTTGATGGCTTCGCCGGTCGCCGGATTGCGGCCCATGCGGGCGGCGCGCTTGCGCACTTGCAGGATGCCGAGGCCCGCGATCTTGACCCGCTCGCCCTTCTTGAGGTGCTTGGTAATCAGGGTGACGAGGTCTTCCAGCATCTGCGTGCCCTGCTTCTTGGTCAGTTGGTGCTGATCCGCCAGCGTATAGGCGAGATGCTTGGTGGTGATCGGCTTGCTGGCCTTCGGTTTCGCTGCGGCTACTGCCATGGAATTTCTCTCCCTCGTGCGCACCATGCGCTTGGTCCCCTACGCATTAGGAGATTCGCGCCCGCGCCGCAAAGCGCCCACGGGCCGAACAGCGATTTAACCACAGAAACTAAGCGTTTTTACTGCTCGGCAACCGATTATCGCCGGTGCTGCTTACCTTTTCGACGGTTGCCGCGGGCGAATCGCTTTGCGCGGCGGCGGAGAGGGCGTGGCCGAGCATGACCAAAACGGGCCCTGGCAGCGACGATTGCGCGATGCGTTCAGGCAATTCACCGATGGGCGCGGCGAGCACGGCCTGGTCCGGCCGCGTGGCGCGCGAGATGGCGAGCGAAGGCGTCGAAGGATCGAGGCCTTGCGCGGTGGCTTTGGCGACGAGAGCCGCAAGAGTCTTCACCGGCATGTAGATCGCCGTGGTCGTGGTCGGATCGGCGAGCGCGCGCCAGTCGAGATCGTCCGGAAGCTGGCCGTTCCTGGCGTGGCCGGTGATGTATTGCAGGCGGCGCGATTGCGCGCGATCGGTCAGCGGCAGACCGAGCTTGGCGGCGGCGCCTTGCGCCGCGGTGATGCCGGGCACGATTTCGACAGAGATGTTGGCGTTACGGCAGGCTTCGATCTCCTCGCCGGCACGGCCGAAGATCAGCGGATCGCCGCCCTTGAGCCGCACGACGCGTTTGCCTTGCTTGGCGAGGCCGATCATCAGCGTGTTGATGTCGTCCTGCTTGCAGGACGGGCCGAAGCCGGTCTTGCCGACCAGCATCTTGCGCGCCTCGCGGCGGGCGAAGTCGAGCACATCGCGCGACACCAGATCGTCGAACAGAATGACGTCTGCCGATTGCAGCGCGCGCACAGCGCGCAGCGTCAGCAACTCCGGATCGCCGGGACCGGCGCCGACCAAAGTCACGGAACCGTTCTCGACGGCAGCACCGATGCCTTTGACCTCGGCGACGAAACGGTCGAAATCGCTTTGCGAGGGATCGCTCTGCGGATTGGTCACCGCGTGCGCCGTGAACAGTTGCCAGAACTTGCGGCGGCCCGAGAACGACAGACCGGATTCTTTTACCGCCGCGCGCCAACGCTTGGCCGCAGCGGCCCAGTGGGCAAAGCCTTTCGGCAGCAAGGCTTCCAGCTTGGCGCGGATCGCCTGCGCGAACACGGGCGCTGCGCCGTCGGTTGAGATGCCGATGACCAAAGGCGAGCGGTTGACGATGGCGCCGAAGGCAAAATCGCAGAACGCCGGTCTGTCGATGACGTTGACCGGGACGCCGGCTGCGCCCGCGGCGACGGCAAAGGCGGCCGCGGATTCGTCATTGTCGAAGCCGCCAACGGCGATGGCCGCGCCGCGCAAATCTTCGGCCGTCCATCTATCCGCCGCGTAGCGCTGAACTTGCGCGCCGGCGGCCTCCAACAGTTCGAGCTTCCAATCGACGGCCTGACCGGAACCCACGAGCACCGCGCGCTTGCCCTCAAGCGCCAGGAACACCGGCAGCCGCGCCAGCGCGCTCATTCTTTCAGGCCGCTCCTCGGAAGGCTTGCGTTCGTCGCTCATGCCGCCGAACTCTTCTGCTGCGAACCGGTGTTGTTGTGGAAGTCGCGGCCGTTGCCGGTCTTGGCGACGTAGCCGGCCCGAATGGTGAAGTCGCCGAAGTGCTCGCCCTTCTGCCGGCCGGCCGCGTAAGCCGCGAAGATCGGATCGAGCGCGGCGATGATGCCGTCGTGCTGGAGGTCCTCGGCGTAAAGCTTGGACAGCCGCGAGCCGTCGAAGGCCGCGCCGAGATAAAGATTGTAGCGGCCGGGGCCTTTGCCGACCAAACCGATCTCGGCGAGATAAGGCCGCGCGCAGCCGTTCGGGCAGCCGGTCATGCGGATGACGATGTCGTCGGCGGACAATTTATGCGCGGCAAGACTGGCGTCGAGCGCGCCCAACAGGTCAGGCAAATAGCGCTCGCTCTCGGCGAGAGCCAGGCCGCATGTCGGCAGCGCGACGCAGGCCATCGAATTGCGGCGCAGGCCGGACCACGGCGCCAAAAGGCCTGCCTCCTGCGCGATCCAGTGGAATTCCTTCTGCTTGTCGGCGGCGATATTGGCGATAATCAGGTTCTGGTTCGGCGTGATGCGGAAATCGCCGTCGTGGTTCTCGGCGATTCTGCGCAGCGCCGCCATCTGCTTTTCGTGCAGGCGCCCGGCCTCTACATAGAGCGTGAGATGCGAACGGCCGTCGACGCCGTCGCTCCAGCCGAAGCGGTCGCCGGTGGAGGTGAAGGTGAAAGGCTTGGCCGGCTCCAGCAGCACGCCGGCGCGGCGCACGACCTCGGCGCGGAAGGTGTCGAGGCCGCGGTCCTCGATGGTGTATTTCAGGCGCGCGTGCTTGCGGATGGCGCGATTGCCCCAGTCGCGCTGCACGGTGACGACGGCTTCGGCGATGGCGATGGCGTCCTTGGCGGCGATGTAGCCCAAGATGTCGGCGGTGCGCGGATAGGTGTCTTCTTCGCCATGGGTCATGCCCATGCCGCCGCCGACGGTGACGTTCCAGCCGAGGACGTCGCCGTTGTCGTTGAGTACGGCGATGAAGCCGAGATCGTGCGCGAACACGTCGACGTCGTTCGACGGCGGCACGGCGATCACGATCTTGAATTTGCGCGGCAGATAAGTCTTGCCGTAGATCGGCTCGACCACCTCCTCATCGCCGCCGGCAATCTTTTCGCCGTCGAGCCAAATCTCGCGATAGGCCGGCGTGCGCGGCGTCAGATGGTCGGAGAGGGCGCGGGCGGTCTCAATCGCCTGCGCGTGGGCGCGCGACTGGTACGGATTGGGATTGGCCATCACGTTGCGGTTGACGTCGCCGCAGGCGGCAATGGTGTTGAGCAGCACGCCGTCGATTTCCTTCAGCGTCGGCTTCAAGTTCGACTTGATGATGCCATGAAGCTGCACGGTCTGCCGCGTGGTCAGCCGCATGGTATGGTTGGCGTAGGAGCGCGCGACGTGATCGAGCGCCAGCCATTGCTGCGGCGACAGCACACCGCCAGGAACGCGCACGCGGATCATGAAAGCGAAGGCCTTCTCCATCTTCTTGCGGGTGCGCTCGGATCGCAGGTCGCGGTCGTCCTGCAAATACATGCCATGGAATTTGACGAGCTGCTGGTCGTCCTCGACGATGGCGCCGGTGATTTCGTCGGCCAAGCCTTCTTGCAGCGTGCCGCGCAAATAATTGCTGGCGTCCTTGATGTGCTCGTTGCGAGAGAGTTCGTCGTCGCTCATCGTCCGTCTCCAATTCCATCGGCTGTCATGCCCCGCGAAGGCGGGGCATCCAGTAGCCACTACGGTCGCGGATCGATCTCAGCGCCGGGGATACTGGATCGTCCGCCTTCGCGGACGATGACGGCGGAGGGTGCGCTCGCCGCCTCTAATACGTATCCTGCAGGTAACGCTTGTCACGCTCAAGCGTTGCGACGGCCTGTTCGGCGGCCTCGGGGGAAAGGCCCTTCACGTCGGTATAGGCGCGGACCAGCGTCGCGCGGACGTCTTTCGCCATGTTCTTGGCGTCCGCCGCAGACATAGAAGCTGGCGCCGTTGTCGAGCCAGGCAATCAGGTCTTGGCGCTTGTCCCAGATCTTGTCTTGGACATAGACCTTCTCCGGCCGGTCGCGCGAGAAGGCGACGTCCATGCGGGTCAGCGCGCCGTCCTTGAGGGCCTCCTGCCAGTCGAGCTGGTAAAGGAAATCATGGGTGAACTGGCGGTCGCCGAAGAACAGCCAGCTCTTGCCCTTGGCCTGCGTGGCGCGGCGCTCCTGCACGAAGGCACGGAAAGGCGCGACCCCGGTGCCGGGACCCACCATGATGATGTCCTTGTCGGCGGCCGGCAGGCTGAAGTGCTTGTTGGGCTTGAGTTTGACGCGGACCTTGTCGCCGCGCTTGAGGCGCTCGGCGACGTAGTTCGAGGCGACGCCTTTGCGGGCGCGGCCGTTGGTCTCGTAGCGCACCGCGGAAATCAGGAGATGCGCCTCCTCGCCGACCTCGCGGCGCGACGACGCGATCGAATAGGCGCGCGGCGCCAGCGGCCGGGTGACGGCGCGCAGGTGGTCGGCGGTCAACGCAGTCGGGAAGGTCGCGACCAGATCGATGAGCTGGCGGCCGGCGATCCATTGCCTGGCCTCGCCGTCGGCGATAAGCGCCTTGACATATTGGTGGCCCGTCTGCGCGGCGTAGGTCTCGACCGTCTTAAGCGACAGCGTGGTGACGTCGCGCGACTTAATCAGTTCGTTGCGCAACGCGTCGTCGCCGGTGAGACCGGCGGCCTTGAGCAGTTCATCGACGTAAGCGGGATCGTTCCTCGGGGTAGAGGTCGAGCCCTCGAAAGCGAGGGCGAGGTGGATGGTCTCCTTGTCGGAGCGCGACGAGTTTTAGGTTCACCAGTTCGGTAATCTCGGCCTCGACGATATCGGTGTTCGGCGCGACAGCGGCTTGACGCCGAAGTCGACCTCGATGACGCGACCGCGGCCGGCTTCCGCCGGCGGCGCCAGCGCCTTGAGCGCATCCCCGATCCATTCAGTGGCGGGCGTGGCGAAATCCAGATCACAGTCGACGCGGTCGACCACGGCGCTTGGCCCCCAGCGCGGGCGAGGCGCTCGTCGATCTTCTTGCCGACGGCGCAAAACTCGGCGTAGGCCGTGTCCCCCAAGGCCAGCCACACCGAACTCGATGCCGTCGAGGCGGGGTGCTGCGTCGCTCATCAAGGTGTTGTAGGCGTGCGTGGCGCGCGCCGGCGGCTCGCCCTCGCCCCAAGGTGGCGGCGATGACAACCAGGCGCTTGGCCTTGGTGATGTCGGCCAGATCGAGATCGGCCATGTCGATCAGATTGGGCTTCAGACCGTTCTTGCGCGAAGCCTTGGCCAGATCGTTGGCGAGCTTCTCGCAATTGCCGGACTCGCTGGCGTAGACGATCGTCAGCGGCTCGGCCGGACGCGCCGGCGCCGCCGGTTCGGCGGCAGCGACACCCGCAGCAGTGGCTTGCGAGGCGTCGGCGCCTTGCGAGGCATCGAGGCCCGCCAGAAATCCCGCCAGCCAGGCGCGCTGGATCGGCGTCGCCGCGCCGACGACACGGTTGAGCAGACCGATCTCTTCTTCGGCGAACGGCGCGGTCTTTGGTATCGGCGACGTAGGTATCGGCGACATGCTCATACTCACCACATTGTCGACGAGACGAATACTACGTCCGCCGCCAGGAAAGCCATCGGATCAAAGCGTTACCGGAAACAAATGATTGACGAAGGCGAGCACGACCAGAAGCGTGACGCCGATGCCGAGGCTCCAGCCGATCAGCTTCTTTTCGATCGGCAACAGCGGTTCGACCGCGGCCTTGCTGAGTTCTTCGCCAATTTGAGGTTGTGACATGTTGCGTTCCTTATCCGGTTAGCTGGCCAGTGGCGGATGGAGGCCGTTGAAGAAGAGCCAGGAGATCAAGAGGCCGACCCAGATCACGAAGCCGAACAGGCTGATGACATAGACGGCCGCGAGCTTGCCGATGCCCTCCTGCCATAGCTGGCGGAAGTTCGAGAGCACGCCGATCGAGAAGAACGTCAGGATGAAGAAGAGCACGCGGAAGGTGTTGCCTCGCCGATGGCGGCCGGCACCTTGGCGGCGATCTCCGCCGGTGCCCCGAGCACGAGGTAGGCGCCGATCGCCGTGGTGGCGAGAAACCCGATGATGAACTTCGGGAAGCGCTGCCAGAATCTCCGACGCCCCTTCGCCTTGTCGGTTGAGGTCGGGTTGATGTGGTTGGTCCAGATGTAGCCCGAGGATGAAGGCCCAGATGCCGATGAAGATGTCGATGAAGATCTTCACGGTGGCCGTCGTCGCCAGAATCCAGCCGGGCTGATACTTGATGCCTTCGGCCGCGTTCTTGGCGAGGATCAACGCCTCGGTGATGCCCGCCGCCGGCAACCGCCGCGCCGTCGGTTTTCACCGCAAGGCCGATCCAGGCGCCCGCCACCAGTGGCTCGCGCCACAGGAAGGTCTGCGCCAAAAACGGCAGGATCAGGACTTCGACGACGGCGAAGATCACGACCAGCGACGACACCAGCACCGGGATCGCCGGCCTGGCGCGGATGGCGCTGCCGGTGGCGATCGAGGCCGCCACGCCGCAGATCGAAATACCGGACGCCAGCGGCGCCGCCCATTCGCGATTGAAGCCGAACCATTTGCGGGCGACGAAATAGACCACCGCCCAATAGATCAGATAGGCCTTCGACGATGCGGCGATGCCGCGCAGCAGCAGCGAGCTCGCGAGATTGAGCCGGGCCCGCCGCGGTGACGGCAACAACGCCGCCGAGGATGACAATGGCGATCTTGATATAGAGCTCGGGGCGCACCCCGCCGCCTTGATGCTGTCGGCAAAGCGCGGAAAGAAATTGGCGATGATGAGACCGGCGAGCAGCGCGAAGATGTAGCCGCCTTCGGTGGTAAGCTTGAGCGACCAGCTAATGCCGAACTTCTGCAGTTCGGCCGGCGTCACCGCGGCGAAATTGGCGTAGCTCGCCGACGACCCAGCTCGCGTAAGCGATCCAGAACACCGGCGGTGAAGCCGAGCGCGAAGCGCTTGAGGTCGCTCTTGAGCGCGAACACCGTGGCGCTGAGAATGACGAGAAGCGCGACGTAAGTGGCGACCAGCGCGGCCGAAGCCGCCGAACGAGGCATAGGTTTTGGAGACCGGGCCGAGCGCCTTGGCGATATCGGTCCAAACCGAGGTGGTAACCGTCCAGCCGAGCAGATCGACATTGGCGATGCCGGCGAGCGCCAGCCCGAAAATCAGCAGGCCGACGATCAGCGACAACCAGTCTTCGCTGATGCGCGGCGCGGTTTCGACGTTATCGGCGCGGCGCGGAATGGAACCGGCGGAGTAAGTAGTGGTGCTCGACATTAGAGGCCCCTTACCAAGACACGCGCGGCACGACGCCGGCGATAACCAGAAAGATGAAGATGGTGGCAGCCGCGAAGGCCCAGCCTTCGAGCGTCGCCAGTTGTGGGTATTTGCGGCGAAGATCGGTCATGAACCCAGCCCCGGCTGCGGTTGAAGTGAGCCTCTAGATAGAAGCTTATTCTGCAAAATCGCAATAAGTCGCTGAAAATAAGAGACTTTTTGTTGTCGCACGGTCTGGAGCATAGAAATTATTCTCTTTTAGACCGGCCGGGGAGGATGCGGGCACCAGGCTCTGGAGACGCCGGCGAATTGAAAAGCGGCCATCGCGTACCCACGTGCAGCACGCAGTCAGGCACGAGGAATAAAATGTCGGAACCGCTTGTCGTCACGATTTCGCACCGGCTCGGCCGCGACGAGGCCGTGGCGCGGCTCAAGGCCGCATCGCCCGCGCGGTCGCGAGCTTTCCGGTGCTCAAAGTGGACGAGCAGACCTGGGTCGACAACCGGCTGACGTTTCGCGTGCGCGCCATCGGTCAGGCCGCCCAGCGGTTTTCTCGACGTCGGCGAGGGATCGCGTCACCTTGACGCTGACGTTGCCCTGGCTGTTGCAGAAATTCGCCGAGGGTAGCGACGCGCTCGATCAAGCAACGCGGCCAGTTGTTGCTGGAAAAAGGAAGTAGCCTCGTTGCGCGGCTTTGAGCCTCAGCCCTCTTCGATCGTATCTACCCGGTTCGGGTAGAACGCCAGATAGCCCGCGATCTCGGCCATCGCCGGATAGGGCTTGTCATAAGACCATACCCGCATTGTCCGCCGTCTTGCCGCCGGCCGAGATCGCAAAATAACTGGCGTCGCCTTTGTACGGGCAATGGCTGGCGTTGGCGGTGGGCTTGAGCAACTCCATCCTGGCGTCGGCGCGCGGGATGTATTGCACAGCCGGATAGTTCGCTTCCTTGAGCGTCAGCGCCTTCGTGGTGTCGGCGATCACGGCGCCGCCGAATGTGACGCGCACGCGCTTGTCGTTATGGGTGATGGCGATCGGATGGTCGGGACCGGGCAGCTTCATAGCGGGCTCCATGCGATAAAGATAATTTTTAACCAAGAGCGGAAAGCGCTGTGCACATATAGTTAGTAGTTAGTGTATTGCGAACGTGCGGTTCCGGATTGCGAAAAATTGAACGATTGATCTTAGTAGAATAGCAGAATCTTGTCGTTAGCTTTCGGGCGATCTCAGACGGCGAGAGCGTGGCATCATGCAATGATCAGACCATCGAGCGGATGCTGCAAGGGCTGAGCATCCTGATTGTCGACGGCAATCATTACATGCGCCGGTTGACCGCGCACCATGCTCACCAATCTCGGCGCCAAGTCGGTGATCGAAGCGACCGACGGGCTGGCCGCGCTCGAGCAGATCCGCATTTGCGACCCCGACATCATGCTGCTGGATTGGGACATGCCGGTGCTCAACGGCATGGAAGTGATGCACATCGTGCGGTCGCCGGGCGTCCTTCCCGCGTCCCAATCTGCCGATCATCATGCTCACCAACCGCGCATACCGCTCCTCGGTGGTCGAGGCCTTGCGCGCCGGCGTGCATGAATTCCTGATCAAGCCGACGTCGCCCAAAGCCTTGCGCGACCGGCTGACCTCGATCGCCATCAAGCCGCGGCCGATGGTCAAGATCGGCAAGTATTATGTGCCGGAGCCGCGCCGCATGCCGGCGTCGTTTGAACTGCCGAACGTCTCGTAGATTCAGCTTTTCGGGAAATCGTAAGCCGCGACGGGTTGTCGACCAAAATCGCCTGGCGCGTCGCGGGGTTCTTGGTCCAGTCGAGAAACACGTCGCGCAGCCGCGCAGCGTCCGGCACCGGCCCCTCGGGCCGCGGATGCGGCCAGTCGGTGCCCCACACACCAGATTCCGCGGATTGGCCTTGACCAGCGCGTCGTGAAACGGCCGCGCCTGCGCATAATCAGGCGGCCGTCGCGCCGAGACGATAAGTGCCGGACAGCTTCGACCAGAACTTGCCCTCGCCGACGCCGCGCAGCAGCGCCTGAAAGCCGGGATTGCTTGTGCCATGATGATATTCCAGCCGGCCCATGTGATCGACCACGATGGGCACCGGCACGCGCGCCAATTGCGGCAACAGGTCCGGCAGGTCGCGGGTGTCGATCCCCACAATTGCAAATGCCAGCCCATGTCGGCGAGCCTGCGGCAATAGCGGCTCGATGTCCTTTAAACCGACGCCGTTCTGATAATAGGGCTTGCCGTCGCGGCGGAATTCATTGGCGCGCAGACCGCGCACGCCGGCACGTGCCACGCCTTCAATGTCGCCGCGGTCAATTCGCTGCCGCCGACACCGACGCCGCGCAGCCGCTTCGGCTCTCGCGTCCAGCGCGTCGAGGGTTGCTCGCATGTCGCGGCCATAAGCCGACGGCTGCACGATCACGCCGCGGTCGAAGCCGAGCCGGTCGATGAGCGCGATATAGGCCTCGAGCGGCGCGTCGTCGGGCGTGTAGCTGCGCGGCTCGGCATAAGGAAAGCGCGCCGCCGGTCCGAACACATGGCAATGACAGTCGCAGGCGCCTTGCGGCAACAGACCGCTCATTTCGGGTCCAGCCCGGCGAGCTTGGCGGCTTCGCCCATGCGCTTGTAGTCGGTCTTGATGAAGTCGGCGAAGCCGGCCGAGGTCATCTGCTCGGGCGTGGCTATTTCCGAACCCATGCCGCGCAATTTATCGGCGGCGGGGCTTGAACCGCTCAGCCCGTCGGCAATCGCCTTCTGCAATTGCGCGACGATCGCCGGCGGCGTACCGGCCGGCGCCAGAATGCCGATGAAGCTTTCGCCGGTGAAATCCTTGACGCCGCCTTCGATGAAGGTCGCGACATCGGGCGCGAGTTGCGAGCGCTTGGCCGACGCGACCGCGACGATGTGCGCCTGGCCGGCTTTATGCAGCGGCAATGCGGTGGAGAGTTCGGTCATCGCCGCCTGGATGCTTCCGCCGATCAGGTCAGGGCATCAGCGCGCCGCCCGATCGATAGGGCACGTGGACGACATTGGCGCCGGTGGCGGCCTTGAAGCGCTCCAGCGTCATGTGCGTCGAGCTGCCGACGCCGCTGGTGGCGATGCTGACCTGCTCCTTCTTCGATTGCGCGATCAGATCGCCCAAGATTTTGGCCCGCATCGCGTTGCCGAGGATGATGCAATGCGGCACGTAGCTCGTCAGCCCTACGGCTACGAAGTCCTTCAGCGGATCGTAAGGCAGCTTGGCCTGGACGAAAGGATTGACGGTGAGCGGACCGTTCGAGCCGACGAGCAGCGTGTAGCCGTCGGGCGCTGCGCGGGCCACCGCTTCGGCGCCGATGCCGCCGCCGGCGCCGCCGCGATTTTCCACGATCACCGGCTGGCCGAGCGCCGCCGCAATCGCTCGCCGACAATGCGGCCGACAATGTCGGCATTGCCCGGCCGGCGGCAAAGGGCACGATCAGACGGATCGGCCGGTCGGGAAAGGCGGCGAAGGCCGCGCGCGGCAAAAAAGCCCGCCGCCGAGCCTAAGGCAAACGTAGCGATCAGCGAACGGCGTGACACCCGGCATGATGGGGGCCCCTGGTGCGTTTTCCTCAAGAAGATCCGGCGTTGGTTCGCCGGGATCGTGATTTTTTATTTAGGGCGTCGTGAGAAAATGATCCAAAGGCGAGACTAACACAACTCGCATATGGCTTTGCGGAGTTCGGGCATCCGGCGCCCGCATAAGGCTTTGCGTGCGTTGACTCCCACCACAATCTTTGATTGAATTTGCCCGCCGGTTGGGGGTTGCGTGTCGTGCGCGTCGCGTTGACGGTTATTGCGTCACTGCTTTTGGGCGCGTGTGCGAGCCCTTATTACGTGCATGACCCCCTTTCGGGCTACATTGGCCGCGACCAGGTCCCGCCGTTACTGAAGTCCGTCCGCTGCGAACTCGTCACATTTTATGAGGCCAATCGTCAACGCGCGCTTCTGTTTCAAGCCCAGGCGAACAGCAAAGAGGGCACGGCGGAGGACAATTGGCGACTGGCGGTCGAGAACTATTCGTACTTCGATCTCGATTGAAAATCAGTACAGCACACTCATTCTCGATTTGAAGATTATCGATACGATCGGCATCCCGGCCGGTGGCAGCCAGACCACGCTTGACAACAAACGGGTTCTAAGTCCGGAAGCGACAAAGATTTTTCATCTCGGCCCGTCCTTTGGGCGATCAAAAACACCTACGCCTTCACCTGGAATTTCTTGATCAAACAAGACGCCAAACTGACGAGCGAGTCGGATGAGTTCAACTGCTATTCGAAGATCGAATCTAACCGGTCGCGCATGCAAGTGGCGAAACTCCGGAGCAGGCGCAATTCACCAGGATCATGGTGAATGCCAGCGAGCCGTTGGCGGCCTGGCTGTTGCGAAACGCCAAAACGATGGGAAGCGGCTATTTCGCAAACAGCGACGAATTGGCGAAACAGCAGATCGTTCCCGCCCAAACTTTGTATTCGTTCGCTATTCAAAACCAGCGTCGGGCTGGATTCAAGACTCTCCATTACCGGCGCTCGATGGAATCCCGCCGCGATCGATGTCGCAGGATCAATCCAGCAAACAAGTACACTGTCATTTTATATTAACGGCAGCAAAGCGCCGACTGCCAACAGTGCCAAAAGTGGTGGAGCTTTCATAAAGGCGAAAATACCGCCGGCCACGCACGTAATTGTCGACAATCCATCCCAGTCCAAACCATCCTTCGTGCCCGACGGCGCGCCCGCGGAGCCGAAAAAAGGCGAAGGCAAAAAGGCCCAGCCGAAGCCCCAGCCGGCAGGGCGGCGGCTTCCGAGCTATCTCCAGGATAAAGGCCACGGCTATATGCTGTTTCCGCTGACGGTCACGCCGCCGCTTCCGCCGCCGTAGCACTCGTTTTGTCCTCGAACTGGGGGGCGCGCGCGAACGCGCCGCACGCCCGGCGTCCCAATCCATGGTGGCGATAACTGGCGCGCCCGAGACGATTCGAACGTCCGACCTTTGCCTTCGGAGGGCAACGCTCTATCCAGCTGAGCTACGGGCGCCTGCCCCGATTCAATAGACGAAACGGCCCGTTGCGGCAACGGCGCGTTTGGCGCCTTATTTTGCGCGATTGCAGGCTCGATGGGAAAGATGCGTCGGTCTGTTGATGAGGGTCTGTCAAGAATTGACGGAATCACCCAGCAATGCATGCTGCGGCTATGCGTATTACTAACTACTTCAAAAATTCCGAAGTCGTTCAGATGAGCGACGGCACCTATTGCATCGTTCGGGACTTAGGCCTGGTCAGGGGCGGCAAGGGCATGAGGCACCACGAAAGGCTTCTGACCCTGAGCGTGAAAGGCCTTGCATCGAGGATGATCGCGGGTTTTCGAAACCTTGCCAGATACTTCGACTATGACGGCGTCCGCGAAATCTCACGCCAGCCTTGAGTCTGGGATTCCGCCCCTCGCGTTTGATGCGCCGCGCAAAAATTCAGAGTCCCGGACGGCGTCCGGGACTCTGAATTGAGCATCACAAAAAGGCGATCAGCAGCCTTCGGTGTTGCAGCCTTCCTCGGCTTCCCGGTTGAGCTGGAACTGGATGTTCGGATCGGGATCGGTTGCGCCGCTGTAACGCGCGACGCCGACCGAGCCGGTCACGTCCTGCGCATAGGCATTTTCGGCCACGGACGCACGGCGGCGCGGAGCGACGCTAGTGCCGGTCGGCGTATAGCGGAACACGCCGTCGGGATTGGCCGCGGTCACCATCGGCGCGATGTTGCCGGTGCCTTGGCTGGGAATAAAGCTCTGCGCGAAGGCCGGCGAAGCGATCGACGCGATCAACGCGCCGGCAAGAATAAGCTTCTTCATAGGTCGTCTCCATTGTGTCAGGGCATCGGCGTTCCGATGCCTACGCCTTCACACATGGTGCGGCGCGCGGCGACGGTTTGATTGTTCTTGCCGCTTTCGATGACGGATTGCGCAATCGAAACGCACGTTGCACGCATTACAAAAATGCAATGTCTTCACGCGCAACTTCGCGGCTTTGTGATCGGCGCATCGAGCGGCGCGACACAGACGGCGGCGCGATAAAGGCCTGTAGCACCGCACTTTCTGCGCAGTGAGTTCCGGTCGGCGAACGATGCATGCAAGTCATGCAACGCGCGCTATCGACGATACGGCGGGGCGTCACTACGAGCGCATTACAAAACCGGCGCCGGCCGGGAAAAAAATTACATCCAGAGGAATCCCAACGGGAGCAAAGGCGATCGTTAACGTTTGGAGATCGACATCATGCTCCGTATCAACGACCAGGCGCCGGCCGCGTTCGCCGCGCGCGATGCCATCCTTGCCGGCAATGCCGCGGCGACCTCGGACATCGTCAATTTCGCGCCGCCGGAAATCGCGCGACGTCATCACACAGCCTGGAACGGCATGCATGGCGACACCGTGCAGATCGTGCGCCACGCGCCGTTCGAGTACAGCTACCAAGGCCCGCATCATCTGCTGATCGCCGCCGAGCGCGCCGAGCGTTACGACGGCGAAACGCGGGTCGAAGGCCTGCCCACGTCGGTAACGCGCAATTTCAGCCGCAAGCTCACTTTCGTGCCGGCCGGCCGGCGCTTTCACGGCTGGCAGAAGCCGCGGGCTTTGACGCGCGTGACGTATTTCTACATCGATCCACGCGCGCCGCTGCTCGACCCCGAGCTCAACTTCGCCGATGTCGAATTCAAGCCGCTGATCTTCTTCTTCGACCGCGACATCTGGGACACCGCGATGAAGCTCAAGGCGCAGGTGGAAAACCCCGCGCCCGGGCGGTCCTATTATTCCGAGGCGCTCAGCCTGGTGCTGCTGCACGAACTGCTGCGGCTCAACAACGGCGCCGCGGTGGGCGAACCCATTCTGCATGGCGGGCTCGCCGCCTGGCAGCAGAAGCGCGTCGCCGACTATATAGAAGAGCATCTGGCCGAAGACGTGCCGCTGTCGGCTTTGGCCGGCTTGGTGAATCTAAGCCCGTTTCATTTCTCGCGGGCGTTCCGGCAATCCTTCGGCGTGCCGCCGCACCGCTATCACCTGGGCCGCCGCGTCGAGCGCGCCAAATGCATGCTGGCGAATGTGTCGACGTCGGTGACGGAAATCGGCCAGCGGCTCGGCTTTAGCGAGAGCAGCGCCTTTACCGCGACGTTCCGTAAATTCGCCGGCCGCACGCCGACGGATTTCCGCCGCAGCCTCGAATAGCGCGGGCGCGCTAATGCATTCGCGGCCCTTTGAGAAACTTCTGCCGGTCGGACGAATTCACCCGCACGTCGAAGGTAACGCCTTCGCGGTAGAGCGTCAGCGGCACTTCGACGCCGGCTTGGCCGAGCGACCAGACCTTGCGGTAGAAGGCGCCCAGCGTCGAGACGTCCTCGCCCGCAACCGACAGCACGACGTCGCCGGTCTTGAGCTCGGCGCGCGCCGCCGGACCCTTGGGCGCGATGCCGACCACCACGATCTTGTCCTCGATCTCGGTCGAGTAGAGGCCGAGCCACGGCCGCACCGGCTTGTTGACGCGGCCGTATTTGCGCAGATCGTCCAGCACCGGCGGCAGCAGATCAATCGGTACCGTCATGTTGAGGTGCTCGCTCTTGCCGCCATGCTCGCGCTCGATCTGCAACGAGCCGATGCCGATCAGCTCGCCCTTGGACGAGATCAGCCCGGTGCCACCCCAGTTGGGGTGCGCGGGAAACGTGAAGATCGCCTCGTCGAGCACGTATTCCCAATAGCCGGCGAATTCTTGCTTGGCGGCGATGCGGCCGGCGAGCGAACGGGTGCGGCCGCCGGCGCCGCCCACGACGACGCGCTCGCCGATCTGGGCAGCGGCCGACGACCCGATCGGCAGCACCGGCAAATCGATGGGCGACAGCGCCTGCACCAGGCCGAAGCCGGTCTCCTGGTCGAAGCCCAGCGCATGGCCCTGGGCGACGCGGCCGTCGCCGAGATGCAGCCAGACGGTTTCGGCCTCGGTGATCAGATAGCCGATGGTCAACACCAGACCCTTGTCGATCAGCACGCCGTTGCCGGCGCGCTCGACGCCCAGCGTCTCGGCGGTGAAGGCGTCCGGCGGCACAATCGAATGCAGGCCGACGACCGAGGACAGCGCCCGTTCGAGGTCGAAGGAATAGTCTTCCGCGCGAGGTTGCGCGGCGGCCGGAACTTTCCATTCGGTCAGCGAAGGCATCGGGGCGGCTCTCCTGGGAGGTATCGTGTCCCTTATCATATGCCGGTTTGGCGGCGCGAAAAGATGGCCGCGGCATGATATGTAGCGTCCATGATCAAGCTTTCGGTACTTGACCTTTCGCCGGTATCGGCGGGCACACCGGCCTCGCAGGCCTTGCGCAACACGCTCGACTTGGCGCGTCACGCCGACACTCTCGGCTTCACGCGCTACTGGGTGGCCGAGCACCATAATATGCCGGCGATCGCCAGTTCGGCGCCCGACATCATGATCGGGCAGATTGCCGCAGTAACCAAGAACATGCGGATCGGCTCCGGCGGCGTGATGCTGCCGAACCACGCGCCGCTGATGGTGGCCGAGCGCTTCAAGGTGCTGGAGGCGCTGTTTCCCGGCCGCATCGATTTGGGGTTGGGCCGTGCGCCCGGCACCGATCCTGCGACGTCCTATGCGCTGCGCCGCCGCCAGGGCATCAATGAGGAGGACGATTTCCTCGAGCGTTTCCAGGAACTGATGCTGCTGGAGACGCATGGATTTCCCGCCGGCCATCCGTTTCACAACGTGCAGGCGATGCCGTCCGACGTGGCGCTGCCGCCGATCTATCTGCTCGGCTCGTCGGACTACAGCGCGCAACTCGCCGGCCAGATCGGCTCGGCCTTTGCGTTCGCGCATCACTTCGCGACCTTCGACGCAGTCGAGGCGATGCGGCTCTATCGCGACAGCTTCCGGCCGTCGGTGTCGCACGACAAGCCTTATGCGATCCTCGGCACGCATATCGTCTGCGCCGACACCGACGAAGAAGCCGAGCGCATCGCCCAGACGGTCGACCTCAACACCGTGCGCCGCGCCAAAGGCGAAATGCTGCCCCTCGCCTCGCCCGAGGACGCCGCCAAATACGATTATACGCCGGTCGACCGCGCCCGTATCGCGCAAAGCCGCGCCCGTATTTCGGTGGGCTCGCCCGCGACGATCAGGGCCAAGCTGATGCCACTGATCGAAGCCACCGAGGCCGACGAGTTGATGGTGACGACCATGGTTTTCGACCACGAGGCGCGCAGGCGGTCCTATGCCCTGCTGCCGCAGGCGTTTGCCGACTGACCCGTCTGGCTCGGCGTCGCGGCATCATGCTAAAAACGCCCGCCGCGAGGGGCGCATTTCCAAATCGGCATTCGCATTGTCAGGGAGGTTTTCTTGGGTCAGCATCTGTCACTCACCACCAGCGACCAGCACAAGCTCGACGCCTATCGCGCCGATCCGCAAGGCACGCCGAAGGGCGGCATCGTCGTGGTGCAGGAGATTTTCGGCGTCAATCATCACATCCGCGCGGTCTGCGACCGGCTCGCCGCGCTCGGCTATGTCGCGGTGGCGCCCGCGGTGTTCGACCGTTTCGTGCGCGACTTCGAATGCGGCTATACGCCGGACGAAATCGCCAAGGCGCGCAGCTATCTGGGCAATCTCAACTTCGAGCACATGATGGCCGACATTGCCGCCGCCAAAGACGACATGAAAGGCGCCGGCCCCTTCGCCGTCATCGGCTTCTGCATGGGCGGCACCGCGGCGTTTCTCGCCGCCTGCCGGATTCCCGGACTGTCGGCCGCGGTTTCCTATTATGGCGGCACGATCGGCAAGTTCGCCGACGAGAAGCCGAAATGTCCGCTGCAAATGCACTTCGGCGAGAAGGACGAAGGCATTCCGATGAGCACGGTCGACGAGATCAAGAAGAAGCAGCCGCAGGCGGAGACTTACGTCTATCCGGGCGCGGCGCACGGCTTTTATTGCGACGAGCGCGCCAGCTACAACAAGGACGCCGCCGCGCTGGCCTGGAGCCGGACGCAGGAATTCCTCAGCAAGAATATGAAGAAATAGTCTAGCGACGGAGTGGTGCTTAAAACCACCGCTCCTTCACCACCACGGTGTCGCCGGGGCGGAGCGCGAAGCCGAGCGGCACGTCGCCCTTGAATTGCTGGCCCGGCGCGTTGCGGGTGATCTCGACCTTGCCCTTTTGCGCCCGCGGCGCGAAGCCGCCGGCAATCGCCACCGCCGTCTCCACCGTCATGTTGGCGACGTAAGGATACTGGCCGGGATTGGTGACTTCGCCGAGAATAAAGAACGGCCGGTAAGTGTCGATCTCGACGCTGACATGCGGCTCGCGCACGTAGCCTTGCTTGAGCCGCTCGGCGATCATCCGCGATAATTCTTGGGTGGAGTAGCCGCGCGCCGGAACGCTGCCGATCAGCGGCAGACTGATATTGCCACCGGCGTCGACCATGTAGCTGTTGGTGATGCCGTCCCTGGCCGAACACGACGACACGCAGCTTGTCGCCGGAATCGAGCGTGTAGGCCGCTTGCGCCGGCGCCGACGCGTAGGCGTTGTACGGCGCAGGCGCGGCATAGGTCCGGAACTGCACGCGTTGCGGCGGAATGTATTGCGTCTGCGGCACGTAAGCGGGCTGCTGCGCATACACTTGCGGCTGCGGCGCATAAACCTGCGGGGCGTAAGTTTGCGGCTGCTGATAGGCCGGCGCGCTCATGCGGGTGTTGAACAGGCCGCGGCCGCTCGGCGGCGCGGATGCCTCTGGCGCGGCCTGCGGATAAGCCGGTTGCGCATAAGCCTGCTGCGCGTAAGCCGGCGACGACGAGAACAGTCCCCCGAGAATTGCCTTGCGCGTAAGTCGGCGCCGACGGCGGCTGATAATTCTGCTGCGCGTAGTCCGGCTGCATCAATTGCTGCTGCGTCACCACCGGCACCGGCTGGCCGGTCTGCGGGTCCATGACGTAATAAGCCGGCTCCTGGCGCAAGCAACCGCTGACCGCGAGCGCGGCCACCAAGGCAAACAACAATGGGACTTCCCGCATCGCTTCGTTCCGGGCCGGATGAGCGGAATCTCAAGCCCGATTAGCGCTTTATATGGTTAAGAAAGTCTCACTAAGCGGCCAACAGGCTGCGAGCCTGGAATCCATAATCCCAGACAGGGGTTATGGGTTCCAGGCCCGTCCGCTGCGCGGACGTCCCGGCACGACGGATGCTTACGCGCCAGCGCCCTGGGTCAGCTTGGCTCCGGTGCCGATGGGGCAGGAAACGCCGGTGCCGCCGAGGCCGCAATAACCGAAGGGGTTCTTGGCCAAATATTGCTGATGATAGTCCTCGGCGAAGTAGAACTCGCCGGCGTCGGCGATTTCGGTGGTAATAGCGCCGTAGCGCTTCTTGTCCAGTTCGGCCTGGTACATCGCCTTCGAGGCTTCGGCGGCTTTTCGCTGCTCCGGGGTGAAAGTGTAGATGCCGGAGCGATACTGGGTGCCAATATCGGCGCCCTGGCGCATGCCTTGCGTCGGGTTGTGGCTTTCCCAGAAGGTCTTGAGCAAGGTGTCGTAGGAAATCTTGCTCGGGTCATAGACCACCAGCACCACCTCGTTGTGGCCGGTGCGTCCGGAGCAGACTTCTTCATAGGTCGGATTGGGCGTCGGGCCGCCGAGATAGCCGACGGCCGTAACGTGAATGCCGTTGCCAAGCTCCCAGAACTTGCGTTCAGCGCCCCAGAAGCAGCCGAGGCCGAAACGGCCTTCTCGAAGCCCGCCGGATAGGGGCCTTTCAGCGCGCGGTGATTGACGAAATGAGCGGCCGCGGTGCGGATCGGCTGATCGCGCCCGGGCAGCGCCTCGGCGGCGGTAGGGATCGACAGCGATTTCTTGAAGCCAAACATCTTGGACCTCTCGATTGGTTTTTGTTCACAATCATTGAGCGCAATATAAGCCCGGACGCGCCGTTTCGAAACGGTGCCCGCGATCACGTGTTGGCCAAAAGCCCTCACACGGCCTTCACAACAAGGTCAGCGCTCGTAGCCGATCAGCGGCTTCTTCCGGCGGCCGAGCATTAACAGCAAGATGCCGAATCCGCCCAGCAGGGCCCAGCTTGGCGCCGCCAGGATGCCGACCATCCCCGGATCCCATAAAACGCCGCCGGCATAGGGCTCGAGCAGGGGTTTTAGCTTCTGCAGGCTGCCGGCGTTAATCAGCTCCCACAGCGTCCGCATGCTGGTGAGATAGAGGCTATTGGCCGCAATCGACTTGGTGCCGTCATAGATCACCAGGATAAATGCGGCGGCCAGGCAGATCAGGCCGATAAATCGGAACAGGAAGCGGATCATCACTAAAGACTCGTCTTGTCATCACCCAAACCGGGGTGCCTGGAGGCACCGATTACCGCGCGGCGTGCCCAGGTTCAACCGGGCAGCTATGCGAGAATAGCCCGTCTTCCCTTGAGCAAGCGAGTGTCCTTCCGGTAACGTCCCGCCGCGCGCGACACCTGCGCGCTATTGGAGTTGAAATGGCCGCGAAACCACCCGGAGGCCTTAACCGGCCGACATTCACCGATCTCGAAGCCCTAGAATTTCATAGCGTCGGCAAGCCCGGCAAACTGGAGGTTATCGCCACCAAGCCGATGGCGACCCAGCGCGACCTGTCGCTGGCCTATTCGCCGGGGGTCGCGGTGCCGGTGCTGGCGATCGCCGAGGACCCGAGTCGCGCCTACGACTACACGGTGAAGGGCAATTTCGTCGCCGTCATTACCAACGGCACCGCCATCCTAGGTCTGGGCAATCGCGGCGCCCTGGCGGCCAAGCCGGTGATGGAAGGCAAGGCGGTGTTGTTCAAGCGCTTCGCCGACATCGACTCCATCGATCTGGAAGTCTCCACCGAAGACCCCGACGAGTTCATCAACTGCGTCAAATTTCTCGGCGCCGGCTGGGGCGGCATCAATCTCGAAGACATCAAGGCGCCCGAGTGTTTCATCATCGAGCAGCGCTTGCGCGAGCTGATGGACATCCCGGTGTTCCATGACGATCAGCATGGTACCGCGATCATTTCGGCTGCAGGCCTGATCAACGCCCTCGACCTCACCGGGCGCGACATCAAGAACACCAAGCTGGTGTGCAACGGGGCCGGCGCCGCCGGCATCGCCTGCCTGGAACTTCTGAAGGCCATCGGCTTCACGCCGGAAAATCTCATTCTCTGCGACACCAAGGGCGTCATCTATCAGGGCCGCACCGACGGCATGAACCAGTGGAAGTCGGCCTACGCGGTCAAGACGTCAGCCCGCACGCTGGCCGATGCGTTCGAAGGCGCCGATGTCGCCTTCGGCCTTTCAGTCAAAGGCGCCTTCACTAAAGAGATGATCAAGTCGATGGCGCCCAAACCGATCATCTTCGCCTTGGCCAATCCCGATCCGGAAATCACAGCGGACGAAGTGGCGGAAGTGCGCGACGACGCCATCATGGCGACCGGGCGTTCCGACTACCCCAACCAGGTCAATAATATTCTCGGCTTTCCGTTTATTTTCCGCGGCGCGCTCGATGTGCGCGCTTCCACCATCAATATGGAAATGAAGATCGCCGCCGCGCACGCGCTCGCCGATCTGGCGCGCGAAGACGTGCCCGACGAAGTCGCGGCGCTGTACGGCGCGCGGCCGAAATACGGCCCCGACTACATCATCCCGGTGCCGTTCGACCCGCGGCTGATTTCGACCGTGCCGCCGGCGGTGGCGAAAGCCGCCATGGATACCGGCGTTGCGCGCAAGCCGATCGTCGACATGGACGCTTACCGTCATCAATTGAATGCGCGGCGCGATCCGATCGCCGGCACGCTGGTCCAGGTCTACGCAAAACTGCGCAGATCGCCGAAGCGCGTCGTCTTCGCCGAAGGCGAAGAGGAGCAGGTGATCCGCGCCGCTGCGAGCTTCGTCAATCAGGGCCTGGGAACCGCGCTGCTGGTCGGCCGCGAGGACCGCGTCAAGACGGCCGCCGCGGAAGCCGGTATCGAGCTCAACGACGGCATCGAGATCATCAATGCGCGGCTGTCCAAGCGCAACACCGTCTATCTCAACTATCTCTACGAGCGGCTGCAGCGGCGCGGCTTCCTGCTGCGCGATTGCCAGCGGCTGGTGAACACCGACCGCAATTACTTCGCCTCCTGCATGGTGGCGCTCGGCGACGCCGATGCCATGGTGACCGGAGTGACGCGGAATTTCTCGGTGGCGCTCGAGGACGTGCGCAATGTCATCGATCCCAAGCCCGGCCATCGCGTCATCGGCGTGTCGCTGGTGGTGACGCGCAACCGCACCGTCGTGGTCGCCGACACCGCGGTGACCGAAATGCCGACCGCCGAGGAATTGGCCGAGATCGCCATCGAGGCGGCCGGCGTGGCGCGAAGGCTCGGCTACGAGCCGCGGCTGGCGATGCTGGCGTTCTCGACCTTCGGCCATCCGCAGGGCGAGCGGTCCGCCAAGGTGATCGAGGCGGTGAAGATCCTTGACGGCAAGCGCGTCGATTTCGAATATGACGGCGACATGGCCGCCGACGTGGCGCTCAATCCGGAACTGGCGGCGGCCTACCCGTTCTGCCGGCTGTCGGGGCCCGCCAACGTGCTGGTGATGCCGGCATTCCACTCGGCTTCAATCTCGACCAAAATGTTGCAGGAACTCGGCGGCGCCACCGTGATCGGGCCGCTGCTGGTCGGCCTCGACCGGCCGGTGCAGATCGTGCAGCTGGGCGCCAAAGACACCCAACTGGTCAACATGGCGGCGCTGGCCGCGTATAATGTCAGTGGCTAAGAAAAGGAGCGAATAGCGAAATGGCGAGTAGCGAATAGGGAACAGGGAATACCTACTATTCGCTACTCACTATTCGCTATTCGCGTTCTCCAGGGGAAGCGCATGTCCAAGAAAAATCTCTCAGGCGTTATCGCCGCCATTGCCACGCCCGTTACCGAGGACGGCGCGCCCGATCTCGCGCGCGCGGTCAAGCTGGCGCGCTACCTGCTCGATAATGGCTGCGATGCACTCAATATGCTGGGCACCACCGGCGAGGCAACTTCGTTCTCGCTCACCGAGCGCAAGTCGGTGATGGACGCCTATAAGGCGAACGGCCTGCCGATGGACCGGCTGATGGTCGGGACCGGCGCCGCCGCCGTGTCCGATGCCGTGGCGCTGACGCGTCACGCCGCCGAACTCGGCTTTGCCGGCGCGCTGGTGCTGCCGCCGTTTTATTACAAGGGCGTGCCCGACGACGGACTGATCGCCTACATCGACACGCTGGTAAAGGCGACCGAACAAAACCCGATCCCGATTTATCTCTATCACTTCCCGGCGCAATCGGGTTTGCCGTGGCATGTCGCGCTTGTGAAGCGCCTGCTCGATACCTATCCGACCCGCATCGTGGGCCTCAAGGATTCGTCCGGCGACATGGCCTATGCCCGGTCGGTGGCGGCGATCTCGAAGGATTTCGCGGTATTTCCCTCGACCGAGGCCGTATTGATCGAGGCGCGCGACGGCGTGTTCGCCGGCTGCATTTCCGCCACCGCCAATCTCAACCCCGATTTGTGCGCCCGCGCCTGGCGCGATGGCGACACGGCGGCCCTCGATGCGGCGGTCGCCATCCGCAAGCTGTTCGACGGCCGGCCGCTGGTCAGCGGCGTCAAGGCGCTGCTCGGCCATATCCATGGCGATCCGGCGCTGGGACGGGTGAAACCGCCCTTGGCGGCGTTCTCGGCCGCCGATCGCGCGGCTGTTTTCGCCGGTCACGACGCCGTTCGGGCCAAAAAGGTGGCTTAATCGGCCTCCCGGCAGGCGTTGACGCCCCGGCTGGGCCTTACTATAAGCCTCGCAACAGCAGCGCATTTTTATCGCGCTGCATTTTCTTTCAATTTACGGTCGCTTGGGGCGGACTTGTCCTCCCTTGGCGCCGGTCGCCAACGAGAGACATATGGCCAATACCAGTTCCGCCAAGAAAGCCACGCGCAAGATCGCGCGCAAGACCGAGATCAACAAGTCGCGCCGCACGCTGCTGCGCAATTCGGTTCGCAAGGTCGAAGAAGCGATCGCCGGCGGCGATGCCAAGGCGGCAACTGCGGCTTTCAAGGCGGCCGAGCCGGTCATCATGCGCGCAGCGCAGCGTAACGTCGTCCATAAAAAGACCGCGAGCCGCAAAGTTTCGCGTTTGGCCCATCGCATCGCCAAGCTTGCCAAGTAGTTTTCCTTAGCGGTCGACTTAAGTTTCGACCGCAACCGCCATCACGGCGTAATTTTTCCATCTTTTTTATGTTACAATGCGTATCATGCCCGCTGACGGCGGCTGCGTGACGCATTGCAACGCGTTTCATCTTGGAACTGTCATCACGCCGTAAGAATCGTCAGTTCGCGGCGATTTTACTGGACAACTCGAAGCATCGCATGCGCGGGCCTAAATGACGGCGGCACAGTTACCCTGAAATATTGAGCACAGATTTTTTTGCAGTCGTAATGACTTAACATCAAAGCAATGTGGGGGACCTCGGAATCATTGGGGCTGCGCTATTTGCCGGGGCTATGGCGATCAAATTTATTTCAATACTGTTTTTAAGCCGCTGCGATTTTTCAGCACAGAAATTCCACGCGACTCATCAACAAGTTGGAAACGAGTCATTCATGTGGATGTTAACTTGGCGGTCATGATTCAACGCGCCGCGCTACACGAGCGCGCGCAATCGCCATTGCTCAACTGCGGGGCTTATGTTTTTTTTGTAGTCCTGCGCAGGAAATTCCTTCCTTCGCGATCAGTAACAAGGTTCTGGTCACGCTCATCGGCGGGTGAGAACGGCTGCTGCATGCCTTTCTCACCGGAATAGGCCGAGCGATGCGCGGATCGGAACCGAAAGTGACCAGTGCCGGTTCCAGCGGAGTTCGCTGCGGTTCGGTACGCGATGCCGAAGCGTTCCGGACTGCCGAGATCGGAAGCGAACAGACACCGGGCTTTATGCCCGCAAAGTAACTGGGGGGTGTCATGACGGGATTGGTAAGTGTGACAACGATCAGCGTGAGCAATACGTCGCGCCGCGCGAGCTTTAGGTCCACTGCCGCCAATTCCGCTGCCTGCCTTCGGCGTCATGTCACCTCCTTCCGCCGCGGTCTGTATTTTGCATGACCTGCGCATTCACGACGGGAATTCGGGGTGCGGCGCCGCCGCTGTGTAGCTGAGGCGCAACTTTCTTTGAGCCTCATGTGGATGTCGGCCCGGCGGCCTTAAGCGTCCCAGCGGAACCACCGTCTCCGGCGTCATCGAGCAAATTAGTTGCGTCAGGCGGCGTTCCGTCAGCGATCCGCCGCCATCCAGCGATTTTCGACAACACTTCAAGCGAATAGAGAAAAAGAAA
>JBBCIM010000034.1:0-45006 GCA_037200245.1 Pseudolabrys sp.
GTGCTGTACGACAAGCTCAACATTCCGTTCGACCGCATCCGTCTGCTGCAAGGCGACAGCGATCAGCTCGTCACCGGCGGCGGCACTGGCGGTTCGCGCTCGGCCATGCTCAGCGGCACCGCGGTGATGCAGGCTTCCGACAAGGTCATCGAAAACGGCAAGCAGCTCGCGGCGCATGTGCTGGAAGCGTCCGCCGGCGACATCGAGTTCAACCGCGGCCGCTTCGTCATCGCCGGCACCGACCGGTCGGTCGAGATCATGGAATTGGCACAGAAGCTTCACTCCGGCATGAAGCTGCCGGAGGGCGTGCCGACGACGCTCGACGTCACGCATGTCACCGAGCAGATCCCGGGCACCTATCCCAACGGCGTTCACGTCGTCGAGGTCGAGATCGAGCCGGACACCGGGCTGACGCGCGTCGTCAAATACAATGCGGTCAACGATTTCGGCACGGTCATCAATCCGATGCTGGTCGAAGGCCAGATCCAGGGCGGCGCCGTGCAGGGCCTCGGCCAGGTGCTGCTGGAACAGGCGGTCTATGACGCCGACGGCCAGCTCGTCACCGGTTCGTTCATGGATTACGCCATGCCGCGCGCCCACGACGTGTCGATGATCGAGGGTCGCAAACCACCCGGTGCCGACCAAGACCAATCCGGTCGGCGCAAAGGCTGCGGTGAGGCCGGCACCTCGGGCGGCCTGCCCGCGGTCGCCAATGCGGTGATCGACGCGCTATCGAATACGGCATAAGGCATCTGGAAATGCCGATGACGCCGGCGCGCATCTGGCAGGCCATCGACGCCGCCAAGCAGAAACAGACGGCGTAAATCTCCTTACGCCGCGCCCGACAGTTTCAGGTTCTTCAGCGGCATTGAGCGCGGCCTTGTGCCGGTGGCGGCAAACACGGCGTTCGCCACCGACGGCGCCGTCACCGCCGTGCCGGGCTCACCGATGCCGCCCCATTTCTTGCCGCCCGACAGCGCGGTGTAGACCTCGATCTTCGGCGTGTCGGCGAGCCGCACCACCTGGTATTCGTCGAAATTGGCCTGCTCGATACGGCCGTTCTTGACGGTGAGGTCGCCGTACAGCGCCGCCGATAGGCCGTAGAGCACGCCGCCCTGAATCTGCGCCTCGACGATCGATGGATTGACGACGTGGCCGCAGTCGACCGCGGCGACGACGCGGTGCACCCGTACCGCGCCTTTATGGTTCACGACACTTCCGAAACCTGGCCGATGATGGTGCCGTAGCATTCGTGAATGGCGATGCCGCGGCCGTGGCCGGCCGGCATCGGCTTGCCCCAGTCGCCCTTCTCCGCGATCTTGTCGAGCACGCCGATGAAATCCGGCCGATGCGCCAGCAGCGCGCGGCGGAATTTGTATGGGTCCTGGCCCGCCGCCTGCGCCAGTTCGTCAACATAACTCTCCATGAAGAAGGCGTTCTGCGACGAGCCAACCGAGCGCCAGAAGCCGACCGGCACATGCGTGTCCTGAGCACACAGCCGACGCGCACGTTCGGGATTTTGTAGTTGGTGTTGGCGATGCCTTCGATGGCCTGCGGCTCGATGCCGTTGGCCGCGGCGCCCGGGTTTCCGCTGGAGCGCTGGATCGAGGCGACCGCGATGCGCGCGTCGAACGCCATCGGCATGCCGTCGGCGCCGAGCACGGTTTTGAGCTTCACCGCCGCCTGCGGACGGTAGCGATCCTGCGTCATGTCCTCTTCGCGGGTCCACAGCAGCTTGACCGGCTTGCCGACCGCCTTGGCGACCAGGATGGCCTGGCGCATCTCGTCATTATTGCCGCGCCGGCCGAAGCCGCCGCCGAGGAAAACAGTTGTGCAGCTCGATTTGCTCCGGCTTCAAGCCTGAGGTGGCCGCAGCAAGCCGCAACGCGCCCATCGGAATTTGCGTGCCGAGCCAAATGTCGAGTTTGTCGCCGTCGAAGCGCGCCGTGGCGTTGAGCGGCTCCATCTGCGCGTGCGCGGCGTGCGGGGCTTCGTAGATCGCCTCGACCACCTTGCCGCCGGCGGCAAAGCTGCCGTCGACGTCGCCGTCATTGCGCGCGCTCACCATTTGCCCGTCGAGCGCGTCGCGGTACATTTTGGCGAACTGGGCGCTGTCGGACTTGCCGGCTTCGCCCTCGTCCCACACCGGCTTGAGCAGTGCCAGCGCTTCCTTGGCGCGCCAATAACGATCGGCAACCACCGCGACCGCATCGTCGAGCTTGACCACCTGAAGCACGCCGCGGCGGCCTGTGACCGGCGTCTCATCCACGCTTTTGAGCTTACCGCCGGACACCGGACACGCGGAAATCGCGGCATAGACCATGCCGGGAATCTGCGTGTCGATGGCGAACTTGGCGCTGCCGTTGATCTTGAGCGGCGTATCGAGCCGCGGCACCGATTTACCGATCAGCTTGAACGCGCTCGACGGGCGGATGGCCGGTTCGGCATCGAGCTTGATCTTGCCAGCGTCGGTGGCGAGCGCGCCGTAGTCGAAGCTGCGGCCGGACGGCTTGTGCATGACCTTGCTGCTGGCCGCTTCGCATTCGGCGACGGGCACGTTCCAGCGCTGTGCCGCGGCCCGGACCAGCCGCACGCGCGCGCTGGCGCCGGCCTGCTGCAGCATCTCCCACGACGTGCGCACGCCGCGGCTGCCGGCGGTGATCATGTCGCCATAGACGTTCTTCTCGCGCAGATTGCGCGTTGGTGACGCATATTCGACTTTCACCTTAGACCAGTCACACTCGAGTTCTTCGGCGACGATCATCGGCAGCGCCGTGATGGCGCCCTGTCCCATTTCGTTGTGCGGCGAGCGGATAAGAATAGTGCCGTCCGGATCAATGGCGAGGAAGGCGTTGATCTCGTTCTGCGCGGCGTCGGGACCTCAGGTCTGCGGGGCCGATGCTGGCGGCGTTGGCCAGTGCCGGCAAGGCGACGCTGATGGCGAGGCCGCCGGCGCTGAGGCGGAAGCGATGACGAATTGGCGGCGAGAGAGCGACGTATCGGCGATTTTGGTCATGGGTGGCTCCCGGCTCACGTCTTGATCAGCGCGGCGGCGCGATGGATCGCGCTGCGAATGCGCACATACGTGCCGCAGCGGCAGATATTGGTGAGGTTGGCGTCGATATCGGCATCGGTCGGCTTCGGGTGTTCCTTGAGGAACGCGACCGCCGCCATGATCTGCCCGGATTGGCAGTAGCCGCATTGCGGCACATCCTCGGCAAGCCAGGCCTGTTGCACTGGATGCTTGCTGTCGTTCGACAGGCCTTCGATGGTGGTGACGTCCTTGCCGGCGACGTCGCCGACCTGATGCCGCAGGAGCGCACTGCCTCGCCATTGACATGAACGGTGCAGGCGCCGCAAGCGGCGATGCCGCAGCCGAATTTGGTGCCGGTCAGTCCGAGTTCGTCGCGAATGACCCAGAGCAGCGGCGTCTCAGGCTCGATGTCGAGTTGATGTGCCTTGCCGTTGACTTTGAAGAGACCATGACGTTTCCCATCGGCGTCTTGGGTGTCCGAAGAGACGGCCTGCCGACGCCTCGGCCGGGCCGCTGGAACTCAAAGAATAACACCGCAGCAGGGGCTTCGGCTTTCAAACCTTTGCGCGTTTCGACATTATCTTACCCCCTGTGCGATGCAGCATTGGGGCTCCATTGCCCTCGCGCCAGCATAGCCAACCCGCTGCAAATGCACTGGATTGCGGCGCAGTGCCGGAGCATAGTCCGCCGCCTTGCCGGGACCCGATAAGACATGAGTCAAGCGACCGAGATTCTGGGTGCGAGCCGCGCGCCGCATGTGCGTCTTGTCGCCGCCATCGGCGCCGCGCATTTTGTCTCGCATTATTACATCCTGTTGCTGGCGCCGCTGCTGCCTTTCGTGCGCGCGGACTATGCCGTGAGCTATACCCAGATCGGCCTCGCGCTCGCCGCCTTCAACGTCGTGTCGACTGTGCTGCAGACGCCCGTCGGCTTCCTGGTCGATTGGCTGGGCGCCCGCATCCTGCTGATCATGGGGCTGCTGATCGGCGCCAGCGCCTTCATGGTCGCGGGGCTCGTCGATTCATTCTGGATGCTGGTGGCGATGTTTGCGCTCGCCGGCGTCGGCAACACGGTCTACCACCCGGCCGATTACGCGCTGCTGTCGCATCACGTGCCGGCCGATCGCATCGGCCAGGCGTTCTCGATTCACACCTTTGCGGGCATGCTCGGCTCGGCGGTGGCGCCGGCAAGCCTCCTGATGATGCAGAATGTGTGGGGCTGGCGCGGCGCCTTCATCGGCGCCGGCGTTCTCGGCTTTGCCGTGGCGGCGATCTTGCTGGCGGTGCGCGAAAGCCCGGTGGTTCAGATGCCGCCTGCGCCGCGCGCCGCCGACGACAAAACCGCGGTCGGCTGGCGGCTGCTGATGTCGCCGCCTATTTTGCTCAATCTCTTGTTCTTCATGCTGCTGGCCATGATCAGCGGCGGCATTTACAACTATTCCGTGGTCGCGCTCGGCGTCATGTATGGAACGCCGGTGACCAGCGCGAACATCGCCCTCACCGGCTTCCTGGCCTTGTCGGCGACCGGCGTGCTGATCGGCGGTTTGCTGGTGGCGCGCACCACGCGCCACGCCATGGTCGCGACCATAGGCCTCCTGGTGATGGGCCTGATCATGGCGCTGATCGCCCAAGTCGATCTCGGCTCGCTGCTGCTGATCGCGGCGATGTCGCTCGGCGGCTTCTTTTCCGGTGTCATCATGCCGTCCGCGCGACATGATCGTGCGCGAGATTACCCCGCCCGGCTCGTTCGGCAAGGTGTTCGGCTTCGTGACGACAGGGTTCAACCTCGGCGGCATCGTCTCGCGCTGATTTTCGGCGCCATCATGGACCACGGCAGCCCAAGCCTGGTGTTCCTGCTGGTGGCGGCGTTCAGCCTGATCGCCATTGCCACGGTGGCCGTGGTGCCGCGCCGGGCCGGCTAACTACTTGCGCATGACCTTTTCCGAAAACCGGTACCCATCCCCGATCAAGTCGAGGACAAGCTTTTCGGGGTCATGCGCTCCGGACTTGTCAAATCGGCCGAATTGCCCCATGTCAGGGCCGACGGCTTAACCGGCAGCGGACATCCCAGACCGCAATTTCCGCCGGTCCTGGTGGGGGATCGTCCAATGGTAGGACTCCAGACTCTGACTCTGGCTATCTAGGTTCGAATCCTAGTCCCCCAGCCAAAACCCCTTAGGCAATTGAAAGCATTATCTTTTCGTCTCGTCCGGCGGCGAAGTAGCTGTTTTGCTACATTCCGCTGCTACAAACGGCGGCGGAAAGGATTTGTAAAATCGATCCGATGCCCCACACTTGCCCAACGCTATATCAATTCTCATTGCGCCACGTCGACATCCTCGCCGTGCGAGCGAATGTCGAGACTAGATCCGGAATGACCACGACATGCCCCCCGCGCTTTGGCGCGGCGTCGGGCGACCAACTGGCAATCCACCAATCCGCGTCCGATCCTTGACCGGGAAATATCCCGCCGCTCTTTTTCGGCGCGCCCAGATACGCAGTCGGTACCGGAAGTACCGACTGCCAATAATCCCGATGGGCATGAAGGTGTTTTGCGGAACACGAGCGGGCAAAAGCGACGGACCGGCCGGCAATGAACGCCCGGCTATGACAGGATGAAGATCATCCAAATAGCCCGTGTAAACGGAGATCTTCACTAATTCGGACGATTGCCGCGTCACATCTGCCAGATTCTCGAAAATCCCTCGGACCACTTCGACATCGTCATTGAAGACGGAAATCCACTCTACGTCGGCATGCGCTAACCAATGCCCCACGCCGACATTGATCGCATTCGCAAGGCCAAGATTCACCGGATAGTGGAGGTAGAGAGATCCATAGGCGCGAGCGATGACGGAATTTAACAGGTGATGGGGCAACGAGGAACCGTCATCCACGACGAAGATAGGACGTCGCTCGCGCGTGATCGATGCCAGGGTCCGTCGCAAAGCCCGCGGTCAATTATAGGTCGTTACAACAACCGCTGTACTATAGGCGGCCGGTTGCCCCGCCCCCATGGAACCGCATCGCTCGCCGAGTTTCGGCAAGTGACCAGCCCGGTCGCCCGGCAGCCTTTCACCGCGCCGCGAATAGATCGCAAAGACTTCATTGGCAAAGATCGGGATGAGCTGCGCCGCTTCGTCAATGAAGGACGGATCGACCCGATCAAGCATGCCCTTGTGCAGGACAAAATGGCTGACGATCTCATCGGGCAGCATCCGCTTGCGCGCAACGCGATCGTACCCGCATGCCTCGCGAGAAACTCTCCCGGGGCGAGCAATAAGTCGCCGGGTTCGAGTAATTGGGAAAACTATAGTATTTGACCCATGACGGCGAACAGCGATTTCAAGCCCCATCTATTCGAAGGTGAATACGAATTATTGCGGGGAGAACTGACGAAGGCTCGATCCTATCTCGAATTCGGCACCGGAGGATCGACGCTTCTTGCCGCCAAATGCGGAATTCGCCACATCGTCAGCGTCCACTCCGACCGGGCCTGGGTGGACCGGATCGACGAGCACCTCACCGGCCTGCGATCAAATCTCGACATCGAACTTATCCGTTGATCGCGGTCATCGTGCACTGTAGGCGCAAAACGCATTGCCGCCCAGCGCTTACGCTAGGTGCTACACACGCGAACTAGATGGCGCTGGGGCCACAAGGGCCTGGATTCACAGCCGAACGACCAATGTCTCGTCGAGTGTACGAGGTGGCAACTTATACGTAGCGGTGGCTTGTGGCCCCTCGCTTCGTCGTCAAATTAAATCCACTTGGTCGGTCGCATTGAGAGCGCTGGCGAAGCTGCCGCTCCCCCAGCCAATTTTCCCCCAAACGCGCCCCTCTCAGCCGGCTGAAATTACACCCCCGGGCTTTCCTCAATCTCAATCGCGCCTTGCGCCGTCATTTCGTCGAGAAACTTGCCGACATCAGCGCGGCATGCCTCGGGCGCGACCTCGAATTCGCGCTCCAGCCGCGCGCATAGCGCGTCCATCGATTGGGGCTTTGCAATCAGTTCCCAGATGCGGGCGCCGACGCCAGACACCGTGACATAGTTACCGGTGTCGGTGCTCATCATCACCATGTCGTCGCCGACCGAGGTGCTGAGCCAGCCGCCTTTGCGCTTTATCATGTGTTCAGACACCGACATCGCTCCGCTGTTCTAACGGGAAGCTCTCTTTCGCCTTGCCACGCACCAGTCCGATTTCCTTCAATGACGTTCTACCCGGTCGGCCAGTTCCGGCAATTCGCCCAGGCCGGACCCGCGCGTCAACCGGCACACCGGAATTCGTCCGGCGATCAGAGCAGCCGCCTCGAAATAGCGCTGTGCCTGGCCGGTCTGTTTTACCAGGGCAGGCCGATAGGCATTGCTGCGCACGGCATGGAGCATTTCGGGTGCGCTCAAAGTGTCGACCAGGGCCGGATCTGCTGGCTGCTCAAAGCCAAGCACATAGATCGCACCGAGCGGAATTTTCGCGCGCGCCGTATTCACGGAAGGTTCGACAAAATATTGTCGGTCCGTCGCAGAACCTTCGCGCCTCGGCGGGGGCCGAGATCGAGCGCCGCGATGGCCTCCGCCGTCAATTTGAGCTGGCGCGAATCCGGATAAACATGAGGGTACTGCCGTCGTCGAAGCCGATGGCGCTGACGTCGTCGCTGAGAGCGGATTAACCGCGCCGCAGAAGAACGCCGCCAGCGTGGATTTTCCGACCCCGGATCTTCCACAAAATAAAACCGCCTTGCCGCCGACTTCCACGGCGCTGGCGTGCAGGACGATGTGCCCGCGCTGATGCAGCAAGGTGCCGAAAACGCGGCCGATGAGATAGGCGGCGCAATCGGCCGGCTGGACGCCGGCTTCGACTTCAAACGCGATGTCGCGGCCGCCGCGCAACAGAAAACGGCCGGCGCCGGGCGCGCGCAGCAGGAACAGGTCGCCGGCCACTTCCAGCGCGGCCTGGTGATGGTTGGATTGTCCAAATGCTCGGGTACGGCGGCCTGGCCGCATGGTGACGTCGCAGGCGTCGCCCTGCTCGACCGGGTACGCCCCTGGCAGCGGGATTTCACTCGAAACCGTCAGGCCGGATATCCGGTAAAAATAATTCATGCGGACTGGAAGGATCGCCGGCGATCAAGTGCGCGATATAACGGATCGAGCGATTGTGTCACCGCCATCCGCACCTTCTCCGGGAGTTCGTGGGTTTGACGCGCGCTGAAAGGCTTGCCGGTGTGGCCATCGCGCGACGCGACATCTTTCATGCGGCGCACATCACTCTCCAATGCAGTCACCCGCATAAGGGCCAGCACTTTCGTCCACGCGGCGTCCGGCAGGTCGCGATAATCGAGCACCAGCATGTCGTCGGTCACATGCGTATTCGCCGCCAGGAACACCAGCGCCAACTTATGCAGCACCATCCTGTTCAATTTCTCGCCCTGTCCCTTACCGACACCGATCCAACGGCCGGGCGAATGCATTTCCGATTCGACAATCTCAGCCGGCTGCCGCTGTAGCCAGACCATAGGAATGCCAGAAAAGGCGCGCCGGAATAAGGGTAGAAACCTGGTCATCGAACTGCTCAGCTTGAGCACGTAGCGTGTTTCGTCGCCGAAACGGATGCGCCCCAAGGCGCGTACGGTCTGCCGAAGAATTTGTGGGCGGGATAGGCCGCAGGCTGATCGATGCCATAAGCCAGCATTTGGCCCAAGATGACCGGTTCGGCCACGAGGATGCTGCCCTCCAAGGCTGCGACTTCCCGCGCGAGAAGCGACGAGCGCAAGCGCGCGGCGTGCGCGATAATGAGACTTGGATCGAGCGACGGCGCGGCATCGAACTCGTCGAGCGCGTCAAGACCGGTCCACCGCGTCGGGGCAGGCTTGCTGGCTCTCCAATCGTTCAACGTGCGATGAAAAAATGGTTGGTCGAAACGATGGCCGCGCAGGTCGGCCCATTCCAATCGCGGCTCCGGGTCTGCCTCGAGGGATATGGGTGTCCAGCCCAGCAAGTTCGAACCCCTCCCTCTTACATCACCCGGACCAGAGGGCGGGCAACCCCGATGAAGCCTGCTCGACCCGGTACGACGGCTCGGCTAGCTAGGCCTAGAGGGTTACCGCCGTCGTCGTTGTCGCTCGGGGCAACGGCCTTGCCGGCGCCTTTTGCCGCAAAGAAATCACACAGGGCGGATCCCAGACCTCGCGCCGCTTTTCGCCGCCCAGCGGCGCGCGCGGAGAACTCTCATTCTTCAGATCGTCCATAGATGCTCGCCGCCTTGTCGTTCATATCGAACAACAGCGGCTCTAGCGCGTACCGGCACGGCAAGCAACTTTTGCTTCGCGCCGGACGGCACGAAGCGTCAGCCTATATCTCCTTTAGCTGGGCCCCGTAGGCGTGCCGACGCCGTCGTGATTGTTTTCGATTGCCGCAAATAGCTTGCCGGCATCCTTTGAAGCAAAACTCACGATGGTAGGCGGTTCCCAAGTTTGGCGTCGCCTTGCACCGGGTGGCGAAACCACCGCGGAACGTTCGTTGAGGTCTTTCGATTCTTCCATTCGTCCTCGCTATCCGCGCTCTAGCGCGCGGCCGGCGGGCAGGCAATCCGTAGTTTCCGCAATGTCCGCAATCGCTGGTCTTGGCGGGGTAAAGCTCTACCGCCCGCTCCGCACCAGACGCCGGCGGTCTCTATGCGATCTCAATCAACGCCTTGCGTGCCAGATCGGCGAGCGCGTCGGCCAATTCATTGTCGTCCAGACCGCGATGAAGTTCCGCCGCAAGCGCAAGCAACGTTATTCGTTCTCGCTCAGTCGCCAAATAAAGCGCGCGCCGAGCGAGATTCGATAGACGAACCTGGCCACCGCCGATTTCCAGTTTGAGCTCGTCCGGGTCGTCGATCTCCAGATCGATCCGCGCAGCAGAGCCGACACCAGTTCGCTGTCCGGCGTGAGACGCTGCGCGAAATTGAGCGAGGCGACGGAACGCGGGGCGCGCTTGCGATCTACGTCGGCAATGTATTCGGCAAGCGGCGTGGCGTCGATCAGCGCGTGTAGAGCCTGTTTCAATTCCTCCTCGCGCAGTGCACGTTGCTGCGCCGGCGCATTCCTCGCCAGATTCATCCGCAGCTTTTCCTCGCGCTCGGCTGCCGTATTCAGCCAAGTCATGAAATCCACGCCGGTCTTTTCCAGAATACCGATCGTCAGGTGGACGGAAGGCCGCTGCACCGGCACCGCCGCGTGCACTTCGCCGCGCGGCAGATAAAGAACGTCACCGACATTTAGGACACCATCCCAAATCGGCTCGGTCATTTTGGGGCTGTGTCCGCCCTTCACGGGGAACGGCACATCCACGCCATAACGGCGCCAGTGCTTCGATCCGGCGACCTGCACGATCAGCACGTCGTGATTGTCGGCATGCGCATGAAATGCCGAGTGCTCGCGAAGCTGGCGTAACAGTTGATGTTCACGGCGTGCGCCAACTCGCGCTCGATATTCGCCGCAAGTTCGGCGATCCCCGGCACGAGCAGCGATATGCCATTGATGACGAACGTGGCGCCCTGCGAGGTCATGTCCTGCAACGCGTCGCTGCGAATCCAGCCGGTTTTCGCGTCGAGATACATATTCGCGTCGGCGGCATTGCGGTTGACGACGACGCGTAATTGCTCGGGCGGGAGGCCGGCTTTTGTAACCAGGCGGTCGATTTCAGCCCAGGGCAACAAACGTTCCGCCGCAGAGGGCGACTCCGCCCGCTTGAGCCACTGCGACTTTTCCACAAAATGCTGGAAAAACTCCTCTGCGCCGGACTCGGTCAGCAAGTCCTTGAGCGTGCGGATCATTGACATACTCGCGCAAAACGATCGCCACGGCGCAGGTACCGCAGCATCAGGGAGCCGAACACTCTCTCTTACGCCCTTTCTTGCGGCAGGTATCCGTGCTGCTGTGTTTTTAGGCTTGATGGAACCGGCACATTCATAAAAAAACCGCGGTAGCTCGACATTTCTGATGGCGGTATGTTTGCGCGGCGAGCTTATAGCCGCGCTGAGTCGCATTTGATTCTTATTGCAACCTTGGCCTCTGGCCATTCGATCGGTCGCCCCAATGGCTGAAATTCCGCAACTGCGCCGCAAGCCTTCACCGGATTCCGCGCCGGACGGCCGCGCCGAAGAAATTCGGCTCCGCGACGCCATTCTTTCCAAGCTGACCTACGATCTCGGCAAAAGCGCGGACACCGCGACCGATTATGATTGGTATCAGGCGACCGCATTGGCCGTGCGCGACCGGCTGGTCGATATCTCGATAGCATCGCGCGCCGAGACCAAGCGGCTGCACAAGAAGCGCGTCTATTATCTGTCGATCGAATTCCTGATCGGCCGCCTGCTGCTCGATACCTTGACCAATCTGCGGCTGCTGGAGCCGGCGCGCCGCGCACTTGCCAGCATGGGTGTCGACCTCGACAGGTTGCGCGGCGCCGAGCCAGATGCCGCGCTAGGCAATGGCGGCCTCGGCCGGCTGCCGCCTGCTTTATGGACAGCATGTCGGCGCTCGGCATTCCCGCTTATGGCTATGGCATCCGCTACGAGCACGGCCTGTTCGAACAGCGAATACTCGACGGCTGGCAACAGGAGTTTCCCGAGAATTGGCTGGCGCACGGCAATCCGTGGGAATTCGCACGTCCAACTTCAAAATATCCGGTCGGGTTCGGCGGCATGGTCGAATATATCGGCGGCGATGACGCGACCGCCCGCGCCGCCTGGTATCCCTCGGAGACGGTACTGGCTGTGCCCTACGATACGCTGATCGCCGGATGGCGCGGCAAGCACGTCAATGCCCTGCGGTTATGGTCGGCACGCGCCGCCGATCCAATCCAGCTCACGGCCTTCAACCATGGCGACCACGTCGGCGCCACCGCCACGCGCGCACGCGCCGAAGCGATTTCCAATGTGCTCTATCCCAACGACGCCACGCTCGAAGGCCAGGAGTTGCGGCTACGCCAGGAATATTTCTTCACCTCGGCGTCGCTGCAGGACATGATCCGCCGTCACCTCGACGAGTTCGGCAGCCTCGAAACGCTCGCGGAACACGCCGCGGTGCAGCTCAACGACACGCATCCGGCGATCGCCGTCGCCGAATTGATGCGGCTCCTGGTCGACGTGCACGCGTTCTCATGGAGCGATGCCTGGACGATTACGCGGGCTACGTTGAGCTACACCAATCACACGCTTTTGCCGGAAGCGCTGGAAAGCTGGCCGGTCTCGCTGTTCGGGCGGCTGCTGCCGCGGCATTTGCAGATCATCTATCTGATCAACTGGTTTCATCTCGAGAGACCGAGCGCCGCGGCCTGACCGATCCCGCATTCCTGGCGTCGGTGTCGCTGGTGCACGAGAAAAACGAAAAGAGCCTGCGCATGGGACATCTGGCCTTTGTCGGATCGCATTCCGTCAATGGCGTTTCGCAGTTGCACACCGAACTGCTCGGCCAGACGCTTTTTCACGATCTCGCCAAGGCCAGCGCGACACGCATCGTCAACAAGACCACGGCATCAGCTTCCGACGCTGGCTCTTTGAGGCCAACGAGCCGCTGACCGCCCTGCTGGTCGACACACTCGGCGAGCGCGTGCTCGACGATCCCGATTGCTTGAAAAGAGCTGGAAGGCAAAGCCGACAACGAAGAATTCGTCGCGCGCTACGCGCAGACGCGCGCCATCAACAAATCGCGGCTGATGGAGCGATTGCGCCGCGACACCGGGGTGCTGGTGCAGCCGCACGCTTTGTTCGATGTCCACATCAAGCGCATCCACGAGTACAAGCGGCAATTACTCAATCTGCTGGAGACCATCGCGCTCTATCAGGAAATCCGCGCGCGGCCGGACGCCAATTGGGTGCCGCGCGTCAAGATATTTGCCGGCAAGGCGGCGGCAAGCTACGACCGCGCCAAGCTGATCATCAAGCTCGCCAACGACGTCGGTCGCTTCGTCAACGCCGATCCGGTTGTCGGCGACCGGCTGAAATTGGTGTTTGCGCCGAACTACAGCGCCAGCATGGCCGAAGAGATCATTCCGGCGGCAGATTTTGTCCGAGCAGATATCGACCGCCGGCATGGAGGCGTCCGGCACCGGCAATATGAAGCTCGCGCTCAACGGCGCGCTGACCGTCGGTACGCTCGACGGCGCCAATATCGAGATCCGCGACCGCGTCGGCGACGAGAACATCTTTATTTTCGGCATGCAGGCCGACGAGGTAGCAGGGCGCCAGAACGCGCATTTCAGGGGCTGCGACGCGGTCGATGCCTCGCCGCGGTTGGCTGCGGTGGTCAACAGCCTGGCCGCCGGCGATTTCTCGCCTGAAGATCCCGACCGCTTTGTGCCCATCGTGAAGTCGCTGCTGGAATACGACCGCTACATGGTGGCCGCCGACTTCGACGCGTACTGGAATGCGCAGCGAGAGGTCGACCGGCTGTGGCAGTCGCCCGCCGACTGGTGGCTGACCTGCATCCTCAACACCGCACGTATGGGCTGGTTTTCGTCGGACCGCGCCATCGCCGAATATGCACACGACATCTGGCAGGTCCCCGTCAACCGGTAACTACCGGCTAACGTCCACGTCCGGCCTGCGCGAAGGCAAGCGCGACGCGCTGCAGGACTTCGTGTTGCGCAGATCCTCAAGCGGCACCGTGAGCCTGCGCCGCCAGTTCGGATGCTGGTGGGTGGTGCCAGGAATATTGATCTGCTCGATCTCGCCCAGAATGTCGTCGAGCCCGACCGTCACCAAGCGCGATGGCGTCAGGCCCAAGTAATAAGCGACCGCCGCCAAATCGTCCTGGGGGTAGCCCGAAGCGCGCTCCGCCAAAGCCGTACGCAACGCCCAGCGTGAATGCTCGCGGGCATCGTCGCTTTCGCCCCGGATCGACGCCGATGCTGTGCTTGACCACAAGGTCGTGGCCGCTGATCCAGCCGCGGAAACTCGGCAGGTCGTGGGTGTTGAAGGTCGCCACCGCGTTCGCCGGGTAAGATTCCGGCGGGCGAAAGCGCCCGTCGCCTTCCCGCTCGAACAGCATCACGCGATAAGTCCACAGGCCCCAGCGCGCCAGCGTCTCGCGAAAGCCTTCCGGCACCGTGCCGAGGTCCTCGCCGATCACGACGCAGCAGTGGGCGGTTGCTCTCGTCGGCTGCGACTTGCAGCAGTTGCTCGAAAGGGAATCGAACATAGGCGCCGTCCTCCGGACCCTTGGCGCGCGGAATCATGAAGAGACGTTTTGAGGACCGAGCACGTGATCGAGCCGGATTGCACCGGCATACCGCATCGCGGCCGTCAACAATGCGCGCATCGGGGCGAAATCATTGGCGGACAAGCCATGCGGATTGAAAGGCGCAAGGCCCCCAGTTCTGGCCGGCCGTATTGAATTCGTCCGGCGGCGCGCCGATGGACATGTCCGCCAGCACCGCGTCCTGCTGGCTCCAGGCATCGGCGCCATTCGGATCGATGCCCACAGCGACATCGACATAGAGCCCGATCGGCATGCCATGCGCACGCGCCGTGTGCTGGCACGCCCCAAGCTGGCGTTGGCGGTCCACTGTAGAAATTCTCGGAATTCGCAAAGCGCACGGTTTTGTTCGCGGAAATTCCGGAGGTCGCCGGCGCTGGGGTCGCGCCACGGCGCATCCCATTGCGTCCATGGCCTGGGCGCCAATTGCTGGCGCAAAGTCTCGAAGCAGGCAAAGCGCAACAGCGCCTCACCTTGCTCTTGCCGGTACGCTTCGAAATCGGCACGCCGCTCCGGCGCCGCCGATCTGCGGAAGCCATCGTAGGCAAAGCGCAAGCCGACGAGCTTGGCATGCGCGACGCCGGTGTAATTCACCATCGGCGTCGCCGATAGCGCCGCAATGTCGGCTTCCAACCCAGCCGCCATGACGCCGGGAAACTCCGGAATGGCTTCGACGTCGATATAGAGCGGGTTGAGGAACAGCCGCTGTTCGGCGCGTAAGGGCTGGCGTCCTCCGGGCGGTCGGAAACAGCGCATGCAGCGGGTTGAGCGCGACCACGCCGGCGCCGTGCGCCGCCGCGATCTCAACGAGTTGCTTGAGGTCGGTGAAGTCGCCGTGCCCCCAATTCCGCCGCGAGCGCAGCGCATAGAGCTGCACGGTCCAGCCCCCACACCCGCCGGCCATCGCCCTGGAAAGCGCGGAGATGATTGGCCGGAGGCGTCGAAAATGACGCCGGGCGCTCCCGGCCGGCGGACAAAGCCGCCACAAGCCGCGACAACGTCTCGGGCGAGGCCTCATGCCAGCCGCCAAATACGTCGTGGTAGCCCTTTTCCACCCCCCAAAGTTCGGTGGCGGCGTGTAGATCGTCCATTGGGGCTTCTTTTCGATATGCGGGGGCAGTATTGCGGGAGCGGCGTGGAACTTTCGGCTTTTCCTGCAGTTCTTCTAAGGGTTCAAGCCAAGATCGCAGGAAACAATGAAGCAGCCCGGAGCGGAGGGTGCCGGCCTAGGTATGGCGCGTTCGTCCTCAAGCGAGGCACCTTTAAGTCAATCATGGATATCCCCGAGCGATCCGACCGGCCCCGCGTTTCGCATCGAGGACATATTCCCGCGCGTCGACGGTGGCCGATAACCCGGGTTAAACGCATTGCCGGCGAATCCGTTGAGGTCTGGGCCGATATATTTCGCGAAGGCCACGACGTCATCGCCGCCGCTTTGCTGTGGCGCAACGAGACCGCCGCCGCATGGCAGCGCGAGCCGATGCGCTTGTACGGCAACGATCGCTGGCAGGGCCGTTTCACGCCGCCCACCCCCGGCTGGTATCTGTTCGCCATCGAAGCCTGGACCGACCAGTTCGCCACTTGGCGCAAGGAATTCCTGCTCAAGCAGGAGGCCGGACAGGACGTTTCGCTCGAAGCCCGCGAAGGCATCGAACTGCTGGCCGAGCTGATGCCGCGCAATCGCGCCGCGCGCACGGTCGTCGATAAGGGCAATCGCGACGTTCGCGTCCTCCAAGGATTCCGCCGCGCTATGGACGACGCGCTCGCCGCGGCGATGGAAAGAACCGAGACACGGCCCGACTTGAGCCGCAGCCATGCCGTCCCGCTGGTCGCCGACCGCGAGCGCGCCCGCGCCAGCGCCTGGTACGAGATGGTGCCGCGCAGCCAAGGCCGCGTGCCGGGCAAGCACGGCACCTTCGACGACTGCATCGCACGCGTGCCGGAGATCGCCGCGCTCGGCTTCGACCGTACTCTACCTGACGCCAATCCACCCGATCGGCCGCTTCAACCGCAAGGGCAAGAACAATACGCTGAAAGCAGGGCCTAACGATCCCGGCAGCTTTTATGCCATCGGCAACGAGCAAGGCGGGCACGATGCCGTGCATCCCGAACTCGGCACCATCGCCGACTTTCGCCGCCTCGTCGACGCTTGTGCCCGACACAACATGGAAATCGCGCTCGACATCGCGGTGCAATGCTCGCCGGACCACCCTTGGCTCAAGCAGCATCCCGAGTGGTTCCGCAACCGAGCGGACGGCACGATTCCGTCACGCCGGAGAACCCGCCGAAGAAATACGAGGATATCGTCAATCCGGATTTCGCCTGCGCCGACGCATCGCGCTGTGGGAAGCGCTGCGCGACGTATTCCTTTTCTGGGTCAATCAGGGCGTGAAGATCTTTCGGGTGGACAATCCGCACACCAAGCCGTTCCCGTTCTGGGAATGGCTCATTCGCGAGATCCGCGCGCGTGATCCGAATGTCATTTTCCTCGCCGAGGCCTTCACCCGGCCGAAAGTGATGAAGAGCCTCGCCAAGCTAGGCTTCTCACAGTCCTACACCTATTTCACGTGGCGAACCGGTCAGGAAGAATTCTGCAAGCCTATCTGAGCGAACTGACCGGCTATCCCGAACGCGAATATTACCGGCCGAATTTCTTCGTCACGACGCCGGATATCCTTCCGATCCAACTCCAGACCGGGGAGCCGTGGCTGTTCAAGGCACGCGCAGCGCTCGCCGCCACGCTGTCATCGAACTACGGCATCTACAACGGCTACGAATTGCTCGAGCACGAGCCAATCCCGGCAAGGAAGAATATATCCATTCGGAAAAATACGAGATTAAGGACGCGCGATTGGGACAAGCCCGGCAACATCAAGCCCTATCTCCAGAGCCTCAATACGTTCCGGCGCGAGAATCCGGCACTGTTACAGACCGCCATCTGCGTTTCCTTCAGTGAACGACCCCAACGTCATCGGTTTCATCAAAGAATCGGTCGATGGAACTAATGCGATCGCCGTTGCAATTGCGCTGACCAATCCACCACACGAATTCTGATGCTCTTCGGCGACACTCAGATCGGCCCCGAGGCGCCAAGCGCCCGGTGCGGGCCATCGAAAATCTCGCGACCGGCGAACGTCATTGGCTGGAATGGAACGGTATCCGCTTGCGCATCGTTCCCTCCTACGACCCTGCCATCCTTTTCCGCTGCCACGTCTAAGGCGACTAATGAACGTTCTTCCGACCATCGATGTTGCGCCAAAGACCGCCGACGACGGGCTGTGGTTCAAGGACGCCATCATTTATCAGCTTCACGTCAAGGCCTTTGCCGACAGCAATGGCGACGGCATCGGCGATTTCGCTGGCCTGACCGAGCGGCCTGGATTATCTGCGCGACCTCGGCGTCACGGCACTTTGGCAGTTGCCGTTCTATCCGAGCCCCGGGCGCGATGACGGCTACGATATTTCCGACTACGGCGACATCAATCCCGCCTTCGGCAATATGAAGGACTTCCGCCGCTTCATGCAGGAAGCCAAGAAGCGCGACCTGCGTGTCATCACCGAACTCGTCGTCAACCACACCTCCGATCAGCACGATTGGTTCAAGCGCGCCAAACGCAGCCCGAAAGGCTCCAGCGCGCGCGATTGGTACGTCTGGAGCGATACCGACCAGAAATACCAAGGCACGCGGATCATCTTTACCGATACCGAGAAGTCGAACTGGACCTGGGACGCCGAAGCCAATGCTTTTTATTGGCACCGCTTCTTCTCGCACCAGCCCGATCTGAATTTCGACAATCCGCGCGTGGTCAGCGCTGTGCTGCAAGTCCATGAAGCGCTGGCTCGACGCCGGCGTCGACGGTTTCCGGTCTCGACGCCGTGCCCTACCTCTGCGAACGCGAGGGCACCAACAACGAGAATCTGCCGGAAACGCATGTGGTGCTCAAGCGCCTGCGCGCCGAACTCGATGCCTATGCGCCGAACAAGGTTCTGCTCGCCGAGGCCAACCAGTGGGCCGGAAGACGTGCAGCAGTATTTCGGCAATGGCGACGAGTGCCACATGCCTACCACTTCCCGCTGATGCCGCGCATCTACATGGCGATCGCGCAGGAAGACCGCTTTTCCTATCACCGACATTCATGCGCCAGACGCCGGAAAATTCCGGCAAATTGCCAATGGGCGATGTTTTCTGCGTACCACGACGACTGACGCTCGAATGGTGACCGACAGCGAGCGCGACTATCTGTGGTCGACTTATGCCGCCGACCCGCGCGCGCGCATCAACCTCGGCATCCGCCGACGTCTGGCGCCATTGATGGACAACGACCGGCGCAAGATCGAGTTGATGAACTCGATCCTGCTGTCGATGCCGGGGACGCCGATCATCTATTACGGCAGACGAACTCGGCATGGGCGACAACATCTATCTCGGCGACCGCAATGGCGTGCGCACGCCGATGCAATGGACGCCCGACCGCAATGGCGGCTTCTCCGTTGCGATCCGGCCCAACTCTACCTGCCCCTGCATCATGGACCCGGTTTACGGCTATTCGGCCGTCAACGTCGAGCGCAGACGCGCTCGATGTCCTCGCTGCTGAACTGGATGAAGCGCCTGATCGGCGTACGCCGGGGCAACAAGGTGCTCGGCCGCGGCACGCTGACATTCATTCGGCCATCGAACGCTCAGTGCGGCCTATGTGCGGCAGTTGGATAACGACGCCGTCCTCTGCGTCGCCAATTTGTCGCGCGCGGCACAGGCGGTCGAACTTGATCTGACCGTCTGGAAAGGCCGCATCCCGCAAGAAATGTTGGGCCGCACCCGTTTCCGCGCATCGGCGGAACTGCTCTATCTGGTCACGCTGCCGCCATTCGCTTCTTCTGGTTCCAATAGCTTCCCGATTCCGAGCCGCACCAGGAAAAGGTGCTGCCGCGAGAAATCACCACGCTGGTGCTCGGGCCGGATTGGGGTTCGCCGCTATCCGGCTGACGCGCCGCACCTTCGAAACCGACGTATTACCGCACTTCCTGCCAGAACGCCGCTGGTTTGCCGACAAAGGCTTCCGCCGCATCACAGCGGCGGTTTCGGTGGCTGTGCCGATCGAACACGGCCCCGATCGTTTTGCCGTGACAGTCGCCGACGTTACCGGCGCGCACGGCACGAGCCGCTATTTCATGCCGCTGACGATCCGCTGGCTGCGCTTCACCCAGATCGACAAAGGGCCAAGCTCGGTGCTGGCCGCGGTCCGGCGCGGCCCCCGTGAGGGCACGCTGCTCATGCCACCGCCGAGCCGGAATTCATCACCGCTTTGCTCGCCAAAATTCACGCCGGCGAAACCGCGGGCAACAGTGAGCAAAAAATCGAGTTTCGGCCGACCTCGGCCTTTGCTCACACGGCGTTGCCCGAGATCAAGACCATCACGTTGGTAGACCGCGAGCAGTCCAACAGCAGCGTGATCGTTGACAGTAATTACGTCATAAAGATCCTGCGCCGGATCACATCCGGCGTTCATCCGGAGGTCGAGATCGGCCGCTTTCTGGCCGATGTCGTGCATTTCGCGAACGCCCCGGCGCTGCTCGGAACGGTCGAACTGGTCGAAGGCGAAAATCGCAGCGCTCTCGCGGTCGTCCATGCCTTCATCGACAACCAAGGCGACGCCTGGACCATCACCGGCGCCTCGCTCGACCGCCTGATTGATGAGCAGCGGCTATTGCCAAACGAGGCTGTCGCCGAAGCCACCGAAATCGGGACCTTGCAGCAACGGATGCGGCAGATTGGCCGCGTACCGCCGAACTGCATTTGGCCTTGCCAGCCGCAGCGATATCGCCGACTTCGCGCCGGAGCCGATTCCGCCGCCGACACCGCGCGCTGGACCGAATACGCCGTTTCCCGGGCGCACGCCGTATTCCGGCTGATCGAGCACAATCTCAAGACCTTCGACGAGGCGGTTGCCCCGCTGGCCCGACGCCTGCTCGATCATCGCACAGCCATCGGCGCGCATCTCGAGTCCGGCTGGGAACGCGACCTTTGAGGGCATGAAGATTCGCCATCACGGCGATTTCCATCTCGGCCCAAATTCTGCTCGCGAAGGAAGACGCCTACATCCTCGATTTCGAGGGCGAACCGCGCCGCAGCCTCGAGGAGCGCCGCCACAAGGCGCCGCCCGCGCGCGACGTTGCAGGCTTCCTGCGCTCGATCGACTACGCCATGAGCGCGGCGATCGACCGCGCACCCAATCTGAGCCCGGACGAACGCAGCGCGCTCAGCGTGCGCCTGCGCGCCTGGGGCGAGCGCCTGATGACGGCCTTATTGGGACAGCTACCGCGAGACGCTCGGCCCTTCCAAGCTATGGCCGCCGACGAAGCGCAGAGCCGCAACTGCTCGATTTATTTCTGCTGGAAAAGGCGCTTTACGAAATCGAATACGAATTGGACCAACCGGCCGACCTGGGCGCGCATTCCGTGGACGCGACCTTGCGCATCCTCGAGCAACGCGGGGGTCATTGCGCCAGGGGTCGTAGCGCCAGAGAGCGTCGCGCCATGAGCTAGCTGACGCCTGCCGCACGCGACATCATCGCCGGCCGTCACGCCGATCCTTTCTCTATCTCGGCCCGCACACCGAAAACGACGAAACCATCGTCCGCGTGTTTTTGCCCGACGCCAGCCGCGTGGTCGCCGTCGGCGACCAGGGCGAGAGCGAGTTGGAACGTATCGACGCCGCCGGCCTGTTCGCAGGCTCCCTGGATTACGAACAACAATATCGCCTCCGCGCGCGTTTCGGCGACAACGAGGTAGAAATGGAGACCCCTATCGCTTTCCGCCGGTGCTGTCGGACTTCGATCTGTATAGCTCGGCGAGGGCAATCACCTGCGGCTTTACGATATCCTCGGTGCGCAATCCAGGGGCTATGGAAGGCGTTCAAGGCGTCGCCTTCGTGCTGTGGGCGCCGAACGCCAACGCGTCAGCGTGGTCGGCGATTTCAATTTCTGGTGATGGCCGCCGCCATGCCATGCGCGTGCGCGGCAACGGCTATTGGGAGATCTTCGTGCCCGGCACGCGCGCCCGGCGACAAATACAAATACGAGATCGTATCGCGCTCCGGCCAGTTGCTGCCGCTGAAGTCCGATCCGGTCGGCATTCGGTGCCGAAATGCGGCCGTCGACCGCTTCGATGGTGGTGGATGCCGGACGCCCTGCCGCGTCCGGCACCAGCTTCGCCCAAGATCAATGCGCTCGATGCGCCGATGTCGATCTATGAAGTGCATCTCGGCTCCTGGCGCCGCAAAGGCGACAATGGCCAGTTCTGGCTGACCTACCGCGATCTGGCCGAGCAACTCCCGCCTATTGCGCCGAGATGGGCTTCACCCATGTCGAACTGTTGCCGGTATCGGAGCATCCCTTCGACGGCTCAATGGGCTATCAGCCCCCGGCCCTGTTTGCGCCGACCAGCCGCTTCGGCACGCCGGCTGAATTCGCGATGATGATCGATTGCCCTGCACAAGGCCGGCATCGGCGTATTGCTCGACTGGGTACCAGGCCACTTCCCCGACGATCCGCATGGGCTGGCGAATTTTGACGGCACCGCGCTCTATGAGCACGCCAATCCGATGCAAGGCCGCCATATGGACTGGGGCACGCTGATCTATAATTACGGCCGCGTCGAAGTCGTCAATTTCCTGCTCGCTAATGCGCTGTTCTGGATCGATCGCTACGGCGTTGACGGCCTGCGCGTCGATGCGGTGGCGTCGATGCTGTACCTCGACTACAGCCGGCCTGCCGGCGGCTGGATACCGAACAAGCATGGCGGTCGCGAAAACATCGAAGCCATCGCCTTTCTGCGCCGCGTCAACACCGAACTGTTCGGCGCATATCCGCAGGCGACCACCGCGGCGGAAGAATCCACCGCCTGGCCGATGGTATCGCGCCCCGTCGACTGGGGCGGGCTCGGCTTCGGCTACAAATGGAACATGGGCTGGATGCACGACACCTTGGACTACATGTCCAAGGATCCGATCTATCGCAAGCATGAGCACGGCAAGATCCAGTTCGGCCTGCACTACGCATTTTCGGAAAACTTCATTTTGCCGCTGTCGCATGACGAAGTCGTGCACGGCCAAACGCTCGGTGCTCGGCGCATGCCCGGCGATCCGTGGCAGCGCTTCGCCAATTTGCGGGCCTATTTACAGCTTCATGATCGGCCATCCCGGCAAGAAGCTGATGTTCATGGGTTCGGAATTCGGCCAGGACACCGAGTGGGAATCACGACATCGGCCTGCCCTGGCACCTGCTGGACAAGTCCGAACACGCCGGCATCCAGCGTCTGGTGCGCGACCTCAACAAGCTCTACCGAACGACGCCGGCGCTGCATGCGCTCGATTGCGACGCCGCGGGCTTCGAATGGCTGGTGGCGGACGACGCCGCCCAACAGCAGCTTCGCCTGGCTGCGCAAGGGCCGCGAACCGCACGAGCGTTGCGTCGTCGTGGTCAATTTCAGCCCACAGGTGATCCGCCGATTACCGTGTGCGGGTGCCATTGGCGGGAAAATGGCGCGAAGTGCTCAATTCCGACGCAGCGATTTACGGCGGCAGCAATGTTGGGAACGCGGGAGCGGTCTCGACCGTTGTGAAGCGCGACAGCCAGGAGCTCCAACTTGTTCTCCCACCCCTTGCTGCCATCTTTCTCGTTCCTGAGGTCTAACAACGGACAAATCGCGGCAGGCTCGCCGCATCCGCTGGGAGCCACCTGGGACGGACGTGGCACCAATTTTGCGCTTTTCTCCGCAAATGCGACTAAGGTGGAGATGCCGCCTTGAGCTATCTCGACGCGGCAAGCGCCAATGAGCGCGCGACGCCGTCATGGCAAGACCAGCGCCAGGCAGTAGCCGACGGCGCCGCCGCGGCCCGCAAATCTTTCGGCAAGGCGCCGGACACGGGCAATGCCGCCGACCCCGTCCGCGCGCTGCTCGATCGAACGACCGCGAGTGGCACGACCACACCGGACGCCAGCATTGACAGCGTTGCCGCCAACGCACGCGCCATGCTGGACGATCAGGCCAACGCGGCCAAGGACCAGGGAAAAGAGCTGGTCTTCAACAGTTCCAGAAAGACAGGCCAGCAAGCGGATTTATCGAACTTCGATACCGCACCTTGGCCGCCATCGCCTTGAATCAAGGATCGGCTTTTCTCCGCGGACGAGACGCGGGCGGCAAAAACCGAACTCGACAGCCGCAACCGGGCCAGTATTCTCAGCGCGCTAAATCAAAGCAGCACGGACGGCGCCGGCAGCGGCGCGCTGGCACTATTGCAGCAATATTCCGCCATGAGCGCGGAAGAAAAGTCGGCCCTTGGACTGACCGATAAATTCGCCAACAGCCTTGTGCAGAACTATCGCACCACCCAGTCGTTGCAGAACATGTTCAGCGGCAGTTCGTCATCCAGCCTGACCTCTTACGCGTAGGCGACCCGGTCAGCCCCTCGCAAATTGCCAGATGACGATAGTGGCAATTGCAGCCGGCACGGCAAAGTTCAAGCCGAGGATCGGCAGTTCATCCATCACCGTAAAACCGGCGCGCGTGACGCCGATCCACATATTGACGGCGGCGACCGCCAGCCAGACTGGAGGAGAATGTCGCCGCCGGCGCAAGCGCGGTCATGTCCGAGCCCCACAGCCGCCCGAACAGACAGAACAAGCCAAGAAGAACGGTCCCGCCGACGATCACCATGAGCATGTGCATGGCGACGAGACTATGCGGCGGGGCCGTTTCCGGCAACTCCTCAGGCCACGGCGCGGTAACGCTGCGCCGCGTGTTCGTTGCGGAAATTCGGCAGCATCGCCTGGCGGGCACTATTGAACTGCTCCCATTGCCGGGCATCGGGGAGTGAAGGAATGGTGACAGCCTCGCGGCGGTCGAAACCGATCAGCGCGGCATCGACCATCTCGCCGACCTCCATCACGCCTTGGATGGCATTCACGTCGCGGCCGGACTTGGCCCAGATGTCGGTTCGCGTCGCCGCCGGCAGCACGGCCTGCACATAGATGCCGCGGTTGCCGACTTCGACTTGCAGGCTCTGCGACAACATCAGGACATAGGCTTTGCTCGCGCCGTAAATGCCGAAGGAAATTTCCGGCGCAAGGCCAAGCACCGAGGCGATGTTGACGATGGCGCCCTCGCCGCGCTTGAGAAAACGCGGCACGACGGCGCCGGACAGGCGCGTCACCGCGGTGACGTTGAGGCTGATGAGGTTATCGAGGACATCGGGATGGGCCTCGGTCAAGCCGCCGGGCGCCGCCACGCCCGCGTTATTGATCAAGACGCCGATGCGGTCGTCGTCGCGCAGACGCTGTTCGACACGCACCAGGTCGGCGCTGTCGGTCAGGTCGGCCGGCAGGACATCGACGGCGACGCCGGTCTCGGCGCGCAGCCGCGTAGCCAGTTGCTCCATCTTCGCCTTGTCGCGCGCGACCAGCACGAGATCGTGGCCGCGGCGGGCAAAGCGGTCGGCATAAGTTGCCCCGATACCGGATGAGGCTCCGGTGATGAGGACGGTGGGAAGGTGCTGGGTCATGACGCTTTCCTATTCATGATTATTATAATGATTGTATTCATTACTATCGTCATGTATATTGTCAATAGCCCTTTGGGAGCACGGCCATGAAAGTCAGCCGCGAGCAGGTTTCCGAGCATAAGACACGGGTTTTGGACGCCGCCGCGCGGCTGTTCCGCGAGCGCGGCTTCGACAATGTGACGGTGGCGGAGATCATGAAGGCCGCCGGGCTGACGCATGGCGCCTTTTACGGGCACTTCCCGTCCAAAAAGGCCCTGATCGCCGAGGCCGTCGCGCACGCCGTGACCCCTGCCCCGGGGGCACAGCCACGCCGAAGACAGCCGCGGAATATGCCGACAATTATCTGAGCACGGCACATCGCGACAACCGCCCGGGCGGCTGCACTTTTGCCGGCCTCGGCACCGAGGCCGCGCGCGGTTCGGCGGAACTGCGCCATGCGATGACGGCGTCCGTCGAGCGGCAGATCCAGCGCTTTGCCGAAGCCTCGCCTGGCGCGACCGAACCCGACAAGCGCCGCGCCGGCATCGCGGCGTGGTCGCCATGGTCGGCGCCGTGGTGCTGGCGCGCATCGTCGACGATGAGAAGTTGTCGGAGGAAATTCTTACGAAGACGCGGGCATCGCTAAACCTCGCCTAGCGATCAGTCACGGCCGGATCATTGCATTTCAGCCGCGACCGGTATGCGGGGAGTTGTTTGGAACATCCAAAGATTTATGTAACGACGTCGGGGTCGCACGCCGCGCGACCGTTTGCGTCGATGGAGGAGATTGAAATGAGCGAACCCGCCGAATACACGCCGCCAAAGGTCTGGACCTGGAACAAGCCCAACGGCGGCAAGTTCGCCAGCATCAACCGGCCGATTTCCGGACCGACGCATGACAAAGAACTGCCGGTCGGCCGTCATCCCTTGCAGCTTTATTCGCTGGCCACCCCGAACGGCCAGAAAGTCACCATCCTGCTGGAGGAATTGCTCGCCCTCGGACACAAAGGCGCGGAATACGATGCCTGGCTGATCAAGATCGGCGACGGCGACCAGTTCGGCTCGGGCTTCGTCGGGGTCAATCCCAATTCCAAGATTCCCGCGCTGATGGACCGCAGCGGCGCAAAGCCGATCCGCGTTTTCGAGTCGGGCGCGATCCTTCTTTATCTGGCTGAGAAATTCGGCGCCTTCCTGCCGAAAGAACCGGCGCTGCACGCCGAATGCCTGTCGTGGCTGTTCTGGCAAATGGGCAGCGCCCCTTATCTCGGCGGCGGCTTCGGCCATTTCTACGCCTACGCGCCGACCAAGATCGAATACGCGATCGATCGCTTCGCCATGGAAACCAAGCGCCAGCTCGACGTGCTCGACCGCCGCTGGCGACAAGCGAATACATCGCGGGCGACAGCTACACGATTGCCGACATTGCGATCTTGCCCTGGTACGGCGGCCTGGTGAAGGGCTGGCTTTACGGTGACTCGGCGACGTTCCTGAGCGCGCATGAATATAGACACGTGAACCGCTGGGCCGACATGTTGCTCGAACGGCCGGCCGTCAAGCGCGGCCGCAAGGTCAACCGCATCAGCGGCGATCCGGCGAGCCAGTTGCACGAACGCCATGACGCGAGCGACTTCGATACAAAGACTGAGGACAAGGTGGCGACGGCGGAATGACGCGACGTCAGAGGACGCTTTTGACGTCGGTCTTGGAAAAATCGTCGCCGACATAGAGCAGCGCGCAGTCATGCTGGCGAGCGACGTCATAGGCGAAACAGTCGTGAGCGTGGAAATCTTGCCAGCACGTCTTCCGCCACGATTGGCAGCGCGACAAGCATTTCAATTGCGAGGCAGCAATATGGCGGATGGGGAGAAATAGAATCAAACTGTTAAGGCGCGATCAACCATCTGCATCCTTCGCCCCGGTTTGCCGCATCTGCCCGAGCGGGCACCAGAGAAGATGCAATTTTTCGCTGTTTGGTGCCCTCATTTTAAGATTCAAGTTTTATACGTCGTGAATGCTTACAACCCCATATCCGGTGCCGGCCAATGAAGAAGAGCGCCTCCGGGCACTGGCCGAATATAACTTAATGGATACTCCGCCGGATGAAGATTTCGACCGGGCTGGTCTTGCCGCACGCTTATTCAACGTACCGATCGTCCTAATTTCGCTGCTGGCACGGGACCGACAATTCTTCAAGGCTCGCGTGGGTCTTGATGTCTGTGAAACAAGCCGCGACGTCTCGTTCTGTGCACATGCGATCCTCCAAGACGAGATCCTGTTCATTCCGGATGCGACGAAAGACCCGCGTTTTTTCGTCCAATCCGTTGGTGTTAGGACCGCCGTTCATTCGCTTCTATGCGGGAAAGCCGCTGGCGGCACCGACGGGCGAGAAGGTTGGCACGGTTTGTTTGATCGATACCGAGCCGCACGCCGAATTCATGCGCAGGATCGCAAGAACCTGTCAGATTTTGCCGCTCTGGTCATGGATCGCATGGAATGCGGCGGCTCGATTTTGCCAAAACCGTCAGTCAAACCGGTTTGAGAACATCGCAGCGACCTCCCCGGACGCGATCATTTGTTCCAGATATACCGGCGAGATCACCTTCTGGAACCGCTCCGCAGAACGGCTATTCGGCTATTCGGCGAGTGAGATCATCAACAAGAGCGGCGACATTATTGTCCCCGATAGCTGGCGAAAAATTTATGACGCCGAACTCGACCGTCTTGAGCATGGCGAACAAATGGAACTGTCCGATCAAACCATCGAACTCTCGGGCCTGAGGGAAGGACGGTAGCGAATTTCCGGCGGAATATTCGCTTTCGTCGTGGGACGAAGGCGGTATGACAAGCGTCGGCGCCATTGTCCGCGACATCACCGAGCGTCGTCAAAACGAAGAACGTCTGTTCCGACTGGCTTCACTCGATGCGCTGACGGACCTACCCAATCGCGGCGCGTGGCGCGAATGCCTGACACAGACACTGGCAGCCGAGAAACCGGCAACGGTGCTACTGCTTGATCTCGACGGTTTCAAGGAGGTGAACGACACCTTGGGACATTCTGCCGGCGACGCAGTACTCAGAGAGGTCGCAACTCGTTTGAAGGCAACGTGTGAAACCGCGATCATGGTGGCGCGGCTCGGCGGCGACGAGTTCATCGCACTCCTGCCTGGCGACGACATGCGGACAGCGAATGCTATCGCCGAGCAGTTGGTCGCAGCCATTTCTGAGCCGGTTACGTTTGCCGGCGAAAGGATCGAAATTGGCGTCAGCATCGGCGTGGCGCTCGCCCCATTCCACAGCGCACGATCGGAAGAGCTGCTTAGCGCCGCCGATCTTGCACTCTACAAGGCAAAGGCTGCCGGCAGAGGACGGTACGAGATCTTCACGCCGGCGATCCGGGAGGTTGCCGTCGTCCGCCGGTCTTTCGAGCGAGAACTAAAACTTGCATTCGAGAACAACGAGTTCGAGCTTTTCTATCAGCCGCAGGTTGCTACCCGGAATCGCGCACTGACCGGCGCCGAAGCCCTCATGCGATGGAACCATCCCGAGCGCGGCTTGCTGTCTCCTGCATCCTTTATGGATGTCCTCAGTCAAAAGCCATCGGCGCGGCCGTTGGAGAATGGGTGCTTCGCGCCGCATGCAGGCAAGCCGAAGAATGGCGAACGCAGATTCCAGCTTTCCGAATCGGGGTCAATCTATTCGAGGCGCAGTTTCGCGCGGGACGCCTTCTAACCTCGGTTCGCGAAGCTCTGAGCGAATCGAAGCTTCCCGCCGAAGCGCTCGAACTGGAGATCGTGGAAAACGTCCTGCTTCGCGACGATCGAACGACGTTAAAGCTCCTCCACGACCTGCGCGATCTCGGTGTCGGCCTCGCCTTCGACGATTACGGCACAGGCTTTGCTTCCCTCAGCCTCCTCAAACGCTATCCCGTCAGCCGCCTGAAGATTGATCGCTCCTTCGTCCGTGACGTCAATACCGATCCGGAGGACGCCGCGGTGGTGAATGCGGTCATTTATCTCGGCAAGAGTTTTGGACTCGAGGTCATCGCGGAAGGCGTGGAAACCGAAGCGCAGTTGAACTTCCTGAAAAAGAGCCATTGCGCTGAAGCGCAGGGCTATCTGTTCGGCAAGCCGATGCCGGCAGCGGAATTCGCCAGCAAGTTTCTCAGGGCCAGAGCGGCTTAGGATCAGAATTGAGCCCCGGTCACTCCCACTCAATCGTCCCCGGCGGCTTGGACGTGACGTCGTACACCACGCGGTTGACGCCCTTGACCTCGTTGATGATGCGGGGTGGCGACGTGGCCTAAGAATTTCATGTCGAAGGGATAAAAGTCGGCGGTCATGCCGTCGACCGAGGTCACCGCGCGCAAGCCGATGACATATTCATAAGTGCGGCCGTCGCCCATGACGCCGACGGTTTGACCGGCAGCAGCACGGCGAAGGCCTGCCAAATATCGTCGTATTGCCCGCTGCGGCGGATTTCCTCGATGTAGATTTCGTCCGCCAGCCGCAGGATGTCGCATTTCTCTTTGGTGATCGCGCCCGGAATGCGGATCGCCAGCCCCGGCCCCGGGAAAGGATGGCGGCCGACGAAAGCTTCCGGCAGGCCGAGCTCGCGGCCGAGTGCCCTCACCTCATCCTTGAACAATTCGCGCAACGGCTCGACCAGCTTCATGTGCATGCGTTCGGGCAGACCGCCGACATTGTGGTGCGACTTGATGGTGACCGAAGGCCCGCCGGTGAACGACACGCTTTCGATCACGTCGGGATAGAGCGTGCCTTGCGCCAGGAAATCGGCGCCACCGAGCTTCTTGGCCTCGGCATCGAACACGTCGATGAACAGCCGGCCGATGGTCTTGCGTTTGGCTTCCGGGTCGGAGATGCCATCGAGCGCCTTGAGGAAGGTGTCCTCGGCGTTCACGTGAACCAGCGGAATGTTGTAGCTGTCACGGAACAGCGCCGCGACCTTTTGGCCTTCGGCAAGCCGCAGCAGGCCGTGGTCGACGAAGACGCAGGTGAGCTGATCGCCGATGGCTTCGTGGATCAACACCGCCGCGACCGCGCTATCGACGCCCCCGGACAATCCGCAAATCACGCGGCCACAGCCTACCTGCTTGCGGATTTTTTCGATCGCCTCGTCCTTGAAGGCGCGCATGGTCCAGTCGCGGTCAGCCCTGCGATGTTGCGCACGAAATTGCGGATGAGCGCAGCGCCGTGCGGCGTGTGCATGACTTCGAGATGGAATTGCGTGGCGTAGAATTTGCGCACGTCGTCGCCGATGATCGAGATCGGCGAGTTCGGCGCCGAGCCGAGCACACGGAAGCCCGGCGGCAGTTCGGTGACGCGATCGCCGTGGCTCATCCACACCGGATATTTCTGACCCTTCTCCCAGGACGCCTTCGAAGATCGGGCTGTCGGCGATGACCTCGACCTCGGCGCGGCCGAATTCGCGATGATGCCCGCCTTCGACCTTACCGCCGAGTTGCGCCGCCATCGCCTGTTCGCCGTAGCAAATGCCGAGGATCGGCACGCCGGCGTCATAAATCCCTTTGGGCGCCAGCGGCGCGTCCTTGTCGAGCACCGAGGCAGGGCCGCCGGACAGGATCACCGCTTTCGGCTTCATGTCGCGGAAGGCGGCTTCCGCCTTCTGATAGGGCACGATCTCGCAATAGACCCGCTCCTCCCGCACCCGGCGCGCGATGAGCTGGGTGACCTGGGAGCCGAAATCGACGATCAGAATCTTGTCATGCATGTTCTTGTCGATTTTGGGCAAATGGCCATCGGACGGCCCTGAATCGGGCGCCTCTGGCTGCCTTGTGGGATTGAGCGCGGCTGGGGTCAAGCGCGTCAGGCTCCGGTTAACTAAGCCGAATATCGAGCCATTCAGATAACCCTCCATTAGCCCTGGCGTGAGAGACAGGGGGTAAGAATTTCGCCATTTCCACACGTGGTAAGAATTTCGCCATTTCCACACGTTTAGGGGACAAGTTTGGCCTACCACGCCGATCATATGGCGCTCGTGCCGTCATCCGGCACGCCCCAAGGCCGGAGGGCAGCTTTGTTCCGCGAAAGCCTGCCCGATATCGCCGAACGCTGGGTGCTCGCCATCGCCCGCGCGCTGACGCCCAAGCGCATCGGCGGCGTGCCCGGCCTGGCGAAAATGTGTTTCGAGGAGCTGCTGGCGCCGGATTACGCCCTGCCCGATCCGGAGCGCGCGCTGGACAATCCGTTCGGGCTCGCCGGCATTGTCCATCATCTCGACCTGCCGACGCTGCTCGCCGGCTACCGGCGCGGGGCTCTATCCGCTGGCGCACATGCCGCCGCTAAAATGGTGGTCGCCGCCGCGGCGTTCGGTGCTGGCGTTCAAAGACTTCCATATGTCGAACAACTTGCGCCGCGCGATGCGCCAGGATCGCTACAGGGTCACCTTCGATCGCGATTTTGAAGGCGTCATCGCCGCCTGCGCCGGACGCCGACAAAACCGCTGGCATCTCACCTGGCTCACGCCGCGCATGATGCGCGTCTATGCCGAGGCATTCGATGCCGGCCACACGCACAGCTACGAAGTCTGGAACAAAGCGGGCAAACTGGTCGGCGGCGGTTTCGGCACCGCCTATGGCGTGGGCTTCACCGGCGACTCGCAATTTGCCCACGAGTCGAATGCCTCGAAGATCGGCCTCGCCGTTTTGTGCTGGCACCTGGCGCACTGGGGCTTCAAGTTCTTCGACGGCAAGCTGATCGGGCCGTTTGTGGGAAAGTGTCGGCTGCAAGGAAATTCCGCGGCAGGAATTTCTCGCGCAAGTGGCCAAGGCCGTGCGGCTGCCGGGAAAAACCGGCCGCTGGCAGGTCGAGACCGACCTCGAAACCGTGTCGCGTTGGCAGCCTGACGCCTAGCGATTGATCGCCCAACCGACGAGCGGAATCTTTTCGGCAAATTCGCGCAAGCGCGACGGCTTGCCGCATCGGCATTCGCACGGGCCGCGGTCTCCGGTATCGCTTCCGGCGGCACAGGGTGGCCGTCATCCGGCTGCGGCGCCGGCACAATCGAAATAGGCATGGCGGGCGGCAATGCCGGAGCAACGGTTGCTGCCGGCGCGGCGACGCGCGCGGGCGCAACTGCGGGGCGCGCGAGCGGGCGGCTCTTCGGCCAGCCACGTTTCACGTAACACCGGCGCAGCCGCGACGGGCGGCCGCCTGAACGACGGCTGCGGGTTTCGGAGCTTCGGCGGCTTTCGGCGGCTCGACAGCCGTCTGCATTTCAACGGTCTTCTGTGGTTCAACAGCCTTCGACGGCTCAATAGGAGCAGGTGGCGCCGCGGCAATGACTTTCGCCGGCTGCTCGACCGGCGCCGGATCGTGTGCGACCAAGGCGCGACCGCACGGCGTCGACCCAGACAACCTCCGACGGAGCTTCGCGCGCGGCCGGCGCGGCATCGACCGCCGCGACAGCCTGCGGCTTTGCCGCCGGCGGCTTGGCAGGCCACTTCGGAACGCGGTTCGCTCTTGTGAACGACGGCGGCAGACTTTGCTTCAACCTGTTTCGCAGCCGCGACGGCCTGAGTTTTCTCGGCGGCCAGCAGAACCCTGAACGCCGCGGTGGCGTCGGGGTCGACGCCGCCGCAGGTCTTTTCGAAGGTCTCGACGTCGCGGCGCACCAGCATATGCCGCGTCGATGCCTCGACGCGCCGGTCGAGCATGGCGACGATGTTGCCGCGCAGGCTCTGGCAGGTGGTTTCGACCGAGGAAGTTGGCGCGATACATCGAATAGGCGCTGCCGATGCCGACCGGGATGGCCAGCACAGTGCCGACGATTTGCAGAGCGCTCATGGTGCGCGCCAGCCGCGAGCCGGTAGCCTGCGGCGACGGATTGTCGGGCGTCCCGTGACGATAGGGATCGCGGTTTGCCACCAGCATGTAAGGAGACCCCACCTGAAGAATTCAGTACCCTCAGTCACGAAATCTTCGCGGAGAAACTTGGCCCGGATTAAGGCACAATCGCGGAATTCGCGTAACTCAAGCGTTTAAAACGGGCGTTTTCGCTCAATTGGCGCGCTTCAGGATGGAAACGAAGAAAACCGTCGGTCTCGGTGGTGCGCGGCGTCATCAGAATGCCTTCGCCGGACAGCCTCGCGGTTTTGGCAAATACCGCGGCGTTCTCGCCCAGCGCTTTGACGACTTCGGCGGGCGGCTGCACGGCGAATTCGGGATGCCGCGCCACGAAGCCGCGCACCTGGCCGCCGTTTTCCTCGTCGAGCACCGAGCACGTGATGTAGGCGATACGCCCGCCGGCCCTTGAGCAACCCCACCCGCGCGGTCGAGAATCGCGGCCTGTTCCTTCTGCCGCTGTTCCAGCGCGCCGGGGCGCATGCGCCACTTGGCGTCCGGATTTCGCCGCCATGAGCCGGTGCCGGTGCATGGCGCATCGATGACGACGACATCGCAACGGCCGGCGAGATCGTCGAGTTCGCCGCCTACGGACTTCGGCGTTCGCACCTGAACATTTCGCGCGCCCGAGCGGGTGAGGCGATCGTGGATAGGCGCCAGCCGCCGCTTGTCGTCGTCGGTGGCGAATACCTGGCCTTTGTTCTGCATCATCGCGGCCAACGCCAAAGTCTTGCCGCCGGCGCCGGCGCACAAATCGACCACCTGCTCGCCGGGCTTGGCGCCGGAAAACAAAGCGGCCAATTGCGAGCCTTCGTCCTGAACTTCGATCAGACCCTTGAGGAACGCCGGCTCGGCGTGAATCGCCGGGCTCTTGGCATCGGCGCCAAGACGAATGCGCAAGGCCCAGGGCGACCAGCGGCCATGCTCGGGCTTCAGGTCGGACAACGTCGCGGCGGCCTTGAAGGCGTCCGCCTTCAGCGTATTGACGCGCAGGTCGAGCGGCGCGCGGGACGCGAGTGCTGCGCCTTCCTCTGCTCGCTGATCCCCAAACACGGTCGCGAATTGCGCGTCGAGCCACTCGGGATAATCGCCGATGACATGCGGCGGCGCTTTGGTCATGTCGGCGGCGTCGAGACGCTGGCGCTCGTCGTCGGTCAGCGCCGGAGGGCCGTAACCCGACCCGTCGGCGAGCTTGGCGATGGCACCGGTATCCATGCCACGCTCGCGCTTGAGCATGCCGAGCAGGATGGCGCGCGGCGTCTCTGCGCCCATCAACCATGCGCTCGAAGCGCGGCGCCGTAGCGCGTCATACACCAGCCCGGCGATGCCGGCGCGGTCTCCCGAACCGGCAAAGCGATGCGCCAGGCCCCAGGCCTTGAGCGCGTCGTTGGCGGGACGGCGGTCGGCTTCGAGACTTGCGAATACGTCGATTGCTGCCGCCAGCTTTGCGGCCGGCGTCATGGCAGGCCCAGCAGAATGCGAACCGCGAATATGATCCACATCACAATCAGGATGAAGGCGCCGACGGCAAACGCGTTGAAGCGATGCCGCACATAGTTGCTGCCGGTGTGGATATAGGCGTGTGCGACGCGCGACAGCACGAACAGCCAGGCCATCACCACGAACAGATAATCAGCGTGGCGTGTGACGATCGTGAGAACCGTCAGCACATAGAACAGCACAGGCAGTTGGAATTGATTGGCGTAGCAATTGACGATCTGCTGCACGCGCGGCGGCCAGTTGGACTGGCCAAGCGCGGTATCGGCGAGTGTTGTCTCGCGGCGCTTGAGCGCGCCGCTGCGCGAAAACGCCATCCAGAACATCAGCACGAAAGTCAGCGCGACTTGGACGAATAGCGGTAGCAGAATAGCTGGAATAGACATGAGGAGAACCCTACAATGAATGTGTCCGAGATAGTCACACTTCGGCGACGAGCACCAGAGCGAATTTCAATTCCCCACCCGCGCCGCTTCAGCGCCGCGTCTGCCCCAAGGATTTCCCATGCGCCGCCTGAATTGGCTTGTTTCTGCCATCCTCGCCCTCGCCTTGACCTCACCTGCGGCGGCCAAAGTCGAGAAGTTTCCGCCCGGCTTTCGGACGCAACAGGTCAAAACCGACGGCGCTACCATCTACGTCCGGGTCGGCGGCAAAGGTCCCGCGGTCGTCATGCTCCATGGCTTCGGCGATACCGGCGATATGTGGGCGCCTTTGGCCAAGGTTCTGGTCAAGAATCACACTGTGATCGTGCCGGACCTGCGCGGCATGGGGCTCTCGTCCTACCCGGACACCGGCTACGACAAGAAAACCCAGGCCAAGGACATCGCCGCGGCGATGGACGCGCTGAAGGTCGACAAGGCCCGACCTCGTCACCCACGACATCGGCAACATGGTCGGCTACGCGCTTGCCGCGCAATTTCCCGATCGCATCACGAAATGGGCGATCATCGACGCGCCGCTGCCGGGCATCGGTTCGTGGGAAGAAATCCTGAAAAGCCCGCTGCTGTGGCACTTCAATTTCCGCGGTCCGGACGTCGACCGGCTGGTGAAGGGCCGCGAGCGTATTTATCTCGATCGCTTCTGGAACGAACTCTCCGCCAATCCGAAAGCCATCGACGAAGCGACGCGCCGGCATTACGCCAAGATTTATGCGCGACCCGGCGCAATGCACGCGGCGTTCAATCAGTTCGCCGCGTTTGCGCAGGATGCGAAAGACAACAAGGAATTCGAAGCCAAAGGCAAACTGCCGATGCCGATCCTGGCACTCGGCGCCGAGAAATCCTTCGGCGATCAGCAGGCTGCCATCATGCGCATTGTAGGCAGCAACGTCGAAGGCGGCATCGTCGCCAATTCGGGCCACTGGATTATGGAAGAGCAGCCGGACCAGACGGTGAAAACCGTCAGTGAATTCCTGAATAAGAAATAAGCGCGGAGATATTACCCGTCATGGCTGGGCATGACGGGTGAACGCTACACCCCCGCTCGGATAATTCGGGCTCTCGCGGTGATGACCACATCGTGGACGTGGCTTTCGCGAAGGCCCGCGCCCGAGATGCGCACGAATTCCGCCTTGCTGTGAAAATCGTGAGGTCGCCGCCCCGACATAACCCATGGCCGCGCGCAAACCGCCGGCGAGTTGATGCAGCACATTGCCGACCGGACCTTTGTAACCGACCTGGCCTTCGACGCCTTCCGGCACCAGCTTGAGTGCGTCCTTGATGTCCTGCTGGAAATAGCGGTCGGCCGAGCCGCGCGCCATCGCGCCGACCGAGCCCATGCCGCGGTAGCTCTTGACGATCGCCCCTGGTAAAGAAACACCTCGCCCGGCGTCTCGTCGGTGCCGGCCAGCAGCGAGCCGACCATGGCCACGTCGGCGCCGGCGGCCAGCGCCTTGGCGAGATCGCCCGAATATTTGATGCCGCCGTCGGCAATCACCGGGGATGCCGGCTTTCTTCGCGGCCTCGACCGAATCCATGATCGCGGTGAGTTGCGGCACGCCGACGCCGGCGACGATACGCGTGGTGCAGATCGAGCCCGGGCCGATGCCGACCTTGATGGCGTCGGCGCCGCAATCGATCAGCGCCTTGGCGCCTTCGGCGGTGGCTACGTTACCGGCAACGACCTGGACCGCGTTCGACATGCGCTTGATGCGCAGAACGGCGTCGAGCACGTATTGCGAATGACCGTGCGCGGTGTCCACGACAACCAGGTCGACGCCGGCCGCGATCAGCGCTTCGGTCCGCGCGTAGCCCTTGTCGCCGACTGTCGTCGCGGCTGCGACGCGCAAGCGGCCCTGCTCGTCCCTTGCAGGCGTTCGGGTTGGCGACAGCCTTTTCGATATCTTTCACGGTGATCAAGCCGACGCAGCGATATTGATCGTCGACCACCAAGAGTTTCTCGATGCGATGCTGGTGCAAGAGGCGCTTGGCTTCATCCTGGCTGACGCCTTCGCGCACCGTGATCAGCTTGTCCTTGGTCATGAGTTCGGCGACGCGTTGGCGGGGATCGGTGGCAAAGCGCACATCGCGGTTGGTGAGAATGCCGACAAGCTTGCCGGCCAATTTCTGACCAGATTTGCCGTTGCCGCCGCCTTCGACCACCGGCACACCGGAGATGCGATTGTCCTTCATCAGGTCGAGCGCTTCCCCTGGAGCGGCGCCGAGGGCTCGATGGTGAGCGGGTTCACCACCATGCCGGATTCGAATTTCTTGACCTGGCGGACCTGGGCGGCCTGCTGGTCCGGTTCCAAGTTGCGGTGGATGACGCCGATGCCGCCGGCCTGCGCCATGGCAATGGCCATCTGGGATTCGGTCACCGTATCCATGGCCGAGGCGACAATGGGGATATTGACGGCGATCGACTTTGTGATGTGCGAGCGGATATCGGCATCGCCGGGCAGCACTTCCGACAGGCCGGGCCTGATCAGCACGTCATCGAAAGTGAGCGCTTCACGCGGGCTTGAATTATTGATTGCGGCCCATCGCCAACTCCGTCTCACCCACAAATGGATTCGAAGACCGGACAAAAGGCTTATAAAATGCCTTCGCGAGGGGTGTCCCGCGCGTCGTCACGGCCCGCTTTTGGGTTGGCGGTGGTCGTTTAGCATGGGAATGCCGTGATTCCTAGAGCATTGTCAGGCGAAGTGGATACCGGTTCGCCGTCCGACAATGCGACAAACAAGAGCTAATCGGGGATGGCAGCCATGAGGACCCACAGCAAATGGCCTTCCTTCCGCCACCGCCCTGCTGTCTGACGTCCTCTGCCTTAAGCCGGAAAGCAGCAAGATTTCATGCGCCCTGACCGCATCGTCCCGCTGATCATCGCGGTCGCACTGTTCATGGAGAACATGGACTCGACCGTGATCGCCACCTCGCTGCCCGCGATCGCAATCGATATCGGCACCAACCCGCTGGCGCTCAAGCTCGCGGTCACCTCCTATTTGTTGTCGCTGGCGATCTTCATCCCGGCCAGCGGCTGACCGCGACCGCTTTGGCGCCCGCACCGTGTTCCGGGCGGCCATCGCGTCTTCGTGGTGGGCTCGATCGGCTGCGCGCTGTCGAGTTCGCTGACGGGTTTCGTGATCGCCCGCATTGTGCAGGGCATAGGCGGCGCCATGATGACGCCGGTCGGCCGCATGGTGCTGGTACGCTCGATCAGCAAACGCGACTTGGTGCGGGCCATGGCCTGGGTGACCACGCCCGCATTGATCGGACCGGTGATCGGCCCGCCGGTCGGCGGCTTCATCACCACTTACGCGACTGGCACTGGATCTTTCTCATCAACGTGCCGATCGGCCTCATCGGCATCATCTTGGCGACGCGCTACATTGACGATATCCGCGCCGAGACGCCCGAGCGGTTCGACCTCTTCGCATGGCGCTGGCCGGCCTCGGCATTGCCGGCGTCGCCTTCGGACTATCGGTGCTGGGCCTCAACTTCCTGCCGTGGTGGATCGTGGCCGCGCTGGTCACCGGCGGCGTGTTCTTCATCGCGGCCTATCTGGTGCACGCGCGGCACACCCCGAATCCGGCGCTCGACCTGACGCTGTTCCGGCTGCCGACGTTTTTCGCCAGCGTCACCGGCGGGCTTCATCTTCCGGCTCGGGCTGGGCGCGCTGCCGTTTCTGCTGCCGCTGATGCTGCAGGTCGGCTTCGGCATGACACCGTTCCAGTCCGGCATGATCACCTTCGCCACCGCGCTTGGCGCCATGGGATGAAGTGGGCGACCGCCAGCATGTTGCGGCGCTTTGGTTTCCGCACCATCCTGGTGGCCAATGCAGTGATTAGCGCCTGCTTCCTTGCGGTTTGCGCTACCTTCACCATCAACACGCCGATAGCGGTGATGGTCGGCCTGCTGTTTACCCGGCGGCTTTTTCCGCTCGCTGCAGTTCACCAGCATCAACACCATCGCTTATGCCGAGGTGGAACCGCACCGGATCAGCAAGGCGACGGCCTTGGTCAGCGTCGCCCAGCAACTGGCGATCTCGACGGCGTGGCGTTAGGTGCTTTGGCGGTCGAAACCACGGTCCACCTCAAGGGCACTGGAATCATTGAAGCCAGCGATTTTCCGCCCCGCTTTCCTCGCCGTGGCAGCGATTTCGGTGCTTTCGATCTTCATTTTTGCCAGATTGCCGGCAGATGCCGGGGCGGAAATGGCCGACCGGCTGCCGCGCCGACGGAAGCAAGCGATCAAAGGGCCGGATAAAGCCAAAGCCCCAAGTGTTCCATATTAACCATATTCCGACGTTAACTTTTGCAAAAGGACCTAATTATATGGACAAGTCATTGGAACAGCGGGTATTTTCGGCCCTGTTATAGTTAATGCGTAAGGTTAGTTGGGATGGCTGAGGCACCGCTTATACGGGAGCATATTCGGGTCATCTGGCTCGTGCTGGCCTTTGGATTAGGGCTAGCTGGCGCGCCTAGTGCGAAGGCCCAGATCCGCGAAGCCCGCACCTGCGCCACCCAATCCGAAGAGCTCGCCACCGAGCGCATCGCGGCTTGCGCCCGCCTGGTCGAGTCCGGCCGGCTGAAGGCAAGCCGCTCGGCGTCGCCTACGGTCTGCGCGGGCCTCGCCTTCCTCGACCGCGGCGACATCCCGCACGCCATCGCCGACCTCAACCGCGCCGTCGATCTCGCGCCCGACTTTGCCCCCGCCTACAGAACCGTGGCAATGCCTGGTTCGCGCGCGGCAATTACGGCCAGGCCATCGCCGACTACGACGCCACGATCCGCATCGATCCCAGTTCGCCCTCGCCTTACGTCAACCGCGCCGCAGTGCGCCGCGACCTCGGTTACGTCGACGGCGCGCTTGATGACTACCAAAAGGCCATCAGCCTCGGCGCCGACCGCGCCACGCCGTACAGCGGCCGCGGCCAGATCTATTTGCGCCAGCAGGATTACAGCCGCGCCGTCGCCGATTTCGACCGCGCGGTACGGCTCGATCCGAGAGCAAGCAACTACATTTGGCGGGCGCAGGCCTACGAAGGCGCCGGCGACATCAACCGCGCCCTGAGCGACTACCAGGAAGCCAGCCGCCTTGAGCCCAAGAACATCGCCGCGCTGAGCGCGCAAGGCGGCATCTGGCGCAAGAAGGGCGAATACGACAAAGCCATCGCCGCCTACGACCGCGCGGTGATGGCCGACCAGAACGTGCCGACGACCTACAAATTGCGCGCCGAGGCCTATGCCGCCAAAGGCGAGCGCAAAAAGGCCATGGCCGATATCAGCCGTGCGCTGAAATTCTCCTGGACCACCGATTTTCTCAAGACGCGCGGCGCGCTGCGGCTCGACGACGGCGATCTCGACGGCGTGCAGCACGATGCCGACGCCATGCTCAAACTCGAGCCGGATAATGCCTCGGCGCTGGCGCTACGCGGCGCGGCGTTCGCGCGCAAGAAGGACTACGGCCGCGCCTTCGCCGATTTCGACAGAGCCATCAAGGCGGACGCCAACGATCCGGTGACCTATGCCGAACGCGGCCAGATCTATCTGGCGCGAAACGAGGGCAATCGCGCGCTCGAAGACTTCAACCGCGCCATCGCGCTCGGCACCATCAGCGCCACGCCGTACCGCGCGCGCGCCGCGATCTACAAGGACAAAGGCGATACCGCCAAGGCGATGGCCGATATCGGCCAGGCCATCCAGCGCGATCCGCGCCCGGCGGATTTATATTTCATGCGCGCCTCGATGCGCAAAGCCAAAGGCGAAACCGATCTGGCCTTGGCCGATCTTAACGAGGGCCTGACGCGCGAGCCGGACAACGCCGCCGGCCTGCTGGCGCGCGCGCAGATCAATCAAGGCAAAGGCGACGCCGCCGGCGCTATCGCCGACTACGACGCGATTCTCAAGCGCGACCAGAACAACACGGGGGCGTTGCGCGCCCCGCGCCGCCGCGTTGGTCGAGACCAAAAGCTACGCCAAGGCGATTGAAGACTTCGATCGCGCGATCCAACTCGAGCCGCGCAACTCGCAGACATATTTCCAGCGCGCCCAGGCGCGTGAGCGCGATAATCAGCGCGACAAGGCGATAGCCGATTACAGACTGGCGCTGGCACGCGATCAGAATAATGCCGAAGCCCGCAAGGCGCTGGCGCGCCCTGACGGCTGAGGAAAAACAATCCAAGTCGCGCGTGACCAAGCGCAATGAAACGCCTGAGCCTGCGCCGAAGGCGGCGGATATTGCGCCCGTTACGCCGCCGCCAATCCCGGACAAGGCGCCGCGGTCACGGCCGCGACCGACAAGTCAGCGCCAAAAGACGACAGAACCGCGAGCATTACGCCGAAGGCGGATGAGAAGGCGTTACACAACGAACGCGAAATCAAGCAGATGGAGCGCTCCGACAAGAAGCGTGACGCCGAGCGTCAGGACGACAAGCGAGATAAGAAACAGGCCAAGAACGAAGACAAGCGCCAAGATTCTAAGCGCGAAAAAGAGGCGCGCTCGCGCAACGACAAGCAGAAGAACGCGCGTAACGACGACAAGCGCAAGAAGGTCGCGCGCGACGAAGGTCCGCGTTATATCCGCGCCGGCTCCGAGGAATTGCGCCGTGTGGAAGTGCGCCGCCGCGAGCCGCGTTTCACGGATGTGTTCAGCGACCGGCGATAAACTCCGCATTGTTTAAGCCGCTCGTCCCGCGCGCCGATGTCGGGTCTACCCGATATCGGCCATATTACTTACGAAAGTCGGCTAAAGCCGACTTGCGATGGGGACCCAGAGCAACGACTAATTTCGCGTGCTTTGGCCCTGGATTTCCGCTTGCGCAGGAATGAGCGAATGTGGCTAACCGCGAAACCCCGTCGCCAGCAGATACAATTCCGCCGAGTCCGCGCGGCTCGCTGCCGGCTTGACGTGCTTCACGACCGCAAAATCCCGCTTGAGTTGGGCGAGCAGCGTCGCCTCGGTGCCGCCTTGCAGCACCTTGGCCAGAAACGTGCCGCCCGGCGCCAGCACCTCGCGGGCGAATTCGATGGCGGCTTCGACCAGCGCCACGATCTTGATGTGATCGGTCTTGCGATGGCCGGTGGCATTGGCCGCCATGTCCGACAGCACGACATCGGCGCGGCCGCCGAGCATGGCTTTAAGCTTGTCGGGCGCCGACGGATCGAGGAAGGTCGAGCCGGCTGAACTCCACGCCCGGCAACGGATCCATCTCCAAGAGATCGATGGCGACGACGCGGCCCTGTTGCGGCGCGCCGACGCGCTTGGCCGCGATCTGGCTCCAGCCGCCTGGCGCAGCGCCGAGGTCGATCACGCGCGCGCCGCGCTTGAAGAAGCGCGCCTTGTCGTCGATCTCCGACAGCTTGAACGCCGCGCGCGAGCGCATGCCTTCGCGTTTGGCGCGCGCCACGTAAGGATCGTTGAGCTGGCGGTCGAGCCACAGCTTTGAGGACAGCTTGCGGTTCTTGCCTCCCTTCACCCTGATCTTGAGGGCACGCGAACCGCTGCCTTTGCCGGGCATGTTCACGATGCGGCCGTCCTGCTGCCGCCGTCCCAAGCGCCGTCCTCGCGCATCATCTGCACCAGCATGCCTTCGCGTAACCCCCGATCGGCGACGCGCAGACGCGGGCATGGGAAGGCGCGGCGGATCGCTTCCAATATGGCGCAGCCGGCCAGCACCAGATCGGCACGCTCGGCGCCGATGCAAGGGCTCGCCGCCCGTTCTTCGTAGGTCATGGACAATAGCTTCTCGAGCACGCCGTTGATTTCTGCGCATTCATCCAGCAGCCGTCGACGCGGCTGCGGTCGTAGCGCATCAGATTGAGATGCACGCCGGCGATGGTGGTGACCGTACCGGACGTACCTAGCAGATGGACGCCGCGCAAGCCTTCGCCGCCGTGTTCGGCCGCGAAAGGCGCGATCAGCGCCCCGACTTCGCCGACCATGTTCTCGTAAATCTCGCGGGTCACGTTGATCCGCCATGGCGTTCGGCCAGCGTCACCACGCCATGCGGCAATGAAATCCAGCCGCAGATCTGCGGCAGCGGCGGACCGCGCCGCATATTGGCCGAGCGGTCGAGCCGCACCAGTTCGGACGAGCCGCCGCCGATGTCGAACAGCACGACGCCGTCGGCGTGCGGATCCATCAGCGGCGTGCAGCCGGTGGCGGCGAGCGTCGCCTCGGTTTCGCGATCGATGATTTCAAGCGAGATACCGATTTCCTTGGCGACGCGGGCGAGGAACTCGTCGCCGTTTTCTCCGCCGCGCGGCAGGCTTCGGTCGCGATCAGCCGGGCGCGGGTGACACCACGGTTGCGCATCTTGTTGCGGCAGATCGCCAAGGCCGACAGCGCCCGCTCGAATCGCGACGTCGCTCAAGCGGCCCGAGGCGGTGACCGCCCTGCCCCAGCCGGATAATGCGGGAGAACGCATCGATGACGCGGAAGCCGTCGCGGCCGGGCGAGCCACCAGCAGACGGCAATTATTGGTGCCGAGATCGAGCGCGGCATAGGTCGGACCACCCCGATCGCCGGCAAAACCGGCCTCGGATTGTCCAGACGACCGCCGACCCCACGGAAGCCGGCCCACCGGCGTCCGATCAACAGCAGGGTCGAGGCCCGGGGCATCCCCGGCCTCGCCGCTCATAGCCTCTGACCTTCCTGCCACGTCCCGGTGCCCGCCCAACATCACCCACAGCCAGCCCCACGGGGTTCGGCAATGTTCCCTAATCATGAAAAGTGTAACAGCGCCCGTGCGTCGCGCAACCCTCAGTCCCAAAACCTATTCTTGTGGAACGGGTTGTGCTGCATTATCTGGAACATTCCCACCCACACCAGCTTTAAGCCCCCAGCATGGACGACAGAAGCACCGAGCGGCCCTTTCGACGACCAAGTTCGGCGTCGGACAGCCGGTCCGCCGGACCGAGGACCCCAAGCTGTTGCGCGGCAAGGCCGCTATACCGACGATATCGGCATCGCCGGGCAGGCTTACGCGGTGATGGTGCGCAGCAATGTCGCCCACGGCATAATCAACGGCATCGATACCGAGGCCGCCAAGGCCATGCCGGGCGTGCTGGCGGTCCTGACCGCCGAGGATCTCAAGGCCTATGGCGGCTGAAATGCCCGCTGCCGCTCAAAAGCAAGGACGGTTCGCCGATCAAGTACACGCCGCGGCCGGCGCTGACCGACGGCAAGGTGCGGTTCGTCGGCGATCCGGTCGCCTGCGTCATCGCGGAAACAATCGCGCAAGCCAAGGACGCCGCCGAGGCCGTCGCCCTCGATATCGAACCGCTGACGCCGGTGATGAGCGCGCGCGAGGCGGCTAAGCCCGGCGCGCCGCAGCTTTACGACTCGGCGCCGAACAACATCGCGCTCGACTATCACTATGGCGACGCCGAAAAAGTCGCCGAAGCCTTCGCCAAAGCGGCGCACGTCATCAAGCTGCCGCTGATCAATCAGCGGCTGGTGGTCAATTCGATCGAGCCGCGCTCGGCGATCGGCGAATACGACAAGGCGAATGAAAAGTGGACGCTGCATTCGTGCAGCCAGGGCGTGTTCGGCTTGAAGAACATGCTGCGCGATATCCTCAACGCGCCGGCCGACAAAGTGCGCGTGCTGACCGGCAATGTCGGCGGCTCGTTCGGCATGAAAGCCGCGACCTATCCGGAATATGTCTGCATCCTGCATGGCGCGCGCGTGCTCGGCCGGCCGGTGAAGTGGACCGACGAGCGATCGGGCAGCTTCATGTCCGACCATCACGGCCGCGATTACGACATGACGGTCGAGACCGCCTTCGACAAAGACGGTCTCATCCAGGCAGTGCGGCTGACCGGCTACGGCAATCTCGGCGGCTACTGCTCGGCCTTCGGGCCGCTGCTGCCGACGGTCAACGTCACCAAGAACATCATCAGCATGTACCGCACGCCACTGCTGGAAGTGGCGACACAATGCGTCTTCACCAACACCACGCTGGTGTCGGCCTATCGCGGCGCCGGACGTCCGGAAGGCTCCTTGAGCATGGAGCGCATGATGGATTACGCCGCCGACGAACTCGGCATCGACCGGCTCGAATTGCGCAAGCGCAATTTCATCAAGGCGCGCGAGATGCCGTTCAAGGCGGCGTCGGGCGTGACCTACGACTGCGGCGATTTCCCGGGCGTGTTCAAGGAGGCGCTGGAGCGCGCCGACGTCAAGGGCTTCAAGGCGCGCAAGCGCGGGAGCAAGCGCGCCGGCAAGCTGCGCGGGCTCGGCGTCGCCTGTTACGTCGAGACCACCGCGGCGCAGACGACGAGCAAGGCGGTATCCGCTTCGAGGCCGACGGCACCGTCACCATTGTCACTGGCACGCTCGACTACGGCCAGGCCATGCCGCGGCCTTCGCGCAG
>JBBCIM010000035.1:0-47745 GCA_037200245.1 Pseudolabrys sp.
ATGTTGATGTCGCTGCTGCCCTTCGTCCTGATCTTCGTCATCATGTATTTCCTGATCCTGCGGCCGCAGCAGAAGCGGGTGAAGATGCACGCCGAGATGGTCAAGAACGTGCGCCGCGGCGACACTGTCGTCACCAATGGCGGCCTGATCGGCAAGGTCACCAAGGTGATCGACGACGACCAGATCGAAATCGAAATCGCGGACGGCGTTCGCATCCGTCACATGCGCGCGATGGTCAGCGACGTGCGCGCCAAGGGCGAACCGGTCAAGGAAGACGCGTCCGCCTAAGCACAGCCGCGCTTCGTTTAGGCTCAACCCAGGTTCACCGGACTAAAGTCGGGACGTCATGCTCTATTTCACGCGGTGGAAAGCGGCGGCAGTTGTGCTGACGGCCTTGGTCGTCTGCCTCTTCGCGGTGCCAAATTTCCTGCCGGAAAAGATGGTTCAGTCCTGGCCGAAATGGGCGCAGCGTCATGTCGTGCTGGGTCTCGATTTGCAGGGCGGCTCGCACATCCTGCTCGAGGTCGACACCAAGACCGTCCGCAAGGACATGCTCGAGGCACTGCGCGATGACGTGCGCCGCGTGCTGCGCGACGCCCGCATCGGCTATACTGGGCTCGTCGTGCGCGGCAACAGCGTTGAAGTGCGCATCCGCGAGGGCGCCAGCGCCGACCAAGCCCGCACCAAGCTCAACGAATTGTCGCTGCCGCTCGGCGGCATTCTCGGCGGCACCGGGCAGCGCAGCCTCGACGTTTCGACCGAAGCGGACGGTCTGGTCCGCCTGACGCAGACCGACCCGGCCGTTGTCGAGCGCGTGCGCCAATCGGTCGAGCAGTCGATCCAGATCATCGAACGGCGCGTCAACGAACTCGGCACCGTCGAGCCGCTGATCCAGCGCGAAGGCACCGACCGCATTCTGGTGCAGGTGCCAGGCCTGCAAGACCCGACCCGCCTGAAGCAATTGCTCGGCAAGACCGCCAAGCTCGATTTTCGCATGGTCGATACCAACAATTCGGCGGAGCAGGCGGCGCAAGGCCGCGTGCCGCCGGAAGACGACCTGCTGCAGAGCGCGAGCCAGCCAAAGCAGCCTTATCTGGTCGAAAAGCGCGTGCTGGTATCGGGCGCCGAATTGACCGACGCGCAGCCGGGCTTCGACCAGCGCACCAGCGAGCCGATCGTCTCGTTCCGCTTCAACACCAGCGGCGCGCGCAAATTCGCGCAAGTGACGCAGGAAAACGTCGGCAAGCCCTTCGCCATCGTGCTCGATAACGAGGTGATCTCGGCGCCGGTGATCCGCGAGCCGATCCTCGGCGGTTCGGGACAGATTTTCCGGCAGCTTCACGGTGCAGAGCGCGAACGATCTGTCGATCCTGCTGCGCGCCGGCGCGCTGCCGGCACCCGCTGACGATCATCGAGGAACGTACCGTGGGTCCCGGCCTCGGCGCCGATTCGATCTCCAAGGGCAAAATCTCATCTTACGTCGGCGCCGGCATGGTCATCGTCTTCATGATCGCGACCTACGGCCTGTTCGGCGTGTTCGCCAACATCGCGGTGGCCATTAAACGTCGCCATGATCTTCGGCATATTGTCGCTGCTCAACGCCACGCTGACGCTGCCCGGCATCGCCGGTGTCGTGCTCACCGTCGGCATCGCGGTCGATTCGAACGTGCTGATCTACGAGCGCATACGCGAGGAAGTGCGCGGCGGCCGCACCCCGATCAACGCCATCGACGCAGGGTTCAGCCGCGCGCTCGCCACCATTCTCGATTCCAACATCACCACCTTCATCGCCGCCGCCGTGCTGTTCTATATCGGCACCGGCCCGGTGCGCGGTTTCGCGGTGACGCTCGGCATCGGCATCATCACCACCGTCTTCACCGCCTTCACCTTGACGCGGCTTATCGTCGCTTACTGGGTCTGGTGGGCGGCGCCCGCAACGCGTACCGATGTAGGGAATTGCGCGCATGATCCCGAAAAGTGGACCGGTTTCGGATAAGATCATGCGCCAGGAGAAATAATTTGCGCTTGCTCCGCATCGTCCCCGACGGACACCAAATTCGACTTCATGCGCTTCCGGCGCATCAGCTTTCCTATTTCGGCCTTGATGTCGATCCTGGCCATTTCGCTGTATTTCTTCCACGGCCTGAATTTCGGCATCGACTTCAAAGGCGGCATGCTGATCGAAATCCAGACCAAGGCGGGGCGATGCCGATCTCGCCAAAATGCGGTCGACGCTCGCAGGCCCTCGGCCTCGGCGAAGTGCCAGCTGCAGCAATTCGGGGCGCCGAACGACGTCCTTATCCGCATTGCCGAACAGCCAGGCGGCGACGCCGCGCAACAAGAAGCGGTGACCAAAGTCCGTGGCGCGCTCGGCAGCGAGTACGACTATCGCCGCGTCGAGGTGGTGGGCCCGCGCGTTTCCGGCGAGTTGCTGTCCTACGGCGTGGTGGGCTTAGGCCTCGCGATCCTTTGCATTCTGGTCTACCTGTGGTTCCGGTTCGAATGGCAGTTCGCGCTCGGCGCCATGATCGCCAACGTCCACGATATTGTGCTGACCATCGGCTTCATGTCGGTGACGCAAGTCGACTTCGACCTCACCAGCATCGCCGCGCTGCTCACCATTCTCGGTTATTCGCTCAACGATACCGTCGTCATTTACGATCGTATCCGCGAGATGCTGCGCCGCTATAAGAAGATGCCGATGCCGGATCTGCTCAATGCGTCGGTCAACCAGACGCTGTCGCGTTCGGTCATCACCCACGTCACGGTCAGCCTGGCCTTGCTGGCCTTGCTGCTGTTCGGCGGCCAGGCCATTCACAGCTTCACCGCGACCATGATGTTCGGCGTGGTGTTGGTCGGCACCTATACGTCGGTGTTCATCGCGTCGCCGATTTTGATCTATCTCGGCGTCGGCACAGGACGGGGATTCCCTGACGTCGACGGCGAAAAAAGACGACAAGCCGTAAATTCATGGCCATCGGGGCCGATACCCCGCATCTGCCGAGACCGGCGCAGATCGACGCCTATGGCAATGGCGGCTTCCGCTTCGGCGGCATGTCGCATCGCGGCTCCCTGTTATGCCTGCCTGACGGCATCTGGGCCTGGCCCGTCAACAATCATGCGGAACTGACATCGTCCGCGCTGGCGCCGGTTTTCGCGCGCGGCGAGGTGCTTGACGTATTTTTGATCGGCGTCGGCCGCGATCCCTGGCCGTTGCCGGAGCGGATAAGGGCGCGGTTCCGCGAACTAACGATCTCGGTCGACACCATGCCGACCGGCGCCGCGGTGCGGACCTATAATGTTCTGCTGGCGGAAGACCGCCGTGTCGGCGCCGGATTGATCGCCGTCGACTAGCATCTGCGGTACAATTGTCCGATGCGGGCCAACCTCGACTATTGCGCGACGCTGGTGCGGGACGCCGATCGCGACCGCTATCTGGCGACGCTGTTTGCCCCGGCCGAGCACCGCGACGCGCTGTTTGCGCTATATGCCTTCAACATCGAGATCGCGAAGGTGCGCGACGTGGCGCGCGAGCCGATGCCCGGCGAAATCCGGCTGCAATGGTGGCGCGAGGCATTGTCCGGCGAGCGGTCATGGGAAGCAGCGGCGCATCCGGTCGCATCGGCTTTGCTGGCGACGCTTTCGAAGTATAGTTTCGTCGCCACGCCGCTGCTTGAGTTGATCGACGAGCGCATTTTCGACCTCTACGACGAGCCGATGCAGACCGTCGGCGCGCTGGAGCTTTATGCCATCCGTACGCAGTCGCCGATTTTTGCCATGGCCGCCGGAATTCTCGGCGGCGGCGCGGCGCAGCCCGAATTGTTCACGCTGGACGCCAGCGGTCGACTATACGGTCGGCAACATCCTGCGCAATTTCGGGCGGCAGTCCGCGCGGCACCAAATCTATATCCCGCTGGATATTCTCGACCGGCATAAAGTGACGCGGGAGGCAGATATTCGCCGCGCAGGTGAGCGAGCCGTTGCTCGGCGCGCTGGCCGAGATGCGTGCCATTGCGCGTCATCACCTTGCGCAAGCGCAGACCAAGCTCGCGTCGGCGCCGCCGGAAATCCTGCCGGCGTTTTTGCCCGTCGCCTTGGTGGGTCCGCAGCTTCGCCAAATGGAGCGGCGCGGCTATCGGCCTTATGCGCCCGAAGCGGCGCCCGCCTGGCGGCGGCAATGGCTGTTGTGGCGCGCGGCGCGCGATCCGCGCCGGATATTCAAAGGCTGATTATTCAGCCGCCCGCCGGGTGGTGCTCGCCAATGTGCCGATCCATTGGTCGAGATCGGCGAGCGCACGCTGGCTCAAGCCGCTCTTGCGCGCCAGATTCTTGGCCGAAGCCGCGGCCGAATTTGCGGCCGTCTTTGTCGTAAGCGACCTTTTCGGCGAGCGGCGGAAACAGGCCGAAATTCACGTTCATGGCTGGAACGACGAGGGGGCCGGCGTCGATGGTCTCGATATGGCCGCCGGTGATGTGGGCCAGCAGCGCGCCATGCGCGGTGGTCGGCGGCGGTGGAGCAATGGCCTCGCCGCGGCGCTCGGCGGCGGCGAAGCACGCCGCCAGCAGCCCGATGGCGGCGGATTCGACATAGCCCTCGCAGCCGGTGATCTGCCCCGCAAAGCGCCAGCGCGGATTGGCTTTGAGCGTAGCGTCTCGTCGAGCAGCTTCGGCGAATTCAGGAAGGTGTTGCGATGCAGGCCGCCGAGCCGGGCGAATTCGGCATTCTGCAAACCGGGAATGCCGCGGAAGATGCGCGCCTGCTCGCCGTGTTTGAGCTTGGTCTGGAAGCCGACCATGTTGAACAGCGTGCCGAGCTTGTTATCCTGGCGCAGTTGCACGACGGCATAAGGCTTCATGTCGGGCTGGCGCGGATTGGTCAGGCCGAACGGTTTCATCGGCCCGTGGCGCAAAGTCTCGCGGCCGCGCTCGGCCATCACCTCGATCGGCAGGCAGCCGTCGAAATAGGGCGTCGAAGCTTCCCACTCGTGAAACGATGTTTTGTCGCCGGCCATCAGTGCGTCGATGAAGGCGTCGTATTGCTCGCGCGATAGGGGACAATTAATGTAGTCGGCGCCAGTCCCGCCGGGGCCGACTTTGTCGTAGCGCGACTGAAACCAGGCCTGCTCGAGATCGATGCTGTCGCGATGCACGATCGGCGCAATGGCGTCGAAGAAGGCCAGCGCATCCTGCCCGGTGAGCGAGCGTATCGTCGCCGCCAGATCGGGCGAGGTGAGCGGGCCTGTGGCGATGATGACGCTGTCCCAGTCGTCGGGAGGTACGGTAACTTCGCCGCGCTCCAGCGTAATCAACGGATGGGCTGCGAGCGCGGCCGATACCGCCGCCGAGAAACCGTCGCGATCGACCGCCAGCGCGCCGCCGGCCGGCACCTGGTTGCGGTCGCCGGCATGCATGACCAGCGAGTTCAGCCGGCGCATTTCCTCATGCAGCAGGCCGACCGCGTTGTGGTCCTTGTCGTCGGAGCGGAAGGAATTGGAGCAGACCAATTCGGCATAGCCGTCGGTCTTATGCGCGGCGGTCTCGCGCAGCGGCCGCATTTCATGCAGCACCACCGGCACGCCGCTTTGGGCGAGTTGCCAACTGGCCTCGGAGCCCGCCAGCCCCGCCGCCGATCACATGTACCGCGCTCTTGTCCGTCATGGCCGGGAAACTAGGCGGCGTGACCAGCCACGGCAACACATGAAAACGCCCGCTTGAAGGGCGGGCGTGTTCCAACTCAGGTACTAAGAAGCGGAAACTTAGCCGTTCTGGGCTGCGCTCCAGGCCAGACGCGGAATGTCGCCACGGCTGATGCCGATATCGGCGAGTTCACGGTCGCCCAAGCGATTGAGCTCGTTGAGGCTGCGATTGTAACGCTTCCATTCCTGGATAAAACGGACGAGTGCGGCAAACATGATCGTATCTTTCTCTGTAGTTCCGGCCTTTCCGACCGGTGGTTTGTTCGTGGCCACAAAATAGGACCTTTTTGCCGTTTGAAAAAGGAACTATGCTGCGCTGCAGCTAATCTAAAAACGCATGGCTTAACGAACTGATATTTAACGGAAAACACAGCTTATCTCAATTTTTAACTAGGGTTTTTCGAGCCAAGTTTTGCCGCGCCGCGAGATATGGCCGTTTATGCCCCGAGGCAACGCATTTTCGTGTAGATTCGAGCCTCCTAGGGAGGGGTTAACCCCATGAAAATGCATATGTGGCGGCAGAGTCGTTCTTGGCAGCAGCATTGGGGCTGGGCGGACTGGCGCAAGCTTCCGCGGCCGAGGTCAAAGTGCTCACCGCCGGCGCCTTCAAGCAGGTGGTGCTGGCCTTGGTGCCCGATTACGAAAAACAGACCGGCAACAAGGTCACCGTCGACAACGGCACCACCGGCGAGTTGAAGAAGCGCATCGAGGGCGGCGAGGCCTTCGACGTCCACGTCATCACCCCGGCCGTGGTCGACGAAATGATTGCCGGTGGCAAGCTCGCCCCCGGCAGCAAGGTCAATCTCGCCGGCGTCGGCATCGGCGTGGTGGTCAAGGAGGGCGCGCCGCATCCGGACATCGGCACCGTCCGCGGCCTTCAAGAACGCGCTGCTGGCGGCCAAGTCGGTCGCCTATATCGAACCGGAGAGCGGCGGCTCGAGCGGCATCTATATCGAGAAGCTGCTGGTCAAGCTCGGCATCGCCGAACAGATCAAGCCGAAGACGCGGCTCAAGCAGGGCGGCTACGTCGCCGATCTGATCGCCAACGGTCAGGCCGAACTCGGCATTCACCAGATCAGTGAAATCGTGCCGGTGAAAGGCGTGTCGCTGGTCGGTCCGCTGCCGAAGGAGATCCAGAACACCACGACCTACGCAGCCGGCATAAGCGCCTCGACGAAAAACAAAGTGGCGGCCGAGGCCTTGATCAAGACGCTGTCCAGCAGCGCAGCCCGCGATGTGCTCAAAGCCAAAGGCATGGACCCGGCAAGCTAAGGCCATTTTCGTTTGATATCCCATCAGGACGCGCATCAGCTCGACCGGCGCGTCGTCATCACCGCGCTGGGCATTGCGCAGATTTTAGCGTGGGGCACGTCGTTCTATTTTCCTGCGGTGTTTGCCGAATCCATCGTGCACGATACCGGCTGGTCGCTGGGTTGGGTGGTCGGCGGCACATCGATCGGCTTGCTCACGGCCGGACTGATCTCGCCGCAGGTCGGCCGCATCATCGACCGTCACGGCGGGCCGTCCGGTGCTGATGGCGAGTTCGTTGTTCTATGCCGGCGGCCTGGTCTGCGCCGGCCTTGCGCCGAACTTGCCGTCCTATCTGTTTGCTTGGGCGCTGATCGGCGTCGGCATGGGCACCGGACTTTACGACGCGGTATTCGCAGCGCTGGGCCGCATCTACGGCAGCGCTGCGCGCGGGCCGATCACCAATTTGACGTTGTTCGGCGGCTTCGCCAGCACGATTTGCTGGCCGTTGTCGGCCTTCATGATCGATCACGTGGGCTGGCGCGTCGCCTGCTGCGTCTACGCCGCCTTGCATTTGTGCCTCGCGCTGCCGTTGCAGATGGCCGTGGTGCGGCGCGAGCCCGCAAACGCCCGCCGTTAACCCGGCGGATAACGACAACGAGCGTCCGGCCGCGCCTGGACCGATCGAAACGAGACGCTGATCTTTGCCGTGCTCGCCGTGGTGCTGTCGGTGTCCGCCGGCATCGGCTCGATCGTGATTGTGAACTTCATGATCTTTCTGCAGGCGAGAGGCGTCGACTACGCCGTCGCCGTCAGCCTCGGCACGTTGTTCGGCCCGGCGCAGGTCGGTGCCCGCGTCGTCGAACGCCTGTTCGGCAACCGCTATCACCCGATCTGGACCATGATCGCGTCGTGCAGCCTGATGGCGATCGGACTGGTGATGCTGACCGCCAGCTTTCCGGTGCTGCTGTTGATCATTCTGATCTACGGCGCGGGCTACGGCATTTCCTGGATCGGCCGCGGCACCTTGCCGCTGGCGCTGTTCGGCCCCGTCCGGTTTCCCGCGGCTCATGGGCAAGCTGGCGTTTCCAAGCCTGATCGTGCAGGCGCTGGCGCCTTCTGCCGGCGCGCTGCTGATCGAATGGAGCGGGCCGAATGCCACCATCGGCCTGTTGACCGGACTGGCGCTGACCAACGTGGTGCTGATTGCGTTATTATGGTCAATGTGCCGGACGCGGCTCACGGCGGAACCATGACCATGCTGATCCTGCAATCGCTGACCTTCGACGATCTCACGGTCGGCATGAAAGAGAAATGGTCGAAGACCGTTTCGTCGTCGGACGTCGTCGGCTTTGCCGAGGTCAGCGGCGACCGCAATCCGATTCATCTGTCCGAGCACTTCGCCGCCAAGACGCCGTTCGGCACGCGCATCGCGCACGGGCTTTACACCGCCAGCCTGATTTCCGCCGTGCTCGGTACACGGCTACCGGGTCCGGGGCGCGATCTATATTTCGCAGACATTGAATTTCCGCGCGCCCGTCAAGATCGGCGATACCGTCGACGTGACGGTCGAAGTTGCCGAACTGGTGCCGTCGAAATCGCGAGCACGGCTGGCCTGCATTTGCGCGGTCGACGGTGAAATCGTTCTCGATGGTGAAGCTTGGGTGAAAGTACCGTCTAAAAAGCCCGGCGGCCGGCCGCTGCCGCGCGTCTAATCCGGCGTCTCATCAAACCGTCATAGCAGCGTTGAAACCGCCGTGGGAACGGACGGCTGAAATTTGCGCTGCCTCAACTGGCGGCGCGGGGGGTTGTGACCATATGTAGGCATCGACGGGGAATTGATGGAGCAAGACCGTGCCGAACCGATCACCGAACAGAGCCCGCGCCAAAGTCCTGCGCCGTGACGAGTCCGATCCTCATTTGGACAGGCGCGAACCCGACCCCATCGAGACGGACGACTGGCTCGCGTGGTGGACGCTGTCGATCGCGGCCAGCGCAATCTTGATTGCCGCACTCGGTTATTTCGCCAACGATCCCGTCGGTGCCGCAATGGTATTGACCGGCGCGGCGGCGATCATGGCTGTCGCGCTTGGCGTCACCCGAGCGCCGGGCGACGGCCAAACGTAACCCTTCTCTATGTCTCGCTCAGCTTCCCGGCTTCGGCGCGAAAAAAAAACAGCGTGGCGATCCGTCCGGCCGTTTGCAGCGCCAATAGGCACCGTCGGGCGAGGGCAGCGACTGACTATAAGGCACCGTCTCGTTGATGTTTTCCTGGCGCGTCGGCCCGTCGGCTTGGTTGCCCGTGACGCCCACGCCGTAAGTGACGTCGCCGCGCAACGAGTAACCGCCGGTTACGGCCTTCACGGCGTTGGGCGAAACGATCCCGCAGTCCTCGGCGCCGCAGCACCATTCGCCGGCGGGATTTTTGTAGGCGCCCCGGCTGATCCACGCATCGTGGGCGCAAGCGGCAAAGCTGGGTAGGGACAAAGCAAGCACGAGCAGTGAGTAACCTAAGTTTCGCAACATCGATGGCCTCCTTGTTGCCCGGCGTGGCGTTACAATGGTTTCTTGTCTGCTCTCCTTCTCCCTCATTGGCTGCCGCCGGACGTTGCCGGCACCGCAGCTTGGCCGCGCCCAACCTTGTGATCGGTTGTGACGAATCGAACCAACGTGAAAATGCTATCACGAGGCAAGGCGACGGAAATGAGCAAAATTGTGCAGTGCGGTATGATAGTCATGCAGGCGGCGCGGGGCTTGGAACCTTGAGAAATAGGCATTTCCAGCATGGGCCCACCGCATGAAGCAATCCTGGCAGCTCTGGCGCGACCGGCGTGGCCGCTTATCACCGCTGCGTATCGCAGCGTTGGCGCTGCTGTTGTTTCCGCTCGCCAAGGCTCTGTTCGACGCCGGCGATATCGCCCACGGCGCGCGCCCGCTCAACGATCTGATCCACCGCGCCGGTTTCTGGGCCCTGGTCTTCCTTGGCGTGACTTTGGCGGTGACGCCGCTGCGGCGCGTCGCGCGCTACGGCAATTTAATCGATGTGCGGCGCATGCTCGGCGTCGGCGCGTTTTGTTACATCGCTGCGCATCTTTCGTTGTTCTTCGCCGACCAGCAATTCGATCTCGGCAAGGCGGCGCATGAGATCAGTCACCGCGTCTATCTGATCGTCGGCGGCGTCGCCTGGCTCGGGCTCGCCGTGCTGGCGGCGACGTCGACCGACGGCATGGTGCGGCGGCTCGGCGGCTTGCGCTGGCGGCGGCTGCACCAGGCCATCTACGCCATCGCGCTGCTCGCGCTGATCCACTATTTCCAGCAGACCAAGGCGGACGTCACGGTGCCGACTTTCGTGGCCGGATTGTTTGTCTGGCTGATGGCTTATCGTCTGCTGACCTGGTGGCAGGACACGAAAGAATTGTCGACGGTGAGCCTTTTGGTGCTGAGTGTCGCCGTCGCGTTGCTCACCTTCGCCGGCGAGGCCATCGGCATTGGCATCGCCTATCATGTGTCGCCGCTGCGCGTGCTCGACACTGTGTTCGATTTCGACGCCGGCATCAGGCCTGGCTGGGAAGTGCTCGCCGCAGGGCTAGGCGTGGTCGTGCTCGACTTCGTGCGCGCGCGATGGAATAGCCGCCCGGCGCGTACCGTTGCGGCGGAATAGCGCGTGATCCCGAAAAGTGGGGTTTTCGGCCAAGATCACGCGCAAAGCTAAAAGAGGGAGAGCAGGGGTGGCCACTTTCCGTTGTCGCGCACGGCGCCTGGGGCGCCGGCTGGGTCTGGAAGAAAATGCATCCCTTGATGCAGGCGCGCGGTCACCGGCTCGTCACGCCGACGCTCACCGGGCTGGGCGAACGCAGTCATCTCGCGAGTCCCGCGATCGATCTCGAAACCCCACATCGCCGACATTCTCGGCGTGCTGAAGTATGAGGATCTGACCGGCACCAACCTGATCGGCCATTCCTTTGGCGGCATGGTCGCAACCGGCGTTGCCGACCGCGCGCGGGAGCGCATCGCCAAACTTATCTACATCGATGCTTTCGCGCCTCAAGACGGCGACAGCGTGATGTCGGTACTGCCGGAATCGGCGCGGGCGCAGCGCAAGCCGTCGCCGGACGGCTTTATTCCGCCAGGTCCGATGCCGCCGGATACGCCGCCGGAAGATCGCGCCTGGTGCGATCCATTGCGCACGCCGCAGCCGGCCAAGACTTTCGAGCAGCCGCTGAAATTCCACGGCGGGCCGCTGACGTTGCCGCGTCACTACGTCTATTGCTCGCGCAATGCGCCCGACGACCGTTTCCGTCAGTTCTACGAGCGCGCGCAACGCGAAGGTTGGGGGCACGAAGCTCTCGACTCCAGCCACAATCCTCATGTTACTTGTCCGGACGCTTTGGCCAACACGCGATCTAGTGTATCTTTTGACGATCAAATCTTGCGGCTGTCATAGGCCCAGTGCAGCAGCGCCTGACGTTGACGCGGGCGGCAGAAGATGTCGCCCGGCTCGCAGTTTTTCTGGATTTGGCGCACGTGGCGCCGGATCGCCTTCCAGCGCCCGATCTGGCGGCGGTCCTCGTCGGGGATGCGGCGCCCCATATAGTAGCGGCAATACCACTGAAACCAGCCGCGCGGGTCGTCGGGATGCAGCCAGCCTTTGCGGCGCCATTCCGACAGCGGCTGGCTGGCATCGACGCCGAAATAATTGAGCTCGGCGTTGCGCTTGCGCGGCGACAGCCTGGCGTGGGCGAACCAGCTCTTGGGAAATTCGCGGGCGCAATCGGTCATGTATTTGCCGCCGAACACGCCGAGCTTGAGCGTCTCTGCGGGGCGTCAATTGCGGCTTGAATTCGGGATCGAAGGCCGCGGCCCGTGCCGGCGGTCAGGATGTAGCGATAGTCCTTCTGCATCTTGTCGTTGACGGTCACGGTGCGCTTGCGCATGGCGATGACATGCCGCGCGGTTTGCGGCATGTCAAAGCGGAACCGGCGGCCAGCGGGTAAACATTCGCCATGACAAAGATCACCATTATTGTCGGTAATCCGTTGCGAGATAGTTACAGCGAAGCTTTGGGCAAGGCCTATCAGCGCGGCGCCGAAGGTGCCGGGCACGAGGGTGAAATTGTTGGTGCTGGCAGAGATGAATTTCGACGCCATTCTGCGCCAGGGCTATCGCGGCCCGCAGGCGCTGGAGGCCGATCTCGCCGCCGCGCGCGAGGCTTTCGTCGCCAGCGATCACATCGTCATCGTTTTTCCGCTGTGGCTCGGCGATATGCCGGCGCTGTTGAAAGGATTTCTGGAACGCCTGGTGCAACCCGATTTACTGACGGTTCAGGCCAGCCACGGCAAGGCAAGTTGGCAATTCTTCAAAGGCAAGTCGGCCCGCGTCATCATGACCATGGGCATGCCCGGCTGGTTCTATCGCTGGTATTTCGGCGCCCACGCGCTTAAGCTGCTCAAGCGCAATATCCTGAACTTCACCGGCATCAAGCCGGTGCGTTCGACCATTTACGGCACGATCGAGGCCGTTGGCGCCGGCAAGCGCAAACAATGGCTGAACGATATCGAGGCGCTCGGCCGCACCGGCCGTTAGCTCGCCTGCATTACGCCAGCAGATCGGCGTAGTCTGCGTGCTTGGCGATATAGGCCGCGACGAACGGGCAGCGCGGCGCGACCTTCAAACCATGAGCGCGGATCAGATCGAGCATGCCGCGGGCCAGCGCCGAGCCGATGCCTTTGCCGTTGAGCGCCGGCGGCACCTCCGTGTGCATGATGGTGAGCGTGTCGCCGTCGCGCCTGTAATTGGAGAAGGCGACGAGGCCTTCCGCGTCTATCTCGAAGCGTTGCAGTTGGGCGTTGTCGCGAACCGGATTGGGCATGGTCTCTTCCGTCCAGGGTCAGGTGATCGACAATACCACGCCGCCGTCGGCGCGCACGGGCGAACCGGAAATGGCGCCGGCTTCGCGCGACACCAGGAACGCGACGACGTCGGCGATTTCCTCAGCCTTGGCCAGCCGCTTGATGATCGAACTCGGCCGGCCTTGGTCGATGAAGGCGCGCTCGGTTTCCGGGGTGATTTTCTGGCCCATCGACGCAAACATCGCCTCGACACCCTCGGTGAGGGTGGGGCCGGGGAGTACGGCATTGACGGTAACGCCGGTCGCGGCCAGCGACTGGGCAAAGCCGCGCATCAGCGCGAGGTCGGCGGATTTCGAGAAGCCGTAATGGATCATCTCGGTCGGGATCTGCACACCGGATTCCGACGAGATGAAGACGATGCGGCCGAAGCCTTTGTCGCGCATCAGCGGGCCGTAGTGCCGCGTGAAGCGCACGCCGGACATCACGTTGATATCGAACAGGCGCTGCCAGTCCTCGTCGGGAATGTCGAAGGCGGGCTTGATTTCGAAGATGCCGACATTGTTCACTAAAATGTCGACATTGCCGGCTGCCTTGATGATGGCGGCGACCCCTGGCGCCGTGCCGGCGTCTCCGGGAGCGGCCACCAGCCGGGCAGCGGGGAGGGCCTTCTTGATCTCAGCGATGACCGCCGCGACGTCGGCCGGCTTGCGGCCGTTGATGGCGACCTCGGCGCCGGACGCCGCGAGCTTGTGCGCGACGGCGCGGCCGATGCCTTTGGTGGAGCCCGTCACGAGCGCGCGGAGGCCGGTGAGATCGACTTGCATGGGGAATGTCCTGATGCCTGGGAGGGAACCATGACACCAGAGCTAGGCGCGCTGCCGCGCTTCGGCAAGGCTCACGATCTCGTGTAGCGCGCGGCCGCGATCCCTCGGCCGCAAGGAACTGGCCGCGGCATCCTACTGTTGGTATGACAACGCCGCGAACCGCTGCCGGAGAATGCAAAATGCGCAAAACCTCGATCGCAGTTGCCGCGCTGCTGTTTGTCGCCGCGGCTCCAGCCCAAGCGGCAATGCATGGCGGCGGCGTGTCGCGGCACGGACCGCCGGAAAGCGTGAGCCCCCACCATGCAGTTCGTCTGCCGGCCGCGCGATGGCGGCAATACCTGCAGCACGGTGCCATACGGTCATCTCGGCGTGGCATGCACCTGCGAGGGTCCGCGCGGTCCGCGCCCCGCAAGATCACGCCGCGCTGAGGCGGCTGTGACTAACGCAACAATCCCGGTTTCGCCGCGCGCGGCGCGCACTATGCTCCGCGGCATCTTTGGATTCGCACCGCAAGGACCTTCGATGAAACTGATCTGCACCGTGCTCGGCCTCGCGCTGATTGCCATCGCCGTCATGTATTTCCTGATGCCCGCCGACGCGCTGCCGAGTTTCTTCCCCGGTCACGAAACCGGCCTGACGCGCGTGCGCTACAAGCATGGCGTGGCCTCGGCCGCCGGCGGTGTGGTGCTGCTGGCGCTCGGCTGGTTCATGGGGCGGCGGTAGGCGTACGCGACCCGGCGGGTCCGGGGCGAGAGGGCAAAACGGAGCGGTCAAATGTGTGCATTTTTGCACACATTACTTACACCGGTTCCGGCGTGGAACTCGCAGCGATCCCCGGAAAATCTGCGCCCGCTATGTCAAATTGAAATACGCGCGGGCCGCCGCTTAGTGTAAAACCACGGTGCCGGACTCTTGGGGGGAGCCAGTGACCCGCACCGCCACCGCCTGTCTCGTCGCCGCCTTGGCGCTTGCCGCCGCACGCCCGGCGCTTGCCTACTCGCTCGTCAGCCTCGAGCCGAACGAGGCGCGAGGCCATGATTACGACCTGCAACCGGCTCAACGGCAACGACCAGAGTCTGTGCCGCAGCGTCGTCGACGATCACAAGGTGATCGCCAACTACAAGCGCAGCTGCCTGGAAGCGATGACGCTGCTGCTCAGGGGCACGGCCTGGGCGGTGGTGCGAAGCATCCCGTCGACCGCCAATTGCCGCCAGGGCCTCATCCAGGCCGGCTATCCGGTGAAGGACATTTTGCGCCGGCTGACCGGGGCGTCGGAAGCCGAGGCTTCGGTGAGGTGAACGGCGGCGCTTAGCGCCCCGCGCTCGGCCGGGCTTGTCCCGGCCATCCCGATAAGGGTGCTCACGCTTTCGCCAACGCTACAATATCCGCTACGTCGAGAATGCGTTTCGGCGCGCCGACACGCGCGGCGTTGATCATGGCGAGCCCGACTTCGTGAAGCGTGCAGAAAGCGGCCGGATACAGCGCACGGCCGAGCGGGTAGATCCATTCGAGAAGGCGGTACGAGGGTCTTCAGGTTCTTCTGGCCGGGCGAGGCTTTCATGAATCCGGGCCGGAACATGTATGCGTTCTTGAACAAAGCGAGCAGCGCATTCTCGTGGCGCCTTTGACGCGCGCCCAGGCAACGCGGCCCTGTTCGCTTGAATCGGTGCCCATGCCGGTGACGTAAACGAAGGTCATGGCCGGGCTGGTCTTCGCCAACGTGCGCGCGACATTCATCGTCAGGTCATAGGTGACGCGCTTGTAGACGTCGGGCTTCATGCCGACCGACGACACGCCGGCGCAGAAGAAGCAGGCATTGTAGCCGGCGAGCTGCGCCTCGATCGGCGTCAGATCGAAGAAATCGGCGTGGACGATCTCGCGCAGTTTCGGGTGCGTGACGTCGCCGGGCTTGCGGTTGATGACCAGCACCTGGTCGATGTCGGGGTGGGCGAGGCATTCGAACAGAACGCCTTCGCCGACCATGCCTGTGGAGCCTGTGATGATGGGGCGGATGGGCATAGGGGATCGCTTTGGAAGGTGGGGCGGTCCCGGATTTCGCTCCGCTCATCCGGGCTACGCTTGCTGGGGAGGGAGCAGGATTACTTCGCCCCAACCGGCGTCAACTCGAACACGCGGCCATGCTTGGAGGCTTCGGCGATGTCGCCCGCGCGAAGGGCAAGGCGCACCGCGTCGAGCTTCGTGACATCGGCAGGCGTGAGGTAGGGCGACCACGCTGTATCATCCTCGACCAGTTCGACCGGGACCTCGGCGGCGTATTTTCCTTCGTGGATAAGTTTGATGCTTTTGCGGGTCATGGCACCATTCGCTTTCTAAAATCGCTATCCCATAATTCCGGATCGGGCCGATACGCCGTTACCAACACTGCGGGGTGCCGCCGGCCCGCTGGGACACCCCATAGAACATGGATGGGCCGGCCGGCACGATCCTGCTGCAAGGCGAGAACGCTCGGGCCGCGCACACGATCCGGGTAATCCTCGACCGCAACCGCCGTCGAAATCCCCGCCGGGCATCGACCGGCAAAATACCATCTTTCGCGAGCTCATCATAGCCGTGGTCGGAGATGAGGTAGTCGCCCGCGAGGAACCAGCGTCTGCACGCGCCGCAAGGTTTCGCTCATAAGGTCGCCCCTGTTGACCCCACCCGGCGCGCTAATGGCGCGCCATCCTCCCCACAACGGGAAGGAATAAAAAGGCTACTCCGCCGCCTGCTGACCCTTTCTCTTCTTATTCTCTTTCCTCTCCAGCACCGGCTTCAGAAATTGCCCTGTATAAGAACGAGCCACCTTCACAATATCCTCCGGTGTGCCTTGCGCGACGATCTCGCCGCCGCCGTCGCCGCCTTCGGGGCCTAAGTCGATCACCCAGTCGGCGGTCTTGATGACTTCGAGATTGTGCTCGATCACCACGACGGTGTTGCCGGTCTCGACCAGCTCGTGCAGCACTTCGAGCAGCTTTGCCACGTCGTGGAAATGCAGGCCGGTGGTCGGCTCGTCGAGAATGTACAACGTGCGCCCCGTGGCGCGCTTGCTCAGCTCCTTGGCGAGCTTGACGCGCTGCGCCTCGCCGCCGGACAAAGTCGTCGCCTGCTGGCCGACATGGATGTAGTCGAGGCCGACGCGGTGCAGCAGCGCCAGCACGTCGCGCACGCGCGGCACCGCCTTGAAGAATTCCAGCGCTTCCTCGACCGTCATGTCGAGCACGTCGGCGATCGACTTGCCCTTGAACAGCACTTCGAGCGTCTCGCGGTTGTAGCGCTTGCCCTTGCAGACGTCGCAGGTGACGTAGACGTCGGGCAGGAAGTGCATCTCGATCTTGATGACGCCGTCGCCCTGGCAGGCCTCGCAGCGGCCGCCTTTGACGTTGAACGAGAAGCGGCCGGGCTCGTAGCCGCGCGCCTTGCTCTCGGGCAGGGCTGCGAACCATTCGCGGATCGGGCGTGAAGGCGCCGGTATAGGTCGCCGGGTTCGAGCGCGGCGTGCGGCCGATCGGCGACTGGTCGATGTCGATGATCTTGTCGATGTGCTCGAGGCCCTCGATGCGGTCGTGCGGCGCGGCGGCCAGCGAGGCGCCATTGAGCTTGCGCGCCACCGAATTGTACAGCGTGTCGATCAAGAGCGTCGACTTGCCGCCGCCGGAGACGCCGGTGATGCAGGTAAACAGGCCCGAGCGGGATTTCGGTGGTGACGTTCTTGAGATTGTTGCCGCGTGCGTTCACGATCTTGAGCTGACGGCGCAGGTTGCGCGGTTTGCGCTCCGGCACCGGCACGGTGAGCTCGCCGGACATGTATTTGCCGGTCCATGACGCAGGCGCGGCGATGATGTCGTCGACGGTGCCTTCGGCGATGATGTTGCCGCCGTGAATGCCGGCGCCGGGGCCGATGTCGAGCACATAGTCGGCGGTGCGGATGGCGTCCTCGTCGTGTTCGACGACGATCACGGTGTTGCCGAGGTCGCGCAGGCGCTTGAGGGTTTCCAAAAGGCGCGCATTGTCGCGCTGGTGCAGGCCGATCGACGGCTCGTCGAGCACGTAGAGCACGCCGGTCAGGCCGGAGCCGATCTGTGAGGCCAGGCGGATGCGCTGGCTCTCGCCGCCGGACAGCGTGCCGGAGGCGCGCGCCAGCGTCAGATAATCGAGGCCGACGTCGACCAGGAACTTGAGCCGCTCGCGGATTTCCTTGAGCACGCGCACGCCGATTTCGTTCTGCTGGGCGTCAGATCCTTCGGCAGATCGGTAAACCACTCGCCGGCGCGCTTGACGCTCAGTTCGGAAATCTCGGCGATGTTCTTGCCGGCGATCTTGACGCACAGCGCCTCGGGCTTGAGTCGCGCGCCGTGGCACGCCGCGCAGGGCACGTCGGTGAAATATTTCTGCAAATCCTCGCGTGCCCACTCGCTCTCGGTTTCCTTGAAGCGGCGTTCGAGGTTGGTGATGACGCCCTCGAACGGCTTCTTGGTGGTATAGCCACGCATGCCGTCGTCATAGACGAACTTGATGTCGTCCTCGCCGGAGCCGTACAGGATGGCGTCCTGCGTCTTCTTCGGCAGGTCCTTCCATTTGGCATCGAGCGTGAAGCGGAAATGCTTGGCCAGCGCGTCGAGCGTCTGGATGTAGGGCGACGAAGACTTGGCCCAGGGCGCGATGGCGCCCTTGCGCAGCGTGGCGTCGCGGTCCGGGATCACCAGTTCGGCATCGATATGCTGCTCGACGCCGAGGCCGCCGCAGGCCGGACAGGCGCCGAACGGATTGTTGAACGAGAACAGCCGAGGCTCGATTTCCCGGCAGCGTGAAGCCGGACACGGGCAGGCGAACTTCTCGGAGAAGATGATGCGTTCGTGGGTGGCGTTGCGGCCGCGATTGGCGGCGGCGCCGGTCGCCTTGGTGTCGGCGAGTTCGATCACCGCCATGCCGTCGGCGAGTTTGAGACATTGCTCCAGCGAATCCGCCAGCCGCGTGCCGATGTCGGATTTCACCACCAGGCGGTCGACCACGACGTCGATGTCGTGGGTGAACTTCTTGTCGAGCGGCTTGACGTCGCCGATCTCGTAGAAGGCGCCGTCGATCTTGACGCGCTGGTAGCCCTTCTTGAGAAACTCCGCGAGTTCCTTTTTGTATTCGCCCTTGCGGCCGCGCACGACGGGCGCCAGCACGTAGATGCGCGTGCCGTCCGGCAGCGCCAGCACGCGGTCGACCATTTGCGACACGGTCTGGCTCTCGATCGGCAGTCCGGTGGCCGGCGAGTAGGGCACGCCGATGCGCGCCCACAGCAGACGGGCATAGTCGTAGATCTCGGTCACGGTGCCGACGGTCGAGCGCGGATTCTTCGAGGTGGTCTTCTGCTCGATGGAGATGGCCGGCGACAGGCCGTCGATCTGGTCGACGTCCGGCTTCTGCATCATCTCCAGGAACTGGCGCGCGTAAGCCGACAGCGACTCGACGTAGCGGCGCTGGCCTTCGGCATAGATGGTGTCGAAGGCGAGCGAGGATTTGCCGGAACCGGACAGGCCGGTGAACACCACCAACTGGTCGCGCGGAATGGTGACGTCGACGTTCTTGAGATTGTGCTCGCGGGCGCCGCGGATGGTGATCTCGCGGGCGTCGCGGGCTTTCTTGTCTGGGAAAGGGGCCATAAGAGCTTTCAGCGAAACTTTTGCCACGCCAATAGCGCCGGTACGCGCTCCGGCGCCGTTCAAGATTATTCAAGAACGTAGGTAGAACGGAGGCGTTTCGCCAGTCCCATCGGCCCTGTGAAAAGGAACGTGGGGATAACGCGTAAAAAAGCGGCGCGGCGGCGAAAAACGAATCCCCGGAGGGCGGGTAAGGCCGCGCCTCCGGGGAAAGTTCTCAAATTCGATCATGCCTTGATGAACGTCAGCACATTGGCGTTGAAGGTGCCGGGGTCGGTCTGGGCGAGGCCGTGGCTGCCGCCCTTGATGATCTTGAGTTCCGCGCCCTTGACGATCTTGGCGGTTTTTTGCGCCGAAGCGGCGATCGGCACGATCTGGTCGTCGTCGCCGTGGATGACCAAAGTCGGCTTGTCGATTTTCTTGAGATCGGCGGTGTAGTCGACTTCCGAGAATTCGCGGATGCAGTCGTATTCGCCCTTGATGCCGCCTTCCATGCCCATCAGCCAGAAGCTTTGGCGCAAGCCTTCGTTCGGCGTCACGCCTTCGCGGTTGAAGCCGTAGAACGGCATTGTCAGGTCCTTGAAGAACTGGGAGCGGTTGGTGGCGGTTCCCTGGCGGATGCCATCGAATGCCGACAGCGGGGTGCCTTCCGGATTGGCATCGGTCTTGAGCATCAGCGGCGGCACCCGCGCCGACCAGGACGACCTTGCAACGCGGCTCGTGCCGTGACGGCCGATGTAGTGGACGACTTCGCCGCCTCCGGTCGAATGGCGATCATGATCACGTTCTTCAGGTCGAGCTTTTCGATCAGCTCCGCCAGGTCGTCGGCATACTGATCCATGTTGTTGCCGTTCCAGGGCTGGTCGGACTTGCCGTGGCCGCGGCGGTCATGGGCGATGACGCGGTAGCCGTTCTGGCCGAAGAACAGCATTTGAGCTTCCCAGGCGTCGCCGCTGAGCGGCCAGCCGTGCGAGAACAGGACGGGCTGGCCCTTTGCCCCAGTCCTTGTAGGCGATCTTGGTTCCGTCCTTGGTGGTGATGAAGTTCGTCATGGTCGTATCTCCGGGTTGGAAGCCGCGCGGGATGCCCCGCGGTTGGTGAATAATCGTTCACGGAATGAATCGTGCACGATCTAATTTGCAACGGCGCCCCGAGGCTGTCAAGCGCTTGCGATTAGATCGTGTACGATTTAAAATGCGACTTTGGTCGGGGCGGGCGGCGGCTGGACCGGCAACAGGAGAAGGCAATGGCAAAGCAAGCGAAGCCAGAAACACCAGGACGGTCTCGCGCTCGACAACTTCCTGTGTTTTTCCATCTATTCGGCGGGCCACGCCTTCAACCAGTTCTATCGGCCGCTGCTCGACGATATCGGCCTGACCTATCCGCAATATCTGGTGATGGTGGCGTTATGGTCGAAGGACGACCGCACGGTGAAGGAACTCGGCGAGGCGCTGTTTCTGGAATCGAACACGTTGACGCCGATGCTGAAGCGGCTCGAAGGGCTCGGCTACATCGCCCGCACGCGCGATCCCGAGGACGAGCGGCAGGTGCGCGTGCGCCTGACCAAGGACGGAAAGGCGCTGCGCGCCAAGGCTGCCGATATTCCGGCCTGTATTGCGGATGCGGTGGGCTTGTCGGCCGATCAACTCGGCAAGCTGCACATCCAATTATCGGCGATCAGGGACCGGTTGCTGGCGAAAGAGTCCTGAGACGTCATGGCCCCGTTTTGTTCAGGCGAGCGCCAATAAAAGGGCCGGCGCAATGGCCGGCCCTCCCTTAGCGGTGTCAGGGGTGTCGGTTAGAAGCGGTAGTTCACGCCCAGCTTGACGACGTTGGCCTTGAACTTCACGTCGGTCGCGCCGGCCGGCACGCAGGTGCCGCAGCTTGATGTGCCGAGGTCCGTGTAGAGATATTCGAGTTTCGCGGACCACGGTCCCATGAAGGCGTATTCGACGCCGGCGCCGAGGGCGTAACCGAGCTTGGTCTTGGTCTCGGAGACGCCGAGCGGTCCCGTCATTTTGATGTCGCCAAGCGCAACGCCCGCCCGTGATGTAGGGTAGGAAGCGATCCCAGGCGTAGCCAATGCGGCCACGGCCGGTTGCGAGCCAACGGTTGCGGGTTTCGCAGCCACCTGCGCCGCAGAGGGTCGTCTCGCTGCCTTTGATCGTGCTGAAGTCCATGTCGGCTTCGAGACCCCAGACCCAATTTCCGGTCTGGAGGTTGTAGCCCAGCGTGCCGCCGATCAGGCCGCCACGGACGTTGAAGTCGCCGGTCGTACCCAACGGGTTCGTCCAGCTCGAGCGGCCCCAGCCGTAGCCGCCGTTGATACCGACGTAGAAGCCGGACCAACTGAACGGCGCGACGTAGATCGGCGCCTTAATAGGCGGGCCTGGGCAAATCGGCCGCGAACGATGGCGTTACCATCGCTGCCGCCAACAATCCCGCACACGCCGTTAGTGTGAAACGCTTCATCGAGTAATCTCCTGGTTTGTTCGGCCGAAAAGACGCGTACAGTGGCGGACGCTATATGTTGTGGATGATTCGAACTGTGACCTTTACGCAACAGGAAAATACAAAATACTGAGCCGAATCAGTTGCCTAAGTAGTTAATTTACGCTAGAACAAATAAAGAACATACTTGTATGACAGGAAAGGCCTGTCATGCGAGGCACGAAGAGAGCCCTGTGGATTAAGGCCAAACGAGCTTGCCGCGCCAAGATCGAGGTCTAGTGTCAAAAGTTAATTTCCGGGTCCGCGCGCGGCGGGCGGACCCCTGACCGGCGACCGGTGACGACTTCGACCCGACAGGTCGGTGCAAAGTCTGCAACCGTGTTCGCCTTGTGGAGAGCATCATGGCGGGTAGCGTCAACAAAGTGATTTTGATCGGCAATCTGGGCGCCGATCCGGAGATTCGCCGCACCCAGGATGGCCGGCCGATCGCGAATTTGCGGATCGCCACATCGGAAAGCTGGCGCGACAAGACCACCGGCGAGCGCAAGGAAAAGACCGAGTGGCACCGCGTCGTCGTGTTCAACGAAGGCCTGTGCAAGATCATCGAGCAGTATCTCAAGAAGGGCTCGAAGGTTTATCTCGAAGGTGCGCTGCAAACGCGCAAATGGCAGGACAAAGACGGACAGGACCGTTATTCGACCGAAGTGGTTCTGCAGGGCTTCAACTCGCAGCTCACCATGCTCGACACGCGCGGCGGTGGCGGCGGCGCGAGCGCCGGCCCCAGCGACGACGGCGATTTCGGCTCCAGCGGTCCGAGCGGCGGCTCAAGCATGTCGCGCGAGCGCAAGCCGGCGATGGCCGGCGCCGGCAAGCGCGACGACATGGACGATGAGATTTCCGTTCTGAAATCTGATCCATCGGCAGCGAGGGATCGCCGCGTATAAATCGCGCGCGCCGGATTGCGCAAACCAAGGTTGCATGATTTTATATTGCAAGGCTAGCTGAAGACGCCGGCCGCTTTGGGAGGATAGATTCATGCTGAAATTTACAGTGGTGACGACGATTGGGGCCTTGCTACTCGCCGGCATCGTGACGCAAGCCGCCGCGGCTGCGCGCGTTCGCGGCAACAACATTGCGTTTTCGGGCTGCACGGAATTCCGGGTGCCGTTTTGCACCGTGGCCGTTAGCGGCGGAAAGACTTATTGGCTGACCGACGCGACGCCGCCCATTCCAGCCAATGTCGGCGTCACTTTGGTTGGCGTCCTGGCTGGCGACGTCAATCCGTGCTTCGCCACCGCGGTCAAAGTGACCAAGTGGAAGCGCAACCGGCTGCATTGCCCGATGAAGTGACGGCTTGCGCCGGACCTGACGATCAGGTGAGGCGAGCAACGCCTAACCCGCCATCGCCAGCCGCACGCCGTCGATCACATATTGCACGGCGAGCGCCGCGAGCAGCACGCCGAGCAGACGCGACAGCACGACATTGCCGGTGGTGCCGACCAGCTTGCCGATGCGGCCGGCAAGGATAAAGACCGCGAAGCAAAGCGCGAATACCGCCGCGATGACGGCGAGCAGAATGCCAAGGCGTGCCGGATCGCCGCCGGCGCGCCCGCTCAGCAGCACCGTTGCGGTGATGGCGCCGGGCCCGGCCATCAGCGGAATCGCGAGGGGGAAGGCGGCGATATTGCGCACGTGATCTTCGATCGCCTGTTCGGCATCTTTGGATTGCCGCGCCGTGCGCACCCCGAACACCATCTCCGATGCAATCGAGAACAGCAGCAGACCGCCGGCAATGCGGAACGCGGGCAGCGTGATCGACAGCGTGCGCAACAGCCAATCGCCGGCGAGCGCGCTGCCGGTCAGGATCGTAGCGGCGATCAGGCAGGCCCGCAGCGCGACCGAGCGGCGCGCTTTCACCGGCAGATCGCTGGTAATGGCGACGAAAGTCGGCACCAGGCCGACGGGATCGACCACAACGATCAGCGTCACCAACGCAGGAATGAAAAAAGTCCAACAGCATGCGTTGAATCATCCGTTTAAACGCCGGTCGCGCCGGGCCTGCGTCTACCTAATTTTACCTGCCATTAACCATAAAAAGTCACGTTGCAGTGGGAAATCTCAACCGATTCCGGGGCCCATTGCGGCGCATATTTTACATGTTGAGTGGGCTAACCGCTCGGTGGTGCTGGCGATCCAGCGCCAGCCTGACGCCAATACCGTTGCCGTCGTCGACAGCGTCAAAGAACGCCTCGGCGGTTACCGCGCCCAAGTGCCGGCCGCCATCAACATGCAGGTCATCATTGACCGGTCGGTGTCAGTCCGTGAATCGGTCGCCGACGTCCAGGAGACGCTGCTGATCGCCATCGGCCTGTCGTGCTGGTGATTTTCCTGTTCCTGCGCTCCGCCTCGGCGACCATCATTCCGTCGCTGGCGGTGCCGATATCGCTGATCGCGACCTGCGCCTTCATGTACGCCTTCAACTTCTCGATCACCAACATGACGCTGCTGGCGCTGACATTGTCGGTCGGCTTCGTGGTCGACGACGCCCATCGTCATGCTCGAGAATATCGTGCGCCACGTCGAGGGCGGCATGCGGCCGTTCGAGGCGGCGCTCAAGGCTCGCGCGAAATCGGCTTCACCATCGTATCGATCACGTTCTCGCTGATCGCGGTTTTCATCCCGGTTCTGCTGATGGGGGGCATGGTTGGCCGCGTGTTCCGCGAATTTGCCGTCACCATCGCCATGGCGATTGTGATTTCCGGCTTTGTCTCGCTGACGCTGACGCCGATGCTCTGCGCTCGCGTGCTGCGTTCCACCATGAAGGCGAGAAGCAGAATGTCGTGCTGCGCGTCTTCGAGGCGATGTTCAATTCGTGGCACCGCGCCTACGAGCGCACGCTCGATCTGGTGCTCAAATACAAATCCATCACGCTGATGGTGACGTTGGCCACCATGGTCGGCACGGTGTGGCTCTATGTCGTCATTCCGAAGGGCTTTTTCCCGGTCGAAGACACCGGCTTCATTTCGGCGACGGTTGAAGGCCCGGCCCGATATTTCGTTCCGCGCCATGACGGCGCGGCAGACCGAGATCGCCAATATCATCCCGCGCCGACAGCGCGGTGGACTACATCAATTCGACCGTCGGCGTTGGGGGCCCGAACTCGACCAATAATACCGGCCGCATCTTTATCGGTCTGAAGCCCAAGAGCGAGCGTGGCGACGCCGGGGTCGTGATCGACCGCCTGCGCAAATCGGTCGGTTCCGTCATCGGCATGCAGACCTATTTCCGCGCCATCCAGAACATCAACCTGGGCGGCCGCATCTCCAAGGGTGAGTATCAATACACCCTGCAATCGAGCGACACGGACGTGCTCTATGCTGCTTCCGAAGAAATGCGCCTGAAAATCGCCAAGCTCGACTTCTGCGCGACGTGAACAGCGATCTTTACATCAAGAATCCGCAGGTCACGATCGAGATCGATCGGGGAGAAGGCGGCCGTCTACGGCATTTCGGTCGATCAGATCCGTCAGAATTGTACGATGCTTTCGGCACCCGTCAGGTTGCGACCATCTACACGCCGATCAACGACCTACCAGATTATCTTGGAGGTAAAGCCCGAGTATCAGATCGACACCGGCGGCTGTCGAAGATCTTCCTCAAGACCGCGATCGCCAATCTGGTCGGCGGCACCGCGGTCGGCGCCGGCATCAACGGCAATACCAGCCCTAACGGGCAGTCGATACGCTCAGCGCCGTCACCAAGCTGGTGCCCGGCGTCGGGCCGTTGCAGGTCAACCATCAGGGCCAGCAGCCCTCCGGTGACGATTTCATTCAACATGGGGCCCGGCGCTTCGCTCGGTCAGGCGGTCGACGCCATTCAGCAGTTGGAGCGGGAAACGAACCTGCCGGCGTCGATCATCACCGGCTTCCAGGGCAACGCCCAGGTATTCCAGGAGTCCTTGAAGGGCCAGGGCATCCTGGTGGTCGCCGCGGTTTTCGCCGCTTTCGTGGTGCTCGGCATCCTGTATGAAAGCTTCATCCATCCGATCACCATCATCTCCGGCCTGCCATCGGCCGGCATCGGCGCGCTGCTGACGCTGATGTTGTTCAGGATGGATCTGTCGGTGATCGCCATGATCGGCATCGTCATGCTGGTCGGCATCGTCAAGAAGAACGCCATCATGATGATCGACTTCGCGCTGGAGCGCCCCGTCACGTCGGCCTGTCGGCCGAGGCCGCGATCCGCGAAGCCTGTCTGCTGCGCTTCGGCCGATCATGATGACGACTTTCGCGGCCATCTTCGGCGCGCTGCCGATCGCGCTCGGCACCGGCGCCGGTGCCGAACTGCGCCAGCCGCTCGGCATCGCCGTGGTCGGCGGCCTGTGTCTGTCGCAACTGCTGACGCTCTACATCACGCCGGTGGTCTACCTCTACCTCGACCGCATCGACCGCGTGCTCAAGCGCCGGCTCGAGCCGCAGCTCGAAGAGATCGAGGATGTTCCACCCGCGGTAGCGGCGGAGTAGCTCTTCTCGCCGCTGGCACGAATGTTGCTGGTGTTTCCTACGGTCTTATCGATCGAGGAATGCCCATGCGCCGTTCTTGGATTGTCACCGTTGCCGCGCTGCTGGACGGCGTCGGCCGCAGCCCAAGCCGCCGACTGGCCGGTCAAACCGATCCGCGCGATCATTCCGTTCGGCGCCGGCAGCGCCACCGATGTCATTCCGCGCATCGTGTTCGACCGGCTCGGCGCGCAACTCGGCCAGCAGGTCGTGGTCGAGAACAAGGGCGGGGCGGGCGGCACCATCGGCGCCACCATGGTCGCCAAGGCCGATCCCGACGGCTACACGCTGCTCACCACGTCGTCGGCCCACACCATCGCCCCGGCGCTCTATTCGCGCTGAGCTACGATGTCGCCAACGATTTCGAAGCGGTCGGCGTCATCGGCAGCGTGCCCAATGTGCTGATCATTGCGCCCGAGCGCGGCATCAAGACCGTCCAGGACTTCGTCGCCACCGCCCAAAGCCAAGCCCGGCTCGTTCACCTTTGCCTCGCTCGGCGTCGGCTCCGCGGTGCACATGAGCGCCGAGCGTTTCCGCATCAGCGCCGGCTACGAAGCCGTGCACGTGCCGTTCAAGGGCGGTGCCGAGGCGCTGACCGAAGTGATGGCGGCCGCGTCGATTATTATTTCTGTCCGATCGCCACCGCGCTGCCCTTCATCAAGGACGGCAAGCTCTTGCGCTCGCGGTGAGCAGCCGCAGCCGCGCCGCCGCCTTGCCGGACGTGCCGACCACGCTCGAAGCGCGCTTCAAGGACAGCGACTACACGTTCTGGATCGGCATGTTCGCGCCGGCCAGGACGCCGCACGACATCGTCGAGCGGCTCAATGCCGAATTGATCAAGGCGGTGCAGACGCCGAGCGTGAAGGACAAGCTGGAGGCGCTCGGCGTCGAGACCTCGGCAATGTCGCCGTCACAATTCGACGCGGTGGTGAGGGCGAACTGACGAGCTACGCCGCCTTCGCCAAGGTCGCAGGGATGAAGGCAAATTAAAGCCGCTACAGCGCGAAGCTGGTGCCGCAGCCGCAGGACGCCTTGGCCAGCGGGTTCTTGACCTTGAAGGAGGCGCCGATCAGGTCGTCGACGAAGTCGATTTCCGAGCCCGCCATATAGTCGACCGCACCGGATCGATCAGAACCACGGCGCCGTCGCGGCCGATCACCAGATCGTCCGCGGCCCTTCTCCCGTTCCATGTCGAATTTGTACTGGAAGCCGGAGCAACCGCCGCCTTCGACACTGACGCGCAGCATGGTGCCGGCTGGCTCCGTCTTGAGAATCTCGCCGATCCGGCGGGCCGCCCGTTCGCTGACTGTGACGCTTGCGTCCATACCTTGTCCTCGTGGCCGCATGGTATAGGCATTCGACCTTACCGATAGTTAAGTACAGCCACCAACAAGGTCAATGTGCCTATGGCGATCCAAACCGGGCGGAAACGGGCCGCTTATGCCGCCGATCCAGGCGCCAGCCGGGGCCGGCTGTGGCCCGAGCCGGCAAGCCCGACCCGCAACGACTTCCGCCGCGATTGCGACCGCATCATCCATTCGACCGCTTTCCGGCGCCTGGCGCACAAGACCAGGTATTCGTGTTCCATGAAGGCGACCATTACCGCACCCGTCTGACGCATACGCTGGAAGTCGCCCAGATTGCCCGCTCGCTGGCGCGCGCGCTCGGCCTCGACGAGGACCTCGCCGAGGCTTGGCTTTGGCGCACGACCTCGGCCACCCGCCGTTCGGACACGCCGGCGAGCGCGCGCTCGACGCCGCATTGAAGGACTTCGGCGGCTTCGACCACAACGCCCAGGCGCTGCGCATCGTCACCGATCTGGAACGCCGCTACGCCGCCTTCGACGGCCTGAACTGACCTGGGAAACGCTCGAAGGCCTGGTCAAGCACAACGGGCCGCTGCTCGATCGCAAAGGCGCCCCGGTCAGCCGCTATCGGGAGCATGGCGTGCCGGAGGCTTTGATCGTCTACAACCAGATCCAGGATCTGGAATTGTGGTCGCAGCCGAGCGCCGAAGCGCAGGTCGCGGCTCTGGCCGACGACATCGCCTACGACGCCACGACATCGACGACGGCTTGCGCGCCGCCTGTTCACGCTCGACGACATCGCCGCCGTGCCGCTTGTCGGCGACATCGTGCGCGGCATCGGCGAGAATATCCCGGCATCGAGGAAGACCGCCGGGTGCACGAGACGGTGCGCGGCCTCATCACGCGCATGATCGAGGATGTCATCGCCGAGAACGAACGCCGTGTCGCCGTGCATAAGCCGTCGCGCGAGGAGGTGCGCCGCGCCTCGGGTCCGTTGATCGCGTTCTCGCCGGCCATGCAGAAGGCCGACGCGGCGATCAAAGGTTTCCTCTATCCGCGCATGTACCGCCATGCCCGCGTGGTGCGGGTCATGGACGAGGCTGAGGGCGTGGTGCGCGATCTCTTCGCGCATTACACCAAAACGCCCGCCGATCTGCCGGTGGAGTGGACGCAAGGCTTCGAGCGCGCCAATGAAAGCGCGGGCGCGGCGCATCGCCGATTACATAGCGGCATGACGACCGCTATGCGCAGATCGAGCACGCGCGATTTTTCGGCGTCACGCCGGAATTACGGTAGCTTTGGAAAGATCAATAAGCTTCGGCGCGGGCGCTCTCGGCCTTGCTGCGCGCGCTCTGCGTCGTGTTGGCGCCGGCCGGCGCCGTATAGCGGGCCATCACGGCCCGGCACGGCGCGCTCAACTGGCTCTTGTTCTTGACCATGCAACTCGTGACCTGGGCGCGATCCGGAATGTAACTCGCGCAAACGCGGAACGCGTCGTTCATGCAGGCCTGCTGCTCGTCCGAACTCTCGGCAAGGGCCGGGACGGCAAGCAAGCCGAATGCAACTGCAAACACCGCGGCGGTTTTCATGGCACTTCCTCTAGGGTCACCACATCAACGCGCGGACGGGGCGGGGGTTCCGGGGCACCGCATGAGCCCGCGGATCGGGGGCCAAACCGGCTTCTTCGGCACTCTTCCAGGAGTCAGGCGCGCTTCAACCGCGACTGCGGCGAACATTCGGCGATGACCCGCGAAATCATGGCGAGCGGCTGCGGCCGGCTGATGTAATAGCCCTGCACTTCCGTGCAGCCGAGCTTGCGCACCTGTTCGAGTTGTTCGGCCGTCTCGACGCCTTCGGCCGTGCTGATCATGCCGAGACTTTTGGCCATAGTGGTGACCGCGAGCACGATCGCATTGGCGTCGGTATGCTCGAGGTCGTTGATGAAGCTGCGGTCGATCTTGAGCTTGTCGAAGGGAAAACGGCGCAGATAGCTCAAGGCGGAAAAGCCGGTGCCGAAATCGTCCATCGAGATGTTGACGCCCAGCGAGCGCAGGTTGTGCAGCGCCGCCAGCGTCGCCTCGGTGTTCTGCATCATTACCGACTCGGTGATCTCCAGGTCGAGCCGGCTGGCCGGCAGCCTGGCGGAAGCCAGCGCGCTGATCACCATGGGCACCAGATTGACGCTGCCCATCTGGATCGGAGACCAGAATGACGGCGACCTTGACGTCGCCCGGCCACGATGCAGCGTCGGCGCAAGCCTTGCGCAGCACCCATTCGCCGAGCGCACGATAAGGCCGATTTCTCGGCGAGCGGGATGAATTCGCCTGGCGGAACCAGCCCGCGGGTCGGGTGCTGCCAGCGCACCCAGCGCCTCGCAGCACGAGATGGTGTTGTCGGTCAGCCGCAAGATCGGCTGGTAATGCAGGACGAACTCGCCGTTGTTCAAGGCGGCGCGCAACTCGTATTCTAGGTTGCGGCGCGCCTTGATGCAGGCATCCATTTCCGGCTCGAAGAAGCGATAGCTGCCGCGGCCGTCGGCCTTGGTGCGGTACAGCGCAAGGTCGGCGTTCTTGAGCAACTCGTCGGGATCGTGCCCGTCGTCCGGCGCGACAGCGATGCCGATGCTGGTGTCGGTCAGCGCGGCATGGCCGAGCAGATCGCAGGGCACCCGCAGCGTTTCGCCGATATGCTGCGCCAGCATCGCCGCGTCGGCAAGCTGCGGCATGCCCGACAAAATAATCGCAAACTCGTCGCCGCCGACGCGCGCCACGGTGGTTTTCGCATCGACGCAGCCACGCAGCCGGTCGGCGACGCATTTGAGCAACTCGTCGCGACCTGATGTCCCAGCGTGTCGTTGATGCCCTTGAAATTGTCGAGGTCGAGATAGAACACCGCCAGCCGTTCGCCGGCCTTGAGATTGGCCAGCGCCTCGGCCAGCCGCGCCCGCATCAAAATGCGGTTCGGCAGGTCGGTCAGCGCGTCGTGGTGCGCCATGTGGGCGATCTGCTTCTCCGCGCGCCGGCGCTCGCTGACGTCTTCATGGTAGCGATCCAGCCGCCGCCGGCCATCGGCCGCGTGACAATGGCGATGGTCCGGCCGTCCGGCTGTTCCACCAGACGATCGGGGATTTCGCCGCGGGCGACCTTCGAGCGCAGCGTGGCAATATATTCGGCCGGATCGCCGACGAAGTCCCGTTGGCGACGCGCGCCGCCAGCAAGTCCTCCAAAGGGCGCGCCGCGTTTCGCCACCTCCGGCGTCAGGCCGTAAAGCTCGAGATAGCGTCTGTTGCAGATCACCAGCCGCGCGTCGGCGTCGAACATCAGCAGGCCGTGCGACATGTTGTTGAGCGCGGTATCGAAGCGGACATTCTGCTCGCGCAATTCGGCCTCGCGTTCGCTTAAGGCCGCCGTACGCGCTTCCACCTGCCGTTCGAGGCCGCGATTGAGCTGTTCGAGTTCTTCGACCATCAGCGCGATCGAACGGTCGGTCCGGCGCCGGTCGCGCTCTGTCTGCTCGTAGGCTTCGGCGACCAGCGCGGTCAGCGCCGTGATATCGACATCGCCGGAAGGCAGCGTCGCTTGGCGATCTGTCTGTCGATCAGCCGTGCCACGGGGGTTAGGCGTCCATCTCGCTGATGACGGTGACCGTCATGGTCTGGTTATGGAGCTGGGCAGACGCCGTCGCCGCCGTGCGGCGAAATTTCGCCGTAGGAGTAGAAGCCAAGCCGCGCATTGCCGCGCCCAGCCGCCCCGCCGGCCCGCTTCGACTTCCTCGACGGTGCGCTGGCCCATCAGCAGTCTGCGGCCGATGCAACTGACCAGGATGGCGACGCCATCGCACTCGCCGATATTCGCCGCGGCCTGCTGCGCGGCTTCGGCAGCGCCTTGCGACAGCCGGTCGAGATTGCCGCGCATGAGTTGGGCGACCCAGCCCTGCGGCATGTCGCCGGCAAAGGTCCTCGAATTGGCGTCGTGATCGACCGCCAGCACCGTGCGCACCAGTTCGTATTCCGGATGCTGCGGATCGCGGATGCGCAAAGGAAAGAGCAAGCCCGTGCCGGGCAGGCCTTCGGCTTCCTCGCCGAGATAGCGCTTGTAGAGATCGAGCGCCGGTTTGCCGTCGACCTGGTAAAGCACGTTGCCTTGCGAGCGCGTGATGGTGCGGCGCGGCCCGAACTCGTCCCAGCCGCCGGCGCTGCCGTGACCGATGCGCACTTTGTCGCCGTAAAATCCGACCGCCGCCACCAGATGACTGACCGGCGGGCCGTCACCGCCGACCACGGTCTCGGTAAAGTGAGCCGCGTCGCCGGCAAGCCCGCCGGTCAGCGCAATGTCTTCGCCGACCACCGAAACATGCCGGCCACCAATTCGCTGCCGTTGACATTCATCCCGTCGGACAAAACGAAAATGCCGGTCAGTTTTTCGCCGACCGGCCCATCGCCGGCGAGCGCCCGGCGATCGTTTCGCCACAGATACGCGAGCGCGCCGGATCGGTGACGTTCGAACACGCCAGTCGCAATTTCGTGGACTCGAAGCGCAACGCCACTGCCGCGATGCCGTCGTCGAGCACTTCGTCGCCGCTGATCTGGCCGCCGGTGCTGCAGCCCACCAGATGGGCGCTGGGAAACTTCGCGCGCAACTCGGCATAGCGTGCGCCGCAGGCCAGCGCTTCGCGCAAGCCGAAATATAAAACGAGGTCGGCGGCCTCAAGGCTGCCGTTGCGGGACACCCAGCCCGATCCCTGGCTCAGCTAAGCTGATCCGCGTCCATGCGGCCCCCGGTTGTTCTGACAGATCGTGCACTAAGACTAGCCGGGACTTGCCAACATAAGTTTAGCGGTATCGGGCCGCGCCGGCGGCCATAAAACGCTTGCGGCAGCGGGGCCCGTTTTCATTGATGTTTTTTCGACGATGAATTCAATTTGGTGGAAGGCCGTAATTCGGGCGTAACCATAGAAGCGGTTCCACTGTCTTTGACTTGGCTCCAAAAATCCCTTACCCGCACCCCACAATGTCGCCCGCGCCAGTTCCCCAACACCTTTTTGCCAACGTGCTTGCTCGCGTGCGGGAAGCCTGCGCCGCCGTCTTGGGCGCGCAAGCGGACCTCGCGCGCGTCGTGGTCGAGCCGCCCGCGCGATGCCGCCCACGGCGACATGGCGACCAACGCCGCCATGGTGCTCGCCAAGGATGCCGGCAAGAAGCCGCGCGATCTCGCCGAGGCCATCGCCGGGAAACTGCGTGCCGACGCTATCGTCGCCAAGGTCGACGTTGCCGGTCCCGGCTTCATCAACCTGACGCTGAAACCCAATGTCTGGGGCGAAGAGCTGCGCGTCATTCTCGAGGCGGGCGCCGAATACGGCCGCAGCGATTTCGGCAAGGCCGAGAAGGTCAACGTCGAATACGTCTCCGCCAATCCGACCGGCCCGATGCATGTCGGCCACGGCCGCGGCGCGGTGTTCGGCGATGCGCTGGCCAATCTTCTGGCCTTCGCCGGCTTCGACGTGACGCGCGAATATTACATCAACGACGCCGGCGCCCAGGTCGACGTGCTCGCGCGCTCGGCGTTCTTGCGTTATCGTGAGGCGCTCGGCGAAGACATCGGCGCTATTCCCGAAGGGCTTTACCCCGGCGATTATCTGGTGCCGGTCGGCGCGCGGTTGGCCGCCGAACACGGCGCAGCGCTCGTCGCCAAACCTGAATCCGAATGGCTGCCGCTGGTGCGCGCCAAGGCCATCGCCATGATGCTGGACATGGTCCGCGACGATCTCGCCGCGCTCAACGTGCGCCACGACGTGTTCTTTTCCGAACGCTCGCTGATCGAAGGCGGCAACGACCAAGTCGGCGCCACCATCAAGTCATTGCAAGGCAGCGGCGAGGTTTACGAAGGCCGCCTGCCGCCGCCGAAAGGCGGCAATCTCGAAGATTGGGAAGACCGCGAACAGACTTTGTTCCGGTCCACCGAATTCGGCGACGATGTCGACCGCCCGCTGAAAAAATCCGACGGCAGCTATACGTATTTCGCCTCGGACATCGCCTATCACAAATCCAAAGTCGCGCGCGGCTTCCTCAATCTGATCGACGTCTGGGGGGGGCCGATCACGGCGGCTACATCAAGCGCATGCAGGCGGCGGTGAAAGCGGTCAGCGCCGGCAAGGGCCACGCTCGACGTCAAGCTGGTGCAGCTCGTGCGCCTGCTGCGCGCCGGCGAGCCGGTGAAAATGTCGAAACGCTCGGCGAATTCGTCACGCTGCGCGAAGTTGTCGACGAAGTCGGCAAAGATGCCGTGCGCTTCGACATGCTGTATCGCAAGAACGACGCCGTGCTCGATTTCGATCTGGCGAAAGTGATCGAGGCGACCCCGCGAAAATCCTGTGTTCTACGTTCAGTACGGTCACGCGCGCGGTGAATCTATTTTCCGCAACGCACTTGCCGAAATGCCGGACCTGCCGGTCGGCGACAAGGCCAAACGCGGGGCAGGGCTAGGTTCGGCCAAATTGGAACTTCTCAACGACACGGGCGAACTGTCGCTTTTGCGCAAATTGGCGTTGTACCCGCGCATGCTGGAGGCCGCGGCGGCGGCCCATGAGCCGCATCGGGTGGCATTCTACCTCTATGAATTATCGAGCGAATTTCACGCACAATGGACTCGCGGAAAAGACTTGCCTCATTTACGCTTCATTATCCAGAATGATCGAGAACTGACCATGGCGCGGCTCGCCTTGGTGCAGGGGATCGTCACGATACTGGCGTCCGGACTGGCGCTGCTCGGGGTCGCAGCGCCGGGACGAAATGCGATAAAATATCGCAGGCCGAGCCGCTTAGATAAGGCCGCGATCGGGTGAGCCGAGGGCCGGACAAAGGCTTGCTCAAACACCGGGGACTTAATGGTGGACGACCATACCCAACGACCATATCGATCGAGTGACACGATCGCGCGCGGCGCGTCCGCCAAGCCGCCGGAGCAGGCAAGCCGGTCCGCCAGCGATCCCTTGGCCGAACTGGCCCGGTTGATCGGGCAGAACGATCCCTTTGCCGAATTCGGTCGCGACGGCGCCCGCCGTGCGCCGCCCGCCGAACACCCGGCGCTCGATTGGGGCGGTCAGCAAAGCGGCGATGGTTACACTGCGCCGCAAGCCCCGCAGCCTTTGCCGCCGGATCCGCATCCGCCCGCGCCGGCCGCCAAGGACTATTACGAGCCGGGTCCGGCCGCGCCGGTTTATGGCGCCAGGCCTTCGGTGTCGCACCGCTGGCGACGGGCGACGAGCTTTATCACGTCGAGACCGAAACGCCGGCTATGCGGCTCAGGAGCCCGCCGGCTACGACAATGATCCGTACAACCAGCACACCGCCCAGCACGCGTCCGAGGATGACGATTATTACGAGGACGCGCCGCCGAGCCGCCGCCGCGTGGGCATCATGGTCATTGCCGGCGTTTTCGCGCTGGCCGTGATCGGCACCGCCGGCGCCTTCGGCTATCGCGCGCTGTTCGGTTCCTCGTCGGTCGCGACCGCGCCCCGCGTCATCAAGGCGGATACGGCGCCGAGCAAGATCGTGCCGGTCGCCAACACCGACAGCCAGTCGAGCAAGCAAATCACCGACCGCATCAACGACCGCGGTCTCGGCGAAAAACTGGTGTCGCGTGAAGAGCAGCCGGTCGAGATCAAGGACAAGCCGACCGGCGTCGTTTATCCGCAAGGCCCGGCCGGAAACCAGGCGCCGGGCGGCCAACGGCACCGGTGTCGTCGGCAGCGAGCCGAAGAAAATCCGCACCATCACCATCCGTCCGGATCAGCAGCAGGCATCGGCCGACCCCATGCCGTCCTCGCCGGCGCAGGCCTCGGCACCGGCCGCGGCCCAACCGGCGCCGCCTGCGCCTCGTGTTGTCAACATCACGCCGGCCAAGCAGCTGCGTCGAGGGCCGCGGCTCCAGCAGCCGACGAGTCCGGCCCATCGCCTGCCGCAACCAGGGTCGCCCCGCGTGTCGCGGCGGCGCCGGCTCCTGCACGGCTAACGCACCGTTGTCGCTCAGCCCCGACGCCGCGCCGCCTGCGCCCGCCCGCGCGGCCCCGGCGCCACGCGCCGCAGCGGCTGCTCCCGCACATTCGGCCCCCGCGGCCGGAGGCGGCGGCTACGGCGTCCAGGTCTCGTCCCAGCGCAGCGAAGCCGAAGCCCAAGCTGCGTTCCGCAGCCTGCAAGGCAAATACCCGGCGCAATTGGGCGGCAAGCAGGCTGTCATTCGCCGCGCCGATCTCGGCGACAAGGGCATCTACTACCCGCGCCGTGGTGCCCGCCGGCAGTAACGGCGAGGCGCTGAAATATGCTCCAGCCTGAAATCGGCCGGCGAAGCTGCATCATCCAGAGGAATTAACGGCCGGAAGCTTGCCCTGCGGCCTAGCGCGGGCTAATCCGCGCCGATGGCGCCACGCGCATTCATCACGGTCTGGCGGGACTTGAACTATCGCGCCGACGAGCGCGCCTTTGTCCGCGAGGCCCAGCCGTGGGCTCTCATCATCTTCAAGCGGAACGTTAGTACGCCGACACAACTTACTGAACTTATTCAGTCATTTCGCGACACCGTTGGCTGGGAAGCGCCGGTGCTGATCGACCAGGAAGGCGGCCGGGTGCAGCGCCTGGCCCGCCGCATTGGCCGGTCTATCCGCCCGGCGCGGTCTACGGCGCCCTCTACGATCGCGAGAAAGCGATGGGCTTGGCGGGCGGCGCAGTTTGCCGGCCACCTGATCGCCGCCGACCTCAAGGCGGTCGGCATCGACGTCGACGCCTGCCTGCGCGGCGGACGTGCCGGTTCCCGGCGGCGACCCGATCATCGGCGACCGCGCCTATGGCACCGAGCCGGCAAGGTCGCGGCGCTCGCCGGCGCGATTGCCAAAGGTTTGCTCGCCGGAGGCGTCTTGCCGGTACTCAAACACCTCCCAGGCCATGGCCGCGCCGGGGGCCGACAGCCATCTCAAGCTGCCGGTGGTCGATACCGACCGGGCGACCTTGGAACTCACTGATTTCGCCGCCTTCAAGCCCCTAGCGGGCCTGCCGCTCGGCATGACCGCACATGTTGTGTTTTCCGCCATTGATCCCGTCGCACCGGCGACCACTTCAGTCACAATGGTGCAGCAAGTGATTCGCGGGTCGATCGGGTTCCAGGGACTGCTGATGAGCGACGACGTATCCATGGGCGCACTATCCGGCACGCTCGCCGAACGCAGCCAGGCGGCGTTGCGCGCCGGTTGCGATGTCGTGCTCCATTGCAACGGCAAGCTCGACGAGATGGTCGCGGTTGCGGGCGTCTCGCCGAGTTGACCGGCATCGCCGCCAAGCGCGCCGACGCCGCGCTCGCGATGCGATCGGCGCCGGAAGACTTCGACGTCGAGGGCGCGCGCAGGATTTTCAGCCAGATGATCGCCGGCGTCGCGCGGCCCAACGGACTCTGAACTCATGAACGCCGAGGAATTCGACAACACGCTGGCGAACACGCTCGCCGCCGACCGCGCCGAGACCGAGCCGGCGATGATCGTCGATGTCGAGGGCTTCGAAGGTCCGCTCGATCTGCTGCTGACGCTGGCGCGCCAGCAGAAGGTCGACCTCGCCAAGATTTCGATTTTAGCCTTGGCCGATCAATATCTCATCTTCGTCGAGGCCGCGCGCAAACTGCGGCTCGAACTCGCCGCCGATTACCTCGTCATGGCGGCGTGGCTCGCGTACCTCAACTCGCGCCTGCTGTTGCCGGAGGCCGCGCCCGGCGAGGGGCCGAGCGCCGAGGATATGGCGCTGGCGCTCGCTTATCGTCTGCGCCGCTTGGAAGCCTTCCGCGAAGTGGCGACGCGGCTGATGGACCGCCCGCAGCTCAACCGCGACATCTTCGAGCGCGGCGCGCCGGAGCCCATCGCCGAGATCAAGCAGCCGGAATGGACCGCGACGCTGTACGATCTGCTGTCGGCCTATTCGTCGCAGCGTCAGCGCACCGTTTTGTCGCGCGTGCGCTTCAAGAAACGCACCGTCTGGTCGCTGGCCGAAGCGCGCGCTGCGCTGGAGCGCATGATCGGCATGTCGACAGATGGTCGCGCATCGACGAATTCCTGATTTCCTACGTGGTCGAACCGGCGCTCGCCGCCACCGTCATGGCGTCGTCCTTCGCCTCGGCGCTCGAAATGGTGCGCGAAGGCCATGCCGAGATTCATCAGAAAGACTCATTCGCTCCGATCTACATGCGCAAGCGTGTCGGCGTGAATGGAACGCCTCCCTGCATGACGCACAAGAAAACGCATAAGGAGTTCGAGTCCATGCCAAGCGCGGCCAAGAAGCTCGTGATGTGAACAACGACGAGCCGGCGGAAACAGAGGTGTCGGTGCAAGAGGTGCTGGAAGAGGTGGGGGAAGTCGCGGTCGAGACGGCCGAGCCCGAACCTGCCGCGCGGCCCGAGGAACTGCGGCTGCTCGAAGCGCTGCTGTTTGCCGCGGGGTCTCCGCTCGACGAGCCGTCGCTCAAGCGCGTGCTGCCGGAAGGCGTCCGACCTCAAGGATGCGCTGGCGAAGCTCCAAGCCGAATACGCCACGCGCGGCGTCAACCTCGTGCGCATCGGCCGCAAGTGGACCTTCCGCACCGCGGCCGATCTGTCGTGGCTGTTGACCAAGAACACCGTCGAGACGCGCAAGCTGTCGCGCGCGGCCATCGAGACGCTGGCCATCGTCGCCTATCACCAGCCGGTGACACGCGCCGAGATCGAGGAAATCCGCGGCGTCGTCACGGCGGCCGGCACGCTCGACGTGCTGCTCAAGACCGGCTGGATCCGCCGCGCGCGCCGCCGCAAGGCGCCGGGCCGGCCGATCACCTACGGCACGACGGAAACCTTCCTGTCGCATTTCGGCCTGGAGGAGGTCGGCGATCTGCCCGGCCTCGACGAATTGAAAGGCGCGGGTCTGTTGGAGGGCAACATGCCGGCGGGCTTCGGCGTGCCGATCCCGTCCGACGACGCGCAACTGCGCGACGACGAGGACCCGCTGGAGCCCGGCGATCTCGAGCTCGCTCTCGGCCTGGCGCCGCCGGAAGGCCAGGCGGAGAAATGATTTCTGTCATCACCGGGCTTGTCCCGGTGATCCCGCTTATGAAGGCATGGTTGCGTCCCTAAGCGAGATGGCCAGGTCAAGCCCGGCCATGACAGACTGGGTGACCCCCTAGCGTGGTTAACGCTGTCCAGCCTAACGCGCCGGAATCCAAGGCAAAACCGCCGCCGCCCGCGCATGACGGCCGCGATGGTGCGGCCTTAAGTCCTTGTTTTTGACAGCTTTGGGGCCTAGTTTCTAAGTCAAATCGAAGGCGGGGCGCGAACAAGGCCGGTCGCCGCGGAGGGTTTGTCGATGGGTTCGTTTAGTATCTGGCACTGGATGATCGTGCTGCTGGTCGTAATGGGTGCTGTTCGGCGGCCGCGGCAAGATTTCCTCGCTGATGGGCGACTTCGCCGAAGGCATCAAAGCCTTCAAGAAGGGCATGGCTGAAGACACCAAGTCGGCCGACGTCAAGCCGGCCGAGCCGGTCAAGACCATCGATGCCGCCGGTACGCCGAAGACCGAAACCGAGCGCCGCGCCGAGAGCGTGCGCTCTTAAAGTCGAGCGCGCCGGAGGTTCGGCAGCAGGCCAGGCTTCGCCTGATGCGTGGAGTTGAATAATCCATGTTCGGTTTAGGTTGGGGCGAGATGGTCGTCATCGGCATCGTCGCGCTGATCGCGATCGGGCCGAAAGAACTGCCGACGGTGCTGCGTTCGGTCGGGCACTGGATGGGCAAGATCCGGCGCATGGCCAACGAATTCCAGGGCCAGTTCCAGGAAGCCTTGCGCGAGGCCGAACTCACCGACCTCAAGAAGCACGCCGACGATATCGCCTCCGACATTTCCAAATTCGATCCGGTCGCGGATACGCAGAAGGAGGTCGAGCGGGCCTTCACGCTGGACGATCCGCTCAAGGATATCGATAAGCCTGCGAGCGACGCGGCGTGCAAATGACCGATCAAGTGCCCGACGGCGCCAAGCTGCCGGCGGGCGCCATCCCGTCGGCCGATCTGCCGCCGATCGACGTGCCGATGCCGGAGATGCCGCCGCCGGGTGACGGAAAAAGATTTCGCGCCGCGCGATCCCGCTCCGCCGCAAGAAGCTGCCGCGTCACCGGACGCGTTGCCGCCGCAGTCCGCGCAAAAGCAGGGCCGGGGGCGGCGCGTGAGCCAGGAAGACATCGAGGCGACCAGGCGCCCTTGATGGAGCACCTGATCGAGCTGCGCTCGCGGCTCATCAAGGCGCTGCTCGCCTTCGGCGTCATGTTCGCGATCTGCTTTTTCTTCGCCAAGGACATCTACAACATCCTGGTGTGGCCTTTCGTGTGGATCGCGGGACCGGAAAATTCCAATTCATCTACACCGCGCTGCTCGAATATTTCATCACGCAGTTGAAGCTGGCGATGTTCGGCGCGCCTTCTGTCGTTCCCGGTGGTGGCAAGCCAGATCTACATGTTCGTCGCGCCCGGGCTTTATCGCCACGAGCGCAAGGCCTTCCTGCCGTATCTGGTGGCGACGCCGTTCTTCTTCGCGCTCGGCGCCACGGTGGTCTATTTCCTGGTGCTGCCGATGCTGGTGCGCTTCTCGCTCGGCATGCAGCAAGCGGCCACTGCCACGAGGCCTCGATCGCGCTGTTGCCCAAGGTCGGCGAATATTTGTCGCTGATGATGACGCTGGTGCTGGCCTTCGGCGTCGCGTTCCAACTGCCGGTGATCCTGACGCTGCTCGGCCGCATCGGCATCATCACGTCGCAGCAGCTCAAGGAGAAGCGGCGCTACTTCATCGTCGCCGCCTTCATCCTCGCCGCCGTGCTGACGCCGCCGGACGTCATCAGCCAGATGTCGCTCGCGGTGCCGCTGCTGCTGTTGTACGAGGGCTCGATCTGGTCGGTGCGCATCGTTGAGAAAACCGCCAAGGCCGAAGCCCGCCGCCAAGGAAGCGGCAATGGAAGCAGCGAAGGCCGCCGCCGACGCCGCGGCCGGCAAGCCGGCGGAGTAGGGCTCGCCGTCGTTCCGGGGCTCGCCGAAGGCGAGAGCCCGCAATCCAGAGACGCAGGCACTGCGCGTGGCTCTGGATTCCGGGGTCGGTCCTTCGGACCGTCCCGGAATGACAGATATCCTTGTCATGGCCGGGCATAGCCGTCCAAAGGACGGCGTCGCTTCGCTCGCCTATGTCCCGCCATCTCGCTTAGGGACGCACTGTGCCCGCCTAAGCGGGGTCACATCGGAAGTCGGGCCTGCCGGACTTCCGCATTTAAGATGCCCAAGTCGGGTAAACCCGACTTGGGATGACAAGCCCGGTGACGACAATTTAAAAATACTATTGACTATAATCCCAGGGTATGTAATCCTACATCTATCCCGCCTCGTGCTACCGAGGGGCGTTTGATCAGCGTCTCCAGACGTTGAGGGCGGGGAGCGGTGGCCGGACGGGGGGCGTCGGAGATGCGGCGCCAGTTTTCCCCTCCGGCGGTCCAAGCCGCGTTCGGTCCAGCGTGCCTGCCGCACGCCGGGGCCTGATGGCTGGTAAGCCTGCGATCCTGTCAGAGGAGAGCCGGCTGAGGGAGCCTGGCCCCATCGGTGGAGTGTTGTCATTTCTGTCATGGGGGTGATGACGAAGCGGTCGACCACCGGGAAAAAAACGTGGAGCAAACCTCAAACACCGCGCGCGAGACGCCATGGGTTTGGTGGACTTGCGTATTTCATGCTTCGACAAGCCTCGATGTCGCGAGGCGTCGAGGCGCGTGGGTCCATATCGGACCCGTGGCGTTCCGCGCGCCCTCGGTTCTTATCCGAAGGCCGCAAAAGGACTACGGCCTACCCGGGGCCGGTAAAGAATACGGGCGATGAATTGCGTCTGCTTCTTATCCCTCCCCTGAAAGGGGAGGGTGGGCGAGCGAAGCTCGCCGGGTGGGGTTTGCTGTCATCCCCCACCCGCCGCTCGCAAAAGGCTCGCGGCCACCCTCCCCGAAGACGGGGAGGGATTAGAGAGTTTCCCATCCCGCAAAATCCGACTAAGAAGCCCGCCATGTACGACATCAAATGGATTCGAGAACACCCGCAAGATTTCGACCGCGCCTTGGGGCGGCGGCCGTTGAAGGACGATGAGCGCCTTCGCTTTTCTTCAAAGCGGCTTTTAGAACTTGACGAAAAGCGCCGCGCGGCGATTTTAAAATCCGAGCAGGCGCAGGCGCGCCGCAACGCGGCGTCGAAGGAAATCGGCCAGGCCAAGGCCAAGAAGGACGAGGCCACGGCGCAAAAGCTGATGGCCGAAGTCGCCGAGTTGAAGACGACCATGCCGGCGCTCGACGCCGAGCAGAAGGCGCTCGGCGACGAACTCGACAAGGAACTAGCGCAGATTCCGAACATGCCGCTCGAGGAGGTGCCGGATGGCGCCGACGAGCACGGCAATGTCGAAAAGCATAAGTTCGGCGCGAAGCGTGATTATGCGTTCAAGCCGAAGGAGCATTTCGATCTCGGCGCCGACCTCGGCATGATGGACTTCGAACTCGCGGCGAAATTATCCGGCGCGCGTTTTGTGGTGTTGCAGAAAGGTTTGGCGCGCATGGAACGCGCGCTCGGGCAATTCATGCTCGATCTGCATACTGGCGAGCAGCACGGCTACACCGAAGTTAATCCGCCACTGATGGTCAAAGACGATGTGATGTTCGGCACGGCGCAGTTGCCGAAATTCGTAGAAGATCAATTCGTCGCAACAACGATCGCCACGAGTGATTTTCGAGATCGCGTTATGGAGTCAACCCTGACTTCTATTGGTGAGCTAAGAGAACAGGGCTTTCTTAACGAGAATATGGTCAGTAAAATCATTGCACATGCAATACGTATTTCGGAAAACGAGGCTCAAAGAATTCGCCGCTGGCTCATCCCCACTGCCGAAGTGCCGCTGACCAATCTCGTCCGCGAGTCCATCATCGACGAAGACTCATTGCCGCGCCGCTACACCGCCTGCACGCCGTGCTTCCGCGCCGAAGCGGGCGCAGCCGGGAGAGACACGCGCGGCATGATCCGCCAGCATCAGTTCACCAAGGTCGAACTGGTCTCGATCACCACGCCGGAAAAATCGCGCGACGAGCACGAGCGGATGCTGGCCTGTGCCGAGGAAGTGCTAAAGAAACTCGATCTGCATTACCGCGTCATCACGCTGTGCACCGGCGACATGGGCTTTGCCTCGCAGAAGACCTACGACATCGAGGTCTGGCTGCCGGGCCAGAACAATGTACCGCGAGATTTCGTCGTGCTCGGTGTGCGGCGATTTCCAAGCGCGCCGCATGAACGCGCGCTATCGCGGCAAGGACAACAAGCGGCTTATGTGCACACGCTCAACGGCTCGGGCGTCGCCGTCGGCCCGCGCGCTGATCGCGGTGATGGAAACCTACCAGCAGGAAGACGGCTCGATCCTGGTGCCCGAGGTCCTCAAGCCTTATATGGGCGGCATGACGAAGATCGAGAGGAAGTAATGCGTATCCTCATCACCAATGACGACGGCATCCACGCGCCGGGTCTGCAAGCCTGCGAGGAAAATCGCGCGCGCATTGTCCGACGACATCTGGATCGTCGCGCCCGAGACCGATCAGTCCGGCGTGTCGCATTCGCTGTCGCTGAACGATCCGCTGCGTCTGCGTGAAGTGGGCGAGCGGCATTTTGCCGTGAAGGGCACGCCGACCGACTGCGTCATCATGGGCGCGCGCCACATCATGAAGGACGTGCCGGACCTCGTGTTGTCCGGGGTCAATCGCGGCCGCAACTGCGCCGAGGACGTAACCTACTCAGGCACTGTCGCCGGCGCGATGGAAGGCACCGTCCTCGGCATCAAGTCGATCGCGCTGTCGCAGGCTTACGCTTTCACGACCAGGCACACGCCGTATTGGCAGACCGCGATCGCGCATGGGCCCGATCTCATTCGCCGCGTGCTCGCCATCGGCATTCCGAAGGACGTTTTGGTCAACATCAACTTCCCCGATTGCGTGCCGGAAGAAGTCGCCGGCGTGTCGGTCACGGTGCAGGGCAAGCGCGATCAGGAACTGCTGCGCATCGATGCGCGCAACGACGGCCGCGGCAATCCGTATTACTGGATCGCGTTCAGCCGCGGCGGCACGCCGGGTGCTGCGCCCGGCAGCGATCTCGCGGCGCTGAACGATAAGCGGATTTCCGTGACGCCGTTGCGGGCTCGACCTGACAGACGAGCCGTTCATGACCAAGCTGGCGCAGGATTTGGCTTAAGCTTTCGCCGTCAACTTGGCGAGGATGGTCTCGAGTTGCTCGGCCTGGAACGGTTTCTGCAGCGCGGGGGCGGCCGCGAAAGGCCGGCGGCAGACTGCCTTCGCCATAGCCGGTGACGAACACGAAGGGCAAATTGCGCTTGGCCAGAATTTCCGCGACCGGAAAAATCTCATGGCCGTCGACATTGACGTCGAGAATGGCGACGTCGAACTGGCCGTCGGTGGCGACTTTGGTGGCCTCAGTGATGTTGCCGACAGCGGCGGCGACCTCGTAACCGAGATCGGCCAGCATATCCTCGAGCAACATGCGGATGAGATATTCGTCTTCGACAACGAGCACGCGCGGGGGTAGCTTTTGCTTCTGGCATCGTTCGTTCCGCTCCCGTTTATTGAACGGGCCTTGGTCCCAGTCCCTGCGTTGAGTTCCAACTTATCTGGATTGCCGTCAATCGTGCTAAAATGCAAGGGACGAGGGGGTATAAAGGTCCATGTCGCCGCGCGGGGAGTCCGATACCGGACATATGGAGTTCCTGCTGACGCTGCGCCGCCGCGGCATCGGCGACCAGGCGGTGCTGCGGGCCATGGACGAGGTGCCGCGCGAGCGTTTTGTCGAATTAAATAGCGTCGATAATGCCTATGCCGACCAGGCGCTGCCGATCGCCTGCGGGCAGACCATCAGCCAGCCTTACGTGGTCGCCTACATGACCGAGCAGTTGCAGGTGCGGCCGCACCATCGCGTGCTCGAGGTCGGCACCGGCTCGGGCTATCAGGCCGCCGTGCTGTCGCGGCTGGCGCGCGAGGTGGGTCAGCATCGAGCGCTACCGGACGCTGGCCCGACATCGCGCGCGAGCGCCTCCGCGCCCTCGGCTACGAGAATGTCGAGGTTGTGGTCGGCGACGGCTTTGCCGGCGTGCCGGCGAGGGCGCCCTTCGACCGCATTATCGTCACCGCCGCCGCCGAAACGCTGCCGCAGACTTTGATCGATCAATTGGCCGACGACGGTGTGATGCTGTTGCCGCTCGGGCCCCATGACGGACCGCAACACATCGTCAAGCTTACCAAATCGACAACGGGCATCGCGCGCGAGAATCTGATCGCGGTGCGATTCGTTCCGCTGCTGCCTGGGCAGGCCCAGGAACTCTAGTCGATCTCATTCAGTGTGACATTTTTGTCTAGGCAAAAGCGGATCGTAACGATCTGCTAATTCTTAAAACGTTATTTACCGAGGCCTGCTTTATTTCGGTTTCTACGTATTTTGGGTATGAGTGAGTAACCACATGTCGCGTTCCAACGTGCCGTCTCGCCCGCGTGCAAGTTTGCAGCTATGGCCACGCGCCGCGGTTCTCACCCTGGTCGGTGTCACTGTCGCCAGTTGCTCGAACTCCGGCCGTTTCGACTCCAACCCATACGCTGCCCGCAACTCCGCGCCGCAACAGCAGCAGGAAGTCCACCGGCTCGATCGCGCCGCGTTCGGCTCCCGTCAACCGCGTCGGAAGCGCAGCCGTTGCCGGCGCCGAGCCGTCCTGCGACCGTTGCGTCGAACGGCGGTTATGCCAGCGGCGCGCAAGGCCTCGGCGCCTACCGGCCGGGCACGATCGCGCCGACTTATTCGCAGAGCTCCGATGTCACCGGTTCGGTGCGCGCGCCGGCTCCGCCTCAGCCGAAACCGTCGGGCGCTTGGACCTGGGACGGCGGCTCGCCGGTCACCGTCGGCTATGGCGAAAGCGCCGAAGCCATCGCGCGCCGCCACGGCGTGCCGGTCGCGGCCTTGCTGGAAACCAACGGTATTTCCAACGCGTCGGCGATCAAGCCCGGCCAGCGTCTCGTCATTCCGCGTTACGTTTCGTCGTCGCCCGCGCCGCATGTGCAGGCGCCGGCCGCGCAAGCGCCGGCACCGATGCCGGCTTCGGTCGCGACCGACGTGCATATCGTGCAGCCTGGCGAAAGCCTCACCGGCATCGCCCGTAAGCGCGGCGTCGCCGTTGCCGTGCTGGCGCGCGCCAACAACATCCAGCCTTACGCCAAGGTCGCCGCCGGCGATCGCTTGACGATCCCGGGCGGCCACCCGGTGGCGCCGCGTCAGGTTCAGGCGCAGGCGCAAATCCAGCCGCAGCCGCAATTCCAGGCGCCGGCCCCGCAGATCGCCCAGCCGCGCACCGTGTCGGTCGACAAGGTCGGCAGCGTGCGGTGCAGAATGCGCGCGTCGCGACGCAAGAAGTTGAAAAGACCGAGAACCCCGTCGCCGCGGCCGAACCCGCTGGCGCCGTGCCGTCATTCCGCTGGCCGGTCAAAGGCCGCGTCATTGCCGGCTTCGGTCCGAAAACCGGCGGCGCGCAGAACGACGGCATCAATCTCGCGGTGCCGGAGGGCACGCCGGTCAAGGCCGCCGACGACGGCGTCGTCGCTTACGCCGGTAATGAACTCAAAGGCTACGGCAATCTAGTGCTGATCCGCCACGCCAACGGCTTCGTGTCGGCTTACGCGCACGCCAGCGAATTGCTGGTCAAGCGCGGCGACACCATCAAGCGCGGGCAGGTAATTGCGCATGCCGGGCAGACCGGCAACGTGACGTCACCGCAACTGCACTTCGAGATCCGCAAAGGCTCGACCCCGGTCGATCCGGCGCAGTATCTCAGCGGCGGCGCCTGAGGCTTAGTCTTTCAGCGCGACGCCGAGGCGGCCCGCCAAGTCCTGGATTAAACTGCCAAGCGACTCGGCCGGAACGCGAGCCGCGCGTCGTCGACCATTCCAGCGCATCGCGGTGCAATTCGTCGGCCGGCACCGAAATCTTGTAATGCGCGATGTAGCTGTCGATCATCGCGAGAAATTCGTCCTGGCTGCAGCGGTGAAAGCCGAGCCAGAGGCCGAAGCGGTCGGATAGCGACACTTTCTCCTCGACCGTCTCGCCCGGATTGATCGCGGTCGAGCGCTCGTTCTCCATCATGTCGCGGGACATCAAATGGCGGCGGTTCGAGGTGGCGTAGAAGATCACATTGTCCGGCCGGCCTTCGATGCCGCCCTTCGAGCACGGCCTTGAGCGACTTGTAGGTGGTGTCGTCATTGTCGAACGACAGGTCGTCGCAGAACACGATGAAGCGGTAGCGCGATCCTCGCGTGATCGTCATCAATTCGGGCAGGCTTTCGATATCCTCGCGGTGGATTTCGATCAGTTTGAGCGGCCCGCTCTTGCTGTTGCGCGCGGTCAAATTGACCGCGGCATGCGAGGCCTTCACCAGCGACGACTTGCCATGCCGCGCGCGCCCCACAATAGCGCGTTGTTGGCCGGTAGGCCCTTGGCGAAACGTTCGGTGTTCTCTATGAGCACGTCGCGCACCCGGTCGATGCCCTTGAGCAGCGACATCTCGACGCGGTTGACGCGCGGCACGGGCGCCAGCCAGCCGTCCGGATGCCAGATAAAGGCATCGGCGGCGGTCAGATCGGGCACACGGGCGTGGCGTGGCGCCAGCCGCTCCAGCGAGGCGGCGATGCGCTCCAGAACGTCGCTCTGGCTCGCCGCTGCGGCGACGCGCTTGGAACCGGCAGCGGGCTTGGATTTGGACTTGGATTTGGACTTCTGCTTGGCCATAGGGTGCTTTCAGGAATTGCGCTGCTCTTAGCGGGGCTGGCTTGGCCAGGCAAGCCGCGCGAGGCGAAAACGGCCAAAAACGGCCTATTTCCAGAGGGTAAGCGGCGTTGCAATTGGGGCCACGGCCGCTATAGTCCGCGCGAAATTCAAAGCGCGTGAGCCGGTCCGGGGACGCTGGCCGGCGCGCTGTAAAGCCATGCAAGGAAAGCTTCGATGTTCATCTCGACTGCGTATGCGCAAGGGTCGCTAGGCTCGCTGTTCGGCGGCGGCGGGGGCCGGCGGCGACGGCGGC
>JBBCIM010000036.1:0-54107 GCA_037200245.1 Pseudolabrys sp.
ATGAAGTGCTGTTGCGCGGGCGATCTGTCGGCGGCCGACCTCGCCGCCATCATCCGCTCGGTCAAAACGCGGGTGCGCGTGCCGGTGACCTATGCCGATGTCTGGGAGTTCTGGCTGCGCAGCCCCGACGTGGCCGCGGCGGCCCGACTTCATCACCATCCATATCCTGCCTTATTGGGAGGATTTCCCGATTGCCGCCGCCAATTCGGCGAGCCATGTCGACCTGATCCGGCGGCAGGGTGGTGGCGGCCTTCGGCAGCAAGGAAGTCATTATCGGCGAGGTCGGCTGGCCGAGCGCCGGGCGGATGCGCGAGGGGCGCGCTGCCGTCGCCGGCAAACCAGGCCCGCGTCATCCAGGATGTGCTGGCGCTGGCCCAAGGCGCGACAATTGCCCGCGTCAACGTCATCGAGGGCGCTCGACCAGCCCTGGAAACGGGCGCTGGGAAGGCACCGTCGGCGGCCATTGGGGCATTCTCGACACCGCCAACCGGCCGAAATTCGTCTGGGGCGAAGCCGTCTCCAATCATCCGCACTGGAAGCTGCAGGCGGCGGGCGGCATTGCCTTCGCCGCGCTGGTTTTCGGCGCGGCCTGGGCGGCGCGGCGCGACCGTAACGTGCCGTTGACGCTCTGGCTGGCGGTGACCGCCAATGCGCTGGCCGGCGGTTTGCTGATCGGCTGGGACCATTGCCAATGTGCCGATCGAAAGCCTCGGGCTTGGCGGCTGGCTGGCGCAACCTGGCCTTTGCCGCGGTGGCGGTCGTTTCGCCGCTGGCGCTGAGCGCTGCGACCATGCGCGGCACGCCGCTGCCGCGGCTTTCGGCCTTGCTGGGGCCCGCGAGCGAACGCGCCGGCGATCCCTTGGCGCGTCTGATCGGCGCTGTGCTGATGGCGAGCCTGTTGCTGGCGTTCATCGTGGCGCTGGGGCTGGTGTTCGACCCGCGCTATCCGCGACTTTCCGTTCGCGCCGCTCACCGGGATGGCGGTGCCGCTTTTGGTCCACAGTCTGACGATGCCGCGGCCGGAGGGCGTGCGTGGCGTCGCTGAACTCGGCGGCACCGCGGTGCTGTTGGCGTCGGTGCCTTACATCGCGCTCAACGAAGGCTTCGCCAACTGGCAGTCGCTGTGGGTCTGCGCGGCGCTGGCCGCGATCGCGGTCAGTCTGGCTCGGGTGCGCGGCGCGCAAAGCTGAGCACCAGCAAGCCGATGGCCAGCGACGACAGCACGATGTTGTAAAGCACGACGCCGAGGCAGGCGAGCGCCAGCGCCGCTGCGAACAATACCAGCGACGGCCGCAGCAAATTGAGCGCGGCAATGACGAGCGCGGCGGTGCCGAACACGGAATACTGAAACAGCACCGTGATGGTCCGGCGCGAGAAACACAGCCAGGTATCGGGGCCGGCGGCGCAGGCAAGACCGACACTGCGACTGCTCGAGCGCGGTGTAGCGCATGTAGAGCGCATAGCCGAGCGCCACGAAACCTACGATCAGCAGGATGTTGGTGGCGCGGGCGCTGGGGAGAAAGAGTTTCGTGGGGGTCTGCATGGGCGGTGGGAGTATGACGCCGTGCGAGCCTCGCGACAATCGCTGCCGATGCGGGCAAGGTCTAGCGCTGCGCCAATTGCTCGCCGTCGAACTTCGTGGTGCGGCAGGTGACGCGGACGGCCGCGAAGCGCGCGCACAGCGCCGCCGCCGCCGCCGGATTGGCGAGTGGTCCCACCAGGAGCCGCAAGTCGGTGGCGCCGGGGCGACGATCGCGCGCCGCCAGCGGTCGCATGCCCGCCAACAATGGACCGAAATTCGCCTTCACCGCCGCCCACCGGGGCGCTCAACACGTCCATGTTGGGCGCACCGCCGAGATCGACGCCGAATTCGGTTTTGCGCGGCGGCTCCGGGACGGGTTCGGCGGCAACCGCGACGCGGGTCGGCGGCAAGGGGACGGGCTCAGGCAAAAGCGTGGCCGCTTGAACGGGTGGGGGTGCGGGCGGCGGGTGAAGCTCTCGGTGCGAACGGAGGTCACCGAGGACACATTCGCGAGCGGGTTCAGGGTGGGTGGCGTCGCGGCTTTGGTGACCGCGGTCTCGGCAGCGAGCGTCGCCTGCCGTTTGATCGAGCCGGTCATGTCCTCGAGATTGCGCTCGAGGCTGGCAAGGCGCGCCGCGAGCCGGTCGCGATCGGCGGCCAGCGCGCCACCTGGCTTTCGAGCCGACGGGCTTGAGCCTCTTTGTCGAGCACGCGCTGCTTCAGTTCGCTGAGTTCGCCTGCCGTTGAAGGCGGATCGACATAGCCAAGCGCCAGTTTGAGCCGTTCGCCGCCGACCTCGGTCTGAGTGGTGATGGCGAGCGCTGCCAGCGCGATCGCCGCGCTACAGCCCCAGGCGCTCACACGCCACAGCGCACGCATGTCGCGCCGCTGTTTCCGGGCTGGCGGCGCAATGAATTCGGGCGGCGGGATATCCATCGCCAGCTATCCTGGTTGACGGCGAATCATTGAAAACATTAGCAGAATCCGGCAATCCTGGCTTGCATTGCCGTCTCAAGGACGGGCTATACAGACGCGGTCTTTCATCCTCACGTCCCGCCCGCTATGTGGGGCTTCAACTCCGGCAGCCTTGAGTAAAAAACCCGATGCCTCATCGAACATGCCTTGCGATCGTGCTCGCGGCCGGCGAAGGCACCCGGATGCGCTCGAGCCTGCCGAAGGCGCTGCACGCCATCGGCAGCCGCTCGCTGCTCGAGCATGTGCTGACTTCGGCGGCGCAAGCGGGCGTCCTCCGACATTGCGCTGGTGGTCGGCCCCCGATCACGCCGAACTCGCCGCCGCGGCCAAGCGTATCGCGCCGAACGTCGAGACCTTCCAACAGATCGTCGGCTTGCACCGCGCATGCGGTGCTGGCGGCGAAAGATGCCATCGCGCGCAAGTCTGACGATATTCTGGTGATGTTTGCCGACACGCCATTGGTGAGCGCCGAGACGCTCGGCCAATTGCGTGAGGCGCTGGCGCAAGGCGCCGCTGTCGCGGTTTTGGGATTTCGTCCGCCGATCCGGCCGGCTTATGGCCGTCTGGTCATGGAAGGCGACGAGCTTGTGGCGGTCCGCGAGGAGCGCGACGCCAGCGCGGAAGAACGCCAGATCGGACTGTGCAATGGCGGACTGATGGCGCTCGCCGGCGAGCACGCGCTCGCCATTCTGGAGCGCATCGGCAATTCGAACGCCAAGGGCGAGTACTATCTCACCGATGCGGTTGCCATCGCCCCGGAATATGGGCTTGAAGGCCATCGCCATCGAAACTTCGGAGGACGACGTGCGCGGCATCAATACCAAGGCGCAACTCGCGCAAGCCGAAGCCGTGTTGCAGGAGCGTTTGCGCGCCGCCGCGATGGATGCCGGCGTCACCATGGGTGGCGCCGGAGACCGTCTATCTCGCCGCCGACACCAAGCTGGGCCGCGACGTTGTCATCGAGCCGAACGTCGTCTTCGGTCCGGGCGTCACGGTCGAGGACGGCGCCGTGATCCGCTCTTTCTCGCATCTGGAAGGCGCGCATGTCGGTAAAGGAGCCCGTGTCGGGCCGTTTGCGCGGCTGCGCCCGGGCGCGCACCTCGGCATGGACGTTCATATCGGCAACTTCGTCGAAGTGAAGGCGGCCAAGATCGAAGACGGCGCCAAGGCCAATCACCTGAGCTATATCGGCGATGCGCGGGTCGGGGCGGGCGCCAATATCGGCGCCGGTACCATCACCTGCAATTACGACGGCAGCGCCAAGCATCACACCGATATCGGCGCCGGCGCCTTTATCGGGTCCAATTCATCGCTGGTGGCGCCGGTCACGATCGGCGACGGCGCCTATGTGGGCTCAGGCTCCGTGGTTACCAAAGACGTGCCGGCCGATGCGCTGGCGGTGGCGCGCAGTCCACAGACGGTTAAGGAAGGCTGGGCTAAACGATTGCGGCAGCTCAAGAGCTTGCGCAAGGCGGCGGCCAAGCCTTCCACCAAGCCTTCGACGCCGAAGAAATCGGGCAAGAGCGGTAAAAAGAGCAAAAAGAAACGAATATAGCCCGCCGGCCGATTGTCACACGACGACATGCGTTTTGATTTCCATCAGCTTGCCGGCGCCGGTTAAAGCAACAGTACAGGAATAGGGGCCGTCCACTCGGATGTGCGGGATCGTAGGAATACTCGGCAAGGGCCCGGTCGCGGGCCAATTGGTCGATGCGCTTAAGCGCCTCGAATATCGCGGCTATGACTCTGCCGGCATCGCCACGCTCAATCATGGCGTGCTGGAACGGCGCCGTGCCGAAGGAAAACTGCACGCGCTGGAACTGCGGCTCGAAAAGGAGCCGCTCGCCGGCAATATCGGCATCGGCCACACCCGCTGGGCGACCCATGGGCGTCCGACCGAAAACAACGCGCATCCGCACGCCACCGAGCAGGTCGCGGTGGTTCATAACGGCATCATCGAGAATTTCCGCGAATTGCGCGAAAGGCTGATCGCCGGCGGCGCCAAATTCGTCAGCGAGACTGACACCGAGGTCGTCGCGCACCTGGTCAGCGCCGAAATCAAACACGACAAGGCGCCGGTCGAGGCGGTTGCGGCAGCGCTCAAGCAATTGCGCGGCGCCTTCGCGCTCGCCTTTATTTTTGCCGGCCATGACAATCTCATGGTCGGCGCGCGCAAAGGCTCGCCGCTCGCCATCGGCTATGGCAATGGCGAGATGTATCTCGGCTCCGACGCCATCGCGCTGGCGCCGTTCACCGACACCATCAGTTATCTGGAAGACGGCGACTGGGCCGTGCTGACGCGCAGCGGCGTTCAAGTGCACGACGAGCAGGACAGGCCGTTGAGCGCGCCATCGTCAAATCGACCGCCACGGCGCAGATGGTCGACAAGGGCAATCACAAGCATTTCATGGCCAAGGAAATCCATGAACAGCCGGAAGTGGTCGGCCATACGCTGGCGCATTACATCGACATGGTCGCTGAGAAAGTGGCGCTGCCGGAAAAACTGCCGTTCGACTGGAAGAAGATCAAACGGCTGTCGATCTCGGCTTGCGGCACGGCGTTCTATGCCGGCCTGGTGGCAAAATACTGGTTCGAGCGTTTCGCCAAGCTGCCGGTCGAAATCGATATCGCCTCCGAGTTCCGGTATCGCGGCGCGCCGCTGGAGCCGGCGATCTCGCCATCTTCATCTCGCAGTCGGGCGAAACCGCCGACACGCTGGCGACGCTGCGCTACGCGCGCGAGATGAAGCAGCACATTCTGTCGGTCGTTAACGTCACCACGTCGAGCATCGCGCGCGAAAGCGACGTTATCATGCCGACATTGGCCGGCCCAGAAATCGGCGTCGCCTCGACCAAAGCGATTACTTGCCAGTTGTCGGTGCTGGCCTGCCTGGCGCTGGCGGCAGGCGTTGCGCGCGGCGAGCTGTCGCACGACGACGAGGCCAAGCTGGTGCGCGCGCTGATCGAAGTGCCGCGATTGATGTCTGAAGCGCTCAAGCTCGAGCCGCAGATCGAGCGGCTGTCGCACGATCTCGCCAAAGTGCACCACGCGCTCTATCTCGGCCGCGGCACCAGCTTTCCGATCGCGCTGGAAGGCGCGCTCAAGCTCAAGGAAATTTCCTACATCCACGCCGAAGGCTATGCCGCGGGCGAGCTCAAGCACGGGCCCATCGCGCTGATCGACGAGACCATGCCGGTGATCGTGATCGCGCCGTACGACCGGGGGTGTTCGAAAAGACCGTGTCGAACATGCAGGAAGTCGCCGCGCGGGGCGGCAAGATCATCCTGGTGACCGATCCGAAGGGCGCCAAGGAAGCGACCATCGACTCGCTCGAAACCATCATCCTGCCGGACATGGCGTCGACCGTGACGCCTTTGGTGTATGCTATCGCCGTGCAATTGATCGCCTATCATACGGCCGCGGCCATCGGCACCGACGTCGATCAGCCGCGCAACCTCGCGAAATCGGTTACGGTAGAGTAGGATTGCCTGTATGGCCGATACCGATCAGACGCCGGGTGAGACGCTCGAGCCGCCGTCGCAGACCAGTGCCGCAGGGCGCATCCGCAATTATTTCCTCACCGGGCTGGTGGTCGCCGGACCGGTGCTGATCACCGCTTATCTGACCTGGTCGTTCATCACCTGGGTCGACAATCTGGTGCGGCCGTTCATCCCGCCGATTACCGGCCGGAAACTTATCTGCCGTGGCCGGTGCCGGGCACCGGGCTGGTGATCGCCTTTGTGACGCTGACGCTGCTGGGCTTCCTCACCGCCAATCTGGTCGGGGCGCAAGCTGGTTGAACTGGGGGAGGGCCTGCTCAACCGCATGCCGATCATCCGGCCGGTCTACAAGACCATGAAGCAGATTTTCGAGACGCTGTTCTCAAAAACCGGGTCGAGTTTCCGGCAGGTCGGGCTGGTTGGAGTTTCCGGCGCCCGGCATGTGGTCGCTGGTGTTTCTGTCGCAGCCGCCGAGCGGCGATCTGGCGGCGCGGCTGCCGGAGGGCGAGCACGTCTCGGCCTTCATGCCGTGCACGCCGAACCCGACCACCGGGTTCTTTTTCTACGTGCTGCGCAAGGACGTCATCGTGCTCGACATCTCGGTCGAGAGCGCGATGACGCTGCTGATCTCCGCCGGCATGGTGCAACCCGATAACGACGCGCAGAAGAGGCTGGCTTCGCTCGCCGCCACCGCGCGCGCCGCGCAGGCGGCACGAGTGCCGACCGCCGCGCAATAGAGCCGGACAATCATTGTGGATACCGAAGTCAAACTTTCGGCAAATCCGCGCGTGCTGGTCGTCACGACACGGCGCCTCGGCGACGTCCTGCTGACGACGCGTTGGTGCGGGCGCTGAAGCAGGGCATCCCGCGTGTGGGCATCGACATGCTGGTGTTTGCCGGCACGCAAGGCATTCTCGCCGGCAATCCCGATATCGACAACGTCATTACTATTTCGCAGCGCCCCGGCGCCGGCGAGATGGCGAATTGATCGGCAGACTTTGGCGGCGCTACGACGTCGCGATCTCGACGCAGACCGGCGACCGGCCGACGTTTCTGGCTTCGATGGCCGGACGCTTCAGCGTTGGCCTTGTACCTGACGAAAAATCCTCGTGGAAATCTTGGTCCTGGAAATCTTGGGCGCTCAGCCGCAGCGTCGTTACCGACGGCAGACTGCATCGGGTCGACGACTTATTCCGGCTGTCGGCGGCGCTCAGCATCGTTCAACGGCCGGACATCGTGGTGCCGCGGCGCGCGCAACCACAAGGACCGCGGCACGCTTATGCGTGTGCTGCACGCCACCCCGATGTTTCGCATCAGGCGCTGGACCGATGCCGGTTGGGGCGCGCTTGCCGAGGGCGTTACGCCAACGCGGGCTGGCGGTCGTTGTCACCGGCGGGGCCCGACTTAGGCGAGAAAGACTATCTCGACCACGTCTGGAATCCGGTGACGCCTGCGGTCGAGCGGCTGGACGGCCGTCTCAACTGGCCCGAGCTGGCGCAACTGATGGCGGGCGCGGCGGTCTATGTCGGGGCCCGACACCTCGATGACGCATCTCGCCGCCGCCGCCGGTTGTCCGACCGTCGGGCTTTACGGGCCGGCCAGCCCGCACATCATGGGGCCCCTGGCCGGTCGGGGGATTGAAGCAGCCTTGGGACAAAGCCGGCACGATCCAGAACCGCCGGCAATGTCTGGGTGGTGCAAAATCCGCTGCCGTGCATGCGTGCGATCTGCTCGGCTGCGAGCGTCATCTCGAAAGTTACAGCGCTGCTCGATGAATTGCCGCTGTACCGGGTGCTGAGCGCCGTCGATCGCGCACTGAGCCAAAGCGCGGCGTCACCCGCCGCAACGAATTAACTATCGGCGGCTGCTTACAGGAGGCCCGGGCGGCGTTGCGGGGGGAGCGGGGCGCAGTCGCGATCTTTGGGCCATTGTACCTTTCAAAGGCAATCGAAGAGGCACCGAATAGTGGTCGATAACTGGATTACAATGAAAAGTCCCCAAATTGACCATCATCACCTTTGGAAACGCGAGCGCTGCATTATTCCTTCAGAGTGAGCGCTGTTATCGCCGAACGGTCGCGGAAAACAATACTTTCGTTCAAACCGTTCCTGAAGCCGCAGATATTCTGTCTTTAGATAGTCGATCTGATTTTGTGCTGCGATGACACCGGCGCGCGACCGATAACAAAACCAAGCGCCGATTGATGAGAGCGCCGCATCACCGCCATCACGCAACTAATGACGACGAGATCGAAAATATTCACTGGGGCGCCTTCTTAAAGTCCACGAGGGTGCTTGCTAAGACGCCTTCCGTGGCCAATAGGCCGCCGCTCAAGAAAATTGCCCACTGAACGCGGAAGTTAATCATGCGCATTCTCGTTCCATATTTCTCCATATTGACTCATAGATTTTGATCTCCCTGTCGAAGTTCTCTGGTTCGGTCATAGTGCCCCCCACTGCGGCTACGCGACCGATACAACCTATAGGAGATATGCTGCCGCAATCAACTAGTGGAAATCTGAATTATGCGTTTGTGGGCCGCGCGGCCTAGCCGGCGCGGATCAGCTTGATCGCCTCGTCCTTGCCGAACAGATAGAGCAGATGCCGCAGCGCCTGCCGCGCGGCGTCTCCAGGCCGGGATCGCGGTTAAGTACCAGCGCGGCATCGTTCGCGCGCGGCGCCGAGATATTTGCCGTGGAACTCGACGCGCGCCAAGTGAAAGCCGGGCAGGCCGCTTTGCCGCGTGCCGAGACGTCGCCCTTCGCCGCGCAGTCGCAAATCTTCCTCGGCGATACGGAAGCCGTCTTCGCTCTCGCGCAGGATCGCGAGGCGCGCTTTGGCGGTTTCGCCGAGCGGCGCTTTGTAGATCAGCAGGCAGGTGGAGTGACCGGTGCCGCGGCCGACACGGCCGCGCAACTGGTGCAATTGGGCGAGGCCGAAACGTTCGGCGTGTTCGATCACCATGATGGTGGCTTCCGGCACGTCGACGCCGACTTCGATCACCGTGGTGGAAACCAGAAGCTGAGTCTGGCCCGACGAAAAGCGCTCCATGGCGGCGTCTTTCTCTGCGCCTTTCATGCGGCGTGGATGAGATCGACCTTGGCGCCGAACTTGCGGCGCAATTCCTGGTAACGCTCCTCGGCGGCGGCGAGATCGATCTTTTCGGACTCCTCGACCAGCGGGCAAACCCAATAGGCCCGATTTCCCGCCTTGATCGCGCGGCCGACGGCGTCCTCGACTTCTTCAAGCCGCGACATTGGAATGGTGCGGGTGTCGATCGGCTGGCGGCCGGCCGGCTTCTCGCGCAATTCGGAGACATCCATGTCGCCGAAATAAGTCAGCACCAGCGTGCGCGGGATCGGCGTCGCCGTGAGCACCAGCACGTCGACGGCGTCGCCCTTTTGCGTCAGCGCCAGCCGTTGATGCACGCCGAAGCGATGCTGCTCGTCGACCACGGCCAGCGCGAGATCGTGGAACGCCACATCCTCTTGAAACAGCGCATGGGTACCGATCAAGAGATCGATATCGCCCAGCACCAGACGATCCAGGATTTCCTTGCGGCCCGGGCCGCGCTCGCGGCCGGTCAGGATCGCAACGCGGATGCCGGCGGCCTCCGCCAGCGGCGCAATCGTATTGAGATGCTGGCGCGCCAGCAGTTCGGTCGGCGCCATGATGGCGGCTTGGCGGCCGGCTTCGATCACGCCCGCGGCTGCGACCAGCGCCACCACGGTCTTGCCGGAGCCGACATCGCCTTGCAGGAGCCGCAGCATGCGTTGCGGCAAAGCAAGATCGTTGGTGATGTCGTTGACGGCCTGCTGCTGCGAATGCGTCAACGCGTAGGGCAATGCCTTGAGGATGCGCGCACGCAGACGCCCCTCGCTGGCGGTGCCGCGGCCTGTCTGGCGGCGCATGTGCGAACGCACGAGCGCCAGCGCGAGCTGGCCGGCAAGCAACTCGTCGTAAGCGAGCCGGGTCCAGGACAGGCTTTCCGGCACGATGTCGTGCGGCTCGGCGGGGCGGTGCAATTTGCGCAAAGCGTTCGCGAAAGGAGGAAAGCCTTCGCGCGAGATCCAAGCCTCGTCCTGCCACTCCGGCAATTCGGGAAGTTTGGCGACGGCGCCGTCCATCGCGCGGCGCACATTGCCGAGCGCCAGGCCTTCGGTGAGCGGATAGACCGGTTCGACCAAAGGCAAATCGGCGAAGCCTTTTTCGTCGACTACACGATCCGGATGCACCATCTGCAGCATGCCGTCGTAGAACTCGGCGGTGCCCGAGACGTAGCGCATCTCGCCAATGGGCAAGAGCTTCTCGATGTAATCTTTGCGGGCGTGGAAAAAGGTCAGCGTCAGCGTGATGCCGCTGTCGTCGCCGGCGATGACGCGATAGGGCGCGCGCGGGCGGTTGGGCGGCGGCGGCCGGTGCTCTTCGACATTGACCGCGACGGTGACGACCTGGCCGGGCTGCACCTCGTTGAGTTTCGGCCGGGCGCGGCGGTCGATGGCGCCGGACGGCAGGTGGAACAGCAGGTCGATGACGCGCGGCGCTTCGCGGCCGAGCAGGCGGCCGTAGAGCAGTTCCAGCTTCGGCCCGACGCCGGGCAGGCTGGTCAGCGAGGCAAAGAGAGAATTGAGAACGAGGGGGCGCATAAAACCATCATTGCAAAGTTTCCGGTGTAACGCCCGGACTTGTTGGCATGACAAACCGGAAGCCGGCCTCTATATAAACCCCGCACCCGGCACTCGCCGGGTTTTTGGCGTTGGAGCGAAGTGGTGAGCAATTCGGGCGGACCTGCGATTTCGAGCGATGGGCTGGACGCCCGCAGGCGGCGCCTTCTGTTCCGCTCCTGGCATCGCGGCATCCGCGAGATGGACGTGGTCTATGGCCGGTTCGCCGACGCCAATATCGCTGCTCTGAGCGACGCCGAACTCGACGATTACGAGAAGCTGCTCGAATTGCGCGACCAGCAGGTGTTCGACTGGGTGTTCGGCGCGCAGCCGCTGGACGCCGCCTACGACACGCCTTTGTTCCGCCGCCTGCTGGCGTTTCATGGCGGCGGAAAGACGATCGCATGAACCCGAAAAGTGGAAGCCGGTTTTCTGACGAATTCATGCGAAGGGGGAACAAGTGATGGCGACAACGAAATCTCCCGCACAATCGCTCAAGCCCGGTACCGCGCTGACTCTGGCGCAAGTCGCCGACGGCGCCGAAGGCCTCGTGCTGGCCGATCTGGCGCGCGCGGTCGCGGCGCGGCCGGATGCGCCGGCGATATCGCTCGCCGTGATCTGCCGCGACGGCCAGCGCATGGCGGCGCTGTCGCGCGCACTGGCGTTCTTTGGGCCCGACATCCAGACGATGGAATTCCCGGCCTGGGATTGCCTGCCTTACGACCGCGTGTCGCCGAACGCCTCGGTGGTGGCGCAGCGCATGACGGCGCTGTCGCGGCTGACGCGGGTCAAAGGCCGCGACAAGCCGTCGGTGCTGCTCACGACGGTCAACGCCGCATTGCAGCGCGTGCCGGCGCGCGAATTCGTCGCCACGCATGCGCTGTCGGTCGCGCCCGGCAATGTGCTCGGCATGCATGGTGTGGTCGAATGGCTGGAGCTCAACGGCTTCACCCGCGCCTCGACCGTGCGCGAGCCTGGCGAATACGCGGTGCGCGGCGGCATTCTCGATCTGTTTCCGCCGGGCATGGATATGCCGGTGCGCTTCGATTTCTTCGGTGACTCGCTGGAAACGATCCGCACCTTCGATCCGCAGACCCAGCGCAGCGAAATGTCGATGGGTGCGCTCGATCTGGTGCCGGTGGCGGAATTCCAGCTCATCACCGAAACCATAAGGCGCTTCCGTACCGGCTACGTCGCCGCTTTCGGCGCCACCACGCCTGACGATCTGCTGTATGAGGCGGTCAGCGAGGGCCGGCGTTATCCCGGCATGGAGCATTGGCTGCCGCTGTTCCACACGCAGCTTGAAACGATTTTCGACTATCTTCCGGGCACGCCGCTGGCGCTCGAGCATCTGGCCGAGGACGCGGCGCACGAACGCTTCACGCAGATCGCCGACTATTATGGCGCCCGCAAGGACGCGCTCGCCGAAGGCGTGTCGCCGCCGTACAAGCCCTTGAAGCCGGACCAGCTTTATCTCAGCGAAACGCAATGGAAGGCGCGCTTGAGTGCTTCGGCGCTGGCCAAGCTGACGCCGTTCGACGTGCCGGATAGCCGTGACGTCATCGATGTCGGCGCGCGACCCGGGCATAATTTCACCGCCGAGCGGGCCGAGCCGAACGCCAATGTGTTCGAGGCCGTGACCAAGCACGTGCAGGCGCTGCAAGTCACCGGCAAACGCGTGGCGATCGCGCTGTGGAGCGAGGGCGCGCGCGAGCGCATGAGCCACGTGCTCACCGACCACAAACTGCACAACCTCACCAATATCGGTTCCTGGCCGCAGGCTTTGGCGCTGCCAAAGCCGACGATTGCGCTGGCGGTGCTCGGCATCGAATCCGGCTTCGAGACTGACGAACTCGCTATCGTCAGCGAGCAGGACATCCTCGGCGACCGTCTGGTGCGACCGCGCCGCGCCATGCGGCGGGCCGACAACTTCATCGCCGAGGCAACCAGCTTAGCATCCGGCGATCTGGTCGTGCACGTCGACCACGGCATCGGGCGCTTCGTCGGCTTGCAGACCATCGCGGTCGGCGGCGCGCCGCACGACTGCCTGGAAATCCATTACGCCGACGCCGCCAAATTGTTCCTGCCGGTCGAAAACGTCGACCTGCTGTCGCGTTACGGCGCCGAGCAGACCAATGTCGAATTGGACCGCCTCGGCGGTGGCAACTGGCAGGCGCGCAAGGCGCGCATGAAGAACCGCATCCGCGAGATCGCGGGTGAACTGATCAAGATCGCGGCCGAGCGGCAATTGCGCGAGGCGCCGCGGCTGTCGGTCGGGCCTGGCGCTTACGACGAGTTCTGCGCGAGCTTCCCCTACGAGGAAACCGACGACCAACTCGCGGCCATCGATTCCACGATCAAGGATCTCGGCTCGGGACGTCCGATGGACCGGCTGATCTGCGGCGATGTCGGCTTCGGCAAGACCGAGGTGGCGCTGCGCGCCGCCTTCGTCGCGGCCATCAACGGCAAGCAGGTGGCCGTCGTCGTCCCGACCACGCTCTTGGCGCGCCAGCACTTCAAGACCTTCACCGAACGCTTCCGCGGTTTCCCCGTGAACGTGGTGCAGGCGTCGCGGCTGGTGCCGAACGCGCAACTCAATCAGGTGAAGGCCGATCTGGCCGAGGGCCGCGCCGATATCGTCGTCGGCACCCACGCGATCCTCGGCAAGGGCATCAAGTTCAAGGATCTCGGCCTGGTCGTGATCGACGAGGAACAGCACTTTGGTGTTGCCCACAAGGAGAAGCTGAAAACGCTGCGCGCCGAGGTCCATGTGCTGACGCTGACGGCGACGCCGATCCCGCGCACGCTGCAACTGGCGCTGACCGGCGTGCGTGACCTCTCGATCATCGCCTCGCCGCCGGTCGACCGGCTGGCGGTGCGCACTTTCGTGTCGCCGTTCGATCCGATCACCATCCGCGAGGCGCTGCTGCGCGAGAAATACCGCGGCGGGCAGTCGTTCTATGTCGCGCCGCGCATCGAGGACTTGGCCGGCGCCAAGGACTTCCTCGACAAGAACGTGCCCGAGGTGAAGGTCTGCGTCGCCCACGGTCAGATGCCGCCAACCGTGCTCGACGACATCATGTCGGCCTTCTATGACGGCAAATACGATGTGCTGCTGTCGACCACCATCATCGAGTCCGGGCTCGACATTCCGTCCGCCAATACGCTGATCGTGCACCGCGCCGACATGTTCGGGCTTTCGCAGCTTTATCAATTGCGCGGCCGGGTGGGGCGCTCGAAGCTGCGCGCCTATGCGCTGCTGACGCTGCCGGCGCAAAAGCCGATCACGGCGCAGGCCGAGCGGCGGCTCAAGGTGCTGCAATCGCTCGACACGCTCGGCGCCGGTTTCCAGATCGCCTCGCACGATCTCGATATTCGCGGCGCCGGGAATCTCTTGGGCGACGAGCAGTCCGGCCACATCAAGGAAGTCGGCTTCGAACTCTATCAGCAAATGCTGGAAGAAGCGGTGCTCAGCCTCAAGGCCGGCATTACGACTCAAGTTGCCGACCACTGGTCGCCGCAGATTACCATCGGCACGCCGGTGCTTATCCCGGAGGATTACGTCGCCGACCTGTCGGTGCGCCTCGCCTTGTATCGACGGCTGGCCGAGATCGAGGACGACCGCGAGATCGAGTCGTTTGCCGCGGAGATGGTCGACCGCTTCGGCAAGCTGCCGATCGAGGTCGAGCATCTGTTGCAGATTGTCGGCATCAAGGCGCTGTGCCGGCGCGCCAACGTCGAGAAGATAGAGGCGGGGCCGAAAGGCGTGGTGCTGTCGTTCCGCGACAACCTCTTCCCCAATCCGGAAGGGCTTATCGGTTACATGCGCGAGCAGGGCTCCGGCGTGCGCATGCGGCCAGATCCGAAGAATGCGAAGGGTCAGCAACTGGTATTCTTCGACGATTGGGAACGCCCGGAGGATCGCCTCAAAGGAACGGCGGCAATTTTGCGCAAGCTCGCGAGCATTGCCGAACGGGCGAAAGCAGCGTGATCGCCTAGCGCCTTGCGGCGTCCGCCAGCACCATGTCGGCGCCCTTTTCGCCGATCATGATGGTCGCGGCGTTGGTGTTGCCCGACACGACCGCGGGCATGATCGACGCATCGATGACGCGCAAAGCCTCGAAGCCCCGCACGCGCAGGCGTTCGTCGGTTACCGCGGTGGCATCCTGGCCCATGCGGCATGTGCTGGTCGGATGATAGACCGTGCCGCCGCGCAGCCGGATGAAATCCAGCAAGTCCTCGTCGCTGTCGCATTGCGGGCCCGGCGCAATTTCCGCTGCGATATAACGCGCCATGGCCGGCGCGTTGAATATCTGGCGCAGGATTTTGACGCCCGCGACGAGCGTATCGCGGTCTTTTTGCGCGGCCAGATAATTGGGCTGGATCGCCGGCGGCTGGTGCGGATCGGCAGACTTGATGCGAACATAGCCGCGGCTTTCGGGCCGCAACAGCGTGCAGATGCCGGTGGCGCCCGGAAACTCGTGGAGGTCGATGCCGATAGCGTCCGCCGAATACAGCGCAATGGAGCATTGCACATCCGGTGTCTCCGACAGCGGGTGGGCGCGCAGGAAACAGCCGGATGACAGCGCGGTCGTCGTGAGATCGCCGCGGCGCGTGAAGGCATAACGCAGCCCGGCTTCGATTTTGGCGGGCCAACTGTGGATGACGTTGTTGAGCGTGTTCGTGTCGCGGCAACGATAGGTAACGCGGCCTGCGTAGTGGTCCATCAGCCCGTCGCCGACGCCGGGCATGTCGGCGATGACGGGAATGCCGCAGGATTGCAGCAGCGCCGCCGGGCCGACACCTGACACTTGCAGCAGTTGCGGCGAATTGAATGCGCCGGACGACAAGATGAGTTCGCCCGACGCCGAAGCTGTCTTGGTTTGGCCGCCGACCTCATATTCGACGCCGGTGGCGCGGTGGCCATCGAACAGGATGCGCGTCGCGAAAGCGCCCGGCACGACCTTGAGGTTGGCGCGGCCGCGCGCCGGCTTGAGATAGCCCTTGGCGGCCGAGCAGCGCAGGCCGTTGCGGGTGGTGGTCTGGTAAAATCCGGCGCCTTCCTGGTTGGCGCCGTTGAAATCGTCATTGCGCGGATAGCCGCATTGTTCGGCGGCCTCGATGTAGGCCAGCGCCAGCGGATGCCGGTCGCGCGCGTCGGACACCGCGAGCGGCCCTTCGGCGCCGTGCATGTCGTCCGCGCCGCGCTCGTTGCTTTCCGATTTGCGGAAATAGGGCAGCACATCGTCGAAACTCCAGCCGACATTGCCGAGTTGACGCCACTGGTCGAAGTCTTGCGCCTGCCCGCGAATGTAGATCAGACCGTTGATCGCGCTGGAGCCGCCCAAAACCTTGCCGCGCGGCGCAATGACTTCGCGGTTACGGCATTCGGGCTGCGGCTCGGTCGCGTAGCACCAGTTGAACCGCCGGTCGCTGAACAGCTTGCCGTAGCCGACGGGAACATGAAGCCAAGGGTTGCGATCTTCCGGCCCCGCCTCCAGCAGCAGCACACGGTAGCGCCCCGAGGCCGTCAGCCGGTTGGCGAGGACGCAGCCCGCGCTGCCGGCGCCGACGATAACGTAGTCGAACGTGTCGGCTGCAGCAGGCATCTAATGCGGCATCCGCAGCACCGGCTTGATGGTCGTCCCGGCCGCCTGCTCCGACGCGGCGCGGTTGATGTCGGCAAGATCGTAGAACGTGATCATGCGCTCGATCGGGAATTTGCCGGTGGCGATATAGTCGGTGAGCTTCGGCAGGAATTCCTGCGGGACGCTGTCGCCCTGGATGACACCGCGCACAATGCGGCCGTTTTGCAGGAACGGCGTTTCAAACGTAACTTCGGTGCCGGCGCGCGCGCTGCCGAGCAGCACGCAGGTGCCGGCCGGCATCAATGCCTCGATCGCTTCGCGAAACACCGGCGCCAGCGCCGACGTTTCCAAGGAAAAGCGCACGCCATGCCCCGTGAGTTTGCGGATGTCGGCAACGACGTCGGTCCGCCCGGTGTGATTGATGGTGTGGGTGGCGCCGAACTCCTTTGCCAGCGCCAGGCGATGCTCGTGCACATCGACCGCGATGATCGGGTCGCAGCCGGCGATCTTGGCCGCCGTCAGCCCTGAGAGTCCGACCGCGCCGACACCGAACACCACGAAACTGTCGCCGGTCTTCGGCTGCATGACGTTGAACACGGCGCCCGCGCCGGTCTGGCCGCCGCAGGCCAGCGCGCAGACGTGCTCCAGCGGCACGTCGTTGCGGATTTTCACCGCGTAGCGCTCATTGGCGATGGTGAAGTTGCCGAAGGACGATTGCTGGAAGAAGGCGCTGTAGACGGGCTTGCCGTTTTGCGAATGCAGCGTCGAGCCGTCGGCGCGGGTGCCGTTCATCTTCAACGGAAAGGCATCGACGCAATAGCTCTGGCGCTGCGTGCGGCAGTTCGGGCATTCGCCGCACCACGGGTAGGACATCACGACGTGGTCGCCGGTCTTGAATTGGGTGACGCCGGAACCGGTCGCCCGCACGATGCCGGCGCCCTCGTGGCCGAACACCTTGGGAAATTGCGTGGGATAATAGGCGTCGCGGCCGTGCAGGTCGGTCGCGCACATGCCTGAGGCCACGACCTCGACCAGCAATTCGTCGGCGCGCGGATCGCACAGATCGACTTGTTCGATATGGAACGGACCCGAGCGTTCGCGCACCACGGCGGCGGTGATCTGCATGATTAGTTATCCCGATTACTCGGCGGCTTGGTCAGCCTGCGCGGCGCGTCCGATGGCTTCGGCGAGATAGTCGGGTGCCTGAGCGCCGGAGACCGCGAACTTGCCGCCGAAGATGAAGCAGGGCACGCCCTCGATGCCGGCTTCCTTGGCAGATTGTGCTTCCTGCTCGACCGCGGCGACATCCTGATCGCTGGCGAGCGCGGTGCGAGTGTCTTCGGGATCGAGCCCGACATCGGCCGCGGCCTGCACCAATGTGGCGTGGTTGGTGAGATCGGCGCCGTCGGTGAAATAAAGGTCCATCAGCTTCTGCTTCATCTCGGCTGCCTTGCCGATGCCGTCGGCCCACCGGATCAGGCGGTGGGCATCGAGCGTGTTGGGCTGGCGGCTGATTTTGTCCATCGCATAGACGAGGCCCTCGGCAGCCGCCGCCTCCGATACGCGTCCGGCGATACCTTTGTAGCGCTCGGGCGAGCCGAACTTCTTGGTCAGATACTCCTCGCGGGAAATGCCCTCGCGCGGAATCCAGTCATTGAGGAAAAAGGGGTGCCAATGCACCTCGACCGGAATATCGGGCCTGAGCTTGAGCGCTTCTTCGAGCCGGCGTTTGCCGATGAAGCACCAAGGGCAAACCACGTCGGAGACGACGTCGATGCGGACGGGCTGTTTGCTGGGCATTGGCTGGCTCCTTTGGGAAGCCAGACTAATGCTCCGATCACTCGGCGGCAACCATCCGGCTGCCCACCACGCGCTGCATCAAACTGTCGATGCTGTCGCCGTTTTTCAACGTCGCCAAAGTGACATTGGCGGTGATCTGGTCGCCGGCGCCGCGCATGGAATCGCGCAGCGTGGCGGCGATGCGCCGCGCCACGACATGCGCGCTGCGCAGATCCGTCTGGGTGAAAGCCACCAGGATCGAGCCGTCGTCATCGCGGCAGGCAAAGTCGATGTTGCGGATCAGCCGCGTCACCAAACGCGCGCCGTCCAGATTGGCGCGCAAATCGGTCAGGCCTTCGAACGAATAGCGCGCCAGCGATAGCGGCAGGCTGCGTTCGGCGGCGTCAGCGATGGCCTTACTGAGATCGCGCCAGAATGAGTCGCGCGTCAGCAGCCCGGTCTCGGCATCGAAGATGCCGTCGGTCTCAAGCGTCTTGAGCATGCGCTTGAGGCGCGCCTCGAAGGCGTGCATGCGGATCAGCGGCACCATGCGGGCGACGATCCGCGCCGGGTCGCCGTCGAAACGGTCGATGTTCACCAGCGTTTTGGAGAAGTCCTTGTCCATCTCGCCGATCACCGAAATCGGGATGTCGCGAAGGCTTGGCTCCTGGGCGAGCATAGTGAGGAACTGCTCGACCATGCGCGGCGAAAATCCGTCGCCGACGACGATGCCGTCGATGTCGCGGTCGGCCACCAGCTTGGCGGCGCCCTCGACGCTGAGCGCGCCCATGATCTTGACGCGAGCGGCCATTGCGGCGCTGAGCGCGGGATAAAGCGGTCCACGGCCGGCAATCAGGACGGTGGCGTCTTCGAGCGCATCGCCGACCGGCATGGCCGGCATCGCGCCGCCGTTGGAGGCGAACAATTCAATGCGGCGCAGAACGGTCGCATGCAAGGCGCGCACCCGCATCGCGGATTGCAGCCGGGCGATTAGCCGTTCGACCGGCAGACCGGCGTCGATCGAGAGCGCGATTGGCAGCGCCGCGTCGATATCGCCATGCGACATCGCAAGCGTCGGCACGATCGGGCCGTTCACGGTGGCGATTTGCAGGCAGAGCATGCGCGAGGAGGATTCGCTGCGCGGCGGGCCGGGCTCGGCGATGACTACGGCGGCTGGCTTGATCGCCACAAAGGCGGTCGGGGCATCGGCCCACTTGGCTTCGACGATGGGGAAGGCGCCGGCCGCCCCCAGCGCGTGCACCAGTTCGGTCGCCGGGTTTTCGGCAACCACGATCATCGGGCCTTGGATCGACATGAGAACGCACGCCACTGTTACAACTAAGCGCGCATGGTCTTGTCCGAAAACCGATACCCACTTTTCGGGACCATGCGGTACAATGGACCGTACCCAGGTGCTGTTAACGCTCCGTCAATGCTAAGCCGCGATTACGCGGCATTTTGCCGGCGAGGCCGAAACGCCTCGACAATCAGCGGATGGACGCCTTGTCCCTGCAATTGTCCCGCTGTCGCGGCATAGTCTGGGGCATTGCCGCCCAGGCGGCCGTCGAGCAAGGCGTTCGGCAAAGCGACAACGGTTGCATTGGATGGGCGCTCTCCACGACGGCGTCGATGTGGGCTTTAAGGAAGCGATAGCCGCCGACGCTGATAATGCTGGAGGGCGGCGCGGTGACGACAAGCCTGTCGCGCTCCAGGCGGCAGGCAAAGCCGGTGTCGACGAAACCTTCAAGGTCGGCGGCAAGATGCGGCTCGGCCGCCCGCGGGAAGCCGTGGCCCGGCACCATGGCGCCGCGCAGGCCGACGGTGCCGGCGGCGGTTCGGCTGGTTTCGATGACGGGAGCGGCTCCAATCGGACCACAGGCGATGGCCGCGGGCTTTCCGTCGTCGTCGCGGCGCGCCGCGATCAGCCCCGCCTCGCCAAAACTGGCGACATCGACCAGCGCCGCGTCGCCTAGCCACGACGCCGTACCGGCAAGCCGGCCAGGGGAGCGCCACAGCGCGACGATGGTCTTCGATGTCAGGTCGAGGTGTCCGGCCTCTGCGAGCGGCATCAGCGCGGGGCCGGGCAATACGATGCTGCCGCCGATTTGATCGTGGCTCTGCGCGGCCAGAACCGCCGGATCGAAGGCATGATGCAGATGCAACGTGCCGCCGCCGAGCAGCCACGGCATCAGCGTCACCGCCACGCCGGCAAACGAGCCCAGCGGGATCGGCGACAGGATGGGCGCATCGGGCGTCGCACCGGTCTCGCGGAAGGGACCAAGCCCGCCGGCGATAAGTTCGATGTGATTGCGCGCCACGGGGACGACGTTGTCGCCGCCGACATCGAAAGTCACGACCGCGACGTGGGCCGCGGCATTACCGGGCCGCGGCGGTGGCGCCACGAAATCCGATGCGCCGGCCGAAAAGATATCGTCGAGCGGCACTACGCCATCGGGCAGGTCGCGGCCGAAGCCGCAGATAAAGCGCACCGGAAACAGTTCAGCCGCCACTTGCGTCGCGAGTTCAGCATGCGCGACCGCGCCGATGCGCGCCGCCGTGACGATGGCCTTGGCGCCGATGTTGCGCAGCGCGGCCACCATATCGTGCTGACGCCACAGCAGCGGCAGCGGCACGGCAATCATGCCGGCGCGCAGCACGCCGAGAAGCGCGATGATGCTCTCCACCGTATTGGGAAGTTGCAGCGCGACGACGGTGTCGGCCTGCAAACCGAAACCGCGCAGCCGCGCGGCAAAAGCCGATATGGCGCGATCCGCCTCGCCGAATGTCAGCCGGCGCGGCGCGCCGCCGGTGAAGCTGTCGCGGTTCGGCGGATCGCACAACGCAATCGCGTCGGGATGGCGCACACCGGCGCGGCGGAACAAATCGTCGAGCGTGGTGCGATTGCCGTCCGCCTCGCGATCGTTGCCTCCCAAAATCATTTGGCGTCCAAATTCATTTGGCGTCCTTGTGCCACCAGGTTTCCGGCAGGTAGCCGAATAACGCGGTGGTTGAGGGATGCTCGATTCTCGTCCAGCGCGCCACCCACTGCTTAGGCGGGAAGTAGAGGGGCACTACGTAGAAGCCGGACAGCAGCACGCGGTCGAGCGCCCGGGTGGCGGCGACGAAGTCGTCGCGGGCGGTGGCGCTGAGCATGGCGGCGATCATGGCGTCGACCGAGGGCGATTTCACGCCCATGTAATTGCGGCTGCCTTGCTGGTCGGCGGCGGCCGAGCCCCAATAGAAATATTGCTCGTTGCCGGGCGACAGCGACTGCTCCCAGCGATAGTCCATCATGTCGAAATCGAAGCCGATGCGGCGGCGCTCGAATTGCGTGGCATCGACGGTGCGCACCTGCGCGTTGATGCCGGCCAGCTTGAGGTTGCGCACGAAAGCGAGCGCCAGCCGCTCCTGGTCGCGGGTGTTGGTGAGGACTTCAAACGCAAAGGGCCGGCCGCTGCCGCGATGCACGAGATCGGTGCCCTTGAGAACGTAGCCTGCTTCGGCAAACAGCGCGAAGGCGCGGCGCAAGCCGGCCCGGTCGCGGCCCGAGCCGTCCGTCACCGGCGGCGCCCAGTTGCCCTCCATGATATCGGCGCGCACGACGCCCGGATACGGCGCCAGCAACTCGCGCTCGCGGGCATTGGCGGCGACGCCATGGGCGGAAAGATCGCAGCCGTCGAAATAGCTGGCGGTGCGTCTGTAGAGATCGAAGAAGTAATTGTGGTTGATCCATTCGAAGTCGAACAATTGCAGGATCGCCTCGCGCACGCGCACATCGGCGAACTGCGGACGCCTGGTGTTGAACACCAAACCTTGCATGCCCTTCGGCAGGCCGTAGGGGAATTCCTCCTTGCGCACAGCGCCATCGCGCAAGCTGGGGAAATCGTAAGCCGTCTGCCAGCGGCCTGGGTCGGTCTCCAGCCGCACGTCGTAGCTGCCTTTCTTGAAGGCTTCGAAATGCGTGTTGCCGTCGCGGTAATAGTCGAAGCGGATGGCGTCGAAATTCCACAGGCCCTTGTTGATCGCCAGATCGCGGCCCCAGTAATTCGGATCGCGCTTGAAGGTTACGCTCTCGCCGGGTTTCACCGCGCTGACGGCATAGGGGCCGCTGCCAAGCAGCGGTGCGAATGTGGTGTCTTCGAAGGTGTCGGGATTGGTGGCGTGCTTGGCGATCACCGGCATCAGGCCGATGATCAGCGGCAATTCGCGGTCGTCGGCGCCGGCAAGATCGAAACGCACGCCGCGCGGCCCGGCCGCTTCCACCTTCGTGACCTTGACGTAATAGGTGCGGTAATTGGGCCGGCCTTTGTCGCGCAACGTCTGCCACGAAAAGATCACATCGGCCGGCGTCACCGGTCTGCCGTCGGCAAAGCGCGCCGCCGGATTGATGGTGAAGGTGACGTAGCTGCGCGCGGCATCGGTCTCGACGCTGTCGGCGAGCAGCCCGTAGAGCGTGAAGGGTTCGTCATAGCCGCGCGCCAGCAGGCTCTCGATGACGTAGCCGCGGATATTGGCGGCCGGGATGCCTTTGACGATGAACGGATTGAGGCTGTCGAAAGTGCCCAGCACGCCTTGCACCAGTTGGCCGCCTTTGGGGCTGCCGGATTGGCGTAAGCCGGGTGATCGAAGTCCGGTGCCCAGCCGGGGTCGCCATGCATGGCGACGGCGTGGCGCGCCTGCGCCGCTTGGGCCGGGCTTCGGCCGAGCGGCGTCGCGGCCAGCAGACTGCCGAGCGCGCCCAACATGATGGTGCGCCGGGACGCCTGCATGGGCGCCGCCGGCGGCTGACCTGAATTGGGCGCGGGCGAGGGTTGGATGCGATTCGTTTCCTGTTTTTCGCAATTTACCACAGCCGGTGACGCACGTCGGACCCCGTATTTTCGGCACATTCGTGGCTTTATTGCAGAACCAATATCGGGTATCAGGCTGGCCGACAGTCACGCTCTCGCCGTATTTCACCCGGAGAGAGCCGAACGACCGAAATAGGCGACCGTCGGGGCCAGCCGTGGACCCGCGCGCGGTGCGAACAAAGGAAAATTTTCATGGATCATCGGATCGCATCGGCCCCGCCCGTTGGGCCGGGCGCTGACCGCCACTGTGGCTGGCTTGATTGCCGCCTTGCTGGTCGTACCGGCATTGGCGCAGACGCCGCCGGCCGCTCAGAAACCGCCGGCCAAACCCGCAGCACCGAAGCAGGCACCTGCCGCTCCCGCCGCCGAGCAGCCGCAACCGCAGCAGCAGGCCGGCCAGGCGGAGCAGCCGCAGCTGATGTATTCGCCCTGGATGAGGTGTGCGGCAAAGGTCCGGACACCAACAACAAACAGGTCTGCGTCATCACCAAAGACGGCCGGTTGGAAAACGGCATGCCGGTTGCGATCGTGCAGTTGTTCGAGCCGGAAGGTGAGGCCAAGGTTCTGCGCGTCACCGTGCCGTTGGGCATGCAGTTGGCGCACGGTACCCGGATGATGATCGACGCCGGCCAGCCGGCGCAGCAGCCCTACAAGATCTGCTTCCCGTCGGCTGCATGTCAGATTATCCGGTCACCGACGACATGATCGGCAAGATGAAAAAGGGCCAAGCGATCGTCGTGCAGGCGATCAACATGCAGGGCACGCCGATCAGTCTGCCGCTGCCGCTGGCCGACTTCGCCAAGGCCTATGATGGCCCGGCGACCGATCCGAAGGCGTTCGAAGAGCAGCAGCGCAAGCTGCAGGAAGAGTTGCAGAAGAAGGCAGAAGAGGCGCGCAAGAAGCTGGAAGGCTCGCAGCCGACCGCCGCGGCTCCTGCCGCTCCGGCAACACCGCCGGCCGCTGCCAAAAAGTAACCGGCGCGCAAGCGCAAACAAACAAAGGCGCGGCTTTGGCCGCGCCTTTTGCTTTTTCGTTTGTATCTATCTTGTCAAGGCCGGGCTTGCCCGGCCACCGCGCTTAGTTGAGCAATGCTTTGCCTTACTAAGCGGGGTCACCGGGACAAGCCCGGTGACGACAAGTGAAAAATTAATTCAACTGGCTACGGCGCGGGCGATAGGCGCCGCTGCGGTCGCGCACGAAAACCTCGGCCACCTGCGGATGGCGGATCGGCGCGTCGGAGGTGTCCGGCAGCAAGTTCTGCTCGGAGACATAGGCGACATATTCGGTGTCGGCGTTTTCCGCGAACAGATGGTAGAATGGCTGGTCCTTGCGCGGTCGCATCTCGGCCGGGATCGCCTGCCACCATTCCTCGGTATTGTCGAACACCGGGTCGATGTCGAAGACAACGCCGCGAAAACTGAACAGGCGGTGCTTGACCACCTGGCCGATCTGGAATTTGGCAGTGTGCATCTTGTTCATGGCCTGACCAGATATGTATCAACGCGGAAATGGCTAGATCGTTCGGTTACAGCCCGTAACGCGCGCCCATCCCGGGGTCCTTGGCCGCCACCAGTCTGGCGAGGTCGATGAGAACCTTGGCCTGCTTCCAGGTGGCGTCATCCTGCATTTTGCCGTCGATCATGACCGCGCCGGCGCCATCGGGCATCGATTCGACGATCTTCTTGGCGAAGGCTACTTCGGCGGGGTCGGGGGCGTAGACTTTTTTCGCAATGGCGATCTGCGTCGGGTGCAACGTCCAGGCGCCGACGCAGCCGAGAAGAAAGGCGTTACGGAATTGAGCCTCGCAGGCGGCCAGATCGCCGAAATCGCCGAACGGACCGTAGAACGACTTGATGCCGGCGGCGGCGCAGGCATCGACCATCTTTGCGATGGTGTAGTGCCATAGGTCCTGCTGATAGGCCGCGCGCGGTGCGTCACCTTGTGCGTCGGCCAGCACTTTGTATTCGGGATGGCCGCCGCCGACGCGGGTTGTCTTCATGGCGCGCGACGCCGCGAGATCCGCCGGGCCAAGGCTCATGCCATGCATGCGCGGCGAAGCGGTTGCGATCGCCTCGACATTGTTGACGCCTTGCGCCGTTTCCAGAATGGCGTGAATCAAAATCGGCTTCTTGATTTTGTGCCGCGCTTCGAGCTGGGCCAGCAACTGATCGAGGTAGTGGACATCCCAGGGACCGTCGACCTTCGGCAACATGATGACATCGAGCTTGTCGCCGACCTGCCCGACAATCTCGACAACATCCTCCAGCGCCCAGGGCGAATTGAGCGCGTTGATCCGCGTCCAAAGGCCGGTCGGCCCGAAATCGACGGTCTTGGCCATTTCGATGAAGCCTGCGCGCGCGGCTTCCTTGGCCTCGACTGGAATGGCGTCCTCGAGGTTGCCGAGCACGACGTCGACCTGGCGGGCGAGCTCCGGCACCTTGGCGCGCAGCTTTTCCAGATGCGGCGGCACGAAATGGATCATGCGCTCCAACCGGACCGGCAGGTCGCGCATCGGCGCGGGTGCGCCAATGGCAAGCGGCTGAAAGAACTGGCGGGGCAGCTTCATAGGCGTCGAAGTCCTTCCAAAAGGGCAATCAGCCGTTTAGATCAATGCAAAGGCCGCGCCAAGTAGGCCTAAAAGTGGTGGCCAAACGCCCTTAAGGGGGCACCGGCCGGAGCCCCGGAATGGTCGACGTCGTCAATCTCGCGCTGCCGTTTTTCGGGCTCATCTTCATCGGTTTTGCCTGCGGCCGGATCAAACAAATCCCGGATACCGCGCTGGCCTGGATGAATTTCTTCATCGTCTACGTGGCGCTGCCGGCGCTGTTTTACCGCATCCTGGCGCAGACCCCGCTGGAGCAATTGGCCCGGGTCGATTTCATCTTCGCGACCACGCTGGCGACGTTTTGGGCCTTTGCAGTGTCGTTCGCCATCGGCATGTTGATCCTGCGTGGCAAAATCGCGGAATCGACCATTGCGGGGCTTGCCGGCGGCTACGGCAATATCGGCTACATGGGGCCGGGCCTGGCGCTGGCGACCTTGGGGCCTGAGGCCGCGGTGCCGGTGGCGCTGATTTTCTGCTTCGACACGCTGCTGCTGTTCACGCTGGTGCCGTTCCTGATGGCGCTGGCCAAGCCGCAACAGAAAAGCTTCCGCGCGGTGGCGCTCGACGTGGTCAAACGCATCGTCACCAACCCGCTGGTGATCGCGACCGCCGTCGGCGTCGGCTCGGCCGCGATTCATTTCCAGCCGCCGGTCGCGCTCGAACGGCTGATGCAATTTCTGCAAAATGCCGCGGCGCCGTGCGCGCTGTTCACGCTCGGCGTGACGGTCGCGTTGCGGCCGCTCAAGAAGATGCCGTGGGAAGTGCCGTTCCTCACTGCGGCGAAGCTGATCCTGCACCCGGTGCTGATATTTTTGCTTCTGTCGCTGTTCGGGCCGTTCGATCAATTGTGGGTCTATACCGCTGTGCTGATGGCGGCGCTACCGCCGGCGCTCAATGTCTTCGTGTTCGCACGCCAGTACGACACCTGGGTCGAGCAGGCCTCGAGCGCGGTGCTGATCGGCACGCTGGTGTCGGTGGTGACGCTGACCAGTGTGATGTGGATGGTGAAGACGCACACGCTGCCGCCGCTATTGTTCAGATAACGCGGCTAAAGAACTTCGCCGCGCATCAGACGCGGTTGCGCGGCCGTGGGAGCTATGCCTTCGCGCATGGCGACGCGGCGCAAGGGCGCGATACGGTCGATCAGATAAAGCCCGAGGCCGCGCACGCCTTGGACAGGCAGAAAATCGGACAGCAGCGTGCGATTGAGCAGATCGATGGCGAGCGTGCGGCTGCCGACATCGGCACGGCGCATTTTATCGTAAGCCGCCAGCACGTCATCGCCACCGATGTCGCGTCCATCGCGTTGCGCTTCGACCGCGAGTTCGCCAATGCTGGCGGCATCGCGCAGGCCGAGATTGAGGCCTTGCGCGCCGATCGGCGGGATAACGTGCGCCGCTTCGCCGACCAGCGCGATGCGGCGGTCGCCGAAGCGCTTGGCGGTAGCGACGCCGAGCGGAAACAGACCGCGGCCCGGCTCGATCTCGATCTTGCCCAGGATCGAATGCGAGGCGCGTTCGATCTCGGCCGCGAGTTCGACGTCGTCGAGCGCCGCAATATCGTCGGCGCGAAGCGGATCGAGCACCCAGACCAGGCTCGATCGCTGGCCCGGCAATGGCACCAATGTGAAGGGCCCGCTGGGCGTGTGAAATTCCGTCGAGATGTCGTGATGTGGCCGCGAGTGCTTCAGGATCACCGTAAGCGCGACTTGCTTGTATTCGCGCTCCTCGAGGCCGATGTTGGCTGCGGCCCGGCACAATGAGCGGCGGCCATCGGCGCCGATCACAAGCGGCGCCCGCAAGATGTCACCACTCTTGGGCGTGACCGCGACCCTCGTCGTCTCGCGGTTCGACCGCGGCCACCTCGGCTTCGAGGATGCGCAGGTTGGCAAGCGTTGCGGTGAACCGCTCCAGCGCCGCGACCAGATGGCGGTTTTCGATGTTATAGCCGAAGGCATCGCGATCGATTTCGCCGGCCTCGAATTTGATTTCCGGCGCGCGCCACAGCCGGCCGGTGTCATCGACGATGCGCATGGTCTTGAGCGGAGCGGCCTGCGCCGCGGCGCGAGGCTTGGCACTCGCGCGGCCTTGCTGACGGTTGCGGGCGCCTGCGCGGGTAACGCGGTGCTCCCGACCTTCATCGCTTTCGGTCTGTCTTGGATTTTGAAGACGTCCGCCGAGATCTTCGACTACCTGCGCTGGGTCGGCGCCGCCTATCTGATCTGGCTCGGCATTCAGGCGTGGCGCCATGCCGGGGCTGCCAGTGAGACTTCGGCGCCGCGAGGCCATGTGCATGCCTGGCGCGGCTTCATCGTCGCCATCACCAATCCGAAGACCATCGCCTTCTTCACGGCATTCCTGCCGCAGTTCATCGACCCCACACTGCCGGTCGAACGTCAGTTGCTGGTGATGTGCATTGTTTCGGTCGCGATGGGCGGCGTGCTGGATTGCGGGTGGGGCGTGGCGGCGGCGCTGGGCCGCGCCTGGTTCATGAAGCCGCACCACAACAAATTGCTCGGCCGCATTTCCGCTGCCGTGCTGGTCGGCGGCGGCGTCTGGCTGTCGCTGGTGCGAAGGCCGGGTTGAGGTTTATTTCGCGCCGGCCTGCTCGATAATTTTCACCATCGCCGCGTAATTGCGGCTGCGCGCCAGCATCAGCGGCGTGTTGCCGCTGCGGTCGCCGATGTTGACATTGGCGCCGGCTTTGACGAGCGCCTCAAGCGTCGCTGTGTGACGTTTGCCGCCGTCGCCGAGCACGATGGACTCGATCAATGCGGTCCAGCCCAGATTGTTGACGTGATCGAGCGGGGCTTTGGCCGCAATCAGCGTGCGCACGACTTCGTCGTGGCCGAGGTGAGCGGCGGCGATCAAGGCCGTGCCGTCGTAGATGCTGGTGATGTTCTTGGCGCTGCCGCCGCCGGCGAGCGCGATCTTGAGCATCGGCACGTCGTCGGCGACAGAGGCGATGGTGACGATGTCGTATTTCTGCGCTTCGAGCGCGTTCGGGTCGGCGCCGAGCTTCATCAACAGGCGCGCGGCATCTTTTTGGCGCACGAAGACGGCAACATGCAGCGGCGTGCGGCCGTGGCTGTCGCGGGCGTCGATGCCACCTGCTTTGGCGAGGCGCTCGATCGCGGCGGTGTCGCCTTGGGCGGCTGCGGCGTGCAGGCCGCTATAGGCGGCAAGGTCGGCGGCGTTGGGCGCGATCTGCGCCGACGCCGGGATGGTGAGAAGCAGAAAGAGAAAGATCAGTTTTGCGAATTTTGCCGCCATGGGGCCTCCGGTCAGGGAGGCTAACACCGGGGCAGGGCGGTGCATTCGGAATGACAGGTGCGGCTATTCGCCCATCGCGATGCGATCGGTGGTAACGACGCGGATGCGCGGGTTGCCGACCGAGGTGCCGACGCAGTTGAGATAGGGCCACGCCTTCTGGATGCAGGCCTTGAGGGTGGCTTCGGCCGGCTTTTCCAGCGGGCCGGCGTCGACCGGGGCCGGGCGACGAGAATACGGTAATGGCGGCAGCGATCGCCGCGGCGGTCAGAATGGCGGTCAGCGTTTTGAGCATAATATCCCCCAATCCTTAGCGCGGTCCCCTAGAGGTCGCGCCAGCCGGTCAACAGGTTCAAAGCTCGCAGAAGGTTCGCAGTTCTAACGTGCGACCGGCCTTTTGGTTCAAGCGGCAAATGGACTGCGGACGGCCTTGCCGGGCGCAAAATGGCGCGGTAGACCCCGCTATGCCGCGGATCGCCCTTTACGCGGGGTCTTTCGACCCCGCCACCAACGGCCATCTCGACGTGGTTCGCCACGCCGTCCGGCTTGCGGACAAATTGGTGCTGGCGGTTGGCGTCAATCCCGGCAAAGCACCGCTGTTTTCGGCCGAGGAACGGCTGGCCATGCTCCAAGACATCTGCGGGCCGCTGGCGCGCGAGGCGCAATGCGAGCTCACATGCGTCACCTTTTCCGGGCTGGTGATCGAGGCCGCCAAACAGGCCGGGGCGACCCTTCTGATCCGAGGCCTGCGCGATTCCACCGACTTCAATTACGAGATGCAGATGGCAGGCATGAACGAGACCATGGCGCCCGGTATCCAGACCGTGTTCCTGCCGGCAACGCCCGCGGTGCGCCCGATCACCGCCACATTGGTGCGCCAGATCGCGGGCATGGGCGGCGACGTTTCCGCCTTCGTGCCGGCCACGGTCGCTACGCGGCTGAAACAGAAATTCCAGCGTTAAATTTCATCCACCGGGAGATCCCATGATCCGCATTCTCGCCGTCCTATGCGCGCTCGTTTGCGTTAGCCCCACATTGGCGCAAGTCCCCAAAGAGCAGGCGCCGGCGAGCTACAAAGTGAAATTCGACACCAGCAAGGGCACTTTCACGGTGCAGGTGACACGCGCCTGGGCGCCGCAAGCCGCCGACCCGCTTCTACAATCTGGTAAAGAGCGGCTTTTACGACGACGTTCGTTTCTTCCGCGTCATCTCGGGCTTCATGGTGCAGTTCGGCATCAACGGCAATCCGGCGGTGATGGCGGGCTGGCGGGATTCGCCGATCAAGGACGATCCGGTCGTCCAGAGCAACAAGCGCGGTTACATCACCTTCGCCATGGCCGGACCGAACACGCGCACGTCGCAGGTCTTCATCAACTTCACCGACAACAACCGGCTGGATGCTTCCGGCTTTGCGCCTTTCGGCCAGGTCGTGTCCGCATGGACGTCGTCGACAAGCTCAATGCCGAGTACGGCGAGGGCGCGCCGGGCGGGCGTGGTCCGGACCAGTCGCGCATGCAGCGCGAAGGCAATGCCTATCTGACGAAGGATTTCTCGCGCTTGGATTTCGTGAAGAAAGCCACGATCCAGCCCTGACACCTCATCATTTATTCAAAGGAACAGACAATGGCCAAACCCGAAGACACGCTTACCCTCGAGACCACCCAAGGCAAGGTGGTGATCGCCATGCGGCCCGACCTCGCGCCCCGGCCACGTCGCGCGCATCAAGGAACTGGTGAAGGAAGGCTTCTACGACGGCATCGTGTTCCATCGTGTCATCGACGGCTTCATGGCACAGACCGGCTGCCCGCACGGCAGCGGGACCGGCGGCTCGGGCAAGAAGCTAAAGGCCGAGTTCAACAAGGAGCCGCACGTGCGCGGCACCGTCTCGATGGCACGCGCCGCCAGCCCGGATTCGGGCGACAGCCAGTTCTTCATCTGCTTCGACGACGCCCGCTTCCTCGACAACCAGTACACCGCGTGGGGCAACGTCATCGAGGGCATGGAAAACGTCGACAAGATCAAGAAGGGCGAGCCGGTCTCCAACCCGGACAAGATCGTCAAGGGCGACGATGGGGGCTTAAAGCCTTCGTCATTGCCGGGCTTGACCCGGCAATCCATCCTTTTCACGAAGTAGATGGATGCCCGGGGTCAAGCCCGGGGCATGACGGGTAATTGCCATGCAAACCTCCCTCTTCGACTTCGACCTGCCGGCCGACCGAATCGCCTTGCGGCCGGCGAGCCCGCGCGATAGTGCGCGGCTGCTGGTGGTGCGGCCGGGGCAGGGCGCCGGAGTGGGACGACCGCTTCATTGCCGATCTGCCGGACCTGCTGCGCGCCGGCGACTGCCTGGTGGTCAACGACAGCAAGGTGATCGCGGCCAGGCTCAAGGGCCGCCGGATCGGGCGGGGGGGGCATCGAGCCGGGAATCGAAGCTACCTTGCACAAGCGGATCGACGGCTCGCATTGGCGCGCCTTTATCCTCGGCGCCAAGAAGGTCCAGGTCGGAGATATGTTGCGGTTCGGGGCCGAAGGGCGGGTATGTTTTCTCGATCAGCTTGATGCTAAAGTTTCACATAAAGATGAAGGAGGCGAAGTAACCCTTTCATTTTCCTTACATGGTCCCGTCCTGGATCAGGCCATTGTTGAGCGCGGCGCGATGCCGCTGCCGCCCTATATCGCCGCCCGCGCGCGCCCGACGACCAGGATCGCCTCGATTATCAGACGCTATTTGCCGTCCAAGATGGTTCGGTGGCAGCGCCGACCGCGGGCCTGCATTTCACGGAAGCTCTGGTCGCCCGGCTGAAGGATCGCGGCATCGGCCTGCAGAAAGTCACCCTTCACGTCGGCGCGGGCACTTTCCTGCCGGTCAAAGCGGACGATACGACCGAACACAAGATGCATGCCGAATTCGGGTGAGGTTTCGGCTGAAAACCGCGGCGGCGCTCAACGCGGTGCGGGCCAAAGGCGGGACGCGTCGTGGCTGTGGGTTCGACCGCGCTACGGCTGCTGGAGAGCGCGGCGGCCGATGACGGCCGGCTGCACGCTTTTACGGGCGATACCGCTATTTTCATCACGCCCGGCTACCGGTTCAAAGCCGTCAACATGATGCTGACCAATTTTCACCTGCCGCGCTCGACTCTGTTCATGCTGGTGTCGGCCTTCAGCGGGCTCGAAACCATGCAGCGCGCCTATGCGCACGCCATCGCCAGCGGCTACCGGTTCTATTCCTATGGCGACGCGTGTTTGCTTTACCGTCAACGCACATGACCGAATCCTTCTCATTCACTTTGCTGAAAACCGACGGCGCGGCGGCGCCGTGGCGAACTCGTGACGGCACATGGCAAAGTGCAGACGCCCGGCTTTTATGACGGTCGGAACGGGCGGCTACGGTCAAAGGGCTGCACCCGAAGACGTGGCCGAGACGGGCGCCGAGATCGTGCTCGGCAACACCTATCATCTGATGCTGCGGCCGACGGCCGAGCGTATTGCCGCGCTCGGCGGCCTGCACAAGTTCATGAACTGGCCACTGCCGATCCTGACCGATTCCGGTGGCTTCCAGGTGATGTCGCTGTCGCAGCTGCGCAAACTGACCGAACAGGGCGTCGCCTTCCGCTCGCATCTCGATGGCTCGATGCATGAACTCACCCCCGGCACGCTCGATCGAAATTCAGGCGCTGCTCGGCGCCGATATTTCCATGCAACTCGATGAGTGCCTGAAACTCCCCGCAACGCGCGACGAAATCGCGCGCGCCATGCAGTTGTCGTTGCGATGGGGCGAGCGCAGCAAGCGCGCCTTCGAGGCCGTGCAAGGCGGAAGGGCCTTGTTCGGCATCGTGCAAGGCGGCGACGATCCGGCACTGCGGATCGATAGCGCCCGGGCCCTTGGTCGATATCGGCTTCGACGGCTACGCCATCGGCGGGCTGGCGGTCGGTGAGCCGCAGGGAGGTCATGCTCAACGTCGTCGCCGAGACCGCGCCGGTCCTGCCGGCGGACCGTCCGCGCTATCTGATGGGCGTCGGCACGCCGCACGATCTGCTGGAGGCGGTGGCGCGCGGCATTGACATGTTCGATTGCGTGATGCCGACGCGCAACGGCCGGCACGGCATGGCGTTCAGCCGCTTCGGCTCGATCAATCTGTCGAATGCGCGTCACGCCAACGATCCGCGCCCGCTCGACGAGCAGAGCCCGCATCCGGCGGCGCGGATCTACTCGCGCGCCTATCTGCATCATCTGACCAAGGCCAACGAGATTTTGGGCCAGGTGCTGCTGTCGACGATCAACTTGGCCTACTATCAGGCGCTGATGGCCGGCATGCGCGAGGCCATTGTCGCCGGGCGGTTTGCCGACTTCCACTCAGCGACCATGGCAGGGTGGCAGCAGGGCGATATTCCGGTGCTTTAGCACGGGATTGTCTCCCTTGGCCCGCTTGGCTAAAGGCAACTCATGAACATCAAACTCGATTTCCTCGCCAAGAAACGCACGCCAAAGTTTAAGCCGCCGCCGGGAAGTTGCGACGCCCATTGCCATGTGTGTCGGTCCGGGAGACAAGTTCCCCTATGCGCCGAACCGGCGCTACACGCCGCAAGACGCGCCAAAGGAATGCTGGCGGCCTTGCACGCTCATCTCGGGCATCGACCGCGCGGTGATCGTCCAGGCGAGCTGCCACGGCATCGACAATGCCGCGATGCTCGACTGCATCGCGTCGGACCCCGAAGCGCTACCGCGGCGTCGCCATTGTCGATGACAGCTTCAAGGACGCCGACTACGACAAACTCGATCGCGGCGGCGTGCGCGGGGTGCGGTTTAATTTCGTCAAGCATCTCGGCGGCGCGCCTGACATGACGGTGTTCAACCGCGTCATGGATCGCATCAAGGGCCGCGGCTGGCACGTGGTGCTGCATGTCGATGCGCCCGATATCATCCCGCTGTCGGACATGATGCGGAAGATCCCGATGCCGTTCGTCGTCGACCACATGGGCCGCGTGCCGTCGGCAGCGGGCGTTGATCAGCCGCCGCTGCGCGCATTGATCGAGCTTTCACGGTTGGAAAATTGCTGGATCAAGGTCTGCGGTTCCGAGCGCATCTCGATGCCGCCCTACGCGGCGGCGGTGCCGATCGCCCATGCCTTGGTCGAAGCCGCGCCCGGCCGCGTGCTGTGGGGCACCGATTTCCCGCATCCGAACGCCACCCACGAGGCCGACGAGGCTGATCTGGTCGACCTGGTGCCGCAATTTGCGCCCGACGCGTTGGCGCAACAACGGCTGCTGGTGGACAATCCGGCAAAGCTTTATGGTTTCGACTAATTAGAAGAAGAACAAACGCAAATCAGGGAGGGTTCGATGACACAGGGGCTTCTAGATATTGCACGCCGCGCCGCGCTGCTGGCATTGCCGGCGGCGTTGCTTGTCACGCTGGCGCCGATGGGTTCGGCGCAGGCGAAATGGCCGGAAAAAACGGTGCGGCTGGTGCTGCCGTTCGGCGCCGGCGGCGTCGCCGACGTCACCGCGCGCATCATGGCCGACAAGCTCAGCGAAAAATTCGGTCAGCGAGTCTATGTCGAGAACATGCCGGGACCTGGCGGCATCGCCGCCGCCCGTGCGGTTATTTCGTCGCCGCCCGACGGTTACAGCATGGCTTACGTCACCAACGGCACCGCGATCAGCGTGGCCGCTTTCAACAAGCTGCCGTTCGACCCGGTGAAGGATTTCGCCATGGTGTCGATGGTCGGCACCTTCGATCTGGTGTTCGTGGTCGCCGAGTCCGAGTTCAAGACGCTGGCCGACTTCCTCAAGGCGGCCCGCGCCAATCCCGGCAAGCTCAATATCGGCACCATTGCCGTCGGCGGCACGCAGAATCTGGGCGGCGAATTGTTCAAGTCGCTTGGCAATCTGAATGTGCAGATCGTGCCCTACAAAGGCTCGCCGGACATCGTTGTGGCGCTGCTGCGCAACGACGTGCAGATGATGGTGGACTTTCCGCCCGCGACGCAGGGCCAGGTCAATGACGGCAAGCTGAAGGTGCTCGCCACCTCGTCGCCGAAGCGCTCGCCGCTGATGCCGAACATCCCGACGGTCGATGAAGCCGGCATGAAGGGCTACGAGGTCATCTCATGGAACGGCGTCGGCGCGCCGAAGGACACGCCGAAGGAAGTCATCGACACCATGAGCAAGGCCATCGCCGAAGTCATGGCGATGCCGGACGTGAAGGAGAGCTTCGCCAAGGTCGGCGTCGTGGCGACCGCCAGCACGCCGGCCGAGCTCGAGGCGCGCCTCATCGGCGACATCAAGAAGTGGAATGACGTCATCGACAAGGCCGGCATTCCCCGCAAGTAACCTCAGACAGGCAACGGACCGGGCAGGACAATGACCAAGAAGAAACTTTCGGTCGCCATCGTCGGCGCCGGCATGGGTGGGCTGGCGGTGGCGGCAACGCTGCGACGCGTCGGCATCGATGTCGCGGTCTACGAACAGGCGTCGCGCTTTGCCCGCATCGGCGCCGGCATCCAGATGATGCCGAATTCGATGAACGTGCTGCGCGGCATCGGCGTCGAGGACCGGCTGCGCGCGATCGCATTCTCGCCGTATTCGCACCTCAACCGCGACGGCACGACCGGCGAAATCATGCGCGAATTGCCGATGCCGGAAAGTCTTTACGGCGCGCCGTATCTCTGCATGCATCGCGCCGATCTGCATGAGGCGCTGGCCTCCGCGATTCCCGGCAACATCGTCAACCTCGGCAAGAAACTGGTCGGGCTCGACCATGCCGGCGGACCGGTGACGCTGCGTTTTGCCGACGGCAGTTCGGCGACGGCGGACGCGGTGGTCGGCGCAGATGGCGTGCATTCGATCGTGCGCGATCTGATCGTCGGGCCGGACGCGCCGGTTCACAAAGGCCGCATCGCCTATCGCGGCGTGTTTGCGACCAAACTAATGGGCGGCTTCGATATCGGGCGCTCGCGCACCAAATGGTGGGGCACCGACCGTCATATCGTCATCTATTACATCGATAAGGCCAAGAGCGAGGTGTACTTCGTCACCAGCGTGCCGGAGCCGGCCGAGTGGGTGACCAAGGAATCCTGGTCGGCCAAGGGCGACGTGAAGGAATTGCGCGCGGCCTATGACGGCTTTCATCAGGACGTGCGCAACGTCCTGGGAGCCTGCCCGGACTGTCACAAATGGGCGATCCTGGAACGCGAGCCGCTGCCGGCCTGGAGCGACGGCCGCGTCGTGCTGCTCGGCGACGCCGCGCATCCGATGACGCCCTATATGGCACAAGGCGCGGCGACATCCATCGAAGACGCCGCCATCCTGGCGCGCTGCCTCGAGGCGGTCGACGGCGATGACATCGAAGGCGCGTTCAAGCGCTACGAAGCGCATCGCAAGCCGCGCACATCGGTGGTGCAGGCGATCTCGAGCGCCAATACCTGGATGAAGGAGGGCGTCTCCGACACCAGTTGGCTGTACGGCTACGATGCCTGGAACGCCGACCTCGACCGGCCGGCATCGCACCCGCAAGCCAAAGCCGCGTAAATTTGGCTGCGTAAATTCGGCTGCCTAAATTCGCCGCGCAAGATTGCGGCGGCAATCGGCGCAGGACGATGAATTAGGCGCGCTGCCTAACCTTCCGGCATAATTCATGAGCGGCGCCCGCGACATGTTTCGGCGCGCCGGGCGATATCGCCACTAATCCCGTAAAATAAGGTTTTTCCGGCGGTGGCACACGGCTTGCTTCGCGTATTACGTTTTTCACGTTTTGTAATACTGGAGAGAGCAATGAAACGTACCGCGAAGATCGCGTCGGTCATCGGCCTCTTACTGTCGGGTGTCATGTTCGGCATGGGCCCGGTTTCGGCGGAACCGCTCAAGATCGGCTACAGCGACTGGCCCGGCTGGGTCGCATGGCAGGTCGCCATCGACAAAGGCTGGTTCAAAGAAGCCGGCGTCGATGTGGCCTTCGAGTGGTTCGACTACTCGGCCTCGATGGACGCTTTCACCGCCGGCAAGGTCGATGCCAACTGCATGACCAATGGCGACACCATGGTCACCGGTTCGGGCGGCGGCAAAGGCATCATGATCATGCTGACGGATTATTCCAACGGCAACGACATGATCGTCGGCAAGCCCGGCATTAAAAGCATCAAGGATCTCAAAGGCAAGAAAGTCGGCATCGAGGTCGGCGTCGTCGAGCATCTGTTGCTGCTGCATGCGATGCAGGAAGCCGGCATGAAGGAAAAGGACGTCACGCTGGTCAACGCCAAGACCAACGAGACGCCGCAGGTGCTGTCGTCCGGTCAGGTTGACGCCATCGGCGCCTGGCAGCCGATCTCGGGCGAGGCGATGAAAGGCCTGCCGGGCTCCAAGCCGATTTACACCTCGGCCAAGGCGCCGGGGCTGATCTATGACGTGCTGGCGGTCAACCCGACAAGCCTGAAGGCCCGCAAGGGACGACTGGGCCAAAGTGGTCAAGGTCTGGGATCGCGTCGTGCACTATATCGACGACCCCAAGACGCAGGCCGACGCGGTCAAGATCATGTCCGCGCGCGTTGGCCTTGCGCCTGAAGCCTACACGCCGCTGCTCAAGGGCACCAAACTGCTCGACCTCGCGGCCGGCAAGAAGATCTTCAAGAAGGCCGACGGCCTGGCGTCGCTCTACGGCTCGTCGAAGATCGCCGACGACTTCAACGTCAAGAACGAGGTCTACAAAACGGCGCAGGACATCGACAGCTATATCGATCCGTCGCTGACCAACGCCTTCAAGTAATGGTTCTTGGCCGGAAGGCCACCATGCAGCGGACTCGATGGTTCCCAAGTTCTGCGTCCCCTGACGCCCCGCGCGAGACTGGTCGCACTTATATTTTCCTTTGTGCTTCCAGTTCTCGCGTGGTGTGTCGTCAGCTACGTACCCTTCGTCTGGCATCCGCAGGTGCTGATCACCAATCCCGGCTCGGTCGACTATCTGCAGCCCGGCATGCGCATGGCCAAGGACGCTTTCGCCGATGAGGTGAAGGAAGCCAAGGCCGACAACAAAGAACCGCCGGAAGGCTATCCGACCAATCCGATCTATCTGCCCGCGCCGCACGAAGTGCTTGCCGCGTTCTATACAGCGTTCAAGACGCCGCCAGCGGCGCAAGACGGCAAATGGCTGCACCAGAGCCTGTGGCACAGCATTCAGATCATCTTCTGGGGCTTCACCATCTCGTCGGTTATCGGTGTGCCGACCGGCATTCTGTGCGGCACCTATGCGTTGTTCTCGCGGCTGAGCGAGCCTTTCGTTGAGTTCTTCCGCTATCTGCCGGCGCCGGCCTTTGGCGCCTTGGCGGTGGCGATCCTCGGCATCTATGACGGCCCGAAGATCACCATCATCGTCATCGGTACGCTGTTCCAGCAGATCCTGATTATTGCCAACACCACGCGCAAGCTCGACGCCTCGCTGGTCGAGGCGGCGCTGACCTTGGGCACAAAAAATATGCAGGTGCTCACCCGCGTGGTCATCCCCGGCATCCTGCCGGACCTGTATCGTGACCAGCGCATTCTGCTCGGCTGGCCTGGACCTATCTGATCGTCGCCGAACTGATCGGCACCATGTCGGGCATCACTTGGTTCATCACGCAGCAGGCGCGCTACCAACACTTCAACAATGTCTACGCCGCCATCGCCATGATCGGCATTATCGGGCTCGGCACCGATCTGGTGCTGGCGCAGATCGGCCGCCGCCTGTTCCCGTGGGACCGCTCGCTGGTGAAAAGCGAATGACGGGGAACGGCATCATGACGAAGCCGGCAAGTGCCGCCCCCGTGCTGGTGCCCTATACGCAGCAGAGCGCGGAGGTGCGCGCACGTTTCGAGCGGCTCAAATCCCGCGAGGTGATCCTCGATGTGCGCGGCTTGAACAAGCATTTCGGCGCCACGGTCGCGCTCAACAACATCAATTTCAGCGTGCACCGGCGCGAATTCGTCTGCGTGGTCGGGCCGTCCGGCTGCGGCAAGTCGACTTTGGTGCGCATTCTGGCGGGACTCGAGGAAAAGACCTCGGGCGACGTGCTGCTGCAAGGCAATCCGGTGGAAGGGCCGGGCCGCGACCGGGGCATGGTGTTCCAGGGCTACACGCTGTTTCCCTGGCTGACCGTCAAGAAGAACGTGATGTTCGGCCTGGAAGTCAACGGCGCCGGCAAGTCGGAAGCCGAGCAGCAGGCGCTGCAGTGGCTCAGTCTGGTCGGTTTGGAGAAATTCGCCGATTCTTATCCGCACCAGTTGTCCGGCGGCATGAAGCAGCGCGTCGCCATCGTGCGCGCGCTCGCCAATCAGCCGCGCATCCTCCTGATGGACGAGCCGTTCGGCGCGCTCGACGCGCAGACCCGCGCCAGGATGCAGGCACATCTCCTGGAAATCTGGCGCAAGATCGACATCACCATCGTTTTCATCACGCACGACCTCGACGAGGCGATATTTCTTGCCGACCGCATCCTCGTGCTGTCGGCGCATCCCGGCGAAGTTCAGGACTGATCGAGGTGCCGGTGGCGCGGCCGCGCAACGTCGGCCAATGTTTTTCGCCGGAATTTATCGGCACCAAGGCGCGGCTTGAAGAACTCATCCTTCAGGCGAAGGGCGGCCACGACGAGGAGGACGAGGGCGGCTACGCCATGGTCACCCGCCTCACCAATGTCGATGACAATGTGGAATAGGCCGCCCCATGTATTCCGATGAAAAAATTAAACAAACGCAGGATGAGCTGCGCGCCAAGGGCGTCCAATATTGCATCGGCGCCTATGTCGACATCCACGGCGTGCAGAAGGGCAAGGTGGTGCCTATCGGGCATCTCGGCCATATGGCGCACGGCTCGGAACTCTATACCGGCTATGCCGTCGACGGCTTGGGTCAAGCGCCCAATGACGATGAGATCGCTTCGGTGCCGGACCTCGATCACATTATCCAATTGCCGTGGGAGCCCAAGATCGCCTGGATGCCGGCGGACAATACGTTCCGCGGCGAACCTTATCTGCTGAACACCCGCGTCGCCTTGAAAAAGGTCTTGGCGCAGGCGGCCGAACTCGGCTGCGGCTTCAACCTCGGCATCGAATGCGAAGTGTTCGTGTTGCGCCAGAACGCCGACGGTACGCTGGCGGTGCCCAATCCCGACGATAAATTGGTGAAGCCTTGCTACGACCTGCGCGGCTTCCTCGACAACTTCACCTGGCTCGACAAGATGGCGACCACCATCGACGCGCTCGGCTGGGATCTTTATTCGTTCGATCACGAGGACGCCAACGGCCAGTATGAGTTCGATTTCCGTTACGCCGATGCGCTGACCATGTGCGACCGGCTGGTCTTCTTCCGCATGATGGCCAAGCACTATGCCAAGGAGCAGGGCCTGCTGGCGACCATGATGCCCAAGCCCTTCGCCGACAAGACCGGCAACGGCGCGCATTTCAATATGTCGCTCTACGAGCTGGCGTCAGGCCGAAATCTGTTCGCCCGCGATCCGGCCGACGACCCGCGCGGCCTGGGTCTGACCGAGATGGGATACTATTTCATCGGCGGCATCCTGCGGCACGGCAAGGCGCTGTGCGCCGTCTTTGCGCCGACCGTCAACAGCTACAAGCGGCTCGTGCGCCAGGGCGCCATGACCTATTTCACCTGGGCTCCGGTGTTCAATTCCTATGGCTCGAACAACCGCACCAATTCGGTGCGGGTTCCGATGGGCGGCGGCCGCTGTGAATCGCGCAATGTCGATGGCGCGGTGAACCCCTATTTCGCGGCGACGCTGGCGCTGGCGGCGGGGCTCGAAGGCATCCGCGACAGGATCGATCCGGGCGAACCGAACGAGGATAACCTCTATACGATCTCGGAAGCCGAGCGCGGGACGCGCGGCATCGATTTTCTGCCGCGCAACCTGATGGAAGCGGTGGAAGCCTTCGCCGCCGATCCGTTGATGGAGGCAACGCTCGGCAAGGAACTGCGGGATGAATTCATCAAATATAAAACGCTGGAATGGGAGGCCTATCATCTTGCCGTCAGTTCTTGGGAAGTCGAACGCTACAGCCACATGTTCTAGCCGCCGATGATGTCGAAACGCGCCAAAAGCCGGAAGACGGCCGGCAAGCCCGGCGAGCTCAGCCGCGTCAGCATTTCGCTGCCCAGCGATCTGCTGCGCGATCTCGATCACATGGTGACGGCGCGCGGCTTCGATACAAGGTCCCAGGCAATCAACGACATGCTGCATCAATCGATCGTCGGCCACCGCCACGAGCGCGGCGACGACGTCATGGTCGGCATCATCGCGCTGTTCTACAAAAATTCGGTCAAGGGGCTGCAGAAGACGCTGGCCGATCTGCAGGTGCGCTATATCGACGAGGTGATCTCGTCGCTGCACGTGCACTTGATGCACAATCACACCATGGAAGTCGTTCTGGTGCAGGGCCCGGCGCGCAAGCTGCAAACCATCGCCGACCAGATGACGTCGCGTAAGGGCGTTGTGTCGGGCAAGATCCACCTGGTCGCGGCCTTGATCCCGCAATTGCATCCGTTCATCGACAGCGTCCATCAAAACGCCAAGAAGGCCAGAGGCCAAGCACAAGGAAGCGCATCATGATGTTCAACCAGCCCACTCGCGTCTCACGCAAGGCCGGCCTGTTTCGAACGCGGGAACGCCTGCGCCGGCATCATCCCGACTTCGATAAGATGAACACGCAAGGCTGGAAGGCGCTCGATGCCGAGGGCAAGCTGCCGGAGAGCGGCTGGCGCAAGGAGCAGCAATGGGCGCTCGACATGGGGCTGCCCGGCGCCGAGAGCATCACCGACAAGTCGATCCCGACTTTCGCCCGTGGCGAGCTGCCGCATTTCGCCGGCATCAATACGTTTCTCAAGGCGCCTTACGTCGAGAACGTGCGCGACGTCGCCAAATACGACGCCGCCGTGCTCGGCATTCCGTTTGATTCCGGCACCACCTATAGGCCGGGCACGCGCTTTGGGCCGCAAGGCATCCGCCGGATTTCGGCGCTGTACACGCCGTACAACTATGAGATGGGCGTCGACCTGCGCGAGCAGATGACTTTGTGCGACGCCGGCGACGTGTTCACCATTCCCGCCAATCTCGAAAAGAGCTTCGACCAGATCTCGCGCGGCGTCGCGCATGTGTTTTCTTCCGGCGCCTTGCCGGTGATGCTGGGCGGCGACCACTCCATCGGTTTTCCGTGCGTGCGCGGCATCGCGCAGTGCACGAGCAAGCGCATCGGCATCATCCATTTCGACCGCCATATCGACATCCAGGAGAAGGATCTCGACGAACGCATGCACACGACGCCGTGGTATTGGCGACCAATCTGCCCAATGTGTCGGCGACCAATCTGGTGCAGCTCGGCATCGGCGGCTGGCAGGTGCCGCGCTACGGCGTTCAGGAGGCGCGCAAGCGCAACACCAATGTGCTGACCATTGCCGATATCGAGAAGATCGGCCTGGAGAAGACGGCGGAGATCGCGCTGGAACTGGCGTGGAAGGATGCCGACGCGGTCTATATTTCGTTCGATGTCGACTCGATCGATTGCGGCTTCGTGCCGGGCACGGGCTGGCCGGAGCCCGGCGGTTTCCTGCCGCGCGAGGCGCTCAAGATATTGGGCATGGTCGGGCGGCGAAGGCCTGTGCGGGCTCGAGGTCGTCGAAGTGTCGCCGCCCTACGATACCTCCGACATCACCGCGCTGTTCGGCGTGCGCGTCGTGGTCGAGGCGCTGGCTCGATGGTGGCGAATGGCAAACTCGGCAGCCACAAACACCTGATCGACAAGCCGGTCGCGTATTAAGGAGAAACTCCATGCATCAGGGCCACGACCACGATCATCACCATCACGGCAACGGATCGGCCGGCGCCGGGCACAATCACGCGCCGCCGGCGCGCTCAACGGTGCAATGGCAGACGCCGCACAGGCCGCACCAGCCGGAGGCCCAGCATCATCACGGCGAGCCGGACCTCGATCTGGTCGAGGCGGCTTTTGTCGAGGGCTTTTCCGTGACGAGCGACCCGACCAGTTTTCTGCGGCTGGCGCGGATTCCGTTCGAGGCTGGCGCTGCCGCCGGCGTCAAGCTGGTGCTGCTGCGGGTCGAAACCGATGCCGTCACCGACGTCGGCTCCGTCACGCCGCATCTCGGCGGCGGGCCGATGCGTTACGATCCGCTGCCGGCAAATTTGTCGGACAGCGGCGCCGGCTGCGCTTCGTTTATTTCGACGGCAGCGGGTTGCGGGCGCTGACGCTCGGCGAGGTGAGGGAACTGGCGCCTGCGTAGGATTTACGGTCCGCCGTAGAGCCAGGCGATGCTCTCGTATGCCTGCTCGGGCGTGCGGCGCCGATCGCCATCTCGCGCAACTCGGCGGTGACGCCGCGCGCGTGATAAAATTCGCCATAGACGCGCGCCATGATCTGGACGCGACCGCTGCGTAAGTAACGGTTCTGTTGATAGGCCTTGAACGCCGCCGGCAGATCGTCGGGCGAGGCCGCGACTTTGTCCGCCAGCACCACGGCGTCCTCGGTCGCCATGCAGGCGCCTTGCGCCAGATATTGCAGCATCGGGGTGCGCGGCGTCGCCGAGCAACACGACGCGGCCGTTCGACCAGTTCTTGACCGGCTCGCGGTCGCACAGCACCCAGAGCCGCCAGACGTCGATCAGTTCGAGCAGGCGCAGCACTTCGGGGCGCTGGCCCTGGAAATGCTTCCAAAGCAGATCCTTGTTGCCTTCGGCATTCCAGCCTTCCTCATATTGATCGGAGTGGAACACCGCGACCAGATTGAACAGCTCGCCCCGGCGCAGCGGATAATGCACGAAGTGCGTGCGCGGACCTGCCCACAGCACCACGTCGGGACGCCACAGATCGTCCGGCACCTGATCGCGCTTCAGGACGGCGCGGTAGGCGATGTGGCCGGAAACGCGCGGCTTGCCATCGCCGACGATGCGCTCGCGGATTTTCGACCACATGCCGTCGCAGGCGATCAGCGCGCGGCCCTCGACGCGCTCGTCGTTTTCCATGGTGAGCGCGACGCGGTCGCCGTGATCCTCGTAGCCGTCGACGCGGCGGCTGGTTTCAAGCGTGATCAGGTTGCGAGACTGGCAGGCGCGCAGGAACGTGCCGTGGATGTCGGCGCGATGCGTCACCGCATAAGGCTGACCGAAGCGCGCCATGAAGGTCTCGTCGAGCGGCATGCGGGTGATCAGCTTGCCGGTCAGCGCGTCGCGCATTTCCTGCCCCGGCGGACGATGCGCGTCGGCGAGTACGGCGTCCTTGAGGCCGATCTTTTCCAGCACGCGGAAAATATTGGGGCCGAGTTGGATGCCGGCGCCGACCTCGCGGAATTCCGGCGACTGCTCGAAGACGCGGACCGGGAAACCCTTCTGCGCCAGCGCATAGGCCGTTACCAGTCCGCCGATGCCGCCGCCCGATATCAGAAACGGCGCCGCCCCATTCTTACCGGCCATCGCTTAACCCCGCGAGAAAGACCTCGATCGGCGCGCACGATAAGCCGCCGCTTGGCCGGAGGTAAAGCACGGCTGACGGACACGAAAAAGCCCGCCGGCGAGGGGGACCGGCGGGCCGAACGTTGCAATAAACGGTTGTCTATTTTGTCAACTGGCCGCGAATCTCGCCGCCTTTGTTGGTGGCGGTGTGGATGTTGACGTACCACTTGCCCGCCAGCATGTCGGAGGCCTGGGTGTCGGTCAGCGTGGCGGAGCCTTCGAAGGCGTCCTTGTCGGCGCCGGTAATCGGCACCGCGACGCCCGCGTTCTTGCGGCGTCGGCGGGGCCGTGGAAATGCGCCGCGGTTGCAGGTCCGCTCAGGTCCTTGGTGCTGCCTTTCCAGGTCAGTTTCTTGCTGGCGTCGTCGTAAGTGGCGGTAAGCGAGCCGGTGCCCTTGCTGTCGTTCGGCGGCACTTCGTCGGCGGCCTTCATGTCGGCCTTCAGATTGACCATGGCGGCCATGGACGGTGTGGCCAGCGCCAGCGTCGCGGCGCAGGCAAGGGCGGCCAATGTGGAGCGCAGGATCGTCGAATGCATGGGTGTTCCTCCTGGCGAAGGGCTGGGTTCAGCCGTGATTGGCAAACACCGCAGCCTACAGCCTATTCCGCAAGGCTATTGTCAATGTGCCGTGAGCGGGATGGAGGTTGTGGAGGTTTCGCCGCAGGCGTCGCATTCCCATGATGGCGGATTTCGCCACCTTCGACGAATTCCGACACGAAGGGCGCGACCATGAGGTCGCCGCAATGCGGGCAGTGAGCGGGCGCAGCAAAGGCGCGAAGGGCAGACAGCCTGGCCGTGTCGATCTGGAGCTGCATGGTCTAAGGCCTCCTCTAGGTCCCCGACCCGTGCAGTCTGATTAACCGGCCATCGTGGCGAGAGGGAGACCGTGCGGTGAAACTGCGGTGACGGTCCCGATAAGCTTTCGTGACGGCAAAATAGGCGGCGATGTGCAAGACCCCGGATTCCTGGGCAAAATGTGCGCCGGCGAACACGCTTTGGACGATTTTGTTAATGGCGGGCCCGAATTAATTTGAAGCAAAACAAGCAAATTCGGCCGGGACTCTGCTAGAGAATGCGCCGGTATTTTTAAGCAACAAGCGGGCAGGCGATGTCGAAACAAGCAATGCGCGACGAGGCGGAGCGGCTGGTCCGCGAGGCGATGGCGAAGAAATCCGTGTCCATCACCAAAGGCGAAACCCGGATCGAAGCCAAATGCGGCAAGTGCGGCACGGTCAATAAAGTCTCGATCCCGCTCGGCGAGACCCGCGTCAAATACAAATGCAAAGACTGCGGTCATCAGCAGAACGCGTTGTGATGGCAAGCCCGGATAAGAAGCCTGCCGCGAAGTCGCCGGCCAAGGAAAAGCCGGCGCCGAAGGACAAGGCCGCGGCCGACGCCCCGGCGAAAACCGACGTCAAAGCCGAGGCTAAAACGAGGCAAAGCCGGAGGCCGCCGCGCCGAAGAATTACAGCCGCGGCGAGGGCCAGAAGGCGGTGACGCAAGCCTACAAAGACAACTGGAACGACATTTTCGGCAAAAAGAGCAAAAAGAAGAAACGCTGAGCGCCTGTGCGGCCCGGCTGAACGGAACCGCCGGTCGCGCGTTGTCCTCGTTCACAGAAGGACATTGGCATGAACCAAATCAAAGAACATATGGAAGTCATCGGCGCCGATGGCGTCCACGTCGGCACCGTCGACAAGGTCGACGGCAAGCGCATCAAGCTGACCAAGGCCGACAGCGGCGAGGGCCAGCACAAGGGCCACCATCATTTCATCGACACGAGCCTGGTCGCCGAGGTCGAAGGCCAGAAAGTGCGGCTGTCGGCCAACGGCGCCGTCGCGGTGACGATGGAAGAAGAGAAGGCCTGATCGGCCAATAAGCGACATTCAAAACGGGCCGTCTTCGGGCGGCCCGTTTTTTTTGTGCGCTGTTTTTATCGCGCCGCTATTTGGCGTAGCCCTGCGAGCGCAGCCAGGCGATGCGGCGCTCGCCGTTGAGCCAATCGTCGGCGTCGGCCTTGCTCTTGAGGCCTTTGATGAGAACGGTCTCTTTGCCTTCGCACGAGGCTTCGATGTGCCAGTCGTCGCCGGCAAGGCGGAGCATTTTGAAGGAGACTCGGGGTGCTTTGGTTTTGGCCATGGGGCGTTATGGCGGGAAATCGGGGGGAAAGCAAAGGTGGTCGAGTTTCGCGGGGTACAGGCCCAGTAAGAGGCAGGGGCGATTATCCGTCTGGTATTACCGCGCTGCGGGATCGATCGCAAAAAGACAGAGGCGGGGAAGAGTCTCCGCAATTATCGGCAGGCGAAAGACGAGAAGACCGGCCTATGGAAGTTTAAGCACAATTGCACGTCACACGGCACCGAGTCCTTTCGCGGATTCTCGGTATTCCAGGCCGAACACGGTCTCAAAGCTTATTCTTCCGAGACTTCTTTTTCTTCTTCATGCCGGGGCGTGGTGTGCCAAGCGGCGGTTTGATACTTTCTGGTGCGATCTGTGGCGGTGGTTGCACTGCCGGCGGAGCGGGGCGGGGAGGCAACCTGCACGACAATAGGACGCGCCGCGTTCGCATCGATTTGCTTGGAAAGCACGTCGATTCGCGATGAAATCTGTTCGAACTGTCGCTGACCCTCCAGTCGCTGAACTTGGATAGCCATTACATTTAGATAGCGTGACGCGGATTCAGTATCTTGCTTGGCTCTAAATGGTTTTAGTGACTCAATAGGGTCAAAGAAAAGAACACCAAGTTGGACCACTTGTGGGATCAGAAAAACGGTCCAGAGGCATATCAGGGCAAGCGGGAAAGCTCTGGCGGCATAGTTTCCGACGCGATGATTCCAAGATCTGCCGTAAGGACGGGGGAATCCAAAGATAGCGAACTGTGATTTTCTTACCCGGTAAGCAAGTTTGACGTACTCCATTTGTCGTTGCGCCGCATTAACGCCGAACAACGACATGAGGCAAAAAAAATATTGCCAAGAGAGAAAGAAAGACAACGCCGGTCTGCCCGGACCGGTGAAAAAACGGGTCGCCCGCATGATAACCGGCCACATAATTTTATAATTACGCCTTCAGCACCAAGAATGCCGGGCGCTCAAGATGCAAGCCCAAGTAATTCGGAAATTGATCAGAGCGTTCTCACGCTCGATGTTTTTGGAAATCGTATCGTAGATCCGGTGTAGGCGTGCAGATAATTCCTTGTCTGAGGGTTCCTTTTCATCAGGCGGGAGAGGACGAGGGCTTGGATCGTCGGGAAGATCCTCGGGTACCCACGGAAAATCCCTTTTGAATTCTTTATGTAGTTCCGAAACCACTGGTATCGCTTCAGACGATAAAACAATGGACGCCAAACGATGGATTGAATGCGACGCCAGATTGTCATTCCCGTAAACCTCTTGCCAGGCGAGTAGATCGGACTCGTGCTTTGGGCACAAGAGGAACATAAAACCGAGCCCGCCAAAAAGTGGCGAGACAGTTGAGATAGCAGCCCAAACCGGACCACGGCCGCTGCCGGTCCGGCCGACGCGCGTTCGTCGATGCCCAAGCGGAAAATGCGCGGAGACTTGCTTCGGAGGGATTGAAAGGTGCTGCCCCGACGGCAGCCCTAGGTGTAGGTGGCGCGGCGCTTTCAGTCGCCGGCAAGAAAGCCGTTGATCTCCTGGAAAGCCCTATCGCGGTAAGCTTCGCTGACAAGTTTGTTGGGGATACCGCTAAGTCTGTAGTCGGAAAAGCCGAGGATGTGCAGAGCGTCCTTATTGGCGAACATGAGGCTTTGAGCGCAAAGGAGACGGCTGCTTGGAAAGTGCGCGAGCAGGCGGCTGGTGCCAAACTTCCATACAATAGATTATCGAGCTTCAGAACACGCTGATGTACGCTCAGACATCAAGCTGGCATCCGACCATCAACACCCGGCTCACGTCGATAAATTGCTTTGTAGATGCAGGGCTGGACGTTGCGGCCGAGACGATCAAAGGGCGCGCACCGAAGTGAGAGATCGAGGGCCAACTCGATCACCGTAAGGGTACGACCGACCGTCACACCACGGTTGACCCTGCATACCTCCAAAATGCCTGCGCTGCCATCGACAGTGATTATGACGCGGTTGCGCGCCAGCGCCGGAACCGCAAATTCAATTGTCGTACGAATAATGGTGAGCGCGCCGGGACTCGAACCCGGGACCACCTGATTAAAAGTCAGGTGCTCTACCAACTGAGCTACGCGCCCTTACCACACGCACGATGCCGGCCGAACGGCCGGTTCCCAAGCTTTGGGATCGTGCGCTTGGGCCGGGGTTTACGGGCGCCACCATGCTTGGTCAAGTCAGACTTGCCCGGTCGATAGGCGGGCCGCCCGATAGTTGAACTCGCGCAAAGCCCGATATTTGCTAGACTATCTAAGCGAGCAACCTGTGGCGCGCCGCCCTTATACCGGCTGCCTGGAGCCTAAAGCCATGCCGATCGTCAACCGCGTCGCCGACCTGCATCCGGACATCACCGGCTGGCGGCGGGACCTGCATGCCCATCCGGAACTGCTCTACGAGGTGCACCGCACGGCGGCCTCGGTCGCCGACAAGCTCAAGGCCTTCGGCTGCGACGAGGTGGTGGCCGGCATCGGGCGCACCGGCGTCGTCGGCGTCATCAAGGGCCGCAAGGAGGCTCGGGCAAGGTCATCGGCTTGCGCGCCGATATGGACGCGCTGCCGATCGATGAGGCCAACGACCTGCCGTACAAGTCGACGGTGCCGGGGAAGATGCACGCCTGCGGCCATGACGGCCACACCGCCATGCTGCTCGGCGCCGCGCGCTATCTCGCTGAGACCCGCAATTTCGACGGTACGGCGGTGGTGATCTTCCAGCCGGCCGAAGAGGGCGGCCGCCGGCGCCAAGGCCATGCTCGATGACGGCATGATCCAGCGCTTCGGCATCGGCGAGTTCTACGGTATGCACAATTATCCGGCATGCCGGTCGGCGAGTTCGGTATTCGGCCCGGCCCGACCATGGCGTCGGCGGATTTCGTCACCATCGATATCGAAGGCATCGGCAGCCACGCGGCGCGGCCGCATCTGGGCATCGACACCGTTCTGGTCGGCGCGCAGATCATCAACAACATCCAGTCGATCGTGTCGCGCAATGTCGACCCGCTGAAATCGGCGGTGGTGTCGATCTGCATGTTCAAGGCGGGCAACACCGACAACGTGCTGCCGCAGACCGTGCAGTTGCGCGGCACGGCGCGCAGCCTCGATGCCGGCGTGCGCGATCTCCTGGAGAAGCGGCTGCACGAGGTGGTCGAAGGCACGGCGATGGCTTATGGCGCCAAGGCCAAGCTCGAATACCGGCGCAATTATCCGGTGCTGGTCAACCACGAGCACGAGGCGGGCTTTGCCGCGTCGGTGGCGAGCCAGATCGTCGGCAGCGACCGCGTCGACACCGATCTGCCGCCGATGATGGGCGCGGAAGATTTCTCGTTCATGCTCAACGAGCGGCCGGGCGCCTTCATCTGGATCGGCAATGGCGACAGCGCCGGCCTGCATCACCCGTCGTACAACTTCAACGACGACGTGATTCCGTTCGGGACGTCTTATTGGGTGAAGCTGGTCGAGACGGCGCTGCCGGCTTAGGTCGTCATCCTGAGGTGCGAGCCGCGTTCGCGGCGAGCCTCGAAGGATGAACGCCCGGGCCGTCGCCCTTTCGACGGCCGCGTTGCACGCGGCCACCTCAGGGTGACGGATTACAAAGGGCTGCGCAGATTTACTGCACCAACTCGCCCTGTTTCTGCGCGGCTTGCACCGCCTGCACGGCCTGTTGCACCACTTGCGCCGGCACCGTGGCGGTGACGCTCATGGGCGTAACGCGGCGTCCGAACAGTTCGGCAACGCGCGCGTCGAGGCTGCGCCAGTAGGCGAACTCGTTGAGGCGCGTGCGCTCGATCACCGCAAGGCCGACGGCTGCGATGAACGGCAGGCTCTGGATCACCAGCACGCCCGCGAAAATATGATCTCGCGGATTTCCTTGATGTTGGTTTCGACCAGCACCACGGCGCTGCCGATCAGCAAGGCCGCCAGCACGGCTTCCCAGAACGCGTGGAAATCCGTGGTACGGCGCATGCCGCCCTTGGCGGTGCGCACGAAGGGCAGGTGATCCTTGACGACGCCGAAGCCGACCGCGCGCGCCACCGTCCACTGCACCGACATGGCCGCGACCATGGTGCGGATGAGACCGGCCGGATTGTCGCGCACGCAGCCGATACAGCATGACGAAGTGGGCAACCGATACGACAAAGGCGGCGATGATCGGAATCGTGAGAATGCGATCCGGCACCGCGATGTCGAGGAAGGCGATAACCGGCACCGCAGACGATGTTGAGCATGGCCACGACCACGCCGAGGCTTTCGGCGCCGAGCCAATTGAGCCAGCCGAGCGCGAATTCGCGCTTCTGGTCGCGGGTCAGCCGGCTCGCGCCCGGCAGGAACCGGCGCCAATGCTTCTTGACGATCTGGAACCCGCCATAGGCCCAGCGATGGCGCTGCTTCTTGTAGGCCTCGAAGCTGTCGGGCAGCAGGCCGTGACCGTAGCGGCGGTTGGTGTAATGGGCATGCCAGCCGAGTTCGAGCAGCGTCAGGCCGAGATCGGTGTCCTCGCAGATGGTGTCGCTCGACCAGCCGCCGGCAGCCTCGAGCGCGGCGCGGCGCACCAGGCACATGGTGCCGTGGACGATGATGGCATTGTATTCGTTCCGCTGCACCATGCCGATGTCGAAGAAGCCGGCATATTCGGCGTTCATCGCCTGATGCATAACGCTGCGTTCGCCGTCGCGGTGATCCTGCGGCGCCTGAACCAGACCGACGTTCGGATCGCGGAACAGCGGCACCAGATCCTTGAGCCAATCCTGATGCACGACGTAATCGGCATCGAGTATGGCGAGCACTTCGGCGTCGGCGGCGGTGTGCACCATGGCGAGACGCAGCGCGCCGGCCTTGAAGCCGACGACCTCGTCGGAGCGCACGAACTTGAAACGTTCGCCGAGCAGGCGGCAGTGCTCTTCGACCGCAGCCACATCGCCGGGTCGGGCGTATTATTGATCACCAGCACGCATTCGAAATTCGGATAATCGAGCCGCGCGATGGCATCGAGCGTCTGCTTGAGCATCTCCGGCGGCTCGTTGTGCGCCGGAATGTGGATCGACACCTTGGGCGCGTCCGCCTCGGGCGCCAAAGGCGGCGCGTCGATGAGGCGGTCAGGCTTACGGCCGAAGGCGATCTGCGCGATCTCTTCGACGCGCGCCAGCGCGATGATGATCAACGGAATGAGCAGGGCGGTACCGAGCCCGAGCGCGAAAGCGGCGCCGTGACGAAGTAATGGCCGTTCCAATAGGCGAATACCGCGGCAAACCAGGCGCCGACGACGTTGGCCGCGGCTGACGGCGGTGGCGCGCAGGATCGGCATCGACAGCAGCACGCTCACGAGAAGCGCGATGCCGCAAGGCGCCAGTGATCCGGGATCGCTGATGATGCCGGTCTCACTCGAATTTCGGGTGGCGCGACGCGTCGTACACGCCCCCAATAAGGGACCGACGCCGCCTTCGAAGATCTTCCACGGCTGATCGATGGCCCTCGACGATGTTGTAGTCGATGCCATAGGCGTCGGCGCGCGAAACGAAGTCGCGCAGCACGGTGGCCTGTTCGATGCGGCCGGGAGTCGCGTCCCTGAGGTTATAGCCGGCGCTCGGCCAGCCGAATTCGGCGATGACGATGCGCTTGCCGGGGTAGGCCGCGCGCAGCTTGTCGTAGATCAGGATGGCCTGATCGACGGCCTTCTTGTCCGAGAAGCCTTCCCAATAAGGCAGGATGTGCGCGGCGATAAAGTCGACCGCCGACACTAGTTCCGGGTGCTCGATCCAGACGTTCCAGATTTCGCCGGTGGTGACCGGTACGTTGGTCGAATGCTTGACGCGCTGGATGGTCTGGATCAGCTCGCTGACCTGAGTTTCGCCGCGGTAAATGGTTTCGTTGCCGACGAAAATGCCGTTGATGTTGCTGTGGCGCTTGGGCGAGGGTCGATGACCGAGCGGATTTCACGGTCGTTGCGCTCCTGGTTCTTGTCGAGCCACGCGCCGACGGTGACACGCAGGCCCGAACTCCTGGGCAATGCCTGGAACCAGTTCGACGCCCAGCGGTCGACGAATAAGTACGAATGGCGCGCGTTGTCGGCGCCAGCAGTTTCAAGTCGGCGCGGATTTGCTCGGCGGCGCGCGCGACCGCCCGCTTCGACGTTCGTGTTGCCTTCGAAGGGCGCGTAGGAAACGCTGGCAAGTTGACCGGTCAAAGCTGGGGTGCACTGATGTGGTCGTTAGACAAAGCCCCACAATCCAGCGTGCACGCACGCCACGAGAAGCGACGACGGCAACGGACGGTGCGCATAGGACTTAATACCAAGTGGGGCAGAGTGGCAGATCCTCGAACCCGTCCCCTGGGCTCAACCAAGCATGATCTGCTGCACCGCAGCGTAGCTTAGTATTAGGCTCCGTTTCAAGTAGAACTCGCACATGGCAATTCCTTGTCATGCGCATGGCATCGGCAAGTTCTTTCGCTGAACAACAGACAACAAGGTGCCTGCGCTGAACGTGGGGACAACAAGCTTAGCGCGGAGTCGTTCCGTCGGAGGCGGCGGGAGCTGGCGCCTTGGCGGCGACCGGGTCGGTTGGAGCCAACCCGGGATTGACCCAGCAGGCATGAACCCGGCCATTCAGGGTTTCCTGAGCTTTCGGATCGATGTTTCCTTGCCGGACCAGACAGCGAAACGTCGCCTGGACGTGAGCGCTGGGGCACCCGAAGCGGTCATAAAGGTCGAGGTGGCGGGGGAAAGCGGTGTCGAGATCGTCACGCCACAGCAGGCTGACGACGCGGCGTCCCGAGCCAGACGCACTCAGGATTGCCGGCCGGGCCCGTCAGGACGCGGGTCGCCTCGGCGATCTCGTCGATCTTCTTCTGGCCTTCCTTGGCGATATCGGCCGCCGGCTTCTGAGGCTCGGCCGGCTTTTCAGCGTTGACGCTCTGGGCGTAGGCCGCCGTAAGCCGCGATGCTAAAGACAACCGTGCACAGCACGGCGCAAAACTGACGCAACGTAAGTGGTAACGGCATTTTCCCGCCGATGTTGATGGAGCCCGCCCGTCCAATAGCCTGCATGATTTGCGACCCGAATGGGACGCTAATGGGGCATTGGATGCCGATAGGCCGGCAATGTTTTACTGAGAAATCAGGACTCTGGCTTACACGCACGCGCTTTCCCCGCTGCCAAAACTTGGGCCCTATCGGATCGGTTTTGTCCAGCATTTCCACGCAGGTTGCTTAAAGGTAGCGACAGCACAGGCGGCGGCCGTGCAATATAGGGGGACCGCCGGGGGGGCGCCAGAACTCGCCCAGAGAACCGCTGTTATTAGGGCCATCTAGATGCGTCTTGGACTAGTTTGCTTCGCTACTACGGCGGTTGTTATTGGCCTTGCCTGGGCCTGGCTCGGAACCCGGTCGCTATGCCGCAGGCACCGCTCAAGGCCGGCGAAAAGCTCTACTGCATTTCCTACGCGCCGTTCCGGGGGTCGCAGACCCCGTTCGATCCGAGACGCGCATACCCGCCGCCCAAATCGAAGAGGATTTGAGCGTCCTCGCCCAACTGACCGACTGCGTGCGCATCTATTCGGTCGATCAGGGCCTGGAGCAGGTCGCAGGCATCGCCCAGAAACTCGGCCTCAAGGTCATGCAAGGTTTCTGGCTATCGAACGATCCGGCCAAGAACCGGATTCAGATCGAAGGCCGCGGTCGTCTTGGCCAATCGCTATCCGGATACGATCCGCGCGGTGATCGCCGGCA
>JBBCIM010000037.1:0-47587 GCA_037200245.1 Pseudolabrys sp.
GTGAGCAACCGGCTGCGCGACCGCGGCGATCTCGGCGATCAGATTGCCGATTTGTCGCGGGGCACCGCCGATCTCGCCCGCCAGGTCGCGGAGATTTCGCGACGCCTCAACGGCATGGAGAGCAAGGTCGACGCCACGTTCAACCGCGCCCGCGGCGACAGCGACCCGATGGCCGCCGAAATCGGCGAACTCAGCGGGCTGGTGCGCCAGATCGCCGAGACCGTCGCCGGCCATGAATCGATCCTGCAAAACGAGGTGTCATGCCCGAGCGCACGCAAGCGCGCGCGCCTGCCGTAAAGACAACGTCATCGGCCGACGCGCCGCTGGCGCTGAGCGAAACCGACGCCGTCGGCGGGTGGCGGCATGCGCTTCAAGGGCATGAGCCGTGAAAGCATCGGCGATCTGATCGGGCGGGCCGCCGACGCCAACCGCATCGACCTTTATCTGCAGCCGATCGTCACGCTGCCGCAACGCAAGGTGCGCTACTACGAAGCAATGTCGCGCCTGCGCACCGAAGAAGGCGACATCATCCCGGCCGGCGAATTCATCGACTTTGCCGAAGCCGTCGGCCTGATGCCGAAGATCGACAACCTTCTGATATTCCGGTTGCGTGCAGGTGACGCGCCGCCTGCAACTCAAGAGCCGCGACGTCGGCCTGTTCTGCAACATCAGCGCGTCGACGCTGACGGATGCCAGTGCCTTCAAGCAGTTCCTGGATTTCATGGATGCCAACAGGGCGCTCGCCGGCGCCATGATGTTCGAATTCACCCAAGCGCCTATCGCAGCTTCGGCCCGATCGAGCACGAGGCGCTGGCGGCGCTGGCCGAACGCGGCTTCCGCTTCTCGATGGATCACGTCACCGACCTGCGCATGGAAGCCAAGGAACTGGCCGACCGTTCGTTCCGTTTCCTCAAGGTGCCGGCAAAGCTGCTGCTCAACCGCGCCGCTACCCGCGCAGAGCGATATTCACCCGGAAGATCTCGCCGACCTCCTGGCGCGCTCCGGTATCGATCTGATCGCCGAACGCATCGAGGACGAAAGCTCGGTGGTCGATCTGCTCGAATACGACGTGCGCTTCGGCCAAGGCTTCCTGTTCTCGGCGCCGCGTCCGGTGCGCGCCGAAGCGTTGGGCGATGCCGCCAAGCCGGCGGCCGACAATACGAACGAGCTTGCCGCGGCCGGCGCACCGTCCGCCTGACCGCCCGTGCCGAAACTCATCCCGCATTTTTCCGAGCTCGCGCCCGACTATGACGTGGTGCTGTGCGATCTGTGGGGCGTGGTGCATAACGGCGTCGTGGTGTTTCCGCCGCCTTGCGATGCGCTGATGCGGGGCGCGCGCCGCCGGTACCACGGTGGTGTTCATCACCAACGCGCCGCGGGCCGAACAATGTGGTGGCGCGGCAAATGGCAAGCCTTCACGTGCCGCGCGAGACTTACGACGCCATCGTGTCTTCCGGCGACGTCACCCGTTCGGTGATCGAAAGCCGCGAAGGGCAGAGCGTCTTCCACATGGGCCCCGAGCGCGATGCCGAGATATTCACCGGGCTAAATGTGAAATTCGCGCCGCTTGAGAGCGCCGATTACGTCGTTTGCTCGGCCTCGACGACGACGAGGTCGAAACGCCGGATGCCTATCGCGAGCGCCTCGAAGGCATGCTGGCGCGCAAGCAGTTCCTGGTCTGCGGCAATCCCGACGTGATCGTCGAGCGCGGCGACAAGGTTGTCTATTGCGCCGGCTCGATCGCCGACCTCTATGCCTGCATGGGCGGCGAGGTGCTCTACGCTGGCAAGCCCTATCGGCCGATCTACGAGATGGCGCTGGCTAAGGCGGAAGCCGCCGCCGGCCGCAAGATTCCGCTCAGGCGCGTGCTGGCGATCGGCGATTCGGTGCGTACCGATTTGCGCGGCGCGCACGGCTTCGGCATCGACTTCGTGTTCGTGACTTCGGGCATCCACGCCGAGGAACTCGGCGACCGCGAGCGGCCCGACGTCAGTTCGCTGCGGGCGACCTTCGGCGCCGCCGGCGATATGCCGAAAGCGGTGATGCGTCAATTGACGTGGTGAGTTGGGGCCGAACCGCTACGCGGCGAGTGGCTCGGCGCCGCCCGATGGCACCAGCAGCAACGGCAGCCTTATTCGGACGATCGTTCCGGTCGGTCCCTGCGTGGACGGGATGATGGCGCCGCCAAGCTGGCGCACGAAAATGGCGACGTAGTCGGAGCCGCGTTTTTCCGGGCTCTTCGCCTGATCCTTGTTCCTCATGCCGACGCCGTCATCGGAAATGACGAGATCGATCTGGTCGCCGGCCCGCTCCACGCACAGCCTGATGTGCCCGCTGCCGTGCGGAAACGCGTGCTTGATGGCGTTGGTCGTCAACTCATTGACGAGGAGGCCGAACGGAACGGCGCGGTCCGGATCGATCTCTACCGTCTCACCCTCGACCTCGATCGTGATTCCCGACATGTTTCCAAGCAGGCTTGCCGTCATCGCTTTGGCGATTTGGCGCAAGTAAGCATCGACCGCGACGGTGCGGCCGCGGCTGGTTTGGGAAATCAGGTCGTAAAGATGGGCAATGGCGCCGATGCGCGCCTGCATGGTCTTGTAGCCCTGCACGCAGGGCGCGGCGGTCCATTTGGCTTCATAGGAGATCAGGCCAACGATGACCTGCAAATTGTTCTTGATCCGGTGCGATATCTCATTAGTCAGGCTGAGCGCGTCAAGTTCGCGTTGCTTGCGTTCGGTGACGTCGCGCGCGGAAGCGAATACGCCTGCAGCGTGCGGCCGCGGTCGTAGAACGTGGTCGCATTATAAGAAACCACCGTCTCTTTGCCGTCGCGCGCGCGCGCGGTCAGTTCGTAATCCGTGACCTTCTTTTCGCTCAGCACGAGCTTGATCGCGGTTTCCGCCCGGTCGGGATCGGTAAAATGACTCTTGAACGGCGCGCCGATCAACTCGTCGCGGGTGCAGCCGGTGAGTGCTTCCATCTGCTTGTTGACGTCCGTGATGATACCGTTGGGATCGGTCGTCATCAGGGCGTCGATGTTGGATTCGATCAGCGAGCGGGTGTAAAATTGCTGGTCGCGCAGCCGTTGATCGAGCTTTTTCTGCTCGGCTTCGACCAAGCTTGCGCGCGGTGTTGTCGGTGCCGATCAGCAGATAGCCGATGATGCCGTTTTGCGCGTCGCGCAGCGCCGTGACCGAGACCACCGCCGGGAAGCGGCTGCCATCCTTGCGGATGTAGGTCAGCTCATAGATGTCTTCGATGCCGCGCGATGCCTTGAACACCAGCGCCTCGAAGCCCGGCGTGATCGGCGTTCGAAGTTCGGCGCTGAGTTCCTTGGCGCGCGCGATGACTTCCTGCGAATCGGAAATATCGGCAGGCGTGATCTTGTTCATCACCTCGCCGGCGGTGTAGCCGAGCATGCGCTCCGCGCCGACGTTGAAGATCTGAATGACGCCCTTGGCGTCGGTGGCAATGCTCGAGAAGTTGGCGCTGTTGAAAATCGCGCGCTGCAAGGCGCCGGCCTTGAGCAGCGCTTCTTCCGCCAGCTTGCGGGCGGTATTGTCGGTGCCGATCAGCAGATAGCCGATGATGCCGTTTTGCGCGTCGCGCAGCGCCGTGACCGACACCACCGCCGGGAAGCGGCTGCCATCCCTTGCGGATGTAAGTCAGTTCATAGATGTCTTCGATGCCGCGCGAGGCCTTGAATACCAGGGCTTCGAAGCCCGGCGTGATCGGCGTTGCCAGTTCGGCGCTGAGCGCCTTGGCGCGCGCGATGACCTCCTGCGGATCGGAAATATCTGCGGGCGTGATCTTGTTCATCACCTCGGCGGCGGTGTAGCCGAGCATGCGTTCCGCGCCGACGTTGAAGATCTGAATGACGCCCTTGGCGTCGGTCGCAATGCTCGAGAAGTTGGCGCTGTTGAAGATCGCGTTCTGCAGGGCGCCGGCTTTGAGCAGCGTCTCCTCGGCCTGCCGGTGAGCGGAGGTGCCTTCGGACGCGCCATTCACGGTCGCATCGTCCCGAATGTTCAATGTGTCGCCCCTGACTATTTGATGATTATCGGCGCGGGATTCGAATGGGCGCCGCCGCGTCGTCACGCAAACAAGAATTCACCGATTCTTCGAGCTGGCCTTCGGTGTAGGGCTTGCGCAGGAAATGCGTGCCTTCCAGAAGCAGCGCTTTCATTTTTTCGGTGATGGTATTGCCGGTCGTGTACAGGATGCGCAGTCCCGGCCGGAGCGCGATTGCCTGAAGGGCCACTTCACAGCCGCCAAGAACCGCCGTTTTCAGATAGATGTCCGTGAAGAGCGCATCGATGGGCTGCGGCGAACGCAGGATCGCAAGGGCCTCTTCAACGCTGCTGGCGCTGAGCGTCTGATGGCCCCAGTCCTGAATCAGCATTTCCGCGACTTCGCGGATGAACACATCGTCTTCGACGATCAAAACCACGGCCATAGCGCCACTTTCGGCCGTGACAACTTTTGGGTGCGTTGGGCTCTCTGCAACAGGTTGAGAGCCCATTCGGGCACTATCAGGGCGTGGGGGAAAGTCGTCTCGATGGTTAAAGGTTCCATCGAGATCGCAATTTCTTTTAAGCGGTTCGATTGGCGGGCGTGTGCGGTCCGCTGGGCCTGAAAAGGCCTCTAAAGACTGTCCGGACCGGCAAAAGCTCAGCCGCTTCCGCCGGCGCGGCGAGGTCCGGGAAGACCGACTCGATCTTGCTGCGCAGCGTCTGGGCGTTGAACGGCTTGACGATGTAATTCGACACGCCGGCCTTCTTGGCGGCGATCACGTTCTCGGTCTTGGATTCCGCCGTCACCATGATGAAAGGCGTTTCCGACAGTTCGGGATCGGCGCGCACCTGCTGCAACAGGTCGTAGCCGGTCATCGGCTCCATGTTCCAATCGGAGATCACCAGGCCGTATTTGCGCTGCTGCATCTTGGCGAGCGCCTGCGAGCCGTCATTGGCGTCGTCGATATGCACAAAGCCAAGCTGCCGCAAAGGTTGCGGATGATGCGGACCATCGTATTGTAATCGTCCACAATCAGGACCGGCATCGACAAATCGACAGCCATTTCAGTCAGTCGCCCGCGACAGGCGCTCCCAGGAGTAGTGTTGATACTTAGCAGCGCGACTTGAATAACCCGTTAATTTGAAACTTTGTTAACCGTCCGGTAACCATATTCCCGCCCACAAATACGGCACGGCGCGAAATCGAGCACGCCTTGACGGAAACGATTGCGAACAGCCTTATCGCCTCATGAACAAGCCGGTCCACAGCTTCCACGCCGCGCACGCCGGCGAGCATGACCTCGATATTGGGCCACTGCATGGCGCCGTTGTGGCAATCGGCAATTTTGACGGCGTGCATCGCGGGCACCGCGCTGTGATCGGGGCGGCCTTATCGCGCGCCAAGATGCTCGGCCGCAAGGCCGCCGCGCTGACTTTTTCGCCGCATCCCCGGCTTTTCCTGCGGCCGCAAGACGCGCTGTTCCAGCTCTCGAGCGAGCGGAACCGGCTGCGGCTGCTGGCGGCGACCGGATTGGACGGCGCCATTGTCATGACGTTCGATGCGCAACTCGCCGCGACCTCGGCGCAGGATTTCATCGAAAAGATTCTGGTCGGACGTTTCGGCATCGGCGGCGCCGCGATCGGATTCGATTTTCACTTCGGACAAAAGCGCGCCGGCTCGCCGGCTTTTCTCGCCCAACAGGGCGAACGCCTCGGCTTTGCGGTCGACATCGTTGCGCCGCTCGAGGACGAAGGCAGGCCGGTGTCGTCGGGCGCGGTGCGCGCGGCGCTCGCGGAAGGCAAGGTGGGTCGAGGCGGCCGAGCTGCTCGGCGCGCCGTGGTTCGTGTCGGGCGACGTCATCCACGGCGACAAGCGCGGCCGCGAACTGGGTTTCCCGACCGCCAATATCAGGCTCGACGCCACCTGCGCGCTCAAGCACGGCATCTATGCGGTGCGCGTGGATGTCGGCGGCAAGCGTCATGACGGCGTCGCCAGCTTCGGCGTGCGCCCGATGTTCGACGACGGCGCGCCGCTTCTGGAAGTATTTTTGTTCGACTTCGACGGCGACCTCTATGGCCAGACGATCGACGTTGCCTTCATCGGCTGGAATCCGCCCGAGCAGAAGCTCGCCAGCATCGAGGCGCTCACGCGTCAGATGGCGGCCGACGCCGCCCAGGCCCGCGACACGCTCAAGCGGGCAGGGGCGGCTTTCCCCGCGTTAGGCAAGGTCTGATCCCACGAATTGGCGCCGTTTTGCGCCTTTCCGCCGCGGAATCGGCCTGCTACATAGCCGCCCAGGAAACCTTGAAAAACATGACGAAGACCGAGCGCGATTATTCCGAGACCTTGTTCCTGCCGCAGACGGATTTCCCGATGCGGGCCGGCCTGCCGCAGAAAGAGCCCGAGATCCTGGCGCGCTGGGAGAAGGACGGGCTCTACAAGCAGTTGCGCGAGGCCGCCAAGGGCCGCGAGAAGTTCATCCTGCATGACGGCCCGCCTTATGCGAATGGCAACATCCATATCGGCCACGCGCTCAATAAGATCCTGAAAGACGTGGTGACGCGCAGCCAGCAGATGCTCGGCTACGATTCGAATTACGTGCCGGGCTGGGACTGCCACGGCCTGCCGATCGAATGGAAGATCGAGGAAGAATACCGCGCCAAGGGCAAGAACAAGGACGCGGTGCCGGTGGTCGAATTCCGCAAGCAGTGCCCGCGACTTCGCGCAAGGCTGGATCGACGTGCAGCGCAAGGAATTCATGCGGCTCGGCGTCGAAGGCGACTGGGCGCATCCTTATACGACGATGGCGTTCTTCGCCGAAGCGCAGATCGCGCGCGAGCTGATGAAGTTTGCCGCCAACAAGACGCTGTATCGCGGCTCGAAGCCCGTGATGTGGAGCGTGGTCGAGAAGACCGCGCTCGCCGAGGCGGAAGTCGAATACGAGGACTATACCAGCGATACGGTGTGGGTGAAGTTTCCGGTTAAGAACGGCAGCGGCGACATGGCCAAGGCTTCCGTCGTCATCTGGACGACGACGCCGTGGACGCTGCCGGGCAACCGCGCGATCTCGTTCTCGCCAAAATAAAATATGGCCTCTATAAAGTCACCGACGCGCCGCCGGAAAACTGGCGAAGTTCGGCGATCTGTTCATCCTGTCGGAAAATCTTGCCGGCGACGTATTCAAGCAGGCGAAGGTCACGGCTTATGACAAGATTGCCGATGTTTCGGCAGAAATGTTGAACCGCATAATCTGCCGCCATCCTTTGGCGGGCAAAGGCTATGACTTTGATGTGCCCTTGCTGCCGGGGCGATCACGTCACCGACGACACCGGCACCGGCTTCGTGCACACCGCGCCGGGCCACGGCCGCGAGGATTTCGAGGTCTGGACAGCCAACCGCGCTGAACTGGAAGCGCGCGGCATCAATCCCGCCATTCCCTACACCGTCGACGAAAACGGCGCGCTGACCGAAGCCGCGCCGGGCTTTACCGGCAAGCGCGTCATCAACGACAAGGGCGAGAAGGGCGACGCCAACGACGCGGTGATCAAGGCGCTGGCCGAAGCCGGCAATATCATCGCGCGCTCGCGCCTCAAACACCAATACCCGCACTCGTGGCGCTCGAAGAAGCCGATCATCTTCCGCAACACGCCGCAGTGGTTCATCGCCATGGATCAGGGCATCGACAAGCCCGGCGACACGTTGCGCGCGCGTGCACTTCGCGCCATCACGGTGACGCGCTGGGTGCCCGCCGCCGGGCAGAACCGCATCACCGGCATGATCGAGAGCCGGCCGGACTGGGTGATCTCGCGCCAGCGCGCCTGGGGCGTGCCGATCGCGGTCTTCATCAAGGAATTGCCGGACGGCTCGGTCGAGATTCTCGAAGATCCGGAAGTCAACGTGCGCATCGTCGAGGCCTTCGAGGAAGAGGGCGCCGACGCCTGGTACAAAGACGGCGCGCGGGAACGCTTCCTCGGCAAGCTCGCCAACGACGCGTGGAAGAAAGTCGACGACATTTGCGACGTCTGGTTCGATTCGGGCTCGACGCATGCTTTCGTGCTGGAAGATCCGGTACATTCCCGCAGCTCGCCGGCATCAAGCGCAAGGTCGACGGCGGCCAGGATACTGTGATGTATCTGAAGGTTCGGACCAGCATCGCGGCTGGTTTCATTCCTCGCTGCTGGAATCATGCGGCACGCGCGGCCCGCGCGCCCTATGACGTCGTGCTCACCCACGGTTTCGTGCTCGACGAATCCGGGCGCAAGATGTCGAAGTCGCTCGGCAACGTCACCGCGCCGCAGGACGTCATCAAGAATTCCGGCGCTGACATTCTGCGCATGTGGGTTTGCGCCTCGGACTACGCCGACGACCTGCGCATCGGGCCGGAAATCCTCAAGACCACGGCCGACACCTATCGCAAGCTGCGCAATACCATTCGCTGGATGCTGGGCTCGCTGGCGCATTTCACCGAGGAAGACCGCGTCAAGCTCGACAAGATGCCGGAGTTGGAGCGGCTGATGCTGCACCGGCTGTCCGAGCTCGACGTCATCGTGCGCCAGGCCTACGCCGATTTCGACTACAAGCGCATCTTCGCCACGCTCTCGAGCTTCATGACGTCGGATCTGTCGGCGTTCTATTTCGACATCCGCAAGGACACGCTGTATTGCGACCCGATCTCGTCAGTGAACCGCAAGGCCTGCCTCACGGTGGTCGATCATCTGTTCCGCTGTACGGTCGTATGGCTGGCGCCGATGCTATGCTTCACCGCAGAAGAGGTCATGGGCGTCTCGCTATGGCGCCGGCGCCAAATCCGTGCATCTCGAGACTTTCCCAGAGGTGCCGGCAGCCTGGCGCAACGACAAACTCGCCGAGAAGTGGCGCAAGGTGCGTACCGTGCGCCGCGTCGTCACCGGCGCGCTGGAAATCGAGCGCGCGCAGAAGCGCATCGGCTCCTCGCTCGAAGCGCACCCGATCGTGCACGTATCGAGTGCGGAATTGTACGAGGCCGTCGTCGACATCGACTTGGCGGAAATTTGCATCACGTCCGCGCTGACGCTTGGCAATGGACGAAGGGCCGGCGGCCGCCTTCCGGCTGCCGGATGTCGCCGGTTGTTGCGGTGGTCCCCAACCTCGCCGAAGGCACCAAGTGCGCGCGCTCCTGGAAGATACTCACCAATATCGGCGCCGATCCCGAGTACCCGGATGTCTCGCCGCGCGACGCCAAGGCGTTGCGCGAATGGGAAACCCTGCGCAAAGCGGCGGAGTAGTCTTTTGTCCTATCTCCGCGGCCCGCTCACGGTTTTTCGGCCTCGGCGTTGCGGCAATCGCCTGTCTGCTCGACCAAGCCAGCAAGCTCTATCTGCTCTACGTGGTCGATATCGGCGCCAATCCGGTGCGGCTCGGGGCCGTTCTTCGACTTCTTGCTCGCCCGCAACACCGGCATTAGCTACGGCCTGTTCCAGACCCAAGGGCCGCTCGGCCAATGGATCCTGCTCGGCTTCAAGGCTGTCGCGGTGATTCTACTCTGGGTCTGGCTGGCGAACGCGCGGGCCCGCCTCACGGCGCTCTCCCTCGGCCTCATTATCGGCGGGGCGGTCGGCAACGGCATCGACCGGGTGGCCTATGGCTGGGTTTGCCGATTTCGTCTATTTCCACGTTTCCGGCGCCAATTGGCGGTTCAACTGGTACGTTTTTAACCTAGCCGATGTAGCCATCGTTGCCGGGGTACTTGGCCTCCTGTATGAATCCCTGGTCGCGGACCGCGCCGTAAAAGCGCCCTGATCCGTCGCAATAGTCCAGGGCAGGTCGTTGAATTCCCCGGGGGATTTAGAGGCCAACACCGGATGACAATCATGCGCCCGACACGTCCGACGATGAAGTTCACCGCGCGCGCCTTGAGCCTGGTGCTCGGCGCCGCCTTGCTGGCGACCCGCGCTGCCGGCGCGGGCAGCCGAAGACGAAGACGTGCCGATCGATCGCAAGATTTTTCGCGGCATCCTGGAAGGCCTCGGCCTGCGCAAAGACGGCGAGCCGATCAACTATCAGGAACGCGCCCCCTTGGTGATCCCCGCCGGGCAAAACCCTGCCGCCGCCGGAAAAAAGCGGGTGCCGCATTGGCGAACAATCCGGCCTGGCCGGTCGACCCTGACGTCGTCCGCCGTAAGCAAGAGGCTGCCGCCGAACGCAGCAAAACGGAAAATCCGGACGAAATCCTCAACGAAAACCAGCGCGTGCTGCGTCCGGATGAATTGACGCCGCGCAAAGCGAAAAAGGCGCGCCGCGATCCCGATTCATATCAGGCGCCGGCCAGCGGATTCGGCGGTCCCGTGTTGCCGTCCGAGCTCGGTACCAAGACCAGCATTTTCGGCGGCATGTTCGGCAGCAAGGATGACAGTGAAGCCGCCAAGTTCACCGGCGAGCCGCCGCGCGCCTCGCTGACCGCGCCGCCGCCGGGCTACCAGACGCCGTCGCCGGACCAGCCTTATGGCGTCGGCAAGGAAAAGGTCAAAGCGTCGACGTCACAGGATTACGTAAACGACCATCCGGTCGGCACGCAGTAGATTTGTTCGCCGCGCCGCCCCCTTGACCGTCGCCGGCCTTTAACGGGCGACATCGATTGCCGTCATCGGCAGATTCGAGATCCATGTCCTCTGCAAGCCCCAAGCTGCGCTCCATCTCAACATCATCCGTCGTTTTCGCCGCCGTCATCTCTGTGCTTTCGGTTGCAAGTGCTGGCGCCGCGGAAACCGCCGGCCCCAAGATTGCCGACGTCACGCTGGCGAACGGGCTCGAACTGGTGGTGATTCCCGATCACCGCGCGCCGGTCGTCACTCATATGATCTGGTACCGGGTCGGTGCCGCCGACGAGACGGCGGGCAAATCCGGCCTGGCGCATTTCCTCGAACATCTGATGTTCAAGGGCACCGCGAAAAATCCGATCGGGCTGTTCTCGAAAACAGTGGCGCAACTCGGCGGCCAGGAGAATGCCTTCACCTCGCAAGACTACACCGCCTATTATCAGCGCGTGCCGAGCGAGCAGCTCAAGACCGTGATGGAATTCGAAGCCGATCGCATGACCGGGTTGCAACTCACCGACGCGGTGGTGCTGCCAGAGCGCGACGTCATCCTCGAAGAGCAGAACCAGCGCGTCGCCAATAATCCGCAGGCGCGGCTCGGCGAGCAGATTTCCGCGGCGCTGTATCTCAATCATCCTTACGGCAATCCGGTCATCGGCTGGCGGCATGAGATGGAACAGCTCAGCCGCGACGATGCCATCGGCTTCTATCGCCGCTTCTACGCGCCCAACGAGGCGGTGGTGGTGATCGCGGGCGACGTCGATGCCGAGCAGGCGCGCAAGCTCGCGGAAGACACTTACGGCAAAGTCAAGCACAGCAACACGATTGTTCCGCGCGTGCGGCCGAAAGAGCCGCCGCCGGTCGCGGTGCGTTCGCTCACGCTCGCCGACGCCCGCGTCGAGCAGCCGATGATGCAGCGGGATTATCTTGTGCCGTCCTTCGCCAGCGCCAAGCCGGGCCAGTCGGAGGCGCTGGAGGTTCTCTCGCATATTCTGGGCTCGGGGCTCGAACAGCCGGATGTACCGCGCGCTCGTGGTCGACAAGCATGTCGCCGTTTCGGCGGGCGCCGGTTACGACAGTTCCGCGCTCGACCCGTCGCGGTTCAATGTCTATGGCGTGCCCGCGCAAGGCGTCGCGCTACCGCAATTCGAAGCCGGAAGTCGACGCGGTGATCGCCCAGTTGATCGACAAGGGCGTGACGCCCGACGAATTGGAGCGCGCCAAAACGCGCCTGATCGCCGACGCGACTTTCGCCAGGACAACCAGGTGACCATGGCGCGCTGGTACGGCGCGGCGCTGACCACCGGGTCCACTGTCGACGATGTGAAACGCTGGCCGGATCGCATTCGCGCCATTACCGCAGCGCAAGTGCAGGGACGCCGCCCGCCAGTGGCTCGACAAGCGCCGTTCCGTCACCGGGTATCTGATCAAAGACACCAGCCCGCAGGCGGAGAGGCGCTCATGATCCGTTTGTCGGTTTCGATCGCGCTCGCCGCGCTGGCGCTGTTTGCCGCCGTGCCCGCAGCCTCGGCGATGAATATCGAGAAGATCACCAGCCCGTCCGGTATCCCGGCCTGGCTGGTGCACGAGGACGCCGTTCCGCTGGTGACGCTGAACTACGCGTTCCGCGGTGGCGCGAGTCAGGACGATGCACTGAAGTCGGGCACCGCCAATCTTGCCGCCGACCTGCTCGACGAGGGCGCCGGCGATCTCGATGCCAATGCCTTCCACGAGCGGCTGGAAAACCACGCCATCGAACTCAGCTTCCGCGTCGGACGCGACGAATTTCACGGCTCGTTGCGCGCGCTGAGCGAGCATCGCGAGGAAGCCTTCGATCTGTTGCGGCTGGCGCTGACCGCGCCGCGCTTCGAGGGCCGACGCCATCGAGCGGGTGCGCGGCCAGGAGTTATCCGGGCTGCGGCGCGACACCACCAACCCCAACACCATTGCCAGTGAACAGTGGTGGGGCGGCAGCTTTTCCCGGTCATCCTTATGGCCGCGAGACCAAGGGCAATCTGGAGACTTTGCCGCGCGTCACCGCCGATGACATGCGCGACTACGTGCGCCGCACCTTCGCGCGCGACGGCTTGACGATTTCCATCGTCGGCGCCGTCGATGCAAAGACCGCCGGCGAACTGATCGACCGTGCCTTCGCCAAGCTGCCGGGCCAAAGGCGATCTCAAGGACGGTCGCCGATGCCAGGCCGGCCGGTCTCGGCCGCCGCATCGTCATCAATCTCGACGTGCCGCAGGCGGTGGTCACGTTCGGCGGCCAGGGCATTGCCCGCAGCGACCCCGATTTCATCGCCGGCTATATCGTCAATCATATCCTCGGCGGCGGCAGCTTCACGTCGCGCCTCTACCGGAAGTGCGCGAGAAGCGCGGTCTGGCTTATGGCGTCTCCGACAGTCTGGTGTGGTTCAGGAGTGCCGCGGTCATGCTGGGCGGCACCGCCACCCGCGCCGACAAGACCGGCGAGGCGCTGGCGATCATCGAGGCCGAAACCAAGCGCATGGCGGCGGAAGGCCCGACCGCCGAAGAGATGGCGGCGGCAAAATCCTTTCTCAAAGGCTCCTATGCGCTGTCGCTCGACTCCTCGTCCAAGATCGCCCGCGCAGCTCACGCAGATCCAACTCGACAATCTCGGCATCGACTACATCCAGCGCCGCGGTGCCATGATTGACGCCGTCACCATCGACGACGCCAGGCTGGGTGGCCAAGCGGCTGTTCGGCGGCGGTATGCTGGTGACGGTCGCCGGCCGGCCCAAGGGCGTGGCCTCGAGCGGAACGGAGTAGGCGGCGCCGGGTTGGTGGCCGTTTCGCCGTAAATTCGTCATGGCCGGGCTTGTCCGGCCATCCATGTCTTGGATAGAATGTTAAGTAAGTCGTGGATGCCCGGCACAAGGCCGGGCATGACGGCGCACAGAGAGTCCCCATGACAATCGTCCAATCCATCGACAGCGCGCTTGAGAAGAACATCGGCAAGCACGGCATTGCCGATGGCGATCTCAGCGCGACGCTGGCCCGCGCCGAGCGCGCGCTGGATTGGCTGCGGGCCCGCTACGCCGACGGTGGTCTGCCGTTGCTGCGGCTGGCCGGCAAGCACGACGATCTCCATCCCATCAAGGCGGAAGCGCGCCGGCTGGCCGACGGCGCCACCGATATTGTGCTGCTCGGCACCGGCGGCTCCAGCCTCGGCGGCCAGACACTGACTCAACTGGCCTGCATGCGGTGCCCGGCGCAGGCGCCTTGCGACCGCCGCCGCGCCTGCATTTCATGGACAATATCGATCCGCACACTTATGCGGTGCTGCTGGAAAAGCTGCCGCACGCCACCACGCGCTTCGTCGCCATTTCGAAATCCGGCGGCACTGCGGAAACTTTGATGCAGACCATCGCGGCGCTGACGACGCTCAAGGCGCAGAATGTCGGCGCGCGCATTCCCGATATTGTCTTGGGGTTGACCGAGCCGGCCAAGGCCGGCAAGAAGAATGGCCTGCGCGATCTTTTGACTCACCACCACGTGCCTTGCCTCGATCACGATCCGGGTGTCGGCGGCCGTTTCTCGGCGCTGACCAATGTCGGCTTGCTGCCGGCGGCGATGCTGGGGCTCGATATCGCGGCGATCCGGTCGGGCGCGAGCGTTGCGCTGGCGCCGGTGTTGGCGAAAAAGCCCGCGGCCCAAGTACCGGCCGCGCTCGGCGCGGCGCTGGCGGTGTCGCTCGCCCAGAGCAAAGGGAAAAGCATCAGCGTATTGATGGCCTATAGTGACCGCCTCGAGCGCTTCACGCGCTGGTATGTGCAGCTCTGGGCCGAGAGCCTCGGCAAGAATGGTAAAGGCACCACGCCGGTGGCGGCGCTCGGGCCTGTAGATCAGCACAGCCAGGTGCAGCTTTATCTCGGCGGCCCGCGCGACAAATTGTTCACGGTGATCAGCGTCGGCGCCGCGGGATTGGGTCCGCGGATGGATGGCGAACTCGCCAAGCTCGCCGGTGAGCCGGACTTCGGCGGCAAGACCCTGGGTGACTTGGTGGCAGCGGAAGCGCGCGCCACCGCCGAGACGTTGGCCAAAAACGGCTGCCCGGTGCGCACCATTCACGTCGAAACGCTGGATGAAGCCAGCCTTGGCGAATTGCTGATGCATTTTCATGCTGGAGACCATCGTCGCCGCCCATCTGCTCGGCCTCGACGCCTTCGACCAGCCCGCGGTCGAAGAGGGCAAAGTGCTGGCGAAGAGGTATTTTGACCGCTTAGTCATGCCGGCGCGTAACGGCTAAAGTCGGCGCGCCATGCTGATTCCCGTCACCGACACGATCTCGATCGACGATTCCGAATTGTCGGAAAGCTTCGTGCGGTCCTCCGGGCCGGGCGGGCAGAACGTCAACAAGGTGTCGTCGGCGGTGCAATTGCGCTTCGACGTGCGGGCCTCGCCGTCGCTGCCGAAACGACGTCGCCATCCGCCTGATGCGGCTCGCCGGCAAGCGGCTGACCAAGGACGGCGTCATCGTCATAATCGCGCAGACGCACCGTCAGCAGGAGCGCAACCGCGCCGACGCGCGCGAACGGCTGTTCGACCTGATCCGCCAGGCGGCGGTGCGGCCGGTTCCGCGCCGCGCCACCAAGGTGCCCAAGGCCGCCAAGCGCAAGCGCTGGAGGGCAAAAAGCACCGCGGGCAGATCAAAAGCCTGCGCGGCGGCAAGCCGGGGGCTCGATTAGGCCTGGGATAGCGGGGGTAGGTTCTGGCCTTTGCCTCGCGAGCGGCCATATTGCGGGGCTAAGCTTCGCCACCCGAATCAGGGCCGCCTTCATGACCGTACGTCAGTTATCCGAAGCCATCGTCAACCGCATCGCCGCCGGCGAGGTGGTCGAGCGGCCGGCCAGCGTCGTCAAGGAACTGGTCGAGAACGCGCTCGACGCTGGGGCCAAGCGGATCGATGTGCTGACCGACGGCGGCGGCCGGCGGCTGATCCGCGTCACCGACGACGGCGAGGGCATGCCGCGCGCCGATCTTGAATTGGCCGTCGATCGGCACGCCACGTCGAAATTGTCCGGCGACGATCTGCTGGCGATCCGCACCCTCGGCTTTCGCGGCGAGGCATTGCCCTCGATCGGGCGCGGTGTCTCGGCTCATCATCACGACGCGGCACAAGGCCGAGCCGCATGCCTGGACGCTGGAAGTCGATGCCGGCAAGAAATCGCACGCCAAACCGGCGGCGCTTGGGCATGGCACCACGGTCGAAGTCCGCGATCTGTTTTATGCCACGCCGGCGCGGCTGAAATTCTTGAAGACCGACCGCAGCGAGGCGGAAGCCGTCCGCGACGTGGTGCGCAAGCTCGCCATGAGCCGTCCCGATGTTGCCTTCACGCTCGCGGGCGAGGAGCGCGCGCCAGTGACCTGGGGCGCCGCCACCGAAAATCTCGCGCGCCTCGGCGACGTCCTGGGCGGCGACTTCCGCACTAACGCCATTGCCATCGATGCCGAACGCGAGGGTGTGCGCCTGCAAGGATTCGCCGGGCTGCCGACCCTGTCGCGCGCCAACACGCTCGGGCAATATCTGTTCGTCAATGGCCGGCCGGTGCGCGACAAAGTGCTGATCGGCGCGGTGCGCGCGGCCTACGCCGATTACCTGCCGCGCGACCGCCATCCGCTGCTGGCGCTGTTCGTCACGCTCGATGCGCGCGAGGTCGACCGTCAACGTGCATCCGGCCAAGACCGAGGTACGCTTTCGCGATGGCGCGCTGGTGCGCGGGCTGATCGTGCGCGCGCTTAAGGAGGCGCTGGCGCGCGAAGGCCAGCGCGCCGCGACCACTGGCGGCGGCGCCACCATTGCAACCTTCCGGCCCGCCGAGATGCCGCGCCGCGGCGGGTTACGATTGGCGCAATTCGCCGGCTCGCCCGGCTGGCTACGCGGCGACGCGCAGCGCCACGGCGCTCGGCTTTGCCGAGATGGCGCAGGCCGCTTTCGATGTCGGTGCGCCGTCGGCCGACGCGCGGGTGGAAAGCTTCGAGCCGGCGGCGGAACTGATCGAGCGGCGGCTGGGTGCCGCCCGCGCGCAAATCCACGAGACCTACATCGTGTCGCAGACGCGCGACGGGCTGGTCATCGTCGACCAGCATGCCGCGCATGAGCGCATCGTCTATGAGCGCATGAAGGCGGCCATCGCGAAGGCTGGCATCGCGCGCCAGATACTGCTGATCCCCGAGATCGTCGAGCTCGATGAGGCCGATGCGGCGCGGCTCGCCGCGCGGGCCGACGAACTGGCGCGTTTCGGCCTGGCCATCGAGCCGTTCGGGCCGGGCGCTGTCGCCGTGCGGGAGACGCCGTCGATGCTGGGCGATGTCGATGTGCGCGGCCTGCTGCGTGACCTCGCCGAGCACATGGCGGAATGGGACGACTCGCTGCCCTTGGAGCGGCGGCTGTTGCACGTCTCGCCACCATGGCCTGCCATGGCTCGGTGCGCGCCGGGCGGCGGCTCAAGCCCGACGAAATGAACGCGCTGCTGCGCGAGATGGAAGACACGCCGAATTCCGGCCAATGCAACCACGGCCGGCCGACTTATGTCGAGTTGAAGCTGACGGATATCGAGAAGCTGTCGGGCGGCGGTGACTCAAAGAGGGAACTTTGGCGTGCCCCCTTTGACCTTTTCTTTTCGAGGAATAGTTCTATCGTCCCAGTTCATTCTAGGGGAGCGCTATGGCAAGGCAGAAATCGATATTCGGGAAAATTGGCGATTCAATAAAGGTAGGCGGTGCGGCGGTCGCCGATGTTGCGCAGGCGGCCATCACGGCTTCTTCGGATCTTCCTGACGGAGGCGGTTACCGCCAAGTGAAAAATCAGCGGTGGGCGCAGGAGATTGAAGCGACCGGCGCAAAGAAATCGACTGCTAAGAAGTCGAAAAAGAAGGTAGTTAAAAGAGCGGCCAAGAAGACCAGCAAGAAGACCAAAAAGAAAAGGCTCTAAGCGGCCTCAAATCTAGCCAACTGTTGCTCGCCAGCCTCAATTTGAAAGTATGCGGGACGCCCGCAAGAATACCATCTCCGTATCGTCATATTGCCGACGCTCCAGTTCCGTGAATCCGTCCGGCGCTTTGAAACCCGCAGCGACGGCTTCCTCGACGACGACCAACGCGTCCGGCTTCAAACCAGCCGCCGTCACGCGCGGCTGCGAGGGCGTTTTCCGCGAGGCCTTTGTCATAGGGCGGATCGAGGGAAAGCCAGCGAGAACGGCTCGAGTGGATGCGCGGGGCCGAGCTTGGTGGCGTCGCGGCGGAAGATGCGCGTCGTGCCGCCGAGGCCGAGCGCCTCGGTGTTGTTGCGCAGCAAAGACCGCGCCTCGATGCCGTCATCGACAAACAAGACGAATGCCGCGCCGCGCGAGATCGCCTCGATGCCGAGCGCGCCGGTGCCGGCAAACAGATCGAGCACGCGTGCGCCGGTCACCGGATCGCCATAGGCATGGATGAGGATGTTGAACAGCGCCTCGCGCAGGCGATCGGCGGTCGGCCGCAGTCCGTCCGACTTCGGCCCCGCGATGGGGCGGGAGCGCAGGCGGCCGCCCACGACGCGCATTACTCGTTCTCCTTGCGCATGATCTTATCCGAAACACCGGTTCCCACTTTTCGGGATCATGCGCTATTTAGGCCCTCGACGGACGTGGACCGCCGGAACGGTCGCGGCGCTTCTGGAAGCGCTTTTTGAAGTTGCGCGAACTGCTGGATTCTTTTTTGTCGTCGCGCTGCTTGTCATTCCAGTCGCGCGCCGCAGCGCGCGTGCCGGAATCCAGGGGCGCTTCTGAATGGCGTCTCTGGATTCCGGGCTCCGGCCTTCGGCCGGCCCCGGAATGACGAGTAGATTCTCCGCGCGCCCGCGCTTCCGGCCGCCGAGGCGCCAGCTTCTCCGCATGGTCGATGATCGGCCCGTCGAAATCCGCCCCGGCCCTCGCTGACGATCCGCTCGCCGAGCTCGGTGCGCAGCGCCTTGGACTCGATTTCCTTCGTGCTCCATTCCGGAAGTTCCGCGAGATTGAACGGCCCGAACGATACGCGGATCAGCCGGTTCACTTTCAGGCCCAGCGTCTCCAGCACCTTGCGCACTTCGCGGTTCTTGCCTTCGCGGATGGCAAAGGTCAGCCAGCAATTGGCGCCTTGCTCGCGGTCGAGCGTCGCCTCGATCGGCCCGTAGCGCACGCCATCAACAGTGATGCCGGTACGCAGATTGTCCAGCGCTTCCTGCGTGACGCGGCCATTGGCGCGCACGCGAATAGCGGCGCAGCCAGGCGGTGGCGGGCAATTCGAGCACGCGGGCCAGTCCGCCGTCATTGGTGAGCAGCAGTAGGCCTTCGGTGTTGATATCGAGGCGGCCGACGCTGATCAGGCGCGGCAAGGTCTTCGGCAGCGCGGTGAAGATGGTCGGGCGGCCTTCCGGGTCGGAATGGGTGGTCACCAGTCCGCGCGGTTTATTGTAGAGAAACAGCCGGGTGCGCTCGCGTTGCGGCATCGGCGTGCCGTCGACGACGATGCGGTCGGACGCGGTGACGTTGAGCGCGGGCGACGTGATCGCCTTGCCGTTGACCGAGACCCGGCCTCCGGTAATCAAGGCCTCCGCCTGCCGCCGCGACGCCACGCCGGCGCGCGCCATCACCTTGGCGATGCGCTCGCCGGGGATTTCGCTTTTGGCGTTTTTTATGTTTGTTGGCATCGGACATTGCGGCCTGATAGCAGAGTTCGGGAGCCGATACGAGCATGGCCTCATTCATGGAAATGGCCCTCGACGAGGCCGCGCCGCGGCCCAGCGCGGCGAGGTGCCGGTCGGCTGCGTGGTTTGTGCGCGATGGCGCTGTCGTCGCGCGCGCCGGCAACCGCACACTGGCCGACAAGGACCCGACCGCGCACGCCGAATTGCTGGCCATCCGCGCCGCGGCGGCGGGAGCTCGGCACGGAACGCCTTGTTGATTGCGATCTCTATGTGACGCTGGAGCCTTGCGCCTATGTGCGCGGCGGCGATGTCGTTTGCGCGCATTCGCCGGCTGTATTTCGGCGCGGCTGACCCTAAGGGCGGGGCGGTGGAGAACGGCGTGCGGTTTTTCTCAAGCCCGACCTGCCATCACCGGCCGGACGTCTATGGCGGCATCAACGAGAGCGACGCCGCCACGCTGCTGCGCGGCTTCTTCGCGGAACGGCGCTAGACCACCAGATCGACGAACTTGCCCATGCCGGGCGGGGGGCGGGTGCGCGCGGCGGAGGGGGACGGTGCCTGCTTGGCCTCAGCTTTCGTCGACCGCCTCGCGGTCGTTGGCCTGCTGCTGTGGCGCCGACTGGGGCGTTGTTCCGGTCTTCGGCATGATGACCTGGGTGCCGATACTGATGGCGTTCATCGCGGTGATGTCTCACTTCCGCGACCTTTGTACCGCGAGGGTCTCAAAGAACTGCAATCCGGTGTTGTGAAATCCGGCCCTGCGCTGAAAGGATTTGTTGACCGTAACGGTCAGCGCGCGCCAGCTTCGATCGCGAATTCCCACGCTTTGTCGGCGAGCGGGCGGATCATCTCGGCTTTGGCGGGCGCGAAGTCGGATGTCGCGGTGCCGTCGCGCACCCGGCCGATGATGCCTTGCAGGATGGCGGCGATGCGGAAGAAATTATAGGCGAGATAGACCGGCAGATGCGGACGCGGGTCGAGCCCGGTGCGCGTCACATAGTCATCGACGTAATCCGCCATCGACGGAATGCCGAGCGCGACGATGTCATGGCCCGCGAGCGTACCGGTCCCGGCCGCGCTCTCGGAATGCGGCATGTGCCAGGCCATCAGATGATAGGTGAAATCGGCGAGCGGATCGCCCAGCGTCGACAATTCCCAGTCGAGCACGGCGATGACGCTAGGCGTGTCCTTCGCAACGATGAGGTTGTCGATGCGGTAATCCCCATGCACCAGCCGCGGCGGGCCGGCCGGCGGAATATGCGACGGCAGCCATTCGATGAGCCGCTCCATCGCCTCGATGGTTTCGGTCTGCGAGGCGCGATACTGCTTCAACCAGCGATCGACCTGGCGCGCGACATAATTTTCGCCGCGGCCGAAATCGCCGAGGCCGATCTGCGCCGGATCGAACGTATGCAGCCGCGCGACGGTGTCATTCATTGCGTCATAGACCGCGCCGCGCTCGGCCGGGTTCGAACCGGCATCTGCGGCTCCCAGAACACGCGGCCGTCGGCAAAGCTCATGAGATAAAACGGCGTGCCGGCGACGGTCCTCATCGGCGCAATAGACCAGCGGCTCGGCGACCGGAAAGCCTTGCGTGTACAGCGCGCTGATGACGCGATATTCGCGGTCGACCGCGTGCGCCGACGGCAAAAGCTTGCCGGGCGGCTTGCGGCGCAGCACGTAACGCCGCGCCGGCGTCTCCAAGAAATAAGTCGGGTTCGACTGGCCGCCTTTGAATTGCTTGATCGTCAGCGGCCCGGCAAAATGCTTCACATTTTTTGCCAGGTAGTTCTCAAGCCGCGCGACATCGAGACGCAGCGCACCCGCCGCTTCCTTGGTGCCGGAAAAAACCTGCTGGCGATCGATGCTTGTCATCTACAATACCCGGTCATTCCGGGGCGCGAGTGAAGCGAGCGAACCCGGAATCCAGAAAGACATTACGCGCGTCTCTGGATTCCCGGGTCCACGCCTTCGGCGTGTCCCAGAATGACAAGGTTCTCACTTTTTCCAATCGAACGTAACGGCTGCGTCGGCATAGATCTTGTAGCTCTGCGTTTTAGGCTTGGCCTTGTCGTCTTCGTTGACGTATTGGATCGAGCTTTGGCCCTGAAGCGCGCGCGGCAGGATCATGACGCGGATGAAGCGGCTGGGCTTGTCCATTGCGCTTTGCGCGAACACCGCGTCGGGACCGGACTCGTACCAAGCACTGCCGGGACCGTACGAGGTCGAGCGGCCATGGGTGTCGATACGGATGCCGCCTTCGACCAGGCAGCGGATGCCCGGCCCCTGGTGGCTGTGCAGATAAGCGCAGCCGCCGGGCGGAAAGGCGACGCTGTCGCCGCGCATCAGCCAGTCGCCTTTCGGAGCGGTTTCGAGATAGGCCGACAACTTCTCGCGCGTGATCATGCCGGGGGCGCAGGCCACCGTGCTGCCCCGATCGCCGCGCGTCAGTTCCCAGCGCCAGCAGGTCACGCCGCCAGCGCCGGGCTTCACCGTCGCTGCGCCTTCGCCCTGCCAAGCCTCGCCTTCGGCCAATGCTTTGCCGTCGACGGTGGCGGTGCCATACACCACGTAGATAAAGCGCGGCAGCGGCGCCAGCCTGAACTCGACATTCTCGGCGCTGGACAGCACATCTTCATAAAGCCGAAGCACGGGATGCATTCTGCGGGTCTCCTGGCGCACTCTACTGAGATTATTGCGTTGCGGCTTGGCCGCGCCCGCAATGACAATCAGCTAGCGCCTAAGAAATCAACCCGCGCAAGGTCTCCTGGCAGAGCCGGAACGAAAATGCCCGGCGCGGGTGCGCCGGGCATTGCGTCAGATTTCGACTTGAAGCTTCCGGAAGCTTAGTTGGCGACGTCGCCCGAATCACGGATCAACTGCGAGCGGATGTTCGGATCCGGGTCCCAGGAAATTTCGCCGCCGGGGGTCGGGAAGCCGACAACGCCGGCCGCGGGCACGGCGGCGTTTGCGTCATAAGCCGGATTCGTTGGTGGAGTAGGGCTGCGCCGCGCGCGAATGGTGCGTGGCCGCGAAAGTCGGCGTTGCCGCCAGCGAGGCCAAAATCAACGAAGCGCCGATAACAAGTTTTTTCATCTTAGTATCTCCTGCATCATCACCCCTCACAACAGAAGATAGTCGCGGCGCGATGAATCGGTATTGTCGCACACGCATGGGCGGCATGTGGAACGGGAATCGCCCTTTAGTCTAACGGCGCGGAACGAACGCGATTTCGCCACACTTGCTGCAATTCAAAAGACAAAATTCTTTTACGTTGTTTTTTATTTCGCGCGCGATTGCTTGCCAGCCGATGTCGCGACGGCAGAATCCTTCGGGCCAATTGATCATATCTACCGCGGCATAAGCGCGTTGTTGCGCTTCGCGTACCGTCTTGCCGCGCGCGCAAATATTCAACACGCGCCCGCCATTGGCGAGGATATGCTTGGCATCCCCATTATTGGTCATTGTCCCGGCGTGAAAGATTTCAACGCCCTCGACTTGCGCCGCCGCGTCTAATCCTTCGATCGCTGTGCCTTTTTGATACGGGCCCGGATAACCTTTCGCCGCATCACCACCGTGAGGGCCGCGTCCGGATACCAGCGCAGGTCGAAATTTTTCAGCTGTCCGTCGCACGCCGCCATCAACGCCGCACCAGATCCGACATCAGGCGCAGCATCAGCACCTGACATTCCGGATCGCCGAAGCGGACATTATATTCGATCAGTTGCGGCCCATCTTTGGTGATCATCAGGCCGGCGAACAGCACGCCTTTATAAGGCGCGCCCACCGCCTTCATCGCGCGCACGGTCGGCAGAACGATCTCGTCCATCACGCGCTTGCGCATGTCGGGCGTCATGATCGGCGCCGGCGAATAGGCGCCCATGCCGCCGGTGTTGGGTCCCTTATCGCCATCGCCGACGCGCTTGTGGTCCTGTGCCGAGGCCAGTTCGATCGCGGTTTCGCCGTCGCATAGCGCGAAGAACGAAGCTTCCTCGCCGACCATGCAATCTTCGATGACGATTTCCCAAGCGGGCGGCCCAACGCCGCCGTCGAACATCATGTCGATGGCGGGCTTCGGCTTCTTGCACGGTTTCGGCGACAACCACGCCTTTGCCCGCGGGCCAACCCGTCGGCCTTCACCACGATCGGCGCGCCTTTGTGGCGCACGTAATCTTTGGCGGCGGCGGCGCCCTTGAAGCGCTCGTAGGCCGCGGTCGGAATCTTGTTGGCCTTGCACAGGTCCTTGGTGAAGCCCTTGGAGCCTTCCAGCCGCGCCGCCCATTTGCCCGGCCCGAAGGCCTTGATGCCGGCGGCTTCGAGATCGTCGACGATGCCGGCGCACAGCGGCACTTCCGGGCCGACCACCACCAGATCGATTTTGTTGGATTTGGCGAAAGTATTCACCGCCGCATGGGTCGGCGAGATCGAGAGCCACGCATTCGGCTTCTTGGGCGATGCCGGCATTGCCGGGCGCGCAAAAAAGCTTATCGGCGAGCGGGCTTGCCGCCATCTTCCAGGCCAGCGCGTGCTCGCGGCCGCCAGAACCGAGAATGAGGATATTCATTGAGCATCCACCCGCTACCCTCGTGGGTTAGCGGGCGGGGGGATAGGACGACAAGGGCACCGGCCCTTTGTCGACAGGAAGCGAAGATTCTCAGCGACCCAGCGAAAAATGGCGGGTGGCAGGTGTGCTCTTCGACGTGGTGGATGTAGTCGGCCACGGTGTCGTGTTCGTGGATATGGCCGATGCCGTGGAAATGCATCTCCTCGCCGCAGGTGCGGCAGACAACCCGGTCGCCGTGAACCACCGGTGCAGCCGTTCGTGAAAGATCGTCCGGCATTCCGGGCAACGGATCCGAACCTGCGTATTCTCGATCTCTTTCTCGTGAGGATTGTTCGCGATCATTATCTGCTTGGACGTGCTGACCGGCATCTTGGCTCTGGTGGCGCTCAAGCCGATGCGGCAGGCCTATGCAAAGACTCATTGACGGCTTTGGTCGTTCGCAGCCGTAACGGCGCCGGCCGAATTCGTTCTGCCCCGCGCTCCATAAAAAAAGAGGCCGCCATTTCGGCGGCCTCTTCGTTTTTGTCCGTAGGCGACGAGGCTTTTTAAAAACCCCATCCCGCCGCCCATGCCGCCCATGCCACCACCGCCGCCGCCCGGCATCGCCGGCGCCGGCTCTTTCGGCAGCTCCGCGACCATGGCTTCGGTGGTGATCAGAAGGCCTGCAACCGAACCGGCATCCTGCAGCGCGGTGCGCACCACTTTGGCCGGGTCGATGATGCCCTTGGCGACCATGTCGACATATTCCTCGTTCTGCGCATCGAAGCCGTAAGTCTCCGACTTCTCCTCGAGGATCTTGCCGACCACGATCGAGCCCCTCGACGCCGGCATTCTCGGCGATCTGACGGATCGGGGCTTCCAGCGCCTTGAGCACGATGTTGATGCCGGCCTGGACGTCGTGGTTGTCGTTGGTGAGACGGCCGACCGCCTTCTTGGCGCGCAGCAGCGCAACGCCGCCGCCGGGCACGATGCCTTCTTCGACCGCGGCGCGGGTGGCGTTGAGCGCGTCTTCGACGCGATCCTTCTTTTCCTTCACTTCCATTTCGGAAGAGCCGCCGACCTTGATCACCGCAACGCCGCCGGCGAGCTTCGCCAGCCGCTCCTGCAGCTTCTCCTTGTCGTAGTCGGAGGTGGTCTCTTCGATCTGCGCCTTGATCTGGTTGACGCGCGCCTCGATGTCGGCCTTCTTGCCGGCGCCGTGCACCACCGTGGTCTTTTCCTTCTCGATGATGATCTTCTTGGAGCGGCCAAGCATCGCTAAGGTGACGTTCTCGAGCTTGATGCCGAGGTCTTCCGAGATCAGCTGACCGCCGGTCAGGATGGCGATGTCTTCCAGCATGGCCTTGCGGCGATCGCCGAAGCCCGGCGCCTTCACGGCCGCAACCTTGAGGCCGCCGCGCAGCTTGTTGACGACGAGCGTGGCGATCGCTTCGCCCTTCGACGTCTTCCGCGATGATCACCAGCGGCTTGCCGGTCTGCACGACGGCTTCGAGCAGCGGCAGCATCGACTGCAAGCCTGAGAGCTTCTTCTCGTGCAGCAGGATGTAGGCGTCTTCGAGGTCGGCCACCATCTTCTCGGCATTGGGTCACGAAGTAGGGCGAGATGTAGCCGCGGTCGAACTGCATGCCTTCGACGATCTCGACTTCGGTATCGATCGCCTTGGCTTCCTCGACGGTGATGACGCCTTCGTTGCCGACCTTCTGCATCGCCTTGGCGATCATCTGGCCGATAAGCGCGTCGCCGTTCGACGAAATGGTGCCGACCCTGCGCGACTTCCGCCGACGAGCCGACCGGCTTGGCGCGCTTCTCGATGTCCTTGATCACCGCGGCGACCGCGATGTCGATGCCGCGCTTGAGGTCCATCGGGTTCATGCCGGCGGCAACCGACTTGGCGCCTTCGCGCACGATCGCCTGGGCCAGCACGGTGGCCGTGGTGGTGCCGTCACCGGCCAGATCGTTGGTCTTCTGGGCGACTTCGCGCACCATCTGTGCGCCCATGTTCTCGAACTTGTCCTCGAGTTCGATGTCCTTGGCGACGGTGACGCCGTCTTTGGTGATGCGCGGCGAACCGAAACTCTTGTCGAGCACGACGTTGCGGCCCTTGGGGCCGAGCGTCACCTTCACCGCGTTGGCGAGGATGTCGACGCCGCGCAACATGCGGTCGCGCGCGTCGGTGGAGAATTTCACGTCCTTGGCAGCCATTTTAAACTACTCCGTTGGATTTAGTTTTAATCCTCATCCTGAGGAGCGGCGCAGCCGCGTCTCGAAGGATGAGGCCCGCAATTTGCGCTCGTCCTTCGAGACGCCTGCCTTCGGCAGGCTCCTCAGGACGAGGAGGATGATCAGGCGATCACGCCCATGACGTCGGATTCCTTCATGATCAGGAGATCCTCGCCGTCGAGTTTCACTTCGGTGCCCGACCACTTGCCGAACAGCACGCGGTCGCCGGCCTTGATGTCCATCGGGATCAGCTTGCCGCTCTCGTCGCGGGCCGCCGGGGCCGACGGCGATCACTTCGCCTTCCGACGGCTTTTCCTGTGCGCTGTCGGGAATGATGATGCCGCCCTTGGTTTTTTCCAGAGCGGTGATGCGGGCGCACGACCAGGCGGTCGTGCAGGGGACGGAACTTGGTCTTGGCCATGTCTGCCTCGTGGCTAAAATTGTTTATGATGCAAGTGCTTAGCACTCGACACCGGAGAGTGCCAATTGCCGCCCGGACATATGGCCTAGGGCGAAAAGTGTCAAGCTTAGCAAATTAGCCACGAACGCCCTGTATGACAGAGCGTTAACCAGAGCCCGTGGCGGTCCTTGAGGGCGCCAGGCCCGCTTGAACTAATCGCCGATGCCCCGCAAAGTCCCCATGCCGCCGGAGCCCGAATGACAAGCTTGAGACCCCCCCTGCCGACAGCCATCCTTTTGGCTTTTCTTGCGCTGGGGCTTGCCGGCTGCGCCGGCTCCATTCCCAATCCGTTTTCCTCGTCGTCGTCCAACGAACCGCCGCCGGCGCCGGAGACACCGACGCTGCCGCCGGCGTTTCCGCCGCAGGACCATCGTCGGCCGCTGGGGGCTCGCCGCCTACCACAAGGTCGAGGACCGCGCGCGCACCGAGGCCGCCGCCGCCGATCAGTGCAAGCAGCCCTACATCATCACGCTCGGCCCCACCGGCGGCGTCATGATGCATCTCGCCGACCAGGCGACGCCGACCGAGCTGCGCCTCAAGGGCGCGCCGGGCGGCAAGACTTATATCGGCCCGGCCGAGGACGCACCGGGCGGCACGCAGGACCGCGTGGTGGAGTCGTTCGACGGCCGCGTGCTGGCGCTGCGCTGGATGGATTCCGAAGTGCAGGGCCGCTACGGCACCATGGTCTATGTGCGCTGCGGCCCGGAAGGCGGAAAAGCGTCCAAAGCCGAAGGTTACGGCCAAGCCGAAGCCGAAAGCCGCACCGAAGCCAGTGCAGCCGCCGATCCAGAACGCGCCGGCGCGGTAGCCGCAGGGTGTCATTGCCGGGCTTAACCCGGCAATCCATGATGCCGTTCGGCGCCGGGGAGTCTTCGTTAAGTCCGCTCCCAATAGCCATCCATCATGGATGCGCGGGTCAAGCCCGCGCATGACGCAGATTTATGATCTCTCTCCGCGACTTCATTGCCGGACCCTGGCGCGCCGTGCCGGTGCTTGGCGTCACGCAAATTCTGTCGTGGGGCACGATCTTCTACACGCCGGTGCTGATCGTGCCGCTGATCGCGGCTGAGCACGGCTGGTCGATCGCTTTCGCCATGGGCGGCTTCTCGGTCGCGCTCTTGGTCGCCAGGCCCTGATCGCGCCTTATGTCGGCCCGCTCGATCGACCACTTCGGCGGCCAGGTGACGATGACCTTCGGCTCGCTGATCGGCGCGGTCGGCCTGGTGCTGATCGGCTACGCCAACAACCCCATCGCCTATTACGCGGTGTGGATGGTGCTCGGCGTCGCCATGTCGGCGAATTTGTACGACTCCGCCTTCGCCTCGCTCGGCCGCATCTTCGGCGCCGCGGCGCGTCGCCCAGATCACCGCGCTGACATTGGCCGGCGGTTTTGCCTCGACCGTGAGCTGGCCGGCGACGCATTTCCTGCTTGAATCGCTCGGCTGGCGCAGCACCTATCTGGTCTACGCCGCATTGCTCGCCTGCATCTCGGCGCCGCTGCACGCTTTCGTGCTGCCGCGCGGCCGTGTCGAAGCCGACGTGCCCAGGCAGAGCGACGCCGAAAGCGCCGGCCGCTGTGCTGCCGCCGCACGGCCTGCCGTTCATCCTGGTGGCGTCCGCCTTCGCCGCTTACGCCTTCGTACCGTCGGGAATGTCGGCGCATCTGCTCGCGATCTTTGGGCGGTCCGGCATCGATGCCGGCACGGTGGTGTGGATCGGTGCGCTGTTCGGCCCGGCGCAGGTCGGCGCGCGGTTGATCGAATTCGCCTTCGGCCGAGACTTGCATCCCCTCTACGTGGTGCGCTTTGCGCTCGGCGTATTGCTGTGCGCCTTCGTCATGCTGGCGGTGCTCGGCATTTCGCCGCCGGTGGCCGCGGCTTTCGCGCTGCTGTTCGGCGGCGCCAACGGTCTCGTCACTATCACCCGCGGCGCGGTGCCTTTGGCGCTGTTCGGGGCCTCGGGCTACGGGCGGCTGATGGGCCGGCTCGCGGGGCCCTTTCTGCTGATGCAGGCGGCGGCGCCTTTGGTCATGGCTTTTGTTGTCGAACACGCCTCCGACGCCGCCGCGCTGGCGCTGGCGGCTGCTTTTGCCGCGGCAGCTTTGGCGTGCTTTGTGGTGATCCGTCAGAAGGCGTAAGCTCAAAAGAAAATTCAGGGCGGGGGGCGTTGCCGTGGAGTTGAAGGTTCGCCGCATTTTCTCGATTGTCGAAGAGCGCCACATCGAAGCGGGTCAAATGGCCGATCCGCCGCTGCGCAAGGTGGCAGCGGTCAGGCGTCGTCGAAAACCCTTACGCCGGCGCTACGTCGCAGAACTGGCCGACATGCCACTCTTAGCTTTGCGCATGATCTTATCCGACCTGCCTTCGCCCGCCGAAGCGGGCTTCGCGTAGGCGGGAAACGGTTCCCACTTTTCGGGATCATGCGCGCTAGCGAAAACATCTTGTCGATGTCGCCTTGGCTGGCGTGGCCGGAAATCGCCGTCGAGCCGAGGCCCGTTGAGCAAGCCATTGCCGCGCTTGACCGCCGCGCCGTCTTGCAGCCGGCGCCGCCGCAGCGATCGATCATCGCCGCGACTCGTTCCTCGATGCCGTGCAGCGTGCGGATCACGTTGCCGATGCGCTGGCCGGCGAGATCCTGGAAATTGCAGGCTTCGTAGATAGTGACGACGTGGTCCTGGATGTCCTGCGCCAGGCCGCGCCTGTAGTCGTCCGTCAGCGAGGCGGTAAGCGTCTTGGCGCTTTCATCGACGACCCTCGGCGGATTTCAGAATCTTTTCAGTGGCCTTTTCCATGCCTTCGACCGCGGCGCCGAGCTCGCCGGCGGCGCGCGCCATATTGCGCGCTTTGCCGTCGCCGATCAGCCGCGACAGTTCGCGCTTGTTGTGCGCGACGGTGTCCTGGATCAGCATCAGATCGTGCTTGAGGCTTTCAAGCGCCGCATTGTCGTCGCGCGGCTCGCGGCGCGTGCGCATAAGCTTGAGTTCGTCGACCGGGGTGTGCAACTCTGCCCCGGCGTTGCGGCCGGAAAACGTCTGTTCGATGCGAAATACTTTTCGCTGCACGCCACGCCCCTTCATCCCCGGCGTGACCTTTCTAACTCAATGGCTATTAACGCTGCGTTTCTTGGCTTTTTGGAATGAAGCATTAACCATGACCGCGCCCGATTCACGCAAAATAAACCGTGCATAGCCGGCGGTTTGCGGAGGTTTACGAATCGGTGTGTCTTTTGGTTCTGTACTGCGGCCATGCGGCGTTTGGCGTTTTCAATCTTGGCGGCGGGGCTGTTCGCGGGCGGTGGCGCCGGCGCGCTAACAGATGATGCCATCGACGCCGCCGATGGTTGTGATGGTGCCGGCGCAGCCGCAAGTGCGCGGCAATCTCGGCGGCGGCTTCATCGAATATTTGTTCGGCGATACGCGGCGTCAGGATTTCGCGCCGCCGCCGCACTTCTACGCCGACCCGGGGCAGGGCCGGCAATACGCCAACACCGAGCCGATGGCCGATCCGATGCTGGAGCCGCCGGGTCCGCCGATCGATCCGCAATTCTTGCGCCAGGAAGTCGTCTACCAGGGCACCGAGGCTCCCGGCACCATCGTCATCGATACGCCCAACCACTTCCTCTATCTGGTCGGCACCGATGGCCGCGCGCTGCGCTACGGCATCGGCGCTCGGCCGTCCCGGCTTCACCTGGTCGGGCGTCCATACCGTCACCACCAAGAAGGAGTGGCCGGATTGGGTGCCGCCGCCGGAGATGCTGCAACGTCAACCCGGACTGCCGCACTTCATGGTGGGCGGCCCCGAACAATCCGCTCGGCGCGCGTGCGATGTATCTCGGCTCGACGCTCTACCGCATCCACGGCTCGAACGAGCCCTGGACCATAGGGCAGAATGTATCGTCGGGCTGCATCCGCATGCGCAACGTCGACGTCATCGACCTCTACGAGCGCGTAAAGGTCGGCAGCAAAGTCGTGGTGTTGTAATTAGCTGTCATTGCCGGGCAACCGGGACCGGCCTTTGGCCGGCCCGGTCGTGACACTTGACCCGGCAATCCATCGGCCTCCTTAGATTCTTTTGTGATGGATGCGCGGGGTCAAGCCCGCGCATGACGGCCGCTTGCTTAAGCGCTATCATCGCCGCCGAAATCGCCACCAAAATCGGGAGCCGGCATCGGCAACGTCGGCATCGCCGGAATCGAACAGCCCGGCGCGATCGTTGCCGCGGTCGTTGGCGATGCGCGACAGGTCGTTGTCGCTCGGCACGCCGCTCCAAGGTGACCTCCGCAGGCGCCGTGGCGTCGCCGGCAAAAGCGCTGCCGCCGCCGAACGCGTTGCCGCGATGGCCGAACATCGAACTGATCGAGTTGAGCAGCAGCGCGCCGCCGATGACACCGGCAGCGGAAGCCGCCGCGGTGCCGAGGAAGGGAACCGCCGCCGCCGAAGGATGACGGTGCCTGCTGCTGTGGCGCTTGCGCCGCATTCCAGGCGCTGCCGCTATTCCAGCGCGGATCGGGCCCGCTCGCGCCCGGGCGCACGGTCGGCACCGAGGTGCGCGGTTCGCCGCCGAGCAATGCATTGCGCACGGTATCGAGGAAGCTGCCGCTTTCGCGCGGGCTGTCGGCTTCGCCGCTCAATTCGCGGATGCGTGCGTCGGCGCGCTTGAGCGCTTCGTCCTGCACCAGCACGGTCTGCACCAGCGCGTAGACGGCATGCGGCGCGCGGCGAAGCCCGCCGGCGATTGCGCGTTCGGCCTCGGTGTCGCGCGGCGTGCTTTCGAGCCGGGCGAGCCGGTCGAACAGTTCATCCACGCTTTGGCGTTCCTGCGGCGTCATAGTCCATTCCTCCCTGAGCAAAGGACTGACCGGCTATCTAGGCAGTCTCGCCGCCATTTCCAGCCGGGCGGGCAAGCTGGACGTGATGTGCCGCCAGCACCTTGGGGAAAGCATCGGAATTGAAATAGGCGAATTCATGCTCACGCAAAGTCGTCAATGAATCGAGGCTCTTAAGCGCGTCGTCGACGAAGCCCGGATGACACATCACCAGCCCGCCGCTCGGCAGGCCTTCGAGAAAACGCGGGAAAATCCTGGCGAAATTGGCTTTCGGGGTGAAATCGTAGGAGCCGGCAAAGGCGGGATTGGTAGCCATCCCCAGCCGCGCCGCGCGGCGCCGGAACGCCATGCTCAGCACGTCCAGAATCAGCGCCTTGCGGTCATGCAGCCGCCGCAGCGAATTGGCCCGGCCACATTGTCGCACCCAGACGTTCGGCGCGGCTTCGATCACGACCTTGAGGAACGCGTCCCGGATCTGCGGGAACAGATGCACGTGCTGATGGCCGTCGACGAAGTCTGGCAGGCGGCCGAAGGTCTCGACAAAGGCGCTAAGCTGCGTGCCGATCTCGAGGGCCAGTAATTCCGGCCGGAGCCTTCGCGCCACCGCGGCGCGCATCATCTCGCCGAGCGGCAGAAACGCGCCGTCGCGCAGCGGCGCAAAGCCCGGCGACAACGGCTTGAACGGTGCGGTGAGGGTGACATGCAAGCCCAGCAAGGCGCGCTTCTCGTGCGCGTTGAGCGTCGCGAGTTCTTGCGCCTCGTCATCGCCGATCGACGGCGCCGCCATCATGACCGAGGTTGCGTTCAATCTGCCGCGCCCGATCAGTTGCCGGATGCCGTCATTGACGCCGGGCGAAATGCCGTAATCGTCGGCGCATAGCCATATCTGGCGCGAGGCCGCGTCCCGCAACGGCCTACTCCGCCGCGCGTGAAACGGCCGACCGCGTTTTGGTCTCCTTCACGGGCGCTTCGGCGGCTTCGGCTTGCTTCAGCGTGTGTTCGGCAACGAAATAGACCGGCCGGCCTTTGATCTCCGACAGCATCTTGCCGACATATTCGCCGAGCACGCCGATCATCAGCAGTTGCACGCCGCCGATCACCATGACGCTGACCACCAGCGAGGGATAGCCCGGCACGTCCTTGCCGAAAAAGATCGTCTGCAACAAAATCCAGCCGCCGAAAACCAGCGCGGTGACCGAGAGCAGCAGGCCGACCATGCTGGCGACGCGCAGCGGCGCCACCGAGAACGAGGTCAGCCCTTCGATCGACAGGCCGATCAGCGACCACACGTTCCAGGTCGTGACGCCATGGGCGCGTTCGGCCGGCTCGTAATCGACGCGGATCTGGCGAAAGCCGATCCAGCTCGCCAGGCCTTTGAAGAAACGGTTGCGCTCCGGCATCTGGCGTAGCGCCGCCGCCGCGCGCGGCGACAGCAGCCGGAAGTCGCCGGCGTCCTCGGGGATTTTGTGGCGCGCGCGCCAGTTGATCAGCGCGTAGAAGCCTTTAACCGCCGCGCGCCGCAGCATTGGCTCGTTCTCGCGATGGGCTTTGGCGGTGTAGACCACGTCGTAGCCGTCATCGAGCCAGCGCGACACCAGCGTATCGATCAGGTTCGGCGAATGCTGGCCGTCGCCGTCCATGAACAGCACGGCGCCGAGCCGGGCATGTTCGAGGCCGGCGAGCAGCGCCGCCTCCTTGCCGAAATTGCGCGACAGCGTCACCACCTGGACGTCGAGCGGCAAGGCCGGCAGCGATTGCGCGATCTGGTTGGTGTCGTCGCGGCTGCCGTCGTCGACATAGACGACCTCGGTCGCCAGCCCGCGCTTGAGCTTGAGATGGCGCGCCACCTCGGCGATGCGCTCGTGCAGTCCGGGGAGGCCCTTGGCCTCGTTGAACACCGGGACCACGATCGACAGGCCGGGCAAGGTTCCAGGAGCGGCCGCTCGGGTGCCCGCTTTGCTCGATTTCGCCGCCATTCTCGTAAACCTGTCGCTTTCCGTTGACGGCCTATTTATATCGCACCCCGGCGGCCCTGTCGCGCTTGCCCGAAAATGTTATGAACCACCGATGATTCCAGCCCCCCTGCGCAATATTTTCGATCGCCTCACCGTGGCCTGGCACGAGCGCGCCATCGCCCTCAAAGCGGTCAGTTTCGCCCTGGTCGGCGTGGTCAATACGCTGATCGACTTGTCGGTGTTCTGGGGTGGCCTACAATATCCTGCATTTGCCGCTGGGTGCCCTGCAATGTGCTGTCCTGGCTGATTGCGGTGTCGTTCTCCTACACCATGAACACCTTCATCACGTTCGGCCCTGAGTCCGGCCATACGCTGCGCTGGCGCGATTACGGCACGTTCGTCTTGTCGGGGCATTACCGGCATGGTCGCGGCAACGGCAACCTTGGTCCTGCTATCGGAGTGGCTCGGCCTCGGTGTTTTGCCGGCCAAGCTGATTTCAATTCTGGTCAGCTTCGTGGTCAATTTCTCGCTCTCGCATTTCGTGGTCTTCCGCAAGCGCACGCCGCCGAGCGCCCCACTAAAAGTCCGGGATAAGGTCATGCAGCACGACGACAATCTCACCGCCAAGCTGCCGAACTTCGTCACGCATCTGGAATGCGCGATGACCGGCGAGCGTCACGAAGCCGATCAAATTCACAATCTGTCGCGCGCCGGCAAGCCGCTGCTAGTGCGTTACGATCTTGCCGGCGTCAAAAAGGCGTTGACCAAGGACAAGCTTGCCGCGCGTCCCGCCGATCTGTGGCGCTACCGCGAATTGCTGCCCGTGCGCGATCCGGCAAACATCGTCAGTCTCGGCTGAGGTGATGACGCCGATCGTGCCCATGCCGAAGCTGTCGAAGAAACTCGGCGGCGGCGACATTCTGGTGAAGGACGAAGCCCGCCTGCCGACCGGCTCGTTCAAGGCGCGCGGCCCTGGTCATGGCGGTGTCGATGGCCAAAGCGCTCGGCATCAAGCACATGGCGATGCCGACCAACGGCAACGCGGGCGCGCGCTCGCCGCCTACGCCTCGCATTGCGGCGTCAAGACCACGATCTTTTGCCCCGAGGATACGCCCGAGGTGAATGTCAGTGAGATCGCGCTGCAAGGCGCCGCCGTCTATCGCGTCAACGGCCTGATCGACGATTGCGGCAAGATCGTCGGCGAAGGCAAGGCCAAGGTCGGCTGGTTCGATACCTCGACCTTGAAGGAGCCGTACCGCATTGAAGGCAAGAAGACGATGGGGCTGGAACTCGCCGAACAGCTCGGCTGGGACCGTGCCGGACGCCATCTTTTATCCGACCGGCGGCGGCACCGGCCTGATCGGCATGTGGAAGGCCTTCGCCGAGCTCGAAGCCATCGGCTTCAATCGGCAGGCAAACGCCCGCGCATGATCGCGGTGCAGGCTTCCGGCTGCGCGCCGATGGTGAAGGCTTACGAAGAAGGCAAGGAGCACGCACCGCGCTGGGAGAATGCCCACAACCATCGCGTCGGGCATTCGTGTGCCCGCAGGCGGTCGGCGACTTTCTGATTTTGCGGGCGGTGCGCGAGAGCAACGGCTTTGCCATCGCGGTCGACGATGCCGCGATCACGGCGGCGCTCGACGAGATGGCACGCGAGGAGGGCTTCCTGCTGTGCCCGGAGGGTGCCGCGACTTATGCCGCCTACAAGCAAAGCCTGGCCGACGGCCGGGTGTCGCGCACCGATCGAGTGATGCTGTTCAACTGCGCCAGCGGCCTGAAATATCCGCTGCCGCCGATCCATCGCACGCTCGACCGCCACAAGCCGATTGATTTCGCGGCCTTGTGATCGAAGAACAACATCCCCGCGCACGACCGAATTATTCCTCGTTTCGCACTCACGGCGCGTCGGCAATCGCGTGTGCACCGCAGCACGTAGCATCAATATTTTTGCGGCGCACCCCCAGTCGGCAGCGACGCTCATCGATGCGCGTGCCCTGAAGCGCGATCGCGTTGACAGTTTGTCGGCGCTCACTTCACTATTGTCGATCTTAACGACAAGGTGGGGGATGGCGATGAGGGGAATTCGCGGCGCGGCAATCGCATTGATGGGCGTTTTGGCAAGCGTCACGCTCGACGTTACGGGCAGCATCGCCGACGACTATCCGTCGCGGCCCATCACCATAATCGTGCCCTTCGCCGCCGGCGGGCCGACCGATGTCGTCGCGCGCATCATGGCCGAAGGCATGCGAACGTCCTTGGGCCAGACGGTCATCATCGAGAACATTACGGGCGCCGCCGGCAGCATCGCCGTCGGCCGTGCCGTGCGCGCCACGCCCGACGGCTATACGTTGAGCATCGGCCACTGGAGCACGCATGTGGTCAACGGCGCGATCTACAATTTGCCATACGACCTGCTGGCCGACCTCGCGCCGGTTTCGTTGCTCGTCAGCAATCCGCAATTGATCGTCGCCAATCCGAACGTGCCGGCCACCGACCTGAAGTCGCTGGTGGCTTGGATCAAAGCCAACCCGGACAGGGTGTCGGCGGGGACCGCGGGCCCGGGCAGCGCCTCGCATATCGGCGGCATCTATTTCCAGAATTTCAGCCATACCAGCTTTTTGTTCGTGCCTTATCGCGGCACGGGTCCGGCGATGCAGGACCTGATCGGCGGCCAGATTCAGATCATGCTCGACCAGTCGTCGAACTCGCTGCCGCAGGTGCGCAACAAGCAGATCAAGGCCTTCGCGGTGACGTCGAAGACGCGGCTCGCGGTCGCGCCGGATATTCCGACCGTCGACGAGGTCGGGCTGCCGGGCTTCTACATCTCGGGTGTGGCACGGGCTGTGGGTGCCGAAGGACACGCCGAAGCCGATTATCGACAAACTTGCCACGGCCGTGCGCGCCGCGCTCGCCGATCCGGCCACGCAAAAGCGGCTTCTCGATCTCGGTCAGGAAATCCCTCCGGTCGATCAGCAAAATCCGGCAGCGCTTGCCGCCTTTCAGAAGGCCGAAATCGAAAAATGGTGGCCGCTGATCAAGGCGGCGAATATCAAGCTGGAGTAGCTTTTTATCCCTCCTCTGTTTGCGGGGGAGGGTGCCGCCACTCAAGTCGCATTTATGCGACTTGAGTGCTTAGGCGGCGGGGGAAATACGCCGTGGACGAACCCACTCGGCTCGCAGAGCGCTCGCCACCCTCCCCTTTCAGGGGAGGGATTGAGAAACGCCCCTCGCCGCTTTGACGATGTCGCGGCTTTCAAGCACTCGAACCAGCGCACCGTTGCGCGCAACGGCGATCATCGCGCGGCCGATGTCGGTGGTCGTGGTTGCGTAGTCTGGCATCAGCCGCATCACCAACGGGGATAACGGCCGGATCAGCGCGTAGAGAACGTTGTACAATTTTGTCCGCGAGCCGATGCCGTTCAGCGGCTGCACGAAGGCCCGGACGGAACACGTAGGTTTTCAACGGCAGGCGCGCCAAAGCATTTTCGGTCGCGCCTTTGACGCGCGCCCACATCGTTTTGCCCCTTCTCGGTCGGATCGGCACCGGAGGCCGAGACATAGATCAAGGTCATGCCGGGGTTTATACGCGCTAGCACCTGGGCCGTCGTCAGCGGCATGTCGTGGGTCACCGTGCGATAGGCGCCTTCGCTCATGCCGAGCGACGACACGCCGACGCAGTAGAAGCAGGCGTCGTAGCCCGCGAGTTGGCTTTCGATATCGGAGATGTCCGTCAGGTCGCCGCGCAGAAATCTCGCGCAGCTTCGCGTCGTGCTTGCCGGTGGCGGAGCGGCCGATCGACAGCACCGACGTGACGCTTGGATCGAGCAGGCATTCCCGCAACGCCGCCTGGCCGATCATGCCGGTGGCGCCGAACAGGATGATTTTCAAAGCCCCGCCTCGAGCTTGGCGTAGAGCGGATTGTCGCGCGAGAACACGTAATCGAGGTCGGCGACAGCTACCGCTTCGGCGCCGTTGTCGCGCAGGAAACTGGTGAGCGCATAGACCTGATCCGGCGGGCAGTGCAGCGTCAACATGCCCGACGAGGTCGGGCCGCCGAACGGCGTGGCGACCCCGAATTTCTGCTTGGCGCTTTCGACCAGTCTGGCGTCGCAAGCGGCAAAGCGCGCGCGAACCTCACGGAAGGCGCGGGCGCGCGCCTGTGCGGCGATGCGGTCGAGGATGACGCGCGCGGTGTCGCGCTGTTCGGGGGCTCCAGGTCGCATCGCGCGCGGCGACGAGGTTCGCCTGCGAGCGCAGGATAATGCCATCCTCGACGATCTTCAGTCCCGTTGGCGGCGAGCGTGGTGCCGGTGGTGGTGATGTCGACGATCAGTTCGGCGCTGCCGGCCGCCGGCGCGCCTTCGGTCGCGCCCGAACTCTCGACAATGCGATAGTCGATCACGCCCCTGCGACGAGAAGAAGTCGCGCGTCAGATTTAAATATTTGGTCGCGACCCCGCATGCGGCGGCCATGGGTGTGGCGGAATGCGGTGGCGACATCGTCGACATCGGCCATGGTGCGCACGTCGATCCAGGCCTGCGGCACGGCGACGACCACGGTGGCGAAGCCGAAGCCGAGGCCCTCGACCAGCACGACATGTTTGTCGGCATCCGGAATCATTTCGCGCACCAGGTCTTCGCCGGTGATGCCGAGGTGCACGGCGCCAGCTGCGAGCTGATTGGTGATCTCGCTCGCCGAGAGATAAGCGACTTCGACGCCGTCGAGGCCTTTGACGGCGCCGCGATAGTCGCGCGCGCCGCGCGGCTTGACCAAAGCGAGGCCCGAGCGCGCGAAGAAAGCTTCGGCGTTTTCCTGCAACCGGCCCTTGGCCGGCACGGCGAGCACCAGAGGCGCACTCATGACGCGCCTCCGTAAGCTGCCAATCGTTCGATCCACACCGCGAAGCCGACGGCGGGCGTGGTCTGCGCGCTGCCGAGCCGCGACAGCAGGCCGTCGTAACGCCCGCCCGCCACCAGCGGATCGCCGGTGCGCGTCGGATCGGTCAGTTCGAAGACGAAGCCGGTATAGTAGTCGAAGCCGCGCCCGAAGCTCGTCGAGAAGCGCACGCGCTTGAGATCGATGCCGCGCGCGGCGAGGAACCCGTTGCGGCTTTCGAACAGATCGAGCGCCGGGGTCAGCGCGCCGTTCATGCCGGCCTCCGTGCCGAGCGCGCGCAACTCGGCCGCCGCTTCGTCCGGATCGCCGCCGACGGCGAGGAAGCGTTCGATCAGCCCGCGCACTTCGCGGGCAGCTTGGCGCTGGCGCCGAGCGCCGACTGTTCGAGAAAGCGTTCGGCGATTTCCTCGCGACCGAACGGCCGCCGACGGCGTTGATGCCGGCAATCGACAAGAGGTCGGTGACCAGCGCATGTGCGCCCTTCGGATCGGAGCCGGCGAGCGCGGCCAGCACGCCCTGATATTCCGGCCGTGCGTTGTTGCCGCCGAGCACAAGGCGATCGAGGTCCTGCGCCAGGTTGGTCTTGCGGTTGAAATCCTTGATCAGGCGCCGCTTCCACGCCGGCGGCAGCTCGAGGCCCGCGACCAGAGCGGCAAACAGCGCGACGTCGCCGGTGCGGATGTCGGGGGCGGGCCAGGCCATAGCCTGCGGTCGCTTCCAGGCCGAGGGAAAGCATCTCGGCGTCGGCGGCGGCCTTGTCGGCGCGGCCGAACGACTCGATGCCGGCCTGCTGGAATTCAGCCGGCTGGTCGGAGCGGTGGCGGAAAACGGGGCCGAGGTAGCAGAATCCGGCCGCGGGCGAGGCGAGATAATCGCGCGACACCGGGATGGTGAGGTCGGGGCGCAGGCCAGAACTCGCCGCCGCCGGGAGCGGTCGTCAGGTACATGCGCTTGCGGATGTCCTCGCCGGACAGGTCGAGGAAAGGCTCGGCCGGCTGCAGGATCGCGGGCGCGACGCGAAGATACCCGGCGCGCTCATAGGAGGCGACCAGGGCTTCCGCCCGGCTATCTGCTTGCTGGCTCACGCTGCCGGCCCTGCTCTGGGGTTACCAAACCCGAATAACTGCGGACCTCTAGCACGCTCGCTTTAAGGATTCGATGCCGATCGACCGGCGGCCTTACGGCGAGGCTGGCCAAATGCTTGGCGTCGTTAACGAATTTCCCCATTCGCTGCCGTAATGGCCGATAACCGCTCATGGCTAACAGATTTTAAACACAACCGGCGTTCACTGCCCCCGGGGTAGTTTCATGAACGCTGCCGTGCCGCGCTCCTTGGTTGAGGCCTTCTACCGGGCCCATGCAGCGCGTGACGCCAAGGCCGTCGCCGAATTCCACGTACCGGACTCGGCGGCGGATGGCGGCCGCGCGGCCGAAACCGGTGACCTCATCGCCGTCTAAAATTGGAGACCGTTGCCAATGGCCTATGCAGTCGCACGCTCCGTGGTCGATGCCTTCTACAAGGTCTATGCGGCGCGTGACTCGCAAAGGCTTGGCGATTTTTTCCATCCGGACATCGTGTGGACCATCAGCGGGCCGGTCGATATCTTGCCTTATTGCGGCACGCACCGCGGCAGGGCCGCCGTGCTGGATTTGATCGTCAAGAAAGTGCCTTCGGTTTTTCACAGCATCACCTTTGTCGCTGAAGCCTTCCTCGTGGACGGCGATCAGTTGGCGATGCTCAATCGGCGTTCGTCGCGCTGTGTCAGCGACGGCAGGGTCATTAGTTTCCGCGTCGCCAATTTCATCCGGTTTCGCGACGACAAAGTCATCGAAAATCTCTCGCTTCTGGACAGCTTCGATGCCGCCGAGCAGGTGCTCGGTCATTCACTCACCTCACACGCGGATCGCCTGGCCACCACGGGTGACCTCGTCGCAGTCTGACCGCCGGAGGCAGCAAAATGGGCCAACAGATCGGCTATGAAGTGCCACGGCCGGTGGTCGATGCTTTTCACAAGGCCTACGCCACCCGCGACCCGCATCAGGTTGCGGCGTTTCTGCACGACGACATCGAATGGACGGTAAGCGGCCCGATCGACGTATTGCCGTTCTGCGGCACTTTTCGCGGCAAAGCGGATGTGCTCGATCTGATCGCGCGGCTGGTGCCGGGCGTGCTGCGCGTGTTCAGCTTTGTGTCCGACTCGATACTGGTGGAAGGCGACCGCGTCGCGATGCTCAGCCGGCAATCGGCGACGCGGACCGATGACGGCCGTGTGATCAGCTTCCGGGTCGCGAATTTTCTGCGCTTCCAGGACGGCAAGGTAATCGAGAACTTGTCGCTGCTCGACAGTTTCGATGCGGTGGAGCAGGTGCTCGGCCATCCGCTGTCGGGTCATGAGGACGCGCTCGCCGGGCAGGGCGACCTGATCGCGGTCTAGCGGATGCCGCTAACGCCGATGTGATTTCTCAATTTCGCCAGTATGCATATCCTCCGTCATGGTTGTGATGGAGTACGCCGCATGCCGCGCCATCTTGCCATCGTTGTTGCCGTTTTTCTCGCCGCCGGTCCTGCCTTTGCCATCGAGATGCCGCCCCGCAAAGCCGGACTGTGGGAGCTCAAAATGGCATTCGAAGGCCGCAATCTGCCGGCGACGGTGCTCAAGCAATGCATCGATCCGGCCACCGACAAACTGATGAACTCGAATTACGGCGGCGCCGCCAACGAGGCGTGCTCGAAGCAGGAAGTGACCAACCCCGGCGGCACGATGGTCGTCGACTCGATCTGCACTTTTGGCGAGACGACCACAACCTCGCATGCGTCGTCAGCGGTAATTTCGACAAAGCCTACACCGTCAACGTCACCTCGACGCGGAGAAGGCGGCAGGGCGTTGCCGGGCCAGACGCCGGGCGCTCCGACCAAAATGTCGATCGCAGCGACTTGGCTCGGCCCTTGCGCCGACGGTCAGCGGCCGGGCGATATCATCATGAGCAACGGCCGCATAATGAACGTGCTCGATCTGCCGAAAATGGGCGCGATGCCGAAGCGGCCCTAGCGCCTCGGACGGCGGGGCTCAGGCAGCCGATGGCCGGCGCACGTCAACGTGCTGGTCGGTGTGCCCAGGTTCGGCGTTCTGCATCGGCTGCACCGTACCGATAAGCTGCGCATTCTGGCTCTGCGCTTGTTGCGCCGTTTCCATCGCCGGTGCGGATTGCGATTCGGTTTGCACAGCCTGGCCGGGTGGCAATGCCTGGGTCGGCGGCGAGTCTGAATCGATTCGCCCGGCGACACGCTGGCGTGGCGGCGTCGAACTCGCATTCACGGTGACTTCGACGGTCATGCCGATGAATTGTCCAAGCGTGCCATCGAACGTGCCGGAAATCGGAACGGCCTGCGACGGATCGCGCGTCACCGCGACGCGAATGAGATTTTCGCCGGCGATCAAACCGTTGGTCGGGTCATATTCCACCCAGCCGGCGCCGGGATATAGACATCGGCCCAGGCATGGGTCGCCCCGGAGCCCTGCATGGCGCCGTTGGCGCCGTCGAGGGCCGGATCGTACAGATAGCCTGTAACGAAGCGCGCCCCGAAGCCGAGGCTGCGCACCGCCTCGATGAACAGCAGCGCAAAGTCGCGGCAGGTGCCGGATTTCCGTTCCAGCGTCTCGATCGGCGATTGCGTGCCCTCTTCAAATCGTTCGTTATAGAAAAATTCGTTCTTGATGGCGCCGTTGATGTTCGACAGCAGATTATACGTCGACACGAAGCGGCCCGTGACGAAACGCTTGGCCCAGGCATCGACCAAGCCTTGCGGATCAGGATAGTGCCGATCCAGCAGACGGCCGAGATCGCTGCGGTCGTTCGCCGAATAGACGAAGGGGTACAACTGGGCCTCCGGCGCGATCGGAAAAGTCGGCCGCGCCAGCCCGTAGCGCTCGAGATGAAGCGTGCTGACGATCAGCAATTCGGGCGCCGCTTGCGGAAACTCGACCTCGGCGACAGAATTCCCGAACACGTCGTGCATCCACCGCGTCCGGCCCGGCGGCGACAGCGTCAGTTCGGCATCGACCAGACGCAGATCGTGGCTGTCGCGCGGCCGCAGCATCAGACGATGCAGGCCGAGCGAAACCGGATTGGAGTAGCGATAGTGGGTCGCGTGGCGGACCGTCAGATACATCATTGATTTAGGCCGTGCTGGCTCAAAGGCCGGTTTAATCTCGGGTGCGGCCTTCGGCTTGGCAAGGCTGCGGGCGGTCGGAAGTCTCGGAATTCTTTGGATTCTTAGGCTCTGTTGCGTCTTCCGCGTGGGCTGGCGCAGCCGGCTGGGGCGCCAACCGCCACCCGGTATGCCGTTGCATGGCAATAGGAATTGGATAGCACCAACGCTCGACGGCCACGCGACCCTCCCCGGCTTGGGGCTTCGCCAAGGGAATGCGCAAGGGGCGGGGATTGTTCCGGGGCTGCCCCGGAATGACGGTTAAGCGATCTTATGCCGCGCCAGTAGCTTGGCAACCTCGGCGACCAAGTCGGCCTCTTTGACCAGAAACTGCGATTCGGCCTGTTTCTTGAGATATTCCTCGCGGTCCTTGATGGCCGTGAGATTGGCGCCGAGGATCAGATCCTTGATCTGCACCAGTCCCTGAAGCTTTTCGTCGCCGCCCTGGATGACGGCGCAAGGCGAGCCGCGCTTGTCGGCATATTTGAGCTGGGCGCCGAGATTGTTCTTCGGATTGCCGAGATAAAGCTCGGCGCGGATGCCGGCATTGCGAAGTTGAGACACGAAGCGCTGATAGTCGGCGATGCGGTCGCGGTCGAACACGGTAACGACGACCGGGCCGGACGCGGGCTTGCTGCCGAGTTTGCCGAGCGCGGTCAGCGCCGCCTGCAGCCGCGACACGCCGATGGAAAATCCGGTGGCCGGCACCGGCTCGCCGCGGAAGCGCGACACGAGACCGTCATAACGCCCGCCGCCGCCGACCGAGCCGAAGCGAACGGGACAGCCTTTTTCGTCTTTGATCTCGAAGGTCAGCTCAACCTCGTAGACCGGGCCGGTGTAGTATTCGAGCCCGCGGACGACGGAGGGATCGATGCGGATGCGATTGGGCGCATAGCCGGCGCTGTCAATCAGACTGGCAATTGCTACCAGTTCGTCAAGGCCAGTTCCAAAAACAATCGACGGTGTATATCCACGTTCTTCCAAAAGGTCGTTCGCGATTCTCTTAAAATGATCGACATTTACGAAATTAGATTCAACGAAATCTCGTTCGGTCGATTGTTGCAGTTCTGTAACGGTGCCAGCGCGAGCTTCAAGTTTGGGCATACCAAATCCCGGCTGAAAAAGCATAGCCAGCACGTCAATGCACCGGTCATCTAAGTCTGCGCCACGTGGTGAAATCGCCACTTTCATCTTTACGACCATGGCCAAGCAATTGTCGAATACCTGGCACACCAAGTCTATCCACCTTGTCGATTGCCCGCATAACCGTAAGCCGCTTTTCGGCTGGGATCTGCAAAGAATCCATCACACCATCGAGCACTTTTCGGTTGTTGATCTTGACGACATACTTTCCACTAAGTCCCAGCGCTTCCATGGTGTCGGCAGCCAGCATGCACATCTCGGCATCCGCCGCCATCGACGCTGAGCCAACCGTGTCGGCGTCGAACTGCATGAACTGCCGGAAGCGGCCGGGGGCCCGGCTTCTCGTTGCGGTAGACGTAACCGTTGCGGTAGCTGCGATAGGGCAACGCGAGATTCTGATAGTTCTGCGCGACGTAGCGCGCCAGCGGCGCGGTCAGGTCGTAAACGCAGCGACAGCCACTGCTCGTCGTCATCCTGAAACGAGAATACGCCTTCGTTCGGCCGGTCCTGGTCGGGCAGGAATTTGCCGAGCGCGTCGGTGTATTCGATGGCCGGCGTCTCCACCGGCTCGAATCCGTAGCGCTCGAACTGGAGGCGGATCGTTTCCACCATCGCGCGCGTGGCGGAGATTTCGGCGGGGCCGCGGTCTGCAAAACCGTGCGGCAGGCGGGCTTTGAGTTTTGAGGCTTCGCCATGATCGCGTTGATAATCCGCAGCGTTGTTGACAATCAACGGGTGGTAGCAGCCGCTTCCGGCTTTGTCATTATCCGCAAAAGGCGATAATCCAATCCCCGCAATGCCCGTCCGTGCGCGGCAAGGAGTTGATTTGAAATGGCCCCGACAACAGCATCATCCGTCCCCAACGATCTGGAGCCCTATTGGATGCCGTTCACGCCAATCGCGCCTTCAAGGCGCGGCCGCGCATGGTCGCCACCGCAAAGGACCTGCATTAGTCACCCCCGATGGCCGCAAGCTGCTCGACGCTCCGCCGGCCTGTGGTGCACCAATGCCGGCCACAACCGCGATCCCATCGTCGCCGCGATCCAAGCGCAGGCGGCGGAGATGGACTATGCGCCGGCGTTCCAGTTCTCGCATCCGAAGGCCTTCGAACTGGCGTCGCGCGTCGCGTCGCTGGCGCCCGGCGATCTCGATCATGTGTTCTTCTGCAATTCCGGCTCGGAGGCGGTCGACACCGCGCTCAAGATCGCGCTCGCGTTCCACGGCGTGCGCGGCAATGCCTCGCGCGTGCGGCTGATCGGCCGCGAGCGCGGCTATCACGGCGTCGGTTTCGGCGGTATCGCGGTGGGCGGCATCGTCAACAACCGCAAGCAGTTCGGCGCGCTGTTCGCCGGCGTCGATCATCTGCCGTCGACCTATAACCGCGCCGAGCAGGCCTTCAGCATCGGCGAGCCGGAGTGGGGCGCGCATCTCGCCGACGCGCTCGACGGCCTGGTGGCGCTGCACGATGCCTCGACCATCGCCGCCGTCATCGTCGAGCCGCTGGCGGCTTCGACCGGTGTGCTGCCGGCGCCGAAGGGCTATCTGCAACGGCTGCGCGCAATCTGCGACAAGCACGGCATTCTCTTGATCTTCGACGAGGTCATCACCGGCTTCGGCCGCATGGGCTATGCTTTTGCCGCCGAACGCTACGGCGTGGTGCCCGATATGATTACCTTCGCCAAGGGCGTCACCTCGGGCAGCGTGCCGATGGGCGGCGTGCTGGTGCGAAAGCACATGTACGACGCCTTCATGAAAGGCCCCGAGCACGTCATCGAGCTGTTCCACGGCTACACTTATTCGGCGCATCCGCTGGCTGCGCGGCGGGGCTGCCACGCTCGACCTCTACCGCGAGGAAGATTTGTTCGCGCGCGCCCGCAAGCTTGAAGAGCCGTGGGCGAAGGCGGCGATGAGTTTGAAGGGTCTGCCCAACGTGCTCGACATCCGGCCGGTCGGACTGACGGTCGGCATCGATCTGGCGAGCAAGCCCGACGGCGTCGGCAAGCGCGGGCTCGAGGCGCTGGAGAAGGCGTTCTACGACCACGACCTGATGCTGCGCTCGGTCGGCGATACGCTGGCGCTGAGCCCGCCGCTGATCGTCAGCGAGGCTCAGATCGGCGAGATTTTCGACAAGGTCGGAAAGGTCATCAAGGCGGTGGCTTAAGTTATTTCACCGTTGCGCTCGCATATGACGGCTTCGGCAGCAGAATCGCCCAGCCGACATAGAGCACCTGATCGCCGCGCCGGAACGGCACCGAGAACGGCTGCTGCACGGCGGCGTCGGGTGCGATCGTGCGGAATTCCGGCGGCACGATTTGCAGATCGCCGGCGGTCCACAGCACCACTGCGCCGCGGAGCCTGAGATCGCCGAGATCGATCCAGGGCGCGCGTTCCGGTTTGCCGTCGATCAGCACGCGCGGATGGTCGGGCGAATAATGCGCGACATTGCCGCCCGTCCCACATGCTGCCGATCACATAGGCGACCGGCTGGCCGGTGATGGCGCGCGTGCGTTGCGAAATCTCCCGGCCAAGATCGCCGCCGGGGAAGAAGACCGCGCGGTAGCGGTGATCGTAGTGCGGCAAGACGCCGTAATTGCCGATGAAGGCAATGGCGAGCCCCGCGAACACCACGGCCCAGGTGATCAGGATGCGACCAAGCCGCCGGTCATCGAGCGCGCGCCGCGCGATCAGCACCAGCCAGACGCCGACGAACAGCCACAGCGGGTAGCCCCACATCGCCACGGTGCCGCGTCCGCTGACTGCGGACAGCGCCAACACGGTTGCCATCGGCCCGAACGCCAGCAGCGCGACGATACGACGATCGAAATCGTCGGCGGCCGCGACCGGCGTCTCCGTTGCGGTCCGGCGCGGCCAGAACAGCGGCAGCGCGATGAGCAGCGATGGAATGAGGAAGACACAATTGGCTGATGGCGAATTGCAGCGGGCGCCAGACATGGTCGATCAGCCCGCGGGAGGGGATGGCGCGATGCTCGGCATAGGCGAACGGCAGGAAATCGTTCTGCACCAGCCAAACCAGATGCGGCGCCATGTCGCGACCGCCGCCGCCAACGCGATATAGGGCCCCGGCGTTGCCAAGCGCTGACGAGCATTGCGGTCGAGCAACACGAACAGCCCGAGCGGCACCGCCAGCACGGCGACGAAATATTTCGCCCAGAACGACAGCCCGACGGCGAGGCCGAGCAGCAGCCAATTGCCGCCAATCGCCGCCGCGCAGCGCGCGATGGAAGGCGAACCCGGCCAGCGCCCAAACGGCAACTGGATGACGTCGTGGTTGAACTTGGCGGAAGTGTAATTGAGGTAGTGCAGGCCATCGAGGATGAGCACCGCCACCAGCGCGCCGAGCACGCCCGCAATCGGCCGCGCCATTGCGAAGGACGCCGGCAAATGCCGCCACCACCGCGACCTGCGCCAGCAAGTAGTACGCAAAGTCGTGGCCGGCGATCCGGTAGGCGATCTCGACCAGCCACCAGGGCAGCGGCGGCAGCTTGTCATAGCCGAGTTGCCATTCACGGCCATAAACCAGCGCTTCGATCAGATCGAGCGGCAGATTGGGGTAAAGTACCGTCGGCAGCGCGGTCCAGACCGCGACATGCAGCGCCACAAAGGCGGCAAAGGCCCGGCCTGGCGCGGCGGCGATCCGGCTCGAGAGGGTTAGGATGCGGGGACCGGCCATGGCGTGCTCAAGTTCCGAAAAAAAAGCGTCCAACAACTTGCGAATAAGCCCTGATTTGCCGTTACCATAGCAGGACTTCGAGGTTGCGCGGACCCGCGGCCTCATGAACATTGAACATTGGACCCCGGCCACGCGAATCAGCCTTTTGGTTCGCTTTTGGGCTTCGGGACCCGGCCAGGACTAGCCTTATGATTCGGATCGGCGCCATCTTCATTACAATTGCATGGTGCTGATCGCCGGCGCCGTCGGCGCCGTGCTGTTTCTCGGCCTCAAAGTCGATGCCCGGACCTCAGCCATTGTGGCGTTGGCGGCCCTGATCGCGATGGCTGCTGTTCAACACC
>JBBCIM010000038.1:0-34489 GCA_037200245.1 Pseudolabrys sp.
ATGAAGGGCTATCTGGCGATCTCGCGCGGCCTGCTGGCGATCGGTGCCGGCGATCTGCGGCATCGCGCGCATATCGGCCGCCGATGCGGCGAGGCTTTCGCCCGGCGATCCGCTGACGCTGTTGCTGTCGGCGCAATCGGCGCAGATGGCCGGCGACCGCGCCACCGCCGAGCAGCGATTCCGCGCCATGGCCCGGCGCGACGACACAAGCTGCTCGGCTTGCGCGGCCTCTATATCGAGGCGCAGCGCCGCGGCGATGCGCAAGCCGCGCGGCGGGTGGCGAGCGAGGCCGCGAAGGCGCAACCATCGCTAGCCTGGGCCGGGCAGGCCGCGCTCGACGATTAAGGCCGACTACCGTCGCAAGCGCGCCGTTCTGCTCACCGCCCGCGCCCTGGCGCTGGCCGACATCGACCGCGATACGTCGCGCGCCAATGTGCTGGAGGCCGTCAAGCTCGCACCCGATCTGGTGCCGGCTGCGGCGCTGGCCGGGCGGCGGCTTGCGGAAAACGGCGAGATAAGGAAGGCCGGAAAAATTCTCAGCGCGGCGTGGAAGATCAATCCGCATCCGGATATCGCCGAGGCCTATGCGAATTTGCGCTTCGGCGACAGCGCGCGGGCGCGGCTGACGCGCATGCAAACGCTTGCCGACAAGGTGCCGGGCCAACTCGAAGGCGCGCTGGCCGTGGCGCGCGCCGCGCTCGATGCCCGCGAATTCGTAGCGGCGCGTGCGGCACTCGCGCCTTACGTCTCGACGCCGACCCGCCGCGTTGCGACCTTGATGGCGGAGATCGAGGAAGCCGAGCACGGCGACCAGGGTCGCGTCCGCGAGTGGATGGGCCGCGCCATGCGCGCCTCCGGCGACCCGGTCTGGACCGCGGACGGCGTGGTGTCCGAGCGCTGGCTGCCGGTGTCGCCCAATGGGCGGCTTGACGGATATCAATGGAAACTGCCGCTCGCCGAGATCGGCTTCGACCGGCCGGTGATCGAATTTGCGTCACCGCCCGCCGTGGAGGTCGCGCCGCCCGTTGTTGTGGAGACGCCCGCCGCGCCGGTCGAAGAAGCGCCGGAGCGGCCGTTACGCAAGGCGAAGGTTCCGCATAAAGCCGCCGTTAAATCCAAGCCTGCCGACGCGGTCATCCCGCTGGTGCACGCGCCGGACGATCCGGGGCTCGATGGCGGCCTGGACCGCGATCCGGTGCCGGAACCTTCGACCCCGCCCGCCGGCGATGCCTGGCAGCGGATTCGCCAGCTATTCCGCTGAAACCGGGCCGGTTTGCTTGCTTGCCAAGCATGGCCCGCGCCGATATCAGTGGCCGCAGTTTAAGCCGACGTAGCTCAGCGGTAGAGCATCCGCTTCGTAAGCGGGTGGTCGGGGGTTCAAATCCCTCCGTCGGCACCATCACCTGCTTTCGCCAACAGCGTCGGTGGGCAATTGACTGAAATCACGGGATATTTTTGTAGCTCAGGCTTCGCCTCGGCCTTAAAGACAAGGTGCAGTTGCAAAATTTTCCTGTCATTATTCCTGACGCATTCCGTAATAAGGTACCACTGTAGCCATGAGGCTACGTCCGCCTCTTCTTGTTGTGTAGGGTATGCCTATGGCCAAACCAGCAGTCATTCTTGTGGGCGCGGATAAAGGCGGCGTCGGTAAGACCACTGTCGCGCGCACTTTGCTCGATTATTTCGGGCGCGCATCAGACGCCGACCCCGCGCCTTCGACACCGAGTCGCCGCGCGGCACCCTGAAGCGGTTCCACCCAACGATCACCGAGGTCGTCGACGTGACGTCGGTGCCGGATCAGATGAAAATCTTCGATACGCTGGGCAACGCCGAAGCGCGCGTCACCGTGATCGACATCCGCGCCGGTCTGCTGTCATCGACGCTGCAGGCGCTCAGCGACATCGGCTTCATCGAGTCGGCCAAGAAGGGCCAGATCACCTTCGCCGTGTTCCACATTCTCGGGCCGTCGATCGCCTCGCTCGAGGAAATCGCCGAGACCGCGAAATTCGTCGGCGACGCCAGCTATTTCCTGGTGAAGAACCACATCAACGATACGTCGTTCTTCGAATGGGATCCGGCGACTTACGATTCCTATTTCAAGCAGATCAAGCGCGCCGAAGAGATCACCATCCCCAAGCTCAACGAAATGGCTTGCGAGCAGGTCGAATTGGCCGGCGTTCCCTATGTTTCGTTCGTGGCCAACAAGAACGCCAAGAACGAAGCGGCCAACTATTCTTTCGTGCTGCGCGGCTACGTGCGCCATTGGCTCGGCAACGTCTGGGGCGAATTCGATCGCGTCAAACTGATCGACCTGGTCGCGCCGGAAAGCCGAAAACAACGTCCGGCAAGTCGCAAGCTAGGTCTCGTCATTCCGGGACGCTCGCGAAGCGAGCGGACCCGGAATCCAGAAGCTCGCATTGCGTTTCTGGATTCCGGGTTCGCGGACCAAATGGCCCGCGCCCCGGAATGACGAACAGGCCACACGATGGTCGTTCCGCAGTTCCGTCACCATCGTTGCCTCGCCGCGCCCGCGTGTGGGCAAGACCTTGCTGGCGCGGCTGCTGACGGATTTCCATCTGCACGAAGGCCGTCCGGTTGCGGCCTTCGACCTCAACGGCGGCGAAGGCAGCCTCGCCGAATTTTTGCCCGAGCAGGCGACGGTCGCCGAAATCGGCGATATCCAGGGCCAGATGGCGCTGTTCGACCGCTTGGTCGTCGAGGACGATATCAACAAGGTGGTCGATCTCGGCCACGAGTCGCTCGAATCCTTTTTCGCGCTGGCCAAGCGTATCGGCTTTGCCGAGGAAGCCCGCCGGCGCGGCATCGCGCCGGCCGTCATGTTCGTGGCCACGCCGGACAAGGCTTCGAGCGACGCTTACTTGAAGCTGCACATCTATTTGCCGCAGGCGACATTGACGCCGGTGCACAATGAACTGCTCGGGCCTGCGCAGCACCGCGACAAATACCCGGTGGCCGGCCGCGGCGCGGTACAGGTGAAGCTGCCCGCACTGGCGCCCGGCCTGCGCCGCTACATCGACAAGCCGCCGTTTTCGTTTGCCGACGCCAAGCTGGCCAACGCCCCGGGCATTCCGCTCGACGCGCATCTCGAGTTGCAACGCTGGCTGCGCAAAATCTATCTGGAGTTCCGGGAACTCGACCTGCGCATTTTGCTGGCCGATTTGCAGGCCTCAATTCGCTTCTGAGCGAAGTTCCAATCGCAGTTTCCGACAATTCGAGCCGTCACAGAGGTTCGCCGGTTACCACTGCGCGCTGGGCGCGCGGAGCGCCGGAACCTCGGTAGGGCAAGTGCGTTCTCAACGGCTGACGCGCGGGCGTCCCGCGCCAATGGTGGAGGTTACGTCATGTGGATTTCGCTATTCACCGTCGTCCTCGCGATCGCGATCGGTTTCGGCCTGGGCGCACTCATGCTCGAATATAACGGCGAGGGTCCCCGGCGTTATGAACGCCGGCGCGTGCGTCATTTGTAATTTTTGCGTTCGGTAGCGACCCAATGGGCGGCCAGGAGGCCGCCCATTTTTTTGTGGGTAGCGCGCGCACCGCCGCTGAAACTTTGCAATAATGCGGTATGTCGCGACCCTTGCTGCTGTCGAGGCGCTTTGCGCCGCTGTTCTGCTGCCAGTTCTTCGCGGCATTCAACGATAATTTCCTCAAGAATGCGCTGGTCTTCCTCATTTTGTTCCGCTCCGGCGCCGCCGACGCGGAAGCCCTGATCACGCTGGCCAGCGCCATCTTCATCGCCCCGTATTTTTTCCTCTCGGCGCTCGGCGGCGAACTGGCCGACCGCTACGACAAGGCGCACGTTGCGCAGCTTTTGAAATTCGCCGAGATCTTCGGCGCCGTGCTGGCGGCGCTGGGCTACGCGATGCAATCGGTGCCGGTCTTGTTCGCCGCGCTGGCCGGCTTCGGCATCATCGCGGCGCTGTTCGGGCCGCTCAAATACGGCATCCTGCCGGACCATTTGCACCGCGAGCAATTGCCGGCCGCCAACGCGCTGGTCGAAGGCGCCACCTTCGTCGCCATTCTCAGCGGTACGCTGGTCGGCGGCCTGGCCGCGCGCGATGGCAACCCCTCGCTGTTCTCGGGGCTCATGATCGGCTTTTCGCTTGCGTGCTGGGCCGCGAGCTTGCTGATTCCGCCGACCGGCGAGGGCGCGCCCCAACTGAAAGTCTCGCGCAATATCGCGACCTCGACCGCGGCGATGCTCCGCCATCTGCGCGCCGACAGCAGCTGTGGTGGGGTGCCATGGTGACGAGTTGGTTCTGGCTGGTCGGCATCGTCGTGCTGTCGCTGCTGCCGCCGCTGATCAAGACGCTGATCGGCGGCAACGAGGATACGGTGACCGCCTATCTCGCGCTGTTCTCCATCGCGGTCGGCATCGGCTCGGGGCTCGCGGCGGCCATCGCGCGCGGGCGCATTGTGCTGGGCACCACATTGGCCGGCGCGGTGCTGCTCGGCCTGTTCGCGCTCGATCTCGGCTTTGCGGACGTTCGGCGTTTGCGCCGGTGACGACCCCGCAGACGCCAAGCGCGGTGTTCTCGTCGCTGCTCGGCCTTCGCGTCGCGGTCGATCTTGCCGGCTTGGCGATATCCGGCGGGCTGTTCATCGTGCCGGCCTTCGCCGCGGTGCAGGCTTGGTCCGATGCTGATTATCGCGCCCGCACCGTCGGCGCCGTCAACATCCTCAACGCCGCGTTCATGACCGGCGCCACGGTCCTGGTGGCGCTGCTGCAAAAATTCGGCGTCGGCGTGCCGCGGCTGTTCCTGCTGATCGGCGCTGCGACGCTGATTGTGGCGATTATTATTCGAAGGACGATGCCTTCCTCCGCCTCATCCTGAGGAGAGCGCGAAGCGCTCGTCTCGAAGGATGGGGCGGCTCCGTGGTTCGAGACGCGTCGCAAGTGCGACGCTCCTCGCCATGAGGCCGATAGAGCGCTCGGTCTTTCGTTACTTCTTCTTTGCCGCCAGCACGCGATCGACCATCTCGCCGGCGACGCCGAGATAATTCCCCGGCTCGACCAGTCTCTCCAGCGTCTTGCGGTCGGCGTGCTTGCCGATTTCCTTGTCCTCGATCAGCAAGATCGATCAGCGGCCGGCCGGTCTTCACCACCAGGCGGCACACGTCGTAGACGAGATCATGCGCCTTGTTGCGGCCGAGCGTGGGGCCTAAGCCCATCATCACCGCTTCCGACATGATGAGGCCCTTGGTGATGTCGAGATTCTCGCGCATCTTCTTCTCGTTGACCTGCAGGCCGTTGACGACGAATTTGGTCTGCGCCAGCGCGCCGGCCGACAGCATGAAGATCTCCGGCAGCGCGATCCATTCGATTTCCCATGGCCCGGTGGCGGCGCTCGTGGTCCTCGATCATGGCTTCGAGCAGCGCGGCCCACGAGTTGCCGCACCATCGCGGTTTGCGCCGTGGATGTAAACGGACGAAATCGGGTTGCGCTTCTGCGGCATGGTCGACGACGAGCCGCGGCCTTCGTGGAACGGCTCGTAGACTTCCTCCACCTCCGTCTGCATCAACAGCTTCACGTCGAAGGCGATCTTGCCGCACGAGCCGGTGACCAGGCCGAGGAAGCAACCGACTTCGGCGATGCAGTCGCGGACGGTGTGCCAGGTCGCGACCGGCTGGCCGAGCTTGAGTTCCTTGCACAGCTCTTCCTGGCATTTCAGCCCATCTTGCCGAGCGACGACAGCGTGCCGGCGGCGCCGCCGAATTCGGCGACCAGCACGCGCGCGCGCAATTGCTTCAGCCGTTCTTTGTGGCGCTCGAAGCCGGCGAGCAAGGTCGCCATCTTGTAGCCGAAGGTGATCGGCACCGCCTGTTGCAGGTTGCTGCGCCCTGCCATCGGCGTGTCGCGATATTTCTTGGCGAGCGCGGCGAGACCGTCGGCGATGCCGTCGATCTCCTTTTCCACCAGATCGAGCGCTTCGCGGATCACCAGCACGGTTGCGGTGTCGGTGATGTCCTGCGTAGTGGCGCCCCAATGCGACCACTCGCCGAGGCCGTCCTTGCACAGCTTCACCAGTTGCTGGACCACGGGCAGCACCGGATAGCCGATGCGCTCGGTGGCTTCCTTGAGTTTCACCATGTCGATTTTGTCGGCGGTGCAGTGCTTGACGATTTCGTCGCAGGCCCTCTTGCGGGATGATGCCGAGCTTGGCCTGCGCGCGGGCCAGCGCCGCCTCGAAGTCGAGATATTTCTGCACCCTCGGTTCTCGTCCGAGAACACGGCCCGCATCGCCGGCGTTGTGAAAATGTCGCGGAATACCGCGGAATCGAGGATCGTCGAGGGCATCGGAGGCTCCTGGGAATCGTCAACTTGTCGTCACCGGGTTTGTCCCGGTGACCCCCGCTTAGGATGACAAGGTCTTGCCTATCTAAGCGAGATGGCCGGGACAAGCCCGGCCATGACAGCAAATAGGCCCGTTGCGCTCAAATGCCTTTCGGCCCCCAAATTGCGGCGTCTGGCAGGGAGAGGCCTCTCATGAATATCAACGCCAAACAGCCGGCGAGCTTCAGGCTCGAACCGGTGCATCCAAAGCCGGAAGAGGCGCACACCATGCCCTATTGCGCCGGCCGTGCATATCGTCGGCGCCTGCGACCTGATGTTCCTGTCGGGTGCGACGCCGTCGCCGCTGTATCACAAGCATCCGCATGTCGACGCCGAGCACGTGCATCCGCACTCCATCGAGGAGCAGACCGACCGCGCCATGGAGACGATCAAATCGATTCTCGATCACGTCGGCGCAAGCTGGCGCGACGTGGTCAAGGTAACGAAATATCTGACCGACTTCCGCGAAGCCGACGCCCATGCACAAGGCCATGCATAAATATTTTGGCGACTGGCGCCCCGGCCAGCACGACGGTGTGCATCAATTCGCTGTCGTCGCCCGGCGCGCGCATCGAGCTCGACATGATCGTGGCGCTGCCGAAGAAGGTGTAGGTTTAATCCCGCTTATTAGGGCATTGCACCCCTAAGCGGGATGGCCGGGACATAGGCGAGCGAAGCGACGCCGTCCTTTGGACGGCTATGCCCGGCCATGACAATCAACCCAACTGCTCCTTCATCCAATCCGCGCTTTGCGAGCGCCAGCGATAGGGCGCGGTTGGTGGCGATGTGGTTGCCGTCCTCGATCATCATCAGTTCGACCGGGCCGTCGACCTCGCGCGCCAGGCGCTCGGCGTCGGCCGCCGGCACGATACGGTCGAGGCGTCCGTTTACGATGAAGATCGGGCAGGTGATATTCTCCGCGATGCCCTTCCAGCGACAGCGTCAATGCGATCTGCCGCGCGTCCTCGTCGGTGCGGGTATGGCTGCGCACGCGGAAGGCCTCGCGCGTCAGGCCCGGCAAGGTTGTCCCAGTTGGCGCCCCAGTTGAATGGCCCGCCGAGCGCGATGCAGGCCTTGATGCGGCCGTCGAACGCTGCCGCGCGCGGCGCGTAATAGCCTCCCAGGCTGACGCCCCACATGCCGATGCGCGACGCGTCGAGATCGCCGCGCGTCTCGATATAATCGAGCACGGCCTTGACTGGCACCTCGTAGTCGCCGCGGATGGGGAAATCGTATTGTGCCTCGCCCTGGCCGGGGCCCTCGAAGATCAGCGTCGCCACGCCGCGCGCCAGGAACGGCGCCTCATAGGCGTCGCCTTCTTCCTTGGTCGAATCGAGCCCGACCGCCATCGCCACCACCGGCGGCATGTCGACGCCGTAAGGCTTGCGCAAATGCCGGCGAGCGTCTTGCCTTGGTAGGGAATCTCGACGCGTTCGCCCGGCGGCCGCAAATGCCGGGCAATGCCAATTGGCGGCATTCGATCTGCTTCAAATGCGCGGCTTTCATCTGCGCCTGATCTTGCACGAACAGGAACGACGCGAAGTGGTAGTACACCGCGGCGCGTTTGCAGGCATTCGCCGGCGGTGAGGAAATACTGCTTGGCCAGCGCATCGCGGCCGAGTTGCTCGTGATGCGCGGCGCGCGCCGACCAGCCTTTGCACCAGTCGCGTAGGACGTCATCGCGCCGGTGACTTCCTCGAAATCGGTCAGCACGACGCCGTTGGCGACGAAGCGCGGGCCCCAATGCGCGACAGCGGCCTTCAGCATAGGATCGGATGACATGGGCTAGGTCCTCGTAGTCAGATCAGGATTGGCCACGCCGGTACCACGGCATGAAATAGCGCGTGCACCAGTTCACCAGCAGTTCAAAGCCGACGCCGAACGCGGCCAGCAGCAGCACGCCGACGAAAGCTTCGTTGTGGTGATAGGTGCGCGAGTTGAGCAGGATGTAGTAGCCCAGGCCGCCGATCGAGAGAAAAGAACTCGGCGACGACGGCACCGATCAGCGCCCGGCCGGCGGCCAGCCGGATGCCGGCGAGCAAATAGGGCATCGAGGCCGGCAGCACCAGACCGAACAACGCGCTGAATCGCGTAGCGCGAAACGAGCGCGCGACCTCGAGATATTCGCGCGGAACAGAGCGCGCGCCGTCGGCGACGTTCAAGATTATGGCGAAGATCGCAGCGAAGATGATGGTGGCAATCCGCGTGTTGCTGGAATAGCCGAACCACAACGAAAACAGCGGCAGTGCGACGATCATGGGGATGGCGTTGAAGCCGTTGATGTAATGCGCCATGGCGCGGTCAAAACTCAGGATGCGGCCCATCAGCAGCCCGATCAGGGTGCCGAAGATCAATGTAATGCCGAGGCCCTCGGCCACGGCCGTGGCGGTTGCCCCGGTAGCCTTGAGAAAGGCCGGATCGGCAATCACGCGCGGGATGGCCAGCAGCACGGTGCTCGGTTTTGGCGACATAGGCGGGCGCCAGCGCGCGCACAGCGAGTTCCCACATCAGCAGGATCACGATGCCGGTGACCAGGCGCGGCATATAAGTGTCGAACAGCCGGCTATTGGCCGTCCTCGGCTTGACGGCAGCGATGGCAGGCAAGCCGATGCTCTGTCCGGACATCGGCTATTGTCTCCAGTGCGCGAAGTGCTGCTCGATCATGAGCCCCACCCGCGACAACCCAACGCCGATAAGTCCGATGATCAGGATCGAGGCGTAGACGCCGCCGGTGTCGAAATTCTGCGACGCGCTCATGATCAACTGGCCCAATCCCGTCGATGACAGGAAGAACTCGGCGGCAATCATGCCGACCAGCGCGCGGCCGATCGCCTGGCGCACGCCGGTCATGGTGTAAGGCAATGTGTAAGGCACCATCACCTCGCGCCACAGCGCCCATTCGCCGGAGCGGTAGGCCTTCGCCACTTCGAGCAATTCCGGCTTTATGCTGCGCGCGCCCTCGACGGTATTGTAGAGCACCGGAAACACGGCGAACAAAAACACCACCAACACCTTCGGCGCGAAACCGAAGCCCATCATTGACAGGATGAACGGGATCAGCGCCACCATCGGCGTGGCATAGAGCGTCATGATGTAGGGCTCCATCCCGACGCGCAGCACGCGGACGCGGGCCAGCAGCATGCCGAGCGGCATGCCCACGATCAGCGCCAGGATGAAACCGGTCGAGAACAAGATGGCGGAGTCGAGCAGTTGCGTGAGGAATTCACGGGTGCCGATCAGGTGCCACAGCTTCACGATTGTTGCCGAGAACGGCACCATGAAGGCGGCGCTGGTCGAGCGACCGGCGATTTCCCACAGGGCGATACCGGCGACGAGACTGAGCCAGACCGGCAGATGGCGGCGGAGGGTGTTCAAGTGCGTTCGATTCTTCTCAGCTCGTCATTCCGGGGCGCGCTGAAAGCGCGGAACACGCACGACGCTTGGTTCTGGATTCCGGGTTCGCACGCTGACGCGTGCGCCCCGGAATGACAAAACTACTTTACCATCGCGCTGGCGTCTTTCCAGACGCTGCCGTCGACCAGCGCGTCGTAGGTCACCGGCTCCTTGTCAGGATTGATGCTGCCGATCTTTTTCATCAGCGCGGCGGTGGCCTCAAGCTTGTTGCGCGGCATGCCGTCGTCGGTCGTCGCCCAGAAGTCGGTGGCGAGGAATTCCTTGAGCGCCGCCTTGTTAACCTCTTTGGTGTGCCCGGTTGCGAGAGCGGGCTTCCGCCACCGCGTCGGCGTTCTTTGCGTCCCTGCATGAACTTGGCGGCTTCGATCATGCCGGCAAGGGCGTGCACCATGGCGTCGCGATTGGCGCAAGATTATCCTTGCGCGCGATGAGGATCAGGTAGTGGCTGGTCGGGTTGGTGGCCTTCATGGTCAAAAGCACGTTGAGCTTCTTGCCCTGCACTTCGATTTCGGAGAGATCGTCGAGGTGCAGCACCGCATATTTCAGCCGGCCGGCAATCATCGCCGGCCCGGGTCCGGAGCCGAGCGCAATCTGCTTGGTGTCCTCGATCTTGACGCCCGGACAGGCGGCGAGCATCGAGCGCAGCGCCACCGAACGCGCGCCGCCGACCGAGTCGACGCCGACATCCTGGCCGGCCAGATCCTTGCAGGTTTTGCCGGATTCGGTGGTGCCGATCACCCAATCGGGGTTCGGCATGCCGTAGATGCCGACTAGCGGCACGCCGGCATTGGAAACCTGGCTGATGACCGGCGGCGTCGGCGACCAGGCCATATCGATATCGCCGGCGACCACCGCGCGGGCCGCCGCGGTGCCGTTATCGAAAGGGCGGATTTCAACGTTGGCGCCGTGTTTCTTGAAGAAACCTTCCTTCTCCGCGACGTACACGATTGGTCGCCGAAAACACCGGCGGAATGCCGGGCAACGCGACGACGATCTTCTTGCCTTGCGCCAAGGCCGGGCCGCTCAGCATCGCGGCCAGCAGCGTAGCCCCCGCCATCAGCGTGAAAGTTCTGCGGATCATGGAATCCTCCAATTTGGCTATTCGATTTTTTTGTCAGCGTTCGAGAACGAATTCGGCCTCGCGGGCTTCGCGCATCAGCGTGCTCCACACCCGCTCGCGCAACTCGGCAAAGCGCGGATGCCGCAGCGTTTCGCGGCTGCGCGGCTCCGGCAGGTCGATCGTGATGGTTTCGTGGATGCTCGATGGCCGGCCCTTGAGCACGATGACGCGATGGCCGAGCAGCACGGCTTCCTCGATCGAATGGGGTGACGAAGATCATCGCGGTCGGGCGCTCTTCCCAGATGCGCAGCAGCTCGAACTGCAAGATCTCGCGCGTCTGTGCGTCGACCGCGGCGAACGGCTCGTCCATCAGCAGCACGTTCGGCTCGATAGCCAGCGCGCGCGCCAGCCCGCACCGCTGCTGCATGCCGCCGGACATCTGATAGGGATAGGCTTTCTCGAAACCGGCGAGGCCTACCAGCTTGATGAACTCCGGCACCTTGCGCTCGATTTCGGCCTTGGGCGCGCCGGCCATGCGGAGGCCATAGGCGACGTTTTCGTAAACGGTCTTCCCACGGAAACAAGCCGAAATGCTGGAACACCATGGCGACGCCGGCGATCGGCTCGATGACGCGTTCGTTGCCGACCAGGATTTCGCCGGCATCGTGCGGCAGCAGGCCGTCGATGCAACGCAGCAGCGTGGTTTTGCCGCAGCCGGATGGGCCGACAATGGCGACGATCTCGCGCGCGCCGACGTCGAAGTCGATGTTGCGGATACTTCGAGCGCGCCGTAGTGCTTGCCCAGGCCGCGCACGCGGATGCGCGGCTGCGCGCCGGCCATCCCGGTGGGACCAGCCGCGCGATCGGCATGGCTAATATTCGATGTAGGCATCGGCGTTTCTCTCCCAGGCAATTTTTATGGGCAACGGTTGCACGTGCGACACGCCGTGGTCCGGTACCGCTTGGCCGTATGTTGCCGCAACCGTTGCCCATGAGCAACGCCGCAGCCGCTCGAAGGCGCCTGGTTTTACCTTGACAAACCGCGCTGCCCACCGGCGGCCCAAGCCCACTTCGCCGCCGCGAGCGCGCTGTTTGCTGCCACGTCGCGCACCGCCACGCTTCGTTAGGCTCAACGGATCGTTACGCGCAGTCCGGCGATACGATCCAGTATTGTTAATCGCGAGCAAGGTTACCCTAAAGTGCACGCGATGTCGGATACGCATCGTAAATAATAAGAATTCAGGTGCGCTTCAGCATAGCGACAATTGCGATTCCAAAATTAGCATTTGAATACTGTCTGACCCCTTAGTGTTTCTACGTAGAGACCGGAGCGGCTTCCGGTCGCGCCAGGCGGTCAGAAAGTGCGTGCCAGTACCCTCATCATGACCGGGTTTGCCATCGTGTTTGGCTTGCTCGCGGTCTTCATCGCCCAGGTCTGGCTCAACAACCAGGCCAGCATGCAGGCGAAGAATTTCGAGGCGAACAAGCAGCCGCAGTCGGCGCGCACCGTCGTCGTCGCCAAGGAGCCGCTGCGTTTCGGCACTGAGCTTAGCGAGGCGATGCTGCAGGAAGTGCCGTGGCCTTCCGACGCGGTGCCGGCCGGCGCCTTCGCCAAAATCGACGACGTCATGTCCGGCGGCCGCCGCGTTGTGCTGGCCGCCATCGAACAGAACGAGCCGGTGCTGGCGCTCAAGATCACCGGCGCCGGTCAGCGCGCCACGCGTGTCGGCTTTGGGTGCAGCCCGGCATGAAGGCCGTCACCATCCGCGTCAACGATGTCGAAGGCGTCGGCGGCTTCGTGATGCCGGGCGACCGCGTCGATGTCGTGCTGACGCGCCAGATCGACAAGGGCTCGGCTACCACCGAAGTCGTGTTGCAGAACACGCGCGTGCTCGCGGTCGATCAGGCGCCGACGAGCGCGCCTTCAAGGCGTTGATCGTTAAATCGGTGACGCTCGAAGTCGACACCGTCGAAGCGCAAAAAGTCTGGCTGGCCCTCGTCGGTCGGCAGCCTGTCGCTGCTGCTGCGCAAGGCCGGCGAAACCGCGCAGAACAAGACGCGGAAAATCACGCTCAACGATTTGGGAAGCAACGAACAGACCGGCGCGGAAAAATCCGCCTCCGCCACGGTTGTGGTGACGCGCGCATCGGCGAAGCAGGAATACACCGTACCGGTCGAGGGTCGCGGGGCCTTGGCCGAAGCGGGACGCAAGCAAGTCTCTCGGTGACGGGTCGTCATATGAGGCAGGGGGTTTGTCGTGAGTAACGAAGAAGAATCCGCCACCGCTTCGGCTGGCCGCGTTCGGACAGGACGCCGCAACCCGGCACGTGGCTGCACGACGTGGCCATCGCCTTGGGCCATCGCGCTGGCGATGACGCTCCTCGGCATGGTCGGCAACGCCTACGCGCAATCGCGCGTCATCCAGATCAGCGGCAACACCCGCACCGCCATGGTGACGGTCGCCATCGGCAAGTCGCAGGACGTGCGCACCGGCACCAGCTTCGTCGACGTCATGGTCGGCGATCCCGACGTCGCCGACGTCAATCCGCTCACCGACCACGCGATCTCGATTCTCGCCAAGAAGATCGGCACCACCCGCGTCTCGGTCTATGCGAGGGCAAGAAGCTGATCGGCATTTTCGACGTCGAAGTCACCTACGACATCACCCGCCTGACCAACGAACTGCGGCGCCGCTTTGCCGGCTCCAGCCTGCAAGCTTCCGCCGTCAACGGCCGCATCATGCTGTCCGGCGAAGTCGCCGACGCCGCCACGCTCGACAAGGCGGTCACCATCGCCCGTCAATTCGGGCCGGAAATCATCAACTCGGTGTCGGTGTCGTCGCCGCAGCAGGTCATGCTGGAAGTGCGCTTCGTCGAGATATCGCGCACCGCCGGCCGCGAGTTGGGCGTGCAGTGGAACCGTTTCGGCGGCAACAGCATCGCCAATGTCGGCAGCCAGCAGTCGGCGGCCAATCTGCCGATTTCGCCGAGCGGCGGCAGCGGCACGTTCAGCCAGCAAGGTGTGACGGTCGGCGGCGTCAATACCAGCGGCACTAACGTCATGAATTCGGCGGCCGTCGCGGCCGGTGTTATCTCCGGCGCCTCGCCCTTCGGCTTTGCCATCGCGCGGCTGGCCGGCGGCGGCGCTTCCATGGATCTCGCCATCAATGCGCTGGAGCAGAAGGGCGTCGCGCGCAGCCTGGCCGAGCCCAACCTCGTCGCTTTGTCCGGCGATACCGCGAGCTTCCTGGCCGGCGGCGAATACCCGATCCCGGTCGCGGGCTCGTTCGGTCAGGTCACCGTCGACTACAAGAAATACGGCGTCGGCCTCGCTTTTACGCCGACCGTTCTCGGCCGCGGCCTTGATCAACATCAAGATCGAACCGGAAGTTTCCTCGATCGACACCACCCCACACCGTGACGGTGGCGAGCGGCATCTCGGTGCCGGCGCTGATCGTGCGCCGCGCCTCGACCACGGTCGAGTTGCGCGACGGTCAGAGCTTCGCCATTGGCGGCCTGTTGCAGAGCGACAACAAGAACCAGATCGACCAGTTGCCGTGGCTCGGCAGCGTGCCGGTGCTGGGCGCATTGTTCTCGTCGAAGTCCTACCAGAAGAACGAAACCGATCTCGTCATCATCGTCACGCCGCATCTGGTGCGCCCGGCGCGGCCGGGCGACGTCATCAAGACGCCGGCCGACGATTCGCTGCCGCCGAACGATCCGGACTTCTTCCTGATGGGCAAGACCGAGGTCAGCCGCGAAGAAGCGCGCAAGTCGACGCCCGTCGCCGAACGTGTTCTCGCCGGCGGCGACCGGCCGTTCACCGGACACGTGCTCGACATGCCGAGGGGGATTTCCGATGCCGCCATTCAGTAATGCTATGCGCCTGGCGACGATTGCCGCTTTGTTTGCGGCGCCCTGGCCGGTTGCTCGGAATATCTCGATCGCCGCGACACGCTGGTGCGCAGCGGCGGCAATGCCGTTGCAACCAACCAGGCAACACAGATGGTCGATCCGTGGCCGCGCCACAGCGCCGACAACAACATCGCCTTCAACGGCGACAAAATGACCAGCGCCTTCGAACGCTATCGTACCAATACCGTGATCCGGCCGAACGGCACCGGCACATCGCAGACCTATCAGCAGCAGAGCAACCAGACCCCGGTCGGCCCCACCGTGACCAGCCAGCCGGCGCCGGCGAAATAAGCGGAAAAATCCGACGTCATGAGAATCGGCCGAGGCAGCACCAGCTCAACACGGACCCGCGTTGTGGTGCTCACCGCCGACGAGGCGTTCGACTGCTCCGCGCGCGCGACCTTCGGCGCCAGTAGCGCCATCGACATCTTTATCGTGTCGGGCCGCACGCCCGATCATGCGGATACCCTCGATATTGCCGGCGCCACCGTCGTCGTCGTCGATCTCGACGCCGCCAACGACGCCGAATTGCAGGGCCTCACGCGGCTCATGGCGCGCGCCGCCGCCTGGCCGCCGGTCATCGCCGTGACCCAGAATTTCGACGCCAATGTCGCGCGCACGCTGATGCAGATGCGCGTTGCCGACTTCCTGGTGAAGCCGGTGACGGCCATCGACTTGGTGCGCGCCTGCGCCCGCGTTGCGCAAGGCAAAAGCGGCGCCGGGCCGACCGAAGCGCAGATCACGACGTTTCTTCCCGCCGTCGGCTGCGCCGGCGTCACTACCCTTGCAGTACAAGCCGCGCTGCTGCTGCTCAACAGCGGCGGCCCACGCGTCAAGCCGTCGACCTGCCTGGTCGACCTGAATTTCCAGCAGGGCGCGGTCGCCGACTATCTCGATCTCGAGCCGCGCCTCAACCTCGCCGAAATCGAGCCGCGGCCGGATCGTCTCGACCGCCAATTGCTCGAGGTCATGCTGTCGTATCACAGCTCCGGGCTGGCCGTGGTCGCAGCGCCCAACCGGCCGGCGGAAAATGCGGCTGTTCGATCCGGACGTCGTGACGCGTCTGCTCGATCTGGTCTCTAGCCACTTCGAATATGTCGTGTTCGACATGCCGCGCACCTGGTTCTCCTGGACCGACAGCGTGCTGCTCGGCTCCGACAAATTGTTCATCGTCAGCGAGACACGGTGCCGGCGCTACGCCACGCCAAGCAGTTGGTGGACGCCATCCGCGAACGGCTGGGCGATGGGCCCAACCCGCGCGTCATCGTCAATCGCTTCCAGCAGAAGCTGTTCTCGGCCGGCCTGCGCCGTAGCGATCTCGAGCAGACGCTGGGCGATGCCTTCGCCGGCGCGGTCCCGAAACGATTACCAATGGTGCGCGAAGCCATCGACCGCGGCGTGCCGCTGGAAGAGGTCAGGCCCGGCAACAAGATCACCGGCCAGCTTAAGAAAGTCGTCCTCGAGGCGCCGTCGAATAAAAACGCAGCGGCAAAGCCCGCCGCCGCGATGCCGGCGCCCAAACTGGCGGCGGCGAGGTAGATCATGGCCGGCCGCTTTTCCGCCAGACACGTGAGCGCCCCGGAGCCGCAGGTGGCGGAAGCGCCGGCAGCGACAGCCGGCATGGCGTGGAGCGCGCCTGCAATTGAGTTGCCGGAGCCGTCGCCGCCGTTGCAGCCGGCAAGTCCGCTGCTCAGCGACAAATTGCTCGACGCCAAGGTGCGGCTGCACAAGCGGCTGATCGAGGAGATCAATCTATCGGCGCTGGGAAAAACTGCCCGAAGACGAGATTCCACCGCCACGTCCAGGAACTGGTGTCAAAGTACGTGCTGTCCGAGCGGCTGGCGCTCAACGCGCAAGAGCTTGCCGAATTTGTCTCGGAAATTCTCGACGAGATGACGGGCCTGGGTCCGCTGGAGCCGCTGCTCAAGGATCCGACCATCGCCGATATCCTGATCAACGGTCATGAATGCGTCTATGTCGAGCGCTCCGGCATCCTCGAGCGGCTGTCGGTGCGCTTCAAGGATGAGCAGCATCTCTTGCGCATCATCAATAAAATCGTCTCGGCGGTCGGCCGCCGTGTCGATGAGTCGCACCCGCTGTGCGACGCGCGTTTGCTGGACGGTTCGCGCGTCAACGTCGCGGTGCGTCCGGTCGGCGTCGACGGCCCGCTGGTCTCGATCCGCAAGTTCTCCAAGAAGAAGCTCGACCTGAGCCGGCTCGTCGAGGTCGGGGCCTTGCGCCCGCCGATGGCCGAGGTACTGGCGGCCGCGGTCCGGGCACGCATCAGCATGATCATTTCCGGCGGGCACCGGCTCCGGCAAGACCACAATGCTCAACGCGCTGTCCGCCTTCATTTCGGAGAAGGAGCGTCTGCTCACCATCGAGGACGCCGCCGAACTTCAGTTGCAGCAGCCGCATGTCGGCCGCATGGAAACGCGCCCGCCCAACATCGAAGGCAAGGGCGAAATCCGCCAGCGCGATCTGGTCAAGAACGCGCTGCGTATGCGGCCCGACCGCATCATTCTCGGCGAGTGCCGCGCGAGGAAGCCTTCGACATGTTGCAGGCCATGAACACCGGCCACGAAGGCTCGATGGCGACGGTGCATGCCAACACGCCGCGCGACGCCATCACGCGCCTTGAACAGATGATAGGCCGCCGTGCACTTTGGGATGCAGCGTCTTGACCCGGCCATCCATCATCTCCGGCGAGCCGGTCAGTTCCGACACGTCGATGACTTTGAGGTCGGCGTCTTTGAGCGCCTTGGCGGTGCCGCCGGTCGACACCAGTTCAATGCCGTAGCCGGCCAGCGCCTTGGCGAATTCCAGCAAGCCGGTTTTGTCGGATACCGACAGCAGAGCGCGGTTTATGCGGCGCGGGTGGCTGGTCATGGGGGGTGGGCTAGCACATCGGACGGGCGGAAGTGTATTCGGGAATTCGCCGCGACGCCGGGCGTCCACAAGCAACTCTGCTGTCATGCCCCGCGCAGGCGGGCGATGATGGGTAAGTTACAAACGGCAGTTCTGGCTCGTCGGCCCGCGATGGGCGGGTGCCGGGCGCCACCGGCGGGGTGTGGCCGAAGCTCCAGCGTACTTTGGCGTGTTCGCGGGCGTGGCCGTAGATTACGATCTGCGCGGCGCGGCGCGGTCCGTCGGTGCCGGCCAGGAACACGCTTTCCTCGATCTCCACCGCATTGCCCATGGTGGCGAAGGTCCAGACCTCGCGGTCCGGCAGCAGCAAGATGACACCGCGGCCGTCCGACAGCCGGCTGGCCTTGATCGCCGGATGCAGATGAAAGCGGATGGCGTATTCGTCGCCGGCCTGTGCCGGAAAGCCACGGACATCGGACGGCGTGAAACTGTCCTCGCCGTCCAGCGTGCGGCCGTCGGCGTTGAGCTGGATCGTGCGGCTGTGAATGATCCCGAAATCGTAGGCGTAACCGTCATGGGACGTGCGCAGCGTCGTGCCGGCTTCGGCGTCCTCGCGCTCGACGCGCACCTCGTGCGGCCCGCTGACGATCGGCGTGCCGGACAGCAGGCGGCTGATCGAACCGGACTCGAGGAAGTGGCACGACGATTTATCGTTGAAGGTGACGGTCGAATGCGCGGCGGTGGCGCGCGCGACCTGCCGCCAGGTTTCTCTGTTGACCGCCGGCAGGCCGCAATTGATCACCAGCCGGTGCTGCTCCACGACAGCTCGAATGACAGGCATCCGGCATGCGCTTCCTGGCTTAGCGCCAGCGGCGGCGGCTTGCCGGAATCCATCAGAAGCGCGGTCTGCCCGGCGTCGATGCGCTGATAGCCGGAATGCGGCGCATTCGACACCGGCGTGCCGCGCGCGTCGTCGTAAGCGAGCACCGTCGCAAGCAGATCGACCGCGGTCGGCCCCATGCCGTTGAATTGCGCGAAGTTGCCGTCGCCATGCCGGAAGAAGCGAAGCATCGGCATCATGCGGTCTATGGCGTTGTTCAGCGCGGCCGGCGGTTGCAGATCGCGCGCGGAAAACAATTGGCGCAGCGGCAGCAGGTCGGCGAGCAATTCGATCAGTGCGCCGGGATTGCGGCTGACATGGCCGCCGTCGGGCAAAATCTGCGCGCGCAGCTCGTCGATCAGCTTGCGCGCGCTGGGCCGCAAATAGCCGGACTGGCCCTGGATGCACAGCGTCGCGTAGTTGAGCGCGATCAAGGCCTGCAAGCGCGGCAGGCCGTCGCGCGATTCCTTGATGGTGCGGCGCAGGTAGCGCACCTGCTTCGACAGGCTGCGCAGGAAGCGGCGATAGAAACGTGCGTCGGCGTCCTGCAACACAAAGGGCGCCTGATTGAGCCAGCAGATCAGCCGGCGCGACAGGATATCGAGCCGCCAGCCGACTGGATGCCAGCCGCCTTGCAGGTTGATCCAGTCGTCGATCAGCGAGCGTGCATTGGCGCGCGTGATGGCCGAGTCGGCGGCGCGCAGATGGCGCAGCCAGCCGAAGCTCAGCAGGTTGACGGCCCATTCGTCGGATGGCGGCGTCATTTCGAAGGGCGAGCGGCGGTCGCAGATCACGACCTTGCCGGCAAAGGCGAAGCGGCCGGCGTAGATTTCGCTGGCGCGGGTGGCGTCCGCCGTGCGCAGATCCTGCGGCGCGATCACGAGCCGGTCGGTCTTGGTCGTGCCGAAACGCCAGCGCACCAGCGGATGCGCGTTGATTCGGCCGATGACGCTGCGGAATGCGCGCCGCCCGATGAGCACGGAGAGCTTTGCTCGCTCCGCGACCGAAACACGCATCATGAAGCTGTTCGTCCCCTGCAACGCAGCCCGATTCGCGCGCGCGTCCCGCACGATAGCGAAGGGTAGGCGAACGGCCAATACGCTAGCCCGGTGCGTGAATTAAGGCGTCTTGACAAGGCGGGCGGCGAAAAAGCCGTCCAGCCCGCCCCAATGCGGGTCGGGGTCAGGCAGGTGCAAGGGCAGCGTGCGCAAATCGCCATCGGCGGTGATGAATTCGCCGTGGCCGGCAAGTTCCTCAGGCACAATCGGCCGGCGAGCCACGCCCGCGTTACGCGCCAGCAAAGCCGCTATCTGTTCGGCGCCTTCTTCCGGCTCCAGCGAGCAGACGCAATACACCAGCGCGCCGCCGGTCTTGAGCAGTTCCAGCGCGCGATCCAGTAGCCGTTGCTGCAATGAGGTGAGCGCGGTGAGATCGGTTTCGGTCTTGAGCCAGGGCACGTCGGGGTGGCGGCGGATCGTACCGGTCGCCGAACAGGGCGCGTCGAGCAGCACGGCGTCGAAGGGCGCAACGCTCGGGTCCGGCCGCCATTCCAGCACGTCGGCGGCGACGGTATCGGCGCGCAACGACAGCCGCAGCAGATTTTCGCGCAACCGCGTCAGCCGCGGGCCCGAGCGATCGATGGCGGTGACATGCGCGCCGGCCGCGGCAAGCTGTGCGGTCTTGCCGCCGGGCGCCGCGCACAAATCGGCGACGTTCAATCCATTCACATCGCCGAGCAGCCGCGCGGGCAGCGAGGCAGCGGCATCCTGCACCCACCAGGCGCCTTCGGTGAATCCCGGCAGCAGCGAAATCGCGCCATGCGCGATCGTTCGCACCGTGCCGGTCGGCATGACGCGGCCGCGCAAGCGTTCGGCCCAATGCTCGGCGTCGCCTTTGACGGTGAGATCGAGCGCGGGCTCGTGGCCATTGGCCTCGGCAATCGCGCGGGCGGTGTCCTTGCCGTAGGTCTTGCTCCAGCGTTTGAGCAGCCAGTCCGGCGTGTCTTTCGATGCGTTCTTGGCGAGAATCGCCGTCCGGTTCTGCGCGACACGGCGCAGCACCGCGTTGACCAGGCCGGCGTAACGCCCGGCGCGATGGTCGGCCTGCGCGAGCCGCACCGACAGATCGACCGCGGCATGGTCCGGCACGTCGAGCCAAAGAATTTGCGCGGCGCCGATCAGCAGGATGGTTTCGCTGCGCGGCGCTTCCGGCGGAAAGCCTTTTTCGAGGAAGCCGCCGAGCACCTGCCGCAGCGTGCCGAGCCGGCGGAGCACGGTGGCGACCAGCCGCCGCATCAAGGCGCGGGTCGCGGTCGGGCAGCGTCGCCAGACCGGGATGCACGGCTTTGCCGGAAAGTTGATCGTCGAGCGGAAGCTTGCGCCGCAACACCCCGTCGAGGATGTCCGTGGCGATACGCCGGGCGGCGAGGCCGGGGACTTCCGGCTGGGGAGCGGTACGCGGTCGCGGCATGATTCTATCATTGCCACGAATTGTGGCTGCGTCGCGAGCGGCGGCGAAAAAACTTGGCAGCACACCGGTTTACCGGCGCGCTGTGGACGACAGCGGAGGAGTTCGCGGTTTCAGATACAACCTGTAATTGTCTTGTGCGAATCATGCCCCAGGCGATATTTGAGGACTATGTTCATAACGATGCGACATTTCGCGGCCCCCGCAGCGGGGCGGCATGCTGGTGGTGGCGGCGGCCTGCTTTGCCGCCGGCCTGACCGCGGGAGCGTGGATCGCGCCGGTCGGCGCCGGCAATCGCATAGAGGCGGCTACGCCCGAACGCCCGCGCGCCGAGCAAGCCGCTTTGCGCGGCGGTCATGCCGCCGAGGTGGTGCGCGTGCTCGACGGCGACACGTTCGAAGCGCGGGTGCGCATCTGGCCGGGCATGGAAGTGACGACACGGGTGCGGCTGCGCGGCATCGACGCGCCGGAGATGCACGCGCGTTGCGATGACGAACGGGTCAACGCGGTTGCCGCGCGCGACGCGCTGGCGGGGCTGTTGAACGAAGGCAGTGTCGGCATTTCGCGCATCGGCCAGGACAAATATGGCGGCCGTGTCGATGCCGATGTGTCGACGGCGCGAACGCCCGACGTGTCGGCGGTGTTGCTCGAACGCGGTCTGGCGCGGCGTTACGACGGCGGCCGTCGCGAAAGCTGGTGCGGCTAACGCAAGATCCCGAAAAGTGGGAACCGGTTTTCGGACAAGATCGCCCGCAAAAAAGAGAACTACTGCACCACCACCTCAGCGCCGATCGACGTCCGCGCGTAGAGATCGAGGATGTCCGCGTTGTGCATGCGAATGCAGCCGTGTGAGACGAAATGGCCGATCGAGCTTGGCTCGTTGGTGCCGTGGATGGCGTAATTGCCGCGCGTCAAACCCATGGCCGCGGCGCCCATCGGATTGCGCGGCGAGCCGCCGGGAATTTTCAGCGGAATATTCGGATTGGCAATGGCGATATCGGCCGGCGGCCCCCAGGCCGGGCGCAGGAATTTTTCGGCGATCTGCGCGCGGCCGTGCCAGGCCATGCCGGCGCGGCCGACGCCGACCGGATAACGGATCGCCTGGCCGCCGCCGATCACGAAGTAGAGCTCGCGCGCCTGCGTGACGATGACGATGGTGCCGGGACGATAGTTTGCGCCGAAGCCGACCACGTCGCGCGCCGACGCCGCGAGCGGCGCGGCCAGCGTCGAAGCGATGGCCGCCAGCGTCAGCGCAAACCAGTAGCGGCGGGACATCATCGCTCGACGATCACGGGCGTGCCGACCGCGACCAGGCGATAAAGCTCGACGATGTCGTGGTTGTACATGCGAATACAGCCGTAGGAGACGAAGCCGCCGATCGATTGCGGCCGGTTGGTGCCGTGAATGCGTATTCGCCGCCGCGCATTGTCAGCGCCGCTTCGCCCATCGGATTGTTCGCGGCGCCCCCCGGAATGACCTCGGGCAGGCTCGGATGCTCGCGGCGGATTTCTTCGGGCGGCGCCCAGGCCGGCCGCACGTATTTGCCTTCGACGCGCGCGACGCCGGTCCAGGTCTTGCCGTTGCGGCCCACGCCGACCGCAAAGCGCAAGGCGCGCTGCTCGTCGAGCACGTAATACAAGCTGCGTTCGGCGGTTTTCACGACAATGGTGCCGGGTGCAAAACCGGAGAAAGCGACGACTTCACGATCTCGCGTCGCCGCGTGCGCCATCGCCGCCGCGACCAGCGCCCAGATCAACACGAAGGCGATAAAAATCGCCGTCCGCCTCAGCACGAGAATAGCCATTGCATTCGCCCGCCAACTTTCCTGCGCGCGATAATAATGCGGCGGCGGACGAGCTCAGGGTAAAGCTGGAATCAGCGTAAATATTAACGCTATCGCGCCGGAAACCATGTTTGGAAAAACGCTTGTTGGAAAAGCATTCGGCTAGTTGCCTTCGGTCACTTGCCGCAGGCGTTTGCGCGCCTCGTTAAGCTTGTCGTTTTTTGCTTTCACCGCGGCGAGCAATTGGCCGATCTCGTTGCGCGTCTTGTTGTCGGACGACTGGATGTTCGCGCCGGCGATCTTGACGCCGGTGCGGTGCGTATCGAGGTAGTCGGCGAGTTGCACCGACGCCAGCAGCCCGTCCATGGCAAGCGGAATGGTGTCGAGGAAAGCTTGCGCGGGCGCGGTGACGGTGCGCTCGTAAGCCTTCGCATAGACCGCCTTGAGATCGTCCGGTTGTTTCAGCGCCGCGCGCTTGGCATCGGTCTCCGCCAAAGTCTTGCGCGTCTGCACCGCGGTGTCGGACATGGCCGCGACCAGAGCCTTCACCTCGTCCCGGCGGTTGACGAGTTCCTGCAGCGAACTCGGCGCGGCGGTTTGCGTAATCTTGCTGGCGCCGGCCATCGCCTTGGTCATCTCGTCGTTGAAGGCGGGGATCAGCGCATAGTGCTCGGCGTAGGGGCCGAATTTGCCAGTGTCTTCGGCCGTCAGCCGAGGTACGCGGCTACCCGGCTTGTCGAGGACGCGCGTCTGCAGGAATTCGATGAACGCCTTGCGCTGGTCGGGTTCGCTGTCGCCGCACGCCGCCAGTCCCATGACCAGCACAATGACCGCGGCGACGTTGGCCACGCGGCGCGTGATAGCGGTCATAATCCGTGGCCCCCGTGACCGGCATTAGCTTGCCGGCACTTTAGGCGCCACCCCGGCGGTTAACCAGTGCGGCCAATGGTTTACGCCTGCCGTTTTCTGCAATTTTAACCGGTGCGAATTTGGGAATTATGCACTATAAAGTTGCCTATTGCATCACCGAGGGTCGTGTTCGATGTTGGCACCGCCGTCGAACCGGAAGCGCAGCTTTCAGCTCGTGCTGATTAAGCCATCCCATTACGATTCCGACGGCTACGTCATCCAGTGGATGCGCTCATCGATTCCCGCGAACTCGCTCGCCGCAGTTTATTCGCTCGCCCAGGATGCCGCTGGCCGTCAAGTGCTCGGCTCGGACGTCGACATCGCCATCAACGCGATGGATGAGACCAACACGCGCGTCCGCATCAAGGACATCGTCGCTCAGTTCAAGCGCCACGGCGGCTTCGGTATGGTCGGGCTGGTCGGTGTGCAGTCGAACCAGTTTCCGCGCTCGCTCGATATTGCGCGGCCGTTGCGCGCGGCCGGCATTCCGGTGGTCATCGGCGGCTTCCACGTTTCCGGCTGCCTCGCCATGCTGCCGGGCGTTCAGGTCGATCTTCAGGTCGCGCTCGACATGGGCTGCAGTCTTTTCGCCGGCGAGGCGGAAGAGGGCCGCCTCGACCACCGTTCTGGTCGATGCCGCGCACGGCCGGCTGAAGCCGATATACAACTACATGGCGGAACTGCCGGGACTGGAAGGCGTGCCGACCCCCTTTCTGCCGGCGGAAAACCTCAGGCGTACCGCCAATCACTATGCCAGCTTCGACGCCGGCCGCGGCTGTCCTTATCAGTGCTCGTTCTGCACCATCATCAACGTGCAGGGGCGCAAATCACGCCGCCGCTCGCCGGACGACATCGAGCAACTGCTGCGGCGGCATCTCGAGCATGATTTCCATTGGTTCTTCGTCACCGACGACAATTTCGCCCGCAACAAGGACTGGAAGCGATCTTCGATCGCATCATCCAGTTGCGCGAGCGCGACGGCCTCAACATCAAGATGGTCATCCAGGTCGATACGCTCTGTCACAAGATCCCGAATTTCATCGACAAGGCGGCGCGCGCCGGGGTGAAGAAGGTTTTCCTTGGCCTGGAGAACATCAATCCCGCCAACCTGATGGCCGCCAATAAGCGCCAGAACAAGATCACCGAATACCGCAAGATGATCCTGGCCTGGAAAGCGGCGAAGGTGATCACCTATGCCGGCTATATCCTCGGCTTCCCCGCCGACACCGCGGAATCGATCCGCGAGGATATCGAGATCATCAAGAAAGAGCTGCCGCTCGATATTCTGGAGTTTTTCTGTCTGACGCCGCTGCCGGGCTCCGAGGACCACAAGGTGCTGGACGGAAAGGGCGTGTGGACGGACCCGGACATGAACAAGTACGACCTCGAGCAGGTCGTCACCGGCCACGCCAAGATGTCGAAGGAAGAGTGGGAAGGCATCTATCGCGCCGCGTGGGATATCTACTACACGCCGGAGCACATGCTCACGATCATGCGCCGCGCCGCCGCCTTCGATCTCGGCGTTTCGCATCTGCAGGGATTGTTGTTCATGTTCTCGAAGGCGGTTGCGATCGAGAACTTGCATCCGCTACAGGCCGGCATCTTCCGCCGCAAATATCGCACCGACCGCCGCTACGGCATGCCCATCGAACCGGTATGGAAATTCTATCCCAAGCTGGTCTGGGAGATCGCGCGAAAGATCAAGATTATGACCGGCTACTGGTTGGAACTCGACCGCATGCGGCGCATCGTGCGGAACGATCCCAATCGCGGCAGTTATACCGACGCGGCGCTCACGCCGGTTGCGGATGGCGAGACCGAGACGCTGGAAATGTTCACGCACAATGAAGGTGCGCGCACCGAAGTCGCGCGCACGCGCAAGATCTACGATCTGACGCATGGGCAGAAGCAAAGCGAGACGCTGGCGGAGGCGTAACGCACTGGAATCCAACGCGCCCTCTTACTGTCATCGCCCTTGTCTCGGCGATCTCGCTTAGGCAGGCAGTGCATCCCTAAACGAGATGGCCGGGACATAGCCCGGCCATAACAATTTTTGTGTTGAAGCTTGGGCCCTACGCCCCCGCCTTCACCGCCGCTTGTTCTGCCGGTTGCTGACTAGATCGTCGACCACGGCCGGATCGGCCAGCGTCGAGGTGTCGCCGAGATTGCCGAATTCGTCCTCGGCGATCTTGCGCAGGATGCGGCGCATGATCTTGCCCGAGCGCGTCTTCGGCAGGCCGGGCGAGAACTGGATGAGGTCGGGCGAGGCGATCGGGCCGATCTCCTTGCGCACCCAGGTCACCAACTCCTTGCGCAACTCCTCGGTCGGCGTCTCGCCGGCCATCAGCGTCACATAGGCGTAGATGCCCTGGCCCTTGATATCGTGCGGATAGCCGACGACGGCGGCTTCCGAAACCTTCGGATGCGCCACCAGCGCGCTTTCGACTTCGGCGGTGCCGAGGCGGTGGCCGGCGACGTTGATGACGTCGTCGACGCGGCCGGTGATCCAGTAATAGCCGTCCTCGTCGCGGCGGCAGCCGTCGCCGGTGAAATATTTCCCGATATAGGCCGAGAAATACGTCTGCACGAAGCGCTCATGGTCGCCGTAGACCGTGCGCATCTGGCCGGGCCAGCTATCGGAAATGCACAGATTGCCGGAGCAGGCGCCTTCCAGCACCTTGCCTTCGGCGTCGACGATTTCGGGCACCACGCCGAAGAACGGCCGCGTCGCCGAGCCCGGCTTGAGCTTGGTCGCGCCCGGCAGCGGCGTGATCAGAATGCCGCCGGTCTCGGTTTGCCACCAGGTATCGACAATCGGCGAACGGTCGTCGCCGACCACATGGTGATACCACTCCCAGGCCTCCGGATTGATCGGCTCGCCGACCGAGCCGAGCAGCCCGCAACGACGCGCGCGAGGTCTTCTTCACCGGGCCGTCGCCGGCCTGCATCAGGGCGCGGATCGCGGTCGGTGCGGTGTAGAAAATGTTGACCTTGTGCTTGTCGATCACTTCCCAGAAGCGAGAATTGGTCGGATAGTTCGGCACGCCTTCGAACATCAGCGTAACGGCGCCGTTCGCGAGCGGCCCATAGAGAATGTAGCTGTGGCCGGTGACCCAGCCGACGTCGGCGGTGCACCAGTAGATGTCGCCGTCGTGATAATCGAACACGTATTGATGCGTGATCGATGCGTAGAGCAGATAGCCGCCGGTGGTGTGCAACACGCCCTTCGGCTTTCCGGTCGAACCAGAGGTGTAAAGGATGAACAGCGGGTCTTCCGCGTTCATTTCCTCGCACGGGCAGTCCGCCGGCACGGTCTTGGCGATCTCGTCGTAGAACACGTCGCGGCCGGCCTTCATGTTGACGGCGGCATTGGTGCGCTTGACGACGATGATCGACGCTACGCCGCCGACTTTCTCGCAGGCGGCGTCGACGTTGGCCTTGAGCGGAATCTTGCGGCCGCCGCGCACGCCCTCGTCGGCGGTGACGACGACGGTCGATTTGCAATCCTCGATGCGGCCGGCAATCGAATCCGGCGAGAAGCCCCCGAACACCACCGAATGCACAGCGCCGATGCGCGCGCAGGCCAGCATCGACACCGCGGCTTCCGGGATCATCGGCATATAAATGGTGACGCGGTCGCCCTTCTTGACGCCGCGCGCCTTGAGCACATTAGCGAAGCGGCAGACCTCGGCGTGGAGCTGTTTGTAGGTGAGCTTTTTGTCGTCCTTGGGGTCGTCGCCTTCCCAGATGATGGCGGTCTGGTCGCCGCGCTTGGCGAGGTGGCGGTCGACGCAGTTGTAGGCGGCGTTGAGGGTGCCGTCCTCGAACCATTTGATCGAGACGCGGTGCGGGTCGTAGGAGGTGTTCTTGACCTTGCTGAACGGCTTGATCCAGTCGATGCGCTTGGCCTGCTGGCCCCAGAAACCATTCGGGTCCTTGATCGATGCGGCGTACATTTCCTTGTACTTGGCGTCGTCGATATAGGCGCGCTTCTGCCACTCGGGCGAAACGTCATAGATCTTGTCGGACATTGAACTTCCTCCCCGCCCGTCCGGCTGCTCCGGGGGCTTATGATTGAGCGCTTGGGGCCATTATGCGACGGCGGCCGGACAAGCGACAAGCCGTCAGCATTCCACTTTGGTCGTGGGCGGAGGTTGAGAAAGATCAATATTGAGGGTCTGTGGCGACTAGATGCCCCAGGCGCCGATAATACCGCCAATAATGATCAAAACGCCGAGCCAATGGATGCTGTCGATCACCGTCAGCGTGACCTTGCGCCCGCTATAGGCGTTATTGATCGTGACCGTGGTCAGCACGAAGCCGGCCCAGCAGAAGGCGCCGGTGACCACTCCGGCGTGCCAGCTCCACAGGCCGCTGTGGGTCAGGATGCCGTAGATAACCGCGCCATGATCAGCGCGCCGACGAATGAGAGAACAAAGGGCGCGAATTTCGCCAGGCCCGGCTTAGCGGCGAACTCGGCCTTGCAGGATTCGGCCGTCTTGCCCTGGGCGGCCATCCAGACTTTGCCCAGCGCGGTGTAATAAATCGCGCCGAACACCCAGGCCGCGATCGCGGCGACGACGACGCTGGGCAGATTGATATGGCCGAACATTGGACCTCCGCCGTCATGCGCGGGCTCGACCCGCGCATCCATCTGATAAATGAGTTCATGCCGGATAGATTGCCGGGTCAAGCTCGGCAATGACGGCTTATTTCAACCCGCCCATCTTACACACGAACTTCCACTCCGCATCCGTCACCGGCGGCACCGACAACCGCGACTGCCTAAGCAACTGCATCTCGGCGAGCTTCGGCTCGGCCTTGATGGCGGCGAGCGTCACCGGCTTTGGCATTGGCTCGACGGCCTTGATGTCGACCGCGACCCAAGGCTCGCCGGCTTTCGCGGTCGGGTCGGGATAGGCCGGCCGCACGATCTCGCAGATGCCGACGATCTCCTTGCCGATATTGGAGTGATAGAAGAACCCGCGCTCGCCCTTTTTCATTTTCATTAAATTGAGCTTGGCGGTGTGGTTGCGAATGCCGGTCCACGGCTCGCCTTTGGCGCCGCGCTTGACGAGTTCGTCCCACGAAAAGGCATCAGGTTCGGATTTTAAAAGCCAGTAAGACATAAGATACTCCGGCCGGTGCCACGCACTCAGTTGTCATCACCGGGCTTGAGCCAGTGATCCCGCTTAGACCGACACTGTACTTTCCTAAGCGGGATGGCCGGGTCAAGCCCGGCCATGACAAAGATCATTCCGACTTCAGCGGCCGCGTCAGCAGCGACTCGATGGCTTCGTCGACACTCAATTTGCCGGCGAGCAAAGCGGCGACGGCGGTCGATATCGGCATGTCGACTTTCTCGGCGCGCGCCATTTCCAGCAGCACCGGCGCGGTGAAGGCGCCTTCAGCCAATTTCTCGCCCGGCTTTTCATTCTTGCCCAAGGCGACGCCGTAGGAAAAATTGCGCGACTGCGGGCTGGAGCAGGTCAGAATCAAATCTCCCAAGCCCGACAGGCCCATCATGGTTTCGGTTCTGGCGCCGTGCGCCTTGCCGAAGCGCACCAGTTCGGCAAAGCCGCGCGTGGTCAGCGCCGCCGACGCGCTGGCGCCGAGCCCGCGGCCGGTGACGATGCCGGACGCGATCGCCAGTACGTTCTTGATCGAGCCGCCGATCTCGACGCCGCGTACGTCGCTGGAATGATACGGCCGGAACACGCCCGAGTTCATCGCCTGCGCCAGCGCCTCGGCGATGCCGCCGTCGGTCGCCGCGATGGTGACCGCGGTCGGCAGGCCGCGCGCCACGTCGGCAGCAAAGCTCGGCCCTGAGAGGATCGCCGGCACCGCATCGGGCGCGCATTCGGCGACGATCTCGGTCATGAATTTATGCGTGCCGTGCTCGATGCCCTTAGCGCAGGCAATCAGGGGCGTTCCGGGACCGACCAGTTTGCCCAGTGTCGTGCACACCGAGCGTATCGCCTGCGCCGGCACCACCAGCAGCAACGCGTCGGCGCGTGCCGCCTCGGCGAGGTCGCGCGTGACTTTGATGCTGTCTTCCAGCTTCACGCCCGGCAGAAAGCGGCTCTCGCGTTTGCTTGCGAGATGCCCGGCATTGCCGGCGTCGAACTCCCACAGCGTCACGTCGCGGCCGGCGCGCGCGCAGGTCTGCGCCAGCGCCGTTCCCCAGGCGCCGCCGCCGAGCACGCTGATGCGTTGGATCGTCATGTTCATTTACTTTTCTTCTCCTCCCCCCTTGGGGGGAGGGTTGGGGAGGGGGGTATCTTCAATCGAACTGAATTGAAAAAGAAAGCCACCCCCCACCCGGCGAGCTTCGCTCGCCGACCTCCCCCGCAAGGGGGGAGGTGAAGAAAAGATGCTGCTCTGCTTCGTCATCGTCACTTCCAAGCCGACGTTTTCGGCTTTGCCTTGCTGGCGGCGATTTCGTCGAGCGGCCAGCGCGCGCGCGGCGCCGTGTCCAGCGTATCGGTGAGGCCGAGCGCGAGACGCTCGCAGCCGGCCCAGGCGATCATGGCGCCGTTGTCGGTGCACAGTTCGAGCGGCGGCGCCACCAATACGGTGCCGACTTCGAACGCCAGCCGGTGCAGCACTTTGCGGATCGCCTGATTGGCGGCGACGCCGCCGGCCGCGACCAGCGCGCTCGGCGCGCCGTATTTGGCGCGAAACATGCGCAAACCGGCGCGCAGCCGGTCGAGTACCACATCCACAACCGCCTGCTGGAACGACGCGCACAAGTCGGCGACATCCTGATCCGACAGCGGCGCGATCTTTTCCGCCTCCAGCCGCAGCGCGGTCTTCAGGCCCGACAGCGAGAAATCCGCGTCCTTGCGGCCCTGCATCGGCCGCGGCAGCGCAAAGCGCGTTGGATTGCCGCGCATGGCTTCTTTTTCGACTTGCGGCCCGCCCGGATAACCGAGGCCCAAGAGCTTGGCGGTCTTGTCGAAGGCCTCGCCGATGGCGTCGTCCATGGTGGTGCCGAGCCGCACGTAATTGCCGACGCCGCGCACGGCGACGACTTGCGTATGGCCGCCGGAGGCGAGGAACAGGCAATAAGGAAACGGCGTGGCGTCGGTCAGCCGCGCTGTCAGCGCGTGCGCTTCCAGATGATTGATCGCGATCAGCGGCTTGTGTTTCACCAGCGCGATGGCTTTCGCGGTGGTCAGCCCGACGATGACGCCGCCAATCAATCCGGGGCCGGCGGCCGCCGCGATGCCGTCGAGCCGGTCATAGCTGCACTCCGCCTCGGCCATCGCCCTGGCGATGATGACATCGAGCGCCTCGACATGGGCGCGCGCCGCGATCTCCGGCACCACGCCGCCGAAAGCCGCGTGTTCGCTGACCTGCGACAGGATGATATTGGACAGGATACGGCCGCGGCCGTTCTCGGAGCGCTCGACCACCGCCGCCGCGGTCTCGTCGCAGGTGGTCTCGATGCCGAGGACGATCATGGAGCCTCCGGACCCTCCCTTTCCCAAGGAAGGTGCACTACAACGTGCCCTAGCATCGAGAGGGAATATGACGCAATCCACGGCCCCTTTGCGGATCGGTACGCGCGGCAGCCCATTGGCGCTGGTGCAGGCGCGCACCGTGCGGGCACGGCTGGCCGCGGCGCTGGGCGTGGCCGAAGACGCCGTCGAGATCGTCGTCATCCGCACCACGGGCGACGCCATCCAGGACCGCCCGCTGGCCGAGGTCGGCGGCAAAGGCCTGTTCACCAAGGAAATCGAGGAGGCGCTCCTTGACGGCCGCGTCGACTTGGCGGTGCACTCGTCCAAGGACATGCCGACCGTGTCACAGCCGGGCCTGATGCTGGCGGCCTGCCTGGAGCGCGAAGACCCGCGCGACGTTTTCATCAGCCTCAAAGCCAAATCGCTCGCCGATCTGCCGCAAGGCGCGACGCTCGGCACCGCGTCGCTACGCCGTCAGGCCATAGCCAAGCGCCTGCGGCCGGATCTGCGCGTCGTGCCGATCCGCGGCAATGTCGACACGCGGTTGCGCAAGCTCAAGGACGGCGAATGCGACGCGACGATTTTGGCGCTGGCCGGCATGAAACGGCTCGGGCTCGAAGCGCACGCCACGCAGATCATGAGCCAGGATGAGTTCCTGCCGGCGGTCGGCCAGGGCGCCATCGGCCTCGAGGCGCGCGCAGTCGACAGCCGCACGCGCGATATTCTGGCGCGTATCAACCACGCCGACACGTTCATGGCGCTTAGCGCTGAGCGCGCGTTCCTCGCCGAGCTCGATGGCTCGTGCAAAACGCCGATTGCCGGACATGCCACCGTGACAGGCGACGCGTTGCAGTTTCGCGGCCTGATCGCGCGGCCCGACGGCGCTGCCGCGCATGACATTCGCGGCGTCGGCCATCGCAGCGATGCCGTCAAGATCGGCACCGAGGCCGCCCGCGAGCTCAAGCACATCGCCGGTCCAGGGTTCTTCGATTGATCCATGCGCATCATAGTCACCCGCCCGCAAGCCGATAGCGAACGCACTGCGGCGGCGTTGCGCGCGCGCGGCCATAAGGTACTGGTCGCGCCGCTGATGCAGATCGAGCCGGTCGCCGCCGACATTCGGCCGTCATGGGCGGCCGTCATTGTCACCAGCGCCAATGCGCCCGGAGCCATCGTGACGCATCCGGCGCATGCGGCGCTGGTCAAGCTGCCGGTGTTCGCGGTCGGCCGGCGCAGCACCGACGCTTGCCGCGAGGCGGGCTTCACCAACATCGTCACCGCGGGCGGTGACGTTCGCGATCTGGTGCGGCTGATCGTCGAGCGCCGCGCCGATGCGGTGGGGCCATTGCTGTATCTCGCCGGGGAGGATCGCGCCGCCGACCTGATCGGCGAACTGCACGCGCGCGGCATCGCCCGCCGCCGACCTGATCGGCGAACTGCACGCGCGCGGCATCGCCGCCGAGATGGCGGTGGTCTATCGCGCCGCCACCGCGCCGTTTCCGCCGGCGCTGATCGCGGCGCTTAAGAGCGGCGCGGTCGACGCCGTGCTGCATTTCTCCAGGCGCAGCACGGAGAATTATCTCGCCGGGGCGAGCGAAGCCGGCCTGCTCGCGCAGGCACTGGCGCCGCGCATCTCTGCCTGTCGGCGCATATTGCCGAACCGCTGACCGCCGCCCGGCGTCAAACGTGTCGTTATCGCCGCACGTCCCGACGAAGCGTCGCTGCTCGCCTGCTCGATGCTCCTTAAGGGGTTGATTGATTGGCGCCGAGGCGCAATTGCGTTATTCCCTGCGGGAAAGTGGGGGCCGATTCGAGGAATTGCGCATGGGCGATAAGCGCACAACGCCGGAAGCTCCCAAAACCCGCGCCCCAAGAAGCGTGCGGTGCCGACAATCGATCTGACCGCCACGGAAGTGCCGGCTACCGCCGCGGGCCGAACCGCCCAAGCCTGAGACGCCGCCGCAAGCGCCGCCCGAGCCACCCCAGCCCGAACCGACAATGGCCGATCGCGATGCCGCCAGCGCCGCCCGCCAGCGAGCCGCCTTCCGGCCGATGCGCTGTCTTGGCTGCACGCCAATCTCAAAGGCCAGACGCTCGAGGCCGGCGTTGCCGGCGCCGCTTTCGTGACGGTGCTGCTGTTCGCGCTATGGCTGACCGGGCTGGTGCCGATCGCTATGCCGGGTCGACCGCGACGCGGGCGGCGCGTGACGGCGCTGGAAATGGAAGTCGGCGAGCTTAAGAGCCGCCCGGGCGGCACGGTCGATAGCAAAGCAATCGACGCGCTCAATGTGCGCCTCGGCAAGCTGGAACAAAATATCGCCAAGCTTCCGGCGGGCGACGCGGGTGTCAACGAGCGCGTTACCGCGGCGGAAAACGCCATGAAGGCGCTTGGATGACGCTGACCGCACTCAACCGCCGCAGCGACGATGCAACGGCCAACGCCGCTGCCGCGCGCGAACGCGCCGAGGCGGCGGAAAAGGCCGTCAACGAATTGCGCAGCAGCGTGCAAATCGCGGCGACGGCATCGGCCGGATTGTCATCGGCCGATCTTGACGCTTTGCAAAAACGCATTGCCGCGCTTGAGGCAAGCCGCCAAGGCTTCGGTTATCGATACGCGGCGCGGCTGGCCTTGAGCGCGCGGCGCTGCGCGACGCCGCCAATAGCGGCGTACCGTTCACTGCCGCGCTGGCGCAGGCCAAAACGCTCGGCGCCGACGACAAAGTCCTGGCGCCGCTCGAACTCTTCGCGGCTTCCGGCGTGCCGACACAAGCCGCGCTGGCGCAGGAATTGCGCGCGCTGTTGCCGGGCATGATCAAGACCGCCGGCACGCCGGCGCCGGAAGGCGGCTTCATCGAGCGCCTGCAAGCCAATGCCGGCAAGCTGGTGCGTATCCGCCCGGTCGACGCACCGCCCGGCGACGATACCGCGGCGATTTTGGCGCGGCTCGAAATCGATGCGTCCCATGCCGATATTCCGGCGGCGCTCGCCGATCTCGGCAAGCTGCCGGAGGCCGCGCGCGCACCGGCGCAAGCCTGGATCGCCAAAGCGCAAGGTCGCCAGGCCGCGCTGACGGCTGCGCGCGCCTTTGCCGCCGACACCGCGCAAGCTCTCGGCAAGCCATGAGGGCGCAATGATCCGGGGTGACCCTGTTCCTGATCGCGGTCGCGCTGGTCGCCGCCGGCTTTGTCTGGTTCGCCGACCGCCCCGGCGACGTCGTCATCGTCTGGATGGGTTACCGCATCGAGACGTCATTGATGGTGGCCGGGCTTGCGGTCGCAGCGCTCGTGCTCGCTGGCATATTGGTATGGTCGATCCTTCGCGGCATCTGGCGCTCGCCCGAGCAGGTATCGCTGTTCTTCGGCATCGCCGCGCC
>JBBCIM010000039.1:0-65648 GCA_037200245.1 Pseudolabrys sp.
ATGCCGTGGCATCAGGGCCTCTACCTTGAGGCCGACCCGCTGACCTCGCCGGCGGTCGAAGATTTGCCGGCCCATGGCGTCGTGCTGGTTCTCGATCAGATCACCGATCCGCATAATGTCGGCGCGATCTTTCGCTCGGCGGCGGCCTTTGCGGTTTCTGCCATCGTCACCACTCAGCGCCACAGCCCGGACGCCACCGGTGCCTTGGCCAAGGCCGCCTCGGGCGCGCTGGAGAACGTGCCGCTGGTCAGCGTGCAGAATTTGGCCCGCGGCCTCGCCGCACTCAAGCAGAGCGGCTTTCTGGTGGTCGGGCTCGATTCGAGCGGCGACAGCGATCTCGCCGCCTTGCCGCTCCGCACACCGCTCGCGCTGGTGCTCGGTGCCGAAGGCAAAGGTTTGCGGCAGTTGACCAAAGAGACCTGCGACTATGTCGCGCGCATCGAACTGCCGGGCGATCTCAAAAGCCTCAACGTGTCGAATGCCGCGGCGGTCGCGCTCTACGCAGTGCGGCAGCGAGTCTAGTTTTTCTCGACGCTAAAATGCGAACGGCGGGCCCCCGCCCGCCGCCGCGTCCCACTAGCTCTTGTTTACCGGACTAGTCCGCTTGCGCGTTGGCTTTCGAGCCTTGGCCCTTCCGAAACAACCGGATGCTCATGCGGTCGGGGGCCGAGAATGGTCACTTCGGCATCGGCGCGGATGACGCGCTTCTTGTTGTCGTCGCGGCTTGCAGGCTTTTCGGTTTCCACCGGAACTGCCGGCGCTGCGTCGTCTTCGACAACGTGGCGGCGCGTGATGATGCGCGGCGGATCGTCGACGATGCGCTTGGTCTCGATCACCACCGGCTTGTCGCGCACGATCTTGGTGGTGTTGATGACGGTGTCTTTGGTGTCTTTCGACTTGTGGCGCTGGCGCAATTCATCGACCAGCGAATGATCGACCGGCTTGTGCGGGCGATCGAACTTGCCCGGCACCGGCGCGGCCCGTCCGATTGACGATGCCACGACCGCTATTGCGGCTGTTCACATAAGGATACGGACGCACAGGCGCGCCGCGCTGAATGACATAGGTGTTGGGGGGCAACTTCGACCGCATAAGGCTGGTCGCCCTGTGGCGCGTAAGGATAAAAGCGGCGCTGGCGCGGGCTGACCGTAATATTGCGCTTGCGCGGCCGCCGGCAGCGCCCGCAGCGATGGCGGTAAGCAGCAGAATTTTGCACGACGGACGGGTCATTGCGATTACTTCAAGGGCGCAGGGATTTGCGGGGGGAGATCGATGCGCCGGCGGGCGGCGCGCCATCGGTGCCCGGAACCTCACGAGCAAAAGCCGATGACGTCGTCCAAGAGCGATAGAAGGTCTCCGGCGGTTCCGATGGGCTGCTCGGCGCCGACAAATCTTCGTCGCGGCCGATTTCCGGCTTGGTGCCAGTGGTCGGGAAATAATGGCGGTTCCGCCACGGCGCTTGCCAATAAGCACGCACGATGACGCCGGGCTGATAATCGTAAACCAGCATCGTGCCGATGCGCTGGCCGACGCCCGAGGAGCGCGTCGAATAAGTGCCTAGTCCGTCGGCCGGCAGATCCGCCGCGCTCGCTGCACCGACACCGGCGACGGCGAAAGCGAACACTATGACCGCAGACAGGACGCGCACCTGAACAGCTCCATTCCAAATTCAATCGCATTTTATACGATTGCTTCAGGAGCCTTCAGTTCATTCGCGAGGTAACATTAATCGCGCGGGTGTTGGATTCCGCACGAATCGGCCGCAATGTCGTGGTGTTGATCTCGCTTCGGCGCCGATTAGCCAATACAAAGCCAGCCGTGTTAAAGTTAATCGCCAATGGTCAAACGCAAGTCGCCAATAATCCCCACGGACGCCGCACCGCCGCGCGCGCACCAATTTCCGCGATCGCTACGACGATCTGGAAGCGCGGCGCATGGAATTGGTGGAGCGGTTGCGCAGGCTCGGTGAAATCTCGAAACCGCATCCCGGCTACAAGCGCGCGCTGACTTGCTCAACGATACCTTCCGCAAGTCGCGCGTCGCGCAACGCTCGCGGTGCTGCAAGCCGCCACATGGCTGATCGACGTGCTCGAGCAGCTCACGCCGATGCTGGTGATCGATCGTATTGACGGGTTATGGTTTATTCGTTGCGGTGCATATTATCATTTATTTCAATAAGTTATATAGCCTTGTTAAGCCTTTAGACGTAAGACCTCATGTGCACAGACGAGAGGCAGCCGCCAAGCGTATCGATAACGCGGGGACGGCTTAAACGACTGCGCACGACGGGCTGCCCCCAACAAAAAACCAAGCAACGCAAAATTGGGGAAAACGCCTATGACAGCCATGACGGCTAACACCTACCGCGAAGGCAAGATGACGTCCGAAGAGCGGGATGGTGATCTTCGCGTCTTCGCTCGGCACCGTTTTCGAATGGTATGACTTCTACATCTACGGCACGCTCGCGCCGATTTTGGCGGCGCAGTTCTTCTCCGGCGTCAATCCGACGGGCGGCTTTCATCTTTACCTTGCTCGCCTTCGCCGCCGGCTTTGCGGTGCGCCGTTCGGTGCGCTGTTCTTCGGCCGCCTCGGCGACATGATCGGACGCAAGTACACCTTCCTCATCACCATGACGCTGATGGGCATCGGCACGTTCTTTATCGGCGTACTGCCGTCTTATGCCTCGGCCGGCATCATCGCCCCGGTGATCCTGATCGGCCTGCGCCTGGCGCAAGGTCTGGCGCTCGGCGGCGAATATGGCGGTGCGGCGATCTACGTCGCCGAACATGCGCCTCCGAACAAGCGCGGTCTCTACACGTCGTGGATCCAGACCACCGCGAGCTCGGCCTGTTCATGGCCTTGCTGCTCGTGCTCGGCATCCGCACCTCGGTTGGCGAAGCGGCCTTCGTCGGCAAGCCGGAAATCTTCTGGGCGGCTTGGCGTATTCCGTTCCTGCTGTCGGCGGTCCTGCTCGGCGTCTCGATCTGGATCCGGCTCAAGCTGCAGGAATCGCCGGTCTTCGCCCGCATGAAGGAGCTCGGCAAGAACTCCAAGCGGCCGTTGTCGGAAGCTTTCGCGAATGGGCCAACCTGAAGATCGCGATCCTGGCGCTGCTCGGCGCCACCGCCGGCGAAGCCGTCGTGTGGTACGGTGGACAGTTCTACGCGCTGTTCTTCCTGACGCTGACGGCCAAGGTGCCGGCCATCAACGCGCAAATCATGATTGCAACGTCGCTGCTGATCGGCACACCGTTCTTCGTCATCTTCGGCTGGCTCTCCGACAAGATCGGCCGCAAGCCGATCATCCTGGCGGGCTTTGCGCTGGCAAGTCGTGACCTACTTCCCGATCTTCCAGGGCCTCGTCCACTTCGCCAATCCGAAGCTGGAAGCAGCACTTGCGTCCGCGCCGGTGACCGTCGTCGCCGACCCGAGCGAATGCTCGTTCCAGTTCAACCCGGTCGGCGTCGCGAAGTTCACCACCTCGTGCGACATCGCCAAATCGGCGCTGGTCTCGCGTTCGGTGAACTACCAGAACGAAACTGCTCCGGCGGGGCACCAAGGCGATCGTCAAAGGTTGGCGATCAGACCATCCAGTCGACCGCGCCGGACTTCGCCAAGCAGCTCGGTGACGCAATCACCAAGCACGGCTATCCGGCCGGCGCGAATACGGCCGAGATCAACTATCCGATGACGATCCTGCTGCTGACCATCCTCGTAATTTACGTTACGATGGTGTACGCGCCGATCGCCGCCTGGCTGGTTGAGTTGTTCCCGACCCGCATCCGCTACAGCGGTTTGTCGCTGCCGTATCACATCGGCAACGGCTGGTTCGGCGGCTTCCTGCCGGCCACCGTGTTCGCCATCGTGGCAGCCACCGGCAACATCTACTCCGGCCTCTGGTATCCGATCGTGGTGGCGGCGATGAGCTTCATCGTCGGCCTGATCTTCCTGCCGGAGACCAAAGATCGCGACATCACCTTGATGTAATTCCTGCGGCGGGCGGCATAAACGCCCGCCACGGTTCAAACCTGAACGCCCCGGCGCCCTTAAGGGGTTTGCGGGGCGTTTTTATGGCGCTTAGGCCGGACAAGCAGCGCTTGTGGCTGGCTTACGACGCTGGTAGCTCTCTGCCCAAAGCCGGGTTAGCTCAGCGGTAGAGCAATGGTTTTGTTAAACCAGAGGTCGGGTGTTCAATCCCCTCACCCGGCACCAAACCCGCCAACGGCCCTTTTAGGGCGATACCCGGTACAGCACAGGCGACTATAGCGAGGGTTCAGCGGGTGTCTGCACGCCCAGCCGCTCCAGCGCGGCCGGATCGAGCAGCGAACGCGCGGCGCGGTCCAGATCGTCGGTTTCACCGGCCTCAACCAACAGCCCCCAATCGAGCGTACGGTCGCCTTGGCGGACGTGGCCGCTGCGCGACGGCGCCCTGCGCATTGACATCACGCTCGATCAGACGGGAGGCGATGATGCCCGGCGCCGCCAACAGCCGCGGCATCACGTCGGTCACTAGAACCTGGCGCAAGGCCTGCTCCTGACCCGGTTGCGGCGTCAGAGGCAGCACCAAAAGCATCGACCCCTCGCCTTCGCCCATCGACGCCGTCATGCGCGCGACCGTTGGATTGTGTTCTGAAAGCGCATGATGAAGTGGCGGCTGTTGGGATCGGGGGTTCTTGATGAGCGTGAGGTAATTCTCCGACCGAAACACCGCGTCGTTGTGCGCCTCGTAGAAAGCGAGATATTTCGGACTGCCCCTTAGCGCGACAAAGCGGCGACCGCGCTTGAAGCCGGGCAGACCCAGCACGCGGTTCGCGCATGTGTTCGCGATTGTACCATTCGGTGAATTCGCTTCCTCTTCGGGAGCGATGTCACAGAAGGTGGAAAAGCACGGCCGGCAGATCCTGCTCGGTCTGCGTTGCAACGGCGTCTTGCATTCTTAAGTCCCCAGCTAGCTCGTTTAGTTTGCCCAGAGCGCCTGAATGTTGTCTCGCTCCTTGACCACGATATCTTTGAATTCCGCGGTTGAATGGTAGTACGGCACGATGCCGAGGTTGAGCGAGCGTGGCGATGAATTTCGGATCCTTGCTGACCTCTGCCGCCGCCTGATCCAGCATCCGCACGACATTGTCGGGCAAGCCCGGCGGGCCGGACAAACTGGCCAGAACAGAATTTGCACGCTCGGAAAACCAGCCTCGCCGGTCGTCGGCACATCGGGAATGGCTGGGTGGCGATCCGGCGCCGTGACAGCAAGAGCGCGCACTTTGTTAGCGCCCGCCAGCGGCGCAACCGAACTCCAGGAGCCCGCGCCGACCATGACATTGCCGCCGGCCGTCAGCGTGATCGGCTCGCTGCCGCCACGCGTCGAAACCGAACGCGTCTTTTGACATCGACACCGGCCCGCCTTGAACAACTGCCTGAAGGTAACGTCCCTGTGCCCCGGCACCGCCGAGCGAGGTCCACGTGAAACGGCCAGGCTCGCGCCTGAGCTCCGTCACGGCATCTTGAAGCGTCTTGAACGGCGAATCCGTCGGCACGATCAGCACCATCGGCGTATGCGCAACCATGGTGACGAAGGTGCGATCCGTCACTTTGAAAGGCAGATTGGGCACTACGATTTCGAGCATCGAGCTCGACGCTGGCGAATCGAGGAGCAGCGTGTAGCCGTCCGGCTTGGCGCGCATCACTTCTTCCACGGCGGGCACGGTATTGCCGCCGGGTTTGTGCACGACACGGACCGGAACCTTGAAGCGGTCCTCAAGCGCCTGCGCCAGCGCCCGCGCCGACAGACCGGTCGAACCGCCCGGCGCGAAAGGCACATAAATTTCGATCGGCTTCGACGGATATTTGTCCGCTTGCGCTACGGCTTGCCGGCCGTTTGCGAGCGCCGCCGCAAGGACGATGCCCGCAACGAAAAGCACTTTGATTCCGGTCATGATTTTTCCTCCCCGTTCGATCGGCCGCAGTTGCGTTGGCGCCGATCTGTCTCCCTGACTATTTTTTCGCGGCTCTTTGGCGCGCCTTAATCGTCAGGTGAGCAAAAAACTGCGCCATGCCGCAGCGCGGAAAACCGGCTTTCGGTTATCGGCGGGATTCCCGCCCTAAGGCTGCGCGATGCACTCCGTCCCTGTCTTTGGCGTGAACACTATGTGGCCAATGCAGGCAGCAGGATGTGCCAACGTGCACAATTGACGCGGATCAACGCCTTCTGCGGTAATAGAGCCACCTTGATGCGGCCTCACAGGACGAAAGCCGTGCTGATCGCGTTTTTTCGCCGACATCCATGCCAACCGGCAGGCTTTCAGCGCCTGCCTCAATCAAGCACGCCAGAACGGCGCTCAACGTTACGTTTTGCTAGGCGACTACGTCGGCTACGGCGCCGATCCCGAGTGGGTGCTCAACATCGTCATGGAACTGGCCGGCGAAGGCGCGCCCGCCGTGCTCGGCAACCACGACAGCGCCATCGGCAATCCGCGCGAGCAGATGAACGTCGAAGCCACGATCGTCATCGAATGGACGCGCGGCGAACTCGGCGCCTCACAGCGGCAATTCCTGGCCGGCTTGCCGTTGACGCTGACCGGCGGCGACAGGCTTTACGTACACGCCGATGCCAGCGATCCAAAGGCCTGGATCTACGTGGCCAGTACGGCCGACGCCGCGCGCAGCTTGAGCGCCACCACGTCGCACGTCACCTTCTGCGGCCACGTCCATCAGCCGGCGCTCTATACGATGTCGGCAACCGCCAAGATGTCGTCCTTCACCCCGGTGACCGACAGCGCCATCCAATTACTGCCGGGGCGACGCTGGCTCGCCGTGCTAGGTTCGGTCGGCCAGCCGCGCGACGGCAATCCGGCGGCGGCCTACGCGATGCTGGATACCGAACGCAACGAACTTACTTATTGCCGCGTGCCGTATGACGTCGAGCAGGCCGCGTCGGCGATCCGGAAGAAGGGCTTGCCGGTCTGGCTAGCCGACCGGCTGCTGGTCGGGAAATAAAATGGCGAAGCCCCTGCACCAGCCCGGCGTCATCGTCGGCGGTTTCCGTCTCGAAGAAATCATTCATCAAGGCGGCATGGCTATGCTGTGGCGCGTCACGCACCCAGACATGACAATGCCGATGCTGATGAAGGTGCCCCGCATCGGCGAAGGCGCCGACCCCGCGGCCATCGTCAGCTTCGAAATGGAGCAGATGATCCTGCCCAAATTGTCAGGGCCGCACGTGCCGAAATTCGTCGCCGTGGGCGATTTCGCTGTGCAGCCTTTCATCGTGATGGAGGCGATCGACGGCAAATCCCTTCTGCCGCGGCTCGCCGAATTGCCGCTGCCTTATGATGAAGTGGCACAGCTTGGCGTCAAAATCGCCGAGGCGCTCGACGACCTGCATCACCAGCACGTCGTCCACCTCGACATCAAGCCGAGCAACATCGTGTTCCGGCCGAGCCGCGAAGCCGTGCTGCTCGATTACGGCCTGTCCCATCACGACCAACTGCCCGACCTGATGCAGGAGGAATTCCGCCTGCCCTTCGGCACGGCGCCCTATATGTCGCCCGAGCAGTTGCGCAATATCCGCGACGATCCGCGCAGCGACCTGTTTGCCCTGGCCGTGCTGCTATATTTCTTTTCGACCGGCGTGCGGCCGTTCGGCGAAAGTGAAACGCTGCGCGGCATGCGCCGGCGGCTGTGGCGCGATCCGGTGCCGCCGCGCCGTTTGCGGCCCGACTATCCGCCATGGCTCCAGGAGATCGTCTTGCGCTGTCTCGAGATCGAGCCGGCTTGGCGCTATCCGACGGCCGCGCAGCTTGCCTTCGACTTGAGCCACCCGGAAGAAGTGAAACTGACGACGCGGTCCGAACGGCTCGACCGCGATCCATTCACCACGGTGCTGCGGCGGCGTTTCAACACCGACCTGACGAAACCACGCGATAAACCTGCGCTCGCGTTGCAACTCGCATCTGCGCCCATCGTTGCCGTCGCGATCGATCTAGCGGAAGCATCAGGCCCGCTTAACGAAGCGCTGCGCCTCACCACGCAACGCATGCTGGCGACGCTGCCGTCGGCGCGCCTCGCCTGCCTCAACGTGCTCAGACAAGCGCGGCTCACGATCGACACCACGCTGGACCCACAAGGCCACAACAAACACATCGACCGCATGGTCGGACTGAAAGCCTGGGCCCAACCGTTGAAGCTCGCGGAAAACCGCCTGACCGTGCACGTGATTGAGGCGGTCGATCCCGCCGCCGTCATTCTCGAATTCGCAGCCGCCAACCACGTCGACCACATCCTCATCGGCGCACGGCAAAGCTCGCTAATGCGCAAGCTCCTGGGCAGCGTGTCGGCGAAAGTTGCAGCGGAAGCGCCCTGCACCGTCACGGTGGTTCGCCCTTCGCGAACCGCTGAAGGATGAGCAGCCCAGGCGGACGCTGGAGCCGGCCAAGCGCGGGCGGCGTCCTTATGTCGCCGCGGTAAACACAGTGTCGGCGATGCGGGCAGCAGAGGCCACGCGAGCCCCCGCTATTGCATTGAATAGTCGAGGGAATGCAGTGGCACGCCGCCTGCAAGACATTGTCAAAAAAGGCGGGATGGAAACGATGGCGAACCTGCAATTGCAACTGGCAATTTACGACCATGCGCCGGATTTGCCACAAGCGAACGGCGCCGACGTCGTGAGCCGTCAGGTGTGGCGTGGCGGCGCCATCGACCGCGCGACCCGCGGCGTCGTTGAAAACCCGCCACGCTGGATCACTTTGCTCGAAACCAAAACGGTTCCGAACACGCCCGCGCCGGCCGACGCGCTGTTGAGTTGGGACCTGGAACAGGTCAACCCCGGCGACACGATCTCGCCGCCGAACGCCGGCGGTTTGACGCTGACCTCGATGGATATCGATCCCGCCGTCGAAGACGAATTCAACGACTGGTACAACACCGAGCACATTCCAATCCTGTCGGAGCTCCCGGGCATGATCGCGGCCCGGCGATTTCGCGCGCGGCGCGGCAGCCCGCGTTACGTCGCGCTGTATCACGTCACCGATGTCGGAATTTACGCCAAACCGTCCTGGTACACGGCGAACGAAACACCGTGGATGCTGCGCATGCGGCGCTTCCAGCGCAATCGCACGTATTTCATGTTCGGCTCACTCGAGGAAGCGACGCAATGAAAACAATGCTCCGCACCGTGACATCCGCCATTGCGTGGCTCGTCGTCGGTCTGCTGCCGATCGCTTTGGTGCACGCCCAGTCCTACCCGACGCGGCCGATCAAGATCATCGTGCCATTCGCGGCCGGCAGCGGCACAGACGTCGTGGCTCGCCTGACCGGACACGAGATGTCGGTTCTTCTGGGCCAGACCGTCATCATCGAGAACCAGTCGACCGGCGCGACCGTTGTCGCCACGCAAAACGTCGCGCGCGCCGCGCCGGACGGTTACACGTTGTTTCTGACCACCAGCGCGCACGCCATTCTGCCGAGCCTGCACAACGATCTTGCATTCGATGTGATCAAGGACTTCAGCCCCGTCATGCTGGTATGCGCCGGTCCGCTGGTGCTCACCTCCAATCCGAACTTCCCTGCCAAAAATGTTAAAGATCTGATCGCGCTGGCAAAAGCCAAGCCGGGCCAGATCAACTACGCCTCGTCTGGCACCGGCACGGCGCCCCATCTCGCGATGGAACTGCTGAAGGTCAAAGCAGGCATCAATCTGGTGCACGTGCCTTACCGCGGCGGCGGGCCGGCGATGAGCGACGTGCTCGCCGGCGTGGTGCCGTTGTATTTTTCCGCGCCATCGACGGCGTTGCCGCATATCAAGGCCGGCACCGCCCTGGCGCTCGGGCAAACCACGGGGACGCGCTCGGAACTGATCAAGGATATTCCGACAATCGCCGAACAAGGCGTCCCCGGCTACAACATGGAGCTTTGGTATGCCCTGCTCGGACCGGCGGATTTGCCGCGTCCGATTGTCGATCGCCTTGTCACGGCCATGTCGGCCGCATTGAAGAAAGACGAAGTCAAACAAACCCTGGAGAAGCTCGGCTTCGCGCCAAAGCCCTCGACCCCAGAAGAATTGGGCAAATATATTCGCAGCGAAGTCGAGCAATGGAGCGTCGTCGCCAAAGCCGCTAATTTGTCGGAACAGAAATAACCACGCACCGGGCCTTAAATCGTCGCCATGTCAAAACAGGTTGCCGTTATTGCCGGTGCGAGCGGGGTCGTCGGTCGCGGGCTGACGGACAGGCTTGCCGCCGATCCGGCTTGGGATGTGGTTGCACTGGCACGCAAGCCCGTCGACATTCCCGGCGCAAAATTCATCGCGATCGATCTCACCAACGAGGCGGACTGCCGCGCCAAACTTTCCGCACTCGCCGATACGACGCACATATTCTATGCGGCGCGCTTCGACCACGTCGCCGGCAAGCCTGAGCCGGTCGAAACCAACCTCGCCATGCTGCGCAATGTCGTCGAGCCGGTTGCCGCTGCATCGAAACGGCTGCAACACGTCCATCTCGTCGAGGGAACGAAATGGTACGGCTCGCATCTCGGTCCGTTCCCCACCCCCGCGCGTGAGGACGCTCCGCGCAGCGTGAGCACGACTTTTTACTACGCCCAGGAAGATTATCTGGCGGCCCGGCAACGCGGTGCATCGTGGACGTGGTCGTCGAGCCGGCCGCACGGAATTTGTCATGCCGTACCGGACTCACCACGCAACCTTGTACTGGTGATTGCCGCCTACGCTGCGATCTGCCGGGAAATGGGACTGCCTTTGTCGTTTCCAGGCACCGCCGGCAACTACCGCGCGCTCTATCAATGCACGTCGGCCGATCACCTGGTCGAGGCGATGACGTGGATGGCGCAAGAACCGCGCTGCGCCAATCAGGCGTTCAACGTCCTCAACGGAGATTACATTCGCTGGGAAAATCTTTGGCCAGCCTTCGCCGACTATTTCGGCATGCGCCTTGGCCCGGTCGCGACCGTTCGCCTAACCGACACCATGGCCGACAAGGCGCCGGTCTGGCAGTCGATCGTGCGCAAGCATAATTTGAAGCCGACGCCATTCGAGCGTCTGGCGCTCTGGTCCTACGGCGACTTCGTCTTCACACCGGCGTGGGACATCATGTCCGACATGACCAAGATCCGGCAGTTCGGCTTTCATCGCACTGTCAGCACGCAAGCCGAGTTCATCCGCTACTTCGACCATTTTCGTGCGACCGGAGTTCTGCCTTAGCGGCTGCCGCGCCCAGCGCCGACCAAGCCCGTGACATTTCCGTGAAGTCGAGAACTGCCGGAAACGGTCGCCCTGGATTCAATCTCCCGGCAAGCCGATGATATAGTTGATTTTTCCAGCCGAGGGCGCGGATTTTGCGCCCGCCGGCGCCAGGCCAAATCGGGCTTCTGCCTAAAAATATACCTCAAAAGTCTCGCATCGCGACCGCCGCGGGACCTTTTCGCCGGTTGTCGAGTGTGCCAAACTGACCCTGTTACTCGAAATACTTCGGAGATCTAGCATGCCTCAGGGCACCGTAAAGTGGTTCAATCCGACGAAGGGCTATGGCTTCATCCAGCCCCAAGAAGGCGGGAAGGATGTGTTTGTACACATCTCGGCGGTCGAACGCGCCGGACTTAGCACGCTGAATGAAGGTCAGACCGTTCAGTTCGAACTCGTCGAGAACCGCGGTAAGACGTCCGCGGAGAACCTCAAGGTTAAGTGACCTCGTAGCCCGAGGCTGCTTTCGGCCTTTGCGTTCTGGACCTGGTATCGCCGAGCGTTTGCCCGGCGGTTACGGCGGGACTTTGCAATCGTGCTGTCCACGCGCTAGCGCGTGAGCTTTTCCAATTCTGGGAACGGCGCGTAAGTGGCGTCCTTGCAAAACTCGGCTGCCTCGCGCGGTGTGTCGAAGTAACGATCAAGCTTGCCGCCCACGTAGACCGCGGCGGCGTCTTTGGCGCCGGCATATTTCCCGTCACTCTTTTTGGCATTGAAGCGCACGCAGGCGATATAGCGCTCGCCCGGCCCGAACTGCTTGCGTTGCGGCGGCGATATTGAAGCACCGCGGATCGCCGTCGGATCGTTAAGATAAGTGCGCAAATAAGCCAGCAGGTCCTGTTTGTAGCTTTGCGGCGGGATGTTCTGGGACTCCCAGTCGGCCTTGAGCTCGGCCTGTGAAGGGCCAACGTCCGTGCTGCAGCCGCCGACCACCAGCGCCACCACGCAAGCCAAGAGCCGCCAAAGCCGCATCCGCATGTTTCCGATTCCCCTCGCCGCCGATCATAGCGCCTGGCGCGCCATCGGCCAGCAGACCGGGTCGCGCGCCACGCGGGAAAATTGTATGCTCTCATCCAACGATAAAAATCCTGGGAGGGAACGATGCAATTCTCACGACGCGCCGTCGTGCTCGGCGCCATGACGGTGCCGTTCGCCGCACAGGCGCAAACACCGGCCTGGCCGCCGGCCAATATGCGCATGGTCGTCGCCTATCCGCCCGGCGGCTCGACCGACGCCATCATGCGGCTGGTGCAGGCACCGCTGCAGGACCGGCTGAACACCACCATCGTCATCGAAAACCGCGCCGGCGCGTCCGGCAGCGTCGGCACCGGCTATGTGGCGAAATCGGCGCCGGATGGCGCCACCTGGCTCGCGGTGTTCGACAATCATGCCGCCAATCCTTTCGTGCTGCCGAGCCTGCCCTACGATACCGAAAAGGACCTCGATCCAGTGCTGCTGATCGGCACAGCGCCCTACCTGATCGCGACCGCAAGCTCTAAACCCTACAAGACGCTCGCCGACGTGATCGCCGCCGCCAGGCAGAAGCCCGGCAGCATCAGCTATGCCTCGGTCGGCAGCGGCAGCGTCGGCCATCTGGCAATGGCGTTGCTGGCGGATCGCGCCGGCGTGGCGTTGGTGCACGTTCCCTATCGCGGCGGCGGGCCGGCGATGACCGACGCTCTGGGCGGTCACGTCGATTTGCTGGTCGGCAGCACCGCGCTGTCGATGCCGCAGGTCTCGACCGGCAATCTGCGGGCGCTCGCCCAGACCGGCAAGGCACGCAATCCGTTCCTCGCCAATGTGCCGACCGTCGACGAGAGCGGCTATCCGGGCTTCGAGGCCTCTGCCTGGTGGGGCATTTTCGCGCCTCCCGGCACGCCGAGGCCGATCGTCGACAAGATGAGCGGCGCCATGGCGGCAACCTTGCGCGACGAGCGCATCTCCAAGCAGTTAATCGAGACCCAGCAGGTGACCATGACGCTCGGCGGGCCGGATGTGCTGCGCACATTCGTCTCCGATCAGATGAGGGTCTGGGGCAAAGTGGTGAAGGACAATAATATCAAGGCGGATTAATCTGCCACATGATGTTGTCCCGCCGCTCATTCATGGCGTCGTCCGCGCTTGCCGCCGGACGCCTTGCGCTCCCGGCCTATGCGGCGGCGCCGTTGTCGGCGGCGCAAAGTCCCGGCGTCTATCGCTACAAACTCGGCGACTATCAGCTCACTGCGATCTATGACGGCACGTGGTATCTGCCGATCGACGACAAGTTCGTGCGCAATGCCAGCGGCGGCAACGTGAACGAGGCGCTGGCCGTGGCATTTTTGCCACCCAGCATACTGCCGATCTCGTTCACCGCGCTGCTGGTCAACACCGGTACCAAGCTCGTCCTGATCGACACCGGCACGGCCGGACAGATTACCGACAGCGCCGGCTTTATGCTTGCCAACCTCGCGATTGCCGGTGTCGAGCCGAAAGTAATCGACACGATTCTGATCTCGCATTTCCATCCCGATCATATCGACGGCCTCAAAACTAAGGACGGCGACAAGGTCTTCCCCAATGCCGAGATCTGGGTCCCCGAGCCGGAATGGACGTTCTGGATGGACGACGGCAACCAGAGCCGCGCCAAAGGCCCGGTGCTCGGCTATTTCCGCAATGCACGGCGAATCTTCAACGACATCGCCGGCGAAGTGCGCCGGTTTGCGCCCGGCACGGAGGTGGCGCCCGGTATCGTCTCAATCCCGGCTTACGGCCACACGCCCGGCCACACCGCCTTTGCCATACATTCCGGCAACGCGTCGATGCTGGCGATGAGCGACACCGTGCGCAATCCGTATCTGTTCGCACGGTATCCGGATTGGCAGCCGGTCTTCGACATGGACGGCGCTCGGGCGGTTGCAGCCCGCCGCGCCATGCTCGACCGCGCCGCCGCCGACCGCATGCTGGTGGAGGCGTTCCACTTCCCGTTCCCGGCCTGCGGCCACATGGTCAAGACCGGCACCGGCTATGAGCTGGTGCCGGTCGAGTGGCGACCGCTTTAGCGGCTCAGTAGGTCATGCCGGCCTTGAACATGTAGCTTCGGCCCGGCATCGGGTAGGCGTTGTAGGTGTTCAAGGAGCTGCCAAAGCCGTTCGGGTACGGGCTGGCGATGGAGTAGTCGAAGTAATTCAGGTTGAAAAGATTCTGGACAGCCAACGACCAGAAGAACTTGTCGTATTCGCCGCCGACACGCACATCAACCAACGTTGCGGCCGGCGTTCTCGGCTGCAAGTTGGTCTGGTCATTGTCCATGCGGCGCGGGCCGACATAGCGAACGATGCCGTCGAATACGACGAACTTTTTCCAGGCATTCCAGGAGACGCCGACGTTGCCGGTGTACTTCGACACCAGCGGGATATCGTTGCCGGCAAATTCCCCTTGCCGGAATACCGCGCGGGTGAATGCCATGCCGCCTTTGAGACGGATGTCGTCGTTCACGGCATAGCTTGCGATGGTTTCATGACCGTAACGGCGCGTCGGATCGAGGTTGACGTTGTTGGCATCGAAAGTCGGCGCACCGGTAATGCGGAAATGAATTTCGTCGGTGAGCATCATGTCGTAGATGCTCCACTGCACGTTCAGCCGGCCCAAGGCCAAGCGGAAACCGCCTTCCAGATCGTGCGATCGTTGCGTGCGCAAGTCGAAGCTCGTCGGCGTGCCTGCGCCCTGCGTCGCCATGCCGATCCGCTCGTCAACATTGGGAACGCGGAAGCTTGACGCTGCGCGGCCGAAGACCGCGAAACTGTCGTTGAAGCGATGCTCGGCGCCGACATGAAACGCCTTATGCGTTTCCTTCGTACTGAACGGCGTTCCCTCGACATTCACCGGGAAACAAGGCGGCGGGCCGGGGAAGCAGGCGCCGGGCGCATCGATATCGAATTTGTCGCGTGCGCTTAGTGTCATCCCCTGGATGCGGCCGCCAAACGAAATATCGGTCGTCGGCAGCACCGACACGGTCTGCTGCCAATAGGCGGCAAGCGTACTTTGGGTCAGATCATAGCGGTCGACAGGCGGCCCGCCGAGCGATTGCGGCCGGTCCGAGCCGTATTTGGCACGGTAGTAGTCAATGCCGCCTGTCGCTTTCCACGGCAAACTCCCGAATGTGCGGTCGAAGTTTATGCGCGGCGTGAAGGACACCGTTGTGAGCTTGGTGTCGACTGCCGCGGAAGGATCGGTTGTCGGCGAAGCTGGCGGGGTCGGCGTGTTGTAGAACTGGCCCTGCTCATGCTTGTGCCGGATACCGCCGTCGACGATGGCCTCGATGCCGGGCATCAGAATTCGCGTGACGCCTGCGGTGACGTTGGCACCATCCTTTTCCGCGTGATCCCATGGGGTCGCCGCTCCGGTCCGATCGGTCAGGAGTTGGTTGAGACCCGTGACCGAATCCACCCGACGTCCGCCCGGCAGCCCGACATATTGGCTGTCGCCGGAGATTTTCAGATAGGCACTGCCGTCTTGTACGGTGTACCGAAGATCGCCCGTTCCGTTCGTTTGCCGATAGAAGTTGTTGACCCGATAGCCGTCGGAATTGACGCCGTTGCCATAGGCGCTCGCCGACCACGGCCCCTTGGAGCCGTAGGCCGACACATTGGCCTCGCGCTGCTTGAACGAGCCGAAGCCCGCTTCCACGCGGCCGCCGACGCGCGAGCCGGTCGAACTCTTTGTAACGATGTTGATGACGCCGCCGACGGCGCCGTCGCCGTAGAGCACGACGCCGCTATTGCCGCGGGTGATTTCGATGTGATCGATACTGTCGCGCGGGATCGACGCCAGATCGACGCCGGCAATATCGAGGTCGTTGATACGACGTCCGTCGATCAGAATAAGTGTGTTCGAGGTGGCGGCGGCGCCGAAGCCGCGCATGTCGACCACGCTGCGGGCGCCGTTTACGCCGCCATACGGGTTGGTGACCTGGATGCCGGGCTCGCGCGACAGAATGTCGGGCAAAGTCTGCGCCGGCGAGCGCTGGATATCCTCGGCGGTGATGATGGTGGTCGAGGTGCCGACGATGCCCCCACTTAGGCGGCTCGACGACACGTCGATCGGCGGCAAGGCGACATTGTTATCCTGCCGGCTCGCTTGCGACGTATCCTGCGCGCTGGCTGCCTGCGCAAGCAATGCGCTCAGTGCCAGTGCGGCACCAATGACGCGACGATGACTTCCCATGACGCAACGTTCCTTCGTTTGCGCTTCGCACGCAGTGCGGAGCACATCGGGTGAGACCAAACCCGATGCGAAGGACACGTTTACGAACACGCCCGTTGAGGCGCAGAACGCTTACACTGTCGAAGTCGTGGGAGATTTCGCTCTCACGGCCAACGCATCGGCATTGCCGTCACCGCTGCGAAAGACCGCTCCGTATGGACCTCCCGTCCACCGGTTGGGTGACTGCGCTGGCAGGTTTCCTGGCTCGCGGGTCGTTGCTCAGTTGCGTCAGGCCTTCCCAGTTTCCCAGTGGCCTTTGACGCGGGCTCGCCGCTTACAGTTGCGGGGGCAGCCACAAATCGCCGTTCATTCAACAAGGCCGAATGCGCGGTATCTGTGTTCCCTCTTTCGTCCCCGGAGCGACCCGGGGAACCAGCACAGTTAAAATTTTCGCTGGAACATGCCCACGAGTCAAGCGCCGCAGGTTTAAGCCCGCGGCGCCTGCCCGTTTCGCGACGTTTCGTTTTCCGTTCAGCCGGCGATCTTGGCCTTGGCCGGCTGCTTGACCTGCTTGATGTGCTTCACATGCTTGCCGTGCTTGGCGAACTTCATGTGCTTGACATGCTTCACGTGCGCGAAGTGCTTGCGATGATGCGTGCGCACCGCGACGTGCTTCCTGGTCTTGACGACGATCAGCTCGGTCTTCTTGACATTGACGACGCGCTTCGCCGACGGCTGGCTGGTGGTGGCGGGCGTAGCCAGGTTTCCAGTGCTTGCCGGATTTTGGGCAAACGCCGGGCCGGCGATCAAGCTTGGTACAATAAGACTTGCCGCGATGACGGCGGCGGCGAATTTCCTCGACATGGTCGTAATCCTTGGTTCATTCGGGCCGCCGGCAACCCGGGGTTATTCGGCTGACCGGATATTCCCGGTCGTTGCGCCGAATATGGGCTGCGGCAACTGAACCGCCTCTGAGGCCTGTTGTTATCGCGCATTCAGCCACCGGCCTTCGCGGTGTTGGAATCCGGGCGGGATCGTGGCTGGGCAGTAAAATTCGACTACGACCAGGGACTAAGGCCGATCATGGATTGTTTTTCACGGTAAGGCTCGAATTTGCCTTATCTTGAACGCCTCACGTCGGCCCACCCAGGAGACCGATCGCCATGACCTCCATTCAGACGCTTCGCAAAGCCGGCATATTTGCCGCCGCAGTCGTGCTTGCCACGACCGTCAGTTTCAAACCCGCGCCGCTGTTCGCCATGGGCACCGAATCGCCAAACCCGCCGGCCGACGACAGCGGCAGCAAGAAAAAGAAGAAGAACGACGGCAGCGCCATCGAGCAGCAAGAGCAGAAACTCGCTCAGGAGAAATTCCTGCGTGCCTATCGCGCCGCCCGCGACGAGATCTTGTCCGGCGACTATAAAGCCGGCATCGCCGCCATGCATGCGCTCGGCCATGACGAGCATCCCGACGTTGCCAATTACATCGGCTACGCCAACCGCAAGCTCGGCGACTACGATGCGTCAAAGGTTTGGTACGACAAGGCGCTCGCCGCCGACCCCGAGCACGTGCGCACTTGGTCCTATTACGGCATGTGGCACATGGAACAGGGCAATCGCCTCAAGGCCCAGGACTACCTCGCCAAGGTCAACGCGCTGTGCGGCAATACGGACTGCGAGGAATACCGGCAACTCAAGGCCGTGATCGACGGCACGGCGAGCTATTAGTTGCGACCTAAGCCTGCTTACGACCCAAGCCTGCTTACGACCCAAGCCTGCGGCTGTTGGCGCGCACACGGCGGCGATACGGCGCGTAGGCTTTAGCCGCCGCGACATCGAGGCTGCTGCCGATCGCCAATGCGCTGACTGCTGCCATATGGGCCTCGCCGAAGGCCATGAGCTTTTCCGACACCATGTCGCGGGCCTCTTTCGCCGCTCCTGGCCCGCCGGAAGCGATCCGCATCACGCGTAGCGTCATGACTTGGTGGACGTCAGCGCCAAAGCGGGCGGCCTCGAACCAATGGTCGAAAATCTTGAACAAGGCCCTAGCTCCTTCTGCTGTCGCCTGAGACAACCCCAATGAACTCCATGAGTTCCCTGCCCGCATACCACGCCTTCCCTTAAGATTGGCGCCTCTTTGGGCAAAATCCGGCCGATGTATTGACCCCGGCCGGCAGGCGCCTAGTCTGGCGCCAAGCGAGGCTGGCACTTTTCAACGACCGGCCCGACTGGGGAGGACACCGATGAATTTCCGCGCAAGCGCGCTGGCGCTTTGTCTGGCATTGCCATTCGCCACCAATGTCCAGGCCGAAGTCAACGAAATTACCGTCGCACAGCAATATGGCGTGAGCTTCATCCCGCTGATGGTGATGGAGAAGAATGGGCTCATCGAGAAGCATGCGGCCGCAGCCGGCCTGACCGGAATAAAGGTCGTCTGGGCCAAGGTTGCCGGCCCGAGCGTCATGAACGACGGCCTGATCGCCAATGCCATTCACTTCGCCGCGCAAGGCGCACCATCGCTGATTACGCTCTGGGACAAGACCCATGGCCAGATCAAAGCCATGGCTGCGATGACGACCTATCCGCTTTATCTCGTGACGCGAAATCCGGACGTGAAATCGCTAGCCGACTTCAGCGACAAGGACAAGATCGCGGTGCCGTCGGTCAAGATTTCGACGCAGGCCATCATGCTGCAAATGGCGGCGGCCAAAGCCTTCGGCCAGGCGAATTACACCAAGCTCGATCCTTTGACGATTTCGCTGTCGCATCCCGACGCGACGCTGGCTTTCATCGGCAACACGGCGGGCGTCAATGCACATTTCTCGACCTCGCCGTTCTACGAACAGGAGATCAAGGTGCCGGGCGCGCACCTGATCACGACCAGCTACGAAATCCTCGGCGGTCCCGCGACGGCGCTTGTCATAACGTCGACCGCGAAATTCCGTGAGGCCAATCCGAAAGCCTACAAAGCGGTGTTCGAGGCGCTCAGCGAGGCGATTGCGACCGTGAACAAAGACAAGCGCGCCGCGGCGCAGCTTTATATTGAAGCCGCCCGCGACACCAAGAGTTCGGTCGACGACATCGTCTCCATGATCAGCGACAAGGATTACCACTTCACGCTGCGGCCCGACAAAGTGTTCGCGACCGCGCAGTTCATGGCGAAAATCGGCACCATCAAACAGTCGCCGGCCTCGATTGACGATCTGTTCTTCCCCGATCGCGGCCCGGAAAAGGGCGATTGAGCGTGTACTCGCCGGTCTTTCGCATCGGCACCGGGGCCGGCTTTTCATCCGACCGGCTGGATCCGGCGGTCGATCTCGTCAGAGAAGGCGCGCTCGACGTGCTGGTGCTGGAGTGCCTCGGCGAACGGACCGTGGCCTTCGCCCATCGCGACCGGCTGGCCGATCCCACGCGCGGCTATAATGCGCATCTCGAACGGCGCATGCAGGCTTTGCTCCCCGCCGCCTTTGCCGCCGGCACCACCATCATTACCAATATGGGCGCCGCCAATCCCCGCGCCGCGGCGGAGCGCACGCTCGCCATCGCGCGCAAGCTCGGGCTCAAAGGCCTCAAGGTCGCGTGCATCGAAGGCGACGATGTGTCCCGCATCGTGTCGCTCGATCAGCCGTTGATGGACGAGCCCGGTACGCTCGCCGATTTCCAGATGCCGGTCGTCGGCATGAACGCTTATCTCGGCGCCGACGCCATCATCCCGGCGCTCGAAGCGGGCGCCAATGTCATCATCGGCGGCAGGTTGGCCGACCCGTCGATGTTTCTCAGCCCCCTGATGCATCACTTCGGCTGGAAGACGACAGAAACCGCGCGGCTCGGCGCCGGAACGCTGGTCGGCCATCTGATGGAATGCGGCATGCAGGTGACGGGCGGCTATTTCGCCGATCCCGGCGTCAAGGATGTGCCCGATCTGGCGCGTTGCGGCTATCCCATCGCCGAGGTGCGCGAGGACGGCAGCGCTACCATCACCAAACTCACCAGCGCCGGCGGCTGCGTGACGACGGCGACGGTGAAGGAGCAGTTGCTGTACGAGGTGCACGATCCGGCGCGTTATCTCACGCCCGATGTCACCGCCGATTTCAGCCGCGTCGAAATCGCAGCCGACGGCGACAACCGCGTTCGGGTCTCTAATGCGGGCGGCGCCGCGCGGCCACAAACCCTCAAGGTGACTGTCGGGTTCGACGCCGGCTTCCACGGCGAAGCCGGCGTCAGCTATGCCGGACCGTCGGCGCAGGACCGGGGTCGCCTCGCCGCCGACATCGTCAACGAACGCCTGAGGAAGGCGCACGGTATCAAAGCCGAGGTGCGCATCGACCTGATCGGCGTCAGTTCGCTGTTTGCTACCGCCGGATCGCCACCGACCGGCACCCAAGACGCCCGCTTGCACGTCGCCCTTCGCTCGCGGGCGCGCGACGAGGTCGAGACCATGCTGTGGGAAGTCGAGTCACTCTTGTGCTGCGGCCCAGCCGGCGGCGGCGGCTATCGCGGCCAGATCACGCCCTGCGTCGAAACCAAATCGGTGCTGATTGACCGCGAGCGCGTCAAGCCGACGTTCGAAATGTTCGTCGCATGACCGCGCCCGCCAAAAACCCGCGCCGGATCATTCGCGACATCGCCCACGCGCGCGCCGGTGACAAAGGCAACACCTCGAACATCAATGTCTGGGTCTACGACCCGGCTGATTTCGACCTGCTGAAACGCGTTCTCACCGCCGAACGTATCAAAGAGGCGTTCCCGGCGCTTATCCGCGGGCCGGTGCAGCGCTACGTCATCGAGCATTTGCACGGGCTGAACTTTGTAATGCAGAGCGCGCTGGAAGGGGGTGTCAACAGCTCGCTCAACCTCGACTCGCACGGCAAGTCGTTCAGCTATCTCATCCTCGGCCTGCCGATCGAGGACGCGGCGTCAGCGCCCTAGCCGCCGGTCTCCTGCACGATCCAGGCCTGGTAGGCCGGGTCCGCGCTCCCGACCGCCAAGACCATCACCGAAGGCGTCGTATAACTGTGCAGCGCCTTGACCGCCGCCCCAACCCGCTCGGCCAAAGAGGCGCGGGTCTTGACCAGCATGACGGCCTCCTCGGCGCGCTCGATTTTGCCTTCCCACCAATAGTGCGCGGTCATCCCCGGCAGGATGTTGACGCAGGCTGCGAGCCGTTGCTCAACGATTGAGCGCCCCGCCGCCTCCGCCTCGACAATCGAGGGCCAGGTCGTATACACGATCACCGCGCGTTCCATTTTCAGGTCCTATCGTTCAATGATCGCCCCCAGTTTCCAGCGCATTGCCTTCGTCGCCGGCACCACCCCGGAGGCGCGCGAGGCCTGCGCGCAACTGGCAAAGCGCTACGGCAATGCTGAGCCGCATGCCGCCGACGTCATCGTCACGCTGGGCGGCGACGGGCTGATGCTGCAAACCCTGCACAAGTTCATGAATTCCAGCAAGCCTATCTACGGCATGCACCGCGGCACCGTCGGCTTTCTGATGAACGAGTATGCCATCGACGGTCTGGTCGAGCGCATCAATGCCGCGCATCGCACGATCATCCATCCGCTTGTGATGCATGCCCGCGACGCCCAAGGCACCATGCACGAGCATCGCGCCATCAACGAAGTGTCACTGTTCCGCCAGAGCGCACAAGCGGCCAATCTGCGCATTCTGATCGACGGCAAGGAGCGCCTCGCCGAGTTGGTCGCCGACGGCGTGCTGGTGGCGACGCCCGCGGGCTCCACCGCGTACAACCTGTCGGCGCAGGGCCCGATCATCCCGATCAACGCGCCCTTGCTCGCCCTTACCGCCATCAGTCCTTTCCGGCCGCGGCGCTGGCGCGGTGCACTCCTGCCCGACAACGCCAAGGTCCACCATCGAGGTGCGGGACGCCGACAAGCGGCCGGTCGCCGCCGTCGCCGACCACGACGAAGTGCGTTCGGTCACCAGCGTCGACGTCAGCATGGACCACAGCATCTCGCTCAACATGCTGTTCGATCCGGGGCATAATCTCGACGAAACGGATTCTCAGCGAACAATTCGGTTTCTGATCCATGGCGAAGACTTTCGAGTTCACCGTCAACGGCAAGCCGGTCAGCGTCGCGCCCGACAATGAAGAAACGCCGCTGCTCAACGTGTTGCGCACGACCTCGGCCTGATGGGGACGCGTTTCGGCTGCGGGCTCGAGCAATGCGGCTGCTGCATGGTGTTGATCGACGGCCAGCCAGAAAAATGCTGCGCCAAGCCGGTGTGGAGCGTCGCCGGCAAGAACATCATCACTATCGAAGGCATGGGCAGCGCCGAGCGCCCGCACCCTCTGCAACAGGCCTTCATCGACGAGCAGGCCGGACAATGCGGCTATTGCCTCGCCGGCATTCTGATTTCGGCCAAGGCGCTATTGGCATCCAATCCGTCGCCGACGCGGGCCGAGATCGCCTTAGCGCTCGATGGCAATATCTGCCGCTGCGGCCTCGCATAACCGCATCCTGCGCGCGGTTGAAAAGGCCGCAGCTCAGATGCGTGCGGGACCAACTTCATGAACGCACCCCTTCCCCGGTCCCCTTGAACGACAACCCACAGCTCAATCGTTGGGTTAGAATTTTCCACGCCCGGCAAGGTCACCATCAATACCGGCCGCGTCGAAATCGGCCAGGGCGTGCTGACGGCCATCGCGCAGATCGCCGCCGACGAACTCGATGTTTCGCTTTCGCGTATCATCGTCCATTCCGGCGATACCGAGCGCGCGCCGAACGAAGGATACACCGCCGGCAGCATGTCGATGCAGTTCGGCGGCGTCGCGCTGCGGCAGGCCTGCGCCGACGTGCGCGCGCTGTTCCTCGACCAGGCGGGCAAGATCATCGGCTGCGCGCCGGGCGAACTGAGCATTCGCGACGGCAGTATCCTGCGCAAGGGCGCGTCAAACGGCCAGGATTACTGGACGCTCGCCGGCGCCATCGATCTGGCCGTAAGAGCCACCGGCAACGGCAAGCCGAAAGCGGCGGCGGATTTCACGACAATCGGCCACAGCAGCCAACAGGCTCGATCTGCCGGGCAAGATTTTCGGCGATGCCGTCTTTATCCATGACATGAAACTCGACGGCATGGTCCATGCCCGCGTGGTGCGCCAGCCCAACCGTGGCGCCATCATCGGCACAGTCGATGAGGCTGCGATCACGCGCGCCGCCAAGGGGTCGGTCGGATTTGTGCGCAACGGAAACTTTCTGGCCGTCGTGGGCAAGGACGAGACCGCCGTTGAACTGGCAGGTGCCGCCGCGGTCAATCACGTCACCTGGACCAATGTCGAAGCGCCGACGCCTCTGCAGCAGGAAGCCTCATGGCTGTTGCAACGCCCTGCCATCGACCGTGTCATCGGCGCGCCGGAGCCGGCCGACGCGCAAGGCAAACAGCGCTTCGAGGCGACCTATACGCGCGGCCACCTCGCCCATGCCTCGATCTCGCCGTCCTGCGGCCTCGCCGAATTCCGCGACGGCCATCTGACGGTGTGGACACACTGCCAGGGCGTCTATCCCTTGAAGGCTGCGCTGGTGCGCAATCTCGGGCTCACCCCGGCCGCCATTACTGTGAATCACGTTCAAGGCTCCGGCTGCTACGGCCATAACGGCGCCGACGACGCCGCCGGCGATGCCGCGATCGTCGCGCTGGCCATGCCGGGCAAGCCGGTGCGGGTGCGCTGGCGCCGCGAGGAGGAATTCGTCTACGAGCCGAAAAGCCCGGCGATGGTCGTGAAAGTCCGCGCGCTGCTCGACGATAACGGCAAACCCGCCGACTGGACCCAGGAAATCTGGAGCGGCACGCACAATATGCGCCCCGGCGCCGGCGGCAATCTCTTGGGCGCCCAGGCGCTGCCGAACCCGAACGCCCGAACCGCCGCCTGCTTGCGTGCCCGAAGCCAATGGCGGCGGTGGCACCCGCAACGGCGATACCGCTTTACGATATCGCCGCCAAACGCATCATTCATCACCTTGTCATCGAACCGCCGGTGCGCACCTCGGCGCTGCGCGGGCTCGGCGCCATGCCCAACGTGTTCGCGATGGAATGCGGCATCGACGAACTGGCCGAGCGCGCCGGGCAGGACCCGGTGGCCTACCGGCTGTCGATCATCAAGGACTCTCGCGCCCGCGCCGTCATCGAGAAAGTCGCCGCCATGGCCAACTGGCAGGCCAACGTCCCCGGCGGCACCGGACGCGGCCGCGGCATCGCCTTCTCGCGCTACAAGAACCGCGCCGCCTATTCGGCCTGCGTGGTCGAGCTTGATATCGAGGAGACGATCACTTTGCGCCACGTTTGGTGGCGCAACCGACGCCGGCTTGGTCATCAATTCCTGACGGCGTCATCAACCAACTCGAAGGCGGTATTATCCAGTCGGCAAGCTGGGTGCTCAAGGAGCAAGTCCGCTTCGACAACGGGGTCGCCTCGTTCGACTGGGAGACCTATCCGGTGCTCAAATTCAGCGAAGTGCCGCAGATCGACTGCGAACTCATCAACACCAAAGACGGCATCCCGCTCGGCGTCGGCGAAGTCACCGCCGGTCCTGCCGCGGCGGCAATCGGCAACGCCGTGTCGCACGCGCTGGGCACCCGCATTCGCGACCTGCCGCTAACGCGCGAGCGCATCATGGCGAGCCTGCTGCAAAGCTGAGCGCTAGATTTCGTTTCAACGGATTGGTCAGCACCAGCACAAAGCCGATCGCGGAGAACACAGCAATCAGCATAAAAGCGGCGCGGAACGCTTCGGCGATATCGGCTTGAATGCCGGCCAGCGCCGCGGCGCTTAATCCGCCGCCGGTGTGCCGGGTTTCGACCAGAGCGGCGAACACCCGCGCGGCCTCCGGGCTCTTCACCGCCAGCACGGCGAACAGCATGGTCGCCACCAATGCGGTACGAAGGCGGCGCCGATCGACCGCGAGAACTGCACGGACCCCGCCGCTTCGCCGAGCCGCAAAGGTCCCGGCGGCGCTTTGCACGCTGACCTGCCACCACACCCATCACGGTGCCCATGCAAGCGCCGACCGCCAGCAGCAGGAAGGCAAGCTGCCCGGTGCTCAATTGCGCCGACCACAGCGCAAAAAACACCAGAATGGCGGTGACGAAGACCAGCCCCAACGGCCGGGAATACCGTGGTCAATCCGGTCTTGCTCACCATACGGCCCGTCACCAGCGCGCTGGTGCCGATGCCGATGGTCAGCGGCACCAGCAACAGGCCGGTTGCCGAAGGCGACAGTCCGCGCACGACCTGGAGATAGATGGGCAAGAATGTGATCAAGGACACCAGCGCCGCGCCGTGACAGGCGGCGGTCGCGTCGTTGCGCCAGATCGACGGCTGGCGCAGCAGACGCATCGGAATAAGCGGCGACGGCGCGCGATTCTCCTGGCGGATGAGAAAAGCCGAGCGCGACCAGCCCTGCCCCAAGTAACGCAGCGCCCAAAGGCAGCGCGGCGACATCGGCATGCTGTACCCGCTCAAGCGCGAGCAGAAGCGCGGTGACAAATACCGTGAACAGCACGAGCCCGATCGGATCGGCTTGCCACGGCAGCCGTTCCTTGGCCGGGTTGGGCAGCCGCCTCGTCAGCACCAGCGCAACCAGGCCGAACGGCACGTTGACCAGAAAGATCGATTGCCAGCCGAAATGCTCGGTGAGATAGCCTCCCGCCACCGGTCCAAATGTATTGGCGGAGACCGCGACCGCGGCGATATAGCCCTGGTAACGGGCGCGCTCGCGCGGCGGGATCGCCTCGCCGATCAGCGCCTGTGATAGCGTCATCAGGCCGCCGCCGCCGAGGCCTTGCAGCACGCGCGCCAGCGTCAAGAGTTCAATCGTCGGCGCCGCCGCGCACAACAACGACGACACCATGAACAGGATGAGGGCCACGTACATCATGCGGCGCGTCCGAACGAATCGCCGAGCCGGCCGTAGATCGGCGCGGCGATGGTGGCGGCGATCAGATACGACACCACGATCCACGATGCGCGCTCGACCTGGCCGGTCGACGCCGCAATCGCCGGCAGCGCGGTAGCAACGATAGTCTGATCCACCACCGCCAGAAACATCGGCAGCATCAGCGACGGAAATACCTTCAGGAACACCGGATATTTCGGCGGCGGCAGAACGGCAACGGGGTCGGATTCATTCGACAACGGCAAAAATCCTTAAGTTCAATGTCGTTTCTTACGCGCGATACGTCAGTGCGCCATCAGCACCGGCAGGGTCATATTGGCCAGCACATGCCGCGTCGCGCCGCCGAACATCATCTGCCGCAAGCGGCTCTGGGTATATGCGCTCTTGACCAGAAGATCGCAGCCGAGCGAGGCCGCGTATTGCAGAACGATTTCGCCTATCGCCTCGCCCGAGGGACGCTCGGTCGGCTTGACGGTCAAAGCCGTTGCCTTGACGCCGTTGCGCCGCAAATGCAGCGCCGCTTCTTCGCCCGAAGGGCCGGTGGTACTGCCGCCCTCGACCGTCAGCACGGTCACCTTGTCGGCGAGGTGCAGCAGCGGGAGCGCAAACGTATTCGTGTGCGCCTGCTCGGTACTGCGATTCCACGCGACCAGCACATTGCGGCCGATGGCTTTCGGCACCGCCGACGGTACAATCAGCACCGGACGCCCCGCTTTCGAACAGCGCAGCTTCGAGCGGCGGCATTCTTGGATTTTCCGGTTCGGGCCCGGGGCGGCCGAGCACGATCAGGTCGAACACCCGCCCACGGCTGCCGACATAGTCGTCGTCGGCAACGTCCTCGCGCAGCCAGCCATAGGAGAAGCAGGATGGCTCCTGCGGGCCTTTCGGCACGGCATGCGCTTCCATGAAGCTTTCGAACTGGGCGCGCGCCTGTTTGGAGGTATCGACGTCGAAGGCGCCGGAAATGGCCATGCTGCTGACGGGATCGACCGTCACATAGGTGCCGAGTCCTGGACGGACCGCAAATCCTTCGATGTAGCTGTCCAGTTCGCGCGCGATCAGCCTGGCGGCTTCGTACACCGCCGGCATGCAGTCGTGGTCCTCGGCAGGGATCAGGATGGTTTTCATGGCGAGGCCAGGTTCCAGGGAGCGAGGCGTCAACGGCGGCCGTTATCGCAGGTTCCGGCCGCAATCCCCAGACGTCCACGCGGAAAAATCGGGGTTCCAATATCCTAAACCCTTCCTTAACGACGCGCCGCTAGCTTGGCCAGATGGTATCGGGCGAAGCCGCCCGAGGCCTGGGGGTCCATGGTTCGCATCGATTTCAACCGCCTGCGTTTTCTCGTCATAGACGACAACGCCCACATGCGCCGGATTCTGCGCACGCTGCTGCACGGCTTCGGTGCGCGCGAGGTCTATGAGGCGGAAGACGGTGCGGCGGGCCTCGAAGCCTTCACCCATTACATCCCGGACATCGTCATCACCGACTGGGCAATGCCGATCTTCGACGGTCTCGAGCTCATGCAGATGATTCGCCAGCCCGGGGCCAACGCCAATCCTTACGTGGCGATCATCATGCTCACCGGCCATTCCGAAAAGAAGCGCGTGGTATCGGCGCGCGACGCCGGGGTCACCGAATTCCTTGCCAAGCCGATTTCGGCCAAGGGCCTCTATCAGCGCATCGTCAACGTGGTCGCCAACCCGCGCCCGTTCATCAAGAACCAAGACCTATTTCGGCCCCGACCGTCGCCGCAACGTCAATCCGAATTATGTCGGCCCGGAACGCCGCAAGGGCGGCAAGGCCGATGTGATCAGGCAAGCTCCCTTGCTTGAAAAAGTTCGCGCCCCAGGCTGACAGAGGCAGTCACACCCATGGCCCCCCCAAAAAACACGGCCGCGACCGCCACCTACGGCGATCACGAAGTCATCATGCCGGAGAACAAGCTGCGCAAGGCGGTATCGACCCAGCCTTGGCTGCCCGGCGACGAGGACCCGATAGCGCGCGCCGAAAAAGCCCTGGCCGACTTGTCGACCGAGTTCGGCTCCTGGATGGAATCGGAATGCGATCGGCTCGATAAAGCACGCCAGGTCATTACTAAAACAGGTTTTACCAAGTCGACCAAAGGACGCATTGTTTCATGCCGCCCATGACATCAAGGGCGAAGCCGCGACCTTCGGATTTCCGCTGGTGGCGTCGGCCGCCGACAGCCTATGCCGGCTGATCGAATATACGCCCGACATCACGCGCATCCCGCTCAAGCTGGTGGATCAGCACGTCGACGCGGTGCGCGCGATCTATCGCGAATATTCCCGCTCCGACGCCGAGGAATTGGCCGCGACCCTGACCGGGCGGCTGCGCGAAGTCACGGACGAATTCCTGATTTTCGAGAACCGCAACCGGCCCGACGTGCTTGAGCAGATCACTGGCCGTCGATCGTACCGGAATAAGTCTTGTCCCGGGCGCAGCGCAGCACGAAGTGATGCGCTGCAGAAACCGGGACCTTAGAAAATTCAGAATTTGGAACGGCCCCGGCTCAGCGGGCGCACCACTACGTGTTGCGCCGGGTCCGGGGCAAGGCGACCTACGCCACCAGCCGCCCGTCGGCAATACCGTAATCGTTGGCAACCAGGTCGTCCGCAGAACATACGGGCTTCCTCGCGCGCGGCCTCGACCGCGAAGCGCCGCAGCAGCGCCATCAACGACGCCATGTCAGGCCCGCGCTCATGCGCGCAGCGGTCCAGCACGCGCTCGACCATGCGGCGCTTGAGCCGCGCCACCCCACCTTGCTCGCCGACCAGGATGCCGTCGCGCATCGCCATGATCGCTTCGCGGAACGCCGGATAGGCGAGATCCGGCAGACGGCCTTGGCATAGAGCGCGTGGAAGCCGGAGATGTTCTTGTCGTGGATATAGCTGGAGACGCGGTCGAGCGGCACATCCGACAATTCCGCCAGCGCCTCCTCGAACAGCACCACGTTGCCGGACAAAAGCGCGCGCAGGATCATGCCGGCGGTAAGCTGGCCGCTCTGGCGCAGATGATGCATCAGTTCGGCGACCTCGTCGTAAGGCGTCTCGGCGGCGAGCGCGAGCGTCGCCTTCTCCAGCGCTTCGCGGGCGGCATATTCCGCATGCTCCGGACCGAGCCATTGGCGGTCGGTCACGAAGCCGGCCAGCGTTTGCGACAGCTTGCTCAGCAGCGCCTGGCGGGTCGACATCGGCAGATCGTCGCGCGCCACGAGGTTCTCGCGGATCGCGGCGAGATGGCCGAAACGCTCGACAATACGGTCGATCGAGAACAGCGCGATGTCGGCGTCGGGATTTTCCAGAAGCGCCAGGCAAGCCTCCGCCGATCCGACTTCGGAAATCGCGGCAGCGAGCGAACGCGACAGCAGCGCGCGGCCGGCGACAGCGACCTGCACGTCGGTCTGCCCCATGGCGATCAGGTCGACGAGATCGTCGTCCAACAGCAGCGGCCGAGCGGGAGAGGATCGGCAATGCGACGTCGGGCTGATCGGACGCCAGCGCCTGCACCACCACCAGCGGCGCCTTCTGCGCGGACGCAAAGACTTCGGCCATCGCGCTGCGCACCAGCGGCGACGGGTCGTCGAGCAGCATGATCATCGCGCCTTCGGCGGCGGCGAGATCGTCCGGCGATAAGTCGGAATGGAGATAGCCCGCGCTAGCGCTGACGTGGCCTCTGCCCGTTCTCCGGGCGGCGCACTACGGACCCACTGCAGGAACTGACGAACAATCATTGCATAACCAGACGCTTACAACACAAGCCATCCAACACGATGCATTCGCAAAGGCCTATTCCACGAGGCTTAACAAAGCGTTCACCATAGAAATTGCGGAGGTGTTAACGACGATGGACCGCTCAGGATGCGTTGCCGAACAGCTTGCGCGTATCGGTCGCCGTATCGGTGAACAGGTCGAGCGGCCGGGCCGACTGATCCGGCTGCGCTTGCGCCTTGGTTTCGTTCTTGCTCTCGTTTTTTGGCCGGTGCCCACAGGCTGCTGACGGTCTGCCGTCACCGCGGCGCGCGCACGGTCGGTGAACATCGCCTGGAACAGCGGCCTTGAGTCCGGCAAGGCCGGCAGGCTCTCGTTTGCCGTCGCATAAGCTTGCGTCACGCCGGCGGTATCGAACGGCACGGCAACGCGCGACCGTGGTGCCTGCCGGTGGCAATCGGGCGCAAAGCTGCCGGCGCGGGCCACGTCGAAGCGGCCGGATAGCTTGGCATAGACCTCGGACGCGCTGCGGCCGTGGCCGGCGCTGTCGTAGAAGATGCTCGGATTGGCGGCGGCGGCCTGCGGAAACATGTCGGCGGCGTTCACGCGCGGCTGGTTGGCGGCGACGTTGATCAGCTTGCCCGCCCCGTCGGCGCCCAGAAAATGCGCCATATAGAGCTCGCCTTCGCTCGGCGGCCGGCCGATTCGCGCCTTGCAACTGATCGGCATTGGCGCGGGTGAAGGCGCCGGCCATCGCGGCGCTGGCGGCCGGATCGCTGCGCAACTGCATGATCGCCGTTCGCATGCCCGGATCGGCCACCTCGTAGCGGCCGTCCGGCGACTTGGAAATGGCGTCGGAAAAGCGGCCGAGGCCATTGGCGGCGCCGCTGGTCTTGAGCGTGCCGAGCCAGGTCCTGCTCGATGAATTGGTAGAGGCCCTTGGCCGAAGAGGTCGATGCCTGCGCGCCCGGATTAAGATTCGACTCGATCTTGGCCGTCGTCATCAGATATTCGAAGCTGACGCCGCTCGAACGCGCTGCCTGGCGGATCGCACCGGCGATCTGCGGGGCGGCATTGAGGCTTGCGGCGGTGACGGCCATCTGGTCTGAGCCTTGCGGAATACGCGGGCGTTGGGCTCGAATATCGACGCGGACCCTATCGACCATGGGTAATTATGGTAAATGAACCGTTAATTGGGGGCCTAAGGCCCTGCCCGGCTTGAAGAACACTGCGGAGGAAGCGATGGCTGAAACACCCCAACGGCATAAACGCGGCGGGCCTCTATTTCGAGGATCTCGAGGTCGGCAGGACCTACGAACACCCGCTGCGCCGCACCGTGACCGAAATGGACAACATCTTGGTTCTCCAACATGACGCTCAACCCGCAGCCGCTGCACATCGACCGGCACTTCTGCGAGACCGAGACCGAATTCGGCCAGCCGCTGATGAATTCGCTGTTCACGCTCGGCCTGATGATCGGCATCCAGGTGTCGGACATGACGGTCGGCACCACCATCGCCAATCTCGGCATGGCGGACGTCAAATTCCCCAACCCGCTGTTCGAGGGCGACACCATCCACTGCGAAACGCAGGTCGTCGGCAAGCGCGCGTCCAAATCGCGCGCCGGCGCCGGCATCGTCGAATTCCACCACAAGGCGTTCAAGCAGGACGGCACGCTGGTGGCCGAATGCCATCGCCAGGTCTTCATGAACATGCGGCCGAAGTAACTCGCAACCCGCTCATTCCCGCGCAAGCGGGAATCCAGAGCTAAACATTCTGGTCCGCATTTTTTTCCTGGGTCCCCGCTTTCGCGGAACGAGCGAGATTAAGGGGTCTTCCAGTCATGCGCTCTCTTCTTTTCGTTCCCGCCGACGGCGGCGCCAAGCTCGACAAGGCCATGGCCAGCGGCGCCGACGGCGTCATCCTCGATCTCGAGGATTTCGATCACGCCTGAGCGCAAGCCGCAGGCGCGCGCCGCCGCGCTGGAATTTCTCCAGGCTCACGTCGGCAAGAAGGACCGCCCGCGCCTGCTGGTGCGGATCAACGGCCTCGACACCGGCATGACCGACGACGATCTCGCCGCCGTGGTGCCCGGCGGGCGGACGTCATCGTATTTCCCAAAGCAGAAGGCGGCGCGACCGTCGTCCATCTTGACGCCAAGCTGACCGCGCGCGAGGCCATGGCCGGCCTGCCGGAAGGCTCGATCAAGGTGTTGGCGCAGGCCGTGGAATCCGCCAACGGCCTGTTCACCGCCGGCACCTATCGCGACGCCAGCAAGCGGCTGATCGGGCATGACCTGGGGACCTGAGGATATCTCCGCCGAACTCGGCGCCGAGACCAATCGCGACGAGCACGGCCTGCTCACCGAGCCCTATCGGCTGGCCCGCAACATCTGTCTCTACGGGGCGGCCGCGGCCAAGCTGCCGGCGATCGAGACGGTCTATGTCGATTTCCGCAATTCGGAAGGGCTGCGCCGCGATACCGAGCACGCACGCCGCGACGGCTTTTCCGGCCGGCTGGCGATTCATCCGGCCCAGGTGGCGGTGATCAACGAGGTGGTTCACGCCGACGCAGGCGCAGATCGACAAGGCCAAGATGGTGGTGGCGGCTTTTGCGGCGCAGCCCGGCGCCGGAGCGGTCGGCATCGACGGCAAGATGTTCGACCGGCCGCATTTGATCCGGGCGCAGAATCTGCTGGCGCGGGTCGCGAAGTAACTACTCCGCCGCCTCGACGGGCAGCGCATGTTCGTGCGCGTGGTCTTGAATGTTCTTGATCCGATTGGTCTGCGCCACATAAGCGCGCGCGGCGTCGTTGTTGAACAATTCGTGCGTCTCTGCCTCGTCGGTCGTGACCGGCGTCATTGCGGTGTCCGTATAGCCGTAGCGATTCGGATCGGCCTTGATGCGCAGATAGATGCGGCGCAGCTTGAAATATAACGCCGTCCCACGCCACCAGCTTGCCGAACGTCTCGGCAAAATATTTCGGATAGAACGACCACACCGATTCACGCGGGAAGCTCGGCCGCCGGTCGCGCCGGAATTTCAGCCGCAGGAAGCCGCCCTCGAGCGGATGAATGTGCTCGATATTGATGCTGCCGGTGAACCAGGTGATCAGGAACAACGCATTGCTGGCATTGGCCTTGGTCATCGCGACGCGCCGCATCACCGTCTCGCAGTGTTCGATCGTGTAGTATGGTCATAGGCCGTGAAGGTCGCGCCGCCGGTCTCGGCGAGCACCTTGGTGATCGCCGCCGTCAGCGTCGTCTTGCCATGGTCGACGTGACCGATGGTGCCGATGTTGCAATGCGGCTTATTGCGGTTGAATTTCTCTTTGGCCATGGTGCTCTCCGTTCAGATCTTTCAGGTTACGACCGCTACGCAATCAGGCGAATTTCTTCTGCACTTCAGCGGACACCGCTGCCGGCAGCTCTGCGTAGTGATCGAATTGCATTGTGAAGGTGGCGCGACCCTGAGACATGGACCGCAGCGTGTTGACGTAGCCGAACATATTCATCAGCGGCACCATCGCGTTGATCACGTTGGCGTTGCCGCGCATGTCCTGGCCCTGAATCTGGCCACGACGCGAGTTCAAGTCGCCGATGACGGAGCCGGTGTAATCCTCCGGCGTCACGCATTCGACCTTCATGATCGGCTCGAGCAGGACCGAACGGCCCTTCTGCAGCGCCTCGCGCAACGCCGCGCGGGCGGCGATTTCGAAGGCGAGCGCCGACGAGTCGACGTCGTGATAGCGGCCGTCGATCAGCGTGACCTTGAGATCGACCACCGGGAAGCCGGCGAGAACGCCCGCGCCCAGAACCGATAGGAGACCCTTTTCGACGCCCGGGATGAATTCCTTCGGCACCGCGCCGCCGACGACGTCGTTGACGAATTCGAACGGCGTGCCCGGCTCGGTCGGCTCCGCGACGATCTTGACCTGCGCGAACTGGCCCGAACCGCCGGACTGCTTCTTGTGCTGGTAATCGACTTCGGCGCGCTGCGTGATCTTCTCGCGGAACGCCACCTGCGGCGCGCCGATATTGGCGTCGACCTTATAGGTGCGCTTGAGGATGTCGACTTTGATGTCGAGATGCAGTTCGCCCATGCCCTTGAGGATGGTCTGGCCGCTTTCGATGTCGGTCGAGACGCGGAAGGACGGATCCTCGGCCGCGAGCTTGGCCAAGGCAACGCCGAGCTTTTCCTGGTCGGCCTTCGACTTCGGCTCGATCGCGATTTCGATCACCGGCTCCGGGAATTCCATCTTTTCAAGGATGACCGGCTGCTTGGGGTCGCACAGCGTGTCGCCGGTGCGCACTTCCTTGAGGCCCGCCAGTGCGACGATATCGCCGGCATAGGCTTCCTTGATGTCTTCGCGGTTGTTGGCATGCATCAGCAACATGCGGCCGATGCGCTCTTTGCGCTCTTTGGTCGAGTTGATGACGCCGGTGCCGCTGGTCAGCGTGCCGGAATAGATGCGGCAGAAGGTGATGGTGCCGACGAAGGGGTCGTCCATGATCTTGAAGCCGAGCAGCGCCAGCGGGGCGTCGTCTTTCGGCTCGCGGATGACGTCTTCGCCATTGTCCGGATTGATGCCGTGAATCGGCGGCACGTCGAGCGGGCTCGGCAGATAATCGACCACGGCATCGAGCAGCGGCTGCACGCCCTTGTTCTTGAACGCCGAACCGCACAGCACCGGGAAGAAGGCGCCGGTGATCACGGCCTTGCGAATGAGACGCTTGAGCGTGGCTTCGTCCGGCTCGGTGCCGTCGAGCCAGGCGGCCATCACGTCGTCGTCGAGTTCGACGGCGGCTTCCACCATTTTCTCGCGTATTCCTTGGCCTGGTCGAGCATGTCGGCCGGGATTTCGACGTCCTTGTAATCGGCGCCGAGCGACTCGTCGGTCCAGATCACGCCTTTCATGCGCACCAGGTCGATCAGGCCCTTGAAATTCTGCTCGGAGCCGATCGGAAGCTGGATGGCGACGGGCTTGGCGCCCAGACGGTCGACGATGTCCTTGAGGCACTGGAAGAAGTCAGCGCCGATCTTGTCCATCTTGTGGCAAAAACGATGCGCGGCACTTTGTACTTGTCGCCCTGGCGCCACACCGTCTCGGTCTGCGGCTCTACGCCCTGGTTCGAATCCAGCACGCAAACCGCGCCGTCGAGCACGCGCAGCGAACGCTCGACTTCGATGGTGAAGTCGACGTGGCCGGGAGTGTCGATGATGTTGAGGCGCTTGCCCTTCCAGAACGCGGTGGTCGCAGCCGACGTAATGGTGATGCCACGCTCCTGCTCCTGCTCCATGAAATCCATGGTCGCAGCGCCGTCGTGCACTTCGCCGATCTTATGGCTCTTGCCGGTGTAATAGAGGATCCGCTCAGTCGTCGTGGTTTTCCCGGCATCAATGTGGGCCATGATGCCGAAATTGCGGTAGTCCTCGATTGCGTGGACGCGGGGCATTTGCGTTCTATTCCTTGAGGTTGTTCGTCGTCACCAGCGATAATGCGAGAACGCCCGGTTGGCTTCCGCCATCTTGTGGGTGTCCTCGCGCTTCTTGACGGCGTTTCCCCGATTGTTCGAAGCGTCGAGCAGCTCAGCCGAGAGCCGCTCCGTCATTGTTCGTTCGTTGCGATCGCGCGCCGCAATGATGATCCAGCGGATGCCGAGAGCCTGGCGGCGCGAGGTGCGCACTTCGACAGGCACTTGGTAGGTGGCGCCACCGACGCGGCGCGAGCGGACTTCGATCGAGGGCATCACGTTGTCGAGCGCCTGCTGGAACACCGAAAGCGGGTTCTGCTTGGTCTTGCCTTCGATCATCTCAAGGGCACCGTAGACGATGCCTTCGGCGACCGACTTCTTGCCGTCGTACATGACGGCGTTCATGAATTTGCTGACGACGACATTGCCGAACTTCGGGTCCGGAATGATTTCGCGCTTTTCTGCGGCGTGACGGCGAGACATGGTTGACCCTTACTTCGGACGCTTGGCGCCGTACTTCGAACGGCGCTGTTTGCGGTTTTTGACGCCCTGCGTATCGAGCACGCCGCGCAGGATGTGATAGCGGACGCCCGGCAAATCCTTCACGCGGCCGCCGCGGATCATGACCACCGAGTGCTCTTGCAGATTGTGGCCTTCGCCCGGGATGTAACCAATGACTTCGAAGCCGTTGGTCAGACGGACCTTGGCGACCTTGCGCAATGCCGAGTTCGGCTTCTTCGGCGTCGTCGTATAGACGCGCGTGCAGACGCCGCGCTTCTGCGGCGAGGCCTGCAAGGCCGGCACCTTGTTGCGGGTCTTCAGCGGGTGTCGCGGATTGGCAATCAGCTGATTGATCGTCGGCATCGTTCGCCTTCGCACCTTGGTTTGGGCCGGAGTGCCCAGAATCGGTCTGGGCTCTCGCCCCTTCGCATTTCCTTCGAACCCGAACCTCGAGTTCGCTCATCTTTGGGCATTGAGCCCCGGCATTCTTTGGGCCTGCGCCCGTATTCATTGGGCTTTCGCCCGTATTCGCGCGGCAAAGCAACCGCGTTCGCGATCCGTGCCTTGTGGGCACGCAAAAACGAAATCGCGCCATCCGCCTGAAACGCGGGGGCGCTTTTCCGTTCGAGGTCGACCACGATGCCGCAAAGCACCGCAATCGGTAGCCCTAAACCTGACATTGGCTGTCAGAGGCAGCGTTTGAGCTTCATCCGTCGAGGCGATGCGCCAGCCTATCTTTGAGTAACCGTAGCAATCTCAAAGGTTTAGCCGGGCGGCCGTTCCGAACAAGCGAAGCTCACCGCCTGCCGTAAAGTGAGGCGTATGTATCGGCGGGTCGGGAGGGTGTCAAGTGTCGAACGTTGGGATCGTCAAGGAATCTCGGGCCTTTTACGCTATAGCGGTCCACTCCTGCGGGCGTACTCAACCGGCTATCCACAGCCACCCCACAGCACGGTTTACATGCCCGTAACTGGGCATATATTTCCCGTTAACATGCTTATAAACCACTGGGCGCCTTGAGTTTTTCACAACTTTGGATGGCATGAGGGGCTTTGTTCGCCCCATTGTCGTGCGGGAGGCGCGAGCCGCCTTTTTTTTGCAGCCGGGTGATTTTTCGCGACCTGATTAGTTGTCGTGCACGCCGAGGATCTTACTTGGCGTCGTCGACGTGCACGATGGAACTGGGAATGCCACTTAAAGTGAAAACGTGCGCCTTCGTTGTATCGCACCCGCGCAGCGGCACACATTTGATGCTCGATTTCGTGCGAAGAAATTTTCGCAACTTCAATCCACCGCTGATGCCCTGGGAGAGTTCCGCGAAGCTTTTTGCGGACGCCGACGGGCCGCATTGGAGACAGTCCGCCTCGCGGATCGTGGAAACCGGCCACGCTCACCTCCTCGTCAAGACCCACCGCGCTGGCTTCACCAATCAAAACGACGTCGAACTCAGACGCGTCTTCAACCCCGAACACGTTGTATATCTGTATCCCTTCCGTAAGTTTTCGGAAACGGTCAGGAGCTTCGCCGAATTCCTCCAATATGACGAACCGATCAGCCGTCTGCTCGACGAGCCGGACGCGTTTTTCGGCCGGAGCGCAACCGTGGGCGATTGTTTGCGCGAACACGCGCAAAGCTGGCTCGAGCGCCCCGCGCATTTCCTCGATTGCGATCGCTTGCTCGGCGATCCGGAAACCGCGAGCGCGCGGCTCGCTCCGTTGTTGAACGAAACTCCGGCCCCGCTCAAGCGGCGGTTGCCTGGCAAAAAAATATATCAAGGCAAACTCGGTGAGTTGATGGAGCGGCTGACCGGCCGGCAATCGACGGAGGTCGTGATCCCGTATCAACTACGGTGGCAGGACAAGGCCGAACAGGACGCCGTCGATAGCCGGTTCGCCGATCTCTATGCCGAGCTGTCGACGCGGCGCGTCAATTGACGCAACGCACTGTGCCGATTTGCAAATGAAAAGGGCCGCCCGAAAGCGGCCCTTTTACTTTGATGCAGTCCGTGCGGCCTACTCGGCCGGCGGCAGTGCCGGTGCTGCTTCCGCCTCGGCTTTCGCCGCAGCCTTAGCTGCGTCCTTCTCGCGCTCCTCGAGGATGAGGGCGTCGCGCTTGACCGCAACCTCGCGCAGCTCGTTCATCATGGCGCCGGTACCCGCCGGGATCAGGCGGCGATACGGACGTCCGTTAACGCGCTGTAACACGCGGGTTGCCACGAATGAGCGCGCGTAAGGGATGTCACCAGCGATAACGCAGGCTGCCCTTGCCGGCGTAGCTCTGGGTGTTGCCGGAGAATTCGCCCTCGAACGAGCCGGCGAGCGCGAAGCCGTTCCGCCATGCCATCTCCGCGCCGGTCGAGACCAGCGCGGAATCGGGGGAAGGCGCGGCGCCGTTGACCGTGAAGGCCGCACCTGGAAGCGCCTGGAACGCAGCGGTCACGGGCCGGTCGGTGTCACTGTCGTGCGCCCAGGCCAATCGCGACCGCAGGGTGAAAAGGCCGTCCGCTACTAGGAAGGACTTGTCGAGCCGCGTGCCCAATTCAGTGCGAAGGTTCGTCGTCGTCTGCGAGCCATACGACAGCGCAAACTGGCTGCTGCCCGACGTCGCGCTCTCGCCGTAGGACGGCCGGTGGAAGCTGGTCGCCTGCAACGCGGCGTAAGGCGTGACGCCGATATAGGGCGTGGCGAAGCGGTAGCCGCCCTCCAGCCGCGCGGAGAAGGTCTGCGCGTTGAAGTCCGCCTCCAGTCTGTCGGTGCCGGAGATCGTCACCGTGCGGTCGGTCTTCACACCCTGCCAGCCATAGGCCAGCGCCGCGGCCACGTAGGCGTTGCCGGACCGATGGCGGCCGTAGACGCCGGCTTGGAATAGGTCGGCGCGGCCGCCGCCCGAGCCCGTCCGAGAGACCAAAATTGAAGCCGGCGCCGCCGAGCGCGAAGCCCACAAGCGTATCCGGCGACAGCCGGTAGTCCGCGCCCACCGCCATGCCATAGACGCGGCTGCTGGTGTCGTGCGAGCCGGCCGATGCGCTGCCGCCGACCGTGCCGGAGCCGCCATAGCCCGAGGCCCACACGTTCCAGCGCCGCGCGAAGCTGCCCCGCAGAACGCGTGACCCATCGCGCGGCGTCACTGCGGCATAGGCCTCGTCCGCTGCGCGGCTGCGCGCCGTGCTTTTTGCAGAGGACGTGTAACCGAGCGTGCCGCCGTCTTCGCTCACGTCGTCGCGCCCCTCCCCAAACAGGTCGAGCAGCGTGCCGAGGAACATGTTCATCGAGGAAAACGACGCCTGCGTCGCCGCAGCGCCGGCCTCGCCCGAGGCTTGCGTGATCTGGTTTCCCGTCAGCGTCGTGAACGCGGTGGGAATGCCGCCGGTGCTGTTGAAGAAGCCGGTCAGCGCGCCGGCCACCGCCTGCTGGTTGCCGTTGAGGCCGCCGGGCACCGAGAAGTTCAGCGCAAGGTTGAGATAGACGTTCAAGAGGTCATAGCTCAGACTGGTATTGAAGTTGGCCGGAAGGTTGGTGGCAACGACAGCCGGATCGAACGTACCGTTGAGCACAGCGGCCGTCAGGATGGTGTACTGCCTAGCGACATAGCTCCCGGGGGAGAACACCGCGTTCACGGCGCCGCCAGTCAGCGTGGCCGTGCCGGTTACGGTCGCCGACGAGCCCGTCGTCGGATCGACGAAGACGCGATAGGTGCCGCCCGCCGTAAAGTCGAGATTGCCGTTCACCGTCATCGGCGCCGAGGTGGGCGTGCCGTTACCCGGCGCGAATACGCCGCCGCTCATCGTCACGTTTTGCACATTGCCGATGCCGCCGAGCGTGCCGTTCGCATTCACGGTGGTGTTGGAGCCGGTCAGCGCACCGTTCACGAGGAGCGTGCCGGCATCGACCGTCGTGTCGCCGGTATAGCTGTTGGTGCCACCCGACAGCGTCAGCGTGCCGCTGCCGGTCTTGGTGAGGCCGAGCGTGCCGCTGCCGTTCTGGAGGATACCGCTGAACGTCGTGTCGGTGCTGTCGCCAACAGTGAGCGCCCGCCGCCGCGCCGTTGTCGGTCACCGCGCCGGCGCCGGAAAGCGAACCGATGGCCTGGTTGAAGCCGCCGAGATCGAGCACGCTCCCCGCAAAAACCGATACCGCCGACGTGCCGCCGAAAGCATTCAACGCGCCGCCCTTGAGAGTCACCGAACCGCCGGGCGCGGTGCCACCGACATTGGTCGCGCCGGCATAGGTCGCGTTCGCCGTGGTGACCGTAAGCACATCGGTCGCCGCCATGTTGTTGACGCCCAACACGTTGACGACCGTGCCGGCAGGACCGACGAAGGTCGGCATGGAACTCGCGCCGTCGGTCGGGATGTCCGGGTCGCCGGAGACGTTCACGATGTTGGCAATCTGCACGCCGTTCAGTTGCAGCGTGGTGCCGTCTTGCAGCGACACCGCGCCGCTGCCCAGCGCGCTGTTGTTGCTGATCGTCAACGTGCCGCCGGTCACCGTCGTGCCGCCGCTGTAAGTGTTGGCATTTGAGAGCGTCAGCGTGCCCGTGCCGGTCTTGATGACACCCCACGAGCCGGCATTGACGCCCGTGCCGCCGGAGCCGGTCTGATCGGCGATCGCATCCGCGACTATCACGTTGTCGCTCGCACCGGGAGCGAAGGTGACGGTGCCAGTGCCCTGCAGGAATAGGCCGGCACCACCGGCTATGCCATTGCCGCCACTGGAATTTCCCCGTCCCCGCGAGCACCTGGCCACCCGTGATCGCACCTCCGCCGCTGATCTGCAGCGCCGCTCCGTCGCGGACGAATATCGCGCCGCCGAAGCCGGCGCCGCCCCCACCGCCGCCACTGCCGCCGCCCTGACCGCCGCCGAAACCGCCCGCACCGGCGAGGCCGCCTATGCCGCCACCGCCGCCGCCACCGCCGAAACCGCCCGCGCCGCCGCTTGTGCCGTCGGCACCGCCGCCGCCGCCGCCGTAACCACCAGCGCCGCCTATACTGCCCACACCACCTGAACCGCCGCCGCCGCCGCCAAAGTCATGCCCTTTGCCGCCGACCCCGGTGCCAGCACCGGCGCCACCGCCGCCGCCGCCTGGAGCCGCAGCGTCGGCACCCGCAACCCCTACGTTGCCGCCGTCACCGCCGGACGAGGCCAAAAGCCCGCCGCCGCCCCCACCACCACCTGTACTTGCCGCGGCGGTGGCGCCGGAGCCGCCGGCGCCTCCTCCGATACCGCCACCGCCACCGCCACCGCCACCGCCAAAAAAAGTTCCGGAGCCGTGACCGCCGGTGCCACCGCCGACGCCATTTGCACCATTCGTTCCGTTGCCGGTACCCGCCGGTGCCACCATTGCCGCCAGGGCCGACACCCCCGATGCCGCCAGGGGCAAGACCGCCACCGCCGCCGCCGCCACCGCCGCCACTATAGCCGCCACCCACCGCCACCGCCCGCGCTTGCTGAGCCGCCCGAACCACCAAGTCCGCCGCCACCGCCCGCCGCCGTACCGCCACTGCCGCCGCCACTTCCGCCGGCTGCCTGGTTGTCGGTAAAGAGCACGTTCGTAATGGATGTCGTGCCGCCGTTGACGAAAATAGCGCCGCCAGCACCCATTCCACCGCCGCCGCCCTTGTTACCGGTACCACCGGCACCGCCCTGCGCACGGCCATTGGCGAGCGTCAGGTCGGAGATCGACGTGTCGCCCTGATAGACGAAGAAGATGCGGTTCTGGCCGCCGCCGTTGATGGTGACGGCGCCGCTGCCCTGATTGCTGCCGTCAATCGTCACGCCAGAGACATCGACCAACGCCGGCAACGCGCTTGACAGGTTTATCTGGCCCGGGGCGCCGAGAGCAAACTTGATTGTATCGGCGCCCGCGGACGCGTTCGCGTCGGCCATCGCCTGCCTAAGCGAGCCGGCGCCGGAATCGTTGGTGTTGGTGACCGTGAACGTAGCGGCCAAGGTCTGGGAACCGAATATCAAAAGTGGCGCCGAAAGCGCCGTGCCCGCAAGCAGCGCCCGCCACATCCCGCGGCGCGCGGCATGCAGCCCCCGGCCCGCGTCATTCCACGCTGCAACCGCACTCGCCCCGCGCAATAACGCCATCGGACAATCCCCAGAGCGGCGCGGCAATCGCGAATGGATCTCCGCACGCCTAGACTAGGTTAAGTAGCCGCCTACCCACAACCGGCAAATATAACCTGGGGACTATGCCTCCGGCGCGGCGCGGCCGACGCAAAAAAAAGGCCGCCCATCGCGGGGCGGCCCTTTCAATCCGTGGCCCCGAACTCGGCCTTGGCCTACTCGGCCGGCGGCAGTGCCGGTGCTGCTTCCGCCTCGGCTTTCGCCGCGGCCTTGGCTGCGTCCTTCTCGCGCTCCTCGAGGATGAGGGCGTCGCGCTTGACCGCAACCTCGCGCAGCTCGTTCATCATGGCGCCGGTACCCGCCGGGATCAGCCGGCCGACGATGACGTTTTCCTTGAGACCGTCGAGCGTATCCGCCTTGCCGTTGACCGCGGCTTCGGTGAGGACGCGCGTGGTCTCCTGGAACGAGGCCGCCGAGATGAACGACCGGGTCTGCAAGCTCGCCTTGGTGATGCCGAGCAGAACGGGGTGTCCGCTTGCCGGCTTCTTGCCTTCGGCGACAGCGCGAACGTTGATCTCGTCCATCTCCGAACGATCGATCTGCTCGCTCTGCAACAGCTCGGTTTCGCCGGCGTCGTCGATCTCAACCTTCTGCAACATCTGGCGAACGATCACCTCGATGTGCTTGTCGTTGATGTTGACGCCTTGCAATCGATAGACCTCCTGGATTTCATTCACCAGATAGGCCGCAAGCTCTTCGACGCCCTTGATGGCGAGAATGTCGTGCGGAGCGGGATTGCCCTCGACGATATAATCGCCCTTCTCGATGACGTCGCCATCCTGAAGATGGATGTGCTTGCCCTTGGGGATGAGATATTCCTTCGGCTCATCGCCCTTGCCCGTCGCCTCGATCGTGATGCGGCGCTTGTTCTTGTAGTCCTTGCCGAACCGCACGGTGCCCGCCGATTTCGGCGATGATCGCCGCATCCTTCGGCTTGCGCGCTTCGAACAGCTCCGCCACCCGCGGCAGACCGCCGGTGATGTCACGGGTCTTGGCGCTTTCGGTCGGGATACGCGCAATGACGTCGCCCGCCTTGACCTTGCCGCCCGGATCGACCGAAATGACCGCGTCGACCGCCAGCAGATAGCGAGCCTCGCCGCCGCGCGCGAGCTTGAGGATCTTGCCGTCCTTGCCCTTGATGATCATCGCCGGGCGCAGGTCAGCCTGGTTACGGGACGAGCCCGTGCGCCAGTCAATCACCACGCGCTTGGCGATGCCGGTCGATTCGTCGACCGCTTCCGACATAGACAGACCGTCGACCATGTCCTCAAAGGCGACCGTGCCTTCGACTTCGGTCAAAATCGGCCGGGTGTAGGGATCCCATTCGGCGATGCGCTGGCCGCGCTTCACCTTGTCGCCGTCGTCGATGCGCATACGCGCGCCGTAGGGAATACGGTGATGCGCCCGCTCGGTGCCGTCGGGGTCCACCACCGCCACCACCATGTTGCGCACCATCGCCACCACATCGCCTTCGGTATTCTTGGCGATGTTCTTACCCTTGATCTTGATCTTGCCGTCGAAGTTAGACTCGATGAACGACTGCTCCGAGATCTGCGCCGCGCCGCCGATGTGGAACGTACGCATCGTGAGCTGGGTGCCCGGCTCGCCGATCGACTGGGCGGCGATAACGCCCACCGCCTCGCCCATGTTGACGGGCGTACCGCGGGCGAGATCGCGCCCGTAGCAGGCGCCGCAGACGCCGTTCTTCGATTCGCAGGTGAGCACCGAGCGGATTTTCATCTCCTGAACGCCCGCGTTGGTGATCGCCTCGACTTCCGGCTCGGTCAGCAAGGTGCCGCGCTTGGCCACGACCTTGCCGCTCGCCGGGTCCTTGACGTCCTCGGCCGTGGTACGGCCGAGGATGCGGATCGCCAACGGCGCGACCACGGTGCCCGCGTCGATGATGGCGCGAACCTTGATGCCGTCCCTTGGTGCCGCAGTCGTGGATCGTGATGATGCAATCCTGCGCCACGTCGACCAGACGCCGCGTCAGATAGCCCGAGTTCGCGGTTTTCAAGGCGGTGTCGGCCAGACCCTTACGGGCGCCGTGGGTCGAGTTGAAGTACTCGAGCACCGACAGACCTTCCTTGAAGTTCGAGATGATCGGCGTTTCGATGATCTCGCCCGACGGCTTGGCCATCAGGCCGCGCATGCCGGCAAGCTGACGCATCTGCGCCGGCGAGCCGCGCGCCGCCGGAATGGGCCATCATGTAGATCGAGTTGACCTGCATGTCGCGACCGTTCGCGTCCTTCTTGGTCGTCGAAATTTCGCGCATCATCTCTTCGGCGATCTTGTCGGTCGACTTCGACCAGGCATCGACCACCTTGTTGTACTTTTCGCCCTGCGTGATCAGGCCGTCGTTATATTGCTGCTCAAACTCCTTGGCGAGTTCGCGCGTGGTGTCGACGATCTTCCACTTCGAGGCCGGCACGACCATGTCGTCCTTGCCGAACGAGATGCCGGCTTTGAACGCGTGGTAGAAGCCGAGCGCCATGATGCGATCGCAGAAGATGACCGTCTCTTTCTGACCGCAGTGGCGGTAGACCTGATCGATCATCCCGGAGATTTCGCGCTTCGTCATCAGCTTGTTGACGATGTCGAACGGCGCCTTGACGTTGCGCGGCAGAACATTGCCGAGCAGGACGCGACCGGGCGTGGTCTCGTACCACTTGGTGAATTCCTCGCCCTTGTCGTCCACGCCGGTCCAGCGATAGCGGATCTTGCTGTGCAGCGTGATGACCTTGGCGTGCAGCGCATGGTCGATCGCGGCGATATCGCCGAACGCCTTGCCCTCGCCCGGCATGCCCTCGCTCATCAGCGACAGGTAATACAGGCCGAGCACGATGTCCTGCGACGGCACGATGATCGGCTGGCCGTTCGCCGGGTGCAGGATGTTGTTGGTCGACATCATCAGTACGCGCGCTTCCAACTGCGCTTCAAGCGACAGCGGAACGTGCACGGCCATCTGGTCGCCGTCGAAGTCGGCGTTGAACGCGGCGCAGACCAGCGGATGCAACTGGATCGCCTTGCCTTCGATCAGCACCGGCTCGAACGCCTGAATGCCGAGACGATGCAAGGTCGGGGCGCGGTTGAGCAGAACCGGATGCTCACGGATCACCTCGTCGAGGATATCCCAGACTTCGGGCTTCTCCTTTTCGACCAGCTTCTTGGCCTGCTTCACGGTGGTGGACAGACCCTTGGCGTCGAGCCGCGAGTAGATGAACGGCTTGAACAGTTCGAGCGCCATCTTCTTCGGCAGGCCGCACTGATGCAGCTTGAGCTCGGGCCCGACCACGATCACCGAACGACCGGAATAATCGACGCGCTTGCCGAGCAGGTTCTGACGGAACCGGCCCTGCTTGCCCTTGAGCATGTCGGCGAGCGACTTCAGCGGACGCTTGTTGGCGCCGGTGATGACGCGTCCGCGGCGGCCCGTTGTCGAACAGCGCATCGACCGCTTCCTGCAGCATGCGCTTCTCGTTGCGGATGATGATGTCCGGCGCGCGCAGTTCGATCAGCCGCTTCAAACGGTTGTTGCGGTTGATGACGCGGCGGTAGAGATCGTTCAAGTCCGACGTGGCGAAGCGGCCGCCGTCGAGCGGCACCAGCGGGCGCAGATCGGGCGGGATCACCGGACCACGGTCAGAATCATCCACTCCGGCTTGTTGCCGGACTGAATGAACGCCTCGATCAGCTTGAGTCGCTTGGCGTATTTCTTCTTCTTGATGTCGCTGTCGGTCTCGCCGAGCTCGACGCGCAGGTCGGCTGCATCTTGTCGAGGTCGAGCGCCTTGAGCATCTCGCGGATCGCTTCGGCGCCGATGGTGGCGGTGAAACTATCGGGGCCGAATTCTTCCTGCGCCTTGAGGTACTCGTCCTCGGACAGCAGTTGACGATCCTTGAGCGGAGTGAGACCCGGCTCGAGAACGACGTAATATTCGAAGTACAGGATGCGCTCGAGATCCTTGAGCGTCATGTCGAGCAGCAGGCCGATGCGCGACGGCAGCGACTTCAGGAACCAGATGTGGGCGACGGGCGCCGCCAATTCGATATGGCCCATGCGCTCGCGCCGCACGCGGCTGAGCGTCACCTCGACCGAGCACTTTTCGCAGATGATGCCCTTGTATTTCATGCGCTTGTACTTGCCGCACAAGCACTCGTAGTCCTTGATCGGCCCGAAGATGCGCGCGCAGAACAGGCCGTCGCGCTCGGGCTTGAAGGTCCGGTAGTTGATCGTCTCGGGCTTTTTGATTTCGCCGTAGGACCACGACAAAATCTTTTCCGGGCTCGCAATCGAAATCCGGATCTGGTCGAAGACCTGAGCCGGAGCCTGCGGGCTGAAAAGATTCATGATCTCTTGATTCATCGCCATCTCCGCTAAGCCGGCCGTCGCCGGCTAAATTCTAATTTCATCATCACGCGCGTGAAGTGGCCGGGACACATTTGCGAGAAGACAAAGCTTCTCGCTTTTTGCGTCCGGCCATGACGCTTGTTATTCGGCCGCTTCCTGGTCGCGCCCTTGCGCCTTGGAATTGTGCAAGTCGACGTTGAGGCCGAGCGAGCGCATTTCTTTGACCAGCACGTTGAAGCTTTCCGGAATGCCCGCTTCGAACGTGTCGTCGCCGCGCACGATCGCCTCGTACACTTTGGTACGGCCGGCGACGTCGTCCGACTTCACGGTGAGCATTTCCTGCAACGTGTAAGCGGCGCCGTAGGCTTCGAGTGCCCACACTTCCATTTCGCCGAAACGCTGGCCGCCGAACTGCGCCTTGCCGCCGAGCGGCTGCTGGGTGACCAGCGAGTAAGGACCGATCGAACGGGCGTGGATCTTGTCGTCCACCAAGTGATGCAGCTTGAGCATGTAGATGTAGCCCACCGTCACCTGACGATCGAACTTCTCGCCGGTGCGGCCGTCATAGACCGACGACTGCCCGGAGTGGTTCATGCCGGCAAGGTCGAGCATCTGCTCGATGTCCTTTTCCTTGGCGCCGTCGAACACCGGCGTCGCGATCGGGACGCCGTGCCGCAGATTGCCGCCGAGCTCGACCAGTTCGTCCTCGCTCAGCGATTTGATCGTCTCGTCGTCGCCATAGACCTTCTTCAGGATTTCCTTCAGCGGCTTGGAGTCATGCCGGCCGTTGACGGAATTGTAGAGGTCGACCGCCTGCCCGATCTTGATCCCCAGGCCGGCGCAGGCCCAGCCGAGATGGGTTTCCAGAATCTGACCGACGTTCATACGCGACGGCACGCCCAACGGATTGAGCACAATGTCGGCATGGGTGCCGTCTTCGAGGAACGGCATGTCCTCGATCGGCACGATGCGCGACACCACGCCCTTGTTGCCGTGGCGGCCGGCCATCTTGTCGCCGGGCTGAATCTTGCGCTTCACCGCGACGAAGACCTTGACCATCTTCATCACGCCGGGCGGAAGTTCGTCGCCACGCTGCAGCTTCTCGACTTTATCGAGGAAGCGCTGCTCGAGCATCTTCTTGGACTCGTCGTACTGCTTACGGATGGCTTCGATCTCGGCCATCAGCTTGTCGTTCGGCGAGGCGAACAACCACCACTGCGACCGCGGATACTCATCCAGAATCGCCTTGGTGATCTTGCTGTCTTTCTTGAAGCCCTTGGGACCCGCGATGCCCTGGCGGCCTTCGAGCAACTCGGCCAGACGGCCATAAACGTTGCGGTCGAGGATCGCCTGTTCGTCGTCGCGGTCCTTGGCGAGGCGTTCGATTTCCTCGCGCTCGATGGCGAGCGCGCGCTCGTCCTTCTCGACGCCGTGACGGTTGAACACACGCACTTCGACGACAGTGCCCTGCACGCCCGGCGGCACCCGCAGAGAGGTGTCGCGAACGTCGGATGCCTTCTCGCCGAAGATGGCGCGCAGAAGCTTTTCTTCCGGCGTCATCGGGCTTTCGCCCTTGGGCGTGATCTTGCCGACCAGGATGTCGCCGGCGTGAACTTCCGCGCCGATATAGACGATGCCCGCTTCGTCGAGGTTCTTGAGCGCCTCTTCCGAGACGTTCGGGATGTCGCGGGTGATTTCCTCGGGACCCAACTTGGTGTCGCGCGCCATCACTTCGAACTCTTCGATGTGAATGGAGGTGAACACGTCGTCCTTCACGATCCGCTCGGAGAGCAGGATCGAGTCCTCGAAGTTGTAGCCATTCCACGGCATGAACGCGACCAGCACGTTGCGGCCGAGCGCGAGTTCGCCAAGATCGGTCGAAGGACCGTCGGCGATGATGTCCGCCTTCTCGACCTTGTCGCCGACCTTCACCAGCGGACGCTGGTTGATGCAGGTGTTCTGGTTCGAGCGCTGATACTTCATCAGCCGGTAGATATCGACGCCGGGCTTGGTCGGGTCGGTCTCGCCGGTGGCGCGCACCACGATACGGGTGGCGTCAACCTGATCGACCACGCCGGTGCGGCGCGCGGAAATCGAAGCGCCCGAGTCGCGGGCCACCACGCCTTCCATGCCGGTACCGACGAACGGCGCTTCGGCGCGAACCAGCGGCACCGCCTGGCGCTGCATGTTCGAGCCCATCAACGCGCGGTTGGCGTCATCGTTCTCAAGGAACGGAATGAGCGCCGCGGCCACCGAAACGAGCTGCTTGGGCGACACGTCCATGAAGTCGACCTTGTCGCGCGGAACCAGATGCACGTCGCCGGCCTGGCGGCAGATGATCAGGTCTTCCGTGAAACGGCCGCGCGCGTCCATCGCCGCGTTGGCTTGCGCCACCGCGTGACGGCTCTCTTCCATCGCCGAGAGATAGATGACCTCGTCGGTGACGCGGCCGTCCTTGACCTTGCGATACGGCGTTTCGACGAAGCCGTATTTGTTGACGCGCGCGAAGGTCGCAAGCGAGTTGATCAGACCGATGTTGGGGCCTTCCGGCGTCTCGATCGGGCAGATGCGGCCGTAATGCGTCGGATGCACGTCGCGCACTTCGAAGCCGGCGCGCTCGCGGGTCAGACCGCCCGGGCCAAGCGCCGAGAGGCGGCGCTTGTGGGTGATTTCCGACAGCGGATTGGTCTGATCCATGAACTGCGAAAGCTGCGACGAGCCGAAGAACTCGCGCACCGCGGCAGCCGCGGGCTTCGCGTTGATCAGATCCTGCGGCATGACGGTGTCGATATCGACCGACGACATGCGCTCCTTGATGGCGCGCTCCATGCGCAGCAGACCAATGCGGTACTGGTTTTCCATCAACTCGCCCACCGAGCGAACGCGGCGGTTGCCGAGATGATCGATGTCGTCGATCTCGCCCTTGCCATCGCGCAAGTCGACGAGCGTGCGGATCACCGAGATGATGTCCTCCTTGCGCAGCACGCGCATGGTGTCCGGCGCGTCGAGCTCGAGGCGCATGTTCATCTTCACGCGGCCGACCGCGGACAGATCGTAGCGCTCTGAGTCGAAGAACAGCGAACGGAACATGGCCTCCGCGGTGTCCACCGTCGGCGGCTCACCGGGACGCATGACGCGATAGATGTCGAACAGCGCATCCTCGCGCGTCATGTTCTTGTCCGCGACGAGCGTGTTGCGGATGTAGGCGCCGACATTGACGTGATCGATGTCGAGCAGCGGCAGTTCCTTGTAGCCGGCTTCGATAAGAACCTTGAGGTTCTTCTCGGTGATTTCCTCGCCGGCCTCGACATAGATTTCGCCGGTCTTCGGGTTGGCGAGATCTTCCGCGATGTAATGACCGATCAATTCCTCGTCGGTCATGCGCAGGTGCTTGAGGCCCTTCTCCTGCAACTGGCGGGCCTGGCGGACGGAAAGCTTCTTGCCCGCTTCGACGACGACCTTGCCGGTGTCGGCGTCAACGAGATCGTTGATCGCCTTGTAGCCCTTGAGGCGGTTGGCATCGAACGGCACGCGCCAGCCTTCCTTGGCGCGCTTGTAGGCGACGTGCTTGTAGAAGGTGCGCAGGATTTCCTCGCCGTCGAGGCCGAGGGCGTAGAGCAGCGACGTCACCGGAATCTTGCGGCGGCGATCGATGCGCGCGAACACGATGTCCTTGGCGTCGAACTCGATGTCGAGCCAGGAGCCGCGATACGGGATGATGCGGGCGGCAAACAACAGCTTGCCCGACGAATGGCTCTTGCCCTTGTCGTGGTCGAAGAACACGCCGGGCGAACGGTGCATCTGCGAGACGATGACGCGCTCGGTGCCATTGACCACGAAGGTGCCGTTCATCGTCATGAGCGGAATGTCGCCCATGTAGACGTCTTGTTCTTTGATATCCTTGACCGAACGCGCGCCCGTCTCTTCATCGATATCGAACACGATGAGGCGCAGCGTCACCTTGAGCGGCGCAGCGTAGGTCATGCCGCGCTGGCGGCACTCGTCGACGTCATATTTCGGCGGCTCGAATTCGTATTTGACGAATTCCAGCATCGACGAATTGGAGAAGTCCGAAATCGGGAACACCGACCGGAACACGGCCTGCAGGCCTTCGTCCGGACGTCCGCCAACCGGCTCTTTCACCAGCAGGAACTGATCATAAGATGCCTTCTGAACCTCGATGAGGTTCGGCATCTCCGCCACTTCTTTGATTGATCCGAAAAATTTTCTTACGCGCTTGCGACCGGTAAACGTCTGCGCCATCGTTTCTCTCTCGATTCGATTGTAGCGGCAGCGCGGGCGCCTCTCCTAACAGCCGCAATCCATCGCGACCATCGGGACAGGCGTCGGGGCCGTCCGTTTCTATGTGATTCGGGGTCCACCCGAACCGCCGCACTCTTCACAAATTTTCGCGACCGACTGGTCTTTTTTGACCAACTTCGCCGATCGGCGATCGTCTCCACCGTGGCCGGTTGTCCAGCCACTCTGCTTTTTCAGGTCGAAACCCCCGGGCCAAAAAGCCCGGGGATATCGTTAGTTCTTTGTCTCGGAGTTCCCAAAACGCGCTTCGCGCGGCCGGGAATGACCCTTAACTAGGTATTCGCTTACTTAAGCTCAACCTTGGCGCCGGCCTTTTCGAGCGTGGCCTTCATCTTGTCGGCCTCTTCCTTATTCACGCCTTCCTTGACGGCCTTCGGCGCGCCTTCGACCAGTCCTTGGCTTCCTTGAGGCCGAGGCCCGTCAACGCGCGCACTTCCTTGATCACCTCGATCTTTTTCTCGCCGGCGGCGACAAGCATCACGGTGAACTCGGTCTTTTCCTCAGCGGCGGCAGCGCCGGCGCCGGCGGGACCGGCGGCAACCGCGACAGCGGCAGCAGCGGAAACGCCCCACTTTTCTTCCAACAACTTCGCCAGATCCGCCGCTTCCAGGACGGTCAGGGACGACAACTCATCAACGATCTTCTGAAGGTCAGCCATTGTTCATTTCCTACGAGGTTCGAACATTTGTGAGATTGCTTTGAGCCGTCAGGCCGCAGCGCTCTTGGAGGCATAGGCTTGGACAACGCGTGCGAGCTTGGCCGCGGGCGCGTTGGTGAGCTGAGCGATCTTGGTCGCCGGCGCCACGAGGAGGCCGACGATCTTGCCGCGCAGTTCATCCAGGGGACGGCAGCGAGGCGAGTGCCTTGACGCCGTTCAGGTCCAGAGCGGTTTTGCCCATCGATCCGCCGAGAATGACGAACGCTTCGTTCGCCTTGGCGAAATCGACGGCAACCTTCGGAGCCGCCACCGGGTCGCCCGAATAGGCGAGCACGGTCGGTCCCTTGAGCAGGGACGCAATGGAGGCAACGTCGGTGTCCTTGAGTGCGATCTTGGCGAGACGGTTTTTGGCGACCTTCACGTGACCGCCCGCGAGCCTCATCTGCTTGCGCAGAGTCTGCATCTGGGCGACCGTGAGGCCATTGTAATGAGCCACCACCACGACGCTCGAGGTCTTGAAGACCCCGCTCAGCTCGGTGATGGACTCAGCTTTTGCCGCTCGATCCACTGCAAGCTCTTTCCGGTTGACGGCTTGCCCGCGTGTCACGGGAGCCGCCGGGTTGCTACCAGCCGTCCCGCCATAGGCGCTCACGCGAGCGAACGGGCAGGACGACGTTCGAGTTAGCCTGCCCCCCGTTCAAAAGAACGGGTATTCGAGGTTCGAACCGACTTGGCGCGTTCATGACCGAGAGTCATGAAAACGCAAATTCGGGTCTGTTCCCCGTCTATGCTGGCCCCAGTTTTTAATGCCCGACCTGCTGACGCAGGGGCGGGATGGGATTAAGCTTCGGCCTAACGGCCTCGGCACCGGCAGTCTTGGACAGGTCGGCCGCTTCTTGTGACGGAAACGGCCCTGCTCGCCTCAAAAACCCAATGAAATCGGCTTTCTTCCTTTCAGAGGTCCCGCCGGGATATCCAAAAGGAATGCTTTCCGATCACCATTGGTTTGTAGAGACGAGCAAAGGCGTGCCGACAAACAGGGCCGGCACGCCCGATAGGGCTCATTTAGACCGTCTCCGGTCTTTTGCCAAGGGTAATTTCAGTCCAAATGCTCTCTAATTCCCAAGAATTCGAAGACTATCGGGCTCAAGAGGGGCAATAAGCTCCCGAGGCACTCCAGGCTTTGATCAAAGCGCCGAATTGGGCCTGCGTCCCGGGGACTGGGGCGCGGCCGGCGTCGGGATGCCAGCCCCAGCCGATCAGCTCGTCCTCGGCCATATGGCGGACGATCCCGGCCATATCGCGCTGGCCGTTGCGCGCCGGGTCCTTGAGGAGCACGCAGATCTGGCCCAGCGATTTACCCTGCCAGGCCATTTCGGTCGGGGCCAGTTGCCATCTCGGATTGCCGGGAATGCCGGCAGCGTCGAAATTGCTGTCGTGATGACAGGTGGCGCAGGCCATACCGGGCGCACCGAGCCCGTACTCGCCCCGAACCACAAGCGGCTGATGGGGACGCATGCTGTCGGTCTGGGTCGGGCGTTCCGTCGCCGGATGACAGTTCAGGCAGCGTGGATGTGTGATGACCTTCCCTGCTTCCTGAAACAGCGCGATCGAACGGGCCTTCTTGTCCTTGATCCGGTCGAAACTGGCGGCGGGGCGCAAGGTCCCGGGCGACCCCGCGTCGGCCGTCGCCGCAACCGTCGGCGCGCCGATGTAAAGCCCGGCGCCGGTAACGAGAAATGCGGCCAGCAGCGCCGCGAGCGTCGTGCGGATATTCATCAGACTGTTCCCCGCACCACCGGCAATTGGCGCGGCCGTTGCAAGCCCAGCGCCGCCATGGCGTTGGCGACTGCTGGGCCGATCGGCGGCACGCCAGGCTCGCCGACGCCGGTCGGCTTCTCGCTCGATTTGACGATGGTCACTTCGACTTCCGGCATCTCGTTGATGCGCAGTGAGCGGTAAGTGTCGAAGTTCTTTGGCACCACATGGCCGGCATCAAGCGGCACTTCGGCAAAAAGAATGTGGCCGAGGCCGTAACCGATGCCGCCTTCCATCTGCGCGCGGATCACATCGGGATTGACCGCGACGCCGCAATCGACGGCGCACCAGACTTTGTGGACGCGCGGTTCGCCGCCATCGCCAATGGAGACTTCCGCGATCTGCGCGACATAAGTATTGAAGCTTTCGACCACCGCAACGCCGCGGGCACGGCCGTTGACGGGTGCGGAACCCGACCACTTCGCCAGCTCGGCGACTGCCTTGAGCACGCCGGCTGCGCGCGGCTTCTTGCTCATGAGTTCGAGCCGTCCGGCGACCGGGTCTTTGCCCGCGGCCTGGAGCAGTTCGTCAATGAAGCACTCGACCGCGTAGCCGGTATGGGTGTGCCCAACAGAACGCCACCACAAAGTCGGCACGCCGACATCGGTCATGTGAACGTCGCAGTTAAAGTCGGCGACGTCATAGAAAATCTCGTTCGAACCTTCGACCATGGTCGGGTCGATGCCATCCTTGATCATGCTGGCGAACGGCGATCCCGCCATGAAAGACTGGCCGACGATGGTGTCGGCCCAGGCGATGATTTTGCCGCTTTCTACGGCGCCGCGCATACGGTGCACCATCATCGGCCGATAGTAGCCGCCGCGGATATCGTCCTCGCGTGTCCACACCAGCTTCACGGGCTTGCCGGGACCGATGGCCTTCACCGCCTGCGCCAGTTTCGGCGGCGAGATGCGCCGTCGGTTGCGCCCGGCGGCCGAAACTGCCGCCCGCCAGCAACGTTTCGATCTCGATCTGCTCGGGCTTGATGCCGAGCACACTGGCGATGGCGCCATGATCGAGCGTCTGAATCTGGCAGCCGAAACGCGCCTTCGCGCGGGTGCCGTCCCAGACCATGAAGCCGTCGAGCGGCTCCATCGGCGCATGCGCGAGATAGGGAAACACGAATTCGGCTTCGATGACTTTGCCGGCTTTCGCCAGCGCCGCCTCGGCGTTGCCGCTCGAACCGGTCACCTTACCGGGCTTCCTGGACTGCGCGCGATACTCTTCAAGCAGTTGCTTGGTGCCGCGTTTCTCGGCGACGCTGTCGTCCCATGTAATGCGCAAGGCCTCGCGGCCTTTGATCGCCGGCCACATGCCCTTGGCATAGACGGCGACGCCGGAAGGCAGCGTCTTGATGTCGACCACGCCCTCGATCTTGCGCGCGGCGCTGTCGTCGACACGTCCGACCTTGGCGCCGAAGCGCGGCGGATGCGCAACGACGACGGTAAGCATGTCCGCTTCGTTGATGTCGATAGTGAATTGCGCCGTACCGTTGGTTTTCGGCGGCACGTCGAGCCGTTTGATCAGGCCTTCCTTGCCGATCAACTTGAACTGCGATGGGTCTTTCAGGGCAACGTCTTGCGGCACCGGCAATTTGGCGGCGGCCTCCGCGAATGCCCCGAAGGCTGCTTCGCGGCCGGTCGCCGCGTGCCGGAGCACGCCGCGTTCGACGGTGATTTCGGCGGCCGGGACTTTCCAGTCCTCCGCAGCCGCCTGCACCAACATGGCGCGCGCGGTGGCGCCCGCCTTGCGCAATTGCTCGTAGGAATTGGCGATCGCGGTTGACCCGCCGGTGCCCTGCAACGGACCGAAGGCAAGATTGTTGTAAAGCGCCGGATTCGACGGCGCGGATTCGACACGCATCTGCGGCCAGTCGGCGTCGAGTTCTTCCGCGACGATTGTCGTGAGGCCGGTGTAAGGCCCCTGTCCCATTTCGATGTGCTTGGACAACACTGTCACGCTGTTGTCGGTGCCGATGCGGATGAACGCATTCGGCGCGAAGGTCGCGGGCGGCGCGTCGGCCTTCAGCACGGCCGCGGCGCCGGACTGCGCGTTGGCGAGCCGCGGCAGATAGAATGCGACCACCAAACCGGCGGTGCCTTTGAGAATCGAACGGCGGGACAGTGTCTGGTCGTGAACGGTCATGCTCAGCCCTCCAGCGAATTGGCGGCATCGTGGATGGCGGCGCGGATGCGAACATACGTCGCGCAGCGGCAGATATTGCCGTTCATGGCAGATCGATATCGCGATCGGTCGGCTTTTTGATTTCCTTGAGCAGCGCAATTGCGCTCATGATCTGGCCGGACTGACAATAACCGCACTGCGGCACGTCGCGCGCGATCCAGGCCTTCTGCACCGCCGCGGCTTCTTTGCCGGCGAGCCCTTCGATGGTCATTATCTCGCCCGACACCGCCGAAACCGGCATCGAGCATGAACGCAAAGGCTGGCCGTCGATAAAGACAGTGCAGGCGCCGCACTGCGCAACGCCGCAGCCGAATTTCGTGCCGGTGAGTTTAAGATTGTCGCGCAGAACCCAAAGTAATGGGGTATCGGGAAGCGCATCGACGTCGTGCGATTGCCCGTTCACTTTGATGCTGTATGCCGCCATGTCGCTCCTTTGACACCTCCCATCGAAGGCATCATGTCAAAGGCACCCGTCACGAGGCGCCCATGTCTCAGCGCCTTTCGTCAAAGGCGCTCGGAATCGATCTAGGGAGGCAATTCGGAACGGCAAGACTGCCGAAGGGCTATTCGATTAAACCTTCGACCAATGGCAGCAAAAAAGCGCCTTAAAGTAAAAAGCCCGGCTCTTGCGAACCGGGCTTTCATTCAAATTGTAAACGTCGATCAGGCCTTGGCTTCAAACAACGTCGATGGCTCGACCTTGACGCCCGGACCCATGGTAGACGAGATCGCCACACGGTTGATGTAGTGGCCCTTGGCCCCGGGGGGCTTGGCCTTCTGCACCGCGTCCGCGAACGCCTTGATGTTTTCGACCAATTTGTCCTCGGCGAACGAGGCCTTGCCGACGCCGGCCTGGATAATGCCGGCCTTTTCGACCCGGAACTCGACCGAACCGCCCTTGGAGGCCTTCACCGCGTTGGTGACGTCCATGGTCACGGTGCCGACCTTCGGGTTCGGCATCATGCCGCGGGGGCCGAGCACCTTACCGAGGCGTCCGACCAGCGGCATCATGTCCGGCGTAGCGATGCAGCGGTCGAAGTCGATGGTGCCGCCATTGACTTTCTCGACCAGGTCTTCCGCGCCGACGACGTCGGCACCGGCAGCCTTGGCCTCTTCCGCCTTGGCGCCGCGCGCGAAGACGCCGACCCGCACGGTGCGGCCGGAGCCGTTCGGCAGGTTGACCACGCCGCGGACCATCTGGTCGGCATGCTTGGGATCGACGCCGAGGTTCATGGCGATCTCGATGGTCTCATCGAACTTCGCCTTGGCGCGTTCCTTCACCAGCTTGACCGCATCGGCGATCGAGTAGGACTTGTCGCGATCGATGCCTTCGCGAACGGCCTTCGTACGTTTTCCAATTGCCATGATCGTTACTCCGCCACCGTGAGGCCCATCGAGCGGGCTGAGCCTTCGATCATCTTCATCGCGGCTTCGATCGTATCGCAGTTGAGATCTTTCATTTCTGCTCGGCGATTTCCTTGACCTGAGCCTTGGTCACCTTGCCGACGAGATCGCGGCCCGGCGTCTTCGAACCGCTGTCGAGCTTGGCCGCCTCTTGAGGAAGAACGACACCGGCGGCGTCTTGAGTTCGAAGGTGAAGGAGCGGTCCTGGTATGTCGTGATGATGACCGGGATCGGCGTGTTCTTTTCGATCTTCTGGGTCTGCGCATTGAACGCTTTGCAGAACTCCATGATGTTCAGACCGCGCTGACCCAGCGCCGGCCCGATCGGGGGCGACGGGTTGGCAGCGCCTGCCGGCACCTGCAATTTGAGGAATCCAGTAACTTTTTTAGCCATTTTCAACTCCGTTAGTGGTGCGGATTTTGACGGTTGGCAGCCGCCTCACCTCCCACGTCTTGTTTCCACCTCTTGTCATGCCCGGCCTTGTGCCGGGCATCCCGCTTAGGAAGGCACGATCGTGCCATTTTATCGGGGATGGCCGGGACAAGCCCGGCCATGACGGAACTATTTAAAGCTTCTCCACCTGTCCGAATTCGAGTTCGACCGGGGTGGCGCGGCCGAAGATCGACACTGCCACCTTGACGCGCGAACGGCCCTCGTCGACTTCCTCGACGACGCCGTTGAACGAGGCGAACGGTCCATCCGACACGCGCACCTGCTCGCCGACTTCAAACGACACCGACGGCTTGGGCCGTTCGATGCCTTCCTGCACCTGGTGCAGGATGCGATTGGCTTCGGCTTCCGTAATCGGCATCGGCTTGTTGTCCGAACCGAGGAAGCCGGTGACCTTCGGGGTGTTCTTGATTAGATGGTAGACCTCGTCTGTCAGATCCATCTTCACCAGCACATAGCCCGGGAAAAATTTGCGCTCGGCGTTGACCTTGCGGCCGCGGCGCACCTCGACCACCGTCTCGACCGGGACCAGAACCTCGGCGAAGTGGTCTTCGAGACCGCGCTGCTTGGCCTGCTCGCGAATCGACTCGGCGACCTTCTTCTCGAAGTTCGAGTAGGCATGCACGATATACCAGCGCTTCGGCCGGGTTGACGTTGTGGTGGCAGCGCTATCGCTCATCTATCCTAGCCTTCAACTTCCGAGGCCGAGCACGAAGGTCACGGCAATGCGGATGATTTGGTCGGCAACCATGAAGAACACCGACGTGATCGCGACCATGACAAACACCATCGCGGTGGTGATCATGGTTTCCTTACGCGACGGCCACGTCACTTTACGGGTCTCTTCGCGGACCTCTTGAATGAATTTGAACGGTGACGTTGCCATACACTTAAAGCCCTAATCCAGAATCTTAAGTCTCTATCTAATCACGACCGGTGGCGATTGCCGGGACTCCGCCTGGCAGGAGTGGCAGGACTCGAACCTGCAACCCCCGGTTTTGGAGACCGGTGCTCTACCAATTGAGCTACACTCCTCCGGAAGCGGAAGCGGCGGACCATAAAGGCCCGCCGCGGCGATGTCATGCATTATACAGACGGACAATGCAAGGCCGCCGGTGGGCGGATTTGGCCGGATTTTGAGGTTGCAGCCTGGGCCGGCCCTCGAGCGGGCGGGCTTGCCGAGCCGACACTCCGAAGGCGCGAAGGTTGGAGCGGGTGAAGGGAATCGAACCCTCGTCATCAGCTTGGAAGGCTGTTGCTCTACCATTGAGCTACACCCGCGAATGCCTTCGTCAGGCGGCCGAATATAGCCGAATGAGCGAAAAACGTGGCGCGTCCTGCTACCGCAGCCCGCCAGCCGGGGCAAGCGGGTGGATGGGCGCCCCTCAACCCCGCTCTACTGCGTCTTGAGGAACTCGATCACGGCCTTGCGCTCGTCGGGCTTGAGCGCCCGGCCGATCACACCGTTGCGCTTAGTGTCGCTGAATTCGTGGCCGGTGTTGAAGTTGCCGCGCATCGTCGCATCGAATTCGAAGCCCCCGGCAAGCTTGTCGAATTTGTAGCCGAGATGTTCGGTGTCATATTCGCGATTGCCGAGATAAAACGTCTTCGGTCGCTCGCCCGCCGGTCCCAGCAGCAGATCGATGGTCGGCACCGAGCCGTTATGCAGGTAAGGCGGCGTCGCCCAGACGCCGTTGAGCGGCCGGACTTTATAGCCATGCGGTGCTTGGATCCCGTTCTTCCGATAACCGTTCATCCGCTCGCGATCGGCGTCGGGCGTCGGCGGGATCTGGCTGTCGTACCAGAAGTCCACGGTTTTCTTGACAACCTCGCCCAAAGCGAAGCCGAAGCGCGGGTCTTTAATGCCGAGATCCTTCGGAACGACGACCATGCGGGTCGCCATGTCCTCGGCCTGGGCCGGGTCAGTGCCGATATGCGGCAGGTCGATCACCTCGAGATCGAGATAGCGCTGGCCGAATGAATCGGGCGGCAGCCATCGCTTGTCCGCCCAGAACTCCGCGCTGGTCACCGGCGCCAGATGGCATTCCTGGCATATCTCCTTGTAGAGCGCCGCGCCTTTTGCAGCGAGATCGCGGTCGATCTTGCCAAGGATATCCTCGGGCCATTTCGGCGATCGCAAACCGGTAAATTCATTTTTGGCCGTGGGCTGCTCCTTGCCCGCCAGCAATTCCTCCATTTTATGGACTGTCTCGACCTGCACGTCGGACTGAAACAGGAAACGAGTGGGGTTCGACAGATTGACCGGCGCGCGCACGCCCAAGGCCTCACCGGCATTGCGCACCATCGGCTGCATGATCGAGGCGTTGTACTGCACCCACAAGAACCACGGCGCATCCCAGATACGCGGGAAGTGCACCGGCGCCGAGATAGCCGCGTTGTTGACCGGCATATTGAGATCGAGCCCGAAGACCTGATTGCCGATGCGGTTCAGGGCATCGAGCCGGCCGAAGCCTTCCGCGATGCTGCCGCCGCCCGGCACGGCGGCGGCTTTTGCGCCCGCCGCGGCCTGCGACAAGAAGCTCGCGAGCTGGTCGAGCAACTCGTCTTTGGCGGCTTGCGTCGCGTCCGGACCCAGGACCCGCTCGGCGAACCGTTTGAAACGGAACGGCATGTATTCGGTGAATAGAATCGAAAGCCCGAGACCGGACGTGAATTTCCCGAGATCGGTGAGCGCCGGCGCACCGTCGATGTAGAGCGCCGTGCCGTTATAGGTCATGCGGCCGGTGTGACAGGCGGCGCAAGTGAGTCCGACCGAGGTCATGATTTCCTTGGTCTGCGGATTTTTCCAGGTCGCGCCCGTGGTCGGGTCGATGATCTTTTCGCCGCGCGCGAAGCCGACCGGCATTTCCTGCGGCACGGTGCCCGTCTTTACGGGAATGAAGCCGTAGCGATCGAGATAATCGGGCGTGTTTGAACAGCCCGGCCGACCACAGCGTGAAACGTGGCTGCTCGAGCGCAATGAACCATTCGTAGGGCACCGGCAAAGTCTGCGTGCCCTGATTGGGCGCGATGATACCAATCGCGCTCGGCCTGTTTCCAATTCTGCTCCAGCCATTCCGCCTTCTGGACCGGCGGGTAGACCGGCAGATCGACCGTCAGGAATTTCTGCGCAAAGAAAATCACGGCCACGACGAGAAAACGCGCCGAACAGGCTTATGGCGAGCTTCGCATTGCTTGACGTGAGCACCGCCAGAACCTTTTTGAGTATCGTCCCCATAACATCCCCTTCGCCGCGACGCGCGCCCTTCCCCCGATGTCGAATTCAGTTGTTCTGCGGCGGCGGCACCGTGGCGCGCACCGCCCGTGCGCCCGGATAGATGATGGCGCGCGCGTGGCCCAACGACGCGTAATGGTCCGGGCTGGTCGCCAGCGGAATCTTGATGCAATACGGGCTGCGGTTCGGATTCATCGTCAGCCGGCTGACCGCGTCGTTGTCTTCGATCGTCTCGGTGAGACGATCTCGAACATGTCGAGCCACGGATACCAATATTCATTCCAGGGCTGCGACGGATCGAAAAGCTCGTGGTTGATGTCAGGCGGATTGGGCGCGTCGCGGAATTGCGCTTGCAGAATGTAGCGCACGTCGCTGTGCTTGACGCGGTAGAGGAAATCCTTGCGCAGAAAATCCGGCGCGCGGTCGTCGCCGGGCACCGCTTCCATCGACGGCCGGCCATTGGCGCGGAAATCCGACTTCGGCAGGCCGCGATCCTCGCCGCGGTCGAAATTGATCAGGCGGAAACGGACGTAACGGACAATGCCTTTCTTGTCGATGAACTCGAAGCAGACCCAGGTGTAGTAACGGAAGTCGGTGAACGAGCCGCGGATGCGGTAGGCCTCGATCAGTTGCGGCTCCCAGCATCAGGCCCTGCTGCACCAGCTTGACGCGGTCGGCGTCGGGCGTGTGCACGAAGGTGCTGAAGTCGCGGATCGAGCGCACGAAAAGCTGGCGGCCGGCATTCATCAGAATGTCGTAGAAGCCGTCGCCGTCGGTCGAAGCACCTTCGTCGAAGAACTTGATCGAGGCCGCAACGCCATCGCGCCGCCCGGTCGTCAGCGCGGCCGCCCGGCGATGAATGCCGCAGCACGATGGAATAGCGCTTGCCGAGCACGAAACAGTCGTTCTCGGGAAAATCCGATGGCACGATGCAGCGCGCCTCGCCTTTGGCCACCGCGCCATAGGTATGCGTCGACCGGCCCATCTGGGTCCTGGCCGCCATGTAGTTGAAAGTTCCCTGTAACTTGTCGATGACCATCTTGAAGTCGTCGTCGATATTGGCGGTGAGTTCTTCGGGCGTCAGACGCATGGGGCCACCTTTAGAATTCCTTGCCGGTCGGCTCGACCGGCGCGACGTGGTTGGTGTCGTGACGCCAAGGTCACACTCGCGAGATAGACAGCCTTGCGAATGTCGTTGACCTGACCGACCGGGCGATGCTCCGGCAACGCGTGCCACGGCGTGTAGGACAGGTTTTCGCCGAAGGTCATTTGCTCGAGCGAAGCGAAATTCTGCGGCGGGATGGTAATGACGGCGACGCGCTGCTCGGGCGTGTCCCAGCTCACCGTCGGATTATCGATCACATCCGGCGTCGCGTTTGTCGTATAGCTGGACCTTGAAATCGAACTTGGCCGGTTTCCCCGCCGTCATGAGATGGTCGATCATGGCGCGCTGCAGATAGGCGCCGTCACGTTTCTCCTGCGGGATCGGCGCGACGATATTGCCCGGCTGCGGCGTGGTCGTGTAACGGCAGATGGTGCGCGGGCCGGCGCCAAACGCGTAAGGCACCTGGCTCCAGAACTGCGCGGTCAGCGGGCTGTCCTGCGTGTGCGATTGGAAACGAAGCAACACCGGCAGGTCGCGGATGTGGTGGAAGCCAAGCCACAAGATGAACTTCAACGGCATTTTCCCAAACGGCACCGTTTCCGCGAAATTTTCCATGAAGCGCACGTATTCGGCCGTGTCGCGAATGAAGAACACCGGGTTGTCGGCCAGGATGAAGTCGTGCGTGGTGGCGTTGGCTTCGCTCTCGAGAATCTTCTGCCCGGCGACGCCGGTCAGCTTGATGGCCATGCCGTGAATGTCGGGCTTGGTGTCGTCTGGCTGACTGCCATTCGAGAAGCGCACATAGGCGGTGTAGGTCGCAGGGCGTGCGAACAAACCGACTTTGTAGCGGTCGGGAATATCGGCGAGCACCTCGAACTGCGCGCGCACGCAGCCGTGCTGCTTGTAATGCTGGCCGCGCCGGCCGAGCCCGGTGCCTTTCATCAGCTCGAGCTGAAGCGCACAACCGTGTCGATATCGGCACGATCCGAAGCCGCGGCATTGATGGCATCCATGTGGCGCTCCCCCCGGAACGCAAGACGTTCATTGCGTCTTGAGATACTCGATCAAATCTTTGACTTGCTCGGCATATTGCGGCCCGCTCCAGTTCAGCCGCCGCAGCTTGCCATCGACAACGATGTTGCGGTCGTGACCGGCGTTGGAATGCGAGTCGCGGCTGGTGTCGTAGAGCATTAAGGTCGGCGCGTTGTTGACGACGTGGCCGGTGTCGGACAGTTGCCAGGCGTAGCCAACGTTCTGCGTGTCGAAGTCGATGGCCGCGCGCAGGAACTGCTGCGGCCGCTCGTCCGGTACCAGCAGGTGATACAGCGTCGGCACCGAACCGTTGTGCAGATAGGGCGCGCGCGCCCAGACGCCGTCGAGCACGCCGGTCACATAGCCTTGAATATCCGGCGTAATGCGCGGCGTGATGACGTCCTTCAAATTGACACGGCAGGATGACCTCGCCGTTCGGCTGCTTGTATTTGAAATTCTTGTCGTGACAGCTCGCGCCAAAGCCGGCGGCGAACAAGTCGAACGCCGGACCATTAAGCACAGCGGCGCGATTCATGTCGGTGCCGATGTCGCGGAATCGATAAAGCGTATTATTCTGCGGCTTATGGCAGGCCGCACAGTTGTCCTTGAACAGCGTCTCGCCGCGCACCGCGCGCGCCATGTCGACATCGAACGGATAAGGCGCCGACGGCAATCCGTGCAGGAAATTGGCGACAATGCCGGTGTTGATGAGGTCGATCTGGTTCGGATCGCCGACGATGGGAAGCTGGGCTGCGATGTTGCGCCAGACGCCATCTTTACGCTACCATCCCACTGCGCCAGATCGCGCGCCTGCTGGTTCCAGACGCTCGGAATGTCGGTGATGGTGGCGAAAGGCGGAATCTCGGGATGCGGCGCCGCCATGAACGCCCTTGGCGTCGAAGCTGCGCTTGAGGCTGCCGTCCGGCTGCATCGTGCATTCGTCGGCCGGGATCGCATTGTTGACGAGCAACTGGAAGATCAGATCGCCGCTGCCGTCCTGCTGGGCCGCTGCTGAAGCCGGACAGCCCCGGCGTATTCCAGTTGCCGTAGCTGGTTTCGAGTTGGAGCGTCTGGCCCGACGAGCGCTCGGCGGTTGCCGCAGGCAAATCCCGCCAGGAACGGCACGAGCCTGGACTTGATCGCCGCGCGCTGGGCTGGCCCTCGACGCCGGGGCCGAAATTCAGATAGCCGGGGGCCGCCGAAATATTCTTTCGGATAGAAATAGCCGTCCGGCTTGCTGTCGATGATCTGCGCAATCTTGTCGGCGGCGGCTTTGACCTTGTCGTAGGTCGACAAATAATTCTGCACGGTCAGGCCGTAGGCCTCGCGCCATTTGCGCACATCGATCTGCGTGTTGGGCGCGCCGTCGAAAATCTTGATGCCGCTGTCGATGCGCACGCGGCCGGAATGGCAGGCGCCGCAGGCCAGCGTGACGACGTGGAGACCAGGCTTGGCGAAGTCGATTTCGCCGGTCGGCTCATTATCGGCGTTGACCGGACGGCCGGCGCTCGACGTATACCGAGCCCCATCGGCAGCGGACGTTTCGGATTGGGATCGGCAATCAGGCCGAAGCGGCCGAAGCTTTCCTCCGGCCGCCCCCAGATTTCCGGCGCGAGATCGGGAAGGATGCGCTGGACGATGTAGGGGAAGCCGGTAAAGCCGTTGCCAGCATTGATGAACCAATTATAGCCGACCGGGTCCTTCTGCTTGTAAGCGGCCTGCGCGTCGTCGCAGGCAGCGCGCAGATCGGCCCAGCGCAGGTTCGGATTGGCGGCAAGGTTGTCGCGCATGGCGCAGGTCATCTGCGCAACATTGGCGGGCGGCGTATTGCCAGGCGGCGCGGTGTTCGTGGGCGCGTTGGTCGTCTGCGCATCGCACGCCGTGAGGCCGAGAATGGTGAGGAAAAGCGGAAGCGCATGACGGCCGGAAAGACCGCGACACAAAGATATAACCAACGGCCCCCTCCCCCCGTTACTCGCGATGACGCCCGCAGATCGGACGAGCCGGGCTGACGTGCCGGTCGTCGCCCACCGCACTTACCTCCCCCGGAAGACAAATACGGTTGTGTTATTAACAACTACTCGCAATAATTTGTGCGACGGATTTGGAGGCTTGGCAAGCAAAAGTTGCATTCGTCCCATACGCAACGAATGCGGACTTGGCCGCCGCAGAGATTGTCGAATGCAAAGGCGATTACCGCGGGCGAAGCGGGATTTAAGAGCGCCGTGAAGTCCCTGGAGGTATCGAAGCCCGCCTCCGTTGCTTCGCAACTTCGGCGCGGCAGCCTTGGCGCGAACTGGCCTGCCGAGCCGAAGCTCGGGTTGGCAGCCAAGGCTGGTGGGAGAGGTAGGACTCGAACCTACGAAGGCGTAGCCAGCGGATTTACAGTCCGCCCCCTTTGCCGCTCGGGACACTCTCCCTGAAAGCCGTCACACCACTTTGATCTCGAAAGACAAACGGGCGGTCGGAATTCGCGCGTTTTATGGGCAGCCACCCCCGACAAGTCAATGAGGCTGTTCGGCCGCGGCGGATCGGTTAAGGCACGAGACCTACCGGCCGCCCAAATCGCGGTTTGGCGCCCTCACCCGTGTTGGAACCGTCAAAAGATGTCACGTCCCCCCACCGGCCAGCCTCATTCCAGCGCCAAACCGGGCGCCACCCGCGAGCAGATCGAGCGCCGCGAACGTTTCGAGCGCGCCAAGCGCGACAGCCTGCGGCCCGATGCCGACGAGGTGGTCGTGATGTACGGCTGGCACACGGTGACCGCGGCATTGCGCAACCCGGCGCGCCACCTGCGCAAGCTGCTGGCGACCGAGAACGCGGCACGGCGTCTGACCGAGGAAGGCATAAAGCCGGCGATTGCGCCCGAAGTGGTGCGTCCATCGGCAATTGCCGAACGGCTGCTGCCCG
>JBBCIM010000040.1:0-112641 GCA_037200245.1 Pseudolabrys sp.
ATGGCGGAAGCCGAAACGATCGCACTCGTGCATCCGATGGATTACATCGAGGCGATCCGCAACGCCTCGCCGTCCGAAGGCATGGTGCGGCTCGACGCCGACACCTCGATGTCACCCGGCAGCTTCGAAGCGGCGCTGCGTGGCGCCGGCGGCGCGGTGCTCGCGGTCGACGACGTGATGAACCAGAGGGCGGCGAACGCTTTTGTCGCCGTGCGGCCGCCCGGCCATCACGCCGAGACGGCGCGGCCGATGGGCTTCTGCCTGTTCAACAACGTCGCGATCGCGGCGCGCTACGCACGGAAAACGCTACGGCGTCGAGCGCGCGGCCATCGTCGATTTCGACGTGCATCACGGCAACGGCTCGCAGGATATTTTCTGGGCCGATAAAAGCGTGATGTATTGCTCGACGCACGAGATGCCGCTTTATCCCGGCACCGGCGCCATCGGCGAGCGCGGTGAGTTCAAACACCATCGTCAACGCGCCGCTGTCGGCGGGCGACGGCGGCGACGCGTTTCGCGAAGCCTTCGAGACCGTGATCCTGCCGCGCCTGCGCGAATTCAACCCGGAGATTTTGATCATCTCGGCCGGCTTCGACGCACATACCCGCGATCCGCTGGCCAACCTCAACCTGGTCGAGGCCGACTTCACCTGGGTGACCAAGAAGCTGATGGACATCGCCGACGACAGCGCGCAAGGCCGCATCGTCTCGGTGCTGGAAGGCGGCTACGACTTGCAGGGCCTGGCGCGCTCCGCCCGCGGCGCATGTCACGGCGCTGAAGCGGGGGTGAGCAATTGTCATGGCCGGGCTTGTCCCGGCCATCCCGCTTAGGCTGGCGCGGTGCGCTCCTAAGCGGGGTCACCGGGACAAGCCCGGTGACGACAAGGAAAATATTACCGCGCCGTCAGCCCGCCATCGATCGGCACGTCGGCGCCGGTGATGAATGAGGCCCCGTCCGACAACAAAAACGCGATCAGCTCGGCGACCTCTTCCGGTTTGCCGAGACGGCCCAGCGGAATATCGCTCATCAGCTTCTGCTGCACCGCTTCCGGATTACGCGTGCCATGCGCGATTCCGTCGACCAGGGCCCTGCGACGAAAGCCGGCACACGGCGTTACAACGCACCGGCGGCTTGTAGCGCGCGCCGTTGAGCGCGACCGATTTGGTCAGCAACGACACGCCGCCCTTCGAGGCATTGTAGGCGGTAAGGTTGGAACTGCCGACGAGGCCGAGCACCGACGACAGATTGACGATCGAGCCGCCTTTCTTGCGCATCAGCGGGAAAGCGTATTTGCAGCCGAGAAAGGTACCGTCGAGATTGATCGACAGCACGCGGCGCCAGGTGGCGAAATCGGTCTTCTCGACGCTGCCGACCGTTGCAATGCCGGCGGCGTTCACCAGCCCGTCGAGCCGGCCATGCTTCCGTTCGATATCGGCGGTCACTTTCTGCCAATCGGCTTCGGCGGTGACGTCGAGCGCGGCAATCGCCGCCGGTCAGATCGGTGGCGATCGCAAGCCCGCCGGCCGATTTGACCGCCGCCACCACGGCCGCGCCGATGGCGCCCGCGGCCCCGGTGATCAGAACGATTTTTTCCTTGAGATCGGCCAAGCGATGCGCCCCTGTCGTTGCATTTCCGGTTGATTGTCTTGCATTCATCGTTGGATGTCCACCCACGCCCCTGCAGCCTGTGTGTTTGGTCACCGGCGCTTCCGCCGGCATCGGCAAGGCGCTGGCGCGCGTCTTCGCGCAGAACGGCCATGTGGTGGCGCTCACGGCGCGGCGCGAAACCGAATTGCAGGCCCTGGCCGACGAGATCGCCGCGGCGGGCCATCCCCGCCCGCACGTTTCGCCGTCGATCTCGGCGCCCCGACGGCACGGCGCGTCTGGCCGAAGCGCTGCAAGCAGCCCAGCTCGAACCCTCCATCGTCGTCAACAATGCCGGCTTCGGCCTGCTCGGCGACGCCACGGACCTCGATCAAATGCGCCAGCTTGCCATGATCGATCTCAATGTCCGGGTGCTCACCGATCTGTCGCTGCGCTGGCTCTCCCCGGTCGCGCGGCATCGCGGCGGCATCCTCAACGTCGCCTCGGTCGCGAGTTTCTTCCCCGGCCCCGGCATGGCGGTCTATCACGCCACCAAGGCCTATGTGTTGTCCTTCACCGAGTCGCTGCACGAGGAACTCAAGGCCGAGGGCGTCCGCGCCTGCGCGCTCTGCCCAGGGCCGGTCGAGACCGAATTTTTTCGCGCTTGCCGGCATGCCGGAAGATTACGCTCCCACCATGTTCCGCCGCTCGGCCGAGCGGGTGGCGCGCGACGGCTACGAGGGCTTCATGGGCGGCCACCGCGTGGTGGTGCCCGGCACGCCGAACCGTATTTTGACCCTGGTACCGCGGCTTCTGCCGCGCGGCTTGATGCTGAAACTGTTCGAAAATAGCCCAAAACAAGAAGCATCGCCGCGGTTGACGATCCGGCGATCTACGCCATCCATGTCTCTCTGGAATGCCACCCTGACAACGCGCTGCCGAGAGCGGACATGGCCGATACCGACAACACCGACGTCAAGAAGCTGGCCTTCGAGCGGGCGATCGAGGAACTGGAATCGATCGTCAAGCGGCTCGAGGAAGGCAAAGTGCCGCTCGAGGAGTCGGTAGCGATCTACGAGCGCGGCGAAGCGCTCAAGAAGCGCTGCGAGGAGCTGCTGCGGCAAGCCGAAGCGCGGGTGGAGAAGATCACGCTCGACGCCTCCGGCAAGCCGACCGGCAGCGAACGCTCGACGTCGATTGAAGCATCCGTGCAGGTCGCCAAAAGAATTATCGTCTACGTCCAGGGCTACGATCCGCGCGGCCTTGCCGAATATTACCGGATGTTCCGCACCGAATTCCGGCGCACCTGCGACCTTTACGGTCTGACCGGAAAAATCGGCACGGCGAAAGACGGACCCCAAACGCTACGTCACGACCTGGGATGTCACGACCGGCGGCGACGGCTGGCAGACCGACACGCGCTACATGTTCCTGCGGTGGGAAGACATCATCCGCAAGGATTTCGAGCGCCCGCCGTGGTGGAAGATCGTGCACATGTTCCGCACCATGGGCATCGCCATCGGCAACGGCGTGGTGGGACGGATCTTGCGGGCGCATTGGCGCTTCGGGCTATTCGTTCTTTATCCGTTTGTGCTGGCGATCGTCTGGCTGCTGCTCGGCGCCTTGATCGGCACGCTGTGCATGCATCTGGTCAAGGCGCTCGGTGCGCCGCCGCTGGTCGCCACAGTGTCGGCGTCATCACGGGCTCGGCGGCTTCGCCACCTTCATGACGCTGACCGAGCGCGTCACCTATCTGCTCTATATGTGCGACGACATGGTCTCGACCCACGAATACGCCCATGGCGAGCGGCGCGACTGGGACCAGCGCATGGAAACCTTCGCCGGCTATATCGCCGACGCGGTGCACAACAGCGACGCCGACGAGGCGATCGTCGTCGGCCACAGCTCGGGTTCGTTTTTGGCCGTCGATGTGCTCGACCGTGCGCTGGCGCAGGATCCGCGGCTGAGCGAGCATGGCCCGCGTGTGCGCCTTTTGACGCTCGGCGCCAATCTGCCGATTGTCGGTTTCCACCCGGCGGCGAAATCGTTCCGCAACCGCGTGCGCCGCCTGGCGACATCGCCGGAGATCGACTGGGTCGATTACCAGTCGCGCCACGACATCATGAATTTCTGTCCGTTCGATCCGGCCGCCGGTCTCGGCATCGTGCTGGAAGCCGACGAGCGGAAAAAACCCGCATGTGGTCACCGTCAACTTCCGCGATATCTGGAAGCCCGGCACCTTCCGCCGCCGGCGCTGGCGTTTCTTCAAGGCGCATTTCCAGTTCCTGATGGCCAATGAGCGCCTGGGGGCGGCTTACGACTACTACCTGATCTGCTGCGGGCCGACCGACCTGATGACCCGGGCCACCGCCCCGCAGGAGGCAATTGCCGCCTTGGGGCCGAAAAAATCGCCCCGATTTGGACCCTCCGGCCGCTCACTGAATTGCCCGCGCCGGCCTATCTGGTGTAAGCCTGCCAAGCCACAGAAACTTGGAACCGGCGCCATTTCCCGGTTCCGCCGCGGAGTTGCTTTTTGTCAAATACCCCACAGACTTCCACGTCGAAAACACCCCTGCTCGACCGTGTTCATCTGCCCAGCGACTTGAAAAACCTGTCGGCTGAGCAGCTTGCGCAGCTCGCCAACGAACTGCGGCATGAAACCATCGACGCGGTGGCGGGTACCGGCGGCCATCTCGGGCGCCGGCCTCGGCGTCGTCGAACTGACGGTCGCGCTGCATTACGTCTTCGACACGCCCACGGACAAGTTGATCTGGGACGTCGGCCACCAGGCCTATCCGCACAAAATTCTCACCGGCCGGCGCGACCGCATCCGCACGCTGCGCCAGGGCGGCGGCCTGTCCGGCTTCACCAAGGCGTGCCGAGAGCGAGTACGACCCGTTCGGCGCCGCGCATTCGTCGACCTCGATTTCCGCCGGCCTCGGCATGGCGGTGGCGCGCGACCTCAAGGGCGAGAAGAACGACGTCATCGCCGTGATCGCGACGGCGCGATGTCGGCCGGCATGGCCTATGAGGCGATGAACAATGCCGGCGCGCGCAACGGACGCCTGATCGTCATTCTCAACGGACAACGACATGTCGATTGCGCCGCCGGTCGGCGCCATGTCGGCTTATCTGGCGCGGCTGGCGTCGGGACGCACGTATCTCAAGCTGCGCGACGTCGGCCAAGCAATTGACCCAGCTACCTGCCCAAGAGCTGGGATCGCGCCATCACCCGCGCCGTCGAGCACGCGCGCGGTTATGTCACCGGCGGCACGCTGTTCGAGGAGCTCGGCTTCTATTATGTCGGGCCGATCGACGGCCACAATTTCGATCATCTGCTCCCGGTGCTGCGCAACGTGCGCGACGCCGAGTTCGGGCCCATTCTGGTGCACGTCGTCACGCAGAAGGGCAAAGGCTACGCGCCGGCGGAAACGTCTGCCGACAAATATCACGGCGTCGTCAAATTCGACCGTCGCCACCGGCGCGCAGGCCAAATCCAAAGGCGGCGCGCCGCAATATACCAAGGTGTCGGCGAGAGCCTGGTCAAGAGGCGCGCAAGGACGACCGCATCGTCGCCAATCACCGCGGCCATGCCGTCGGGCACGGGGCTCGATGCCTTCGCCACGGAATTTCCCAAGCGTTTCTCGAGCGTCGGCATCGCCGAGCAGCACGGCGTGACCTTTGCCGCAGGCCTGGCGACGCAAGGCTTCAAACCTTTCGCCACGATCTATGTCGACCTTCCTGCAACGCGGCTACGATCAGGTGGTGCACGACGTGGCCATCCAGAAGCTGCCGGTGCGCTTCGCCATCGATCGCGCCGGCCTCGTCGGCGCCGACGGGCCGACCCATGCCGGCGCTTTTCGACGTGGCCTATCTCGGCTGCCTGCCCGGCTTCGTGCTGATGGCCGCGGCGGACGAAGCCGAACTCGTGCACATGTGGCGACGCAAGTCGCGATCGACGACCGCCCTTCCGCCTTGCGCTATCCGCCGCGGCGAAGGCCTCGGCGTGCCGCCTGCCGGCGGAAGGCGTGCCGCTCGAAATCGGCAAGGGCCGCATCCTGCGCGAAGGTCATAAAGTGGCGCTGCTGTCCTACGGCGCGCGGCTGGGCGAATGCCTGAAGGCCGCCGACGAACTGGCCGCGCTCGGCCTGTCGACGACGGTGGCCGACGCCCGCTTCGCCAAGCCGCTGGACAAGGATCTGGTGCTCAAACCTCGCGCGCGAGCACGAAGTGCTGGTCACCATCGAGGAAGGCTCGGTCGGCGGCTTCGGCACCTACGTGTTGCAGACATTGTCCGACGCCGGCGCGCTCGATGCCGGCTGCAAGGTCCGCATGATGGTGCTGCCCGACATATTCCAGGATCAGGACACGCCGGCCGCGATGTACGCCAAGGCCGGGCTGGACGCCGCCGGCATCGTCGCCAAGGTGTTCGAGGTGCTGGGCAAGGACGCCGCGGCCGGGACCGTGAAGCTGGCGTAAAGGCTTGTCCCGGGCGCGGCGCATCGCAACGCGATGTGCCGCAGAACCGGGACCGTTACGCAACGGGCATTGCCTAAGCGGCCTTCGCACATGCCGAAGCGCTTCTTCGTATATATATTAGCCAACCGGCCGAAAGGCGTCCCTCTACGTCGGAGCAAACTAATGCTCTAATCCGGCGAGTCAGTGAACATAAGGGAAAGCGTGTCGCCGGGTTCACGGGACAATACGGTGTAACGAGGCTGGTCTACTTTGAAGAGTTTTCTTCTATTCTCGACGCGCGTGCCCGCGAGCGGTCGATGAAGCGTTGGCATCGCGCGTGGAAGATAGAATTGTTGAAAAAGACAATCCCAGACTGGGTTGATTTGGCCGATCAGATCATGATGTGAGCTTTGTTTCTGGAACGATCCCGGGTCTGCAGCGCACCACGAAGACGTGCTGCGCTGCGCCCGGGAAAAGCACGGAGGAATTCCCATTTGCCCGCCCGCCTCCGCATCGATCGGCTGCTGGTCGAGCGCGGCCTGTTCGAAAGCCGCGCCAAAGGCGCAGGCGGCGATCGAGGCCGGTCTGGTGCGCGCCGACGACGTAGCCGGCGCAAAGCGTCGGAGGAAGTCGCTGTCGATGCCGCGCTGCAGGCAACACCGGCGCATCCTTATGTCTCACGCGGCGGCGTCAAGCTTGCAGCAGCGCTCGATCGTTTCGGCTTCGACGCGAAAGGCCGCATTTGTCTCGATGTCGGGGCTTCGACCGGCGGCTTCACGGAAGTGTTGCTGGCGCGCGGCGCGGCGCGCGGTCTATGCCGTCGATGTCGGGCATGGGCAGTTGCATCAAAGGCCTGCGCGGCAGGCCCGACGTCGTCTCCCTGGAGGATACCGATATCCGCAAGCTGCCGCCGCTCGCCGAGGCGCCCGATCTCATCGCCGTCGACGTGAGCTTCATTTCGCTCAAGCAGGTGCTGCCGGCGGCGCTCGCCTTGGCGAAACGCCCGGCGCAACTCATTGCGCTAATCAAGCCGCAATTCGAGGCCGGCCGCGCCGCGCTCAAGCGCGGCGTCGTGCGCGATGCCGCCGTTCATGCCGCGGTGTGCGACGATAGTTCAGCTTTCGTGACGTCGCTCGGCTGGCGCGTGCTTGGCCTCATCCCGTCACCCATTACCGGCGGCGACGGCAACGCCGAATTCCTGATCGGCGCCAGCCTTGACTGAGCAGCTCACCATCGCGCGTATCGGCCATCGCGGCGACGGCATTGCCGACACCAATGTCGGGCCGGTCTATGTGCCCTATACGCTGCCGGGCGAAACGGTCACGGTCGAGCGCGTCGCAGGTCATCCGGACCGGCGGCATCTGATCCATGTCGACAAGCCGAGCCACGAACGCGAGACGCCGATCTGCAAGCATTTCGGCGTCTGCGGCGGCTGCGCCATGCAGCATTGGTCGCTCGCGGAATATCATCTGTGGAAGCGCTCGCTGGTGATCGAAGCGCTGGCGCATGCCAATGTCATCGCGCCGGTGGGAGAATCTGATCGACGCGCACGGCCCAGGGCCGCCGCCGCGCGGTGCTGCATGCGCGGCGCGGCGGCCACGGCCTGCTGGAAGTCGGCTTCTCGGGCGCCGCGCGCGCACCAGATCGTCGCCATCGACCGCTGTCCGATTTTGGCGCCGGGGCTCGACGGCGCCGTCGCCGCCGCCTGGGCTATCGCTGAAATCCTTGCGCCCAAGAACAAGCCGCTCGATATTCACGTCACCGCGACCGATACCGGCATGGACGTGGACGTGCGCGGCTCCGGACCCATCAATTCGAAAAGCACGACGGCGCTGGCCGCGCTTGCGGCAAAGCACAAACTCGCGCGCATCACCCGCCACAGCGAACTGGTGTCGCAGAATTCGCAACCGCTGCTGAAAGTCGGGACCGCGCATGTGCCGCTGCCGCCGGCGGCCTTCCTGCAAGCCACCGCCGAAGGCGAAGCGGCTCTGGCGCGGCTGGTCATCGGTCATGTCGGCGCGGCCAAGTGCGTCGCCGATCTGTTTTCCGGCATCGGCACCTTCGCCTTGCGGCTGGCGGAGCGCGCGCGTGTCAGCGCCGCCGACAACGAGGCCGGCGCCATCAAGGCGCTGGAGCGCGCGGCGACCAAGACGCCGGGGCTCAAACCGGTCGAAGCGCAGACCCGCGACCTGTTCCGCCGGCCTTTCATGGCTATGGATCTTAAAGTCTTCGATGCCGTGGTGTTCGATCGCCGCGCCAGGGCGCGGAAGCGCAGGCGCACGAATTGGCCAGAAGCAAAGTGCCGGTCGTCGTCGCGGTGTCATGCGACGTGGCGACTTTCGCCCATGACGCCCGTATTCTGGTCGATGGCGGCTACAAGCTCGTGAGCGTCACGCCGGTCGATCAGTTCCGCTATTCGGCGCATGTCGAACTGGTGGCGAAGTTTCAGCGGTGACACGTTGTCATCATCCGCCAACGGGTCCGCGCAACGCGCGGCCCGATGACAGGCATGACAGATGTGGATTACTGAAAATCCAATCCGCCGCCGCCCCAGCGGTCGCGCCACATCTTTTCGCCGATGGCGCAGGAAATGCGCGGCGCCTGCGACGACGCCGGCACGGCGCGCGGCAGCGGTTCGCGGCTGGCGATTTCCAGAACCAGTTTTGGTGCGCGTCGCCTCGACGAATTTGGCGCGCTCGCGGATCGGCACGACGAAGGCGCCGGGGCCGCCGATCACGCACCTCCTCGTAATAGATGTCGAGTTCCTCGATATCGATGCTGCGATATTGGCGCGCTTGAGCATGATCGGCAGCCCGTTGATGGTGATGCCGCCCGCCACCACGTCGTCGCGCGTCGGCACCACCAGAGGCCCGCTGTTGTTGGCGCCGTCGCCGGACACGTCGATGACGCGGCGCAGGCCGCGATAGCCGCTGTTGTCGAACAGCGGCTGGCAAAACGCAGCGCGCCGGAAATCGAGGTGCGCGAGGCGCGGCGGTACGGCGCCCCGCGCGATCTCGGCGGCAACGGCGTCGGCCGCTTCCGGCCCATCGATGACCCGCCAGGGCATCACGGTCTTCTGATCGGATTCGCCCGCCCACTCGAAATACGTGATGGCGATCTTGCCGTTCGGCCCGTCGCGCAGTGCGCGCAGGAAATCCTTCGAGGTCAGCGCCTGGATATAGCCCTCGCGCTGCAGCGCCTGCTCTTCCGGGTCCATCGAGTAGGAGACATCGACCGCAATGACGAGTTCGACATCGACCGCAATGGGCGCCGGGGGCTTTTATCGGCAAAGCGCTGCAAGCCCGGCGCGGCGAACGCTACCGCCGCCATGCATATCGCGCCGGCGAGACCTAAGAAACAGATCGCGTGGCCTCATCTCGCACTCCCGAAAATTCGGGGAATGTTGGCACGAACGCTTCATCCTGTCATCACCGGGCTTGTCCCGGTGATCTCGCTTAGGCGGGCATTGTGCGTCAATAAGCGAGATGGCCGGAATAAATCCGGCCATGACAAGCTTACTAACTTTCCAACCGGTCCGTACTGGCGATTTCGATGCCGAAGCGCGAGGCCGACATAGGTGCGCTTGCTGGACGACAAAAGCCGGATCGAGGAAATGCCGAGGTCCTTGAGGATCTGCGCGCCGAGCCCGATCTCGCGCCATTGCCGCGAGCGCGCGGCTTCCGTGCCGCTGTCGCCGTCTTGCGGAACGACCACCGGCACGCCGGCGGTGCCGTCGCGCAGATAGACGATGACGCCGCGGCCTTCGGCCTTGAAGCGCGCGAGCGCGGCGCGGATCGGCTTGGCGCCGCCGAACACGTCGCCGATGACATCGGCCCGATGCAGCCGCGCCGGCACATTCTTGCCGTCGCCGAGGATCGCCATAGACGAAGGCCATGTGGTGCACGCGGTCGAACGGTGTGATGTAGGCGTATCCGTGAGCGTGCCGATGTCGGACGCCAGTTGAAATTCGCCGACGCGCTCGACCAGCTTGTCGCGCTCTGCCGGTACGAAATCAGCTCGGCAATTGAAACCTGCGCCAGTCTGTGCTTCGCGAGCAAAAGCCGCGACATCCGGCCCGCGCATCACGGTGCCGTCGTCTTTCATCAGTTCGGACAGCACGCCGACCGCCGGCAAGCCGGCCAGACGGCAGAGATCGACGCAAGCCTCGGTATGGCCCGAGCGCATCAGCACGCCGCCTTGGCGCGCCACCAGCGGGAAACACGTGACCGGGCCGCACGAAATCCGACGCGCCGCTGTTGTCGTTGGCGAGCGCGCGCACGGTGTTGGTGCGCTCCTCCGCCGAGATGCCGGTGGAAAGGCCGTGTTTCACGTCGACCGTGACGGTGAATGCGGTGCCGAGCGGCGCATCGTTTTCCGCCACCATCGGATCGAGATGCAGGCGGCGCGCCATTCGACACCGAGCGGCGCGCAGACGATGCCGGAGGTATTGCGGATGATGAACGCCATTTTTCTCCGGCGTGCACAGCGATGCGGCGACGAAGAGATCGCCCTCGTTCTCGCGGTCGTCGTCGTCGGTGACGACCACGATCTCGCCTTTGGCGAAGGCCTTGATGGCGGCTTCGACTCTTGAGTGACTATCGGACACGGGTTGACCTCGGACGGGGCATCAGGCGGACGGCTTGAACGGCCACGCCGTTGCCTCGCCCATTTGACGCGATGCATCAGATAAAGATCGGCCAGCACGCACGCCACCATGGCTTCGCCGATGGGACCGCGCGAATGCCGACGCAGGGGTCGTGGCGGCCTTTGGTCGAAATTTCGGTATCGTTGCCGTATCGATCCACCTGTCTTGCGCGGCGTGAGAATCGACGATGTCGGCTTGACCGCGAAACGCGCCACGATCGGCTGTCCGCTGGAAATACCCGCCGAGAATACCGCCGGCGTGGTTCGACAGAAACACCGGCTTGCCGTCGTTTCCCAATGTTGGATCAGGTTTGCGCATCTCGTCGGCATTGTCTTCGCCGCTCAAGACAGCGGCCTCGAAACCGTCGCCGATCTCCACGCCCTTGACGGCGTTGATGCCCATCAGAGCCGAGGCGAGATCGCCGTCGAGCTTGGCATAGACCGGCGCGCCGAGGCCGGCCGGCACGCCTTCGGCCACGACCTCAATAACCGCGCCGACCGACGAGCCGGACTTGCGCACGCGTCGAGATAGTCCTCGAAGAATTTCGCCTGCTTGGCATCGGGGCAGAAGAACGGGTTCTTGTCGACCTCGTTCCAGTCCCAGCGCGTGCGGTCGATTCTGTGCGGCCCATTTGCACCAGCGCGCCGCGCACGACAAGACCGGGCACGATTCTGCGCGCCACGGCGCCGGCCGCGACCCCGCGCCGCGGTTTCGCGGGCCGAGGCGCGCCCGCCGCCGCGATAATCGTGGATGCCGTATTTGGACGTCGTAGGTGTAGCCGGCGTGGCCGGGGCGGTACTTGCCTTGATCTCGGAATAGTCCTTCGAGCGCTGATCGACGTTCTCGATCAGCAGCATGATCGGCGTGCCGGTCGTCACCTGCCGGCCGGTTTCGTCGGCGAACACGCCGGACATGATCTTCACCGCGTCCGGTTCCTGGCGCTGGGTGGTGAAGCGCGACTGGCCGGGGCGGCGCTTGTCGAGATGTAGCTGAATATCGGCTTCGGTCAGCGGAATGCGCGGCGGGCAGCCGTCGACCACGCAGCCGATCGCCGGCCCGTGGCTTTCGCCGAAGCTGGTGAAGCGGAAAAAGATGGCCCGAAGGTATTGAACGACATGGCCGGGTTGGTACCCCGCAGCCTTGCGGCGGTCAAATCGGCAGAGCCGCTAGCGTTTACGCGCCGAAACCGCCGCGCCGAATGCCTCGAACAGCGCGCGATTGATCGGATTGCGGTGCGGGTCGTACTCGGCATGCCATTGCACGCCGAGGGCAAAGCCCGGCGCATCGGCAATGCGGATCGCCTCGATGGTACCGTCTTCCGCCACCCCCTCGACGACGATACGTTTGCCGGGCTCGAGGATGCCCTGGCCGTGAAGCGAGTTCACCCGGATGGTCTCCTTGCCGAGCAGCGTGGCGAAGGGCGCCGCCGGGCGTCAGGTGGACGTCATGACGGTCGCCATAGACGACTTCCTGGTCCGGATGGATTTCACCGGTCGGCAGCCGCGGCATACGGTGGTTCATCCGGCCGGGCAATTCCCGGATTTCGGGATGCAGCGAGCCGCCGAAGGCGACGTTCATTTCCTGAAATCCGCGGCAGACGCCGAAAATCGGCACCGCCGCGCTCGACGCAAACCTTGACCAATTCCAGCGCCAAAGCGTCGCGCCGCACATCATAGGGCTCGTAGCTGGAATGCGGCTCGGTGCCGAAGCGCTGCGGATGAACGTTGGCGCGCGCGCCGGTCAGCAGCACGCCATCGACGGTGTCCAACAACGCATCGATGTCGGTGAGGTCCGGACAACCGGCAAACATCAGCGGCAGCGCGCCGACGACGTTGGCGATAGCCAGAAGGTTTCTTTCGCCGACGCGCTGGGCGGGAAACCGGTTCTCGATCAGATGCGCGCTGCCGATCACGCCAACGACAGGCCGTTTCATCGGTCGGCTCTCACTTGCCCGTTCGCACATCCGCAAAAGCGTCTTCGAGGCGCGACAGCGCTTGTTCGAGCACCGGCTGCGGCGTCGCGAAGTTAAAGCGCAGCCACGTATCGCCGCCAGGGCCAAATTGCGGCCCCGGGCTTGCAAAAATGCGCGCGCGGTCGGCCACCCGGGCCGCCACGTCCGCGGTCGTCAGGCCGGTGCCGGAAAAATCGACCCAGGCGAGATAAGTCGCGGCAAGCCGCATCGAGCGCGCGCCCGGCGCGGCAGCCTCGATCCGCGCGTCGAACATATCCCGGTTCTTCGCCAAATACGGCAGCAGCGCATCGAGCCAGGCTTCGCCGGTTCGCCAAGCCGCTTCGGTCGCGACCATGCCGAACAGGTTGTACGAGGCGAGACCGGCCGCCGCGATCCGCGCGTCGAGGCGGCGCTTCAAGGCCGCATTCGAGGTGATGCAGGCGCCGACATGCGCGCCGGCGAGATTGAAGGTCTTGGTCGCGGCGACGCACGTGATCAAGCGGTCGGCGATCTCGGGCGCCGCGGTCAGCGTCGGCGTGTGCTTGGCGCCGGCGAACACCAGATCGCAGTGGATCTCGTCCGACACCAGGATCAGGTCGTGCGCGGCGCAGAAGGCGGCGAGCGCGCGAATCTCGTCCGCCGGCCACACGGTGCCGCCGGGATTATGCGGGCTGCAAAAGAAAACGATCTTCGTTTTCGCCGTCAGCTTCTTGCGCAGCGCTTCGAGGTCCATGCTGTAATGGCCCTGCGTCTCGACAAGATGCGCATCGAGAATGCGCCGGTCGTTGGCGACGATAATCCTGCGGAAGGCGTGGTACACCGGCGGAAAGACGACCGACCTCGTCGCCGGGCTCGGTGACCGCCTGAAGGATTAAACCCAGGCCCGACACGATGCCGGGGGTCTGGCTCACCCAGTTCGGGTCGACTTTCAAGTCATGGCGGCGCGCCAGCCAATCCGTGAGCGCGGCGGCCCAACTCCCCGGTATCGGCGTAATAGCCGTGGGTGGCGCGTTCGACTTCGGCCCTGAGCACTTCGGTCACGCCCGGCGGGGCGGCGAAATCCATGTCCGCCACCCACATGGCAATGGCGTCGGCGACGCGATGCCTGAAAGCTTGGCCATGTTGTCCCCACTTCGACGCGTGGGTGCCGCGGCGGTCGATGACGCGGTCGAAGTCGAACATGCAGCGGCTCCTGGTTTGGCTTGGACAGTCTAGGCGTAGCGCGTCAGGTTGCCACCTTGAAACACATAAACGACGCCCTGCGCGATATCGAGCAGCGGGGCGGCGGCAGGCTTTGCGATGCCGAGATGCGCCATCAGCCCGCGCGCGGTGCCCGCCATGGGCGGTCGCCACGGTGTCGCCGGTCAGGCTCTCATACCATTCGCCCATGCGGGCGCCGACCTGCTTGTAGCTTTCGCCGCCGGGCGGCTGGAAATGCCACTTGTCGTGCTCGCGCTGGGAAATGCCGGCCGGATCGTGGTCGTGCAGTTGCGCGATGGTGAAGCCTTCCCATTCGCCGAAGGACAGCTCCGCGAGATGATCGTCGAGGCGGTAGCCGTTCGGGGCGAGACCGAGCGCGGAGCGCGCCAATTCCATGGTCTGCCGGGAGCGGCCGAGCGGGCTGGAGACGTAATCGAGCGCCGCCGGATCGCGGCCGTCGCGCGCGAACAGATCGCGCAAGATACTGCCGCAATGCGCAGCCTGCTGCCGGCCCACGCGCGTTGAGCGGAATGTCGCGGCGCCCTTGCAGCCGGCCGGCCACGTTCCAATCTGTTTCGCCATGGCGCAGGTAATAGACGGTCGGGCGTGCCATCACCCGGTCGCGCTACTCAAGCTTGCCGACGGCGAAGTCGGGCGCGTCGGGATGCTTGATGCCGACGACGTGGTAGCCGGCATCGACGTGCTGGATTTCGCCGGTCACGCCGCTCGACAGGTCGGACAGAAAGAAGACGCCAGCCTTGCCGACATCGTCCAGGTTCACGTTGCGGCGCAACGGCGTGTTGTATTCGTTCCATTTCAGGATATAGCGGAAGTCGCCAATGCCGGACGCAGCCAGCGTCTTGATGGGTCCTGCGGAAATCGCGTTGACGCGGATATTTTTGACACCGAGATCGGCGGCGAGATAGCGCACCGAGGATTCCAGGGCGGCCTTGGCCAAGCCCATCACGTTGTAATGCGGCATCCATTTCTCGGCGCCGTAATAAGTCAGCCGTCAGAAGCGAACCGCCATTGGTCATCAGCTTTTCCGCGCGCTGCGCGATGGCCGTGAACGAATAGCAGGAGATCAGCATCGTCTTGGTGAAGTTGTCCTCGGTGGTGTCGACATAGCGGCCCGTCGAGCTGGTCCTTGTCCGAGAACGCGATCGCATGCACCACAAAATCGAGCGAGCCCCAGCCGATTTCACCGCGGCAAAAACCGCGTCCATGCTGGCCGCGTCGGTGACGTCGCAATGGCCGACCACCAGGCCGTCGACCTCTTCGGCCAGCGGCTCGACCCGCTTCTTGAGCGCGTCGCCCTGATAAGTGAAAGCGAGGTCGGCGCCGTGGTCGCGGCAGGCGCGGGCGATGCCCCAGGCGATCGAGCGGTTGTTAGCCACGCCCATGATCAGCCCGCGCTTGCCGCGCATCAGCCCTGAGATTTCCGGCATCGAACGTCCCTGCCCTGCCGGCGAGCACCGGCCACTTTCGTATGGCATAGGGCGATAGGGGCCATCAAGCAAAGTGGCCGCCTGGACCCACGATCTTCGTTAATTCAATTCGTTTTCGGGAATATGATCCGGGTTGAGGGGTTTTTCCTTGTGACTCGGGGTGGCGCAGGCCATTCGCCGCGGGGCGCGAATAGCCTAGATTCGTCTCCCGTGCCCGACGCGCAGGTTCGATCAAAGGGGGGCCTGATTGGCCACGTTTCAGAAGAACGTCGAGGCGACCATTCCGGCCTTGCGCCGCTATGCCCGGGCGCTGACGCGGGATTCCGACATCGCCGACGACCTGGTGCAGGACACGCTGGTGCGCGCGTTGCGCTCCGAGCATCTGTTTCACGGCGGCGAGGTGCGCAGTGGCTCTACACGATCCTAACCAATCTCAACCGCAACCGGCTACGTTCGCTGGCGCGGCGCCCGGCGATGTCGTCGATCGAGGAGAACGACGCACCCGACATGGCAGGTCCCGAAGCCGGCGGCCGCGATATCGAACGCGCGCTGGCGTCGCTGGTCGAGGATCAGCGCCATGCGCTGCTGTTGGTGGTGCTGGAAGGCTTGAGTTATCGGGAAGTCGCGGAAGTGCAAGGCGTCCCGATTGGAACGGTGATGTCGCGTCTGGCGCGGGCCCGCGTGCAAATCAAAAATCATCTTGACGGCGTGCGCCCTGCGTTACGCCGCGTGAAATAAGAGAGAAGGACGACCCATGATCGATCGCGATTCACCCGTGACCGAGGAAGAGCTGCACGCTTTCGTCGACGGCGAGTTGCCAGCCGACCGTCAGGACGCCGTCGCCGCCTGGCTCGCCGCCCATGACGACGACGCCGCGACCGTTGCCGCCTGGCGCAGCCAGGCCGACAGCATCCGCGCGCGCTATGGTGACGTCGCCAGCGAACCGGTGCCGCACCGGCTGCCGGTCGACCAGATTCTCAGCAAGGCCGCGGCAGCCGTTCGTGGATCGGCATGACGGCGGCGGCGCTGATCGCCTTCGCGATCGGCGGCGGCTCCGGCTGGATCGCACGCGGTGCATCGGCCGCGGCGCCGACCGGTTTCGATATGGTGACCGCCGACGCGCTCGACGCCTACAAGCTATATGTCGTCGAGGTCCGTCATCCGGTCGAAGTGCCGGGCAGCGAACGCGCGCACATGACGCAATGGCTGTCGAAGCGGCTTGGCGCCGAGTTGCGCGTTCCCGACCTGCAGGCGATGGGGTTGAAACTCGTCGGCGGGCGGCTGCTGCCCGGCTCGAACGGCGCGGCGGCCTTTTATATGTATGAAGGGCCGTCGGGCGAGCGCTTCACCATCTACTGCGCCAAGGCAACTCGAGGCCGAAACCGCGCTGCGCTTCAAGACCGGCGACAGCTCGGCCGCGTTCTACTGGGGTCGACGACAAGGTCGCTTATGTGGTGAGCGGACCGGCAGACCGCGACGCGCTGGAGAAAGTCACCAAATCGGTCTACGAGCAGGTCGACAAGTCCGGGGCGAAGAAGTCGTGAACCCGTCCCGGGCGCAGCGCAGCGCGCCTTCGTGATGCGCTGCAGACCCGGGACCTTTGCATATTCGGAATTTGGAACAGCCCCGGCTCAGCGGTGCACCACTTCGTGGCGCACCGCGTCCGGGGCAAAGATTACTCCAAATCCTCGCGCGGATCGTAAGGCGCCTTGTCGCGCATCTTGCGCAGCAGTTCCTTGAGCTCGTCGTCGGGCTTCTCCGGCAGCACGATGCGCACGGTGGCGAGCAGATCGCCGGTGGCGGTCTTGGATTTCAGGCCTTTGCCCTTGAGACGGAAGGTGCGCCCTGAGTCCGTGCCGGCGGGAATCGGGAATTCCACCGCACCGCCGAGCGTCGGCACCCGCACTTTGCCGCCGAGCACCGCTTCGTAGAGCGTGATCGGCAGTTCGAGCCGCAAGTCGGCACCGTCCGGCGTGAACACCGGATGCGGCGCGATGGTAATCGTAATGATCGCGTCGCCGGCGCGCCCGGCGATGCCCGGATAGCCCTGCCCCTTGAGGCGGATGCTTTGGCCGCTGGCAATGCCCGCCGGAATTTTGACGTCGATGTCCTTGCCGGTCGGCAAATGGACACGGGTCTTGGTGCCCTTGGCGGCATCCTCGAGCGACACTGTCAGGCTGGCGTGCAGGTCCTGGCCGGCGGACGCGCCGAATTCCTCCTGCTCGAACTGCGGACGCGCGCCGCCGCCGAACATGCCGCGCAGCAAATCCTCGAAGCCGGCACCGCCGCCACCGCCGGCACTGCCGCCACCGGCCCGGCGCTGGAAGCCGTCCGGACCGAAACTGAAGCTTTCGAAATGGCTGGCGTTCGGCCCATGACCGGCGCCTTGGCCGCGACCGCGCGGTTGACTGCCGAAGCCTTCGAAGCCTTGCTGGAAGCGCGGCTTGCCCTCGGCGTCGATCTCGCCGCGGTCGAAGGCCTTGCGCTTCTCGCCATCGCCCGCGATCTCGTAAGCCGCGTTCAACTCGGAAAAGCGCGAAGCCGCCTTGGGGTCGTGTTTGTTGGCGTCGGGGTGCAGCTTCTTGGCCATGCGCCGGTAGGCGCTCTTGATCTCGGCCTCGCTCGCACCTTTGGAAACCCCCAAAAATTTCGTAGGGGTCGCGCATCCTCTTAAACTCCCGTGAAAATTCCCCTGCCGCCGATGTTGGCCGGCGACTCGGTCCTTAATGTGGGGTTCCGAGGCTAAGGATGCAATTGCACCGGCAAAAAACGAGACGCCTTACGAGCGCTTCCAGGGCTTGAGGCTGCGGACTTCCCAGACGCCCTTCTGCTGCTTGCAGGCTTCGCCTTGCAGCCAGGCTTGCGAGGCGCCGTGAACGTAACTCGCCAGGAAATCGCGGCAGGTCTGGCCCGCTTGCGTGTAGGCGGCGGCGATCGGCGTCACCGTGCCGCGCGCGCCGGAACGGGGATTTTCCCACGGCACGCTGGCGTCGTTGGAAGGCCGGTTGAGCACCTCGCTGACGGCGGCGCGGGTGAATACGAGATCGGTATCGGGCGGCAGATCGCTGGCTTGCCTGGCTCCGGGAGGCGGCGAAATCGAGCCGGTCTGGTCGGACTTATCGCCGAAGCTGTACAGGCGGTCGAGCGAGCCGAGGCTGCAAACCGCCGCAAAGCGCACCGAGCGCGGTCGCCGCGACGAGGCCCTGCCATAGGCGCAAGCCCTTGCAATCCCGTATAAAGGTGCCGATGTAACTGCACCACGCGCGAGTACTCCACCATGTCAGAAGCCGCCCCCGATAGAACACCCGAGTTGGTTAACGACTGGTGATTTCACCGCCGCGGACGAGCCTTTTCGTCTATTTGCCGCATGGCTGAAGGACGCGACCGCCTCGGAACCGCGCGATCCGACGGCGATGACGCTGGCGACCGTCGACGCCGACGGGCTGCCGGACGCCCGCATGGTGCTGCTCAAAGGCGTCGATGACCGGGGTTTCGTGTTCTACACCAACACCCAGAGCCAGAAGGGCCGCGAACTGTCGGCCCATCCGGTTGCCGCCATGGTGTTCCATTGGAAGTCGCTCAACCGCCAGATACGGTTGCGGGGCACCGTCGAGCGCGTGACCGACGCCGAGGCCGACGCCTATTTCGCCACGAGGCCGAAGCAAGCCCAGATCGGGCGCCTGGGCGAGCAAGCAGTCGCAGCCGCTGGAAAGCCGCATGGCCTTCGAAAAAGCAATCGCGGTCTATGCCGCGAAATACGCGCTCGGCGACGTGCCGCGTCCGCCGGTCTGGTCCGGTTACCGCCTGCTGCCGTTGCGCATGGAATTCTGGCACGACCGGCCGTTCCGGCTGCACGACCGCATCGAATTCGTGCGCGACAGCCTGACCGCGCCATGGAACAAGGTGCGGATGTATCCGTAGCGCGCATGGTCCCGGAAAGTGGGAACCGGTTTTCGGACAAGATCATGCGCGAGAGATAAAGGACTTCAAGGAAGTCATGCCCAGTTCGCAATCCAACCAGCCCCGTCGTGCCCTGCTGCTCACCGGCGCCAGCCGAGGCATCGGCCATGCCACGGTGAAACGCTTCTCGGCTGCCGGCTGGCGGGTGATCACCTGCTCGCGCCATCCGTTCCCGGAGATTGCCCGTGGGACGCCGGGCCCGAGGATCACATCCAGGTCGATCTGTCAGACGAGGCCAATACCGTCGAGGCCATTGCCGAGATCAAGCGGCGGCTCGAGAACCACGAGTTGCACGCGCTGGTGAACAACGCGGCGATCTCGCCCAAGGCCGACGGCGGCAAGCGGCTCGGCTCGCTCGACACCGCCGCCCAAACTTGGCGCCAGGTTTTCCAGGTGAATTTCTTTGCGCCGATCATGCTGGCGCGGGGCCTTGTCGACGAACTCAAAGCCGCCAAAGGTTCGGTGGTGAACGTGACGTCGATCGCGGGCTCGCGCGTGCATCCTTTCGCGGGCGCGGCTTACGCGACGTCGAAGGCGGCGCTCGCCTCGCTGACGCGCGAGATGGCGTCTGACTTCGGCCGCCTCGGCATTCGCGTCAACGCCATCGCGCCCGGCGAAATCGACACCGCGATTTTGTCGCCCGGCACCGAGAAGATCGTCGAACAGATCCCGCTGCAACGCCTCGGCACGCCGGATGAGGTGGCCAAGATCATCTACGTGCTGTGCACGGAAGCCAGTTCGTATGTGAACGGCGCAGAGATTCACATCAATGGCGGGCAGCACGTTTAGTGCAACAGCGCCCTCGGTCTCCTTGTGATCCCGGTCATTCCCGCGAAAGCGGAAATCCAGCTTGTCTATTTCGTAAGCATTGGGCCGCGCGTCGAGCTTAATCTGCTCCGGACTTGTAAGACGTAAGACAGTAAGTTATGTGTCTCTTACATGACCCGCCCGGTCCCAAAGCCCACGACATTTTCGAAGGTCTCGGTCAAGAGCCAGACTGTCCTGCCGCGCGAAGTCCGCACACGGCTTGGGATTAAGCCCGGCGACATGCTCCGCTACAGGCTGACCGACCAAGGCGTTGTGATCGACAAAGCCCCGGCGGAGACGGATGATCCTTTCGCCTCTTTCTCCGAATGGGCGAGCGCTGCGGACGAAAAGGCCTATGGCAAGCTCTGATCGAAAGCGGTTTGACGCTTTCGAATGTCGTTATCGTTCCATTTCCCTATGCCGATCGGCTTGCCGAAAAGCGCCGTCCGGCGCTGATCGTCTCAAGTGCTAAACTCGCGCCTTACGAACTGGTCTGGGTCGCGATGATCACAAGCTCCGACAACGAGCTTGGCCCGGCGACGTGGCGATTTCAAATCTTGATCGAGCCGGCCTGCCCGCGCCATCGATGGTTCGTCCTGCGAAGATTGCCTGCATCGACCCGACCCGCATCGAACGCCGATCCGGGCGCCTCGATAAGTCGACGGCGCGCGCCGTCGCGCAACGCTTGCGCGGATTTTTGGGCTCGCCGTAGCGCAGCCACGCCCTCAGCTTACAACCACTTTTTCCATTTGAAATACGCCAGCGGCAGAATGGCGACGAGAACCATCAAAAACACCGCAAACGGATAGCCGTAGTCCCATTCCAGCTCGATCATGCCGCGATGGAAATTCATGCCGTAGATCGAGGCCACCAGAGTCGGCGGCATGAACACCACCGCCATGATCGAGAAGATCTTGATGATGGCGTTCTGCTGGATGTTGACCACGCCGAGCATGGCGTCGAGCAGAAAGGTGATCTTGTTGGCGAGAAACGTGGCGTGGTCGGAGAGCTGGATGACGTCGCGCTGCATCGACTGCAACTGGTTGCGGGCGTCCTTCGGCCACTTCATGCTTTCGGCTTCGTTGATGAGAAACGACAGCAGGCGGCCGACCGAGACCTGGCTTTCCCGCACCTTGGAGGTGAGATCGCCCTTGCGGCCGAGCGCCTTGAGCACGTCGTTGTGCGACACCGGCGCGCTTTCGTCGTCCGGCTCGAATATCTCATGCGAGATCTGATCGATCTCGGCGCCGATGCGTTCCTGGATGTCGGCGGCGCGGTCGATAATGGCGTCGAGCAGATCCATCAGCACCGACTCTCCGACACCTTGGGCGAACAGGCGCGCGCCAATTTGTGATCGACGATGGCGAAGGGCCGCGGGTCGTCGATACCGCACGGTACACAGCCGGTGGCTCGATAAAATGAAGGTGACGGCCGTGGTCTTGGGCGTCGCGGTGTCCGACTGGCACATCAGCGTCGCGGTCATGTAGCGCGCGCCGTTCTCCGTGTAGAGCCGGCTGGAGACTTCGATCTCCTGCATTTCCTCGCGCGTCGGCACCGCGATGCCGAGAAACTGCTCGACCAGCTTGTCTTCCTGCACCGTCGGCGTGACCAGATCGAGCCAGACCGCCGCATCGGGCGGCGCTTCGCTGGGCTCGACCGCGATACGCTCGAGCGCCGTGCCATGCGGGACGTAGACTGAAAGCATGCGACCACGCTTCTCTTGTGCGCATCATGCGCCGCCGGATCGCTCTCTCATGAACCGATCGCGATCGTTCGCGCAAGCCATAAATGCCGCGCGCCCGCGGCCCACGGCTGGAGCGCGGGCGTCGTCAGTTCGCCTGAAGTCTGAAAGAAAGCCGGCCGGCGGGCATGAAGCCCGACGCGATGCCGTCAGCCGTTAGTCGCGATCGTAGGGAATACGATACTCGGACACGGTCTGCTGCTCGCCTTGATGGCGAACCGCAGCGGCGACCGCCGAGATGCCGATCTTGCCGTAGCGATTGCCGAGGTCGTTGCTCTGGCGCCGGGGCGTCTTCTTTGCTTTGTTCCGTTGCCTTGTTCACTTGCGTCGTCACTTGCTTCTCCAATCCGTCCTTGGGGTTATCCTCGAGCGCCGTTCTGGCCACAAACTGGGGCAGAATTGCGCAGTAATTCGTGTCCTATCGTGGTCTTTGGCCAAAGCCGATAGTATTCGCGTCAACTTCGTTAATAGTCGGACAGTTATGGTAAACCCTCTCTTAATATCTTGAAGCATTCTGGATTTTGCCAGTTTGCCGCCGGGACTGCCTTCTAAAGTCGAGTGAGGCATTCCTGCAACATCCGGCAGGAAGCTGCCTGTGGATAGGCCGGAAACCATAGCTATCGCGGCACCAATTCGGTTAATTGCGGCCTTAAGAATCTTTGATGCGGGCGCTCGATAGCGACCGGGAGAGAGGAAGAAAAAATGGCGGCTAGAGGGTTATTTGTGGTTCTGGTAGGCGTCGGCGTGATGCTCGGCGGCTGCATGCAGGCCACGATGGAGCCGTCGTCGGACGCGAATTTCACCCCGCGCGACAAGAAGCTTTTGGCCGCGGCGCCTTATGAAAAGGTCGCGATCCCCGAGCCGTATCGCCGCCACATCGTCCAATATCATCGCAAGGAAATGCCCGGCTCGATCGTGATCGATTCGGATGCGCGCTACCTCTATTACGTGCTGGCCGATGGCCAGGCGATTCGTTACGGCGTCACCGTCGGCGAAGAGGCGATGGCCTGGTCGGGCGTCGCCAAGATCGAGCGCATGACCGAGTGGCCGTCATGGACGCCGACGCCGGGCGAGCGCCAGCGCATGGACCGTGCCGGCTTTCGTCAGCCCCGGTCCGCAGAATCCGATGGGCGCGCGCGCCATGTACCTGTTCCAGGGCAACAAGGACACGCTGTACCGCATTCACGGCACCAATCAGCCGGAATACATCGGCGAAGCGATTTCCTCGGGCTGCATCCGCATGACCAACGAGGACGTCATCGACCTCTACAAGCGGGTTAAGACCGGCACCGTCGTCGTGGTGCTGGCGCCGAAGCAAGGCGACTCGCCGTTCAATCCGCGGATTGCCTCGACCACCGGCGGCCTGTTCCGCTAAGGCTTACCGCACGCGAATAACAAAACGGCGCCCTCGCGGGGCGCCGTTTTTGTTTGGAGGAGTTACACTGCACCGCTCATTCCCGCGCAAGCGGGGAATCCAGAGCCACATCGGCAGGACTCACGAATTGTCTCCCTGGGTGCCCGCTTTCGCGGGGACGAGCGGATAAAATGGGGATCACGCCCCCAGCGTCACTTTCACGACTTCCGGCGGCATGTTGATGCGCAAGGGCACAATGCTGGTGCCGAGGCCGCCGGAGACGATCATGTGGCGGTTGCGCTCGACGATGTGGCCATAGGCAAAGCGCGCGCCATAGGCCGACGGTGCCCAGACCGGAGCGACGAAGGGCACGCGGATCTGGCCGCCATGGGTGTGGCCGACAGCGTGAGCGCGACGCGCGCCGGCACTTTCGGGAAAATGTCGGGCTCGTGCGCCAAGAGGATCACCGGATCGGCGGTGGTGACCTGGGCGAGCGTGCCCGGCAAATCGTCAACGCCAAGGAACGAGCTGGGGCCGAGCCAATAGGCGATCTGGTCGCCAAGGCCGGCAAGCCAGAACTTGGCCCCCGCATCGCCCAGCAGCACCGCGTCGTTTTCCATAAGCGGGATGTCCACCTTGCGCAGCGCGGCACGCACGCCATCGACGTCGTGCCACCAGTCGTGATTGCCGAGGATGGCATAGACGCCCATGCGCGCATGGAGACGAGCAAGCTCGGCCGCCCAGGCGGCGTGCGGCACCCGCTCGGTGACGAAGCGATGGGTGGCGAAATAGTCGCCCAGGATGACGATGAGGTCGGAGCGCAGCGCATTGGCGGCGTCGACGACGTCGCGGACCCGCTCGATGCCCATGTTAGGCCCGCCGGCATGCAGGTCGGCGACCACGGTGATGGTGAGTTTCTGCTTGGCCGGCCAATTCGGCGGCACCGGCGCGTAAGTAGTCACGGTGAGCTCGGTGGCGGCCTCGACGGCACCATAAGCCCACGCCGCCGGGCACGATCAGGCCGGCGACGCCGGTCAGGCCCAGGCCCGTGCGCAGCAGGCTGCGGCGGGTCAAGCCGCCCGCGCGGCGGCGCAGCCGGCACAAAAGCCCTGGGGGCGTCGGTGATCATGGGCGTTTAGCTACCCTCGAAATGATGAACGGACGGTGGACACCCACTACAGCTTTTGGGCCGGAGCGGCCCGATGCCGCGGTCGCGGTGTCGGCAAAGGCACCGGCTTGCCGTCGAATTCAACGACGGTTACGGCTTCGCCCTCTTCTTTTGCCGGCTCAGCCTGTTCCGGTTCCGGCTTCATCTGCTGCTGCGGCGGCTCGACCTTGGGCGGCTCGCGCACGTCCCATTGGCAGATGCGATAGCCGTTGCGGCGCTCGGCCAGATCGAGATGGATATGGCTCTCGTGATAGCCGTCGGAGCCCGGCCCGAGCACGGTGCTGAAACGCGCGCAGGCAAACTTGCGCAGATCGTCGCGCAAATCCTTCGGCGCGGTCATGTCGGTGAGATGGACGACGCGGCCGTCTGCAAAGGTCAGCGAGCGCACGTCGACTGCGTTGCCCTTGCCGTGCTCGCTCATCTTGGCCCCGACGACACGGTTGCGGCCGCGGCAGTCGAAATCGTCGTAGGTGTCGACGGTGCGCAGCGTCGCGCCGGTGGCGGCCACGCGCGGCGCCGCCTCGTCGCGCACCCAGACGGTCAACTGCTCCGCCATCAAGCAGCGCAGATAGGGTGCCGGCTTGATGGCGATGCGCTTGTTGTCGCCGAGCAGCACGGCGTCGACCCGCACGATGTCGCCGCCGCCGCACGAGCCCGGCCCGACCAGCCGCGGCATGGCGGCGATGACGGCGATCTTGGCCAGCCGCTCGTCGCAGTCGGACAGTTTGTCGGTAACGGCGTCGCTGTTGAAGTCGGGGCCCGCGGCCTCGCGGAAGCTGTGCGGCTCGATCCAGGCCGGACGCATCGGCGGGCGCGGACGCGGCAGCGGCACCGGTTGCGGGATGGCAGCTACCGCGGTCGCGGTCTCATCCGCCACGGCGTTACCGCCGTAAACACCCGCTAAAATCAGCAATGCCACCACCAGCCTCATTGCGGCGATATCGGGCCTAATTGCGGTATTTTGCAGGTGCAGCATGAACCAATCGCACCACCGCACTGTATCGCCAACGAAACCGTTGCACCGCCCGGCGTGACGGCTAACCTTACCGGCGACCGCGCTGAGGGGCCGGTCCAAATGAGAAAAAGGACAAGCGCACGATCCCGAAAAGTGGAAACCGGTTTTCGGACCAGATCATGCGCCGCTAAATTGAGGGAAATGCCATGCTCGGGTTAATGCAGGATTGGCCGCTGCTGCTTCATCGCATCATCGACCACGCCGCCAAATTCCACGGCGAGCGCAAGGTCATCACGCGCTCGGTCGAAGGGCCTATCGTCGAGACTAACTACGCCGCGATCCGCGCCCGCGCGCTCAAGGTCGCGCAGCGGCTGGACAAAGACGGCATCAAGCTGGGCGACCGGGTGGCGACGCTGGCCTGGAATACTTGGCGCCACATGGAAGCTTGGTACGGCATCACCGGCATCGGCGCGATCTACCACACCGTCAATCCCCGCCTGTTCCCCGACCAGATCGTCTGGATCGTCAATCATGCCGCCGACCGTGTGATGATGGTCGATCTCACTTTCGTGCCGTTGCTGGAAAAGATCGCCGACAAACTGCCATTGATCGAGCGCTACATCATCCTCACCGACGCCGCGCATATGCCGAAGACGACGCTGCCGAACGCCGTCGCCTACGAAGACTGGATCGGCGAAGTCGATGGCGATTTCGCCTGGGTGGAGTTCGACGAAAACACCGCGGCCGGCATGTGCTACACCTCCGGCACCACCGGCAATCCCAAGGGCGTGCTGTACTCGCACCGCTCCGACGTGCTGCATTCGATGATGGCGGCGACGCCCGACGCCATGAACTGCTCGTCGCGCGACGTCATCCTGCCCGTGGTGCCGATGTTCCACGCCAATTGCTGGGGCCTGGCGCTGACCTCGCCGATGGTCGGCGCCACGATGGTGATGCCCCGGCGCCAAGATGGATGGCGCCTCGATCTACGAATTGCTCGACACCTACAAAGTCTCGTTCACCGCCGCGGTGCCGACGGTGTGGCTGATGCTGTTGCAGGATTTGGAAAAGACCGGCGGCAAGTTGCCTTACCTCAAGCGCGTGGTGATCGGCGGCTCGGCCTGCCCCCGCGCCATGACCAAGACGTTCCAGGACGTCTATGGCGTCGAGGTCATCCACGCCTGGGGCATGACCGAGATGAGCCCGCTCGGCTCGCTGTGCAGTCTCAAGCCGGAGCATGCCGAACTCACCGGCGAGGCGCGGCTCGACGTGCAGATGAAACAAGGTCATGCGCCGTTCTGTGTCGAGATGAAAATCACCGACGACCACGGCCAGGAACTGCCCTGGGATGGCAAGACCTTCGGCCCGCCTCAAGGTGCGCGGGCCGGCGGTGGCCAGGGCCTATTACAAAGGCGAGGGTGCCGAGGTCTTCGAAAAGGACGGCTGGTTCGACACCGGCGACGTCGCCACCATGGACCGCCACGGCTACATGCAGATCACCGATCGCGCCAAGGACGTCATCAAGTCCGGCGGCGAATGGATATCGACCATCGATCTGGAAAATCTCGCGGTCGGTCATCCGAAGGTGGCGGAAGCCGCCGCCATCGGCGTGTCGCATCCGAAATGGGACGAACGGCCACTCTTGGTGATCGTGTTGAAGAAAGGCGAGACCGCGACCAAGGACGACATCTTAGACTTCATGCAGGGCAAGGTCGCGAAATGGTGGCTGCCGGACGACGTCGTGTTCGTCGACGAAATCCCGCACACCGCGACGGGCAAGATTCAGAAGATGACTTTGAGGCAGCAGTTTCGGGAGTATCGGCTGCCCGGGGTCCAAGCGGCGGAGCGAGGAGGACCGAGAGAAATAATGGTTTATAAATAGACCATTAAGCTACATAATGGGCCATTTATAGACCAAATACAAAAATATCATTTGCGTCCGGCTAAATTGATCTATAAATAGATCACAAAGATACCTTTTGATCTATTTATGAATCAATTAGCCATGCCAAAGCCTCTGAAACGTCCCCTCATCCCGTTTAACAGCTCCGAGAAGCCGTCGTTCTATTGGGGCAACTCATCCGGCAAGCCCGCATCGAGAAAAAAATCACCACCGGAGAACTGGCCGAAAGAGCGGGCATTTCCCGCGGACTCGTCCAGCGGATAGAGAAAGGCGATCCAGGCTGCACAATCGGTGCGATGTTTGAAGCCGCCGCCATTGTTGGCGTCTGGCTATTCGACCCGGACAAGGCCGCCCTGAGCGGAGCAATAGATGCAAACCGAAAGACCTTGGTCTTGCTCCCCAAAGCAGTCCGCGCCCCTAAGATAGAGGCGAAGGATGACTTCTGATTCCGGCGCAGCGGAAGCGTTCGTCTGGGTGTGGCTGCCCGATGAAACGAAACCGGTCGTCGCCGGAAGACTGGCTTCCAACGGTGACGACCTCGCGTTCAATTACGCGCGCAGCTATCTCGCACGGAACAATGCGATTTCGCTTTACGAGCCGGAACTCCCCCTACGTGAGGGCGTATTGCCGCTGCTCAATGGCTTGCACATGCCGAGTTGCATTCGCGATGCAGCACCGGACGCGTGGGGGGCGCCGCATCGTAATCAATCGAAAGCTGGGAGCTAGCGGAAAAGGAATCGATACTACCAAATTGGGCGAACTTACCTATCTGCTGGAATCCGGTTCCGATCGAATCGGTGCGCTCGATTTTCAACAGTCAGCGACCGACTATGTACCCCGCGAGACGGCCACGGCTTCTTTGGACGAACTGCAAGATGCCGCCGCGAAAGTCGAGGAAGGCATGCCTCTCAATCCGGATCTTGATGCCGCACTGTTGCACGGTAGCTCGATTGGCGGCGCGAGGCCGAAGGCATTGATTGGATCACACGATAAAAAATACATTGCAAAATTTTCCTCACAAAGCGACCTCTACAATGTCGTGAAAGCCGAATACGTCACCATGCGGTTAGCCGCGGATGCTGGCATCGACTCAGCTCGGGTAAGCCTACGGCATATCGCCGGGAAGGACGTGCTTTTGATTGAGCGCTTCGATAGATGCAAAGTTAAGGAGGGTTGGCGTCGGCGCGCGATGGTTTCGGCGCTCACTTACTCGAACTCGATGAGTTGATGGCGCGTTATGCCAGCTACGAGGATCTTGCGACGATTATCCGTCATCGATTTTCTGAACCGAAGAAAACATTGCGTGAGCTTTTCTCCCGAATGCTCTTCAATATTCTTTGCGGAAACACAGACGATCACGCACGCAATCATTCGGCCTATTGGGATGGCCAGAAATTAAGACTAACGCGGCCTATGACATCTGCCCGCAAGGACGCAGCGGCGGCGAAGCCAGCCAGGCGATGCTGATTGCCGACGACCAACGCGCAAGCCAGATCGCAATATGCCTGAATGCCGCCCCGCAGTTTCTTCTGTCGAACGATCAGGCATACTCTATAGTTCAACATCAGATCGCAACGATACGCGATCGATGGACCGCAATTTGCGTGGAAGCGAAGCTATCCGATGTCGATCGCAATTTCTTGTGGCGGAGGCAATTCCTCAATCCGTACGCATTCATTAACGCGCCAGCCGGGCTGGCCAAACTTCTTGAATAGCCGACAGGAGGAATTAACGAAGCATATTCGCCGCCTTCGTGAAAAAAAAACGGGTTGCGCCTCCCGCCTTCGCTCTGCGAGCTTCGGCGGACAAGTCGGCTAGCCCACGCTACGAGCTTCGAGTGCCCGCCTCCACCATCACCGCCGCTATCGCCGCCGCCGTGATGAGAACCGGAGGAAAAAATCCCCCGCACCGCCGCCGTCGAACGGCTTGCCGCCGCGACAATGCTTCCGCCCTACCGCCATTGCGGGCTTCCAGTAACCACGTTCCTAGAGGCAGCATTAATCTATAACTGCCTGAATGTACTCCAAAATTGGAAATTACTGCCCTGAACGGCATTTGCTCCGTGGCGGCGCGCTCAACAAAATGCCGTCGGAGTTTTGGATGCAGGTTCGATGAGTTTACGCACTCGCCTTTTGTTGCTCGTCGCGCTGGCGACGCTGGTGCCTGCGATCCTTTTGGGAATGCGCTTTTTCCAAAACGCGCGGCGGAAATCGAAACGGCTTTGGCCGGGCTGGCCGCGCAAGCGCAGAATATTGCGAGCGACCTCGATGAAAAAATCCAGGGCACGGCTCAGCTTCATTTCGGGCTCGCCCGCGCCGTCGATCTCGACAGCACGAACCGCGCCGAGTGCTCCGCCTTCCTGTCCGCGGTGCGTGAACAGTACCCGCAATATACCGGGATTCTAACCATTACTCCCGACGGCCAATTGTTCTGCGATTCGCTGCAGACCAACCGCGATCTTGACCTCAAAGATAGGTTGTACTTCCAGAAGGCGTTGGGGACGTGGGACGTCGTAACGCTTCAGCCTGCCTTTGGCCGGCTGACGGGAACCTCGGTGCTGCAGATCGCATACCCCTCACGCGCCGCCTCCGGTCAGTTGAAATACATTTTGCTGGCGTCTTTCAACCTGCAAAAATTTATAGAGTTTCATAGCTCCCGGCTTTCGCACGCTGTGGACGTCCTACTGCTCGATAAAAACGGCACAGTACTTGTCGCGCCATCGAGCCCGGGCTGGACCAAGCGCACAGGGACCTCGGTCACGAACACGGACTTATTTCGGTTCGCCAATAGCCCCTCTGCCGGTCAGGCTCACGCGGTGGACGGTATCGACGGCCGCAAACAATTCTGGGCCGCCGACACGACGCCCGCCATTCGCGATGCCGGGCTTTACGTCATGGTCGGCATTTCGAAAGACGGCCTGGTCGCGGCGGCCGACAAACGTTTGTACGAGGACCTAGTCATCGTGGGGCTGGTTTCGCTGCTGCTCTTTGCCGGCGTGTGGACGCTGGCGGAGATCGGCGTCCGGCGCCAGGTCGGCCGCATCGCCGCGATGGCGCAGCAGCTTGGCTCCGGCGATCTGAGCGTCCGCATTACGCCGCCTTATCCCACCGGAGAATTGGGGGGATTGATGGCAGAGTTGAACGCGGCCGCCGAATCGCTTGAGGGTCAGCGCGCCGCCATCGACGATCTGAATCGGAAACTTTATGAATCGCAGCAGACGGAAGCGCGCACCAAAGTATTTCTCGATAACGTCATCGAGCATATTCCCCTTTCGATATCGGTAAAGGCAGCGCCGGAGACGGCGCAGGACGTGCGCGACTGGCGGCTAACGCTCGTCAATAAAGCGTACGAAGACCTGACAGGCCTCTCCCGCGTCGAACTCATCGGCAAGACCGCGCGCGACCTTTATTCGAAGGAAGTTGCCGACATCATCAACGGTTCCGCCGGCGACACTGTGGGACCCGCCGCAGCCATCGTTGCCCACGAGTTTCCTTTGCAGACGGCCAAGAATGGCACGCGAGTCGTCACATCGAAAAGGGTCGCAATTCGCGACGATAAGGGAAAGTCAAAGTACCTGTTGACGGTTCTGGACGATGTCACGGAAAGGCGCCAGTCGGAGAAGATCATCGAACACATGGCGCATTACGACACGCTGACGGACCTGCCGAACCGTGCGGCCTTCAACGCGCACTTTACTGCCACGCTCGAGAACGCAGCGGCCAATGGCGAGCGGTTCACGATCCTGAGCGTCGATCTCGACCACTTCAAAGAAACCAACGACGTTTACGGACACGCCGCCGGCGACGCACTGCTGCAGGAAGGCGCCCGCCGTTTGCAAACGGCCGCGGGCGTCGCCTTCATTGCGCGCATCGGAGGCGACGAGTTCATCGTCATCGTCACGGACGGCGCCCAGCCAGCCGCGGCGACGGCAGTCGCCGAACGTCTGCTCGCTGCCTTTGTCGATGAGTTCGAGATCGAAGGTAAGCGCATTCGGATCGGTTTGCGCATCGGCGGCGCCGTCTACCCGACCGACGGAGCCGACGCCAAGACGCTGATAGTCAACGCCGACGCCGCTCTCTATCGGGCGAAAGCCGAACCGCGTGCTTCCGTGCTGTTCTTCCAGCCGGAAATGGGCGCGCAACGCCAAGAACGGCATGATCTGCAACAGGATCTGCGGCTGGCGGTCGATCGCGGCGAATTGCGTTTGCACTACCAGCCGCAGTTCCGGATAACCGGCGAAGCGACCGGTTTCGAAGCGCTGGCCCGATGGCCATGTCCGGCACGCGGCATGGTGTCGCCGAATACCTTCATCCCGATCGCGGAAGAATACAGCCTGATCATTCCGCTGGGCGAATGGGCGTTACGTGAGGCCTGCCGGGAGGCCGCGTCCTGGCCGAAACCGCTGACGATTGCGGTCAACGTTTCTCCCATTCAGTTCCACCACGGCGATCTACCGAGCCTCGTCCCATTCGATCCTACTCGAAACCGGCCTGGCGCCCGCCCGGCTCGTCCTCGAAATCACCGAGGGCGTGTTGATCAACGACTTTTCCCGAGCCGTATCGATTCTGTGTCAACTCAAGTCGCTTGGCGTGCAAATCGCATTGGACGACTTTGGCAAAGGCTATTCTTCGTTATCATATTTGCACTCCTTCGCATTCGACAAGATCAAGATCGACCGCGCCTTTATTTCCGACCTGAATCACAACCGCCATTCCAAGGCGATTGTCCGTGCGGTCATCGGCATGGGTCATAGCCTCAAGATCCCAATCCTTGCGGAAGGGGTCGAAACCGAATGCCAGCGGGCCTTCCTCGTTCAGGAAGGATGCGATGAAATTCAGGGCTATCTGGCCGGCCGGCCGTTCCCGATCGCGCGCTACGCTGAATTGGTCGGCCGTCAAGCGATCGTCCGACAAAGCCCGATCGGACTGGCGAGTTGATCTGACCGGTCACATGGATACATTGGCCCCGGATCGACAAGGGACGCGCGACAATGCACAAGGGGCGGCTTGAGGCTTTCAGCGATGGCGTGATCGCCATCATCATCACCATCATGGTGCTCGAGCTCAAGGCGCCGCACGGCGCCGATCTCGCCGCACTCGCCGGGACGTCTCACGTCTTCATCGGCTACGTGCTGAGCTTCGTCTATGTCGGTATTTACTGGAACAATCACCACCACATGTTCCAGCTCGTCAAGAACATCGACGGCTCGGTGCTGTGGGCGAACCTGTATCTGCTGTTCTGGCTGTCGCTGTTTCCCTTCGCCAATGCCTGGATGGGGGACACATATTACGCCATGTGGCCGGTGATCGCCTACGGCGTCGTGCTGCTGATGGCGGCTGCCGCCTACAGCATTCTGGTGTGGCGGCTGGTGCGCATCAACGCCAAGGACTCACCGCTTGCCATCGCCGTCGGCAAAGACGTGAAGGGCAATATATCGATCGTGATTTATCTTGTGTCTTTGGCATTGGCCTTCGTGCATCCTTACCTGGCCTTGGCCGGCTATCTTTCGACGGCGCTGATGTGGCTGATCCCGGACAAGCGGATGGAGAACGCCATCGGAAGGAAGTGACTTGCAAGATCGGAGGAAAGTGATTGCGAAGAATGCCGCGAATGCCCGGGACAAACCTAGGCATGACGGTGTATGACGCAAACCACGTCTTGCCCCTAACAATCACGGAGATCTTCATGCGCGCGTTCGGCCGTCACGTATTCGCACTTATCGTCGGATTGAGTGCCGCCTTCGCCGTGGGCTCATCCGGCCCCGCCGCGGCGCAATCCGCCGCCGTGACGACCGCATCGGGCCTGCAAATCGTCGACAGCAAAGTCGGCACCGGCGCTACGCCGCGCACCGGCCAGACCTGCGTCATGCACTACACCGGCTGGCTTTATGTGAATGGCGTCAAGGGCAAGAAATTCGACAGTTCGGTCGACCGCGGCCAGCCGTTCGAATTTCCGATCGGCACCGGCCGCGTCATCAAAGGCTGGGACGAAGGCGTGGCGTCGATGAAGGTCGGCGGCAAGCGCACCTTGATCATTCCGCCCGCGCTCGGCTATGGCGCGTCCGGCGCCGGTGGCGTCATCCCGCCGAACGCCACGTTGATCTTTGACGTCGAGCTGCTCGGCGTGAAATAGCTGACGGCGCGGGGGCGGCCAAGCCGCCGTCCCGCGCTGCGATGAGGTCGGTTGTGAGCGGCGCTGCGCTGATCCGAAACCTGGTCGGCAACCGGCGTCCGGCGAATGCGCCGGACGATGGGCTCGACCTCGCCAAGATCGCCGCCATGATCCTTATGGCGGTCAATCACACTCTGATCGCCTTTCCCGACCCGCTCCGGTCATGGGGCTATCTCGCCGGGCGCCCCTGCCTGCCGATCTTCGCCTTTGTCGTCTGCGTGCGCCTGGCGCAAGGCCCGCCGGAGCGGGCGACACGCATGCTGGCGCGCATGCTGTTCTGGGGCGTCATCGCGCAGCCGGTCTATTTCGCATTGGTCGGCACATTTGCCCTTCGGCTGAACATTCTGTTCACGCTGGCCGCAGGCGTCGACCTCATCGTCCTGGTGACGCGCCGGCACTATGCCATCGCCATCCTTGCGGCCGTGGCTTTGGTGGCCGCCGACCGCTTCCTTGACGGCGGGGCGGTCACGCCGATCGCGCAGCTAGGCGCCTTTCTCCTGCTGAGGCGTTCTTACGCCGGCGCGCTGGCCTTGATCACGGTGGCCGAGATCGCCGACGACCTGATGGTGGTTCCGCAACTCTGGCAGGCGGCACTGACCGCGCTGGGGGCGCCCGTCCTGGTGTGGCTGAGCCTGCGGTTCCGGCCGCCGTGGCGGCCGCTGCCGGGCGTGGTCTTCTATATCTTCTATTCCCTGCATTTGGCCGTGATTTGGCTGGCATTTGGGCCCTACCGGTAGTGTTGACACCGTTCGACCGCTCCAATTGAATTGGGCCGGTATCGGGGCGTGGGCAACAGTGGATCTCCGTCGGTCTGTTTTTATCGCGTGCGTAAGCGTCTTCCTGCTGGCGGTCGCCGGCGGATCGGCGTCGGCCATGCAAGGCGTTCCGCCGCCTCCCGGAGGCGGCGGTGGCGGCGGCGGGAGTGGCGTCGATCCCACGCTGAGCACCAACAACAGCTACATCGGCGGCTTCTACGGCGCGTTCCAGAACGCCATCATCGACGATAGTTTTAACTTTATCGATGCGCTGCTGGGCCATTCCCACAGCGACACGCCGGGCGCTCCGCCCGCGCCGGCGGGGCTGGGCTACGCAGCGGATAAAAGCCGCACGCCGATGATCGACAAGGCGCTCGCCGCCGGGCAGCCGGCGCCGCGATTTCAGGATTGGGCGGCATGGGCCGCGTCCAGCTACGAGGACGCCCTCTACACCGGCAACAGACGCAATCCCGGCGAGCGCATGCACGCGTCGAGCGGCATCTTCGGCATCGACCGCAAGTTCGACGACTGGGCGTTCGGTTTCGTCGCCGGCATCGGGCGCAACACCCTGACGCAGAACAACACCGACGACGGCGGCCGCATCGACGCCACGCGCCTGGGCGGTTACGCCAGCTACCGGCCGGCGACTGGATACTCACCGCCGCCGCGGCAGCCGGCTGGCAGGAGGTCTCGGCGAGCAGGCTCGGCGCGGCTGCGGCATCCTTCAACGCCAACACCGCCAGCGCCGCCTTCGAGGCCGCGCGGCAGTTCCAACTCTGGCGCGTGATGCTTCAGCCGCTGGCCGGCGCGGTGTACACCCATCTGCACACCGGCGGCTTCATCGAGAGCGGCGGCACCGGTTTCGAGGTCGCCGGCAACGCCGCCGATGTAGACTCGCTGCGCGGCTACGTGGGCCTGCGCGCCTTGTCGACGGTCACGGTTCACGGCACCGCGCTAACCCCCGAATTGCGCGCGCGCGTCTTGCAGGATTTTCTGTCGATGCGCCGCGACCTTACCGTCAGCTATCTCGGCGATCCGACGACCGCCCTGCTCGCCTCCGGTATTGTGCAGCGTCACACCGCGGCGCGCTATGGCGGCGGGCTCGAAGCGCGGCCGATGGCGAACTGGCGTCTCGCGGTCGGCTACGACGTCGAGGTGCGCGGGCGCAGCGTCGCCCATCTGCTCAACGGCGCGGTTCGCGTGGCATGGTAATGGCGCGGCCTGCGGCCAGCGAAACTTTGTCCGACGTTAGGCGTTGGTTCCTACAACAGGAACCGAGGCGACACCCATGCCGGATTCACCGCTTTGCCCGAACTGCTCCCGACCCATGAGCCTGTCGCGCACGTTGCCGCCGGTTGGCGATAACAGCGAAGAAATCAACGTCTTCAGGTGCCAGGTTTGCAACGTAAGCTTCATCACGGAAGATCACCTGCCGATCGCAGGCGCAGTGGTCCAATGAGCGCGATTCCGCAGAACGGCAGCAATCGGCCCCAGGCCGTTCAAGCCTCGGTGAGCGATCGTAACGGCACGTCGAGCGTATAGACGAAGCCTGAAGGTTCGTAATCCAATTGAACGTGGCCGTTCAATTGCTGCCCGAGCGATTCTATCATTCGCGTACCGAAACTACGGCGGACGGGAGCTACGACCACGGGCCCGCTTTTTTCCTCCCAGACGAGCCGCAGCCGCTGCTTTTCATCATCGATGGCCCATCCAATCTCGACATAGCCGGCCGGCGCGGCGAGCGCGCCGAATTTCGTCGTGTTGGTGCATAGCTCGTTGAACGTCATGGCCAGCGCGATGACCGCGCTCGACGTTATCTTGAGGTCGGGCCCCTTGATGGAAAATTTGTCCGAGCCCTTGCTGTCGTAGGGTTCGGTCGCGCTCGATATCGTTTGCGCAAAACTGGCATTCGCCCAACTGACTTGCATCAATAGATCGTGCGCGCGGCCAAGCGCGACCAGCCGGCCTTCGATGGCTTGCTGGCCGTGCGGCATGCTTGTCGCGGTGCGCAGACTCTGCGACGCAATCGCGCTGACGGTCGCCAGCGTATTCTTGATGCGATGATGCATTTCATCGAGGATGAGCTTCTGCAGCTTATCGGCCGCCTCGCGCTCTTTGGCTTCGATGCCGGCCTGCGCGAGCAACAGCTCGGCATCGATGCCCGCCTGCTCCAGTAGCAAACGGAGGCTGTCGTTCTCCGCGGTCAGTGTTTCCTGCGAGGCGCGAAGCACCGCGTCATTGAGCGTGGTGGGGAGAATTTCGAGGGCGCCCGCGCCCACCATATTCTGCAGTTCGGCGATCATCTGCTTGACTTCAAGCGGCTTGCCGAAAAAGCGGCTGTCGACCGGCTTTTCCTCATCGGACAGTTTGACCTGGCCGGAAACCAGGACAATTTTAATGGTTGGCCAGCGCTTGTGCACCGCATGGGCAAGCTTCAAGCCGTCGATACTTCCCGGCATCTGAATGTCAGTGAACAGCAGCGAGATGTCGGAGCGGGACTCGAGAATCGACATCGCCTGATCGGCGTTGACGGCTTCGACCGGCGTAAAGCCGGCGTCCTCGACGATGTCGACAGCGCGCATGCGCAATACCATCTCGTCTTCAACCACGAGAACTTTCGGCGGGGGCCGCGGGCTGATCAGATGACATGGAAGACGGACACTTTCTTGATGGGTGGAAAAGGGGCCACGCACAAAACTGCGCGGTGGCCTGACACCACATGGCGCTTATCGCCGCCGAATAGCGAGCGAAATGAGTTTTTAAAATCGCGGAACCTTTACGCCGGCAGGAGAACGCGACGGCCCGTTATTTCTTTTTCAGAAAAGCCGCGCATAGCACCGGGTCGAATTCCCGGTAGTCGTTGGTGATCTCGGTGCCTACCGGAATATCGCGGCTGGCGATGCTGTAGCCGGCACGCCAGAAAGTGTTGGCGTCGTCGGAATGATTGATGTGGCGGTCGTTATCGACCGTGAACAGGACTTCGCCGTCGACGCGGTAGCCGTAGACCTTGAGGAAATCCTTGGCGGCTTTCGGCAGCTTGGCGAACTGCTTGGGCGAGAAGGCGCGGTCGTAGCCTTCGAGGAAGCGCCAAATCTTCTTGCCCCTGGGGATGAATTCTCCGGCGAACAGTCCGAGGCCGTGGATCGGGCTCCTGTCGATATAGGTCTTGACCAGCAGCATGATGTTTTTCGATGCAGGAACCGTGCCTGCTCTCCTGCGTTCCTATAAGGCACGCGCCGGGTGGCAACCGGCCGCGATGGGGATGACGGACGCAGTTGATTTTGCCGGTTTCTGACTGCGACAGCAACGCATCGGTACGCGTGGCATCTAACCCGTTCTCGGCGCGTGCACTTCCGCCATCAATTGGCATTCCGGGGCCGGCTTTTTGGCCACGAGTCGTCATAACAAGTGGTGATTGCCCCGACCCGCGCTTCCCTTTATCCCATGGCCATGACCAGCCTTGAGGCACAAACGACCGCGGTGGGCGGCAGCGTGCGATTTTTGGGCCATCGCCGGGCCTATTGGCGGCTGCTCATGCGCGGCGCCGCGCTGCTGGCGATCACGCTCGGCATCTACCGCTTCTGGCTCGCCACCGACATCCGGCGCTTTCTGTGGAGCAACAGCAAAATCGCCGGCGAGACGCCGGAATATACCGGCACGCCGCTGGAGCTGCTGACCGGCTTTCTGGTCGCCGTCGTCATTCTCATTCCGGTCTATGCCGCGTTCTTCCTCGCCGCGCTCGACCTCGGCGTGTTCGGCAAATTGTCCGGCGTGCTGGCTTTCGCAGGCCTCGGCGTAATCGGCCAATACGCGATCTATCGCGCCCGGCGCTACCGGCTGACGCGCACGGTCTATCGCGGTTTGCGTTTTCATCAGGAAGGCTCGGCCTGGATCTATGCCCTGCGCGCCAGCCTGTGGTGGGTGCTGACCGGGCTGACGCTCGGGCTCGCCTATCCATTTCAGCTTGCCAACCTCGAACGCTTCAAGATGCGCCATACGTTCTACGGCGATCTAGCCGGACGCTTCGACGGCTCGGGCTTCATGCTGTTTTTGCGCGGCGTGGCGATGTGGATCGCCATCGTCGCGCCAATTGCGCTGACCATTGGCGCGTTCGTCGAGGTGGTCGACTGGCAGGCACTGGCGGATGCGGCGGAAGGCGGCAGCGACGAGGTCATGAGCCGGATCGAAGCCACCAATCCGGCGCTGGCCGGCGCGGTGGTGTTCGCCATGTTGATGGGCGGCACCTCGGTCGCCTTGGCCGCCCTGCTCTACCCGGCCTATCAGGCGATGGTGTTGCGCTGGTGGCTGTCGGGACTGCGGTTCGGCGACATCGAAGTGCACTCGCTGCTGCGCACCCGACACGTCTACGGCGCCTATATGCGGTTCCTATGGTACGCGATCCTGTTTTGCATCGTGGCCACCATTTTCGGCGCCACCGGCCTGATCGCGATCGGGGCTTTGGCCGGCAACGAAAAAAGCGGTGCCGCTGGCGAGATCGCGGCGACGGTGGTGCTGCTGGTCGGCTACGTCTTCGTGGCGCTGGGCTTCTCGATGATCTACCGCGCCACCGTGCTGCTGTCGCTCTGGCAGTTGGGCATGGAATCGCTGCAATTGTCCGGTCTGTCGGCGCTCGAACGGGTCAAGGCGGAGGGCCGGCCGAGTTCGGCGCTGGGCGAGGGCCTCGCCGATGCCCTGCATGTGGGTAGTTATTGATGAATGTTTTTTCCAGTCATTCCGGGGCGTCGCGAAGCGACGAACCCGGACTCCAGATGCAGATTCGGTGCATGCTTTTGGATTCCGGGTCCGCGCCTTCGGCGCGTCCCGGAATGACAGAGGAGCGCCATGACCTCCGGCGCCGGCATCTATTTCGACGGCCAGACCAGCGCGCGGCACGATGTCGTCGTGGCCCTGGGGGCATCGGCCTTGCAGATCGGCGACCGCGACGGCCGGCTTGTCGCCGAATGGGCCTATGACGATATCCTGGGCCTGACGGCGCCCGACAATGTGCTGCGCATCGGCCGGCGCAGCAGTGCGAGCCTCGAGCGCCTGGAAATTCTCGACCCGCAATTCGCCGCCGCCCTCGACGACCGCGCCGCCTATGTCGACCGCGCCGGCACGCATCAGCGCCGCCAGCGCATCAGCGTCATCGGCTGGAGCGTTGCCGCCACCGTGGCGGTTGGTGCTGGTCGCCTGGTTCGGCGTGCCGGCGATTGCCGCCAAGCTCGCCCCGCTGGTGCCGGTGGGCATCGACCGCAAACTGGGCGACGCGGTCGACATGCAGGTGCGCGGCATTCTCGATACCCGCAATGCCGGCGCGGCCTTTGAATGCGGCGCGGCGCCGTCGGAAAAGGCCGGGCGCGCGGCGCTGGACAAGATTGTGCGCCGGCTGGAGGCGGCGGCCGGCCTGCCGGCGCCGCTGCGCAGCTTCGTGGTGAAAAGACCCGAGGCCAACGCCATAGCGTTGCCGGGCGGTCAGGTTTATGTGTTTCGCGGATTGATCGAGAAGGCCGACAATGCCGACGAGGTGGTGGGGGTGATTGCACACGAGATCGGCCACGTCGCGCACCGCGACGGCACCAAGGCGGTGTTGCAGGCCGGCGGGCTGTCGTTTCTGTTCGGCATGTTGCTGGGCGATTTCGTCGGCGGCGGCGCGGTGGTAATCGCCGCGCGGACCGTGCTGCAATCGTCCTACTCGCGCGAGGCGGAAAGCGCGGCGGACAGCTACGGCGCGGCCCTGATGGTCAACGCGCACGGCAATCCGCGCGCGCTGGCAACCATGCTGACCAAGATCGGGGGCGCTACCGAGCCGGGCATGAAAATTCTGCTGGATCATCCGGAGACCCAGGCGCGCGTCGCAGCGATCAATAAAGTCGCCGCCGCGCGGCCGACGACGCCTTTCCTCGAAGCGGGAGAATGGGCGGCTTTGAAACGAATTTGCGCGGGCTGACCACATATGGCGCGACGAACGGACATTTGGCGACGATCCGAAATCGCGGCTGGCGGTATGGTCCGGGCGGCTCGGCGTGTTCGCGCTGGCGGGTGGCGGCGCTGTCCGTCATCATCGTGCGCTCAGGGCTTCTGGAGATCGTGCCGGCGCTCGCCACATTCGGCGCCGCTCTGGCGTTTGCCGGCCTGGCGATCCTGCTCGCCTTCGCCTCCTTCATCGGCATCTGGCGGCACGGTCTCAAAGGCCTCGGCAACGCCATTCTCGGGATTTTTCTCGGCCTGCTGCTGCTCGGCTATCCGGCCTATCTCGGCTACCGCGCCAGCAAACTGCCCGCCGTCACCGACGTCACCACCGATATGGCGAATCCGCCGCGCTTCGACACGCTGGCGCGCTTGCGCCCGCGCGGCCGCACCGACTATCTGGGCGGCGTCGTCGCCGAACGCCAGCGCGCGGCCTATCCCGACATTGCGCCGCTGCAATTGAGCGTGCCGCCGAAAGCCGCCTACGACATGGCGATGGCGCTGATCACCAAGCGCAAATGGCGCATTGTCGATTCACGGCCGCCCTCGCCCGGACGCCGCGACGCGGTCATCGAGGCCGTGGCGCAGACTTTGATCATGGGTTTCCGCGACGATGTCGTGGTGCGGGTGAGCCCGCTTGGACCGGGCGCCCGCGTCGATGTGCGTTCCGCGTCGCGTTACGGCTTCCACGATTTCGGCGCCAATGCCTCGCGCGTCGGACACTGCTCGAGGATATCGACGATGCCGCGGGGCAACGCACCGGAGCCGCACGCTGCCGAGCCGAGAAGAAGGCACCGCCGGCGAAGAAGCCGCCGGAAAAAAAGAGGTAACGGACGGCTTCTACGACTGCTGTTGTGTGCCCCGGCCGCGAAACGCGATCCAGAACGATATCTGCGCCACAATCCCGGCACCGGCGACCACGACGGCTGCCGCCAAAGCAGGGCTCTCGCCCAGGCCCGCAAGCGCGGTGCATATCGCGCCGACAGCCATTTGGGTAAAGCCGTAAAGTCCGGATGCCGATCCGATGACCAGCCGGTTGACGCTGATCGCTTCGGTCAGCGCCGCGGGCGACGCAGTGCCGACGCCGATCGTGTAGACGAACATCGCGCCGAGCGCGAGAATGACGGAGAAATGTCCCGACAGGACAGCCGCCAGCAGCACGAACGCGGCGATCACGCTGACGGCGTTGGAGCAGATCAACAACGGTTTGATCGGCACGATACGGAGCAGACGGCTTGCCAGCATGCTGCCGATCCAGACGCCCAGAAAGAGGATCGCGAGATACGGGCCGACCCTCCCCGACGGGCCTGTGCAGTTCATGCACGAAGATGAACGGCGATGCCGCGATGAACGCATACATCGACGTGGTGGCGCAGCCGCCGCCGACGGCGAAGCCGAGAAACGCCGGCGAGCGCAAGAGCTGCCGTAATTGCGGACCACCGCTGCATCGGTCTGCCGAGACGCCGCCCCTGTCTCCGGAAGAAGCCGCCAGGTCAGGATAAAATTGACGACACCCAACGCGCAAAGCACGACGAAGATCGATCGCCATCCGGTCGTGCTCGCGAGCAATCCGCCGAGCATGGGCGCCAAGCCGGGGCCGAGCGTCACCATCAGATTCATGAGCGCAAGCCGTCGCGCCGCTTCGGTCTCTCCCGAGATGTCGCGCACAATGGCGCGGCCTAGTACCAAGCCGGCACATCCGCCCAGCGCCTGGAACAGCCGGGCGACAATGAGGACCGTTACGTTTTCCGCCGTCATGGCGACGACGCTGGCGGCGACATAGAGGGTCAGACCGGCCATCAGCGCCGGCCTGCGCCCGAAGCGATCGGAGACCGGTCCATAAATCAACTGCCCGCCGGCGAGCCCCAGAATATAGACGCTGATCGTCATCTGCATCGCAGACGCGCCGACGCCGAAATCCGCGGCAGCTACCGGCAAGGCCGGCACGAAAATGTGCATGGCCAGCGTGCCGCTGAAGGTCAGCAGCGCCAGCAGCCATAGCGGAATGCGCGTCCGCGGCGGACCTCCGCCACGTCGACTTTCTCGGCTTTGCCGACGTCGCTCATGATGGCGTCCAGTTGCTACGCCGCCAACCGATAAATCCCGTCGATCGAGGCCGGACCGTCGGTGGCGACGACGCCCCGCGCCACCAAGTCTTCCAGATGCGCCAGCACCGAAAGGCCGGCGGCGGCGACCAGACGCGGATCGATGCCGATGTAGCTCGCGCGCACGATGGTCGGGATATCGGTGGCGCCTTTGGCGAGACGATGCAGGATCGAGTCTTCGCGCGCCTTGCGGTGCAGGATGTAGTAGTTAACGAAACGCGAGGCATCCTTGATCGCCGGGCCGTGGCCGGGGAAATAGATTTCCTCGCTGCGTTCGGCGAGCTTGTTGAGAGTCGCCATGTAGTCGCTCATCGAACCGTCCGGCGGCGCCACAATCGAGGTGGCCCAGGCCATCACATGATCGCCGATGAACGTCAGGTTTTTTTCCTTCCAGACAAACGCCATGTGGTTGGCACAGTGGCCGGGCGTGGTTATTCCTTCGATCGTCCAGCCGTCGCCGGAGACAGTCTCGCCGTCTTTCAGCGCGACGTCGGGACGGAAATCCGTATCGGGGCTGTAGTCGAGCCGCTTGTGTTCGCCGATATGCAGCGGCCGGGCGTGGCGGTGCGGGCCTTCGGCATAGACGGTGGCACCAGTCGCGGCCTTGAGCGCCTTCACGCCGGGCGAATGATCGCGGTGGGTATGGGTGACGAAAATATGCGTCACGGTCTCGGCCGCGCACGGCGTCGAGCAGCGCCGCGGTGTGCTTGGCATCCTCGGGGCCGGGATCGACGATGGCGACTTTGCCGCGGCCGACGATATAGCTCATCGTGCCCTTGAAAGTGAACGGTCCCGGATTGTCGCACATCACGCGGCGCACGCGGGCATCGGCTCATCGACGGTGTCCGGCGCGAGATCGAGGGTTTTGTCGTAAGGGATGTCTTCGGCCATATTATCTTCCCGCGCGCCCAGGATTTCGCGCCTCCAGTAATCTTCTCAGTGACTTAGCCGCAATGTCCGCCAGGTCAACCCCGGCCGCGACATAGGTGCGATGCCGGACGGCTTATTCCGCCGTGACACCGGTTTCCTTGATGATGCGCTGATACTTGCTGCTCTCACGATCGACGAAAGCGCGGAACTGCACCACCGACATGGTGTCGACTTCGGCGCCGGCTTCGACCAGCCGCTTCTTGGTGTCGGGATCGCTCAGCACCTTGTTGATTTCGGTATTGAGCTTCGCGATCACTGCTTGCGGCGTCTCGCGCGGCGCAAACACGCCGGCCCAGAGCGTGAAGTCGAAGTCCGTCATGCCGGTGGTCTCGGCAATCGTCGGCACTTCGGGCGCAATCGCCGAACGCTTTGCGGACGAGACAGCAAGCACCTTGAGCGTGCCGACTTCGCATGCGGCAATCACCGCCGGCATGCCGGGGAAATACAGATCGACGTGGCTGCCGAGCCAGATCGTTCAAGGCGGGACCAGCGCCCTTGTAAGGCACGTGGACGAGGTTGGCTTTGGTCTTGGCCTTGAGAAATTCGCCGGCGAAATGGCCGGGCGTGCCGGTGCCGGCCGAGGCGAAAGTCATCTTCTGACCGGGGAGAGCCTTCAGGAATTCAGGCATGGTCGAATACGGCGCCTTGGCGGGAACCGTCAGTGCCAGCGGCACGATGGCGAGCAGCGCGACCGGCTTCAAGTCCTTGTCGGGATCGTAAGTGAGACCTTTAAGCCAATGCTGGTTGATCGCGACTTCGGCGGTCTGGCCGACCAGCAGCATCAGCCCATCGGGCGGCGCGGTGGCGACGCCATGCGCGGCGATGGCGCCGCTGGCACCGGCGCGGTTCTCCACGATCACAGACTGGCCGAGCGCCTCGGACAGTTTGGAGGCGACGATGCGCGCCACCACGTCGCCGGTGCCGCCGGGCGCGTAGCCGACGATCATGTGCACGGGACCGCTTGGATAAGTTTGCGACTGGGCGGGCGGCGCGGCGGCAACAAGCGCAGCGGCCAGCGCCATTCCGTAAATTCGAGGCGACATCTTCAGTCCTCCCGCTTGTCGTGTTGAACTAATGAATCTCCGGCTCGGGGATCGGCCCGAGCGGCGCCAGAAAGTCGAAGTCGCAGCCTTCATCGGCCTGGCCGATATGCGCCGAATAGAGCGCGCCATAGCCGCGCGGATAATACGGCGCCGGCTGCTTCCAGGCGGCTTTACGGCGCGCCATTTCCTCGTCGCTAACATGCAGATGAATGCGGCGCGCCGGCACGTCGACCTCGATTTCGTCGCCGGTCCGCACAAAGGCGAGCGGCCCGCCGACGAAGCTTTCCGGCGCGACGTGCAGGATGCAGGCGCCATAGCTGGTGCCGCTCATGCGCGCGTCGGAAATGCGCAGCATGTCGCGCACGCCCTGCTTCACGAGCTTGCGCGGGATCGGCAGCATGCCCCACTCCGGCATGCCGGGGCCGCCTTTGGGGCCGCCGCTCTTGAGCACGAGAATGTGGTCGGCGGTGACGTCGAGATCGTCGCGCTCGACCTCGCGCGCCATGTGGTTGTAGTCCTCGAAGGCGATGACCTTGCCGCGGTGCCTGAGCAGACGCTTCTCGGCGGCCGACGGCTTCATGACGCAGCCGCGCGCGCCAGATTGCGGTCAGCACCGCGGTGGCGCCTCGGTCGCGACCGGGTTGGTGAAGGTGTGGATCACTTCGGGCAGATAGATTTCGGCCCCCGGCGATGTTGTCGCCGATGGTCTTGCCGTTCGCCGTCATGCAGGTGAGATCGAGATGGTCCTTTGAGTTGCGCCATCAGCGCGCGAATGCCGCCGGCGTAGAAAAAATCTTCCATCAGGAATTTGCCGGAGGGCCGCACATTGGCGAGCACCGGAATCTCGCGCGAGATCTCGTCGAAGCGGCTCATGTCGAGCTTCACGCCCGAGCGGGCGCGCCATGGCAACGACGTGAATAATGGCATTGGTCGAGCCGCCCATCGCCATATGCACGCGGATGGCGTTGTCGAAGGCCGCGGGCGTCAGCAGCTTTTGCGGCGCCACGTCGCGCCACACCATGTCGACGATGGCGCGGCCGGAATTGGAACACATGCGCGGATGCGCGGCATCGGCTGCGGGGATAGAGGATGCGCCTGGCAGCGACAGTCCGAGCGCCTCGGCAATCGCCATCATGGTCGCGGCGGTGCCCATCACCATGCAGGTGCCGAACGAGCGCGCGATGCCGCCTTCGATCTCGTCCCATTGCTCTTGTGTGATGGTGCCGGCGCGCTTCTCGTCCAGTATTTCCAGGCATCCGAGCCGGAGCCGAGCCACCTGGCCGTGCCAGTTGCCGCGCAATTGCGGGCCGGCCGGCACGTAGATCGCCGGGATGCCCATGCTGATCGCGCCCATCACCAGGCCGGGCGTGGTTTTGTCGCAGCCACCGAGCAGCACGGCGCCGTCGATCGGATGGCTGCGCAGCAATTCCTCGGTCTCCATCGCCAGCAGATTGCGATAGAGCATGGTCGATGGCTTCACGAAGGGTTCGGACAGCGACATCGCCGGCAGTTCGACCGGAAAGCCGCCGGCCTGCAGCACGCCGCGCTTCACATCCTCGGCGCGCTCGCGCAGATGCGTGTGGCAGAAGTTGAGATCGCTCCAGGTGTTGATGATGCCGATGACCGGCTTGCCTTCCCAGTCGGGCGCGTCGAAGCCGCCTTGGCGAAAGCGGGGCGCGGTGGCCAAACGACCGCAGGTCGTTGAGCCCTAGCCAGCGATGGCTGCGCAAATCCTCGGGACGTTTACGGTCGGTCATTCGCGTAGCCACTCACCTTGCATCATTCCACGGACAGGTTGGGCGGCGTGCACGACCTTTTCCCACTTCGCGGTTTCGTCGGCGAGGAATTTGGCGAAATCGGCCGGCGAGCGGGATCGGGAATGCCGCCGAGATCCTTGAGCTTGGCCAGCATGGCCTGATCCTGGAGTGCGGCGTTGATCTCCTTGTTGAGAAGATTGATGATCTCCTTCGGAGTGCCATGCGGCACACCAAAGCCGAAGAAGGCGCTTGCCTCGTAACCGGGCACGGTTTCGGCGATGGTCGGCACATCCGGCAATTCCGGCGAACGCTTCGCCGTCGATACCGCGAGCGCGCGCAGCTTGCCGGCCCTGATGTGGGCGATCGACGACGGCAGATTGTCGAAGGTGACCTGCACCTGACCGCCGAGCAGATCGGTGAGCATCGGTGCCGAGCCCTTGTAGGGCACGTGCGTCATCTTCAAGCCCGTCATCATCTTGAACAACTCGCCGGAGAGATGGATCGAGGTTGCCGTTGCCCGATGACGCCACGTTGACCTTGTCGGGATTGGCTTTCACATAGGCGATGAATTCAGGCACTGTCTTGACCGGCACGTCCGGATTGACCTCCATGACATTCGGCACTTGGATGACGTCGGCGACCGGATCGATGTCCTTGAGGAAGACGAAATTGAGCTTCTTGTAGAGCGTGGCGTTGATGGTGTTGGCCGGATTGATCAGCAGCATGGTGTAACCGTCCGGCGCGGCCTTGGTGACGGCTTCGGTGCCGATGTTGTTGCCGGCGCCGGGACGGTTTTCGACGATGAACTGCTGGCCGAGCCGGTTACTCAGCCAGTTGCCGATGATGCGCGCGACGATGTCGGTCGAGCCGCCGGCCGGATAGCCGACGATGATGTGGACGGGCGTGTCGGATAATCGGCGGCCTGGACGCCGTCGATGGCAAAAAGGCGCGCAACAGGCAATCGCAATGGGCCGCACGCGTGATCAAGCCGGAAAGCCGCAGCATCGCTAAATCCTCCCTGACGCCGGTCATGAAACGCCGGCTTGTGTAGGGGGCCCAAGTTACGCGGCGGCGGAGGCCTTTTACAAGGCCGGGTGGCGCCCGGCTGGCCTTCCACGAGGCTATCAATTGGGGCATAGAGCGGCCGCTGGCCGGGGACGGTGGCCGGGCGTGGAAGTGGCTCAATTGTCGGGTTAAATGGTCGGAGTGGCAGGATTGGGCGTCTAACTGCAAGCGATTGAATCTTCAATCAATCTACCAGGTAGGCTTGGTTGCTAGCTCGATTGGCTTATTAATATTTTCAATGAGTTTTGCGGCCGGCGCGCGGCTGCTTGCCGACGGCAAGCGGCCGGCGGGCGCGATGTTTGAGAAGGTTACTGGGTCGAGCCGACGGTCTTTGCCGACGTCAAGCAGGACATGCGCGTCGCTCGCGAGGAAATCTTCGGGCCGGTACTGTCGGTGATCCGCTGGTCGGATGTCGATGAGGTCATCGCGGCGGCGAATTCGGTCGAATACGGCCTCACCGCCGCAGTCTGGACCCGCGACATCACCACGGCCATGCGCACAGCTCAGCGGCTGCAATCGGGCTATGTGTGGATCAACGGCGTCAATGCCCACGTCCGTGCTATGCCATATGGCGGCTACAAGAACAGTGGTGTCGGCCGCGAACGGGGGTCTGGAAGAACTCTATTCCTACACGGAAGAGAAATCGATCCACATCATGCTGTGATTATCATCATATCGTCGAGTGGCGCGAGAAGAAACGCGTTAAGCTAGGCTGTTGTTTAATGCCAAGTTTGATACGCGATGGCGAAGAGCAGAAAGAGCGACGCGTCTTCTTGTATGGAAAGAGTCTACGTACGAGAATTATATTTAGTTTTTTTCAAGTCCGATGCGTGAGATAACTTTCCCATATTTCTCAGTTTCGCTCTGAATGAAGCTCGCGAACTGCGAAGGTGTATCGCCAACTGGGTCAAAGCCACCATCGACCAGTTGTCGCCTAACCGCCTCGATTTCGAGAACTTTCTTTATGTCGATTTGGATCTTGCTCACTATTTCCGCCGGGGGTGCCTGCTGGCGCCCAGACTCCATAGCAGGTCAACACCTCATAACCGTTTCATCCAGCACCGGCACCTCTGGGAGTAAAACGGACCGCTTATTGTCGCTGACGCCGAGCGGCACCAGCATTCCTGACCGGAGAAAGGATAGCGATGTAGGAATGGTAAAAAAACCAAGCGGAATTCGGCCACCAACAACATCAATCAACGCGCTTGAACTCCCTTATATGGAACGTTCGTCATCTGCAAGTCTGCCATCATGGCAAACATCTCGCCGGCGAGATTGTCTGAACTGCCCTTTGTCGTACTGGCCCAATTCAGTTTAGTCGGACTTGCTTTGACAAATTTAATGAATTCCGTGACCGATTTGGCTGCGACAATTTTTGGACTCACTGCTAGCACGAACGGGGATGTCGCCAGATTCGTTATTGGAGTTAGGTCTTTGATCGGATCGAAGCCCATCGACTTGTAAAGGAATGGATTTAAGATGATCACACCTCCATACGACGCAAGGAGGGTGTAACCATCCGGCTTTGAGCGAGCTACATAGTGAGCGCCAATATTACCTCCGCCGCCAGTTTTGTTTTCTACGATCACAGGCCGGCCCCACATGGCTTCCAGATGTCGCGCGATCACGCGAGCGACAATATCAGTGCCGCCGCCTGCACTGGCCGTCACAACAACGTAAACCGGGCGGTCTGGGAATGAAGATTGTGCGTCGGCGCTATCGGCGACACCGATAATAAAAAAAACATGACATAAAGAATTGACCTCATCGCCTTTTCGGTACGTAGAAATGACAAAAATGACAATTTCATTTTTTACCTCCCAGCACTTTTGGTCGATTTTAGGCGACAGAAGGGCCGCATTTTCTGGTATTGTCGCGTAGTGTTTTTGTGATCGTGTACCTATTAGTCCAAGGCTACCGGTGGTTCGGCACAAATAATATTGAGAGTCGTCATACCAGTATGCGGCGGGCCGTATGCCAAAACCGGACGCAGAAATTTGGTCCAGAACTGTCAAACCACGCCGGCAGTGCCACTGGAGTTTATCTGCAATTATATTTATCTGAACCGAGAGGCACGCTAAGATTTAAATGCAATGCCGTGAGCAATAATTCCACAAGATGACTGTCCCCGACCCCAAATTGGTCTTGGGCCGCGCATATGTGAGTGTATCGATTGGAAGTCGCTCGACTGAGGTAGACGAAACGGCCGTTCCTCGTACTGCGCTGACTTAGATTGGTTGTCTCTTCACTGCCGCGAGCACCTTCGTTGGCTTTAGATGGGACAAAAGGCGAAGATATCATCAGCACAACGACGATCCTACTTCCAGGATATCCGAACGTAGACTAGGATAGAGGCGGGCGACTGCAGATGCAGGAATTCGGATTTGACAGAGAACGCTTTTATCCAGCCAGTAGCGCCGCCTGACGCTAAACCAACACTTTGCGCCATCGCGATGCCGATGGACACTAATCCTCATGGCGACATATTTGGTGGTTGGCTCATATCTCAAATGGATCTTGCCGGAAGCTCTGCAGCGACGCGCCGTGCCAAAGGCCGCGTAGTGACCGTCGCTATAACAGGGATGACATTCCATCGACCTGTCTACGTTGGTGACGAGGTCTCGTGCTATGCCGAGGTAACTCAGGTTGGCCGCACTTCAGTTACTGTCAAAATTGAGAGTTGGGTTTGCCGCGGCATAGGTGATGAACAAATCGCCGTCACCGATGGCGTGTTTACCTATGTGGCCGTTGATGCAGAAGGAAAGCCGCGTCTTGTTGATTCTTGAGGTTTGAGCTAGCCGGTTTTCGATTTTTCATTCGTTGAATTTCGCGGAATCCATTCGAGCGTGTGATAGTTGAACTTGTTAACAATCACGGGCTTGATTACGGCGAAATATGGCGAGATGTCGAAGTCGCGTGGCGTATAAAGCCCGTGTTTGCGAATATGGTCCGTCTCACTCTGAACGAAAGGCGCGATCCCGTAACCTGCACCTTCGACTGTTTCGGCAAGATCGGGTAATGAACAGCCTCAAATGCCTCGGCTATCAAAGTAGAGCAAATCGCCCGGGTCGGATCGCCGCTGCCGATCGCCAGTAACCGCCGTCTCAAGAACACCGGAACGGGCGGATAGGGGAAAAGATAGCGCGCGAGATCAAATATCTGCTTGTTGTCATATTGCATGCCGACGCGAGACAGCGCGTAGTCAATGATCTTGAGGCGCTCTTCGTCAGTCACGCCTATAGGCCGGCAAATTCTTGTGTTAAATTTTTCATATTTCGATAGGGGCGCAAGTACCACGCCAACTTCGCTATAAGCCTCCAACAAAACATTAGGTTCGCCAGACGTCTGGCCCTTTGCTGCATCACCGACATAGAGGGCTGCGTGCGACCAGGTCGATTGAGTGAGAAATTTTATAACTGTGCTCAGACGGGTATTGCCCTCGATCAGTAGAATATCGCCCGGTTCTAAACTCTCACGCAATACATCAAGGGGAGGCGCAAAAAAGGGCGCGTAGCGGCGAGAAGGTGTGTTGAGATACTTCAGGATTCGCAGGCCGATCCACTCCTTCAACCGCTGGAACATGGTTGTAAATTCTCACAAAGGGCGATGTTTGGTAAGTGGGAACCTTGCAGCGAGTATATCATTAGCCCGAGCGCAATAACGACCAGATTAAAAGTTCGTCATCTTTTGCCGGGTGGCTTGTTTTGCGCAACGGCAGCTTCTCGCTTTATGCAATAGTGCGGCAGGCGCACCGCGGTTTTCGGGTACAAGATGACCTTTCGACGCAAATATATTTCCAGCTTCATTTTTCGTTGGGCAAGGGGTGTGCTGCCCGCCCTATCGAATACCGAACGTGAAGCTATTGAAGCCGGCGACGTATGGTGGGACGCCGACCTATTCACAGGCAACCCGGATTGGACAAAATTGCTTGGGAGGCGCCAGCGAAGCTCTCTCTGGAAGAGCAAGCCTTTCTGGCTGGCCCCGTCGAGCAATTATGCGCGATGCTCGACGACTGGAAGGTTAGCTGGGAGCTGCGGGACTTGCCACCAGCAGCTTGGGACTTTTTAAAAACCCATAAATTTTTTGCCATGATCATTCCCAAACAATATGGCGGCTTGGGTTTTTCCGCCTATGCTCATTCCGAAGTCGTCCGAAAGCTTTCGAGCCATTCGATCACCGCGGCGGTCACCGCAATGGTACCTAACTCGTTGGGACCCGGCGAATTGCTGCTGCAATTTGGAACCCAATCGCAGCAGGATTATTGGCTGCCTCGACTAGCCAATGGCTCCGAAATCCCCTGTTTCGGCCTCACCAGTCCGGAGGCGGGTTCCGACGCCGCATCTATGATCGATTCAGGAGTTGTCTGCCGAGGCACGTTCGACGGCCACGAAGTTTTGGGGATCCGCCTGAACTGGCATAAGCGTTACATTACACTAGGGCCTGTCGCGACCGTCTTAGGCTTGGCGTTTAAGCTACACGATCCCGATCACTTGCTCGGTGCTAAGGAAGACATCGGCATTACCGTTGCGCTCGTACCAACTGGTCTACCTGGCGTTGAAATTGGCCGCCGGCATTTTCCCGCGTTCAATGTGTTCCAGAATGGGCCGAACTGGGGCCGCGACGTATTTCTGCCGATGGATCACGTTATTGGCGGAGTCGATCAGGTCGGCAAAGGTTGGAAGATGCTGATGAGCGCCCTCGCTGCAGGCCGCGGCATCTCTTTGCCTTCGTTGTCGGCGGCAGGCGCCGTTTATACAGCGCACGCCACGGGGGCCTATGCACGCATACGCGAGCAATTCCATATTCCGATTGGAAAATTCGAAGCCATTCAGGAACGGCTTGGACGGCTCGCGGCGACAGCCTATCTAGTTGACGCCGCGCGTCGCATGACCTGCGCGGCCCTGGATGCGGGTCATAAGCCGGCCGTCGTCACCGCCATCATGAAATCGCAAGCCACCGAGCGACTGCGCATTTCGGTCAACGACGCAATGGATGTGCACGGCGGCAAGGCAATTATGGAGGGGCCACAGAATTATTTGGGCAGCCTCTACCGCGCCGTGCCGATCGGTATCACCGTCGAAGGCGCCAATATCGTAACGCGCAGTCTCATTCAGTTCGGCCAGGGCGCGATCCGCAGTCATCCCTACCTTCTAAAAGAGATGCTGGCGCTGGAAGACAACGATCGCGAGCGTGGTCTTCATGCGTTTGACGACGCCTTCTGGAGTCACGTGCGCCACGCCATTGCCACTACATTCCGCGCTTTGGGCCGGAGTTGGACAGGCGGCCTGTTCGCACCGGCCCCGCCCGGCGCCGGACCGACGACCCGTTACTATCGGCAACTTAGCCGGTACGCTTCAGCTTTTGCCTTGGCGGTGGACATGACCCTGCTGACGTTCGGCGGCGACCTCAAGCGCAAGGAAATGATCTCGGCCCGCTTCGGCGATCTGCTGTCCGAACTTTATCTGCTCTCTTCGGTGCTCAAACGCTGGCAGGATGAGGGTCGGCATGACCCCGACCTGCCGCTGGTTTGAATGGTGCATGGACGCCGGAATGGTCACCATCGCCGCCCGCCTCGACGAAATCCTTGCCAATTTCCCCAACCGCTTTGTGGCGGGTCTTTTGCGCTTTATCATTCAACCGATGGGACCGCGCCGGCGCGGGCCGTCCGACACGCTTACCCGTACCTGCGCGAATATCCTCATGGGATCCTCGGCGACTCGGGACCGCCTAACGGTCGGTCTCTTTCATCCCAAAGATGACGGCGGACTCGCGCGGTTAGAAAACGCGTTCAAGCTTACTCTTGCCGCTGCGGCGTTGCGCGACAGAATGAACAAGGCCCATGTCCGCGATATCGATCAGGCGTTCACGCAAGGCCTGCTCAATGAAAGTGAAGTCGCGCAACTAAAAGCCGCTGCGGAAGCCGTCGCGGCCACGGTTGCGGTCGATGACTTCGCTGCCGATGAGCTAACCCGTCACGACGACGACCATAAGGAAGGAGACGGACCATCCCAAGTTCAGACGCGAGGGGCAGCCGCAGAGTGAACGATCGCCCGGTCTATATTATTGACGGCAGCCGCACGCCATTTCTCAAGGCGCGGGGTGTCGGACCGTTTACGCCAGTCGATCTCGCCGTCCAGTGCGGCCGCCCTCTCCTGCTCCGTCAGCCTTTCGCCCCTGACGCGTTCGACCAGGTCATTCTCGGTTGCGTCAATGTGATTGCCGATGAGATGAATCCAGCGCGCGTCGCCGCGCTGCGACTCGGCATGGGCGAGGCCATGCCCGCCTTTACCGTGCAGATCAATTGCGGCTCCGGGATGCAGTCGATCGATACCGCTTACCGCTACATTCAGGACGGCACGTCGGACTTAATCCTCGCCGGTGGCACCGAGGCATTGAGCTATGCGCCGCTCGTGTTCCGGCGCAGCGCGGTCGAGTGGTACATGACACTTTTCGCGGCGCGCAATATCTGGTCGCGCCTGAAGGCCTTTGCGAGCGTGCGCCCGAGCTTCTTCAGCCCCATCATTGGTCTTGAACGCGGCCTCACCGACCCTATCGTCGAACTCAATATGGGTCAGACCGCCGAAGTGGTTGCTCACCTGTTCAATGTCACCCGCCGCCAAGCCGACGAATATGCCGCCGAGAGCCAGCAGCGGCTCGCCCGCGCTCAAACCGAAAAGGTCTTCGCAGGCGAAATGGAGCCCGCTTTCGGGCGCGACGGCCAGCTGTATGACTTCGACGATGGCGTGCGGCCCGATAGTACGGCGGACAGCCTGGCCAAGCTCAAGCCGGTATTCGAACGGCCCTGGGGTCAGGTGACGGCGGGCAATAGCTCGCAAATCACCGACGGCGCGTCGTGGGTCATTTTGGCGTCGGAGGACGCCGTCAAAAAACACGGCCTGACGCCGCGCGCGGTCATCGTCGATAGCGAGTGGTCGGCACTCGATCCTTCCATCATGGGACTGGGCCCGGTGCTGTGCTCAACCGCGATCATGCGGCGGCACAACCTCGGTCTCAACGATATCGACCTGTGGGAATTGAACGAAGCCTTCGCAGCGCAGGTGCTCGCCTGTCTGGCAGCCTGGAACGACGATAAATTCTGCCGCGAGGTGCTGCATCTCGATCAGGCTGCCGGCGTCATCGATCGCGCCAAGCTTAATATTGATGGTGGCGCCATCGGGCTTGGTCATCCGGTGGGCGCAAGCGGCAATCGCATTGTGCTGCATCTTGTAAACGCCATGAAGCGGCTCGGCCACAAGCGCGGCATCGCGACCGAATGTATCGGCGGCGGCCAGGGTGGCGCCATGTTGATCGAGACGGTGTAGGAGCGCCCCATGACACAGAGAGTTTGGGATGTGCTCGAAGAACGTAATCTGGAACTGGGGCCGCTGTCCTGGCCCGAAGGCAAGAACGCCGCGCCGCCCTGGCAGCACTGGAGGCTCAAGACCGACGACGATGGCGTCGCCTGGCTTGTCCTCGACAAACAAGGCGCTGGCGCCAATACGCTGTCGGAAGACGTGTTTTCCGAACTCCACGATGTTCTCAACGCCGTTGAACGCGAGACGCCAAAAGGTCTGGTGATCCGCTCCGGCAAGAGAAGCGGGTTCATCGCCGGTGCCGATATCGGTGAATTCCGCGGCACCACCAGCGCGGCCGATGTCGAGGCACGACTCGGCCGCGCGCATACGGTGATTGACAGGCTAGACCGGCTCAAGTTTCCAACCATTGCCGTCATTCACGGCTATTGCCTTGGCGGCGGCCTCGAGGTTGCGCTCGCCTGCGACTATCGGATCGCCATCGATGATGCCTCACTCGGTTTTCCAGAGATATTGCTCGGACTACACCCGGGTCTCGGCGGCACCGTCCGGCTGACACGGCTTGTTAATCCGCTACAAGCAATGACCGCCATGCTGACGGGCAAATCGATCCGCGCCCGTCAAGCCAAGGCGCTGGGCCTTGTGGATGCAGTGACGCAGGAACGCCACGTCAGCGCCGCCGTGAAGTCGGTGGTGGCAGGTCAATTTAAAACCGCCCGTGGGGGTCTATCCGTCGCTCTCTTGAACTGGGCACCAGCCCGTAAGCTGCTTGCTCTGCGGATGAAGCGTGAAGCAGAGAAAAAGGCGCCGGCTAGAGATTACCCTGCTCCCCGCGCGCTGATCGATTTGTGGGAGACTCATGGCGGTAGCCCATCAACAATGCAAAATGCCGAGGTCGCGTCCTTCGCTCGCCTGCTGGTGACGCCGACAGCGCAAAATCTCATCCGCGTTTTCTTCCTGCGCGACAAGCTTAAGCGATTGGCGAGCGGGAGTTGGAAAGGCCGGCGCATTCACGTTATCGGCGCCGGCGCCATGGGCGGCGATATCGCAGCCTGGTGCGCCTGGCATGGATTCACCGTCAGCCTTGCTGATATGAAAGGCGAGCCGCTCGCCGGCGCCAACAAACGCGCTGCCGGGCTTTTCAAGAAGATCGCTCACAAGAGCACCGATATCCGTGATGCACTTGACCGCCTCATTCCCGATCTTAAAGGCGACGGTGTCGCGACAGCGGATCTCGTCATAGAGGCAGTTCCCGAAAACCTGGTACTCAAGCAGAAAGTTTATGCTGGCGTCGAGGCCAAGATGCGCCCGGATGCGATCCTTGCGACCAACACGTCCAGCATACCACTGGAGGAGTTATGCAAGGGACTGAAGCGGCCCGAGCGCTTTCTCGGTCTGCACTTTTTCAACCCCGTATCGCGCATGCAGTTGGTTGAAGTCGTCAGCCACCCCGGTGTCGCGCCGGACGTCCTGGCAGCGGGACAGGCTTTCCTCGGACGGATTGACCGACTGCCGGCACCAGTGAAAAGCGCGCCTGGTTTCCTCGTCAATCGCGCGCTCACGCCGTATCTGATGGAGGCCTTTGTCATGCTGGATGAAGGCGTCAAACGCGAAACCATCGACCGCGCGGCGGAAGACTTCGGCATGCCGATGGGACCCATCGAGCTCGCCGATCAGGTCGGCCTCGATATTGCCTGCATGTCGCCGACGTTTTGCGCAAGGAACTCCCTCGGCCAATGCCGGCCACGCCCAAATGGCTGTCCGATAAAGTCGAAAAGGTGAACTCGGCCGTAAGACTGGCAAAGGGATGTACGATTGGCAGGACGGTAAGGCCGTTAAGGATTCCGGCGCACCGGCACCTAGCTCCGATATGGCAGATCGCCTTATTTTGCCGATGCTCGATGTTTGCGTAGCCTGTCTCCGCGAGGGTGTGGCTGCCGACGAAGATACGATCGATGGCGCAATGATCTTTGCCACGGCTTCGCCCCGTTTCGGGGCGGCCCCATGCACTACGCGCGTTCACGGGGCGTGGTAGACATCGTTCTCGCACTGACTCAATTGGCGACAAAATATGGCGAGCGCTTCCGGCCTGACGCCGGCTGGGACCGGATAGGTGCGACTAGCGCCGAACATTGTCCACACTGAACCGAGCGCGGACTAAGGCTGCATGTCCGCCCAATGAGACGCGCGCCACATTTATTTTGCATTGCATCATTTTTGAAAACGAATGCATCGAGCCTATGCGCGCAAAGTGGTTGTAATGCCGCGCGCGCCGGCCGAACGTTCGATATTCGATAGTAAAATCCAACAGCCGACTCGCGTCATGAGTGCCTTTCGCGGCCGCCCGCGGCTCGGCTAGCCTTGGACGCAACTCCGGCAAAGGAATTGTCATGGCCGCAAAAACCATCGCAGAACAATTGAGCGAATACGCATCGGCCTTGCGCTTCGAGGACCTGCCCGCCGACGTCGTGCACCGGACCAAATGTCTGTTCGTCGACACGTTCGGCTGCGCACTGGGCGGTTACGGCAGCGAGCCGGTCAGAATCGCGCGCGACCTCGCCGCCACCGTCACCAGCAAGCAGCCGGCGACGGTTTTTTGCACCGGCGAGAAAACCAGCCTCGATCTCGCGGTATTCGCCAATGAGTGCATGGTCCGTTACCTCGACTTCAACGACGGTTACGTCGGCAAGGAAGCCGGCCATCCGAGCGACAATATCGCGGCCATCGTCTCCTCCGGCGAGGTGATGCATGCCGACGGCAAGACGCTCATCGTCGCCACCGTCATCGCTTATGAAGTGTTCTGCCGCATCTGCGACACGCTCAACATCAAGCCGATGGGCTTCGACCACGTCACCATCGGCGCCATGGCGAGCGTGACAGCCGCGGCGCGCGTGCTCAAGCTGGCGCCGCAACAGATCACGGAAGCGATCAATCTCACGGTCGCGGCCAATGTCGCGCTTTATCAAACGCGCATCGGCCATGTGTCGATGTGGAAGGGGCTGCGCCTACGCCAATGCAAGCCGCAACGCCATCTTCGCCACGCAATTGGCATCACGCGGCATGACCGGCCCCTCGCCCATATTCGAAGGCCGCGCCGGCTACTTCAAGGCGGTGAGCCAGCGGCCGTTCGAGCTCGAGCCGTTCGGTGGCAAGGGCCAGCCGTTCCGCATCATGGATTGCCTGATCAAGCGCTATCCGCTCGGCCAGTATTCGCAGTCGGTGGTCGACGCGGCGCTGCAAGCCAAAGCCAAGATCGGCAATGTCGACGATATTGCCGAGGTGCACGTCCACACGCTGCACACCGCTGTCAGCATGATGGCGGGCGATCCGGAAAAATGGCGGCCGGCCAACCGCGAGTCGGCCGACCACAGCATGCCCTACACCGCGGGCATTGCCTTAATGTATGGCGGCATCAGTTCGAAGCATTTCGACGACCCCTATCTGCACGACCCGAAACTGCTGGAGCTCGTCAGCCGCATCAAATGCAGCGTCTCCGAGGAGGCCAATAGCCGCGAGCCGGAAGCCATGCTGTGCGATCTCGAAGTGACGATGAAGAACGGCAAACAGGAGAATATCCGCGTCGAGTATCACCGCGGCCATCCGCGTAATTTCATGTCGGATGCCGAGATCGACGAGAAATTCCACGCGATGGCCGACCCGGTGCTGACGCGCGGCAAAGCCGACGCGCTGGCCGCGCAACTGTGGAAGCTCGATGAACTCAAGGATGCCGGCGAGCTGATCAAACTGATGCATGTCGGCTGAGGATGAGACGATGAAGGCGACGACAGACGACATCCAACCCATGATGATCGATGTGAGCGAGTACGTCGCTTCGGCGCTCGCCAAGCCGTTGCCGGCCGAGGTGGTCGAGAAGGCCAAGCACCACATCCTCGATACGTTTGCCGCGATCGTGGTCGGCGAGACCCTCGGCCCCGGCAAGGTCGGCCTTGCCTTCATCGAGACCCAGGGCGGCAAGCCGGATTGCACGATCGGCACCACCGGCGAAAGACATCCTCGGTCAACGCCGCATTCGCCAACGGCATGCTGGCCGGTGCCGGTGAAACCGATGACAGCCACTACCTCGCGCGCATGCATCCGGGCTGCGCCATCGTGCCGCCGCTGCTGGCGGTGGCCGAGTTGCAGGGCGCGAGCGGCGAGGCCTTCCTGCGCGCGGTCGTGCTCGGTTACGACATCGGCTGCCGGCTGACCATGACGCTGGACGAGGCGTTGCTCGACGGCGCCTTTCACAGCCCGCACAGCTTCGGCGGCCTTTTCGGCGGCGCCGCCGGCTGCGCGGCAATCTTCGGCCTGAACGCCGAACAGGTCCGCTACGTCTTCTCCTATGCCGTGCAGCAGGCGGCCGGCGTGACCTGCTGGATGCGCGACAAAGCCCACAACGAGAAGGCCTTCGTGTTCGGCGGCAATACGGGGCGCAACGCGGTCGCGGCCGCGACCATGGTGAAGTGCGGCTTTACCGGCGGCTCCGATCCGTTCCATGGCCAGCACAATTTCATCGACAGCTTCTCGCCGCGGCCCGACCGCTCGATCATGAGCGACGGGCTCGGCACAAAATTCGAGATCATGCGCGCCATGATCAAGAAATGGACGGTCGGTTCGCCCATCCAGGCGGCCATCGATTCCGCGCAGATTCTCAGGCGCGAGCACAACCTCAAGCCTTCCGACATCGCATCGGTGACGGCGACGCTGCCGGATAAGGAGACCAAGATCATCTCCAACCGCAACATGCCGGAAATCTGTCTCGAGCATCTTGTCGCGTTGATGCTGGTCGACGGCGACGTGACGCTGGAATCCTCGCACGACTATTCGCGCATGACCGACCCGCAGGTGCTGGCGGTGCGCGAAAAGGCTGACGCTGGTACCGAGCGCGGAAATGACGCGCACGCCGCCGCCGCGCCGGGCGCGTATCGAGATCACGACGACGAACGGCCGCAAGCTGTCGCACGACAGCGGCGCCGTGCGCGGCACGCCGGACAACCCGATGACGCGCGAGGAGGTCGAGAGCAAGGCGCTCAAGCTGATGACCCCGCGCATCGGCGAGAAGAAAGCGCGCGCCATCGTCGACGCGAGCTGGCGCCTAGAGCAGATCGCGGTACGCGACCTCATCGCAGTGTTCTCGGCTTGATCGCAACAACGCACCGAATAAACAAAACACAGGGAGAAACAAGAATGACCGCCTCGCCTTTTGCACCGATCACGCGCCGCCGCGCCTTGACGCTGGGTTTGATGGCATCGGTTTACGCCGCAACCGGCGGCATCGCCGCCGCCGAGACCTATCCGTCGCGCGGCATCCATATTGTGCTGCCATTCGCGCCGGGCGGCGGCACCGACACGCTGACGCGCATCATCGGCAAGAAGGCGTCGGAAGATCTCGGCCAGGCGGTCATCGTCGACAACCGTCCGGGCGCCGCCGGCAACCTCGCCACCGCGGTCGTCGCCAAGGCGACCAACGACGGCTACACGCTGCTGCTGGATATCAACACCGTGCTGACGGTCAATCCATCGCTCTACCCGGACGCGACGGTCGACATCCAAAAGGATCTGACACCGATCAGCATGATCGCCGAGGCGGCCTATGTGCTGGTGATCACCCCGAAGCTGCCGGTCAATTCGCCCAAGGAATTGATCGATTACGCCAAGGCGCATCCGGGCACGCTCAATTACGCATCCGCCGGCGTCGGCAGCCCGCTGCATCTTGCGGCCGCGCTGCTGGCGTCGCGCACCGGCATCGACATTGTCCATGTGGCCTATAAAGGCGGCGGGCCGGCGGTCATGGCGATGCTTTCCGGCGACACGCAATTCTATTTCGGCTCGATCGCTTCCACTTTGCCGCACATCCAGGCCGGCAAGCTCAAGGCCCTTGCCGTCACGGCGCTGAAGCGTTCGGCGCTGTTGCCGGACGTGCCGACCATGGATGAATCGGGCCTGCCCGGCTTCAACGTCACGAGCTGGTACGGCTTGCTCGCGCCCACCGGCACACCGCAAGAGGTCATCACCACGTGGCAGCAGGAACTCCGCAAGGCGGTGGCCTATCCAGAGGTGCGCGCGGCGATGGACCGCGAAGGCCTGACGCTAAAGCTCGGCACCGCCGCGGAGATGGCGGAGCAGATCAAGACCGAAACGGCGTCGTGGAAGAAAGTGATCGAGGAAGCGCACATCAAAGCGCAATAAGCGGTGTGCGTTACCAAGAATAGCGCAGCCGCCCAGTCCCGGCGTATCTCTGCCCACGTTCGGCGAATTCGCCATCGACCCAGGCGCCGACCGAGATTCCATTGCGGAACGAGACCTCGGCGCCGGTCGAGAGCAACAGCAGGTCGCTCGGCGGCGCGGCGCCGCTGACCATGAAGGCCGAGCCGGGTACGGATTGAAAATGCGCGTTCATGTCCAGTCCGGACCAGGTGTCGTGCGCCCAGGCGGCGCTGCTGCGCAGCGTCAACGCCGTGTTGGCATTGAGCGGCGCGCTCCAATCCGTGCGCGCGCCGAGCTCGCTGCGCACCACCGTGGTCTCGTGCGCGTCATAGGCCAGCGCAAAGACCGGCGAGCCGGCCGGCGCGCTCTCGCTGTAAGACGGCGTGTAGTAGCGCTGCGCCTGGATCGCGGCGTAAGGCGATAGACCCGCCTGCCCGGCCCAGCCGAACCAATAAGGCATGGCGAAGCGATAGCCGCCCTCAAGACGACCGCCGACGTTGTGAGCGGAGAAGCCGGCGGTCAATTGGTCGCTGCCGGCCAGCGTCACGTAGCGCTCGGTCGAGACGTTATTCCAGGAGTAAGCGAGCGCAGCCGACAGATAGGCCGCATCGATGCGCGTGGTGCCGTAGACCGCCGCCTGAAATATATCGCTGTGGCCGCCGCCCAGCCCGTCGGACAGGCCGAAATTCGTATTGCCGCCGGCCAGCGCGAAGCCGACCGTCGTGTAAGGCGTCAGCCGATAGTCGAGCCCGGCGGCATAGCCGAAGGTGCGCGCCGAACGGTCGTGGCTGCCGACGAAGGCGTTGCCACCGATCGTGCTCTGGCCGCCATAGACTGCGGCCCATACGCCCCAGCGCCGCGCATCGTAGCCGAGGCCCGCGGCTCCTCGATAGATCGGCGCCTTATAGGCCATCCCCGTCCGCGGCGGCGGTGGCGGCGGCGCAAAGCTGCGGCCTTCGGCAAATGGATTCGTCAGCAGCGACAAGAACGAATTCATGGCCTGCACGCCGGCCGGCGCGGCGCCGGTGGCGGCCTCGCCGGAAAGCTGGGTGAAGGCCGCGGCCAATTCGGCGGGCGACAGATTGGCGAGATTGAGAAAGGCCAGCGGTAGCGTGCCGCCAGCGGCCAGGATGGCGTCGAGCGCACCGGCGACGGCGATCTGATTGGTGGTCGCGCCATCCGGCAGCAGCGGCGTGAACAAAAAGCCGCCGCCCGGCGCCGGTACGGGCCCGACCAGCAGCGGGCACAGCGTGATCGCGTTGGTGTCCAACGTCACCGCGCCGTTTTGCGCCCAGGCCACGCCGCAATTGATGGTGGCGCCGGTGTTCAGCGTGATGCTGGTCAGCGCCAGAATGTCGCCGGTAAAGTTCGTGGTGGTGCCGAGCGTCGCCGAACTGCCGACCCGCCAGAACACATTGCCGCCCTGCGCGCCGTTGATCAACGAAACCGCGGACGCCGCCGCCGTGGTCAACGTGCTGCCGATGTTGAAGATGAAAACGGAATTCGGATTGCCGAGACCGTTCAGCGACAGCAACCCGGTCAGTTGCGCCGAACTGTTGAAACTATAGACACCCGGCACCAGCGTCAGGCCGCCGAGGTTCTGCCCCGTGAGGTTGACGGTGGCGATCCGCGCCGACAGGTCGTTATAGGCTGTCGTGAAGTCGTTCTTGGCGACGTTGGTCGGCGCGTCGTTGATCGGATGGATGGTGCCGGTCGCCAGCACGCCCGGCGGAAATCCGGTGATCACACCGCCGCTGCTGCCGATATCGCCGGGGTTGCCGGGAAAGCCGGTGATGACGCTCGGCCCGGTATTGGTGATGCCCGAGCCGGCCAGAATTGCGTAGCTGATGGCCGTTCCCAACGGCGGCGCCTGCGCAAGCGCGGGCGATGCGTGGACAACCGCGAGCAACACGCCGAGCGCAACGGCCACGGCTGAATACCGGCGAACAGAGGGGCGCGTGATGCAGACACTCCGCGTTTCTAGGCGATCGGCGGCTATGCGCTCGATCCTGAAGAGGCGGCGTAAAGCGCCACTGCGAAAGCGGCGCGAAAAAGCCGAACCTTGCGTCTCTATGTGCCCACCCCATCGCTGAAGTCGTAACCGAACACGGATCACGCGCTACGACACTTCGAGCAACGGCTCGGCAAAAGCACTTCGGCGTAGATTCAAGACGATGCGGCAGCGGCCGCGAAAAGAAAATTGGGAGAAATACTTACAACGACGGAAATCCGCGGACGCGAGGCCGTCAGCGCCTGTCGCCGACCGCGCCGCGCTCGATGAAATAGGCGCGCGCCAGGAGATCGAGCACGTGGATCTCGTTCGATTCCGCGATCAGTACCGAGACACCTTCGCTCTTCAGGTTTGCCAGCACCTCGCCGAGACGGCGGGCGAGCGCGGGCGCGAGGCCCTCGAACGGCTCGTCGAGCAATAAAATGCGCGTGCCGGCCATCAGCGCACGCGCCAGCGCCACCATCTTCTGCTGGCCGCCGGACAATTCGAGCGCGCGGCGCTTGGTGAAGCGCGCCACTTCCGGCATCAGCGACAATATCCATTCCAGGCGCCGGTCGACGCCATCGACCTGCGTCGACCACGTCGGCAGCCGGATGTTTTCCTCGACGGTGAATTCCGGCACCAGGCGCCGGTCTTCCGGCATGTAGCCGACGCCGTGCACGGCGCGGCGGTGCGCCGGCAGGGCCAGGAGGTCGACGTGGCCGAGGTCGATCTTGCCCGAGGCCGGGATTGCTCCCATCAACGCGCGCAACAGCGTGGTCTTGCCGGCGCCGTTGCGGCCGATCAGTCCGCACATCTCGCCTTCGTTCACGGTCAGCGTGGCGTCGCGGATGATCGGGATGGGGCCGATCGAGACGTTGAGGTTGGACACCTTAAGCATGGCGGACGTCCACCTTGGGCTTGACCCGCACGCCGCTGATCAGTTCCTGGATTTTCGGATTATCCAGCGTCTCGTGCGCGGTGCCGTCGGCGATCACGGTGCCGTCGTAGAAGGCGAGCACGCGGTCGGCAAAGCGCGCCACGATCTCCATGTCGTGCTCGACGAACAGCACGGTGATCTCGCGCGATTTGAGCGCCGACATGACGACGTTCATCAGGTCGAATTTCTCTTCGATCGAGATGCCGCTGGTCGGCTCGTCGAGCAGCAGCAAGCGCGGCCAGCCGACTACCGCCATGCCGATATCGAGAAGCTTGCGGATGCCCTGCGGCAGCGTATTGGCCGGGATGTCGCGATAGCGGCCGATCTGAAACAGTTCGATGGTCGCTTCGGCTTCCGCCGTCGCGGCGCCGGACCGCACAGGCGTCGAAATATTGGCGAGGATGCCGCCCGAGCAGCGCGCAATGGCCGCCGCCATGCACATGTTCTCGAACACGGTCAACGACGGGAAAATCTGCGCTACCTGGAACGAGCGCGAAATGCCGAGCCGCGCGATCTCGCGCGACGGCTTGCCGGTGATGTCCTTGCCTTCGAACAGGATGCTGCCTTTCGAGGGGGTGAGGTGGCCAGTGATCATGTTGATGAAGGTGGTCTTGCCGGCACCGTTGGCGCCGATAACGCCGACGGTCTGCTGCGCCGGCACGCTGACCGAAATGTCGCGCGCGGCGACCAGATTGCCGAACGTCTTTTCCAAATCGCGGACAGCCAGAATGTCGGCGGCGACTTCGGTCAGGCTCACGATTTGGCCTCCCCGCGCCGCCTGAGGCGGCCCACCAGCGAGCCGAGGCCATCCGGCAGGAACAGGATGGTCAGCAGCAGCACCGAGCCGAGCGTCATCTGCCAGAATTGCGGCATGACATCGTAGGCAAACGAGCGCAGCGCCTCAAAGGCCAGCGAGCCGACAAAGGCCGCCGCCACCGAACCGGCACCGGCCAGGATGGTGACGAAGACGAAGCCGCCGGAGGTGGTCCAATAGGCCATGTTCGGATCGACGTGGCCGATGGCGAGCGCCGCCAGCGCGCCGCCGAAGCCGCCAAGCACGCCGGCAATGGCGACCTTGGCGTGGATGACGCCGGTGACCGAAATGCCGAGGAATTCGACGCGGATTTCGTTGTCGCGGATGGGCGCGGCCAAGGCACCGGCGACCGAACGGAAATAAATGCCCATCAGAACGGCGGCGATGGCGTCAAAGCCGAGAGTGAGCCAATATAGCGCGCGGCCGAGTTGCAAGCCGTGCGGGGCGAGGCCTGCGAAGGTCGGCGTGGTCACGCTGAAGCCGTCCGTCGAGCCCAGCGTCTCGGTTTTGACCAGCACGCCATAGAGGATCATCGACAGCGCCAGGCTGAGCATGGCGAAGAAGATTTCGCGGTAGCGCGCCAAAAGGAAGCCGATGCAAATGGCGACGATGCCGGCGGCGACGCCGCCGATCAGCACCAGCACGAACGCATCGCTGATGCCAGTCCACCGCCCGGTCAGCGCCACCGCATAGGCGCCGATGCAGTAATACAGCGCCTGGCCGAACGACACCAAGCCGGCACGCCACAGCACGATAAGGCCGAGCACGACCAGCGCATTGGCGAAGGCTATTGTTGCGAGCGATACGATCCAATCGGGCAGCAGCGGGGCCGCGGCCGCCGCCAGCAGAAACGCGACGCCGCCGGCTATTTGGGCGCGGTTCATGTCAGATCTTTCTCGGCTGGGCGCGCACGAAAAGACCGTAGGGCCGCACCACCAGCACCAGCGCCATCACGCCGTAGATGACGAAGAGTTCGACCTGGGGCACCAGATGTACCGCCGCGGCGCGGCAGATGCCGACGATCAAGGCGCCGATCAGCGCGCCTTCGATCGAACCCATGCCGCCGATAGCGACCACGGCGAAGGCCATCACAATGACTTCGACGCCGATGCCGAGCGTGACCGCGATTTTCGGCGCCATCACCGCGCCGCCCAGCGCGCCGAGCATGGCGCCGATGACGAAGGTGACGGTGTAGACCATGGTGACGTTGATGCCGAAGGCCGCCGCAGTCTCGCGGTCGAAGATGACGGTGGTAAGCAAGCGGCCGTAGCGCGTGAATTTCAGCGCCCAATAGGCCAGCGCCGCGAGCAGCGCCGCGATGGCGACCAGGATGATGTCGTAGTTCGACAGCACCAGGTCGCCGATCTCGATATTGCCGGCCGACACCATCGGCTGATAGGCGGCCATCGATTGCGGACCCCAGATCAGCACGATGACGTCTTCGAGAATGAGAAAGGTCGCATAGGTGACGAGGACGATGATCACCTCGTCCTTGCCGTAGACCAGCCGCAACAGGCCGCGCTCGAGGATCAGGCCCATGATTAGGCCGATCGCCATCGCCAGCACAAGCATGAACAAGAATCCGAGCGCCGCGGGCCAGTCGCCAGCTGTGTAGATGCCGACCGCGGTGGCCGCGCCATAGGCGCCGAAGGCATAGAACGAGCCATGCGTGACGTTGAGAATCTTCATGACGCCGAAGATCAGCGTCAGCCCGATGGCGACGATGAACAGATAGGCCGCGTAAACAAGGCCGTCGCTCAGAATGGCAAAGGCGGTGAGCATGAATCACAATTGCCTTATATTGCCGTCATTGCCGGGCCGCCGTGAAACGGCGAGACCCGGCAATCCATCGCTTCGCAAAGAGTGATGGATGCGCGGGTCAAGCCCGCGCATGACGATCGAGAGCTCGCGTGGCAGCCGAGCTCAATTGCACTTCGCGCCCTGCATACCACCTTCGATCCACTTGTCGGCGTCGATGCCCGGCGGCGGATTCACGCATTCGGCCGGAAAGCGAATGACGTCGACGACCTCGGCCTCTTTCGTGGTCTTGTTGTAGCGGTAGGTGCCGTAGGCCGTCTCGGTGATGCCCTGGTGGCCGTCGCCAAGCACGAGCTTCACTTCACCAGCCGGGCCTACGAACGAGATGCCCTTGAAAGCGGCGGAGATTTCGTCGGAGGTCGGCTTGGCGCCGGCCTTGGCGGCCTTTTCGTAAGCGAGCTTCAGGCCGAGGATCGACTGCGCCATCTGGTAGGAATTGTAGGTCGGCGCAACGTTGTAGCGGTCGGTATAGATGTCATTGAACCATTTGCGGATCGGCGTGTCGCGCGCGAGCAAGCCGTTCGAGCCGCGGGCGCCGATGATGGTGCCGTCCGTCAGCTTGTCGCGCAGACGCGCGGCGCTGGCTTCGCCCGCGGTCATGACGATGGTCATGCGCTTGTCGAGACCGCGCGCCTGCTGCTGGTAGACAAAGCTTTCCAGATCGCCGTCGAAGAAGCTGGTGTGCAACGCCTGCGACTTCGAGGTCAGCAGCGTCGAGATCTCCGCGCCGTATTCGCCGGCGAACAGTTTCGGGAACAGCACCTTGTCCTGCTCGACCTTCGGCGCCAGCACCTTCATGGCGCCGACGAAGTCGCGCCAGGAATCCTGGCCCCAGGCGTAGTTCTGGTTGATGCCGGAGTAGCTGGTGAGGTTCTTCTTCTTGGCGAGCAGATAGCGGGCCGCCGCGACATTATCCATGGTGGCGTGGGGGCTGACGCGAAAGACGTAAGTGCGCGCTTTTTCCTCGAAGATGCGCGGCGTGCCGCAGTCATAGAGCACGGTGAGCGCCTTGAGTTCTTCCGCGACCGGCGTCACCGCCAGGCAGTTGCCCGACGACACGTAGCCCACGACGGCGTCGACCTGATCGCGTTGCACCAAGTTGCGGTATTCGGTGACGACCTGCGCCGCGGAGCCGGCCTCGTCGACATATTTCGCTTCGAGCTTGGCGCCGCCGAAGCCTACCGCGTTGAACGGCGCCGGCCCCTTGCCGGAATTGAGCGCCTCGATGACGATTTCGGCGGCGTTGCGGCCCGGGATACCGAAGGGCGACGCTGCGGGGCCGGTGAGGAACGAGACGATCCCAAGCTTGACGGTGGGCGCGGCGGGCGCTGCCGGCTGTTGCGCATAAGCCGGGATCGAAATCGCTGCGGCGAGCGCCGCTCCCGCGAGCGCCCAACGAGTCATAGTGGTGCCTTGCATAGTCACTCCTCCCATTAAACGTGCCCGTTACGGGCTTCTATACATTGCGGCCAAGCAAACGCGATCCGAGGCCAAGTTTCAACCGCTATTTCCGTATTGATGCACGCACGCTCGCATGATCGTATTCGTTTCGCGCGGCATGGAGTTTGACGGATGACAATGCGTCGAGACGACACAGGCGGCGGCCTGACCGCGCGCCTCGCCATCCGGCAAGGCCGGCACCGCGGGCCGACCTCCGGCATGGCGCCCGGATTTGTGCAGGGCAACCTCGCCATTTTGCCTAAAGCCTTGGCGGGCGACTTCCTGCGCTTCTGCCAGCTCAACCCCAAGCCCTGCCCACTGATCGGCTCATCCGCGCCGGGTGACTGGCGCGTGCCGGAATTAGGCGAGGACCTCGACATCCGCACCGATATTCCCCGCTACCGCGTATGGAAAAACGGCGAGTTGGTCGCCGAACCCGAGACGCTAAGCGCGTTCTGGCGCGACGATCTGGTGAGCTTCGTGATCGGCTGTTCGTTCTCGTTCGAGGAAGCCCTGATGGCCGACGGCATCGAGATGCGCCATATCGCGCTCGACCGCACCGTGCCGATGTATCGCACTTCGGTGCCGACAAAAGAGGCCGGGCCGTTTCGCGGGCCGATGGTGGTGTCGATGCGGCCGATGCGGCCTGCCGATGCGATCCGCGCGGTGCAGATCACCACACGTTTTCCGGCGGTGCACGGCGCGCCGGTGCATATCGGCAAGCCGGAATTAATCGGCATCAAGGATATCGCCAAGCCCGACTACGGCGACTCAGTGCCGGTGCACGACGACGAACTGCCGGTGTTCTGGGCCTGCGGCGTGACGCCGCAATCGGTGATCGCGACGGTGAAGCCGGATTTCTGCATCACGCATTATCCCGGCAGCATGCTGGTGACGGACCGCAAGAATACCGAGTTTGCGATTATGTGATCAGGCGCCGGTCGCTATCACCAGCGGCGATAATAGCCGGGGCCGTCGTAATAGCGCCGCGGATACACATAAACGGGTTCCCGTTCAACAACCACGACGTTCGGCGCAGGCGGCGGGACGACCTGATTACCGCTCGCGGTCATGCATTGCGCATAGACCGTGTCATAGCGGGCCTGGAGCGAGCCGCCGGCCTCGTTCGCTTTGTTCGCGCCGACGACGCCGCCGGCAACGAGACCGGTGCCGGCGCCAATGGCGGCACCCGCGCCTACGTTGCCCGACATCGATCCAATGGCAGCGCCCGCGAGCGCGCCGAGACCGGTGCCGACGGCGGCGCTGGTGACGGCGGCATCGTTTGCCGCCTGACCGGGGGATTGGTTGCCGATCGCGCGCTGAGCGGTCGACTGGCAGGTTTCATCTTCCCTTTGGAAGACCGCGTAAGGCTTGCCTTTGGCAGGCATGACGGCGAGCGAAGGCGCCGCCGGGCCGGTCGAGGCACATCCCCCAACGGCGAGACAAAACGCACCCACGGAAAGGAGACCCAGAGTCTTTTGAATCATCGGCTAACCCCTTACGCCCAAAAACGACCCTAGCGGGGCGCTTTGGGCAAAATAGTGGCAACGATCAGATAACGAAGAATTAATGGGGTTTCTAGGCCGCATCCCCGCGCCGCGTTCTTGTCGAGCAGACCTGCATCGACCAAAGCCTGACGGATGCGCGCGATCTCCGCGCGCTCGAGCTTGACCAGCGGCGGGCGCACCACGGCGCGCGGCAGCTTGCCCAACAGCACCAGCGCTTCCTTCATGCGGTTATGCATGTCGACGAAGGGATCGGCGTAGAACACACGCGCGGTCGGCTCGATGCGGTCATTCAGGCGCTTGGCATCGGCGAGATCGTTGTTTTGCACCGCGCGGAACAGCTTCGCCTGCAAGTCGGCGATGACGCTGCCGGAGCCGGACAGCAGTCCATTGGGCCCCAGCGTCAGCGAGGCGAACAGCCACGAACTATGCGTGGTCAGCACGTTCACCGGCCGTGACAGATTTTGCAGCGTGCGGATGTGCCATTCGTGGTGCGGCACATTGCCGATCCAGTCCTTAATGGCGTGGATGGTCGGCACCTGCTCGCACAATTGCAGCAGCGTGTCCTTAGGATAGCCCTGCCCGGTCGCGAGCGGATACTGGAACACGATCAGCGGCAGATCGGTGGCGTCGGCAATGCGCTTGAAATGGGCCAGCGCCATGGCGGCGTTCTGGCCGAGCGTGAACGGCGCCGGCGGAAACACCAGCAGCGCCGACGCGCCGCCTTGCGCCGCCATGCGGGCAAGGCGCGCGGCTTCGATGCTGCCGTCAGCCCAGATGCCGTTGACGATTGGAAGTTTGCCGCCGATTTCGTCCTGCGCGATCTCGAGCACGCGGCGCTGCTCTTCGAACGTGCAGGACGCCACTTCGGTCGAATGCGCGTTCAGCGTAATGGCGGACAGGCCTTCGACGGAAGCGACGTCGCGCAGGTGCTTGCGGAAATTCGCCTCGTCGATCGACAGGTCGTTCTCGAACGGCAGCAGCACCGCCGGGATCACGCCGTGTGGGACATAAGATGCGTGCCGCGCCATTGGATGTCTCCTTCGCTATTCGCCGCCGCCAGTATAGCCGAATTCGGCCGACAGGCGATCCGCCGCGGCGCGGCTCGGGGTCGAACTCGCCGTCGTTGAAGGCCATGCCGGTGCGGCGCACCTCGGCGATGGCGCTGCGCAACTGCGCGGCGTTGACGATAGAATTGGGCGTATAGGCCTTGACCTCCGCGGCCGCGACGAAGCGTTCGAACTGCGCGTCGGCCAGCGCCGCCAGCATGATCTTGCCGACGCTGGTGCGCGCCAGGACCACGACTTGGTCGCCCATGCGCACGGAGAAATGCGCCGCCTCGCCGGTTTCGCGCGACAGGTCGCACTCATGTAACGGACTCGTCATCGCTGACCGGCGAGGTCACGACGATGAATACCAGATCGACCAGTCCGGTGTTGGAGATGGCGTGCTTCACACCGGGCGGCAGAAAGATGAAATCGTGCTTGCGCACATGATGATCCTTGCCGTCGATGTGCATCAGACCCTCGCCTTCGATGACGTGATAGACCTGCTCCTGCACCTTGTGACTATGCGTCTCGACGTAGGCCTTGGGCTGATACATCGAGATGCGGTAGTCGAGATGCCTGGAGCCGGCCGTCTCCGGCATCACCAACGGCTTCGACAGTGCGCCGCCGAAGTGATTGGGAAATTCCAGCCACGGCACTTCGGCGATGTTTTTGATGAATGCCTTGCGTTCGGTCGCCATCGTAGATTCCTTTTTTTGTCTGCGGGTGATCTTGTTCGAAAACCGGTTCCCACTTTCCTGGATCACGCGCGCTCCTTACTTGACCGGTGCGACATCGGGGATGAAACGCCGGCCGAAGGCCGGCTCTTCATGGCGTCGGCGACAGTCGGGCTTGCCTCACGCGGTCCCGGCATGTGTTATGGCGCCGACGCCGTTTGAAACCTTGTGTTTTGCGGTTGCGATAATGCGAGAGAAACTTTAACCATATCGGTGTCGCGCCGACAACCTGAAGACCGGCGCCAACCCCGCCTGCCCGTCCCATAATAAGAAACGGCCAAACGACACGCCGACGTTCAAGGAGGATTCGAGATGAAACTGCTCCACTCAATGTGTTTGGCGCTGGGCGCCGCCGCGGCGTTTGCCATTGCCGGGCTGATGCCCGCGCCGGCCGCAGCCCAAGCCCCGTCCAAGGTGACCATCGTCGTATTCGGCTTTCCATCGCTTGGCGCCTTCATGCCGCCGGTGATCAAAGCCAAGAAAATTGACGAGGCGCACGGCCTCGATATCGAATTCGTCGAACGGCCGCCGGATGCCTACACCACGCAATTCAATTCCGGCGAGTTCAAGGTCGGCGGCAGCGCGGCGGTGTTGACCGTCGGCCTCGCCGACGCGCGCGGCGTCAAGGTGAAGTATCTCTTCAATCTGTTCGACTTCTGGGGAACGATCGTCACCTCGCGGCCAGAGATCAAGTCGGCGAAGGACCTGGAGGGCAAGGAGCTCGCAGCCGCGGCTTCGACCACGAACTACATCATGTCGAGTTTCTTCGCCAAACAGCAGGGCGTCGATATGTCCAAGGTCAAGGTGGTCAACACCGCGACGCCGGGCCTCGTGGGCTATGCGCTCGCCGATCGCGCCGACGGGGTGCAGCTTTGGGAGCCGGCTTACACGCTGCTCAAGGCCAAGAAGCCGGACGTGCGAATTCTCGACACCGATATGAGCAAGACCTGGAAGTCCTTTGCCGGCGGCGAACGCATTCCCTATCTCGGCGTTGCCGCCCATACCGACTGGATCGAAGCCAACCAGGCGCTCATCCCCAAGCTCTACGCCACATATAAAGACGCCGGCGAATACATCGCCAAGAATCCGGAAGAGTCGGCCAAGCTGATCGCACCGAAATCGACGACGGACGATCAGGCGGCGCTGGTATCGCTGATCAAAGCCAACGACCGGCTCGGCATGAGCGTCGTCGGTGCCAATGAAGTGCGCAAGCAGATTGAGGCGGTCTACAAAGCCGGCATCGACGTCGGCTACCTTAAAGTCCAGCCGTCGGGCGACACCGTGTACGACAAGCCGCTGAAATGATGGCGGCGCGCGGCATGCGCGTTCTGCAAGCCGTCGCCGGCATGCTGGTGCTGGCGGCGGTTTGGCAGATTCTATCGATGATGCTGCCGCCGTTTCTGTTTCCGCCGGTGCCGGAGATCGTTTCGCGCACCGTCGAAATCCTGATCACCGGATCGCTGCTGTGGGACGTAGTTCTCACGGGCCTGCGCATCTTCGGCGGACTGTTCGGCGCGTTCATCCTCGGCGCTCTGCTGGCGCTGGTGATCGCGCGCTCCAAGACCATCGAGAATTTCGTGACGCCGGTCCTGACCTTCTTCCAAGGCATTCCGGCGCTGTCCTGGGTGGTGTTCGCAATCATCTGGTTTCACGGCACGGAGTTTCGCGTGCTGTTCATCATGGTGATGACGACGCTGCCGGCCTTTACCTTCCAGATTCTCGACGCCATCCGCTCGATGTCGAAAGACCTGTTCGAAATGACGATGTCGTTTCGGCCGTCGCGCTGGACGCTGTTCCGCTTCCTGATCGTGCCGACCATCGTTCCCGGCATTCTGACCGCCTGGAAGGTCAATCTCGGCAATGCCGCGCGCGTCGTGGTGGTGGCGGAACTGGTCGGCGCCACCGGCGGCGTCGGCTATCAATTGCTTCGTCAGCAGCAGCTTTTCGACATGGCCGGCGCCATGGCCTGGACGCTGCAACTGGTGCTGTTCGTGCTGGTGGTGCAGCAGACCATCAACGCCATCGAGGCCTGGGCGCTGCGTTACCGGCCGGTGTCCGAGCGGGCGATGTAATGCCGGCGTCGCATCGAACTCCCCTTTTGTCATTGCCGGGCCGCCGCGGAGCGGCGAGACCCGGCAATCCATCACTGTCTCCAAAAAGAATGGATGCGCGGGTCAAGCCCGCGCATGACGAACAGTGACCGAACCCGTCATCCGCTTCACGGAAGTGAGCAAGTCATTCCAGCGTCCGGACGGGCGCGGCGATTTCGTCGCGGTCGATAAATTGTCGTTCGAGATCGCCAAGGGCGAGATCGTCGCCGTGCTGGGCAAGACCGGCTGCGGCAAATCGACGATGTTCAATATCGTCGCCGGCCTGGTCGAGCCGAGCGACGGCGAGGCGCGCGTCGTCGGCCACGATCCGTTCCGCGAATTCGATTTCTTCCGCGGCAAGATCGGCATCGTATTCCAGAACGACCGGCTGATGCCGTGGCGCACCGCGCTCGACAATGTGCTGCTGGGTTTGCAGATCCTCGACATCGACCCCAAGCAAGCCGAGGAGACCGCGCGCGGCTGGCTGGCGCGGCTCGGCCTCACCGGTCACGAGACCGATTATCCGCACGCCTTATCGGGCGGCATGCGCCAGCGCGTATCGATCGCCCGCGCCTTCGCGGTCAACCCGGAGATATTGCTGTGCGACGAGCCGTTCTCGTCGCTCGACGAGATGACGGCCCGTGATCTGCGCGCCGAATTCGTGCGGCTGGTGCGGCAGAACAACAAGACCGCAGTGTTCATCACGCACCAGATCGGCGAGGCGATGGAAATCGGCGACCGGGTCATGGTGTTCCGCCGGCCGGCACGCATCGCCTATCAGGCCTGGCTGACGGCCGGCAGCGACGAGGCATCGCGCCGCAAGGTGCAGGAAGACATCATGCAGGTTTTAGCGGGCGAAACGGCCGTGTGAACCGGCCTAAACCGCCGACTACGCGTTCTAGCCAGGCGCCGCTTCGCCTAGGACTTCTTGTCCTTGGCCGCCTTGTTGTCGTCTTCGTCCTCGTCCGGAAACACCGGCAGCTTGTGCGCGATGCCTTTATGGCAATCGATACAGGTCAAGCCCTTCTGCATCGATCCCGCCATATCGGCGGCAACGCTGGCCGGTCTCTGCTTCGCCGGGTCCATGTGATCGACCGAGTGGCAGTTGCGGCATTCGCGCGAGTTGCTGCGCTTCATCGAATCCCAGACGCGCTTGGCCAGTTCGAGTCGATGCGCCTCGAATTTTTCCGGCGTGCCGACCGTGCCGAGCGCCTTGTGCAGCAACTCGTTCGTAGCCTGAATCTTGCGCCGCACTTTGTAGAACCACTCGTGCGGAACGTGACAGTCCGAGCATTTCGCGGTGACACCGGAGCGATTTTTGTAGTGGATCGTCTGTTGGAGTTCTTTGTAAACGTTGTCGCGCATCTCGTGACACGAGGTGCAGAATTCCATAGTGCTGGCCGCGTCCATCGCCCAATTGAAACCACCCCAGAATAGAACGCCCCACACCATGCCCGCGATCAAGAGCGCGGCCACCGAAAAGCGCCCGCTCGGCCGCATCGCAAAAGTCCACAGTCGTATAACGAAGCCGACGATGGTTGAAATGAAGCCCTTGCGCGGCGCGCTGCTCGGTTCGCTCATGTTATCCCCTGCCCCTAATGACGCAGGCCGGCACCGCTTGGCGCGGTCCGACCCACATCACCGCCAACACGATTCACATTGGCGGAACATCAATACACGAAAAGCTTTCGGCCGAGTCTGGCCGCTTATTTCAGCTTGAAGCCGTTATCCTTGAATTTCTGTCCGTACGGCTTGAGCGCACCGCCGCCACCCGGATTTTGATGGCATTGGCCGCATGGCTTGCCTGTCTGCGCGGCAAATTCCGGCTTTGCGTTTGCGGAGCGCGAATCGAACAACGTCACCGCGCCAACGACCATCATCGCCGCTGCCGCACCACAAACGATTACTGCACTCTTCTGCGCACATGCCTTCATGCTCATTCGCGTTCTCCGTATCGGGTTACCCGATGGTTGCAAACATTAGATCAATGAGAGACTAGCCGCACGCACTTATGGACTTGATTTTTATCAAACGGCGACGCCGCGTCGCATCATCTTTTCAGAAATAGATAGCAAAAACCGCGAAAAAATCGTTGATTCAAATCAATGTGCAACGAGCACACAGCACAAATTTAATTTTCCGTTTTTGACTCAGGTCAAGGTACGGAATCGCCTTGCGTTGAAATTAGAAGAAGTAAAAGATGACTGGGGCTACGGTAGGCAGGGGCGGCGCTCTTTATTCAATGCACACACGAGATGTGCGAGTTTGCTAAGAGAACAGCGAGATTAGTTGCATAGGTAAGCTTCCCCTTCTGCTGCGTAGAAATGAACTCGCATAAGCAGCGTCTTACGGCGCTCTTTGTATTGTGAGTAGTGGCAGGGGACGGTTCGTGAAAACAAGCAGCGTCGTTGTCGTGCGTCCTCGTGTCACCGATGGACTGCCAATTGGCGATCCAAACACGCTGAAGCGCCGGCACCCTACACCACTAGTCCTGATCGCAACGATCGCCGTCCTCTTCGGGGCGGCTTTTGCTTTTTGTCAATCGGCAAGCGCCGAGGGAGCCTTAAAGGTCACCGACATCAGCGCGATGCTGCGCGGCCAAGACACCGTCAAAACACAGGCGAAGCTGCAGCAATCCGACGTCAACGACGGGGCCTTCTCGGCTTTGAGCGCGTTTGCGCAAGGGATCGCGGCACAAGCGCCGGCGCACGCCAACACCTCCGCGGCACCGCTCGATGAGCCAGCCTTTGCCGCCTTAAAGGGTTTCGCCGAACGCCTCGGCACCGCGCAGCCGGAATCGATGAAATCGATGCCGAAAGTTGCCGAAGCCGACAACGCCCTCGACGCCTTGCGCGAGTTCATGCAGGGCGGCTCCACTTCGGCGCCGCCGCCCGCCGCATCTTCGAAAAGCGGCCCGGTCGCAGGCGGCAAACAATCCCGGCCGCTGGTGGAAGCCACCTATGTCGGCGCCAAGGTGTGCCTGACTTGCCACAGCACCCAGGCCGAAGCCTTCGGCAAGACGCTGATGGGCCGCATCGGCAAGACGCAAAAGGGCAAATTCGACTGCGAGAATTGTCATGGCCCCGGATCGGCCCACGTCAAGGCCGGCGGCGGCCGCGGCGTCGGCGGCATCATCTCGTTCCGGCCCGAAGATCAGGCGCGCACGGCGGAAGAAAACAACGGTGTCTGTCTGGCGTGCCATGAGCGCGGCGATCGCACCAACTGGCACGGAAGCACCCACGAAACACGCGGTTTGATGTGCACGAACTGCCACACCGTGATGAAGGAAGTGTCGCGCAAAAACCAGCTCAAGACCGCGTTCGAGCCGGAGACCTGCTTCCAGTGCCACAAAGATCGGCGTGCGCAGATGTTCCGCTCGTCACACATGCCGTTGCGCGAGGGCAAGATTGTCTGCTCGGATTGTCATAATCCGCACGGCAGCAACACCGAAGCGCTGCTGAAGAAAGATTCCATCAACGACACTTGCTACACGTGCCACGCCGAAAAGCGCGGTCCGTTCCTCTTCGAGCACGCACCGGTCCGTGAAAATTGCGACAACTGTCATGAGCCCCACGGCACCGTCAACGAGAACTCACTAAAGCTGTCGCGTCCGCGCCTGTGCTTTGAGTGTCATCAGTTCGGTCATTCGCCGAATGCGGGCATCAGCTCGTCATTCACGATGGGCCGCTCGTGCCAGAACTGCCACACGGCAGTTCACGGCAGCAACAGTCCGGCGGGCGGTGCATTCCAAAGGTAGGCACGATGCCGACCGACGCGCGAAGATCTGGATGTTTATTGGTTGGGGGCTGGGGTCAATGAAACGGCGAATAAGTTTACTTGGAACGTACGTCGTCGGAGTGGCACTGGCCGGAGCTGGCTGGACTTCCACCGCCGCACTGGCTCAGACCAAGCCCTCCGCCGCAACCGACGCGCTGGCTCAAGCCGATCCGGTCCCGTTCTGGTGGTTCCACGGGACCGTGGAAACCGGCGGACGGTTTTTTCTCAATAACCCGCGCACCGGCACACCGAGCGGCAACCAGGTCGGAACGACCGTGCCGAGTCTGGCCAAGTACTACGAGTACAGCAGAATCGCGCCGGGGCCGTTTGGCTACGTCAACCTGGCCACCGGAACCATCGACGGGCTCTATCAGATCAACTTTGCCGGCATCAATATCGGCTACGGCGACCAAAGCTACTATCTCGACGCGTCGAAGGCGGGCGAGCATTACGTCAGCCTTGGTTTCGACCAATCGCCGCATCGCTACAGCAACACGGCACAGACATTCTACCAGGGCGTCGGCTCGAATTCGCTGACATTGCCATCTGGCTTCGTCAAAGGGACGACTGCGGCGAACATCGTTCCATTTCTTTACGAGACCGATATCGGCATCAAGCGCGATACCGCCTCGGTCGAATACCGATGGACACCGACGACGTCCTGGGACGTCAAGGCCGATTACTCGCACTTGCGCCGGACAGGCACCCAGATCGATGGCGTGACTGGCTTTGGGTCTTCGGCTTTCAGCTCGCCTACCCAGGTCCCGAAGCCTGTGTCCGACTCGACGCAGAATTTCGGCCTGAATGGCGAATATGCCGGAACGTCGCCGTGGGGCAAAAACTTCACGCTGAAGCTGGCCTATAACGGCTCGCAATATTCCGACGACTATTCGGCCTACACGATCCAGGGACCTTACAGCAACGGAACCATTTCCGCAGCCCAGCTATCCCTTCCGCCGAGCAACCAGGCGAATGCATTTAGCGGAACGGTAGGCGCGGATCTGCCGTGGAAGAGCCGGTACGTCGGCACGATTAGCTACAACATGATGCGCCAAGATTCGGCGTTCATCCCAATGACAATCAACCCGGCAGCCCTGCCCGCGGCGCTTGTGCTTCCGGCCTCGAGCCTGAACGGCGCTATCAACACGGTGCTGAGCAACAACGTCATCACCACCAAGATCACGCCGGAATTTACGTCGAAGTTGTCGTACCGCTACTATGACTTCGACAACAATACGCCGGAGCTCTTGTTTCCGCGGTGGGTCAGTTACGACCATGTTACGGGCGGCCTAGGCACCGAAAGTGCGATCCGCAGTTTGTCGATCTCCTACGTCAAGCAGAACTTTGGCGAAGAACTGAACTGGCGGCCGACCCGCGAGTGGAATGTGGGCATAGGCTACGGCTTCGAGCGATATAACTGGACGCGCGATTCCGTGGACGTCACGAACGAGCATTCCGCAAGGTTTTCGTGGATTGGAAGCCGGCTGCCTGGTTCGGCCTGCGCTCGAGCGGCTACTATTCCAACCGCCAGTACCAGACCTACGACTACAACGCCAACGTCGCTAGCATCCAATTCCCGGGCCGCGGCCCAACCGACACGTGGTTCGTCAACCCCGCCTATCGGCAGATGATGACCGACAACCGCGAAAGGTGGAAGGCGAACTTCGCCGTCGACTTTGTCGCCGTCAAGAATCTTACGATCAGCCCGACGTTCAAATACCAGGACGACTATTACGGCCTGAACCCTGCCAACCAACTCGGGCTGACCGACAGCCGGTCGTGGAGCGGCGGCATCGACGCCACCTATATCTTCCAGCCCGGAACGTCCATCATGCTCGGCTACATGAGGGAATACTACACGCTGCTCGCCTATAATATTAACGCAACGACCAACAACAGCGTGCCGGGACCGCTTAACGAGCAGACCAACGACCGCACCGTCGTCGACACTTTCACCGCGGTGGGACGGCTTGCTGCGATACCCGACAAGCTGGATTTGATGCTGGGTTACACCGCCTCGCGTGGCGTCGATCGCACGAACCTCAATCTGGTTTCCGGCGTTGCGCCGGCCGGCGGGCAGTTCCCCGACGTGAGCACCTGGTTCCAGCGGCTGGATGCCTCCGCCGAATACCGGTTCGATCGGAGCGTCACGGCCCAACTCGGTGCCAAAGGCGAACTCAAAGCCAAGCTGCACTACGCCTGGGAGCGCAACTCGGTCGCCAACTGGGCGAACGATCCTCTGGCGCCATTCACCTCCGCTGTCAGCACAACCGCGATCTGGCTCGCAGGCAACGATCCAAACTACAACGTCCACCTGCTGACGGCGTCGCTCGCTTATAAATGGTAACGGCTCGATCTCTGTGCGCCATTCTTACGACGAGGAGCGGCGCATGCGCCGCTCCATTTCGTAGTATTAGCTCCAGCGATATTGACGTGCATCAAAGCAGCCCGGCGAGTCGTTGCGGTAACAATAGACTCTACGCAATGACAGGAGCACAGCTATGAAGCGGCAACCTCTCTTGTTTGCAGCGGGCGCTGCGCTGGCGCTGGCGGCGGTAGCCGGCCTCGAGATCACGACGTCGTCCCCGGCCTATTGCGCGCCGCAGGATGCCAAGCGGCCCACCAGCCAGGCGAAGATGAGCTTTCAGGAAGACGTCGTGCCGATCTTCAAGGGCCGGTGCGAAAGCTGTCATCAATCGGGTGGCGACGGGGCCCAAAAGAGCGGCCTGGATCTCACGAGCTACGCGGCTTGATGAAGGGCACCAAGTTCGGGGCCCATGGTGATCCCGGGCGATCCGGAGAGCAGCAATCTGATGCTCCTGCTCGATTGGCGCGCCTCGCCCGATCTGCGTATGCCGCATGGCAAGAAACAGCTATCGTCGTGCGACCGCAACGCGATCCGCGCCTGGATCCGCGAAGGCGCCAAAGACAATTGATCGAACGCTTGATCGGTTCAGCCGCTTAGAACGCAGGGAAACCTCGCCATGAAAACGCTGCCGTGTTGGATTGCCGCCGCCTTCGCCGCGCTGGGCGTGGTCTGCTTGCCGATCTCGGCCTATCTCGGGGTGACGCCGGCGAGTGACCTCTGGCTCGATGGCGCGCAGATCTACTTCGTTCTCGCTATCGTCATCTTCCTCAGCTACATGGCCATCGGCCTGGTGCGCGAGTTTCTCAATACCTGACCGGCTTATGGTGCCACTGCGCGACGCCCGCTATTGCGGGCGTTCAGCCTTGCAGGCCCAATTCCTTGGCCAGTTCGTCGATGCGCCGGAGCTTGTCCGGATCGACGGCGAGCGCGCGCCGGGCATCGGCAGCAGCGGCCTGCGCCTTATTGCGATCGCCGAGCACCACGTAAGCCCGTAGCAGCCGCAGCCAGCCTTCGACGTCGCCTCCGTCCTGCTTCAGCCGGTCGGCGAGCCGGGCCACCATGCCGACGATCATCTGGTTCTGCTGATCGGGCGCAAGCTTGGACGCGACCGCGATATCGGCGGCGCTCGGTCCAGGGACGCCAGGGGGCGGCGCACTGGCCGCCGGCGGCGGCGGCGCGGCCGTGGATGGCGCTGTGTCGGTGCCTTCGGCCAACTGGCGCAGCTTGTCCGGATCGTTGGCGAGCGCGCGGCGGGCGTCGGCCATGGCGGCCTGCGCCTTAACGTCATCACCCATGACCCGGTAGGACCGCACCAGCTTGACCCAACCTTCGGCGTCGGAGCCGTCGGCTTTAAGGCGCGCGGCGAGCCGCGACACCATGCCGGCGATCATCTGGTTTTGCTGGTCGGGCGCGAGCTTGGACGCCGCGGCGATTTCGGCCGGGCTCGGATCGCGCGGACCGGCGACAACCGGTGGCGCACTGGCCGGGCCCCGATCGAGCGCACTGCGCACCAACTCGATCCAAGGCGCGCCTGGCGGCGCCTTGGCCAACAGGTCGCGCCAGATCGCTTCGGCCTGGGCGCGCCGGCCGTCTTGATCGGCGGCCATGCCGAGATAAAACCGCGCCATCACGTCTTCCGGATCGAGCGCGAGGGCGCGGTCGAACTGGGTCTTGGCTTCGGCAGTGACCACACGCCATTGTTGGCCGTCACCATGGCTTCGCCGAGATCGGCCTCACGCGACGCGTTGCTGCCCGTTCACGCGGATCGCATTTTGCCAGGCTCTGACGGCGTCGTCGAAACGGCCAAGCCGCATGTAGACCGGCGCCAGGATATCCCAGGCGCGGCCGTCGTCGGGATTGCGGGCGAGATGCTCCTCGACCTGGACCACCAGATTTTGGATCGAATTTTTGTTGCTGGGCGCGCTCACCCGCGCCGCCAGCGGCTCGCCGGGCATGTCGGGCGAACCGGAGCGTCAGATACAGCGTGACCGCGCCAGATCGGCAGCAGCACGAGGCCGGCAACGGCAATGACGCGGCGGCGCCACAGCGGCGAGCCCTCGCCGACCGTCTTATCGGCCTCGGCCGCATCGGCCGCCGCCAGCAATCGGCGCGAAAACCTCGACTTTGGCCGCTCCTCCGCCTCCGCCCTCGCCGATCAGCCCGGACGCGCGATCGCGCGCGATCTCGTCCAACTGATCGCGGTAGACAGCGATGTCGCTGCCGGCCGGTTTGAGGTCCACGCTGCGACAGCGGCCACAGCACCGCGAAGATCGCCACCGCGGTCATCAGTGCGAATAAAAGCCAGATTGTCATGCCGATACCCTATTCGCAAAGCACTCAAATTGCTGCAGAAAACGGCTGCCTAAGGTCGAATTCGACGTGGTATTACGATCCGCCGCGCCCTTACGGCCGGGTGCCACATTGGCGGTTCTAGCGGAAATTTCCCTTGTCTTAAATCAAAGGCTGCGCGGGCCGCGCCTTGGCTCTAACGCCGGCCCAAATCGGCGGCGATGACCGGCGTCAGGCGACGCGCTGCGCGGCGACCGGCGCCCTCTCCGGCTCGGCGCCAGGCCATAGCCGGTCATCGGACTGGATTAGGATAGACGCTGTTCCACTCGGCGAGTTTTTCTGATAGAGCGCGCGATAGGCCTCGTCGCTCAGGTTCTCGATGTTTTCGAGATCGAGCCCGGCACCGATCTCATGATAGATGTCGAGATTGCGCAGGTCCCGGCACCGGCAAATCGCCGTGCGTGAAGTCGCCCCACATTTTCCGGTACAGGCCTCTCGAGGTGCCGCACAAGTTGCGGCGTATCGAACAAAAGACTGGTGTCGCGGCCCGGCCGCGAGCTTCGCCTTGATCGCCGCGAGCATGTCGCGATTGTGGCCGAGCTCGACGGCGCGCTCGACGTATTCTTCGGGTGTCGTGCAACACCAGTTCGCCGACGCCGGCCGCGCGCACGAGACTGGCGCAGACGCGGATGCGAAGCTGCGGCCCGGCCAGGTCAGGATCGGCACGTTCATCCACAGTGAACTCGGCGGCGGTGGTGTGGGCGCCATAGGGCACGCTGTCGAGGAACAGATCCGCCAAGGGATAGCGCGCCAAGTGTTCGGGGTTGCGCAGCTTCTCGGGCAAACACAAGCCGGTCGGGAGAAATGCCGTGGTCGCCGGCGGCCTTGCGCAGACGCGCGTTTGAATCGTTGGTACCGGTAAGCAGCCACAGCACGCTGCCCGGCGCGTGCGCATCAGGATTGTCATCCAACGGCGGAACGTATTCGGCGTGATTTTCTGCATTGAAAGCGTCTTCCGGCAGACCGGCCTCCGCGCGCGACGGACGGCGCTCGGCGACAAGCCGATGGCGGTCGTTGGGCTGATAGCACGGCAGATGGACGACACGCTCGGAGTAATAAGCTTCGAGGTCCGGCGGCACGATGAAAGGATCGGCGATCAGATAGTGGTGATACGGCGAAGCCATAGTGCCGGGATAACCGAACCAGTTCACCGCGATTGGCGCCGGACGACGCGCGAAGACCTTGGTGCGGGCGTCCTTGGTGTAGCCGTTGAGGTCGATCAGGATATCGATGCCGTCGGCTGCGATTTTGGCCGCGGCCTGATCGTCGTTGAGGCCGTTGATGTCGATCCAGTGATCGACCGCCTTCATGATGCGTTGCTGGGTGTCGTCGGTGCGGTCGATACCGCAATAATAGGCGAATATCTCGAAGTTTTGCCGGTCGTGCAGTTCGAGCACGTCAGTCATGCAAAGCCGACGGCGTGCTGGCGAAGATCGGACGAGACATAGCCGATGCGCAGCCGATGCGGCTCGCGCTGGCGAGCCCCCTGCTCGCGAGCGACTGGCTTCGGCATGCCGATGGCGCGTTTGGCATATCGATAGGCAAGGGCGAGCTGGAACATCGGGTCGTCGGCGTGATTGGCGAGCGACAGCGACGACATTCCTTTGACCAGGTCCTTGCGCCCGACCCGCTCCCATTCTTCCAGAACCGGCCATTTGCATTGCCGCTGACGCAGCGAGATCCAATGCTGCATGGCCTCGGGCTGATGCATATTGAGGTCGAGGCACTGCTTGAGCGCATCCTCGGCGGCGCCGTCGGTGCCGGTGCTTTCCAGCACGCGGCCGATCTGCTGCAAAGCCGTGATCTTGTGGGCGACCGCATCGCCGTTGACGGCCAAGAGCTTGTTGCAAAGCTCAAGCCATTGCGCCACCGCCGGACCGGCCTGGCCGGTGTCTTCCAAGACGCGGCCGAGATTGATGTAGGACTGATAGAAATCGGGCTTGAGGCGGATGCCTTCACGAAACGCGTTGATGGCGCCGGCATGGTCGCGCTGATCCGCCAGCGCGACGCCGTAATTGAAATACACCGCATAAAGCAGCTGGTTATCGGCGTTGTAGGCGATCCAGGTCTTGTAGAGGTCGATCGCCATCTGTTTTTGGCCGACAGCGGCGAGTTCGGCGGCGCATCGGAACAAGTCGACGATGGATAGCTGCCGCGCGACAGATTGGCGCATCGCGTCGTTGAAAAGGTCGGTACCGGCAGGCTGGGAGGTCATGCTGACGTCCTATAGGCGTGGATGTGCGGCTCTCGATCCGCCCCCCAACGGAAGACGGCTTCGGCTACGCATGACGCAACGCTACAAGGACGCGTGACTTAAGCTTGTCCGGCGGCGAGGCCGGCCCCCGGCACCCAGGAAGGTGCCGAGGCTATCCGATTCTCAGCCACTAGCCGACGAGGGTCACCAGCGCGCTGACTTGATCGATCGACAGGGCGGCGATCTGCGTATTCGTAAAGGCGTTGCCTTGAGTTGTGGTCAAGGAGTTGATTTCCGCGGTGGTAAGCCCGGCGATCGCCGCACGCTCAGCGACGGGATGCCCGTCGTTTCGGTGAGCGCGTCGAAGTTCGCCAGCGACATGCCGGCCACCTGGGCGGCGGTCAAGGCGCGCGCCTGCGTCGTGGTGAAGGCGGCGATTTCCGTCGTGCTCAGGGTATTGACCTGGGCCACGCTCAGCGCGCCGACCTGGGCCGCCGACAGGTTCGAGACTTGCGTCGTGGTCAGATTGGCGATCGCGGTGGTGTTGAGGCCGGCCACCTGCGCGGCGGTCAACTTCGCCGCGCCGAGTTGGTCGAGATTTGCCGCCGACAGCCCGTTGAGCTGGGTGGTGGTCAGACCCTGGACCTGCGTGGTCGACAGCGCCGCCGCCTGCGTCGTGGTCAGGTTGTTCAGCACCGTTGTGGTCAGCGATCCGACCTGGGCAGCCGTGAGCGCGTTGGCTTGCGTGGTCGACAGCGTGGTGAGCTCGGTGGTCGTCAACTGGCCGATCTGTGCCGCGCTCAGGCGCGCGACCTGAGCCGCGGTCAAGGTGCCGACCTGGGTCGTCGTCAAGTGGCTGATCGCCGTAGTGTTCAGGCCGGCCACCTGCGTGGTGGTGAGCTTGGTGGTGTCGATGACATCCAAGTTCGCGGTCGACAGACCGTTGAGCTGGGCGGTCGTCAGACCCTGAACCTGCGTGGTCGAGAGCGCGACGGCCTGCGTGGTGGTCAGGTTATTGAGGACCGTTGTGGTCAGCGAGCCGATCTGCGTCGCCGTCAGAGCGTTGGCTTGGGTGGTGCTGAGCGTAGTGAGTTCGGTGGTGGTCAACTGGCCGATCTGGGCCGCGCTGAGGCGCGCGACATCCGCCGCCGTCAGGGTCGAGACCTGGGTCGTGGTCAAGTTGCCGATCGCAGTGGTGGTCAAGCCGGCGACCTGCGTAGAGGTCAGTTTGGTGGAGTCGATCCGATCCAGGTTCGCAGTCGACAGACCGTTAAGCTGCGTGGTCGAGAGCGCCTGGACCTGCGTGGTGACCAGGGCCGCGGCCTGGGTCGTGGTCAGGTTGTTGAGCGTGCCGGTCGTCAGGCCAGCGACTTGTGCGGTGGCGAACTTGGTGGCTGCCACTGAATCCAGGTTGGCGGTCGACAGACCGTTGAGCTGGGTGGTGGTCAGGCCCTGGACCTGCGTGGTCGAGAGCGCGGCGGCCTGCGTGGTCGTCAGGTTGTTGAGCACCGTCGTGGTCAAAGTGCCGATCTGGGTCGCCGTGAGCGCATTGGCTTGGGTGGTGCTGAGCGTGGTGAGTTCGGTGGTAGTCAACTGACCGATCTGCGCCGCGCTGAGGCGAGCGACTTGGCCAGCGGTCAGCGTGCCGACCTGTGTCGTGGTCAGATTGCCGATGGCGGTCGTGTTCAAGCCCGCCACTTGCGTGGCGGTGAGCTTGGTGGCGTCGACTGCGTCAAGATTGGCGGTCGACAAGCCATTCAACTGCGTGGTGGTCAGACCTTGGGACCTGCGTGGTCGAAAGCACGGCGGCCTGCGTCGTGGTCAGGTTGTTCAGCACCGTGGTGGTCAGCGAGCCGACCTGGGCTGCCGTCAGTGCGTTGGCTTGCGTGGTGCTGAGCGTGGTGAGTTCGGTGGTGGACAACTGACCGATCTGTGCCGCGCTGAGGCGGGCGACCTGGCCGGCCGTCAGCGTGCCGACCTGCGCGGTGGTCAGGTTGCCGATAGCAGTGGTGTTAAGGCCGGCCACCTGCGTGGTGGTCAGCTTGGTGGTGTCGACCGCGTCGAGATTGGCGATCGAGAGGCCGTTCAACTGCGCGGTGGTCAGCCCTTGGACCTGCGTAGTCGCGAGTGCCGCCGCCTGTGTCGTGGTCAGGTTATTGAGCACCGTGGTGGTCAGCGAACCGATCTGCGTTGCCGTCAGGGCGTTGGCTTGCGTGGTCGACAGCGTCGTCAACTCAGTCGTCGTCAACTGGCCGATCTGGGTCGAACTGAGGCGGGCGACCTGAGCCGCGGTCAAGGTGCCGACCTGGGTCGTCGTCAAGTGGCCGATCGAAGTTGTGTTCAAGCCGGCCACTTGGGTGGTGGTCAGCTTGGTGGCATCGACGGCATCCAAGTTTGCGGTCGACAGGCCATTCAACTGCGTGGTGGTCAGACCCTGGACCTGTGTGGTCGACAGCGCCGCCGCCTGCGTCGTGGTCAGGTTGTTGAGCACCGTGGTGGTCAGGCTGCCGATCTGCGTCGCCGTCAGCGCGTTGGCCTGCGTGGTGCTCAACGTCGTCAGTTCAGTAGTCGACAATTGAGCGATCTGGACTGCGCTGAGGCGCGCGACATCCGCCGCCGTCAGGGTCGAGACCTGCGTGGTGGTCAGGTTGCTAATCGCGGTGGTGTTGAGGCCGGCCACTTGGGTGGTGGTCAGCTTGGTGGAGTCGATCTGATCGAGATTCGCGGCCGAGAGACCGTTCAACTGGCTGGTGCTCAGAGCCTGGACCTGCGTGGTCACCAAGGCCGCGGCCTGCGTCGTGGTCAGGTTGTTGAGCGTGCCGGTCGTCAGGCCAGCGACTTGCACGGTGGCGAACTTGGTGACGGTTACTGAATCCAGGTTTGCCGCCGACAGACCGTTGAGCTGGGCGGCGGTCAGGCCCTGGACCTGCGTGGTCGACAGCGCCGCCGCCTGCGTGGTTGTCAGGTTGTTGAGCACGGTGGTGGTCAGCGTGCCGATCTGCGTTGCCGTCAGCGCATTGGCCTGCGTGGTCGACAGCGTCGTCAACTCGGTCGTCGTCAGCTGGCCGATCTGCGACGCGCTGAGGCGAGCAACCTGACCGGCGGTCAGCGTGCCGACCTGCGTCGTGGTCAAGTGGCTGATCGAAGTCGTGTTCAAGCCGGCCACTTGCGTGGTTGTCAGCTTGGTGGTGTCGACCGCATCCAAGTTCGCGGTCGACAGGCCGTTCAACTGCGTGGTGGTGAGGCCCTGGACCTGGGTGGTCGATAGCGCCGCCGCCTGCGTCGTGGTCAGGTTATTGAGCACCGTCGTGGTGAGCGTGCCGATCTGGGCCGCCGTCAGGGCGTTGGCCTGCGTGGTCGACAGCGTGGTCAACTCGGTGGTTGTCAACTGGCCGATCTGGGTCGCGCTCAGGCGCGCGACCTGAGCCGCGGTCAAGGTGCCGACCTGGGTCGTCGTCAGGTGGCTGATCGCCGTGGTGTTCAAGCCCGCCACCTGCGCGGTGGTCAGCTTGGTTGTGTCGACCGCGTCCAAGTTCGCGGTCGACAGACCGTTGAGTTGCGTGGTGGTGAGGCCCTGGACCTGCGTGGTCGAGAGCGCCGCCGCCCTGCGTCGTGGTCAGGTTATTGAGGGACCGTCGTGGTCAGCGAGCCGATCTGCGTCGCCGTCAGAGCGTTGGCTTGGGTGGTGCTGAGCGTAGTGAGTTCGGTGGTGGTCAACTGGCCGATCTGGGCCGCGCTGAGGCGAGCAACATCCGCCGCCGTCAGGGTCGAGACCTGCGTGGTGGTCAAGTTGCCGATCGCGGTGGTGCTAAGGCCTGCAACCTGCGTGGTGGTCAGCCTGGTGGAGTCGATCTGATCGAGATTCGCCGCCGATAGACCGTTCAACTGGCTGGTGCTCAGAGCCTGGACCTGCGTGGTCACCAGGGCTGCGGCCTGGGTGGTCGTCAGGTTATTGAGCGCTCCTGTGGTGAGCCCTGCGATCTGCGCGGTGGTGAATTTGGTCATCGCCACCGAATCCAAATTGGCGGTCGACAGGCCGTTGAGCTGGGTGGTGGTCAGGCCCTGGACCTGGGTGGTCGAGAGCGCCGCCCGCCTGCGTCGTGGTCAGGTTATTGAGCACCGTGGTGGTCAGCGTGCCGATCTGCGTTGCCGTCAGGGCGTTGGCCTGCGTGGTCGACAGCGTCGTCAACTCAGTGGTGGTCAATTGGCCAATCTGCGCCGCGCTCAAACGCGCGACTTGGCCAGCGGTCAGCGTGCCGACCTGTGTGGTGGTCAAGTGGCTGATCGAAGTCGTGTTCAAGCCGGCCACCTGGGTGGTGGTCAGCTTGGTGGTGTCGACGGCGTCGAGGTTGGCGATCGAGAGGCCGTTCAATTGCGCCGTGGTCAGGGCCTGGACCTGCGTGGTCGCGAGTGCCGCCGCCTGCGTGGTGCTCAGGTTGTTGAGGACCGTGGCGGTCAGGCTGGAGACCCTGCGTGGCCGTCAGCGCATTCCTGCGTGGTCGACAGTGTCGTCAATTCGGTGGTGGACAACTGACCGATCTGCGCCGCGCTGAGGCGGGGCGACCTGGCCAGCCGTCAAGGTGCCGACTTGCGTGGTCGTCAGGTTGCCGATCTGGGTGGTCGTCAACCCGGCGACCTGCGTGGTGGTCAGTTTGGTGTTGTCGATCGCATCCAACTTAGCAGCCGTAAGGCCGTTCAACTGGGCGGTGCTGAGCGCCTGGACCTGGGTGGTCGACAGCGCCGCCGCCTGTGTCGTGGTCAGGTTGTTGAGCACCGTGGTGGTCAGCGAGCCGATCTGGGTCGCGGTCAGCGCGTTGGCCTGTGTCGTCGACAGCGTCGTCAACTCGGTGGTCGTCAACTGACCGATCTGCGCCGCGCTGAGGCGCGCGACCTGAGCCGCGGTCAAGGTGCCGACCTGGGTCGTCGTCAAGTGGCCGATCGAAGTCGTGTTCAAGCCTGCCACCTGCGCCGTGGTCAGCTTGGTGCTGTCCACCGCGTCCAAGTTCGCGGTCGACAGGCCGTTCAACTGCGTGGTGGTGAGGCCCTGGACCTGCGTGGTCGACAGCGCCGCCGCCTGCGTGGTCGTCAGATTATTGAGAACGGTGGTGGTCAGGCTGGAAACCTGCGTTGCCGTCAGGGCGTTGGCCTGCGTGGTCGACAGCGTCGTCAGCTCGGTGGTGGACAACTGACCGATCTGCGCGGCGCTGAGGCGGGCGACCTGGCCCGCGGTCAAGGTACCGACCTGCGTGGTGGTCAAGTTGCCGATCGAAGTGGTGGTGAGACCCGCCACCTGCGTGGTGGTCAGCTTGGTATTGTCGATGGCGTCCAAGTTCGCGGCCGAGAGCCCGTTCAATTGGGTGGTGCTGAGAGCCTGGACCTGGGTGGTCGACAGTGCCGCGGCCTGCGTGGTGCTCAGGTTGTTGAGCACCGTGGTGGTCAGGCTGGAGACCTGAGTCGCCGTCAGGGCGTTGGCTTGTGTGGTGCTGAGCGTGGTGAGTTCGGTGGTGGTCAACTGGCCGATCTGCGCCGTGCTGAGGCGCGCGACCTGGCCCGCGGTCAAGGTGCCGACCTGCGTGGTCGTCAGATGGCCGATCGAGGTGGTGTTCAGCCCCGCGACCTGGGTTGTGGTCAGCTTGGTGGTGTCGACGGCGTCCAAGTTCGCGGTCGACAGACCGTTGAGCTGCGTGGTGGTGAGAGCCTGGACCTGCGTGGTCGTCAGCGCCGCGGCCTGCGTCGTGCTCAGGTTATTGAGCACTGTGGTGGTCAGCGAGCTGACCTGGGTCGCCGTCAGCGCATTGGCCTGAGTCGTGCTGAGCCCTTGCCAACTCGGTCGTATTCAGGGCGCCGATTTGCGAACCGGTCAGCTTGGAGACCTGGGTCGCCGTCAATTCGCCGATCTGGGTGGTGGTGAAAGACTGGATTTGCAAATTCAGCAGGGCACTGATGACGCTCGGTGCAAGGGCTGCGACCTGAGTCGTAACGAGGGCCTGCAAATCGGTGGTGTTGAGCGCATTGACCTGCGTCGCGGTCAGCGCAGCCGCCTGCGTCGTGGCTAACGCCGCGATGTCGGTGGTTTTCAGCGCGTGAATGGCAGTTGTGGTGAGCCCGGCAATCTGCGCGGTCGACAGGGACGAAATTATAGACATCTAGCAAACTCCATTCCGACTGACTGTCGCGCGGTCCCGTTCTAGGACGAATGTACAAACGCCGAGCCGGAGGGAGCTTCACACCTAGACGTTAATTGACTCTAACTTTGTGGCCTCATCGTTTTTAAAAATTGTGGCAGACGCGCAAATGCCGCGCTTTGCCCCTTCATCGACTTAATATTTTGTTTATTGCGAAAGCCCGCATCTTTGCCGGCGAAAGCCATCGGCGTGTTCGAATCCGTTAACGGCTGGTTCACGTCTCTTAACGTGCGTCAACTTTCAATCGTGAATCGAAACGAAAAAAACTTGAACGCTTTCGTTTGTGATTGGGGCAAACGAAACCGCAGCGCTCGCGCGCCGGGACGCCCCCTGCCCGTCTGGACGACTCAGACGGACTATTTTAGGTAGCGAGGGGGGACAAGCCGACATGCTGCCATCGCTATTGCCCAATGCCAGGCCGCTGAACGTGCCCCAGACGCTGGCGCAGGCGCTCGAGCTGCACCGGCAAGGCCGCATTGCCGAGGCCGAACGGCTTTATGCCTCGATCCTGGCGGCGCGGCCCGATCATTTCGAAGCCTTGCATATGCTGGGCGTGATCAAGCTGTCGCGTGGCCAGCCGGCCGAAGCGCTGCAACTGATCGCCGGCGCCATGCGCGCCAAGGCGCCCTCGCCGCAGATCTGGCTCAATCACGGGCTGGCGCTCAACGCGCTCAATCGCCACCAGGAAGCGCTGGACAGCTTCGAACAGGCGATCAAGCTGAAATCCAAATTTGCCGAGGCGCATAATAATCGCGGTGCGGTGCTGACCACGCTCGGCCGCAACGAAGAAGCCCTGGAGAGCTACCGCAAGGCGCTGGCGCTGACGCCGAGCAATCCTCAGACGTTGTCCAACCGCGGCAATGCCTTGACGCAGTTGCGGCGCTTCGACGAGGCGATTGCGAGCTATGACCGCGCGCTGGCGCTGCAGCCGAATTATGCCGAGGCGATTTACAATCGCGCCAACGCCTTGAAAGAGCTCAGGCGCTTCGATGAAGCGCTGGCGGGTTACGACCGCGCGCTGGCATTGCGGCCGGATTTGGCCGAGGCGATCTGCAACCGCGGCGTCGCGCTGCATGAACTGGGACGGTTCGACGAGGCACTGGCGGCCTATGACCGCGCGCTGGCGGTGCGGCCGGATTACGCCGAAGCGATCTACAACCGCGCCAACGCGCTCGAACGGGTAAAGCGTTTCGACGAGGCGCTGGCCGACTACGACCGTGCGCTGGCGTTACGCCCGAACCTCGCCGAAGCCTATGCCAACCGCGGCAATACCTTGCGCGAGCTCAAGCAATACGACGCGGCATTGGCGAGTTTCGACCGCGCGCTGGCGCTGCGGCCGGATTTTTGCCGAGCCGTTGTCCAATCGCGGCATGATCCTGCACGAGATGAAGCGCTACGACGAAGCGGTGGCGAGCTATGACCGCGCGCTGGCCGTGCGGCCCGATTATGTCGACGCGCTGTCCAACCGTGGCGTGACCCTGCAAGAACTCAAGCGCTTCGCCGATGCGCGGGCGGATTTCGACCGTATCCTGACGATCCGGCCCGACCATCCGCATGCGTTCAGCGGCGCCGCGTCCTGCGCCATCAATCTGTGCGACTGGGAGAGCCGGGCGCGTTACGCCACGGAGCTGGCCGCGCATGTTGCCGGCAAGAAATCGGTCATCTCGTCCTTCGTGCTGTTCGGCTATAGCAACGATCCGGCGCTGCAACTGCAATGCGCCGGGAATTATCTCGACAGCAAAATTCCAGTGCTGCCGGCGCCATTATGGACCGGGCAGACCTGGCGGCACGACAGACTGCGCGTGGCCTATCTGTCGGCCGATTTCCGTAATCACGCCACGGCGTTTCTGATGGCGGAACTGTTCGAGAAGCACGACCGCTCGCGCTTCGAGTTCATCGCTGTTTCGTTCGGCCTCGACGACCACAGCCCGATGCGCCAGCGCCTGATCGCGGCCTTCGATCAGTTCCACGACGTGCGCAACAAGAACGACCGCGACGTCGCCCAGCTTTTGCGCGATCTTGAAATCGATATCGCCGTCGACCTGAAGGGCTACACCCAGGACGCAAGGCCGGAAATCCTGGCCTATCGTCCGGCGCCCATTCAGGCGAGCTATCTCGGTTATCCGGGCACCATGGGCGCGCCGTTCATCGACTATTTCATTGGCGACAAGATCGCGGCGCCGTTCAGCCTGCAACCGTTCTTTGCCGAACGGATCGTGCAACTGCCCGACAGCTATCAGGTCAACGACAGCCGCCGCCCGATCGCCGCGCGCGTGCCGACGCGGGCAGAAGCGGGCCTGCCGGAGCGGGCTTTCGTATTCTGCAGCTTCAACAATAACTGGAAGATCGCGCCGGATGTGTTCGACGTCTGGATGCGGCTCCTCAGTCAGATCGAAAACAGCGTGCTGTGGCTGCTGAAAGACAATGACGGCGCCGAGCGCAATCTGCGCCACGAGGCCGAACGCCGCGGCGTCGATCCGGCGCGGCTGGTGTTCGCGGGCCGCATGATGCCGGACGAGCATCTGGCGCGGCATGCTCTTGCCGATGTGTTTCTCGATACCCTGCCGTGCAACGCCCACACCACGGCGAGCGACGCGCTTTGGGCGGGGCTGCCGGTGCTGACCTGCACGGGCACGATATTTGCCGGGCGCGTCGCGGCCAGCCTTTTGAATGCGGCGGGCATGCCCGAATTGATCGCGGGCAACCTCGCCGACTACGAAGCACTCGCGCTGAAACTGGCGCGCGATCCGGCGCTGCTGTCCGCGACCAAGGCCAAGCTCGCCCGCAACCGCGGCACCTGCGCCTTGTTCGATACCGAGCGCTTCGCGCGCAATATCGAAGCGGCCTTCGTGACAATGTGGGAAACCTGGCAGCGCGGCGAAGCTCCGAAGGGCTTCAGCCTCGACGCCGCCGGTTAGCGCCGTCCGATCACTCGCGGAATTTCGCCTCGAGCGCGTCCCAGACGTCTTTCTGAACGACGCGCTGGCGCTCGTCGAACGAGGCGAGCTTGTCCTTCACCGCGTCGAGCGATCCGGTTTCTTTAAGCTGGCCCAGCACGTCATAGACCGATCGTAATGCTGCTTGCAGCGCGGCGTTGGCGTAAAGCGCGACCGAAAAGCCAAGCTCGGTCAATTTCTCACGGCCCAGATCCGGCGTCTTGCCGCCGTAAACGATGTTGATGATCTGCGGCACCTTGATCTCGGTGGCGACGCGCATGATCTCTTCGAGCGTGAGCGGCGCCTCGACGAAAATAACGTCGGCGCCGGCCTCGACGAATTTGTGCGCGCGGTCGAGCGCGGCATCGAGACCTTCGACGGCACGGGAGTCGGTGCGCGCCACAATCTGCATAATCGGCGTCGGTGCGGGCGTCGACCGCGGCCTTGATTTTCTGCACCATCTCGCCCGGCGGCACGACGGCCTTGCCGGAGAATGGCCGCACTTTTTCGGGAAGATCTGATCCTCGATTTGCAGCGCCGACGCCCCGGCCCGCTCCAGGAGCTTCACCGTGCGATGCATGTTGACGGCATTGCCGAAGCCGGTGTCGGCATCGACGATCAGCGGCAGGCGGACACAATCGGCCATCGCGGCGACCGCGTTCGCAACTTCGGTGACGGTGGTGAGGCCGACGTCGGGCACGCCGTAACCCATGTTGGCGATGCCGGCGCCGGTGACATAGACCGCCTCGAAGCCGAGGTCCTCGATGGCGCGGGCGAACAAGGCATTGGCCGCGCCGGGCACGATCACCGCGGCACGGCGCTGCATGATCCCTTTCAACTGGGTGGACGTTCGCATCGGCACCGATCCTGTTGACGCCCTATTGGGGCGGAATATCCGCGGCCTTGACGATGTCCTTCCAGCGGACGGCTTCGTCGGCCACGCGCTTGCCATACACGATCCCGCTCTCGGGCGTAATATCGGCGCCTTGCGCGGCCAGGCGCTCGCGCAACTCCGGGCTCTCCAGGGCCTTATTCACAGCAGCCTCGATGGAATTACGGATATTCGCCGGCGTATTGGCCGGCGCGTGTAGCCCGACCCAGCCCACCGCCGTCGCTTTCGGAAAGCCCTGCTCGGCAACCGTCGGCACGTTCGGCAGCGAGGCCAGGCGCTTCGGGCTCATCACCGCAAGCGCCTTCAACTGACCGCTCTGCACCAGCGCCAGCGCTGCCGGCAGCGACGGCGTGGCAATCTGCACCTCGTTGCTGACCACCGCGAGGATCGCCGGGGCCGCGCCCTTGTACGGAATGTGGGTCCAGGCGATGCCGCTTCGACCCGGAACGCCTCGCCGGCCAGATGCAGCGGCGAACCGACGCCGCCCGAACCGAAGTTGAGCGTGCCGGGCGCCTTCTTGCTGAGCGCGACCAGTTCGCTCAGCGAATTGGCCTGGACGGCCGGGTTGACCACCAGAATGTGCGGCACCGTGGCAAACAGCGCGACCGCCTGGAGGTCCTTCACCGGATCGAATGTCAGTTGCTTGTACAGGCTGGGGATGGTCGCGACGCTGGCGTCGCTGACCAGTAGCGTATAGCCGTCGGGATCCGCCTTGGTCACGGCATTCATGGCGATCTGGCCGCCGGCACCGGCGCGGTTGTCCATGACGATGGTGCCCTTGAGGATGGCACCGACCGCTTGCGCGACATAGCGCGCGATAACGTCGGTGGTGCCGCCCGGCGGATAAGGCACAATCCAATGGATCGGACGCTCGGGATAGTCGGCGGCCAACGCCGCACTGCCCGGCATACCAACGGCGAACAGCATCAGCAGCGCCAGAATTCGCGTGGCGAATGATTTCATAGTCTATCTCCCAACATTGTTTCGCCGCCCCTGGCGGATACTTCGTAGAGCAAGTTGTAGATGGCAAAATTCTGTTCGGCCCAGCCCGTGCGGGCGAGCGCCGCGGCCGACAGCGCGTCGCGGCGGATCGTTTCGACATCGGCGGCGCGCGTCGCTTCGATCAGCAAAACGTAATCGACGCTGGCGTCGGATTGGCCGACGGCGCGCACCGCGTCCATTTGCGCCCGTACCTCCGGCGCGGCTTGAAGCCAATGCACGCCGACGACGCCATGCCGGCGCATCAGATTGGGCACCTCGGCATCCAGCGCCGCAATGGCGGCCGAGGCGTTCGATACGTTGACCGGCGTCAGGCGCACGCTGGCGACGATGGTGCCGATGCCGCGTCCAACACTTTGCCGCACCTGAAAAGTATTACGTGCGACGTTGGAAAATCCGGCGCGGATGCGCTTCGACTGCTCGCTGATGCGGTTGACCAGCCGCAAATAGCCTTCGCTGGCCAAGGCCGCCGGAGTTTGGGCCTCGAACAAGGTTAGGTACTGCGGCTCGCCCTTAAGCACGGCGAAGCGGCGCGCCCGCAGATAGCCGCCGATATCGATACGCTCCGGCATATGCTCGTCGATGTACCAGCCGTCGGTCTCGCGATCGAGTTCCGGCGCAACGTCGAGCCACAGCATCAGCGCCCCGCTGCCCATCAATGCGCTCATTCGATCTCCTTCAATTGTCGCGGCGTCCTTCGGCCGTCATTGCACAGCGATGCCGGCTTGCTTGATGACCGACGACCAGCGATCGAAGTCGGCGCGGATGCGCGCCTTGAATTCCGGCGACGTGGTCAGTTCGGTGTCGGCGCCGACCGAGGCGAAGACTTCTTTGAGCGACGGATCGACGACCGCCGCGGCCAGCGCCTTGTGCAGACGCTCGACGATTTCCGGCGGCGTGCCGGCCGGCGCGAGCACGCCGTTCCACGTGGTCACCACCAGCCCCGGAAGCCCTGCTTCCTGGGCCGTCGGCACGTCGGGCAGAATGGCCGAGCGATGCGGGCCCGTGACCGCCAGCGCGCGCACCGTGCCGCCCTGGATCAGCGACACCGCAGACGGCAGCGTCGCAAACATCGCCGTGACGTGGCCACCCGAGACATCGACCAGCGCTGGTCCGCCGCCACGATACGGCACGTGCTGAATCTTGACGTTCGCCTCGCGCTGGAAAATCTCAGCGGTAAGGTGATTGGTGCTGCCGATGCCCGATGACGCGAAAGTCAAGGTATCGGGCTTGGCGCGCGCCAGCGCGACGAGGTCGGCCAGCGTCTTGACCGGCACGTCTTTGCCGACGACGAGCACGTTGGGAAACACCGCGACCGGCGTTACCGGCGCGAAGGCGGTGTTGGGGTCGTAAGGCAACGCCTTGAACAACGTCGGGCTCATCGCGATTTCGTTGGTGGTGCCGAGCAGCAGCGTGTAGCCGTCCGGCGTCGAATGCGCGACGTAGGATGCGCCGAGTGTGCCGGTGGCGCCGGCATGGCTTTCCACCACCACCGGCTGGCCCAATGACTTCGACAGCTTGTCGGCAATCGGACGGGCGATGACGTCGGCGACGCCGCCCGGCGGAAACGGAATGATCAGATGGATCGGCCGGCTCGGATAATCCTGCGCGAGGCTTGCCGCCGGCAGCGCGAGCGCGATCAGCAGCGTGGAGATCAGTCGTAACATTGGAAACTCCCTACAAAACGCGTTATCGGACAGCGGCGGAGCGAGCAGCGAACAGGCGCGTGAAATCGTTGAGATCGGTGCAACTGTCCAAGCTGCGCACCGCCTTGCGCAAGGCGAGCGCGCCCCTCAAGCCGCAATACCGGATCGGCATATTCGTGAAACTTCGCCGCCAGTTCCTGCTCGGTCAGCGCGAAGCGCGGCGAGCCCGGCGGATAAGGGCAACGGTGACTGCGAACGGTGCCGTCGCGCAGATGGATTTCGACCGCCCCGCCCGCGCTTTGCGGCCATAGCGCGGTCAACTCGGCATCTTCCTTGAGCTCGACCTTTGCCAGCACCTCGCGAACCTGCGGCGACGTCAGCTTGGCGGGCGTGAACTGCGCCTCGCCGCAGGCGCCTTCCAGCAGCGCGATGGTGGCGCAGTAATAGAAACTGTGCTGCGCGCTTTCGATGGCAGTCGGGTAGCGGCGCCCCGCATGTCCCGACGGTGAATTCAAGGCAAAGGCCGAAAGCCGCACCACCAGGCGCTCGATGTCGCCGACCGGCGGCAAGCCGGCGCGATGCAGTTCGATGGCGGCGCGGATCGGCGCCACGGCGGTCGCCACCGCCGGATAAGGCTTGATGCTGGTTTCCAGCAGCCGATAGTGGCCGTTGAGCGGCGCGCAAAGTGCGTCGAAATCGACCGTGCCGGCAACGCAGGCCGCCCAGCCGGCAGCGCCTTCCATCAGCGCCAACGGCCCGGTGACGCCGTGATGCGCAAGCAAAGCGGCCTCGACGCCGGCTTTGGCGATCCAGCCTTCGGCGGTGCCTTTGATCATCGAAATCGCGCCGCTTTGCAGTTGCGCGAGCGTATTCTGGTGACTGCCAGCAATCGCCATCGCGTTCGCCGTGACGTTGACACCGTCACCGGCAAGCCGCGCCGCCAAGGCTGCGCTCGAGAACTGCGCATTGGTGCCGTGATGCCAGCCGCGCTTCCACAGCGACGGCTCGCCGGCAAAATCGGTCAGCCGCAAATGGATCTCGTAGGCCGCGACCAGCGCGGCGATCAGGTCTTTGCCGCTGCGATGCTCGCGTTCGCCGACCGCTAGCGCTGCGGCAAGGTTGCCGCTCGGGTGCGCCGGATCGCGGGAGAAATAGTAATCGTTGCTGTCGAGATAGCGCAGCAGGCTGCCGTTGACGAGGGTTGCCAGCGGCGCCGAGGTTTTCGTGCCGGTGGCAATGAGCGTCGACTGCGCGGCGCCGCCGCAGTCGGCGGCCATGCGCACCACGGCGTGTCCGACGTCGCTATCGACGGCGCCATAGGCACAGCCCAGCGTATCGAGAATGCGATCCTTGGCCGCCTCGACCACCTCGGCCGGCAGATCCTCGAAGCGCACCGAATGAACGAGAGTGGCCAGCCGCTCGAGCGCGCCGGCAGTTTCGGTGACAGCTTTGAGGGCGGGCTGCATGCCGGTCAGAACGCGAAGCGGCTGGAGCCGCCATCGACCGGGATCACCGTGCCGGTGACGTAGCTCGCGAGCGGCGACGCCAGGAAGATGGCCAGCGCCGCGATTTCCTCCGGTTCGCCAAAGCGCCCGACCGGAATTTCGACGCGTGAGTATTCGAGCTCGCTCTCCAAGGTCGGGTAGCGCTTCTTGATCTGCTCGCTGTGGATACGGCCCGGCTGCAGGCAATTGATGGTGATGCCGTAAGGCGCGACCTCGCGCGCCAGGCCCTTGGACCAGATGTGAATGGCGGCCTTGGCGGTGAAAGCCGCGTTGAGCATGCGCGGCTCCGACGTGCCGGTAAACGTCACGATGCGGCCCCAGCCCTGCTCGCGCATGCCCGGCACGATGGCGTGGGTCAGTTCCCGGATGCGATGGAAGTTGAGCACCATGCCCTCTTCCCACTGCTCCTTGGTGGCGTCGAACTTCACCGGACGGCTCTGCCCGGCGGCGTTCATCAGGATGTCGACATGGCCCAACAGGCGCTGCGCTTCCGCTGCCAGACGCTCGGGCGAATCCTTGTCGTAGAAGTCGACCGCGAGCGGGATGATTTTGCCCCGCCCGCTGGGCACCTCAGCGGCCAACTTTTCAACCAGTTCCACGCGGCGCGCGACCGCAACCACGTTGACGCCGGACTCCGCCAGCATCCGCGCGGTGGTCCGACCAATGCCCTGGCTCGCGCCGGTGACGAGCGCCGTGCGCCCTTCGAAATTCAGTTCCATGTGCCGCCTTTTCCCGATTGTCCCGCCGCTTTTCCTTGCGCGGCGACGTCTCACTGAGTAAGATATACGTCTATTGAGTGATATATTTGCGGCCGCGGCTCTTCCTGTCAACTGCGGCCGAATGCAGCGGATGAAATCCATGGCGAAACGTCAGTTCGGCGCGAAACGCCCGATCGCCGCGGTAGAACCAGCGGCGGCGCCCGGCGCGCAAGAACGAGAAACCGGCACGGTTCGCCGCGTGCTGATGCTGTTGAGTTGCCTGGCCGATTATCCGGGCGAGTCGGCGCAGAGCCTGGCGGCGCGTTTGAACCTGCCGCGCAGCACCGTGCACCGGCTGCTTGCGACACTGCGCGTGAACGGCTTTGCCGACAGCGAAGCCGGCCGCAGCTTCGAGCCAGGCTCCGAACTGTTCCGCATTGCCGGGCGCCTCGGCACCCGCATGCCCTATCGCAAATTGGCCGAGCCTTACTTGCAGGCGCTGTCAGCGGAATTTCACGAGACGTCTATCCTGGCGTTGCTGGCGCGCGGAAAGCTGAAAATGTTCTACGCGGCGAAAGGCTCGCCGCCCGATCCGATGCGCTACAATATCGAGTTGGGGGCGCTCGAGCCGCTGGTCTGGGGCGCCACCGCGCGGGTGATGCTCGCCTACATGACCGAGCAGGAAGTCGCCACGGCGCTGAAGCGCCGCGAGCCATCGCCGGCGCGACAGCTCATGCCGGATGCGGCGGAATTGCGTGCATCGCTGGCGCAAATCCGGCGCGACGGCTACGGCATCACCTTCGCGCACCGCACGCTCAGCACCGTGGGCATCGCCGCGCCGTTTTTCGACGGCGAAGGTGAAATCGTGGGCAGCATCGGATTTCTGATTCCGGAATTTCGCTGGACATCGTTGTCGCAGCAGGCCGTGGTCCAGGCGCTGGTCAATGCCGCGGCGGGCATGTCGCGGCAATTGGGCCATGCCGATCCAGGCGCGGCGAAAGCCGGATCAGCCAAGTCTATTTGATCAGCCCGACGACCCGCGGCAGCCATAGCGTCAGTTCCGGGACCATCGTAATCGCGACCAGCGACATCAGGAGCGGGATGAGCCACGCAGCGCGGCGATCAACTCGGCGATTACCGGCTGATACTCGCCGACAACGCCGATATGCGCATAATTAAAGATTGGCGCTTGTTCGTCACTGTTGATGGCGACGACGAGTTTGGCGCCCGCTATGCCGGCAACGTGCTGCGGCGCGCCGGAGATACCGACGGCGATGTAGAGATCGGGCGTTATTACTTTGCCGGTCTGGCCAACCTGCAACGAGTGCGGCACCCAGCCGGCGTCGACCGCGGCGCGCGAGGCACCGATGGAGCCTCCGATGACTTCCGCCAGTTCGCGCAAGATGTCGAAACCGGCCGCCGTGCCAAGCCCCCGCCCGCCGGAGACGACGACTTTCGCCTGCGTGAGTTGCAGGGACGAATCGCCCTCGGCGCTTTCGCGACCGGCATAGTCAGGAACGCGGAACGCCAAGGCGGCGGTGTCGACGGCGCGGTGTTTGACCTCGGACGCCGGCGCACTGGCAGCGATGAAACGCTTCGGCGCGATCGTGACGACCGTCTTCGGCAACGTCGGCGTCAGCACTTCGCGGGCGCGGCCGCCACAGGTCGCACGCTCGTAATGAACCGCGTCGCCAGCATGCGCGACCCCGATGCAATTGCCGATGAAAGCGGCGCCAAGCCGGCACGCCAGACGGGGACCCAACTCGCCGCCGCCGCATTCATGCGGCATGATGACGACATCCGCCGCATGGCAGGCAGCGGCGCAAGCCGATATTATATTGTCCGAGACCGCTGCCGTAGCCGCATCGAGCGGCGGCGCAAATGTCGCGGCGGCGCCAACCCCTGCCCGCTTCGCGGTTTCGCGCGCGCCCGCCTCGTCCTGCACCAGCGTGACGAATTCGATGTCTGCCGAGGGCGCAATCGCACGCGCCGCGGCGGCCAGTTCATACAACACCGCGTTGACATCGTCGGCCGCCGGCGGAACGATCAGCGAGATTTTCATGGCCGTCCCTCCGCCACGAGGTCCCGGCGCAGCGTCAGCTTCTGCAATGCCGCCTCATCAATGGTAATGCCAAGCCCCGGCCCGCTCGGCGGCGCGACGTGACCGTCTTTGAGTTTGAAGTCGCTGTCCGGCACCAGCGCGTCAGGACCCACAACGCCGAGACCGAAAATGAATTCCGCGGCCGGCATCATCTGCTCGGCCGGCGTGCTGGCATAGAAATGCGCGCCGGCGGCGGCTTCGAGCTGGCAGAATGCCGCAAGCCCGCCGACATTGAGCAAAATGCCGGAAGCCTCCGCGACCGCCGCGATCTGCTTGGCACGGCGCAGGCCGCCGACTTTGTACAGCTTGATGCAGAACACATCGACGGCGCGGTTGCCGGCAAGATCGAAGGCATCCTCCAGCGACATCACGCTCTCGTCGGCCATCAGCGGCACGCCATTCGCCGTGCGCCGGATTTCGGCGAGACCGGCGACATCGCGCCGCTTGATCGGCTGTTCCAGATAGTCGACCCGAAGACCGGAAAGCGCCGCCAGCGCATGCTTGGTTTCGGCCACCGACCAGGCGCAATTCGGGTCCATGCCGATCTGGATATCGAAGCCCACCGCTTTGCGCACGGCGGTGAAATTCTCGACGTCGCGGCGCCAGCCGCGCTTGTCGCCGGCCTTCACGCATAAGACCGGCACGTGAAATTCCTCGACGGCGCGCGTAGCCTCGCGCACCACCGTATCTACCTCGGCCGCCATGCTGATCGACCATTCCAGCGGGATGCGCGGCTGGCTCAGGCCACCGAGCAACTGATAGACGGGCACATTGAGCGCCTTGCCGAGCGCATCGTGCATGGCGATGTCGAGCAGCGCGCGGGCATTGGCATTGACCGGCAGCACGCGGTCATACATCGCCCAATGCGTCGCCATATCGGATAGCGAGCGGCCGATCAGGCGGGGCCCGTAGAAATCCGTGATCGCCGCGAGCATCGACTGCACCGTGTCGGGCATGAAATGGCTCGGCGCAATCGGACGGATCTGGCCATAACCGACCACGCCGCCGGCGTAGATCTTGGCCAGCACGGGCTTGCCGACCAGCGAGCCACTGGCGCCGGTGTCGTAGGCGCCCGATGCAATCGTGCGCTGCAGCCGCCCGGGCAGATCGGTGACGAATAGTTCGATGCGCTCGATCGGCAGGAAAGGAGCGCTCATGATGCCGCGACGCTCGCCTTGCGGCCGAGCACTGTCCGCAGCCTATCGGCAAGCTCTCGGGCTTTTTCCTCGGGGCTGTCGCCGTCGATCCATTGGCAGCTATGGGTCGTGCCGGGAATATACGTGCGCAGCGTCGTCAGACCGCGTTGCGACGGTCCGGTATCCGTCAATTCGCCGGCGTCCAGTTGCACGATGGGCGTCTTCTGCGTGCGCATGACATCCTGCAATTTCGCCTTGCGCAGCGTGGTGTCGGGCGCGTTGGTCGCCGTGGCGACGAAAGGCCCCTCGGCATAGACCCACTCGTACCCGTCGCCGACTTCGCGCTTGCAGACAATGCGTCCGTCGCGCCGCTCGATCTTCACGACGTTGGAAATCATCGGCCAGCCCAAGGTCTCGGCAATGACCGGCCCGGTTTCGCTGGAATCGGTATCGGACGTCATGCGGCCGCACAGCACGACCGACAAATCGCCCTGCCGCTTGATCCACGCCGCCATCAGCCGGCCGCGGTCGTGATCGCTCATCGTGCGATCTGCCGCGATCAGCACGGCCTCGCTCACTTTCACGGCGAGTGCATCGCGTAGCCGGTCTTCCGCGCCGTCCGGCCCGGCGCAGACCGCCGACACTTTCACATCGGCGGTCTGGTCGCGCAGTTTGAGCGCGATTTCCAGCGCGATGCGGTCGTATTGGTCGAACTGGAAGCTCGGGAAGGTCGTGGTCGGCAGTCCGTTGGCATCGAGCGAAAAATCGCGCGACAGGAAATCCGGATCGATCACGTATTTGAGAAACACCGCGACGTGCATGGCGACTTACTTGTCCTTCGGCCGCCAGCGCTGCGTATGCTGTTCGAGCAGACGTATGAAGTGCGTCAGCGCGAGGCCTGCGATCATCAGCACGACGAGGCCGGCGAAGATGCCGGTCGAGTCGAGGATGCCGCCGGCATGCAAAATCTGGTAACCCATACCGCGGTCGGACGCGATCATCTCGCCGATCACGGCGCCGATCAGCGCCCACGGCAGCGCGACCTGCAGACTGGCGTAAATCCACACCGCGGCCGACGGCAGCACCACCTTGCGCAGGATGGTCCTCTCGTCGGCGCCCATGATGCGCAGCACGTTGATGTAGTCCGGATTGACGTCGCGCACGCCGGCACGCGTGTTCGCCATCACCACAAAGAACACCAAGCTCGCGACCATCAGCACTTTCGGCGCCAGATCGATGCCGAGCCACAGCGTGAACAAAGGCCCCAGCGCCACGCGCGGCAGGCTGTTCAGCGCGTCGAAGAACGGATCAAACACGTCGCCGACGAATTTCACCCGGCCCATGAGGAAGCCGCAGGCGACGCCCGCCAGCGAGCCGACGGCATAGCCAATGAACGTCGACTCCATTGTGTAGAGAAAGTCCGGCAGCAGCACGCCATCGGTAACCCACTCGACGAGCCGCACCGCGATGCGCGACGGGCTGCTGATGTAGAACGGGTCAAGCGCCGGTGTCAGCACGAACTGCCACAGCGCGACCATGGCGACGAACACGGCGATGCGCGATGCATTGACGACGATGGCCCGGTTGAAGGCGCGACGCGACGGCGCCGCCGTTTTGGCCGGAGCGAGGTTCATGGCGGCGCGGGTGACGCTGGTTTCGGTCACTGCACCGTCTCCGTGATCTCGTCGGCAAGCAGTTCCCACAATTCGGCGCAGATCGTCTGAACTTCCTGGGAGAAGTGGATACGGTAGGGATCGCGCGGCCGCGGCAGGTCGATATTGCGAATCGCCTTGATGCGGGCCGGCCGCGCCGTAAACACCACCACCTGATCGGCCAGCGTCACCGCCTCGGCCAGATCGTGGGTGACGAACACGACCGTGCTGCGGTTCTCCTCCCACAGCTCCAGCAACTGCTTCTGCATCGACAGCTTGAGCTGCGCATCGAGCGCGCCGAACGGCTCGTCCATCAGGATGGTTTCGGGATTGTAGATCCAGGTGCGCGCCAGCGCCGCGCGGCGCCGCATGCCGCCGGAAAGCTGGCCCGGATAATGGTCGCCGAAACGGTCAAGCCCAACCAACGACATGTAACGATCGACGCGGCGCTTGATTTCGTCGCGCGGCACGTTTTGCAGTTCAAGCGCGACGCCGACATTTTCCGCGGTCGTCCGCCACGGAAACAACGTCTCGGTCTGCGTCACGTAGCCGATCCGGCGGTTAAACCCGGTGCGCGGCTTGCCGTCGTATTGGATCGTGCCGGTGCTGGGCGTAATCAGCCCGGCAGCCGCGTTGAGCAGTGTGGTCTTGCCGCAGCCGCTCGGACCGACGAAGCAGACGAAATTCTGCTTCGGGATATCCAATGTCACGTGATCGACCGCGACAATGGGTCCCTGCGCCGTCGGGAATTCGACGGAGACGTCGGAAAAGCTGAACATCGCTGCCTCTATTTCTTCGATAACTGCGGCAGACCCGCGTTACTGGCCGGCTTCCTTGGCGCCGATCTTGACGTCGACGGCGTCCTCGTAATTGTCCGACACCTTGGCGCCGCGCCGCACGCCCAGCAGATACGGGCTGTTGTGCTGCGCCACCGCATTCAGAAATTCGTCCTTGGTGATCAGCACGTCAGGCGGCAGCGAGCGCAGCTCGAATTCGAAGCCGTCCTTGTAGGCCTTCTCGTCCATGAACTTGAAATCCTCGCGGATCGCCTTGGCGGCTTCCGCCGGATGTTCGCGCGTGAAATTGATGGCATCGCGCAAGCCAAGCGTCAGCTTGCGCAGGTCTTCGGCGCGGCTCTTGAGCTGGACATCGGTGGTCGCCGCCACGATGGTCGGATAGAGCGCGCCGGTTTGATCCTTGGAAAAGTCGACCAGCATAATGCCAACGCCACGATCGACCAGCATTTCGGCGGGGCCCCGGCGCACGGCCGGCGACGTCGACCTGCTTGCGCTCGAGCGCGCTGACGATGGCCATTGGATCGCCGATCGGAACCCATTTGGCGGCTTTGTCCGGCGCCAGGCCGACGGTGGTCATGGCGGAGGCGAGGGCCAAATGGGTACCGCTGCCGAGCGTCGACACAGCGATGGTGGTGCCTTCCAGCGCCTTGAGACGGTCGGCGGTAGGCGACGCGGCGGTGATTCCCTTGGCCTCCGCGACATCCTTGCGCATGGCGAAGGAGTACGGCTCCTTGTTCATCAACTGGCCGAACATCACCCATTTCTGCTCGCGGGTGGTGCCGGCAAAGACGTGGTCGATCGCCATCAAGGCCGCGGTGAGGCTGCCGCCGGCAAGACCGGCCGCGACTTTGGTGCCGCTGCCGCCGTCGAAGACCTCGACCTTGAGGCCGCGCTGCTCGAACATGCCTGTGCGAATTCCGACATACAGCGGCGCGTAGATCAGGCTTTTCGAGGTGATGGCGACGCGCACGTTTCCGGTTTGCGCGCGCGCCTGCGACGACGCAATCGCCGCCACGGCGGCGGCGAGAAGAGCGGCGAGCAGCAATTTGGACGGTTGTTTCTTGCTCACGGTAGCGATCCTCCAGAGTTGATTTTATTGATTGGCAGCTTGCGGCTGCTTCGATTTTTTCGCGGCGGTGGCGGCGTTGCGCCCGGCTAGGCGGCCGAACACCAGCGAGCGCACCAGCGAGGCGCCGCCCGGATATTTCTGGTAAAATAAGCCGCCCATGATCTCGCCGGCGGCATAGAGGTTGGGCATCACGCGGTCTTCGGTGTCCAGCACGCGGCAACGGTCGTCGGTCTTGAGGCCGCCGAAAGCAAAGGTGATGCCGCCGGTGACCGGCAGCACGAAGTACGGCGGCGTATCAAGCGGCAGCGCCCAATTCGACTTCGGCGGCGTCAAGCCGCGCGTCGCCTTGCCGTCGCGCTTATCCGGATCGAACTCCTCCGGCCCGATGGCGGCGTTATAGTCGGCGATGGTCTTTTCCAGGCCGTTGGCGTCGATGCCCATGGCCTCGGCGAGGCGGCGCAGCGAGCCGAACTGCAGCGGCGCGAAATCCTCGCGCAACCCGTAAACCAGACCGCGCTCGGCGGCCTTGGCATCGAACAGGCAGAAGGCGCGTCCGCCCGGCTGGTCGAGAATGGCTTTGCCGTAGGTGACGTAAGTGGTGTCGAAGAAGTCGAGGCCTTCATCGACGAAGCGATTGCCTTCGATATTCACCATCACCGTCTGCGGATAGGTGTTGATGTTGGTTTCGCCGCATTCGACCGCGGCGGAGCGGAAGTCGAGCACGGCGGAATGGAAATCGCTCCAGTTGCCGGTGCTCTGCGCGCCGGCGGCGATCGCCATGTTCAAGCCGTCGCCGGTGTTGTAGCGCGAGCCGCGCACGATCAAGGCGTCGGCGCCCTTGCCGAGATAGCGCGTGCGCATTTCGACATTCGCCTGGAAATTACCGCTGGCGAGAATGACCGTGCCGAGCAGCGACGTCTCGCCGTTCTTGCCCCGCACGCGGACGCCGCTGATCGAACCGTCGGATGCGACGATGAGATCGAGCGCCTTGGTTTCGAAGCGGACGTTGATGCCTTTGCTCTTCAGATTCGGATAAAGCGATGCAATCAGGCCATAGCCATTACCCTTGGCGTGCCAGGGCATCTTGCTGCCCTTGAAGTCCGGCCGCTCTTCTTCGGCGTGTAGAATGGTGACGCCGTGGCCGCGCATCCATTCCAGTGCGTCGCTCGCCTCCTGATACAGAATGCGCGACAGCCGTGGATTGGCACGGCCGCCGCTCATCTGCTGCAGCTCGTTTATGAGATCGTCGGCGCTGACGCTGTCGGACGGCGTGCGCAGCGCGCCGCCGGAAAAGCGGGTGTTGCCGCCCATGCTGGTTTCCGGCGCCTTGTCGATCACCAGTACATTGGCGCCCTGCTCGCGGGCAGAAAGCGCGGCGGCGTGACCGGCCAGGCCGGTGCCCACGACGATAACGTCAAAGCGCTCGATCGGGCGATCGATAGCATTCATGAGTCAATGTCTTTCGTTTCCTCGCCGCGATGACTTGGCGGCATATTTTTTGTGGTTCGCCCACCTTGTCGGCGGGCACCGCTTGCTGTCAACATCGGTTTCACTTTTAATGTACGGTGCGTTAAGAACGGAACTGAAGCGTGTTTTGGGTTTCGCTGGGTGAGCGCGAGGCGCTCGCCTTATTCACAAACAAAATTATTGCGAGAGCGAACGAGTCGTTGGACTGGCTGGGGCGCCTGGATTCGAACCAGGGGATGGCGGAATCAAAATCCGCTGCCTTACCACTTGGCTACGCCCCAACAGTCACGGGAAAAGGCCAGACCGGCTCGAAACCGCGCTGGCGGGCGGACCATAGCGATGCCGCCCGGCGCAATCAACGCCTGCCCGCCGCCAATAACCCAATGATTTTCGAGGCCTGCCCGGCCTCACTTTGACCCTCGGGCCGGGCCGGATAGATTGCCGCCATGACCTATCGCGCCCCGGTTGCCGACATTGCCTTTGCCCTCAAACACGCCGCCGGCCTGAATGCCGCGATTGCCGAGGGGCTTTACGGCGACCTCGACGAGGCGACCGTGGATTCCGTGCTGGAGGAAGCCGGCCGTTTCGCCTCGGACGTGATCGCGCCGCTCAACCGCGTCGGCGACACGTTCGGCACGCCGTTCAAGGACGGCGTGGTGACCACGCCGCCGGGCTGGAAAGAGGCCTACACGTCCTGGGCAGCGGCTGGCTGGAACGGACTCGCGGCACCGGCCGCTTGGGGCGGCCAGGAACTGCCGCACGCGGTCAACGCCGCCTGCATCGAGATGTGGAATTCCGCCTCGATGGCCTTTGGCATCGGTCCTGTTTTGACCATGGCGGCGATCGACGCAATTGGCCGCTTACGGCAACGACGATCTCAAGCAGCGCTATCTCGGCAAGCTCATCACCGGCGAGTGGATGGGCACGATGCAACTTACCGAACCGCAAGCCGGCTCCGACGTCGGCGCGTTGCGTACCCGCGCGACGCGCGCCGGCGACGGCACCTATCGCATCACCGGCTCGAAGATCTTCATCACCTATGGCGAGCACGACCTCACCGACAACATCATTCATTTCGTTCTTGCCCGCCTGCCCGACGCGCCGCCCGGCACCAAGGGCATCTCGCTGTTCCTCATTCCGAAATTCCTGGCGGACGGCACGCGCAACGACGTGCGTGCGCAGTCGGTCGAGCACAAGCTCGGCATCCATGCGTCGCCAACCTGCACCATGGTCTATGGCGACAAAGGGGGTGCCGTCGGCTTCCTCATCGGCGAAGAACATAAAGGCATGGCCTGCATGTTCACGATGATGAACCGGGCGCGGCTCGCCGTCGGCTTGCAGGGGCGTGGCGATTGCCGAGCGCGCCACGCAACAGGCGATGGCCTATGCGCGCGACCGCAAGCAAAGCGGCCACGCCATCATCGATTATCCGGACGTCAAACGGATGCTGCTCACCATGCGCGCGATGACCGGCGCGGCGCGCGCGATCTGCTACACGACCGGCGTCGCCCTCGATCGCTCGCTGCACGGCAAGACCGATGCCGAACGCACGGCCGCAAATCAACGCGCTTCGCTTCTTACGCCGGTGGCAAAGGCTTTCTCGACCGATATCGGCATCGAGGTCGCCTCGCTCGGCGTCCAGGTGCATGGCGGCATGGGTTACGTCGAGGAAACCGGTGCCGCGCAGCATTTCCGCGACGCCCGCATCGCCGCGATCTACGAAGGCACCAACGGCATCCAGGCCATCGACCTGGTGGCGCGCAAGGTGCCGCTCGAAGGCGGCAACACCGTGCGGCTTTACCTCGAAGAGTTGCGGCGCACGGTGCAGGCCGTGAAGGAAAGCAACGCGCCCGCGTTCGGCGAAACCGCGGCACGGCTCGCCGAAACGGTCGACTGCCTCGAGCGCGCGACGCAATGGCTGCTGGCGCAGAAAACATCCGACACCACGCTTGCCGGCGCCACGCCGTATCTGCGGCTGTTCGGCAACGCGGCCGGCTTGAGCATGCTGGCCGAGCAGGCGCTGGCGAGTTTGCGGAACGGAGACGGCGCTGCGCGCACCGCCTTGGCGCGGTTCTTTGCCGAGAACGTCGCGGTGCAATCCTCGAGCCTGGAGCGCAACGTCACCGAAGGCGCCGACAGCATCAACAGCGCCCAAGCGGCCCTCGCGGATGTCTGAACTTGTACATGTCAGCGATGACGGCCCCATCCGCATTATCCGGATGAACCGGGCGGAAAAGAAAAACGCGCTGACCATGGCGATGTACGACGCTATGGCGGCGGGCATCGAAGGCGCCGGCAACGCGAACGCGCGTTGCCTGCTGATCGGTGGCGCGCCGACGGCGTTTTGCGCGGGCAACGACATCGGCGACTTCATCGCCAGCGCCAGCCAAGGCGGCGAGTTGGGTGCGCCGATCTTGCGGTTTCTCTACGCGCTGGCGCGTTGCGAGTTGCCACTTGTCGCCGCAGTCCAAGGCAACGCGGTCGGTGTCGGCACCACCATGCTGATGCACTGCGATCATGTCGTCGCCAGCACCGAAGCGCGGTTCTCGACGCCGTTCGTCTCGCTCGGCCTGGTGCCGGAAGCCGCCTCCAGCCTGATCGCGCCGGGCCTGATGGGACAGGCGCGCGCGTTCGCGCTGCTGGTGATGGGACGGCCGCTCAATGCCGACGATGCGAAGGCCTCAGGCCTCGTCAACACCATCGCGGCTGCAGACGCCGTCGAAGGCGAGGCGATGAAGGCCGCGCGCGAGATCGCCGCGCTGCCGCCGCAAGGCGTGCTGGCATCGCGCCGCCTGTTGCGCGGCGGCGCGGAAGAGATCGTCGCGCGCATCAACCAGGAAGCCGAAGTGTTCAAGACGCGGCTGCAATCGGCCGAGGCGCAGGCGGCGTTCACGGCGTTCATGACGCGGAAGAAGTAATCCGTCATTTCGGGGCGCGAACGTAGTGAGCGAACCCGGAATCCAGAGACATTCCGTGGCGCCCCTGGATTCCGGGCCCCGGCCAACGGCCGATCCCGGAATGACAGCGTATTTTACAGCGGTTTCAACCCCGCCTCGATCTGCTTGCGCCGCGGCTCGAGGAACGGCGGCAGCACCAGCGTCTCGCCCAGTTTGTCGAACGGCTCGTCGACCGCAAATCCAGGTCCGTCGGTGGCGATCTCGAACAGAATGCCGTTCGGCTCGCGGAAGTACAGCGAGCGGAACCAATAACGGTCGACTTTGCCGCTTGTCGGCACCCGCATCTCCTTCAGGCGTTCGGCCCAGGCGTCGTAGTCGGCATCGGGCGAGCGGAACGCGACGTGATGCACGCCGCCGGCGCCCGGATGCGCAGGCGCGAGATTAGGCCGCACCGCCACATGCAATTCGGCGGCAGGCCCCTCGCCGCCCATTTGATAGACGTGAACGCCGTCGCCCTTCGACTCCGGATGCGGATAGTCGCGCACCTGCTTCATGTTCATGACCTCGGTGAGCACGAGATCGGTCAGCCGCAACTCCGGCACCGTCATGACGATGGGGCCGAGCCCGCGGATCTGATGCTCGGCCGGCACATCGCTCTTGGCCCACGGATGCGACGGCCCTATGCCGCCGTCGTCGACGAGCGCCAGGCGCTGACCCTCCGGGTCCTCGAAGAACAGCGTCGCCCTGCCGTCGATCTGCGCGATGTCGCCGACCTTCACCGCCGCTTTCGTCAGCCGGTCGTGCCACCATTGCAGCGTCGCCGCGCTGCCGACGCGAAAGCCGGTGCGGGTGACGGTGTTGTTGCCGCGCTGCTCGGGGCCGGCGGGAAAGTCGAAAAACGTGATGTCGCTGCCCGGCGACGCCACGCCGTCGGCATAGAACAGATGATACGCGGACACGTCGTCCTGATTCACGGTCTTCTTGACCAGACGCAGGCCCAAAAGCTTCGTATAAAACCGCACATTGCCGGGCGCATCGGCGGAGACGGCGGTGAGATGATGAATGCCGGAAAGCTGCATGATGTCGCCTCCTAATGCTTAGCAGATGTGCTATCGCTTGGTGGCCTATCTAAGAATGCCGGGTTTCTTTTTGAGAGGGCACATCGATGACACTGAAGGGCAAGACCCTGTTCATCACCGGCGGCTCGCGCGGCATTGGGCTGGCGATTGCGCTCAGGGCCGCCGCCGATGGCGCCAATGTCGCGATCGCGGCCAAGACCGTCGATCCGCATCCCAAGCTCGAAGGCACGATCTACACCGCCGCAGCCGACATCGAGAAGGCCGGCGGCCACGCGCTGGCGCTCGCCGTCGACGTGCGCGACGAAGCGGCGGTGAAAGCAGCCCTCGACGCGACCGCGGCCAAGTTCGGCGGCATCGATATTGTCGTGAATAATGCAAGCGCCATCCAGTTGACGCCTTCGCAGCAGACCGACATGCGGCGCTTCGATCTGATGCACCAGATCAACGCGCGCGGCACCTTCATGGTGTCCAAATACGCCATTCCGCATCTCGCCAAGGCCGAGAATCCGCACATTCTCATGCTGTCGCCGCCGCTCGACATGCAGGCGAAATGGTTTGCACCGGCGACCGCCTATGCGATGGCGAAATTCGGCATGAGCCTGGTCGTGCTCGGCCTTGCCGGCGAGCAGCGCGGCAAGATCGCGGTCAACGCGCTGTGGCCGCGCACGACGATTGCCACCACCGCGATCAAGAATTTGCTCGGCGGCGACGCGCTGATGCACATGTCGCGCAAGCCGGAGATTCTGGCGGAAGCCGCCTATCGCATCTTTCATAAGCCCAAGACCTTCACCGGCAATTTTTTGATCGTGATCGACGACACGTTCCTTGCCGGCGAAGGCGTCACGGACTTCGATCAATATCGCGTCGACCCGACCCAGCCGTTGCAGGTGGATTTCTTCGTCCCCGACGACATGCCGCCGCCGGCGGGCGTGAGTTTGAAGAAGATGGGGTAGCTTCTTCCTTACCCTCCCCTGGAGGGGGAGGGTGAAAAAGCGCGGATGCCGGTCGCTCACGAATTCAATTTCAAACAGCGGACGTGATTCATCGCCCGTATTCTTTACCGGCCCCGGGTAGGCCGTAGTCCTTTTGCGGCCTTCGGATAAGAACCGAGGGCGCGCGGAACGCCACGGGTCCGATATGGACCCACGCGCCTCGACGCCTCGCGACATCGAGGCTTGTCGAAGCAGTTAGATACGCAAGTCCACCAAACCCATGGCGTCCCGCGCGCGGTGTTTGTGAGGTTTGCTCCGCGTTGGTCTCGGTGGTCGACCCTCCGTTCGCTTGCGTCAGTACAGACGCCACGACGTTCCACCGGCAAGCCCCGGTCACTCGGCCGCATGCGCTGACAGGCATGCTTGGCCTACCGGACCGTCAGGGGGCCCTAACGTGCAGCGGCACGCCGGACACAACGCGGCTTGGACCGCCGGACAAGGGAAACTGGCGCCGCATCTCCGACGCCCCCGTCCGGCCACCGCTCCCCGCCTCAACGTCTGGAGACGCTGATCAAACGCCCCTCGGCAGCACGAGGCGGGATGCATCTAGGATTACATACCCTGGGATTATAGTCAATAGTATTTTCCCGCCTCATGGCGAGGAGCGCCGCAGGCGCGTCTCGAACATCGCAAGTCGGGTCTACCCGACTTGCGCAAATCCAATGCTGATCTCGGCAAGCCCGAGATCAGTGGGCGGCCTCCATCCTTCGAGACGGGCGCAAGTGCGCCCTCCTCAGGATGAGGCCGAGAGAGGCTGCGGCGTTTGGATTCCGGGTTCGCAAGCCATAGCGCGTCGAAGACGCGCGTGAACGCGCTTATGGCCCGCGCCCCGGAATGACAAGCCGACTTTGTTTGCCCAATGCCGCCAAGCCACGTTAGAGAACACCGCCATGTCCACTCTTCTCATCAGTCACCCCGCCTGCCTCGATCACCTCACCCCGCCCGGTCCATCCGGAGCGGCCGGACCGCCTACGCGCGGTCGAACAGGCGCTGGAAGACGAACGATTCCAGGTGCTGGCGCGCGAGCAGGCGCCG
>JBBCIM010000041.1:0-220345 GCA_037200245.1 Pseudolabrys sp.
ATGTTGGTGCGAAAGCAGGGCGACTGGCTGGCCGCGAAGGTCGGCGACGAACTCGTGATGATGAGTGCCGAGAAGGGCAACTACATCGGGCTGAGCGAGATCGGCGCCCGAATCTGGGAATTGATCGAAACGCCGCAGGATGTCGATGCCGTCTGCGGCCGCTTGCAGCAAGAATACGATGTCACGGCCGAGGTCTGCCGTGCCGAGGTGGAAACCTTCCTCAACGAGTTGGTGAAGCATGCGCGATTGCGCTTGACCCGCCGCCTGCTGCGTAGGTTCGGCGAACTCGACGGCAGCCGCCGTATGCTGTTGCCCGAGGCAGTGGCATGGCTGCTGCTGGCGCGGCTGGCTTTGATCTTCATTCCGTTTCCGCGCCTCGCGCGCCGCTTGGGCAAGTTCATGTCGCCCGGCGAAGCCCGCGCGCTGCAGACCGAGGCCGCGATCTCCGCGGAGCATGAACGCGTGGCGGCAGAGATCGGCTGGGCGGTGACGCGGTCGGCGCGCTACGTGCCTTTCAACGCGGTCTGCCTGCCGCAGGCGATGGCGGCGCGCGTCATGCTCAAGCGGCGCGGCGTTCCCAGCGTGCTGCATTTCGGCGCCGGCAAAGGCGAGGACAAGCCGTTCGATGCCCATGCCTGGCTTGACGCCGCCGGCGTCGAGGTGACCGGCTATCGGTGGCAAAGGGTTTTGCCGAGATCGGGTGTTTTGTGTAATCTCTTCTTGGAGCAGCGCACCATGCCGTCCGAGGCGGAGCGTAAAGTTGAGAGCCACACGGCAGGCGATCAGGACGACAATGGCGTCCTGTCGATGAAATTTGGCGGCAAGACCATCGGCGAAAACCTCGAGCCGCAATTGCCGCCGGGCACCTGGTACGGCGGTCGGATGGCACGCTTTCACTTCCTCAAACTCTACCTGCGGCGCAATTTAGCAATGACAAGCCGTTCGCGCGCGACTGCCGTTTCCTAAACGATTTTGTATTTCAGCAAATCTACGGCAGGGCTTGCGTTCCTGTCGGCTGCGCCGCCTGCTACAAAGTCAAGATTGAGACGCAAACGATGCGTCAATTGATGGCGGTCAAAACGATTACGGAAGCCTTCGACTGTTTCGCCAAGAGCGCTCCAGAGGTCGACCGTCCCGAAAATCAGTCGCTTTACGCCTCCTATTTTTACCTGACCGGTCTCGACGAGGCCCGCAAGGTGTGTAGAGAGGTTCGCGCGAAGGTCGACGCAGACCCGGCGCTCGGCCCGTCAGTAAAAGTGACCATCAAGCGCGGCTGCACAAATTATGAACGTGCCTGCGGACCTTCGAATCGCTACACTTTCGAGCCACGGCTGACGGAGGTCGAAGCTTATTTTCGCGAGCGCTATCGCCGACCCGAGCCTGTGCCGTTGCCCCCCAAGAAATACAGAGAAGCGGCAACGCTGCTCGAAATCGAGCGCGTCGCTTACAGGATCGGAGACAATACGTACAAAGACTTCACCGGCGGAAAAGAGATTTTTCCCCCGACGGTATCGTACGATCCGGACAAGTCTGGCGACGAGGGATGATCGACCAGATCGGCCCACAGGACAGGCTCAGGCCCACCAGGTCCAGAGCGTTTCAAATCTGGCTTACCTAAATACAATGACCAATGGGACTATGGGCGATTGTCACGGTCGTTCCATTCGATGAAGCGGGCCATGGTAAAGGCCCGGATGGCTTGGCGAACGTGTGAGCCCGAAGAAGCCGTCGAGCGCCCCCCCGTTTGGGCTGATAGCGTCTCGCGCATTCTTGCAAAATCGAAAATAAATTTGAGACGTCCGTTTGTCTCCAGTCGGCCAATCTCTTTAAGAATGTGCGGCCGGTCGCGTTCGGCGATCGCGAGAAAATCAGGGGTCGGGTCGTCGCTTCCCTTTTGACGGTCTTGAAACTCACGCGGGTAAAGATCGCCCAGTGCTTGGCGTGCCAGATAGCGGTCGCTACCGTTGCGAACAAAAAGCGAGGACGGAATCGCCAAGGCGAATCGACAATCCGCTTGTCGTGGAATGGCTGAGTAAAGTCGAGACCGTAAGTTGCAGCGCTAATACGCCCTGGATTGTGGGGTGAATCCTGAGCGGCAAGGAACCAGCCTAATCGCCGAGTTCGCCCATTGATGTCGTCGATATTCGGTAAACGGGCGTATAGCTTTCCGCCGCGGGCGACGATCGATCGTGCGAACTGCCGGGTGATCGGTACGGTCAAGCCGCCCAGTGGCCGACCAGTGCGAAGATTGAAGATCAGTCTCGAAAGCCATGTGGGCAATAGAGGCCTGATGATCTCATGCTTGAGCAGCGACCAATAGCCGCGTTTTTGGCTCGCCGATACGCGCGAAGCTCAGCCAAGACCATTCGCAGTTTCCCGTCGAGAAGCTGTTCGGCAAGCCAATTCCGCGCGGTCGGATTGACAGTATAATCACCACCGAAGCCGTCCATGACGACGCGTGCGCCACTTCGCACAAATTCCGTACAGATCGCCGTAGCGGCGACTCTGTTAGGGCTGCGAGCATCGTCCAGCCGGACAAAGTCCGCCTCGAGATTATCAAGTAACCCCAGGCCGTCGCGCGTGACGTAGCGCACGTCGAGATGAGGCATGTCGCGGCGGCAGAACTCGACCCATGGGCGCGCGTGCGGAAGCGGTCCCCGATAATCCTCCGGCATGACCGATGCTACTGCGATTAATTTTCGATTCTTAGCCGACACGACAGGTCCGGCCAGCGCTGCGATGGCGGCGCTGTCAAAGCCACCGCTCATGAACAGACCCACGGGGCGCGTCGCTCGCCGTAGCCGACATTGCACAGCCTCTGCCATCAGACGACGATACGTCGCGATGTAGTAGGCCTCGTCGCGTCCAAGATGAGACGGATCGGCGTGCGGCTCCCAATAGCGGCGGCTGCTCACAGCGCCGTCGGCCGCCACAGTCATAATGGTACCGCCAAGCACACCAAATACATCTTGAAACAGGGTCGCCCCGCCGACATGGTTCATGTCGAGCGTGAGCCGCTGCCCGACTTTGAAGTCATCCAATCGTCGTGGCGCGCCCGCTATCGCCCAAAGGCCTTTTTTCTCCGTGGAGAACACGAAGAAATCGCGTCCGCGGTAATAGTGCACATACCGTGTCCCCATATGGTCGCGGCCGAGAAAAAGTTTGCGCGCCGAGGCATCCCAGATTGCGAACGCGAAGTCTCCCAATAACCGTTCCGCGCAGCCTTCGCCCCATTTTCTATAGGCGCGCATAAGCAAGGCGCTGTCGGCCAACTTCGTCAACGCGACGCTATCGATGGCAAGCGCTTCGGCAAGTTCCTCCCGATTGTCGAGCCGCAAATCCGCGACCAAGCTGACCCCGGCAACGCTATCGACGATCGGTTGATCGTCGAAGACGTCGTCTTCGGTCGCCTGCATCAGCGCATGGCCCAAGCCGACGGAGCCTGGCGCCACACCCGTTGCCGGTCGGGGCCCTGTCCTGACATGGTGTTGATTTGACGTTTTGAGATCGGCGTCGCGAACGGGAATTCCGTCGAAACGGAGGACGCCGCAAATCGCGCTCACAAGATCAAGCCGCTACTGACATTCGGGTAAATTTAACGGGCCCCGTCAGCACCCGATCAACTACCTACGCCGGCCGTCGTGGCCCCGGCCGGAAGATGACCCTCGGTATGAAAGCCCGCAGAAGACCCTACGCCCGCGCGATGCATGGCGCTGAGGATCACCCGCGGTGTCGACCACGGCTTCCGCGAGTATTGCTCATCGTCGTCCCGCTTAACGCTCATTCGGCCCCCGCCATGCTCGCTTAGGTAGCGTTTAATCAGAATACAGTTGTCAGATTAGGAGAAGTCATTTTCCCTTGCAACCGCATTTGTCCACATGGCGCCAGAAAAATGGGGCATTAAACCTATAAGTTGTAATTTATCAATTTACTAATTGCAGTTGAATTTATATTTTTTGCAAGCTACTCTGGCCTTGCTGGCCGTCCCGCGAAGGAGGCCCACAAGTCCCGCCTGAGGGAAACTCAAATTTTCTAGGGAGCGCGTAATGGACTTCTATCTTGGCCAGATCGGCATTTATGGATTCAATTTTGCCCCTAAAGGCTGGGCAATGTGCATCGGCACGATACTGCCGATCCAGCAGAACACCGCTCTATTTTCCCTGCTGGGCACGACCTACGGCGGCAACGGGACACAAACCTTCGCACTGCCTGACTTGCGCTCGAGGACGCCGATCGGGTTCGACGGCAACTATCCAATTGGCGAAATGTCGGGCGTCGAGAACGTCACGTTGTTGAATACCGAAATGCCGCAGCACACCCATCTGATGGTGGCGACGAGCACAACGGTAACGCGGCGAAGCTGGACGGTCATATTTTCGCGACCGCCGTTAACGGAGCCACGCCTCCCGTCGCTGCCCCCTGTATACGGCCCCCTCAGCGGCATCGTCGCGCTCAATGCCCAGTCTCTTTCGATTGCCGGCGGCAGCCAGCCGCACAGCAACCTCCAACCCTTGCTGGCGGTGAATTTCTGCATCGCGACCACCGGTTATTATCCGTCACGCAATTAGGCCAGGCCCGTCGAAAAGTCCAAAGGAGCATCCGATGAGCGAACCCTACCTTGGCGAGATCCGCCTTTCGCCGGCAATTTTGCGCCCAGGAACAACGCCTATTGCGCCGGCCAGCAGATGAGCATTTCCCAAAACAGCGCCTGTTCTCGTTGTTGGAACAACGTATGGCGGAAATGGTACGACGACATTCAACTTACCGGACTTACAAGGACGGCTCCCACTGAGCATGGGCCAGGGTCCCGGCCTGAGCAATTACCCCATCGGCACTTCGCTCGGGACCGAAAGCGTCACGCTTCTGACGACGCAGATGCCCGGCCATACCCACATTCCGATCGCTTCGACCACCAACGCCGGCGTCAATTCCCCGAACGGACAGATTCCGGCGGCTTTGCAGAGTCCGTTCGCTGGCCTTTATGTCCAGGACTCCAAGAAAACGGGAAGTCCGGTCGCGATGTGGGCCAATGCGGTGCGGCCAGCCGGCGGCAGTCAACCGCATGAAAACCGGATGCCCGCGCTGGCGATCAGCATCATCATCGCACTGCAGGGCATCTTTCCGAGCCGCAATTGAGCAGAAGCCAGCAGCGTTTGCTTTTGACATTCCGCAGGAGGTTGACGTGACCCAACCCTATATCGGCCAGGTGATAATCTTCGGCTTCAACTTCGCGCCGCGCGACTATGCTTTCTGCGATGGGCGGCTTTTGGCGATTACGCAGAACACAGCGCTGTTCTCGATCCTCGGCACGACTTATGGCGGCGATGGCCGCGTCACTTTCGGCTTGCCGAATATTCAAGAACGGGCCGTCATGAATGTCGGCCACGGCAACGGCCTGTCCAGCTACGAGTTGGGTGAAATCACCGGCGTGCCAAACGTGACGGTGACTCAAGGGCAGATGCCACAGCATACCCATCAAGCCTATGGCACAGTCGGCTCGGCGGAAGATTTGTCGCCCACAGCCGGGTCATGGCTCGGCGAGAGAACCGCTGGCGAATTCACTTTTTCGACTTCGACGGCGCCGGATTCGACAATGAATCCTTCCTTTCTCTCGCCTTCGGGCGGCTCGCAGCCGCATATGAACCAACAACCCTATTTGGCAATGAACTACTCCATCGCGCTGTACGGAATATTCCCACCGCGGTCCTGACTTGCTCGTTCATATCGCTCTAGCTGAGCACGGGATCGTCCTGCGCCTGGCGACCGACGACGATCGCGCTTTCCAACGCGCGCTGTTTGAAACCGCGCGCACCGACGCCGCATTGCTGGCCGCCTGGCCCGAGGCGGCGCGCAAGCCGTTCCTCGATCAGCAGTTTCATTTCCAGACCGCGCACTACGCACGGGCCTATCCCGATGTGGATTGGCTCATCGTCGTTGCCGATGACAAGCCAATTGGGCGGCTCATTTTGGCGCGCGCGCCGGAAGAGTGGTGCGTCGTCGATATCGCGCTGATGCCGGATCGGCGCGGAACGGGGTTAGGCACGCGGCTGCTGCAGAGCGTTCAGTCCGCCGCGGCGCAAGCGCGGGCTTCTACCGTGCAGCTTACAGTCGACATGCACAATCCGGCGCGCAGGCTTTACGAGAGGCTCGGCTTTGCCGCGGTGAATGAAGCGATCCCGAATGTCTTTATGGCGTGGCCGGTGCCAAACGCTCAGTTGAAGATCGCCTGATACACGATGCCGTCTTTTTCGCGCGCCACCGGGACGATGAAGATGTCCAGCTTGCCAAAAGAGGAGTTCTCGAACGGATAGATCTTCTGCGGCAGGATGACCGGCTTTTCGCATTTGAACAGCAGATAGAACGGCTCTTTGCGCACCCCTTCCCAGTCCCGGGGCTTGCCCTTGGTGGCCTGCACCAAGGTCATCGCGAGCGACGATTCGCCGACGCCGACTTGGAAGGTTTCGTTCAGGCGCGGCGCGAACTGTTCGTAATGGCCGAAGGTCACGGGTCACCTCGCTGCAATCGATGCCAAATGCTGGACACTTATAGGTTGCTTAACTAATATAATGCTCTTTTTCATATATTAGGCCCCTTGCCGTTGGCAAGGGCAAAAAAAGGACCGGCCGTGACTGCGCAGGGAACAGCCATGACGCTCGACACGATCGCCGCACGGCCCGATGCGCTCGGCCAATTTCGCGCGCTGGTGATGGCGAACGAAGCCCTGGCGCAATCGCTCGCCGACACCGGCCATCCCGATCGCTTCGTCGAGCTTGCAATAAGCAGCGCCAAAGCTCACGGCATAACGCTCGGCGCCGATGCGGTGCGGGCGCAAAGCCGCCCTGACCCGCTCGGCCTTGCACGCTGGTCGGCCGTACCGGTCACCGGGTCGGCGTGGCCACCCCGGCATTGGCTGCCGATCCAAGTGACGATGCCGGGCCGCCAGGCTTTCGTCGACTGGGCCTATTTCGGGTCGGCACCTTTGACCGACCCGTTCTTCGAAGAATCGATCCGGCGCGCTTTAAGCCGGCCGTTCAACCGGCTGTTCCGCTATCGCCTGACGCTCGACGACTTTGTCGACGCGTTCGCCGCCGGAAGCGGCGGCGCGGACATCCTGCCGCCCAGCGGATTCATTTTTCACATGTCGCGCTGCGGCTCGACGCTGGTGTCGCAAATGCTGGCGGCGCTGCCGCACCACATGGCGATTTCGGAGGCCGCGCCGATCGACGCCATGGTGCAATTGAGCAGGGCCTGGCCGGATCTATCGCTCGACAAGCAAGCCATACTTCTGGCCGCCATGGTCTCAGCCTTCGGCCGCAAACGCAGCGGCGACGAGCGCCGTTACTTCATCAAACTGGACAGTTGGCACGCGCTCGCGTTGCCGCTATTCCGCCGCGCATTCCCCACCGTACCTTGGCTGTTTCTGTACCGCGATCCGGTCGAGGTCATGGTCTCGCAAACTCGTCAGCGTGGCGCGCAGATGGTCCCGGAAATTGTCCCGCCAAACCTATACGGCATTGACGCGTTCGACTTCGCCAACCTGGAGGATTACTGCGCGCGCGTGTTGGGCAAGATTTGCCAGGCGGCGGCCGATCAAGCCGGCGCCGGCGGCGGTCTGCTGGTGAATTACCGCGACCTGCCCGGCGCGATGGCGATAAGAATATTGCCGCATTTTGGCGTGGCTTGCAGCGAGGCCGAATACACAAGCATGGCTGCCGCCGCGCGCTATGATGCCAAGGCGCCGCAATTTGCCTTTGCCGACGATGCGCAAGCCAAACAGCAAGAGGCCACCGCAGGGCTCCGCGGCATCGCCGACCGCCACCTCGCGGATATCTATCGCCGGCTTGAGGTTCTCGCCGGCTAAACCCGTTAAACCGGCCCGCTAATCTTCCCCGCTCCCTTGAACAAACCGGAGACGTTCTGGCATGGTGGACATGCCCGGGCGTTTAATAAGGTCAATTGCCTTGGATATCGTCCTGACGGAATTGCTGAGCGCCACGCTTCGCTGGGTGCACGTGATCGCCGGTGTCGCCTGGATCGGAAGCTCCTTCTATTTCATCCACCTCGATCTCAGCCTGAAGAACAGCGGCGGCTTGGCTGCCGGCGTCAAAGGCGAGGCCTGGCAGGTGCATGGCGGCGGCTTCTACCAGATGATCAAGTTCATGGTGGCGCCGGCGGCGATGCCGGACGAACTGACCTGGTTTAAATGGGAGGCCTATGCCACCTGGCTGTCGGGCTTCTCGCTGCTGGTGCTGGTCTATTACTTCAACGCCGACTTGTTCCTGATCGACAAGGCGGTGCTGGACCTCAGCGCGCCGATGGCGGCCGCCGTGGCGTTCTTCAGCCTGGCGGCGGCCTGGATCGCCTATGAGGCGCTGTGCCGCTCGCCGCTCGGCAAGCACGAGGTCGCGCTGGCGCTGGTCGGCTACATTTTCCTGGTCGGGCTGACTTACGCCTTCACCCATGTCTTCAGCGGCCGGGGCGCTTTCACGCAGATCGGCGCCTTGATTGGCACCATCATGGTGGCGAATGTCTTTGCGATCATCATGCCCTATCAGCGCAAGACCGTGGCCGCGCTGATTGCCGGCAAGGACCCCGATCCGGCCTGGGGCGCGCTCGGTAAGCAGCGTTCGGTCCACAACAACTACCTGACCTTGCCGGTCATCTTCCTGATGCTGAGCAACCATTATCCGCTGTTATTCGCCACCCGCTTCAACTGGCTGATCGTTGCCATCGTCCTGCTGATCGGCCCGGTCATCAGGCATTTCTACAACGCCCGGCACGAGGGCAAAGAAAGCCCATGGTGGACCTGGTTCGTCGCCGCGGGCGGCATGATGACCATCGCCTGGCTTTCCGGTTTCGGTGCGGGCGTTAAGGTCGGCGCGCTGCCGGAGACGCCGAAATTCGCCGCGGTGCAAGACATCGTCCTCTCACGATGCAGCATGTGCCACGCCGCCCAACCGGTCTGGAGCGGCATCCTTGTGGCGCCCAAAGGCGTTTTGCTGGACAGCCCCGAGCAGATCAAGTTGCATGCCAAGCTGATCGACATCAACGCGGTTCGCTCGCGCGCCATGCCTCCCGGCAACGTCACCGAGATTTCGCTCGAAGACCGGCAGGTGCTGGCCGCCTGGATCGCTGCGGGCGCTCCCACGCAATGACGACTTTTTCGCTTGAGAGTCTGAACGCGGCGAGCGAAGCCGACTTCACCGCGGCGCTGGCCGACATCTTCGAGCATTCGCCCTGGGTGGCGAAGGCCGCGAGCGCGCGGCGTCCCTTTGCGACGCTGGCCGATCTGCACACAGCCATGGCCGCCGCCGTGCTCGACGCGCCGGACGACGTGCGTCTGGCGCTGGTAAACGCCCATCCCGACCTTGCCGGCAAGGCGGCCCGCGCCGGCGCGCTGACGGCGGATTCGACGAACGAGCAAGCCAGTGTCGGCCTCGATCAGCTGACCGACGAGGAATACAGCCGCTTCCACCGGCTTAACGACGCGTACAAAGCTAAATTCGGCATTCCTTTCATCGTTTGCGTGCGGCGGCACACCAAGGATTCGATCCTGCATCAGTTCGAACTCCGGCTCGCGCACGGCAATGCCGACGAATTGAAAGCCGCGCTCGACGAGATTTTCCGCATCACCGCGCTGCGCCTCGACCAGCGTGTCACCGCACCGGACAAACTCAAAGTCACCGGACGGCTGTCGACCCACGTGCTTGACGTCCATGGCGGCGCGCCCGCCGAAGGCGTGCCAATCGAGTTGTGGGAATTGTCGCAAGCCGGCCCAAGCCGCCTGCCTGGGGCGCACCGTCAGTAACCGCGACGGACGCACCGACAAGCCGCTGATCGCCGAGCGTCCGGTGCCTATCGGCACCTACGAATTGCGGTTTGCTGTGGCCGGCTATTTTGTCGCGCGCGGCGTGCCGCTGAGCAATCCGCCGTTTCTCGACGTTGTGCCGATCCGTTTCTCGGTCGCCGAGCCGGAGAGCCATTACCACGTGCCGCTGGTGGCCTCGCCCTGGAGCTACGCGACCTATCGCGGAAGCTGACCGAAACAAAACGGCCTGCGATCGGGTTGCGACCGCAGGCCGGTTTGTTGGAGGCTCCGCGCAGCCGTGAAGCTGCGCGAACCGTGGGTGAAGCTTAGAAGGCGATCGTCGCGCCGGTGATCCAGGTGCTTTCGGTCGTGAACGGGATCCCAGAAGAATCGGCAATGCCGAACTTGTTCTTCCAGAAACGATAGCCGCCAAACACGGAGAACATTCCAGCTTTGCCCGTGGTGATTTTTCCGACATCGAGTGTCAGGCGCTGCTCGCTGTGGAACTCGGTCGTGGTTTGGTTACCGCCTAAGCCCACGACGCCACCGCCGGCGCCCTTAGGCCCGTAGAAGTTCGAATAGCCGCTGAACGTGAGCGGGATGCTGGGCGGCAGGAAGCCCAGCGGCACCGCATAAACGGTCTCGACCGCCCAGGTCCCGGGTATAGTCCAAAGACTGAGACGGGATGCCGGCGAACTGGCTGTGCTGCCATTCCTTGTAATAAAGGGGCGACACTTCCAAGTGGCCGCCGTACGGCAAGGCGAAGCTGAAATCCAAGCCGGCGACGACATCGGTCTTGCCGGAAAGAATGCCGCCGTTGCTCGCATTGGCATCGGCGCCGACTTCAAGCGAGATGTTGGTCAGCGGGCCAATGGCGAACGCCTTGGTGTTGAGGATCTGGTTGAAGCCGAAGGTGCTGCGGAACAGACCATAGATTTCCGAAGTGCCGACGGTCACGCCCGCTGTGCTGAAAGGCGGAACGCTCGAGACGGCCGGATCTTCCTTGGCCGAACGCAGCCAGCTCACGGTGAAGAAATTGGTGCCGTAGGCCCAGACGTCGAAGTGCGTGAAGGTGACGAGGTCCTTGGCGGTCTTGTTCACACCCGGATCGGTTGCTGTGAACCGGTGCGAGTATTCGAGGCTGTTATCGTTGACGATGAAGAACGGCGGCGCCAGCGGCGGCGCCTTGGCTTTTACCGGAAGATCGGCTGCGCCGGCGACGCCGGTTGCCGTTACCGCAAACACAGCGGCAAGCAGAAACTTCTTAACTGACATTTGAGACCCCCAACGAGTTGCGAACTGACAAGAATTTTTTCTGTCACAAATGCTAATCAGCGGCGCTCGCGCGGGGAAAGCCTGAAGATTCCGCAGTTTTGGGTGCTTTTTTGGCGTTTATGCAAAAAACAATTGCTCGGCAAATCAACGCGTTCCGTCGGTGTTTTGCGGAGACGCCGATTCATGGCGTTTCATATGGCGATTCATGCGGCGTACTGACGCGGCAGCACGCCCTCGAAATAAACTTCTGGCGCAGCGCCTTTGTCTAAATTTCATGCACGCCCTTGGCGCCGCATATGAATCTTATCCACTGTGGCGATACGGCAACAATTTTGTGGGCAGCGAAGCACTCCCCGCGATGAAGCGCTCGCCCACAGCGCGCGATCCCACCGCACTTGGTTCGCTCCAGCGAGAGCCGTGCATTCATTCGTACGCAATCAAATCCCAAAATCGCCGCCCCCGCACGCATGGCGCTAAATTAAGCATAGGCTGCCGCTTATTGGTGGCTTCTGCCGGTCCCGGATTTGGCACACTATTGGCTTGACAGATTTGTGAAGCGGCCAGCCCCGGTCCGCCCCGTTTGCGTTCAAGGCCATCGACATCATGTTGAATCCAGTGTCGACGCAGGATCCCGCCGCGGAAGCACCGCTGCTGCAGACCATTGGCATCACCAAACGCTACGGCACCTTCCCGGCCAACGATTCCATCGACCTCGATTTGTTTCCGCGCGAGATCCACGCGCTGCTCGGCGAAAACGGCGCCGGCAAATCGACGCTGGTCAAGATGATGTACGGCCTGATTCAGCCGACCGCCGGCGAAATCCGCTGGATGGGACAGAAGGTCGAGCTCGCCGGCCCTAGCCAGGCGCGCGCGCTCGGCGTCGGCATGGTGTTTCAGCATTTCTCGCTGTTCGAAAATCTGACGGTCGCCGAAAACGTCGCGCTCGGCCTCGACGGCAAGGAAGGCTTCGCCGAAATGTCGGCGCGGCTGGCGCAAGTCTCGCAGGACTACGGCCTGCCGCTCGATCCCAAGCGCGAGGTGTGGCGGCTGTTCGGTCGGCGAGCGCCAGCGCATCGAAATTGTGCGCGCGCTGATGCAGAACCCGAAACTGCTGATCCTCGACGAGCCGACCGCCGTGCTCACGCCGCAGGAGGCCGACCAGCTCTTCGTCGTGCTGGAACGGCTGCGCAGCGAAGGCCGCGCCCTGCTCTACATCAGCCACAAGCTCGATGAAGTGAAGCGGCTATGCGACACCGCCACCATTTTGCGCGGCGGCAAGAAAATCTCGACTTGCAATCCCGCGCGCAGAAACCGCGTCGTCGCTGGCCCGCATGATGGTCGGCGCCGAAATCGGCGAGGTGAAAGCGAAAACCGCGCGCGCCACCACGGTGCCGCGGCTGGTCGTCAACGATTTGTCGCTTGGCGCCCCGACGATCCGCACGGCACCTACCTCAAGGGCGTCTCGCTCGAGGTCAAAGGCGGTGAAATTCTCGGCATCGCCGGCGTCGCCGGCAACGGCCAGGACGAATTCTTCGCCGCGCTGTCGGGCGAGCGCCTGTCCTACGGCGAAAACGCCATCATCATCGACGGCAACACCGCCGGGCTGATGTCGATCACCGAACGCCGCCGGCTCGGCGCCGCCTTCGTTCCGGAAGAGCGTCTCGGCCACGGCACCTGCGCCACGCATGAAACTCTCGGAAACGCGCTGCTTACCGGCCACGCCGCCAGCGGCATGGTGCACAACGGTTTCATCGACAAGCCGGCGACGCTGGCGACCGTCGACAAGGCCACCAAGACTTTCGACGTCCGCAAGGCCAAGCGCGACCCGAAGCGGTCAGCCTGTCCGGCGGCAATCTGCAAAAATTCATCGTCGGCCGCGAAATCCTGCGCGAGCCCGGCGTGCTGGTGGTAAGCCAGCCGACCTGGGGCGTCGACGCCGGCGCCGCCGCCGTTATCCGCCAGGCGTTGCTCGATCTGTCCGGCCGCGGCACCGCGGTATTGGTGATCAGCCAGGATCTCGACGAACTCGCCGAAATCTCCGACCGCATCGCCGTGATGTTTCACGGCCACCTGTCCGAACCGCTGGTTGCGGCAGCCGCCACCCGTGAGAAGCTCGGCCTGCTGATGGGCGGCAGCTCTGTCGATCAAAGCGCGGCACCGAAAGAGGCATTGCATGCAGTTGGTGCTTGAACGGCGCGCCGAGCGCTCGACCAAAATCGCGATTCTGTCGCCGGTGATCGCCATCGCGCTCACGCTGGTGACGATTGTCCATCCTGTTCGCGATTCTTGGCAAGAATCCGATCGCCGCGCTCAACGTCTATTTCGTCGAACCGCTAACCGACACCTACACGCTGATGGAAATCGCCGTGAAGGCGACGCCGCTGGTGATGATCGCGATCGGCCCTGTCGCTTTGCTATTTGGCCAATGTCTGGAATATCGGCGCCGAAGGCCAGTTCATCATGGGCGCGGTCTGCGGCAGTTGGCTTGCCGTGGTCACCAACGGCACCGGTGCGGGCTACTGGGTGCTGCCGGCGATGCTGGTGATGGGCACGCTCGGCGGCGCGCTTTACGCGATGATCCCGGCGATTTGCAAAGTGCGCTCCGCGCCAATGAAATCCTCGTCAGCCTGATGCTGGTCTATGTCGCCGACCTGATCATGGATTATCGGTGCGCGGGCCGTGGCGCGATCCGAAGGGCATGAATTTCCCGACCACGGCCAAGCTTCGATGCAGTCGCCACCGTGCCGTCGTTGTTCGAAGGCAGCCGCCTGCACTACGGCGCCCGTGGCGGCGATGATCGTCGTCATGCTGGCGACTGTGATGCTCGGCCGCACCATCAAGGGCTTCGAAATCCGCGTGATCGGTGCGGCGCCGCGCGCCGCGCGCTTCGGCGGCTTCAATTCGGACCGGCTTGTGCTTTTCACCTTCGCGGTGTCGGGCGGGCTCGCCGGGCTCGCCGGCATCATCGAAGTGGCAGGCCCGGTCGGCGTGCTGCAGCCCGGCATCTCGCCGGGCTATGGTTTTACCGCCATCATCGTCGCCTTCCTCGGACGGCTTAATCCGGTGGGCATTCTTATCGCCGGGCTGTTTCTCGCGCTGACCTTCATCGGCGGCGAAGGCGCGCAAATCTCAATGAAAATCCCGCTCGATCTCACCAAAGTGTTCCAGGGCATCCTGCTGTTCTACGTGCTCGCCTGCGATTCCCTGATTCTGTATCGCGTCCGCCTGATCTTCCCGCTCAAAAAGACCGCCCAAGGAAGCGCTCATGGGACTGCCTGAAGCCATCATCCTGTCGGTGATCGCCGCCTCGACGCCGCTGCTGCTGGCGGCGGCGGGCGAATTGGTGGTCGAGCGCTCCGGCGTGCTCAATCTCGGCGTCGAAGGCATGATGATCATGGGCGCGGCCTGCGGCTTTGCGGCGCCTATCTCACCGGCTCGACCTTCATCGGCGCGCTATTCGGCATCGCCGCCGGCGCTGCGCTGTCATGCGTGTTCGCGCTGCTCACGCTCGGCATGGCGGTCAACCAGGTCGCGGCCGGCCTGGCGCTGACCATTCTCGGCGTCGGTCTTTCGGGCCTGATCGGCGCTGGCTTCGTCGGCGAGAAAATCACGCCGGCCCCGAGCCTCTACATTCCGTTCCTCACGAGCATCCCGTTCATCGGCCGCATCCTGTTCGGCCAGGATTTGTTCGTTTACGTCTCGGTCGGTCTCGTCGTCGCGATCTGGTGGTTCCTCTATCGCACCCGCGCCGGCCTGATCCTGCGCGCCACCGGCGACAACCACACCTCTGCGCATGCGCTCGGCTATCCGGTGTTGAGAATCCGTATGTTCGCCGTGCTGTTCGGCGGCGGCTGCGCGGGACTTGGCGGCGCCTTCCTGCCGCTGGCTTACACGCCGTTCTTCATTCCGGGCATGACCGCCGGCCGCGGCTGGATCGCGCTGGCGCTGGTCGTGTTCTCGTCATGGCGGCCTGGCCGGCTGGTGGCCGGCGCCTATCTGTTCGGCGCCGTCACGATTCTCCAGCTTCATGCGCAGGCCTTCGGCCTCGGCATTCCCTCGCAACTGATGTCGGCGCTGCCCTATCTGGCGACGGTCATTGTGCTGGTTCTGATTTCGCGTGCGCGTGGCACCGCCGGGTCAACCGCGCCCGCATCGCTGGGTCTGGTCTTCGTGCCGGATCGATGACCGAAGCGCATGATCCCGAAAAGTGGATACCGGTTTTCGGAAAAGATCATGCGCCAACTGAGATTCCTTGTGAGCGCGCGCGGACGGGCGTCGCACTCGTGGGGTCTAATAGGATACCCGTCTGGAACCCGGAGAATACCGCCATGAAAAAACTAATGATGAGCGCCGCAATTGCCGCATTGGCGATTCGCCGCAACAAGCTACGGCACGTTCGCCGCCGACAAACTCAAAGTCGGATTTATCTATCTCGGCCCGGTCGGCGACCTCGGCTGGACCTATATGCACGAAGTCGGCCGTCAGATGATGGTCAAGGAACTGGGCGACAAGGTCGAGACCACCTATCTCGAGAACGTCAGCGAAGGCCCGGACTCCGAGCGCTCGATCGAGCAACTGGCCCGCACCGGACATACCCTGATCTTCACGACCTCGTTCGGCTACATGGACCCGACGCTGAAGGTGGCCAAGAAGTATCCCAAGATCTCGTTTGAGCACGCCACCGGCTTCAAGAGCGCGCCCAACATGGGCACCTATTCCGGCCGCTTCTACGAGGGCCGTAACATTCAGGGCGTGATCGCCGGCAAGATGTCCAAGTCCGGCACGCTGGGCTACATCGCCTCGTTCCCGATTCCGGAAGTGATCTCCGGCATCAACGCCACCATTCTCGGCGCGCAGACCGTTAACCCGAACATCAAGCTGAAGGTCATCTGGGTGAACACCTGGTTCGACCCGGGCAAGGAAGCCGACGCCGCCAAGGCGCTCGCCGATCAGGGCGCCGACGTCATCATGCAGCACACCGACTCGCCGGCCGCCATGCAGGTTGCCGCGCAGCGCGGCATTCTGGCCTTCGGTCAGGATAGCGACATGATCAAGTTCGGGCCGAAGACCCAGCTCACCGCCATCACCAATAACTGGGGCCCTTACTACGTGCGCCAGGCCAAGGCGGCGCTGGCAGGCACCTGGAAGGCCGAGGACACCTGGGACGGCCTGAAGGAGAAGATGGTCGTCATGGCGCCCTACACCAACATGCCCGACGACGTGAAAGCTCTCGCCGAGAAGACCGAAGCTTCGATCGTCGCCGGCGAGTTGCACCCCGTTCAAATGTCCGGTCATCGGCCAGGACGGCAAGCCGGTCGAGTGCAAAGGCCCCAACCTCGAGCCGGGACAGATCCTCGGCATGAACTTCTACGTCAAAGGGCGTGGACGACAAGATCCCGGGCAAATAGTCAGGCGCGTCATCGCCTGATCGCCGGTCCCTCGCGCGGCGTGAACGTCTCCCCTCGGGACGCCACGCCGCGCAGCGGAGCGGAGCGACAAAGATGAATGAACGCTACGTCAAATCAGACCCCTATCCCGTGGCCCTATAACGGCGACCTGCGGCCGCAGAATACCGCGCTCATCATCATCGACATGCAGACCGACTTCTGCGGCGTCGGCGGCTACGTCGACAAGATGGGCTACGACCTCTCGTTGACCCGCGCGCCGATCGAACCGATCAAGAAAGTGCTCGCTGCCATGCGCGCGCAGGGCTTCCACTTTTTCCATACTCGCGAAGGGCACCGGCCCGATCTTGCCGACCTGCCCGACAACAAACGCTGGCGCTCGCGCCGCATCGGCGCCGGCATCGGCGATCCAGGCCCCTGCGGGCGCATTCTGGTGCGCGGCAGAGCCCGGTTGGGACATCATCGGCGAGTTGGCTCCGCGCCCGAACGAGGCCGGTGATCGACAAGCCCGGCAAGGGTTCGTTCTGCGCCACCGATCTGGAACTGATGCTGGGGCTGCGCGGCGTCGACAACATCGTGCTCACCGGCATCACGACGGATGTCTGCGTGCATACCACCATGCGTGAGGCCAATGACCGCGGCTTCGAATGCCTCTTGCTCGAGGATTGCTGCGGCGCGGACCGACCGCGACAACCACCTGCACGCCATCAAGATGATCAAGATGCAGGGCGGAGTGTTCGGCGCGGTGTCGACCGCGGCGGCCTTTGTCGAAACCTTGGCAAGCGCCGATCTGGTCCCAGCGTGAAACGATCGGCCTTCCGAGATTCAGCTTTGCACCATGCGCGCCGCGGCCTGGTGGCGGCGCATCAGCGCGGCCAGATCGAGGCCGGAATTGCGCCGTCCTCGACGGTCCAGCGGCCGTTGACCATGACGCGGTCGGCGCGATGCGCGCCGCACAGCACCAGCGCCGCGAGCGGATCGCCATGGCCGGAGAAACGCAATTCGTCGAGCTTGAACAGCGCCAGATCGGCGCGTTTGCCGACCGCGATCTCGCCGAGCTCGGGCCGGCCGACGCACGCCGCCGAGCCCTTGGTCGCCCAGCGCAGCGCGTCTTTGTGGCTGACCGCCTTGACGCCGTATCGCGCGCGCTGGAGCAGGAACGCGGCGCGGACCTCCTGCATCAGATTGGATTCATCGTTCGAAGCCGAACCATCGACGCCGAGGCCGATATGCACGCCAGCCTTTTCGAGATCGCAAACCGGCAGCAGCCCGACGCCAGCGTCTGGTTGCTGCACGCACAATGGCTGATCGACACGCCCGCCCTTCGCCAGCCGCGGCATTTCCTCGGCGCTGAAATGAATGCCGTGCGCCAGCCAGGTCCTCGCGTTGAGCCAGCCGCAATCCTCGAGATAGTCGAGCGGCCGGCAGCCATAGAGCTGTTGGCAGAATTTGTTCTCGTCCTCGGTTTCGGCGAGATGGGTGTGCAGGCGCACGTCGAGCTTGCCGGCGAGATCGGCGGTCGAACGCATCAGCGCCGTGGTCACGGAGAATGGCGAGCACGGCGCCAGCGCGACCTGCGTCATCGCCGCTTCGCCGCGCTCGTGATGGCGGTCGACCAGCCGCTTGCTGTCGGCCAGGATCGCGTCTCATCCTGCACCACGCTGTCGGCGGCAAGCCGCCGTCGCGCTCCGACAAATTCATCGAGCCGCGCGTCAGCAAGCACGCGCAGGCCAAGCCGCTCGGCCGCCGCGATTTCGATATCGATGCCGTCTTCGAGGCCCCTTCGGAAAGACATAATGGTGGTCCGGTCGTGGTGGGTGCAGCCGGACAGCATCAGCTCGGCCATGGCCACGGTCACCGCGGCGTCGAGCGCCTCCGGCGTCATTTTCGCCCAGATCGGGTACAGCGCCTTGAGCCAGGGAAACAATTCGCGGTCGAGCGCCGCCGGCACGGCGCGCGTCAGCGTCTGGTAGAAATGATGGTGCGTGTTGATCAGGCCCGGCACGACGACGTGGTCGCGGGCCTCGAAGGTCTTGGCGACGGTCTTCGGCTCGCGGCCTTTGCCGACCAGTTCGACAATGGCGCCATCCGCCACGACAATGCCGCGCTCGGCGCCGTCGGCCAAAATCGCCATCGGGTCCTTGATCCAGACCGCCGCCGTCTCGCTCATCGTCGTTCTCCTGCGTGCGCACCTTACAAGACCCTGCAAGTTCAGGACCAGGGCACAAGGGCTGCACGATGGACCTGAACACAATCACCGAGGTCGCGCGCCCCAGCGGACGCAACGAATTGCCGGCCTGGCGCGATGGTGACGCCTGGCTCGGCGGCGGCACCTGGCTGTTCTCCGAGCCGCAGACACGGCTGACGCGGCTGATCGATATCGGCGGGCTCGGCTGGCAGCCGCTGCGCGCCAGCGGCGCCGGCCTCGAAATCGCCGCGACCTGCACCATCGCCCAACTCGACGCCTTCGCCGCACCGGTGGAATGGATCGCCGCGCCTTTGATCGATCAATGCTGCCGCGCCTTCCTGGCCTCGTTCAAAATCTGGAATACCGCCACCGTCGGCGGCAATCTGTGCATGTCTCTGCCGGCGGGTCCGATGATCTCGCTGACCGCAGCCCTCGAAGGCGTCTGCACCATCTGGACGCCCGAGGGTGCCGAGCGCCGCGTGGCGGTCGCCGATTTCGTCCTCGGCCCGCTACGCAATGTGCTCAAACGCGGCGAACTGCTCCGCCCCCGGCATCGGCGCTGATCAAACGCACCGCGTTCCGGCAGATCTCGCTGGCGAAAATCGGCCGCTCGGCGGCGCTGCTGATCGGCACCTTCGACCCGCCGACCGGCGAGTTCGTGCTCACCGTCACGGCGTCAACTCCGCGGCCTGTGAAGTTTTCTTTCTCTGCGTTGCCTTCAAAGGAAGAACTGCGCGCCCGCATCGAGCGCGAAATTTCGCCCGAAGCCTACTACGACGACATTCACGGCCTGCCGACCTGGCGCCGCCACATGACACTGCATTTTGCCGAGGAAATTCTTCGCGAGCTTAAGGAGGCGGCGCGATGAGTTTCCGCATCAACGGCAAGGAGTTCACCGAGCAGCCAACCGCCGGGCAGTGCCTGCGGACCTTCCTGCGCCAGTTGGGCTGGTTCGGCGTTAAGAAGGGCTGCGATGCCGGCGATTGCGGCGCCTGCACCGTCCATCTCGATGGCGAACCGGTGCATTCCTGTCTGGTGCCGGCGTTTCGGGCCGACGGCCGCGAGGTCACCACCATCGAGGGGCTCGCCAAATCTAAGGGCTTGGGCAACGAGTTGCACCCCATTCAGCGCGCCTTCCTCGACGCGCAGGGCTTCCAATGCGGCTTCTGCACGGCCGGCATGATCATGACCGCGGCCTCGCTCAATCAGGCGCAGCGCGCCGATCTCGGCCAGGCGTTGAAGGGCAATCTGTGCCGTTGCACCGGCTATCGCGCCATCGACGACGCCATCGCCGGCGTCTGCAATGTCGAGGCCTCGCAGGCCGGCCACGGCGTCGGCATGACGTACCGGCGCCCGCAGGACCCGATGTCGTCACCGGCAAAGCGCGCTTCACGCTCGACGTCGCTCCGGAGGGCCTGCTGCACATCAAGCTCGCGCGTTCGCCGCATCCGCACGCCCGCATCCGCTCGATCGACAAGACCGCGGCGCTGGCCGTGCCCGGCGTGCGAGCGGTGTTCACTCATGAGGACGCACCGAAGATAGCGTTCTCCACCGCGCGCCACGAGGTGCGCGCGATCGACGCCGACGACACGATGGTGCTGGACAATATCGTGCGCTTCATCGGCCAGCGCGTTGCCGCCATTATTGCCGACACAGAAGCCGCAGCCGAGGAAGGTTGCCGCCGCCTGCAAGTCGACTACGAATTGCTGCCGGCGGTATTCGATCCTGAAAGGGCGATGGCGCCCGGCGCGCCGGTGATCCACGACAAGGGTCCCGAAGCGCGCATCCTCGATCCGCAGCGCAATATCGTCTGGAAAGTCGACGGCGGCATCGGCGACGTCGCTGCGGGCTTTGCGCAGGCCGACGCCGTCCACGAAGGCACCTATTATGTTCCGCGCGTGCAGCACGCGCATCTGGAGACGCTCGCCGCCATCGGCTGGGTTGACGCTAACGGCAAGCTCAATATCCGCTCCAGCACGCAGGTGCCGTTCCTGACGCGCCAGGAAATCGCGCGGGTGTTCAGCCTCGACGAGAGCAAAGTGCGCGTATTCTGCGAGCGCGTCGGCGGCGGCTTCGGCGCCAAGCAGGAAATGCTGGTCGAGGACATCGTCGCGCTGGCCGCGTTGAAGACCGGCAAGCGGTCAAGCTTGAGTTCACTCGCGAGGAGCAGTTCACCGCAGCCACCACGCGGCATCCGATGCGCGTGCGGGTCAAAATCGGCGCCAAGCGCGACGGCACGCTGACCGCCATGCAACTGGACGTGCTGTCGAACACCGGCGCCTACGGCAATCACGGCGCGCCGGTGCTCGAACATGCTTGTTCGGAATCGATCAGCGTCTATTCGTGCGCCAACAAGAAAGTCGACGGCGTCGCCGTTTATACCAACACCGTGCCGGCGGGCGCCTTCCGCGGTTATGGCCTGCCGCAGACCGGCTTTGCGGTGGAAATCGGCGATCGACGAAGTCGCCCGCGCCATCGGCATGGACGCACTGGAATTCCGCCGCCGCAATGTCGTGCGCAAGGGCGACAAGATGATCGCGGCGCATGAGTCGCCGGACGACGTCATCTACGGCAGCTACGGCTTAGACCAGTGCCTCGATCTGGTCGCCGAGGCGATGAAGCGGGACGACAGCAAGCCGCCATCGCCCGACTGGCTTGTCGGCCAAGGTACCGCGCTCACTATGATCGATACCGTGCCGCCGGGCGGCATTATTCGACCACGCAGATCACGCTGCGCGGCGACGGCGGCTACGACATGACCGTCGGCACCGCCGAATTCGGCAACGGCACCACCACCGTGCACCGGCAGATCGCCGCCTCGACACTGATGTGCCACCCACGCAGGTGCACATCCGCCAATCCGACAGCGACCACGGCGGCCATGATACCGGCGCCTATGGCTCCACCGGCACGGTGATCGCCGGCCGCGCCACGCACATCGCCGCGGAGGCGATGCGCGACAAACTGCTGGCCTTCGCCGCCGACTATGCGAAATCCAATGCCGGCGACTGCACGCTTTCCGCCGACACCGTAACCTGCGGCGCGCGCCGCATCCCGCTGACCGAGCTGCATGCCGCCGCGACCGAAGCCAGCGTCGAACTCTCCGCCACCGGCACCACCAACGGCATTCCGCGCTCCGTTGCCTTCAACGTGCAAGGCTTCCGCGTCGCGGTGCATCGCATTTCCGGCGAGATCCGCATCCTCAAGAGCGTGCAGGCCGCCGATGCCGGCACCGTGATCAATCCGATGCAATGCCGCGCCCAGGTCGAAGGCGGCGTGGCGCAGGCGCTCGGCGCCGCGCTGTTCGAGGAGGTCGTGGTCGATGATCACGGCCGCGTCACGACGCCGAGCTTCCGCACCTATCACCTGCCGGCCTTCGCAGACGTGCCGCGCACCGAAGTGCTGTTCGCCAAGACCAGCGATACGCTCGGACCCTACGGCGCCAAGTCGATGAGCGAGAGTCCGTATAATCCGGTCGCCGCCGCGCTCGGCAATGCGATCCGCGACGCCACCGGCGTGCGCTACTACGTGCTGCCGTTCAAACCGGACCGGATTTTTGCGCGTTAGCTCTTAAGGTCGTCGTCGGACAGCACGCGCTGCGCTGCGCCTTCGACGTCGTTGTATTGGCCGCTGCGCAGAGCCCACAGGAAGCCGAACAGGCCGAGCAGACCCAAGCCCAGCGCCATCGGCAATAAGTAGACGAGTACATTCATAGCTGCCTGCTCTTATAGGCCCGCAACGCGTTGAGCGTCACCATGATTGACGAGCCGGACATCGCCAAAGCCGCGATCAGCGGCGTGACCATGCCGGCGATGGCAACCGGAACTGCGATGGCATTATAAAGTGCTGCTAGCCAGAGATTTTGCGCCATCAGCCGCCGCGCGTGGCGAGAGATGACAACGGCCTGCAACACGGGATCCAGATTTTCGCTGAGGAACACGGCGTCGGCTTGCGCCTGCGTCACGTCGGCGGCGGCAATCGGCGACAGCGACACATGCGCCGAGGCCAGAGCGGGAGCGTCGTTGAGCCCGTCGCCGACCATCAGCACATTTCGGCCTTGCGCCTTCAGCGCCCCAATACGCGCGATCTTTTCCGCCGGCTTCAGTTCACCGGCCCACTGCGCAACACCAAGAGCTTCGGCCACCGGCCGCACCGCCGCGTTGCGGTCGCCGGACAGGATATGAATGTCTAAGCCGAGCGCGGCCAGCGATTTCACAACGTCCACCGCATCCGCCTTGAGCTTCTGGCTGATCGTGATGCTGGCGCTACGCCCCGCGTGCGAGAAGCAAATGTGCGAGATGCCCGGGTCATCGTTCGCAACGTGCGTCACGCCGCAAAATTCGGCGCGGCCGAGCCGCGCCTCGCTGCCATCGATCGTGACGCGCACCCCCTGCCCGGGCTCTTCAATCGCGCCGTCGAACGGTGTGCGTTGCAAAGCCTCACGCGACAGCGCCATCGCCAGCGGATGCCGACTTGACAGCGCCAGCCGGGCCGCCATTTGCAGTAGACCGGCGTCGATGCCGCTGGCGTTGACAACGCGCGCTTCGGGCAGCGTCAGCGTGCCGGTCTTGTCGAAGACAATTGTGTTGGCTTCCGCCAGCCGCTCGATGGGCGTCACCGCTGTTCAAGATGATGCCGCTGCGGAACAGCGCGCCCGAGGCCACGACCTGCACCGCCGGGATCGCCAGCGCCAAGGCGCAGGGGCACGTAATGATGAGCACCGAGATCGCCGTCACGGTAGCGTCGTGCATGCTGGCGCCGGCGATCAGCCAGCCGATAGCCGTCAGCGCGGCGGGCCGTATGCACCATCGGCGCATAGACGCGCGCGGCGCGGTCGGCGAGCCGCATAGCGCGCGACTTGGCGCCGGCGGCCTTTTCCAGCAGCTTTTCGATCTCGTCGATCAGCGTCGCGCCGCCGGGCGTCGTCACCTGCAGCGTGAAGGCGCCGGAATAATTCATGCTGCCGGCATAGACCGTGGCGCCGGGAAGGACCTTGCGCCGCGACGTCTCGCCGGTGATCAGGCTCTCATCGATGTCGGAGGTGCCGCTGAGTAGCACGCCGTCCGACGGCACGCGCTCGCCCGGCCGCACCAGCACCCGGTCGCCGGCTTTCAGCGCCGCCACCGGGACGCTGACCAACTCGTCGCCGGCGAAGCGATGCGCGGTTTCGCCTTTCAGCGCCGCGAGATTGCCGGCAATCGCCCGCGTCTTGCGGCGCATGGCGTGATCGAGCGTGCGCCCGACCAGCAAGAAGAACAGGAGCATGATCGCCGAATCGAAATAGGCATGCTCGGCGTGGTTGGCGGTTTCGATCACCGACATGCCCAGCGCCAAGATAACGCCGAGCGAAATCGGCACGTTCATGTTGAGGCTGCGCGCGCGCAATGCCTGCCAGGCGCTGGAGAAGAACGGCCTGCCGGCATAGGCGCCCGCCGGCAGCGCGATCAGCGCCGAGGCCCAATGAAAGAAGTCGCGCGTCTCCGGGGTGATGTCGGTGACGTTGCCCGACCACACCGATACCGACAGCAACATGATGTTCATCGCCGCAAAGCCGGCCACCGCGAGGCAACGCAGCAAATGCCGCATTTCCGCAGCTTCTTCCTGCTCGGCGCGCAGCGGCAAAAACGGATGACCGTGATAGCCGATATCTTCCAGCGTGCGTAAAATCTGCGACGGCTCGACCGCCTGATCCGACCAGGGCGACATGCAGGCGGCGATTTGTGAAATTGAGCCGCGCTTCGATGATGCCTGGCAAACGCTTCACCGCGCCTTCGATGCGCGCGATGCAGGCGCCACAGGCAATGCCCTCGATCGCCAGGTCCATGCCGACCGTGCCATCGGCCGCCGGCTTGGCATAGAGCGAAAGATCTAAGGCTTCGGCAGACATTGGCTCAACGCAGCGTGACGCGGCTGCGCGAGCGGAACAACCGCTCGTCGCCGCGCCTCAGGTCGATGATCAATTCCCATTGTCTGGCGTAGCCGCAGCTTCGCCATGGAATACGCCGGCGCCGCTCGGCGTCATCGCGATGGTTTGATCGAGTGTGGCATTGGCCGGATGCGCCAGCCTCGCCTCTGCGGTCAGGCCGCTCAGCACAGCGCTTTGCGCGTCGCGCGCACTGATGTCGAGCACCGCCTCGCCGGCCTTGTCGCGCTTGAGCTTGCCGTCGACCTGCCAATGCCGGGCTTCCTGCTGCTCGGCCGATGAAATCTCCGCCTCGAAAATCAATCCGGCTTTGTACGAGCTGCTGGTTTCCATGCCGCCGAAAGTCGAAGTCGCGGCCTGCACTAGCACGCCGTTGACCGCGAACACCACGGCGAAAAAGCCGACCAGCCACAGCAACACGGCGCGGCCGGTGAGTTCCTTAGGTTTGCGTGCGCTCATTGCGATTCTCCTTTATGGCCCGAAGAAGTGGTCGCGCATTTCGGCGACATCGCCCGAGTTCACGTCGACCAGCCGGAACAGAATCGTGGTCGAAGACGCCGGGCGGCGTGGTGAATAGTCCGTCACGACAACGCGCACTTCGTGGGTCTGATCGGGGCCGACCGTGACCAGTTGCCGGCCGTCGGCACGCGGCGGCAGGCCGACGTAGTCAACCAGCGTCGATGGAAGTCCGTCGACGGCGATCATGAACTCGCGATATTTGAGCTGCTTGTTGACGATGCGGACGGTGTAGCCGTTGCGCAAGGCGCCGTCGGACAGCCGCACATACATCGGGTTGCGATCGTGGATGATGCTGATGCCTTCGCTGTCGCGCGTCGCCAGCGTGAAGATCATGATGCCGCCCGCCACCGCGATGATCGCGGCGTAGAGAATCGTGCGCATGCGCACCAGCTTAAAGAACGGCTTCTTGCCCTCGAGGCGCTGCTTGATGTTGATGTCGGTGTCGTATGCGATCAGTCCAGTGGCGCGCCCGAGCTTGGTCATGACGCTGTCGCAGGCGTCGATGCAGAGCCCGCATTGGATGCAGCCGAGATTGGCGCCGCCGCGAATATCGACGCCTGTCGGGCAGACATACACGCATTGCAGACAATCGACGCAGTCGCCGGCGGGCTTGCCTAGCGCGTGCAGCGCCTCGGCTTTCTTGACCGAGCAGCGCGGCTCGCCGCGGTCATAGCGATAGGTGACGTTGAGCGCGTATTCGTCGGTGAGCGCCGCCTGGATGCGCGGCCACGGGCACATATAGAGGCAGACCTGCTCGCGCAAATGGCCGGCAAGAGAATAGGTTGTGACGGTGAGAATGCCGATCCAGGCGTAAGCCACAATCGAAGCCTGCCCGGTGGCCAGTTCCTTGACCAGCGTCGGCGCGTCGGCGAAATACAGCACCCAGGCGCCGCCGGTCCACCACGCCACCATCAGCCAGATGAAATGCTTGACGCCCTTGCGCGCCCAGGTCGCCGCGGTCCAGGCGCGGCCGTCGCGCTGCATGTGCTCGCGGCGGTCGCCTTCGACCAGGCGCTCGATGGCGAAGAACAGATCGGTCCACACCGTCTGCGGGCAGAGATAGCCGCACCAGACTCGGCCAGCCACCGCATTCATCAGGAACAGCGCGATCGCCGCGAGAATGAGCAGGCCGGTGAGGTAATAGATTTCCTGCGGCCAGATTTCGATGAAGAAGAAATAAAACCGCCGGCTCGGGAAATCGATCAGTACGGCCTGGCTCGGCGCGTTGACGCCGCGATCCCAGCGCACGAACGGCAGCAGATAATAGATGCCGAGCGTAATCGCCAGCACCGCCCATTTGATATTGCGAAATTTGCCCGTGCACGCTTTGCGGATAGATTTTTTTCGACGGTGCATAGAGCGGCCCGTCGTCATCGATCTCGGGCGCAAGCGGCGCGGCCGCAACCTGCGGCACCGTTGCACTTCCGCTTGTTTCGCGATTGCTTCGAGGCCGGTCATTGCGTCTGCTTTTGCCTTCTTAGCCGCCCGGCTGAAGACTAGAAGCTCGCCGCCCAGCCTCATTGATATGAGTCAACCGGCCCCTTGGGCCGATTGATGAATTTTCGCGTATTGCCGGTTTTGGCCTAGTGTTCGCCGCCGCCGAAACTGTAGACGTAGACCGTCAGCGCCTTGATGGTCGGGTCGCTGAGCCGGCCCTGCCAGGCCGGCATCACGCCGCCACGGCCGTTCTGCACGCCCTGCATGATGGTCTCTTTGTCGGACGCGTAGAACCAGATCTTGTCGGTCAGATTGGGAGCTCCAAGCTCGCGATTACCCTTGCCGTTTTCGCCGTGACACAGCGCGCAGTTGTCGGCGAACACCTTCTTGCCGAGCGCCAGATCTTCGCCCTTCTCGGTTGAAAGTCCGGAAAGCGTCCGGACGAAATCGGCGACCGCCGAGATTTCGGCAGGCTTGAGCACCCCGTCGCGGCCGAAGGCCGGCATATTGCCGGTATGTGCCTTGTCGTCGGCGTTGCGCGCGCCGTGACGAATGGTCTGCTCGATGTCGGCAAGCTTGCCGCCCCACAGCCAATCGTCATCGTTGAGATTGGGATAGCCCTTGGCGCCGCCGCCGCCCGCGCCGTGACAAGCCGCGCAATTGTCGGCGAAGGCCACGCGGCCCTGCGCCCGCGCGAAGTCGAGTAGCTGCGGATCCTTGACGATGTCGGCCACCGACGCGTTGGTCAGCTTGACCATCATCGGACCGCGCTGAACCTTGAGCGCTTCGAGATCGCCGACCACGGCGTCGCGCGCGTGCCAGGCGGTAATGCCTTGCGTCGAATTGGTCAGCAACGGCCAGGCCGGATAGACGACCCAATAGCCGACCGCCCAGACGATACAGGCGTAGAACAGCCACAGCCACCAGCGCGGCAGCGGCGTGTTGAGCTCGCGAATGCCGTCCCAGTCGTGGCCGGTGGTCGCGGTGCCGGTAATGGCATCGATGTCCTTGTGCTCGTCAGCCACCGGTCAATCCTCCCGCAGCGGAATGCGCGCCGCTTCATCGAATTGCTTCTTGCGCGACGGCCACAGCGCGTAGGCAAGCACCATCGCGAAAATCGCAACGAAATAGGCGAGACCCCAGGTCTGGGCGAACTCGGCGAAGGCTCGATAGGTCGGATCCATCTCAGGTCACCGGATGTTGGCTTTGTCGTCGTAGAGCTTGAAATCCACCTGCGTGCCCAAGAGCTGCAGATAAGCGATGAGGGCGTCGGCTTCGCTGACGCGGCCGGGATTGCCGTCGAAGTCGCGCGCCTGAACTTTCGGGTAGCGCTTGGCGAGTTCGGCGGCATCGGGGCTGTCGGTCGTAGCCTGGAGGCCGACATCCTTTACCGCGTTCTCGATCATCTCCGGCGTATAGGGCACGCCGAGCACCGACTGTACTTTCAGGTCTTCCGCAATATGGGCGTAGTCGAGGTCGGTGTTAGCCAGCCAGGAATAGTCGGGCATCACCGAGCCCGGCACGACCGCGCGCGGATCGCGCAAGTGATCGCGGTGCCAGTCGTCGGAATATTTGCCGCCCACGCGGGCGAGATCGGGACCGGTGCGCTTGGAGCCCCACTGGAAGGGATGGTCGTACATGCTCTCGGCCGCGAGCGAATAATGGCCGTAGCGTTCGACCTCGTCGCGCAGCGGCCGGATCATCTGTGAATGGCAGAGGTAGCAGCCTTCGCGCACGTAGATGTTGCGGCCGGCGAGTTCGAGCGGCGTGTAGGGACGCACGCCGTCGACCTTTTCTATGGTGTTCTTGAGATAGAACAGCGGCACGATTTCGACCAGACCGCCGATCGCGATCACGATCAGAATGCCGATGATGAGAACGATCGAGTTCTTCTCGAAGATGGCGTGTTTATGCCAGAGTGACATTGCTTTCCCCGTCTATTCCGCCGGCGCCAGCGCGACGCCGGCCGGTTGGGCCGCTTCCGCCGCGTTCACGGTTTTCCAAAGATTCCAGGCCATGATCAGCGCGCCGGTGAGGAACAAGAAGCCGCCGAACGCGCGGATGATGTAGAAAGGGTGCATCGCCTCGACGGTTTCGACGAATGAATATTCAAGGAAGCCGAGCGTGGTGTAGGCGCGCCACATCAGACCTTGCAGGATACCCGACACCCACATCGCCGTGATGTAGAACACGATGCGATGGTCGAAATCCAGAAGTGCCAGTTGACCAGCCTAAGCGAGTACAGCGGCTTGTTCCAAAGCCACGGTACCAGGCAATAGATCGCACCGAACGAGATGTAGCCGACCCAGCCGAGCGCGCCGGAATGCACGTGGCCGATGGTCCAATCGGTGTAATGGCTGAGCGAGTTGACGATCTTCACCGACATCATCGGCCCTTCGAAGGTCGACATGCCGTAGAACGCAACCGACACCACCATCATGCGCAGCACCGGATCGGTGCGCAGTTTGTCCCAGGCACCCGACAGCGTCATGATGCCGTTGATCATGCCGCCCCATGACGGCATCCACAGCATGATCGAGAAAGTCATACCGAGCGTCTGCGCCCAGTCCGGCAGCGCCGTATAGTGCAAGTGATGCGGGCCGGCCCAGATGTAGAGAAAGATCAGCGCCCAGAAGTGGATGATCGACAGGCGGTAGGAGTAAACCGGCCGCTCGGCGCGCTTCGGGATGAAGTAGTACATGATGGCGAGGAAGCCGGCGGTGAGGAAGAAGCCGACCGCGTTGTGGCCGTACCACCATTGCACCATAGCGTCCTGAACGCCCGACCAGACGATGTAGGACTTCGGCGAGAACAGCGAAATCGGAATCGCCGCGTTATTGCCGAGATGCAGCACGGCGATGGTGACGATAAAGGCCAGATAGAACCAGTTGGCGACATAGATGTGCGGCTCGGTGCGCCGCCATAGCGTGGCCAGAAACACCAGCAGATATGTCACCCACACCACTGTCAGCCAGAGATCGGCGTACCATTCCGGCTCGGCATATTCCTTGGACTGCGTGATGCCGAGCAAATAGCCGGTGCCGGCGATCAGAATGAAGAAGTTGTAGCCGAGCACGACGAACCACGGCGACAGGTCGCCGGCCAGCCGCGCCCGGCATGTGCGCTGCACGACATAGAATGACGTTGCGATCAGCACGTTGCCGCCGAAGGCGAAGATCACCGCCGAGGTGTGCAACGGACGCAGGCGGCCGAAGGTGGTGTATGGAATGTCGAGATTGAGCGCCGGAAACGCCAGTTGACTTGCGATGACGAGCCCGACCGTGAAGCCGGCGATGCCCCAGAACATGGCGGCGACGGTGGCGAATTTGACCGGGCCCATATTGTAATTGGGCTTGCCGTCGATGGTCAGCGGTGCAGCCGCCGCCGGCCGCTCGTAGTAGCGGTTGAAGATCGCAAACACCGCCGCGATGCTGGCCGCGGTAAAGAGATAAGCGTGAAAGGCGTACTCCGGTGTATAGGCCTTGGCCGCGACGACGATCGAGAGCAAGGCCAGCGCGCCAAGCGCCAGGGCCAAGCCTCCCTCGCCGAGAGACATGGTTTTTTGGGGAGCAAGCGCGTTCGCCATGCTGCAGATCCGTTTTTTGGCTGGCCGAAAGGTGGCCGTGAGGGCGGACTATCCTTTGCGCTGCACGCGCCAACTTTGATGCAAGTCAAAGCCGCCGGGGTTTTTCTGCGCTGCGGCTGTTGCTCAAACGCAACGCCGGAATGGAAAGCTGTCCAACTTTGATTCGCGTCAAATTTGATAGTGCGCTTCCCGCTGTCTTCGCAGCGATGGCGCGCGCTGAACGCGCGGCGTTTGGTTTTGGAATTAAGGGGTGTTCGATGAAAAACTTATGGTTGTATTGCCGTCGCCGGTTGCGGCGACCGCGATGAACGCAATGTCGTCATCGGCCCAGGCAGCCGGAAAACCGGCTTTTTGAAAATGGGCGCGCCCTGAGTATCTTCCACTGCTGGTAATTATGGAGATTGCGCCGGCAGCCCTGGGCGCCTAAATTGCTTCCGTTCCGAGGGGAGCCCCGGCTAGGGGCTGAGAGACCGCTGATGCGCGGCGACCCTTCGAACCTGATCCGGGTCATGCCGGCGAAGGGACGGAAAAATGCTTCAGCACCAGAACCGGGCGCGAGCTCCCGCGTCCATCAGCGTCATCGGCGCCGGTATCGCCGGCACCTGGCAAGCACTGTTGTTCGCCAAAGCCGGCTGCGGCGTGACGCTTTACGAGCGCAGTGACGCGTCGATGATGCAGTCCACCGGTCATTGGGCCGGCGGCATGCTGGCGCCGTATTGCGAGAGCGAAGCCTCGGAACCATTGATTACACGCCTCGGCATACGCTCGCTCGATCTGTGGCGCGACGCGCTGCCGGATACATCGTTCGACGGTTCGCTCGTTGTCGCGCATTCGCGCGATCGAGCGGACTTCGAGCGTTTCTCACGCTTGGCCAGCGGACACCGCCACATCGACAGCGATGAAATCGCCGAGATAGAACCCGATCTCGGCGGCCGATTTCGCGACGGCTTGTATTTCACTCGGGAAGGCCATGTCGATCCCCGCAGGGCCCTGCCCGCGCTGCACGACAAGCTGCGCGCCCTCGGCGTTTCGGTCGAGTTCAACTCGACGGCCTCGCCGGACGATGTTGACGGCACGGTGATCGACTGCCGGGGCATTTCCGCGCGCGACGCCTGCCCCGGATTGCGCGGCGTCAAGGGCGAAATCGTCATGGTCGAGACGTCCGACATCAAGCTGTCGCGTCCGGTTCGCCTGCTCCATCCGCGCTGGCCGCTTTATATTGTACCGCGCGCCGCCAACCGATATCTCATCGGCGCGACGACCATCGAATCCGAGGACACTGGCGTTAGCCTACGCTCGGCCCTTGAGCTCATGAGCGCAGCTTACGCCGTGCATCCGGCCTTCGGCGAAGCGCGCATTGTCGATTTCGGCGCCGGCCTGCGGCCGGCGTTTCCCGACAATCTGCCGCGGGTCACAGCCGGCACCAACTGCATTACTGTGAACGGACTTTACCGCCACGGCTTTTTGCTGGCACCGGCGCTGGCGGAACTCACTGTCGCCCACGTCATGAGCGGGCGCACGGATAATGAGGTCGTGCGATGCTTGTAGTCGTTAACGGCGAAGGCCGGGAAATCGCGGCAAGGACGGTGGCGGGTCTGCTCGGTGAGATGGACTACGAGGGAAGACAAATTGCGATTGCGGTGAACTATCAGGTGGTGCCGCGCGGGCGCTGGGCTGAAACGCCGCTGAACGACGGCGATCGGATCGAGATCATTACGCCGCGCCAAGGTGGTTGAAGCATGACTGTGAACTTCTACGGCAAGGAATTTTCTTCCCGCCTGCTGATCGGCACGGCGCTTTATCCCTCGCCTGCCATTATGCAGGGGGCGATCCGCGCCGCCGGCGCGCAGATCGTGACGGTATCGCTGCGGCGGGAAGCCGCCGGCGGACGCGCCGGCAATACCTTCTGGGACCTCATCCGTGAACTCGACGTCGCCGTGCTGCCCAACACCGCCGGCTGCCGCAGCGTGCGCGAAGCGGTGACCACCGCGCAGCTCGCGCGCGAACTGTTCGGCACACCGTGGATCAAACTCGAGGTGATCGGCGACGACGAGACCTTGCAGCCCGACGTGGTTGGCCTGGTCGAGGCGGCGGCGATCCTGGTCAAGGATGGTTTCCACGTATTCCCCTATTGCACCGAGGACCTGACGGTGGCGCTGCGGCTGCGCGACGCCGGTTGCCGCGTGATCATGCCGTGGGCCTCGCCGATCGGCAGCGCGCGCGGCATCGTCAACCGCGATGCACTCAAGCTGTTGCGCGCGCGATTGCCCGAGGTCACGCTCGTGGTCGATGCCGGTTTGGGCGCGCCATCCCACGCCGCCGACGCGCTTGAGATCGGCTACGACGCCGTGCTGCTCAATACCGCCGTCGCCAAGGCGGGCGACCCGGTCGCCATGGCGAAGGCCTTTCGCCTGGCAGTAGAAAGTGGCCGTATCGCCTTCGAAGCCGGACTGATGGGCGCGCGCGACTTCGCCTCGCCATCGACGCCTGTCGTCGGGACGCCGTTCTGGCATGCCGTATCCTGACCGTTTTTATCCCGTCGTCGACAGCGTCGCCTGGGTAGCGCGGCTGGCCACGCTTGGCGTCGGCACGGTTCAATTGCGGGCTAAAGATCTGTCTCATGCCGAGGCGGTGGCCATCGTGCGCGCCGCGCTGGTGACAACCGCCGGCACCGGTGCGAAGCTCGTGGTCAACGACTATTGGCGCGCCGCCATCGAGGCCGGCGCCGCGCACCTGCATCTCGGCCAGGAAGACTTGACCGAAGCCGACATTCCCGCCATCCGCCGCGCCGGCTTGACGCTCGGCCTGTCCACCCATGACGACGCCGAACTCGAGAACGCGCTGCGCCACGATCCCAATTACGTCGCGCTCGGGCCGATCTATCCGACCACGTTGAAGGCCATGCGCTTCGCACCGCAAGGGCTCGATCGCATTACTCTGTGGAAGCGGCGCGTCGGAAAAATCCCGCTGGTCGCCATTGGCGGCATCACGCTGGAACGCAGTGCCTCGGTCTATGCCGCCGGTGCCGACAGCATCGCCGTCGTCAGCGATATCACCCAGAACCCGCGGCCAGATGAACGCATACGCGCATGGCGGGGCTTGTCCGCACGCTGAGTTCGCCGGCAATGCGGCCCGCGCGCGCCCTGCCTATGGCAAGCACAAACCTCAACGCGCCTTGTCGTATATCCGATACGCCTTTGGCAGCAACCCGACCGCCTGACCCAAGGCAACCGTCAAATCGCGTGGCGCATCCACCTCGATCAAGTGCTCGGTGGTTCCTTCAGCCACGGCAATCTCCACCCGGCGCGCCGCGCCCAGGCCGTGCACACGCCTGATTGTGCCATGCAGCGCCGCGCTGCCGGGCTCGTTCAGGATCGTCACATCGTACGGGCGAATGAAGAGCGTCGCATCGCCGTCGGTACTGCCTTGGCGGTCGATGCCGAGCGCCCGTCCCCCGAAATGCACCGTGTCGCCGTCGATCGCAATAGGGAGCGACACCGAATCGCCGATGAATTCATGAACGAAAGCGTTCGCGGGCTGGTCATAGACCTGCTCCGGCGTTCCGGTCTGTTCTATGCGGCCCTTGTCCAAGACCACGACACGATCGGCGACTTCGAGCGCCTCCTCCTGGTCGTGCGTGACGAAAACAGACGTGACCTGAATCTTCTCGTGCAATTGCCGCAGCCAGCGCCGCAGTTCCTTGCGAACCTTTGCGTCGAGGGCGCCAAAAGGCTCGTCCAGCAGGAGCACCCGCGGCTCGACCGCCAAAGCGCGCGCCAGGGCGATGCGCTGGCGCTGGCCGCCGGACAACTGACTCGGGTAGCGATCCGCCAGCCAGTTCAATTGAACAAGATCGAGGAGTTCTTCAACACGGGAACGAATTTCGGCTTCGCTCGGCCGCTGACGACGCGGCCGCGCGCGCAGGCCGAAGGCGACGTTTTCGAAGATCGTCATGTGTCGGAACAACGCATAGTGCTGGAAGACAAAGCCGACCTGGCGCTCTGCAACACCGTGCTTGAGCGCATCCTCCCCGTCGAAATTGACTTGGCCCTGGTCCGGCCAGTCGAGCCCGGCGATAATCCGCAGCAGCGTCGTCTTGCCCGAACCTGAGGGTCCGAGCAGCGCAACCAACTCGCCTGACTGGATATCCAGATTGACCCGGTCGAGCGCCGTAAACGAGCCGAACCGCTTGCTGACATCCTGAACGGTAATCTTCATCGTCTATTCCTTTGCCAAGCGCTTTTCGAGCAGCGCCTTTGCAATCAGCGTCACCAGCGCCAGCAAAGCCAGCAGCGTCGCCACCGCGAAAGCGGCCATGAATTGATACTCGTTGTAGAGAATCTCGATATGTAGCGGCATGGTGTTGGTCTCACCGCGAATGTGACCGGAGACGACCGACACCGCGCCGAACTCGCCCATCGCCCGCGCATTGCAAAGCAAAACGCCGTACAGTAGCGCCCACTTTATGTTCGGAAGCGTGACGCGAAAGAAAGTCCGCAACCCGGAAGCGCCGAGCGACAGCGCCGCTTCTTCGTCCTGGGTGCCCTGCTCCCGCATCAACGGAATGAGCTCGCGCGCAACGAACGGAAAGGTCACGAACACCGTAGCTAGAATTATCCCCGGCAACGCAAAGATGATCTTGATGTCATGCGCCTGCAGCCACGGCCCGAGATAGCCCTGCGCACCGAACAACAGCACGAAAACGAGGCCCGAGATCACCGGCGACACCGAGAACGGCAGGTCGATCAGCGTGATCAGCAGGCTCTTGCCGCGAAAATCGTATTTGGTCACCGACCAGGCCGCGATCGTTCCGAATACGACATTGAGCACAACCGCGACGAGAGACGCCACCAAAGTGAGCCAAATTGCCGCAAGCGCGTCCGGATGACTAACGGCGGCGATATAGGCGGAGAACCCCTTCGAGAAGGCCTTTGCAAACACATTCACCAGCGGGACGATGATAAAGATCGTGAGGAACGCCACGGCAATCGTGATCACGCTTCGGCGCAGCCACGCGGGATCGGCCCGCGCATCGGAAACCCGCCTCGCACGTGACATCGACGCCCGCCTGAAATCGAATGTGGCACCTTCCGCCCGATAGCGGCCCACTATACCCGATTGTACTGACATTACAGTTTTCCGGTGCGGCGCTCGGACCAGCGCTGCAAGAGATTGATAATAAGCAGGAGCACGAACGAGGCCACCAGCATCACGGATGCAATCGCGGTTGCGTCGGCGTAACGAAACTCTTCGAGCCGGATTACGATGAGCAGCGGAGCGATTTCCGAGACATTCGGCAGGTTGCCGGCGATGAAGATGATAGAGCCGTATTCGCCAACAGCGCGCGCAAAGGCGAGTGCAAAACCAGTCAACAGCGCCGGCACGATCACGGGGAATATGACGCGCCGGATGGTGGTCCAGCGCGAGGCGCCGAGCGTCGCCGATGCCTCTTCCAGTTCGGTTTCCAGGTCTTCCAGCACCGGCTGGACCGTGCGCACCACAAAGGGCAGGCCGATAAAGACCATCGCGACGAAGATGCCGAGCGGCGTGAAGGCCACCTTGATGCCGAGCGGCGCCAGCAGGCCGCCGAGCCAACCGTTCTCGGCGTAGAGATTGGTTAGCGCGATGCCGGCCACCGCCGTCGGCAGCGCGAAAGGAATATCGACGATGGCGTCCAGCCAGCGCCTGCCAGGAAACTCATAGCGCACCAGCGCCCATACCACCGCGAAACCAAACACAAGATTGACGGCGGCGGCGGCGAGCGACAGCCCGAATGACATCTCCAGAGCATGAAGCGCGCGGTTGCTGGTAACGACAGCGATGAAGCGTTCGAATGTCAGCTCGGTGGTCTTAAGAAAGAGCGCGGCGAGCGGTATCAGCACAATCAACGACAGCCATAGGAACGTGATGCCGAGTGTGATCCCGAATCCCGGGATCACACTGCGGCGTCGTGACGACAGCACCAATACGCTCACCGCGTCGCTCCGTCTTAGTTCGTGTAGACCGTATCAAAGGTGCCGCCGTCCTTGAAATGCGTCTCCTGCGCTTTGCGCCATCCACCGAAGGTGTCGTCGACGGTGAACAGATTGATCTTCGGAAAACGTTTTCATATTTCTTCGCCACCGCCGGATCGCGCGGCCGGTAGAAGTTCTTAGCCGAAATCTCCTGGCCTTCCGGGCTATAGATGAACTTCAGATAGGCGTCGGCAGCGGCACGCGTGCCTTTCTTATCGACCACCTTGTCGACGATCGCGACCGGCGGTTCCGCAAGGATCGAAACCGATGGGATCACGATGTCGAACTTGTCCTTGCCGAACTCGTTGATCGAGAGGAAGGCTTCGTTTTCCCAGGCGATCAGGACGTCGCCGACATTGCGCTCGACGAAAGTGACCGTCGAGCCGCGCGCGCCAGTATCGAGCACCGGCACATTGGCGAAGATGGCCTTGACGAAGTCCTTGGCCTTTTCCGGCGTGCCGCCCGGCTTCTTCAACGCGTAGCCCCAGGCCGCCAGATAATTCCAGCGCGCGCCGCCGGAGGTTTTCGGATTCGGCGTAATCACTTTTACGCCCGGCTTGGCGAGATCGTCCCAATCCTTGATGCCCTTGGGGGTTGCCCTTGCGGACGAGGAACACAATCGTCGAGGTGTAAGGCGCGGAATTTTGAGGATATTTTTTCTGCCAATCGGCGGCCAGCAATCCCTTGTCGGCGATCGCGTCGATATCGTAGGCCAGCGCCAGCGTGACGATGTCTGCTTCCAGTCCGTCGATCACCGAGCGCGCCTGCTTGCCGGAACCGCCGTGCGACGACTTGATCTCGACGGTTTTGCCGTCCGGCGTCTTGTAATTCGCGGAGAAGGCCCTTGCTGAGCGCCGCGTGAAGTTCGCGGGTCGGGTCGTAGGATACATTCAGCAACGTGAGATCGGCGGCATGCGCCGTGCCGATCAAAGCCGCCGACAGGATTAGCCCAGATAGAACTCGATTCATCAGAACCTCCACAGTCCATTTCGATGCCGGCGATTCCGGCGGTGGTTGGATTTTGCCAGCGTCCCGGTCGTTCCGCCGGTTTGCAGGCGCCTCATCTTTGAATGCGTCTTCTCCCTTCGCACCGGCGCGCAAACGACACGCGTCGATACAACGAACTCAAATTCCGAATGAGTTGGGTAGACAGCGTTCAAGCAGCCGCGCTGCGTCGGTCATCGCGCGACCGACACGACGTAAAAAATTTTGCACATCGGCAGCAATACTCGAAGAAGACGCATTTGGCGAAGCGAAACTCATTTGCATTTCTTCCGGTTGACGAGAATTAAATTCATATACAAAGGATTACTGCACTGCAAATAGAAAAATATTCTACTTTGTGAAGAGCCTGACTTGGAAGATCTTATGCGCTTTTACCACCAAACAGAGATGGTTCGTGTCGTCGCCGCTTTGCGCGCGTTCGCACGCTTCGCGGAGTAACGTCGATGGATCGTTTGGATGACCTCGAAGCTCAAAGCATTTTTATTTTGCGCGAGGCCTTCGCGCGGCTGAAAAAAGTCGCGCTGCTTTGGTCGCTCGGCAAAGATTCAAACGTGATGATATGGCTCGCGCGCAAAGCCTTCTTCGGCCGCGTGCCGTTCCCCGCAATGCATGTCGATACCGGCAAAAATTTCCGGAGATGTACGCCTTCCGCGAGCAATATGCGAAGGAATGGAATCTCGATCTCATCGTCGAACATTGCCCGCCGCTGGAAACCATAGATCCGACATTGCCGCCGGCCGCGCGCTCCGCCGCGCGCAAAACCGAGGGCTTAAAGCTGGCGCTGGCCAAGCACGGCTTCGATGGTGTCATCGCCGGCATCCGCCGCGACGAGGAGCCGACGCGCGCCAAGGAGCGCGTTTTTTCTCCTCGCGGCGCGGAAGGCATCTGGGATGTGCGCGATCAACCGCCGGAGTTCTGGAATCACTTCAACGCCTCGCCGCCACAGGGCGCGCATCTGCGCGTGCATCCTATCCTGCATTGGAACCGAGGCCGACATCTGGGCCTACACGCGGCGTGAAGGGATTCCGATTATCCCTCTTTATCTCGCGCGCAACGGCAAACGTTATCGCTCGCTCGGCGACGCGGACATCACGTCCCCGGTTGCGTCGCAAGCCAGCACCATCGACGAAATCATCGCCGAACTCGACTCGACGAACGTGCCCGAGCGCTCCGGCCGGGCCATGGACCATGAATCCGAAGACGCCTTCGAACGCCTGCGCACCGCCGGCTATCTCTAGCGAGTAACCGCTCCCGCCCAAAAGACCGAGTACAACACGCCATGAATGTCCCTTGTAACTGACCAAGCCCGCCATGCGGCGGCATTCGCCCGTGCGCTGATTCGCATCGTGATCGTCGGACATGTCGATCACGGCAAGTCGACACTCATCGGCCGGCTATTGCACGAAACCGGCAGCCTGCCCGAGGGCAAGCTCGACAATCTCAAGGCGGTCAGCGCGCGCCGCGGCATGAAGTTCGAATGGTCGTTCCTGCTCGATGCGCTGCAGACCGAGCGCGACCAGGGCATCACCATCGACACCAGTCAGATCCGCTTTCGCACACCGTCGCGCGACGTCGTGCTGATCGATGCGCCGGGCCACGCCGAGTTCCTGCGCAACATGATCACCGGCGCGGCGCAGGCCGATGCCGCGATTCTGATTATCGACGCCACCGAAGGCGTGCGTGAGCAGACCCGCCGGCACGGCTATCTGCTGCATCTTCTGGGCGTCAAGCAGGTTGCAGTCGTCGTGAACAAGATGGATCGCATCGACTTCGACGCGGCGCGCTTTCACGATATCGAACGTGAGATTACCGGCTATTTGACCGATCTCGGCGTTAACCCGACGGCGGTCATTCCCATTTCGGCACGGCAAGGCGACGGCGTCGCCCGCCGCACGCCCGCAATTGACTGGCACAAAGGACCGACTGTTCTCGAGGCGCTGGATCGGTTCTCGCCGGCCAAGCCGCTACAGGAACTCACGCTGCGGTTTCCGGTACAGGCGGTCTATAAATTTGACGACCGCCGCATCCTTGCCGGCCGCGTCGAGACCGGCGAAATTTCGGTCGGCGATGAAATTCTGGTGATGCCGGCGGCCAAAGCAGCCATTGTAAAGTCAATAGAGGCTTGGCCCGTGCCCGACGCAGAAAACGTTCCGCAGCATGCCGGGGCAGGACAATCCATCGGTATTACGCTCGATCGCGAATTGTTTATCGAGCGCGGAAATGTCGTTTCCCTGGCATCGGCGCCGGCCGGCGCCGGACGCAGCTTACGCGCTCGAGTGTTCTGGCTGCATCATACGCCGCTAAGCGTCGATAGCCGCGTGATCGTGCGCATCGGCACGGCCGAGGCCCGGGGCGTCGTCAGTTCAATCGATAAGGCGGTAGATCCCGGCAGCTTAACGCCGGAGCACAGTGCTTCGATCGGCCAGAACAATGTCGGCGAAATCGAAATTGCCTTGGTGCAGCCGCTCACCACCGACCCCTACACAACAAACCCCGCCACCGGACGCGTCGTCTTGGAGTTCGATAGCCGGATCGCCGGCGGCGGCTTGGTTTTGTCGGTCGACTCTGCCCGCGGCGAGACCGTTCAGCCGGCGTGGTCCGAGCCACCAAAAGCCAAACAAGCCGACACCCTGACGGCACTGGCCGCCAAGCTTGCCCCCGCATTTGCCGATTTGACGGCGCCGGAGCGACTGGCGCTGCTTCGGCGGGAGGTCGCTGGAAAAATCGTATTCACAACCAGTTTCGGAATCGAAGATCAGGCGATCCTTCACATGATTAGCGAACAAGGTCTCGATATCGAGATCGCGACGCTCGACACTGGCCGAATGTTTCCGGAAACCTATGATCTCTGGGCAGAGACAGAACGACGATTTGGGCGCCGGCTTCGCGCCTTCTATCCCCGCCACGCAGACCTGGAGGCCTTGATAGACCGCCAGGGCATCAACGGCTTCTACGATTCCCGCGAAGCGCGGCTGTCCTGCTGCCATGTGCGCAAGGTGGAGCCGCTCAATCGCGCGCTTGCCGGCTCGCGGGCGTGGGTGACCGGGCTTCGCCGCGATCAGTCGCAAAATCGCGAGACGATGAACTTGATTGCAGCCGACAACACCCGGCAACTCCTGAAGCTGAGCCCGCTATTCGATTGGAGCCGCGAGCAAGTCACCGCCTTCACGGTTGCCCACAATATCCCGACCAATCCACTGCATGACAAGGGCTTCGTCTCGATCGGTTTGCGCGCCTTGCACGCGCGTTATCCAGCCTGGAGAACCGGAGCGCGCCGGCCGCTGGTGGTGGGAAGACGAAAGCAAGAAAGAATGCGGTTTGCACAATCGCCCAAAGTGAAACGTGGCCAAACCGGTTGAAGGCGCAGCATCATATATTAACGTCAGCGTCTCTGGCATAAGGGAGGACGCAAGAGTGGCTGCCCCATCCTGATTCGGTAACCCTCGCAAACGCCTTTATCTAATTCAAATCCGTCGGGCGCAAAGACAACAATCGTCGAACCATGTTCAAACCAGCCGATTTCGGCACCCTTGCGGAACGACGCATCACAAGGCAACTCGGCGGCACCACGGTATTTCGCGCCCAGCACGAGATCGAGAAAGTGCAGCCTAATGCTGGCGACGAGAATCGCAGCAACAGGCACAAGGGTGACCGGATCGTCACTCGGGACCAATCTGGTCCGAATGACTGCTCGCTCATTCTTGCAGAATAGTTTTCTGATTCTTTTCAGTGCGATTGGATTTACGTTCCAGGTATCGCCGGCGATATAAGTTACTCGCTCGACCCGGCAGTCATACGGCGCATGGAACCGGTGATACATGCTTGACGTCAGTCGCAACGTGACATAGCAGCCGTCGCGATAGGTGTTTTCGAATTCCGGGTCGAAAACGAGCTCGCTCAGTTTATAAGGCGACCCTTTGATCTGCAGAAGTCTATCGCCTGAAACGCGGCCGCAAGCCCCGACGATGGCATCGCAAGGACTAACCAGGACATTCGGATCATTGTCGATAGGGCGCGCATCTTCCTTGAGTTCTCGCGTGAAGCACTCGTGCATGCTCTTGAATTTTGTTTTTTTGGCTTCGGAAAGATCGAGCTCGGAAAACAATCGCCAAAGTCCGATCGAAATATCCCGAATCAGGGGCTGCTCGACTTTGCTCACCCAACCGACGAATTGAGTGGCCCATCGGCGTGGTATCCTGTTGGTCAGCAGGAAGTTAAGGTCTTCATTGATCGACAGCTTTCCGAATAAGCGTCGCAGCGTCATCATATTGTATAATCCGTCGATTAACGCGTGGGATCATGGAATCGTCATATTTGAAATATGCCCTTTACGTCATTGGCATCGTTATCCTAGTCGCACTGCTGGCGAAGCTCAGGCGCCGGCTCGAATTGTCCCGCGCCAAGTATCGCTCGCTTGAAGGCCATGCGCGCATGTCGCGCAGACTCGCCGCGTTGGTGCCGTTTTACGAATATGACGAAAAGCGGTTCTTTCGAGCGGACCTCGCACCGCTGGACGTCGAATCGCGCCGCCGTCAGGCGTTCATGCGCCTGTCCGAGTTGTATCGGACGCGCTTTCCTAACACCGTGCGGCTGACAAAAGAGGCCGCGGAAGGCATTTCCGACTTGCAATTTACGTCCCGCTATCGGGTGCCGTTCCAATTCAGCCGGCTGGTGCGGGACAACCTGACCAGCGGCAGCTTTCTTGCGTCTTCGAAAGGCGTCACGGTAACCGACTTGGACGGCAATGCGTTTTACGACCTGACGGGGTCGTATGGCGTCAACGTCTTCGGTTACGATTTCTACAAAGAATGCATCGCACAAGGCAGCGAAAAGGCGTGTGATCTCGGTCCTGTATTGGGCGGCTACCATCCAGTTATTGTCGATAACGTTCGTCGGCTGAAAGCGATCTCGGGTCACGACGAAGTCTCGTTCCACATGTCCGGCACCGAGGCGGTGATGCAGGCGGTTCGGCTCGCGCGCTATCACACCCGGCGTTCGCATTTGGTCCGTTTGTGCGGCGCTTATCACGGCTGGTGGGGAGACGTGCAACCCGGCATCGGAAATCCGATCGCGGCCCGCGAAACGTACACCTTGAGCGACATGTCCGAAAAGACATTGCACGTCCTCAGGACACGGAAGGACATCGCCTGCGTTCTCGTCAATCCGCTGCAAGCGCTGCATCCCAATTCGGGGGCGCCCGGAGATTCGTCTCTGGTCGACGGATCGCGTCGCGCGCACTTTGACCGGGCTCTTTACGCCGAATGGCTGAAGAAGCTTCGGGACGTATGCACCGCCCGAGGCATCGTTCTGATCTTTGATGAAGTCTTCGTTGGCTTCAGGCTCGCGCGCGGGGGGGGCCCAGGAATATTTCGGCGTCAAGGCCGACATGGTCACCTACGGCAAGACGCTGGGTGGCGGGCTGCCGGTTGGCGTGGTGTGCGGACGCGCGGAATGGATGAAGCGGTTTCGCGACGACCGTCCCGCCGATATCTGCTTTGCCCGCGGCACCTTTAATTCGCATCCCTACGTGATGGGGGCGATGGACCAGTTCCTGACAAGGCTGGATGCGCCTGAAACGGCGCGCCTCTACGACGGGCTCGACAGGACTTGGAACGAACGCGCCGCGGCGCTGAATGCCCGCCTGAAAGAAGCAAATCTTGCCGTGCAGGTCGCCAATCTTTCCTCGATTTGGACGGTACTTTACACCAAGCCAAGCCGATACAACTGGATGCTCCAGTTCTATCTGCGCGCGCACGGACTGGCGCTGAGCTGGATCGGCAGCGGCCGGTTGATCTTCAGCCTGAATTATACCGACGAAGATTTCGCGGCGGTCGCCGACAGGTTTGTCGCGGCCGCCGCCGAGATGGATCGAGATAGTTGGTTTTGGACCGAACCGGCCACGACCAACAAGTCCGTCAAACGTACGCTGTTCAAAGAGATGATCGCGCACCGCGCTTAAGAAATCTGCGGCCTCAGCATGTCTTCGTCTTCCTCTTCGTTCAAGACGTCGTCCAAAATATCGTCAGGCCGGTGCTTGCCATGTGCGGGGTCGATCAATTGGCCCTGCAGCAGATAAAGCGGCGCTTTGTAGTAGAGCTTGATGTCGTGGAAGGGGTCGGTCAGGATCTTTGTCATCCAGACAAGCCCAGCCTGAACGTTTTTAATGAAGAAAAGCTGGATCGTGCGAGCCAGCAGTCCGCAGATTCCGATCGCCAGCCAGATTTTCGCCGTCTCGCGGATGAAGTCGCCCACGGTATGATAGGGCTCGAAAATGCCAAAAAGCGTGGGATCGGCCAGCAGCACCAAGGGTGACAGCGCCCAAATCGTCAGCAGGACGATTTTGCGTTGCAGATTGTATCCCACCTTGATTTCTTCTTTGTGCTCATGCGTCGCCTGGTTGTTGTGGTCGTAGCCGCGCGGCTCGAAGAAAAAATGTCCGGACTGCCGCGTGGTCATGGCAACGAGCCAGCCAATCAAAGCCGCTACCGCGGGATCGAAGAACACAAGGACGTAGGCCGTCAAAAAACTCAGAGCGCTTATCAGATGAAGCGCCTGATTAATCCGGCTATGGTGATAGTAGCGGTGATCGTCCCATCGCTGTTCGCGAAGCTCGTCCAAGAAATTCATAATAGATTTTCCTTTTTTGAGAAATTCCGATTGACGGCTTCCGCCGGAAACTTTTCGCCGATTAGTTTCGCGATTCCTGCTGACCTTGCGGCCAAGCCTTCGCCCCTTGTGAGAGCATGGGTTGAAGGTCGGCGATTGTATTCTTCTTTCTGAACCTGATCAGCGAAAAATGCCCGAACGGCGGCGTCGCGCGGCGCTCGACAAGCTCGATGCTTGGTGTCCGGGCTATCCAGGCCAGATACCGCTCCCACCCAAACTCGGTCCGCCAGCCAAGCTTGCGCGCGGCCGGCGCCACCAGATGTTCGATTGAACGCCGCAAACCAGCTTCCTCGCTCACGCGACTCAGCAAAATAATCTCCCCGCCGGGTTTCACTACCCGCGCGAATTCGTCGAGCGTATTTTCTGGCTCGGGCACTGTGGACACCACATATTGCGCCACCACAACGTCGAACGAATTATCGTCGAAGCTCAACTCGCTTGCGTCCATGACTGCAAGCTGCTCGACGTGGAGTAGCCCATATTTCGCTACGCGCCCTTTTGCCTTTTCCAGCATGGGCGCCGAGATATCGACTCCGACGATTCTGTTCTTCGGCGAGTAATCGCTTAGCGAGATGCCGGTGCCAATGCCAACTTCCAGGATGCGCCCGCCGATTTTTTCGGCGGCTTCGACGGCCGCCCGACGGCCGCGCTGAAACACCGGCCCGAAAACGAAGTCGTATACCGGCGCCCAGCGATCATAGTCGCCGACGTTTGCGTCATTAACCTGTGTCATGTCAGCTTTCATGCGTTATCCAATCGGAAACGAGGGGGCGCGGGTTGGCTTCACTTTTCGGTTTGCCGCCGCTTGGCCAGTCGGCCTTCGGACGCGGCCGGCCCGGAGCGGCTTGAGATGGGATGCGAATTGCCCGCGCGCTATTTTCCCAACTGGAGCCCATTGCATATTCGCGGCAATCCGCCTTTGAGAGGGTCAGCGCCTGCAAACAGGCGGCACGCAAGTCCTCATCCAACGCGCCGACTCGCCGGTCTCCGATGACATCGTTCGGCCCGGTAACCGGGAACGCCGCGACCGGCGTTCCGCATGCGAGCGCTTCGAGTTGGACGATGCCGAAGGTATCCGTGCGGCTTGGAAACACGAAGACGTCTGCCCCCGCGATGCAAGAAGCGAGTTCTTTGCCCTCTTTCAGTCCCAAGAAATGAACATCCGGAAAGCGACTTCTCAATTCTGCTTCTTGTGGCCCTTCACCGATGACGATCTTCGAACCGGGCAAATCTAGCGACAGGAATGCCTCAAGATTCTTTTCCACGGCAATTCTACCCACCGACATGAAGATCGGGCGCGGAAGGTCAAATACCGCAGGGTTTTCCGGTGTGAACGCGGTTGCGTCCACGCCGCGCGTCCACATCCCCACATTCTTGAAGCCCCGCCTTGTCAGTTCCGCGGCAAGTGAAGGTGTCGAGACCATTGTGATAGCCGCGCGGCTATGGAACCAGCGCAGCGCCGCGTAGCTCCACGCTTCCGGTATAGGAATCCGGGCCGAAACATATTCCGGAAAGCGCGTTGCGTACGACGTCGTGAAGCCCAAGCCTCGTTTGACGCAATACGCTCGCGCCATCAACCCAATCGGTCCTTCGGTGGCGATATGAATCGAATCCGGCATGCACGCTTCGATACGACGGGTGATTTCACTGGAGCCCGGAATCGCCAAACGGACGCTCGGATAAGTCGGAAGCGCGACCGAGCGAAAGCCGCAGGGTGTTAAGAACTCAACTTCGACGCCGAGCTTGGTCAGACTCACGGCGAGTGATTGCAACGTTCGGACAACGCCATTGACTTGAGGTTGCCATGCATCCGTCGCGATCATGACACGCATTCTTGCTAGCCTTGTGCCGTATCGATTTCACGCCCTGGACGCGCCTTCTCCGGGCTTGCGCCTAGGAACGAGGGCTGTGGTCGCTCGGCGAATCCCATCTGCACAAGATTGCGAATTCACATTACATCCATATTACAAACTGCCGCGGGGCCACAGAAATGAGGCTATGCACGTCGGTCGTTGCTATCGTCGCAATGACGTCATGGAATCGGGCTAGCGGGGTTTACCGGAGACCCGTCATTTTTCGGGCTGGCGAGCGCTTTGCTGTGCTCCCATAACTGCGCGGCCATACGGTCGTCCTGGGCCTCCCGTGAGGGCGTAGCCGGCGCGCAGTTGTAGAAATACTGTCCTGTCATCTGAGCTGCGCTTGGAGAGGATGCAAGATAGACGAGCGTTTTGGCGCCCTTTGCCTGAGATTTTGCAAAAAATTTGGCGAACCAAAACAGCCAAGAGATGAGGCCACCGCTTTGGTCGCCAAATCGGGTGGCGATAAAGCCCGGACGCACGCAATTTACCGTTACGCCCGTGTCTCTAAGCTGGCGGGAAAGTTCGCGCGTGAACAAAATATTACATAGTTTCGAGGTTCGGTAGGCTTTCATCGCGCTAAAGTCATTCCCCGACTGCAGGTCGTCGAAATCCAGTGTCGCGCCCCGGTGGGCGCCCGAGGCTGTGTTGATGATTCGCGCCACTCCTGAGGCGATGAGCAGCTCGCGCAATCCATTGGTGACGACGAAATACGCCATGTGATTGAGCGCGAAGGTACCCTCAAGCCCGTCTTCCGTGAGCCGGCGCGTCCCAAACAATGCGCCCGCATTGTTTATGAGGACGTCTATCCGAGATTCGTGTTTCGCAAGTTCAGCGGCTACACCTTTCATACCTGCCAAGCTCAGTAGGTCGGCATAATAGATGGCGTGGGAGATGCCGGGCGCGGCATCGCGAAGCCGCCGAAGCGCCGCGTCGCCGCGGGCCTTGTCGCGGGCGATCAGGACGATTCGAGCTCCCATTTTGGCGAGTTCGACCGCGGCAACCTCGCCAATCCCTGACGTTGCGCCGGTGATAACGACGGTTTTACCCTTCATGCACGTCCCATCTTTGTTATCCGGGACTGCGGCCAGCTCGACCGAGCTTCCGTCGTCTTAGTGTCATTGGCTATGGTTAGATTGGTTTAATGACAATATTGATTCGTCACGCGCATATCTGATGTACTACGTGTTTCTTTTAGGCGGCGCATTCTGTGCGGTTGCGACGGCGTTTCATTTTGTAAGTATCCTGGTGGTCAGTTCGCGTTTCGGTAAGCGCGACATAGGGCCAATCGACGACACGGCGGGCGTAAGTATTCTTCGGCCGGTCTGCGGTGTTGAGAATTTCGTCGAGGAGACCTTGCTCTCGACCTTTCAGCTCGCCTACCCGCGCTACGAGATCGTGTTCTGCGCCGCCGATGCGAATGATCCGGTCATCCCTTGCGTACGGCGCCTGATGGCCGAGCATCCATGCATCGAATCCAGACTGTTGATCGGTAACAGCGACGCCAGCGCGAACCCCAAGCTCAATAACCTTGCGAAAGGCTGGCGCGAGGCACAGTACAATTGGGTGTTGATGGTCGACAGCAACGTATCGATGCCGAAAGATCATCTGCAGCGGATGCTATCGATCTGGCGCAACGACACGGGATTGGTCTGCTCGCCGCCAATTGGCGGCGAGCCCGATGGCGCCTGGGCCGAACTCGAATGCGCATTTCTCAACACTTACCAGGCTCGCTGGCAATGCTTTGCCGACACCCTGGGCTTTGGCTTTGCCCAGGGCAAAGCCATGCTCTGGCGGCGAGATATGCTCGACGCGGCCGGCGGCATAGCCGCGCTCGGCAGCGAGTTGGCCGAGGACGCGGCCGCAACGAAGATCGTTAGAAAGCTCGGCCTTCATGTCCGCCTAGTTGCCAACCCTTTCATACAGCCGCTCGGTTACCGCAGAGCCGCCGAAGTCTGGCATCGACAAGTGCGCTGGGCACGCCTCCGGCGCAGCACATTTAAGTTGTTCTTCATCCCCGAAATATTTGTCGGGATCCTTCCGCCGCTTGCAGTCGGAACCGCATTACTAACCGCCGCGGGCTGGCCGGTTATCGACGCCGCCGTTCCCTACGTGCTTGCTTGGTACGCGGCCGAACTGTTTCTGGCGTGGCGCGGCGGCTGGCAGCTTTCTGTCTGGTCGCTTCCGATGTGGATCGTTCGCGATGTTGTCTCGCCTGCCTTGTGGATCGCTGCCTGGACCGGCGACGACTTTGAATGGCGCGGAAACGCGATGAATGTCGAGACCCGCGCGCTATCCTGCGAGTTTGTCGTGAAGCATCAATCTCCTTGAACGGTATCCTCGCAAGAAGATTGCCACGTCTGCCGTCAAGGCGGCTTAGAGCGGCGACAAAACGGACAACGGCCAGCATGAAACTGGAGCAAATAAAGCGGTTTCTGCCAATCGCGAGTTTTGCGATTCTTGCCCTGGCCGTTGCCGTGTTGCTGTCTGAGTTCGCCGGGATTCCAGCGCAAGAGGTTTTTATTTTTTTCAGAGCCATGTCGACGCAGCAGATGCTGGCGGCAGCCGGACTTACGGCCGCGAGCTATCTCCTTTTAACCGGCTACGATTTTCTGGCGCTGCGCTACGTCCGTCGAAAACTGCGATTTCGCGACGTGCTGTTCGCCTCTTTCACTGCTTTCGCGGTAAGCAACAACGTTGGCTTCCAGATTTTGTCAGGCGGCTCGATGCGTTACCGCATTTATTCGAGCTTCGGGCTGAAGGCGGAGGAGATCGGAAAGGTCGTCGGCTTCTGCACCCTCACCTATGCTCTTGGAGCCTTTACCGTCGGTGGGCTGCTGGCTTTGCTGGATTCCGCCGATATCGCCTCGTTGGTTCCTCTGCCCCAGCCGCTCGTACTTTTGGTCGGCGCGATATTGCTGTCGCTCAGCGCCGCCTACCTGATCGTTGCAGCCTTAGGGCTCACGCCCGTGACGATTGGCCGCCTTCAATTGCATACGCCGTCGTTCGCTCTTGCCGCCGCGCAGGTCGTGATCGCTTCGATCGACGCGGTGCTTGCCGCAAGCGTTATGTTTATACTGCTGCCATCCAGCTTCGGATTGCCTTATATGTCCTACCTATCGATATACATGATTGCCACGACCGTCTCCGTATTGAGTTTGGTTCCCGGTGGCCTTGGGGTTTACGAGGTAGCGGTAACCTTTTTGATGGCACCGCTGTCGAAGGCTGCGGTATTGAGTGTGTTCGTCGCATACCGCTTGATCTATTTCGTCATTCCACTCGCAATCGCAGCCGCGTGCTTGGCGGGGTATGAAATTCGGCGGATGTCCGGGCTCAGCCCAGCTAGACTCTGCTCGAAGCGGCGCTAGCGCGAACCGGCGTCCAAAGATCACTTGCGAGAGCGGTTCGTCCCGGCGCTGCAACAATCAATCCCTAAAAATTCCGAGACGTCTCATAATTACGTAAACTGCGATGGACGATCCAAACAGAAGAATCATTGCCAAAACGAAGGCATTGTCGTTGTCTCCGAACAGCAGGCCCTTCGTATTCATGCCGAACACCCCGGTGATCAGCGTCGGCGGCAAGAATAGCATAGTCAGCATCGACAACACGTGAAGATGCTTATTGGTCTCCTCGACCATTTTAGCTCCGACTTCTTCTTGTAAGAGCCGGGCGTGGTCGCGCAGTTCGATGATGTCGTGGTCCAAGGCGTCGACGCGTTGCGCGAGCCTGCCGGCAGAGACCCGCAGCGCCGGCCTCAATCGCTCTACCCCTTCTCGTTCCAAGCGGTGAAACAACGTTCGCAAGCCGGCTAGCGGTGAAGTTGACCGCTGGTTCGGGGCAATTGACGAAGCCTTTGCCGGGTGTCGTGCGAGCACAACAACGTAACTGCTGTCTCCGGAAGATCCGACGTCCCAAGCCAATGGGTGGAACGCCTATCGGCGAGGTTCAAATGCAGCCAGAGCCAGCCGTCGCGGCGCCTATCGATCGGCCGGTCAATCGGAACCCCCTCGGAAGAGCCGTCTTCATGTATCCAGAAGGCCCACATCAGCCCCGGGACGATGCCAAGACTTTTCGCTGACGCAAGAAGATCGGCGTCGATGGCCGGTGATTCTTCGGCAACAACGTCGTCCATGGTGCCACCACCCTTACGAGCCAGGCACCGCTTGTGCCTCACCAAGATTGGGCTTTCGCTTTCGCAGAAAAGAGATTTACGCCAACCGATCAATAAGCTGGAATCATCTCATCGGCGACGCTGGCCACGCCTGGAACTTCGTGGGCGAGCGATGTCAGAGCCTTGCGCTCGGATTCAGAACCGACCAGGCCCCACAGATGCACGACACCATCCTGAACGATTATGTTGCGGCCTCCAAAGTCAGTCCAATTTTGCTGTTCAAGACGATCGAGCAGTTCAAGACGGATTGTACGATCATCCTGGCTTTTCGGTGCGGCTGTCGCTTGCGACGAGGCCAGCGCTTGAATAAGGTTCGAGCGGCTGACCACGCCAACAACCTTGCCATCGCGAACAATCGGCACGCGCTTGATACGTTGACGCTCCAGCAGTGCTGCAATATCGGACACCGGCGTTTCTTCCTCGGCCGAAATCACGTCGGTCGTCATCAGTTCGGAAACTTTCTTGCCGTGAGCCTTGGCGAACTCTTCCGCCAATTCGCTTGCCGGCATCAAAGTCTCCACCCACCACGGGTGACCATGCTCGGCGCCAAGTTCTTTGCGCTCAAGCAAATCGGCCTCGCTAAGTACGCCGATCAGCGTCCCGTCCGGTTCGACAACCGGCAAAGCGCTTATATCGTGCTTGACCAGAAGCGCGATGGCTTCGACGACATCCGCATCGGGTCCGACAGTCACGACGTCGCGGACCATCACATCTTGGGCTTTCATCTTCGTCTATCCCTTGATCATGTTGCGATCTGATTCCGCTCCGTCACCGAATGGAGCGAAAGCCGTGGCAAATCCCTGAACGCCGCCTAGAAGACGTGCGAAAACACCCAATACAGGAAGCCGGAGATCATCATTGCGGCCGGCAAGGTTAGGACCCAGGCGAGCGCAATGTTGCGGATCGTCAACCATTGCAAACCCGAGCCATTCGCCGCCATGGTGCCGGCGATACCGGACGAGAGCACGTGAGTAGTCGATACCGGTAAGCCATATCCATCCGCGGCGGCGATGGTCGCGGCCGCGGTGATCTCGGCGCATGCACCCTGGGCATAAGTCAGATGGGTCTTGCCGATCTTCTCGCCCACCGTGACAACAATACGCTTCCAGCCGATCATTGTCCCCAAACCGAGGGCAATGGCGACCGCGATCTTGACCCAGGTCGGAATGAACTTGGTTGCGCTGTCGAGCGAGCCTTTGTAGGCGTTGAGCGTGGCAACTTCTTCTGCGCCGAGTTCGCTTTCCTTGTCCTTCATCAAGTTACGGATCGCCTCTGAGACCAGGTACATGTCGTTACGGGTGTTGCCGACGACATCGGCGGGGAACTTCGCCAGCGAGCCGTATTGTGTGACCTGACTGGAAATGTCGCGCACCAGCACGGCCAAGGACGGATATGTTCCCTCGCTGATCTGATGTTGCGCCACGTAATTGGTTACCGCGGGCCGCGGATTACCAAGCACGTTGTAGCCCGCGGCCTTGCCTTCGATGACGGTGCTGGCGGCCTTCGAGGTCGTTACGAAATGCTCGATCTGGCTCGCCGGAAGAGCACGGTTGAGGGCGTAGGCCGTCGGCACCGTGCCGATCAGAATGAGCATGATCAGGCCCATGCCCTTCTGCCCGTCATTCGAGCCGTGGAAGAAGCTAACCAACGTGCAGGTGAGAATGAGAATGCCGCGAATCCACCATGGCGGCGGCTGATCGCCCTTAGGCTCGGCGAACAGTGCGGGCGCGCTTCGAAGGGCGGTTTTCAGCACGAAAAGCAAGACTGCGGCCAACGCAAAGCCGAACAGAGGCGACATCAGCAATGCCTTGCCGATGTTTTGTGCCTGTCCCCAATCCACGCCAGACGTACCGTCTCGGCCGCGCAGCAACGCATTAGCGATGCCAACGCCGATAATTGACCCGATCATCGTATGCGAACTCGATGCCGGCAGTCCGAAATACCAAGTGCCGACATTCCACATTATGGCCGCGATCAGCAGGGCAAACACCATTGCAAAGCCTGCGCCGCTGCCGACCTGCAGGATCAATTCCACGGGCAAGAGCGATACGATGCCGAAAGCCACCGCGCCGGTGGACAGCAGCACACCGATCAAATTGAACATGCCGGACCAGACGACGGCGATATGCGCCGGCATTGAGCGCGTATAGATTACGGTGGCAACCGCATTGGCGGTGTCATGGAAGCCGTTGACGAACTCAAACCCGAGCGCGATCAACAAGGCAACGAAAAGGAGGATGTAAGGCAGATAAGTCGTGACCTGCGTGCCGGTCGCGTCGACATCGACGTAAATGCTGTAGGCCACGAACAACAGCGCCGCGCCGATGACACCCATGAAGATGATGCCAGACAACGGATGAACGCTACCGTCCAGATTGGGGCCCTTACGAACCGCCGGCTCGATTGAGCCGGGCAATGCAAAGTCACTCATGGATTACTCTCCTCGCCGTGGAAGCCCTGATTTTGCGGAATGGATGTGACGAGCAAATGAAACCCGCGCGGAGAAAGTTGCGATCTGTTACCGGCCGCACCGCGTTATACTCAACGCTGCTTGTTGTAATCGTGCAGAACCCGGCCGTATGGCAGCGTCAGGTCGGCGATAAAGTGGTGTGCGCCAACGATTTTTCGGACCGGCAAATCGGCGACGGGCGCGTTCACATGGGGGATGAGATGAAGCCGCCCGGGGCCGATCCAGGAGCCTTTGACGCTGATATCGATCAAATTATAGGCGACGAGTTGGCAGATTTCGGGATGACCATCGACCCCGGGAATAAGCTTCAGGTTGACCTGGGTCTTCGACAGCGTCGCAGTGGTACGCTGACCGTTGCCGGCCATGCTCTCGTGCTTGTAACCCATGGTGCCCATGGCCACAAGCTGGCCGCCATATGACAACGTGCCAGTCAGTGTGTCCTTGACGACCTCAAGTTTGGGATGCGCGTATTTTTTTGGAAAACCCCATATTTCGCGGCCTGCCGCGATCGGCGGATCGTCGTCGAGATACATCTGCGCGACGAAATTCACTTCCTCGCCGCCGAAGCGGCAGGGAATCACCATTCCCGACTCGGTGTAGCTGCCGAACCCGGTGCTATCCGGCATTTTGATCCATTCGTAATGCACCACCGGATGATCGAGTGGCTCCAACGGTTCGGGCAACTGAGCCGCGATGATTTCTGGATCGGTCTCGTAACTGATGACCATGTACTCGCGGCCGACGAACCGATATGGACCGGCCGGATAACTCGGACCGGCCGCCGGCATCGACGGCAGTTTGAGAACCTCTTCTGCACGCATGGGCTGCTTGGACGCGCCGTTTAGTGCGCGGTCCATCCCCCATCGATCGGCAATACCGCGCCGGTGATCGATTTCGCCTCGGTCGAACAAAGGAAGGCGACCAGCGCCGCGACTTCGGACACCTCGACCAAGTGCTTAGTCGATTGAGCCGCTAGCAAAACGTCGTGAACGACCGCATCCTCGGAAATTCCACGGGCCTTCGCCTGTTCCGGGATTTGCCTCTGCACCAGCGGCGTCATGACGTAGCCTGGGCACACTGCGTTGACGGTGATGCCGTGCTCGGCGACTTCGAGGGCAATGGTCTTCGTCAACCCGGCAATGCCGTGCTTGGCGGCGACGTAAGCTGATTTGAAGGGCGATGCGACCAGGGCATGGGCGGACGCGATATTGACAATGCGTCCCCAGCCTTTCGCTTTCATGGCCGGCACGACGAGGCGCGCAGTATGGAACGCACCCGTGAGATTGATGGCAATGATCGCGTTCCATTTCTCCGGTGGAAACTCCTCGATTGGCGCGACATGCTGAATTCCCGCATTGTTCACGAGGATATCCACATTGCCGAATTCGTTTTGCGCCTCCTCGATCATGCCGGCGATTTCGTCCGGCTTGCTGATATCGGCCTTGCTGTAGCTGACCCCGACATTGTGTTCGAGCGACAGCTTGCTGCGCAGCTCTTCAATCGCGCCGGCGTCGCCGAAGCCGTTGAGAACGATATTCGCGCCCTGACTGGCAAGCGCCTCGGCGATGCCCAGGCCTATGCCACTGGTTGAGCCGGTCACAACAGCAGTTCTGCCAGACAGCATAAATACCCCTGCGTTTTGCGCGACATTGCGGTGCATCGATCAACTCATAGACTGCTGACAATCATATGAAGGATTTCCAACAAGTGATCGCATGCCCGCGACGCGCGCGGGCCGCTCGCTCGGGAGGCAACAAACCCGTCATCGGCGCGTCATGGTGCTCAACTCAATTTACAGCGTATTCCGCGGCATGAGGAGGATTGCGATGGACGCGAAAGTATCGAGCACGGACGAAGTTCACGCTTCGCACGGCTGGCGACCGGAACGCTGCGACCGTATTGCTCTCGTGCTTCAGGGTGGCGGCGCGCTCGGCGCCTATCAGGCCGGCGTATACCAAGCGCTGCACGAAGCCGACATCGAGCCGACTTTTGTATCCGGCGTTTCGATCGGCGCTATCAACGCCGCAATCATCGCTGGGAATTCCCGTCAGAACCGATTGCAAAGGCTGCGCGAGTTCTGGGATACGATCACGGAACGGAAAGTGTGGCACCACACGCCGGACGGCGACATCTACCGTAAAGCGCGCAACGCCGCGAGCACGTGGATGACGATAACGATGGGCCAGCCGGGCTTCTTCAAGCCGAGGCAGCAGAATCCATGGTTCAGCGCGGCGGGGGCACAAAGCGCGACCAGCTATTACGATAGCGAACCGTTGCGCGAGACGTTGCTCAATTTGATCGACTTTTCCCTAATCAACGACAAAGCGGTTGGCTTCGCCGTCGGTGCGGTGAATGTCCTGGACGGCAACTTCATCTATTTCGACAACAGCCGCGAGGAAATCGGGCCGGAACACATCATGGCAAGCGGCGCATTGCCGCCCGCCTTGCCGATGGTAAAAATCGGGACCGATCATTTCTGGGACGGCGGCATTGTGTCGAATACGCCGCTACAACACCTGCTCGACCAGGAGAGCCCGCTCAATACGCTGGTGTTCCAGGTCGATCTATTCAGTGCGCGCGGCGATTTGCCCAGAGATATTCATGATGTGATGGCCCGTCATAAGGACATCATGTACTCGTCCCGCACCCGCTACAATACCGACGTCTATCGCCGCATTCACAATTGGAAGACGAAGCTTCGCGATGCGCTGCAAAAGGTTCCTGAGGAGCAGCTGAGCGATGACGAGCAGAAACTCAAAACTGCATTGATGGACTTGCCGGACATCACGATCCTGCATCTGATTTATCAACAAAAGGCCTATGAAGGGCACGCCAAAGACCACGAATTTTCCGGAACTTCCATGCGCGAGCATTGGCAGAGCGGCTATGAAGATACCAAACGCACGCTGAAGCGGCGCGAGTGGCTGGTGATGCCGGCGCAAGGCGCGGGAATTCTCATTCACGATGTTCACCGCGAAAGTGAGAGTTATTAGCTGAATACGCTCTACAGTTCCGCAATGTGTGTGGCTGTCACGGGCGCGGCTCTCGGCCTGGCTTCGACACCCCGTCATCAAGGCTTCATCGAATCTTCGTAAAAAGATCGTTCGGCAATTAGCCGGAATAAGCTGTGTATTTGAGTTGGCTTTCGACCATGGCCTTTGCGAACTCATCGCCAACGGATCCGCAGCAATGGAATTGGCACGATCTGCTCACACCCGCACCGTTTTCGATCTTGACCTGAACTACCTCGCGCTGATGGTCACTGAGATGGGTGGGCTCGTGGAACAACAAATCGCGCAAGGCCTTGATGCCCTTGCAAGTAGAAACTCAGGCCTCGCCCTTCAAGTGATCGATCGCGACCTCGCTCTCACCACGCTTCAATCCAGAATTGAAGAAAAGGGCATTAACATCATCGCGCAGCGTCAGCCTCTGGCAAACGACTTGCGCGAAATAATTTCGGCCATGCACATCACCAGCGACCTTGAACGGCTCGGCGAACTCGCCAAGAATATCAGCAAGCGCACAATCATGATCGGCACCGATACTCTTCCGATGTCGTTGGTGTTAGGTCTCCGGCACATGACGCAGGTCGTCCTGGAGCGGGTGAAAATGGCACTCGATAGTTACGCCGATCATGACATCGATGAAGCGCTCGCGGTCTGGAATGGCGATCAGGAAATCGATGCGCTGAACAATGCGCTGTTTCATGAGACATTGGCTCATATGAGCCAGGATCCGCAAAATATTGCGGGCTGCACGCAATTCCTATTCTGCGTTAAAAACCTTGAACGAGCCGGCGACCATGCGACGAATATCGCGGAAGCCGTCCATTACATAATTTCCGGTCATCTTCCTGCCGGCGAACGCCCGAAACAGAATACGCTTCATTTTCAAAAGCTATAACCGATTTCGACAATACGCTTGTAACGCAGTGCCTAGCGCACCGTTGCGACACGAATGGGCGCTCGCGCCGGCTCCTTGGCCCCAGATGAAATTTCGGGCCTGGCCGCAGAAGGCGCTGCTTTTTTCTTCACGTTCTTCTTTGCCTGCATCTTCTTTTTGGACGCGGCAGCCTTACCGGATTTCAATTTCGACAATTCAGCCTTGAGCTTTTTGAGCTTCTTTTTCAGAGCTTTTATGGTCTTTTCTTTTTTGGACATAATCGCACTCACTATAAGTGTTTTGCTCAGCGCAACAGGAAACAGCGATGGGCTACCAATAGAATGGTAATTGAGAACAAGGCGCGAAGCCAGGAACAATGGCTCGAGATTTTATGACAGTTTTATGACGGCCGAGCCCTCGATCCTCGCTGCTTAGGAGATACCAGAGACGGCCGTTTCCAAATCCCGTTTGGATCGATAGCATTTGATCGAGTTCAGGTTCGACCTGAAAGCATATAGCCATTGTGTGCGCCCATGAAGACTTTGGTCCAGGCGCGGCGCGATGACGAAGCCGAGGTCTTGTATTGGCTTGGCCTCGCCACTCGAATCCTTGCAGGCAACGCCAAATCAAACGAGATGCGCCTCGCCTTCGGTTCGGACGCGACCAATATTTTGCTAAAGAAGCGTGAACGCAATCCAAGACGCAGGCGACGACAACGGCAAAAAGGTCGGCCAGCCCCCCACCTTACAGTGCGACTACTGATTGAAGCGACCAAAAATCCGTTCGTTACGCCGAACGAAACGCACCGCCGCGCTATCGGCGGTCAGAATACGCGCCCTCTTGTGTCATCCGAGTGCAACACAATCATGCGCCAGTTTGCTGCACATCAAGTCCACGATGTTCCAGGAGACTAATCGATGAAAAAGCTGTTGGGGCTGCTGTTGTTCGCACTTATCGCCACTGCCATGCGTACGCCCGCGCAGGCTGCCGATGTCATTTGCTACAATTGCCCGCCGCAATGGGCCGATTGGGCCTCGATGCTCAAGGCAGTCAAGACCGACCTCGGCTACGATATTCCCTTCGATAACAAGAATTCCGGTCAGGCCCTGTCGCAACTTCTCGCGGAGAAGGCCAATCCGGTGGCCGATATCGGCTACTTCGGCGTGAACTTCGGCATGAAGGCGAAAAGCCTCGATGTGGTCGAACCTTACAAGCCGAAAGGATGGGACGAAGTCCCCGCCGGGCTCAAAGATGCCGATGGCGCCTGGACCACCATCCACTCCGGCACGCTCGGCCTGTTCGTCAACAAAGACGCACTCGGCGGCAAAGCGGTGCCCGCCTGCTGGAAGGATCTGCTCAAGCCCGATTACAAAGGCATGGTCGGTTATCTCGACCCGTCTTCCGCGGCGGTCGGCTATGTCGGCGCGGTCGCCGTCAATATCGGGCTCGGCGGCAGCGAAGGCGACTTCGCGCCGGCCATCGAGTTTTTCAAGGGCCTGCACAAAAATGACGCCATTGTGCCGAAGCAGACGTCTTATGCCCGCGTGGTATCCGGCGAAATCCCGATTCTGTTCGACTACGACTTCAATGCCTATCGCGCCAAATATACCGAGAAGGGAAACTTCGCCTTTGTTATCCCTTGCGAAGGCACCGTCGTGTTCCCCTACGTCGTCGGCTTGGTGAAGAACGCGCCCGACAAGGACAAGGCCAAGAAGGTCCTCGACTACCTGCTGTCGGACAAAGGCCAGGCGATATGGACCAATGCCTATCTCCGCCCGGCACGCCCAATCGAGCTGCCGGCCGAGGTGAAAGCCAAATTCCTGCCTGACAGCGACTACGCCCGCGCCAAGAGCGTGGACTGGGCGAAGCTTGAATCGGTGCAAAAGGGCTTCACCGACCGCTATCTCGCCGAAGTGCGATGAGGCATTATGGTGCTCCGGTTCGCCGGGGCACCATTTCTCCATGACCATCAACAGCTTTCTTCGCTTCTGTTTGCTGCCACTGGGGGTGGTGGCGATCGCGTTTTTTCTGCTGCCGATGGCGCGGCTGATCGTGGTCGGCGCCACCGGCGACATGGGGCTTAGTGCCTATGCGGCCATTCTCACCGAGCCGCGGTTTCGCGCCACGCTGTTCAACACCGTGCTACTGGCGGCCACCACGACCGGAGCGTCACTGGCCATCGCGACCATTGCCGGCCTTTTTCTCCAGCGCCACCGATTTCCCGGCCGGGCTTTGTTGATCGCCATGCTGACATTTCCGCTCGCCTTCCCCGGCGTGGTGGTCGGCTTCATGATCATTCTGCTCGCGGGACGACAAGGGCTGATCGGAGAAATCACGTCGGCCGTCTTCGGCGCCAAATGGGTGTTTGCCTATTCGATGCAAGGCCTGTTCCTTGGCTATTTGTATTTCTCGATCCCACGCGTCATCCTGACGATCATGGCGGCGGTTGAAAAACTCGACCCCAGCTTGGAGGAAGCCGCCCGCGCACTCGGCGCCGGTCCATGGGCCGTCCACCGCGACGTCATATTGCCGGCGCTCAGACCGGCTTTCGTCGCCTCCAGCGCGATTTCCTTCGCCACCGCCATGGGCGCGTTCGGCACCGCCTTTACGCTTGCCACCAATATCGATGTGCTCCCGATGCTGATCTATACCGAGTTCACCTTGTCGGCGAACATCGCCATTGCGGCCGCACTGTCGGTCGGACTCGGCTTGGTGGCGTGGACGGTGCTGGCGTTCGCACGCTCGCTCAGCGGCGGCACCGTGGCGGCGGCGGGGTGACCTTCATGCGCGACCGCCTGATTTTTGCCGCCCAGCTTTCATTCACGCTGCTTGTCGCCGCCTTTCTCATCGTTCCGGCCGTGCTGTCCATGCTGGCGGGCGTGACGATCAACTACTTCCAAGGCATCCGATCGGGGCTAACGCTGCAGTGGGTGATGCAGGTGTGGGAGCTTTACGCCGATACCGTCGCCCGCTCCTTGATCATTGCGCTGGCCGCGCTCGCCGTGACGCTGATCGTCGGCGTCCCCGTCGCCTATGCGCTGCATGTGCGTGGCGGCAGGCTGTCGCGCGTGATCGAGGAGATCATTACGCTGCCGCTCGCGATCCCCGGCCTCGCGATCGCCCTCGCCTTGCTGCTGACCTATGGCGGATTCGGCGATTTTCGCCGCTCCTGGCTGTTCATTTTGGCCGGTCACGTGGTGTTCACGCTGCCGTTCATGGTGCGCTCGGTCATGGCAGTATTCGCGGCAATCGACGTTAAGACGTTGGACGAAAGCGCCTCATCGCTCGGCGCTTCGCCGTGGACACGCTTCCGAAGCGTCATCGTGCCCAATGCGCGGCCCGGCATTCTGGCGGGCTCGCTCATGGTGGTGACCTTGTCGCTCGGCGAATTCAATCTGACCTGGATGCTGCACACGCCATTGACCAAAACGCTGCCGGTCGGACTAGCGGATAGCTACGCTTCGATGCGGCTGGAAGTCGCCTCGGCCTATACGCTGGTGTTCTTCGTGATGATCATTCCGCTCTTGGTGGCCATGCAGATTTTTGCCGACAGCAGCGCGCGCCAGGGAGCGCGCCGATGACTACGCATGGCGTCGGCTTGCGCGTTGAGGCCTGCCGCAAGACCTTTTCCAACGGCACGCGCGCGCTGGAGCCGATCACGCTCGACGTCGCGCGCGGCGAGACCTTGGTGCTCCTCGGACCCTCCGGCTGCGGCAAGACGACAATGCTGCGCATCATTGCCGGTCTCGAACGGCCCGATGCCGGCGGTCGCGTCTGGTTCAACGACACCGACGTGACGAACGTCCCGATCGAGCGGCGCAATGTCGGCATGGTGTTTCAGTCTTACGCGTTGTTCCCCAACGTGAACGTTGCCGACAATATTGGTTATGGCTTGAAGATCCGCGGCGTCGGTAAAGCCGAACGCTGGGCGCGCATCGCCGAACTGGTTGCGCTCACCGGCATCGAGGGCCTGGAGCATCGCAGCATCGATCAACTGTCCGGCGGACAGCGCCAGCGGGTGGCCTTGGCCCGCGCGGTCGCGGCGCGACCAAGCCTGCTGCTGCTCGACGAGCCGCTGACGGCGCTCGACGCCGCGCTTCGCGAAAGATTGCGTGGCGAACTCGATAGTCTGTTGCGGATGCTCGGCATCACCACCATTTACGTGACACACGATCAAGCCGAGGCGATGACGCTGGGCGACCGCATTGTCGTCATGCGCAAGGGCGCTATCGCCCAGATCGGCACGCCGCGCGACATCTATTTCGCGCCCGCCAGCCGCTTTGTCGCTGAATTCATCGGCGCCGCGAACATCGTCGAAGCCGAATGCAGCGGCGGCGTGCTTGCTCTGCCTGGCGGCACGCTGGCGGTGACTAATGACATACCGGCCGGCGCCACCGTCGTGATGATCCGGCCGGAATCGATCGTCATCATTGCGCCCGAAAGCGCCAGCCTTGCCGGCGAGATCAAAAGCATAAACTTCACCGGCGACCGGCAACGGCTCAGCGTTACCGGTACAGCCAGCAAGCCGATCATGGTCGACGCGCCGAATACGCTTAACGTCAAAGTCGGCGATCGCGTCGGCCTGTCGATTGAGTCCTCCGCCATTCGCCTGCTGCCAGCGGAACGCCTATGACCGCGCGGCCGATTTTGATTGCGCAAATATCGGACTTGCACATCAAGCGGCCGAGCGAACTCGCCTATGGCCGCGTCGATACCGCGGCGGCGCTGTCGCGGTGCATCATCGAGCTCAATCGCTTCTCGCCGCGCCCGGATATGGTGGTGATATCCGGGGATCTCGCCGACACGCCTTCAAGCCAAGAGTACGACCATCTGCTGGCCTTGCTTGCGCCGCTGCAAATCTCGTTCGTGGCAATACCAGGCAATCACGACGATCGCGCGTTGATGCGCGCCGCTTTGCCCAACCAGGGTTATGCGTCGACCGGTGACGCGCTCAATCTCTCGCGCTCGGTGAATGACCTCGACATTGTGCTGGTCGATTCCAGTGTGCCCGGCGCGTCGCACGGCGAACTCGACGCAAGCACCTTGATATGGCTGGACACGACGCTCGCCGCATCGGCGACGCGCCCTGCTCTATTGTTCCTGCATCATCCGCCGTTCGCCACCGGCATCGGCCACATGGACGTGCAAAATCTGCGTAACGCCGCAGAGCTTGCCACCGTCCTGGGGCGGCACAAGCGAGCGCGGCTGGTGGCTGCGGGCCACGTCCATCGCGCTGTGCTGACAATTTTCACCGAAATAGCCGCAACGATCTGCCCAGCTCCCAACCACGCAGTCGCGTTGGATATGGACGCACACTATCCGCCGTCGTTTAGGATCGAACCGCCAGGCTTTCATTTGCATGCTTGGTTCGCCAACGGCGCTTACGGCAATGTTGTCACGCACTTCGTGCCGCTTGGCGATTTCAGCGGGTCACATCCCTTTTTTGGACCCGACGGCCGACTGCTATGATCGCAACACATTCGCGCTCAAATTACTGATCGGCCATAGGCGGTGCGCCAAACGGGCGGTACAAGATGCTTAAACTGCTCGGCGCTGAACTCGTGCTGACCCCGGCGGCGCTGGGCATGAAGGGCGCGGTCGCCAAGGCCGAGAAACTCGTCGGCGACACGAAAAACGCGGTAATGCCGCAGCAGTTCAAGAACCTGGCCAATCCGGCCATTCATCGGCATACGACCGCCGAGGAAATCTGGAACGATACCGGCGGCAATATCGACGTGTTCGTAGCGGGCGTCGGCACCGGCGGGACCATCACAGGCGTCGGCCAGGCCCTCAAGCCGCGGAAGCGATCGCTGCGCGTGGTCGCCGTCGAGCCGGAAGACAGTCCGGTGCTTTCCGACGGCAAGCCGGGATCGCATCGCATTCAAGGCATCGGCGCGGGTTTTGTGCCGGACATTCTCGATCATCGATGAGGCGATCAAGGTCGGCAACCAGACAGCCTTCGAAAATGGCGCGAGCGCTGGCGCGTTACGAGGGCATCCCGGCCGGCATCTCATCCGGCGCGGCGGTGGCGGCCGCTATCGAGATCGGACAGCGGCCGCGCATGGCCGGAAAGAATATTGTCGTGATTCTTCCCTCGTTCGCCGAACGCTATCTTTCGACGCCGCTATTCGACGAATTGTAATCGAATGGCGAAAGTCCGCCGCTCAATCGCGTATTGTCGATCTGGCGTAACGCCGCCTTCTCCGCTTCTTTCGGTTTTTTGAAGAGTTGCCCTTCGAGGCGATCGAGCGTGTGCGTCGCGGAAAAGAAGGATGCCTTCCGCACCTTTATTGCCGTCGACCGTCGCACCGACACTTTTTCACAGGTAATTCAAACAGTTTAATATTTTTAACAAATGCCCACGAGAGCAAGGCGAGTATCGACTGCTCGATCGATAGCTGGTCGGCGTCTTTATCGATGCGAAAGTCGAGCAGCGCTCGGGTGACTGCGAGGGCGCGATCATCCTGGTCGAAAGCCTGGCCGCCGACAGCGTTCAGTCCTTCATTGCCGCGCAACAGGAATTGGGCAACCTTACAGTTCGGCCCGCGCGGACATGACGAGCACCAGCGGGGCGAAATATAGACGACAACGGTCAAGGCAATCGGCGACCGAAAATTGACGCGGCGACCACGCTCATTGATTGGCTGACACAATATGTAAAGCTTGCTCGCAGCAAGGATATCCTGTTCCCCGCCCTGTTCGATCGTCGGATCGCCGGCAAGGCTAATACTGAGATAACTTCCTTCCAATTCCAGATCCATCGATGTCGATCGCGCATTGGGACGGACGAAAAAAGACAGGGTTTCGTCGCGCAAAGGGAAAGATGAAGCGCCCCGGCCCCATCGAAGTTCTTTAGAGTCAGAATTAATATAATCCATAACCATTGTGCCGATCTCTGATACTTTATTTGCGACCGGCATTGCACCTCTGTCAACACGGCAAGAAAATGACGACTCGTACGAGAGTCGGCGGCTGCGCAGCGATTCTCACATCAAGCGATGCCGGTTTTAATGCTTGAAGCCCATGCGCGATATCTGCCTCCTTCCTGTCGCTTAGATATATTTGATACATCTCGTTATATCGGTTTTCGATTGCTGGCAGGCTTAGGTTTACCCGACCAACATGCGCGCCTTCGTCGATTCCATTATGGCCATGGAAGGCAAAGACGGCATCCTCTCGATTCCTTGGTCCACGGTTATCCCTTTGCCGATGTCTGCGACGTCGGCTCCAAAGTTCTCGTCATCGCGAAGAAAAGGGGCGCCGGGCTTTCACTCGATCAGGTGCGTATGATTACGCATCCTGGCGAGGTCGATCCAGAAAGTGAGAGTCTTATTGGATCTTATGCAATCGACGAATTCCTTGAAGAAAAGATCGAGATCATGATAAAATGGCGCGATTGGCTTGATCGTTTGCCACAAAGCACTCGATAATCTTGGATGCATTTGGCCGCTCACGCAGGCTTGCATCGTACTAGGTAGTAACGTCGGGCCGTTGTTCTGCACGGTCCGCGGCCGGGGGAATTCCCCCGCGAAGACTCAGCGCTGCTCGCCGAAATAGGATCGGTTCGAATGCCGACCTTCCGCGGTCCCGAATTTTCATCAGATGCCGAGAAAATCCGATCGAGCGCGATCCAATACGAAGAAGGTAGCGTTTATCGTTCGACTCGAGGTCGGGTTGATCAAGCGGATGAAGATTCGCGCCCTTGAACCCAAGGGAAAGAGCAAGACCGCCGCCGTCCGGCTCAGGAATGGACGGCAAGCCACCTTGCACAGCTTGGGTCGCAGCGCCAGATCCCAGGCCGCCTGATCCGGACCCAGCAGCCCGGTAGCGAGCCGCCCCGCCATTGCGGCTGACTTCACCGCTGATGGTCGATGCGGATCGTCTCAACCGGCGAGCAATCAACCGTAACGAACGTTGCGTGCTGAGCCCTCTGGAAATCTCCTCTCGTTCAAAAGGGCTGAGCGCTTGCTTGGCACGGTGTCGATCCGGCGGACGAATACCGCCGGTTGGCGAGATCACCGAAAAGACCGACAAGGATTCTCGGTCAAATCCGCGTCCGATTGAACTCATCGGCTCGCCAGCTTGCCAGCGATCCCAGATTTCAGACCGCTGAGACACCGAGTAATAAATGCGACGTCGCTGCTTCATGGCACACACTCCATCTTTGCTAAATGATTAGTGTGTTGCGCTGACCAGTTGAGCCCACCGGGCAAAAGCCGATATTGCCTATCTACCTTCTGATGCTCGCTAAGTGCCGCAAGCAGACACCCAGATGCGTGCACGATTCGTTTGCAACATCTTCGACCCCCAAAAATCTTGGTCAAAAGCTTAGACTGAAATGCTACTTGCAGTCCGGCAATCAGGTGTATGCTGGCGGCTGGGCCGTACTTCTCAAGGCGGCGCCAAGCGCTGCCAAGGAGGAGCCCTTATCCAAGCCGCCCACTTGGTCGACCACGGCATGGTCGCCGGTGATGATGCCCTCGGTCAAACTCGAAAACTTTTTGACCATCTCTAGATCGGGAGCGGGCCTAAGGGAACTGCCCTTGGCATCCCATACGTCCTGGCGAAGCTCGCGGCCGTCCTTGGTGGTCATCGTTACTTTAGCGACATAACGCGGGTAAGCTTGGTCAACTTCGGCATCCACAAATGCGTCTACGCGTTTTGCGGTCGCCAAGACAAGTTTGTCATTCATCGCATCTTCGTCGAAGCAGCGAATATCACTCAGGTCCCGGTGAACAGACATCGCTGCCACAAACGGCAGACTGTATTGCGCGCCCATTAAGGACTTCGGCTCGTACGTAATCTGTTTGCTCATGACAACTTCCGTCGTGGCAACTCGAATACGATCGATCACGTCGGCACCAATCTGATGTTCTTTCTTCAGTTTTTCGATTGCCTCGATCATCGGATGGAACGCACGGCAACTGGCGTAGAGCTTGATGGCCGTCGTCATGATCGTCCAGGTCGTTCCGAGATCCTTGGTCAACCCTGAAACTTCGAACTTGTCCGTAATGGTGCGAAGATATCCATAGCGGCCCTCAAGGACCTGCGACGGCCCCGTGAAACCGTCTGCGGCAAGACGGGCAGCAATCACGCCGCTATGGGCAGGCCAGCCGCCATGGAACCTCTTTACCATCGTGCCTTCGGTCTCATCGCTAAATTGCATGATGCCCGACGCCATACTGCCGGCAATTCCAAGCGCGTTCAGCGTTTGCGCTTCGTCGAGCGACAGCATCCGACAGGCCGCGGCTGTCGCGCCGAAGGCGCCCAATTGGCACGTCGGATGATGCCACCTGATACCTTCGCGCCCTAATACGTTTCCAATCCGCCCGATCAACTCGTAACCGGCCGCCATCGCAGTAATAAGATCGCGTCCCGAAGAGTCCAGAGTTTCGCCCAGGGCAAAGGCGGCTGGGATGACCGAAGCACCGGGATGGGCATAGGCACCCTCGGCGCTGTCGTCGAGCTCATAACCGTGAGCACAAAGACCATTCGCCAACGCCGCAGCCTCCGCCGCAACTTTGCGCTCTTGACCATACACCGTGCTTTCCGGCATTGCCGCGAAACGATTGGCGTATTTGGTCGCAATTTTACCCCATGCGGTTCGACTACTGAATAAGCTCACGCCAAAATGATCTAGAAGAAGCATTTTGGCTTTGGCCACCAACGGTGGTGGCAAGTCCTCATACCGAAGACCGCTCACAAATGCTGCAAGTTCTCGCGTTTCGTCCATTTTAAAATCCTAGATGAGTTCGTACTTCTTAGATGATGAATGAATCGATTGATGCCGTTCGCGACAAATTACGCTGGCGCGACATCAGACAAGCCGAACGAGGATGCTATCAGGTTGGACGATCCAGCCACACCGTCGCCAAGTCTTGACCTACGTAGGTCTGGTGGGTGAACTTCCACCCTTTGATATAATTGCGTATGGCGACGATCCGAGCCTGCCATAGAAATGGAACGTGGTAAGACTGATCGAGCAAATAGCCTTCTAATTCACGCACTATTTGGCGCCGCTTCTGCGGATCGTGCTCTCGGTCCTGTTTGTCGAAAAGCTCGTCAACATGGCGATCAATATAGTGGGCAGGATTGTTCGTAGTACGATCAGTTGACAGGTAGCGGTCGAATTCAAGTGAGGGCTCGTCGTAGAGAACGGTGATGAAATCGATCGCTGCATCGAAGTCACCTCCAGTCAACGATGTTTCCAATTGGGCTACATCGAGTTGAACATGTTCCGTAGTGACCCCGATCTGCTTCCATTGATCGACGAGATAGATCCCGATTGATGTGTACGGATTTGCGATATTGCGGTTGATCAACCTGATCTTGAGATTTGACTGACCTGCCTCGGCTAGAAGGCGTCGTGCTTCTTCTTTCGCGGCGGCAGGATTTCGTCCGAACCCAGTCATCGCGACCATTTCCGCTTCGGTTGCCGCCCAAGGAGAGACTGGCCTTTGAACCGTGCCGACATAACGAAGGCCGATGGTCGAACCGAGGGCGGCCGCTGCCCCCCAGCGGTCGACGGCTATATTAAGTGCCTTTCGCACACGGATATCATCGAACGGCTTACGTCGCGTATTAAAAAGGAAGGCATCGCCTGAACCCCATGACCCCTCGTAGATATTCATCTTGTCGCCGACTGTTTTGGAAAGCCTGTCGCGTTGCGTCGGAGTCAAGGTGCGAAACTCCGCCATGACCTGTTCGCCCTGCAAAGCGTTCATGAACGATGCCGACGTCATCGTCACTGCGCGGAAGGAGTCGAGATAAGGGAGCGGCGACTTGAAGTACTTATCAAAGCGCTCTCCGACAGCATGTGAGCCCGGCACGTACTCCTTCGCGACGAACGGACCCCGAACCCATGATGGTCTTCTCGGGATAATGCGGGTTTTCGGCAAGCTTGGTGGCGCTGTAAATTACATTCCACGGCTCGGCCAAGGTCCCTAGAAAAGCCGGAGAGCGACGAGACAGGCGGATGATAACAGTCGTGGGGTCAGGAGCTTCGATGGCCGCAATGATTGCAAGACGCAGCTTGCGGAGCGAAACAATTCCCGGTGACGGGTTGCAGATTCGGTCAAGGCTCGCCTTCACATCGGCCGAGGTCAGACGGCTTCCATCATGGAAATGGACTTCGGGATGAAGGCGGAACGTATATATCGTTTCGTCATCCGACACGGTCCAATCGAGGGCAAGATCACCCACGACATACATAGGCTCGCCTTCTAGCTTGACCAGAAGCGAATAGTGCGGCGCGAGAAAGTGCATCGTCGCAAAGCTGTTTGCAGCGTGACAGTCAAGGGTCGGCGGCGTCCCCAGGACAGCGTAAATTAGACTACCACCTCGACGGGGGCTTTCGTCGGCTAGCGCAGGATGGAAAAATGGGGGAACCATCGCTCCCAACAGTGCAGCGCCGAATGTTCGCCGGCTGAGTGGAAATGCTCTCGCTATACATTTCTCGAGTACCTCAGGTCGAGCCACAGTCTGTTCTTCACTCATTTTGTTTCCTCATGATTGCCTTAGGCCGCATTTCTAATGCAGCCTCTTTCAATTACCTTCGCAGTCTCGGATCGAGAAAATCCCGCAGCGCATCGCCAATGAGATTGAATGTGACGACAGTGATGCTGATGGCTAGGCCAGGGAAGATGATCATCCATGGCGCCTCTTGGTAGTAGTCCGCTGAATCGCCCGAGAGCATCAAGCCCCATGACGGGGTCGGCTCGGTCACGCCAAGCCCCAGGAATGACATCGATGCCTCAAGGAGAATCGCCTGCCCTATATCTGCGGTAAGAAGGATGAGATAAGGACCAATGATATTCGGCGCGATATGACGAAATACGATTCGCGCTGAGGAGAAACCACACGCTCGAGCGGCATCGATATAGGACATCGCGCTGACGGTGAGTGCCGCGGCACGAATGACCCGCGCGACCTTCGGAATCATAGAATTGCAATCGCGTAAACTAGATTCAGGTCGAGGCCATGAACTTGATTCTTGCCGAGAATGGCCACCACAACAAGCGCCATCATGATGGTCGGAAAACACAACAGCATATCGATGACGCGCTGAACGAGGAGATCAAACACTCCGCCTGCATAAGCAGAGGTCATCCCCAATACCGCGCCAATGCTACAGCCGAAAAGAGATGCCAAAACACCTATTGTAAGGGCCGTCTTAGCGCCGAAGATAATGCGACTAAAGATGTCGCGGCCAAAGGCATCGGTTCCAAACAGGTGTTCTCGACTGGGCGCGGCAAGTTGAAGCGACGAGTCGATAGCTACGGGGTCGTAGGGAGCTACTTGACCTGCAAAAATTCCGGCCATTCCCACGCAAAGAAGTATACCGATACTAACCATCGCGATGGGCTCCTCGGTGAGGAACCTATAAAGCGGGCCGTATTGCGCTGTGCGCGCTTCAGAGGCGGATGCGCGCATCGAGTGTGGCATTCAAGATATCCACCGCTAGATTGACGATGCAGAACATTGTGGCGGTCAACATGACGATCGCTTGGATAAGAACGAAGTCATGATTATTGACGGCGCCGACGAAAAGCTGGCCAATACCATTGAGGTTGAACACCTGCTCGGTTACGACGAGCCCTCCAATCAAGAAGACAAACTCGAGGCCAGCCACCGTGATTGTCGGATTAACGCGTTGCGGAGCGCATGGCGAAGATGACCAAATAGGGATTGAGACCCTTCGCTCGTGCTGTCCGGATATAGTCTTCGTGCAAACCTCGATCATTGTGGAACGGACCATTCGCGTTGCAATGGCCGCCAAGCGAAACCCGACCGCAAGCGCCGGCCAGACCAACTGCGATAGATTGGCGATTGGATCGACGTAGATAGGGACGTAAGTCAGAGTCGGAAGCCAGTGAAATACGGATAACAAGAGCAATATGACGATCATGCCGAACCAAAACGGAGGGACTGCGAGCCCACCAATCGTCACCAGTCGGATCGCGTAGTCCCACCATGAACCGCGGCTAAGTGCTGCAACTGTTCCGGTGGGTACAGCGACAAGCAGCGCAGCCAAAGCTCCAAGAAGAGCGACCTCGAGAGAAACCGGAAGGCGGACACTGATCTCTTCGGCGACCGGACGCCCGGTCCACATTGAACGCCCTAGGTCCAACGTCACTAATCCGATCATCCAATTGCCAAATTGGGCCGACAGCGGTCGATCCAGTCCAAGTACTTTCCGCTCTTGATCAATCAGTTCCTGCGTGACAGCCGCGCCATCACCGCGCAGTTTCGCCTCGACAATGTCGCCTGGCACGACGCGAAGTAGAAAGAAAGAAATTATGGCTACTCCGAGTAGCGTGGGAATCATCAAAAGCGTGCGTTTGACGATATAGTTCAGCACGGCGCCACCAAATTCGCTCTGAAACACGCGACCAGATGCCGGGGACTCGCTTCCCTGATCGTTTGAGAGTCAGTGTGGCAGCTTTCGACCGCGATTGGGCAGCGCGACGCAAACACACATCCGGACAAGACTTGTCGGGTCGTAATCTCATTCCGGAGCGACGCCGCTTGCCGCTGTCCCGCTACCAACGGATCCGGATTAGGTGCGGCCGCGAGTAGCGCTCGTGTATACGGGTGCAAAGGATTTTCGAACAGTTCATTACAGTCAGCGAGCTCGATGATCCGTCCGCGGTACATCACGGCGACGCGGGTCGAGATGTGTCGAACGACCGCGAGGTCATGCGCGATGAATAGGAACGTCAGACCAAGCTGTTTCTGGAGCTTAACGAGAAGATTGACGATTTGTGCTTGAACTGAAACGTCCAGCGCCGAAACGGCCTCGTCGCAGACGATAAATTGGGGATCAAGAGCCAGGGCGCGCGCGATGCCGACGCGTTGACGCTGGCCTCCGGAAAGCTCGTGCGGGAAACGGTCAGCCATGTATGGATACAAGCCAACTTGGCTGAGCAGATCGGCAACGCGGCGGGATGCAGAGGCTTTATCAGGGACAAGGCGGTGCACACGCAACGGCTCCTGCAGAATCTCGCCGATCGTCATACGGGGATTCAGAGATAGAAAAGGATCCTGGAAGACGACCTGCATATTGCGCCGAAAAGTTTGAAGGCCTCGTTTACTCATCCTTCCGATGTCCACGTCGTTAAAACGAATCGAACCGGAAGAACTCGGCTCAAGAGCGAGAATCAAGCGCCCAAGTGTTGACTTCCCGCATCCAGATTCCCCTACAAGACCAAGCGTCTCGCCCGCCGCAATCTCCAAGCTCACGCCGCTAACCGCTCGTACGTCGCCAAAAGCCTTATTGACATTTTCGAGCTTCAGCACTGTTGGAGCGAGCTTCGCACTCGAGTGTTCAATGGCTTGCTTGCCTATCGCAAACGTAGCGTTGCCGCTTTCGACGTCCGTTCGGAAACATCGAGATTCGTGTCCGGGCGCGACTTCGCATAATGGCGGTTCTTCCTGGCAGACATCGATCCTGAATTTGCATCGTTCTGCGAAGCGGCAACCGGTCGGAGGATTAAGCAAATTCGGCGGCAGGCCTTCAATTGCGTCCAATTGATTGCCGCTCGGGCTGTTGAGGCGGGGCACGGCCCGCAGAAGCCCCAACGTGTAAGGGTGTCGCGTATGCAGGAGAATATCTTCTGCCGTGCCACTTTCGACAATCTGGCCTGCATACATCACATTCACGCGGTCGGCATAGCGCGCTACAATGCCAAGGTTGTGCGTGATCAGAACCAAGCCGATATTCAGCCTTCGCGTTAAGTCCCTCATCAATTCTAATATCTGCGCCTGAATGGTCACATCGAGGGCGGTCGTCGGCTCGTCGGCGATAATTACTTTCGGATTACAAGCAATACCGATCGCAATCATTACCCGTTGGCGCATGCCTCCGGACAATTCGTGCGGGGTATTGCTTAAGGCGCAGCTCTGGCTCGGTGAGTTGGACGTCCTTGAGCAGTTCGACAGCGCGCTTGCGCGCCTCGCGTTTGCTCATTCTTAGATGGGCAACCAGCGGCTCGGTGAGTTGCAACCCGATTGTCAAGGTCGGGTTAAGTGATGTCATCGGTTCCTGGAAGATCATCGATATCTGATGACCTCGTATCCGCTGCATCTCTCGCTCAGAATAGGAAAGGAGGTCACGACCATCGAGAAGAACGCGGCCCTGTGCGCGAACTCCCCGCTTCGGCAATAGACGCATTACCGCCAAAGAAGACGCTGACTTGCCACAGCCTGACTCCCCGACAAGGGCAACGACTTCACCCCGTTGAACGTCGAAAGAGACGCCGTCGACAGCTTTGACGAGCCCGGCGCGGCTGGCGAACATAACCTGCAAGCCCTGGATCGAAAGGACCGGATTTGGGTCGCACCCACGACCAGGCTTGCGCTCAAACGGGATTGCGACGCTCGCCAGTGCCATCCCGCTAGAGCGGGCACGGCTATCTGAAGAATCCGCACCTTGGCAATAATCCACGCGGCTCCCCCGATATTATTATTCGCTTTTCCTGCCTGATCCCAGGGAACATCGCAGCAGGTGAGAAGCGTTGCACCGCCGCACTGAACGCGCGGTTATGTGATCTCGTCAGGGACAAAACTCTCAGCCGGATTTTCCCGCTGCAATCACCTTCTGCATTTGCGTACGCATATTCCACGTGCCCGCGGCGAGGATGCCGCCGTCCACAACCATTTCCGATCCCGTCATGTAAGAGGACTCGTCAGAAAGTAGAAAGACAACTATGCGAGCAACCTCTGCCGCCTGGGCTGGGCGTCCAAGCGGAATTGCCGCATTGCTCGCTTCCATGTAACCTGGCGGAGCGGTCAATTGTAGAGGCGTCATAATCATCGCAGGATGTACAGAATTGATGCGAATTCCCCAGCTCGAATAATTAAGAGCCGCACTTTTGGTCAGTCCCCGAACGCCCCATTTGCTCGCACTGTATGCACAGTCTGGGTGGGCACTGAATCCCGCGGTGGACGAGATATTTACTATCGACCCGCCACCAGAACCCTTGAGATATGGAGCCGTGAGTTTTGTTCCAAGAAACGGCCCCGTGAGATTGATGTCCAGAACCCGTTTCCAATCGTCCAGCGATACCTCTGTAAACGGTTTGCGGGCAATAATCCCGGCATTATTCACAAGACCATGTACGCCGCCGAAGGCACCGTTGATGTCGGAAAGCGCCCTCTGCCACGACTTCTCGTCCGTCACGTCCAGATGGAAGTAGCGGGCGTCGCCACCAATCTCGCGGATCTTTTCTACAACCTGACTGCCTTTATCGTTGTTGACATCGCCAATTGCGATTCGCGCGCCCTGTAGAACACACTGGTTCGCAATCTCCGAACCCAGGCCGCTGGCAGCACCGGTTACAAGGATAACTTTGTTCGCAAGCCTATCCCCGCCATTTACCCTTTCCATGCATCCTCCCGATAAGTTTGAGCGAATCTTATTGGACGCTTTTCATTCCGCAGGACGAAAATCGGTAATCGATATGCTGTTCGCATATCCATCAATATGCGTTTGCACATCTATCAGTCGCTATAGGTTGTTAGTCGCAAGGTTTGTGCCACGGCACATCCTCAATTTAATCCGGCGTTAAAGAGCAGCATTGTAGTCAAGGCAAACATCCCATGGACTCTCTTGTCCGCCGCGAGAACAGTGGCGGCGGATTCTTAGGTTATCTCTTGCGCAACAAAGCACGCGTCGATGCAACTCCTTCGTATCCCTGAAATAACCGAACACGAACGCAGGTCACTGTGACGCCTGCCCCGTTGCACCACCCCGTGAGAACGCCAACACTAAGCACACTACAAAAAACGAGATTGCACCAACAACACAGGCGATCGCTGCCAGCGACGAGTAGGTAGCGTTGCTGTAGATGTCGTAAATTACGAAACCCACGACCGGGTTGGCATTCGTCGCGAGTAGTGCGGATGCAGTCAGATCGCCAACCATTAAGACGAATAGCAACGCCCATCCGGCGGTGAGCGCCGGGCGCATCAGTGGCAGCGTCACACGAAAGAATGTCCGTGCTTGCGTGGCGCCGGAAACAGAAGATGCTTCGAGCAACTCTTCGCTTATCTGGTCGAGCCCTGAGCCGGTAGAAACGGCGGCTTGCGGCATGTAAATCAGCATGTATGCGATTAGCAGAATGGTCATCGTCCCGGCGAGGAAGAATGGTTGGCCGGAGAGAGCGATGACTAATGCCAAGCCGACTACGGTGTGCGAAATAGCGCTTGGAGCCTTAACCGTTAAGTCCACGATGCTGGGAAAGATTCCCCTGCTCTGCCTCACATAGAGCATCAGCATTGTCGCAATCAGCATGCTCAGAGTCGCGCCAACGATGCCCAAGACGATACTGTTCTGCAACGCCTTCTTCGTCAGACTTTCGCCGGTGAACAAGGCGATAAGCACATCGAAGGTGAATGAATCTCGTGTAATCTGGGAAGACCAATACCGCTGCAAAGACACAAAAAGGAGTCCAAACAGGGGAACCAACGATGCGGCGGCCAAGTATATGAGCATGATCGCCCGAGCCACCCACTTCCAAGCGCCCAAAGGAATTTTGCTGGCGTATACACCCTTGCCTCCAATGGTGACGTGGCGCCTCCGGGAACTGACCAAATGCTGTAGCGAAAATAGGATAGCGACGGTTGCGACGACGAAAAGACTTAGGACGACCGCCTCGTCGGTACGTGCCGGATACGCGTCCCGGACTAAACGCACGATGCGTACCGACAACACATCGATCCTGGCCGCTGTACCGATTATAACCGGTATTGAAAAATTGCTAAGCGCAGTAACACCAACGAGGAACAGCGCAGCCGCAAGCGCCGGCAGAATACCTGGCGCGGACACCTTCCGGAATGTACGCCAAGGCCCTGCGCCGCTGACTCGTGACGCCTCCTCGAGCGAAGAGTCCGAAGTTCCTGAAGGCGGCCGCTACAAGCAAATAGGCGAAGGGGACAAGATACAGCGTGTACACGAAGACTAGGCCCGACCACGATCCGATATTAAATGGCCCCGTCTCAGCCCCAAAGGTCGATCCCCAGGAATCCTGTCACTGTGCGGATGCCGACATTGAGCAGTCCCGCACGCTCGTGCCCGAGGAAGAACCATCCCGTGCTGAGGGCGATGGGCGGAAGCATAAGTGGGAACGAGCGGCATCAGCCTCGATACCCACCCCATAGCCGCATCCGTGCGCTCGTTAAGCCACGCGAAGACTGTGGCAGTGGCCATGGCCACAATGCTGCTCACAAAGGTTACGGCGGCGGTATCAAGCAACAGCGAACCGAGGTCGGGATCGCCATGGTTTCAACAAATGAATGAGTAGTGAAACTGCCATTCTTAATGAAGGCTCCAAAAAGCATTCGGCCCAGCGGGTACACGAAGAAGAAAAATAAACGCGACGGCGACGATACCGCTCGCGATACCGAAGCCTCGAAACTTGATGAAATCAACGATGCCGCCGGCCCCGCGCTCCAGGGCTAACTCGTCTGATGTGTTCATGCATTGTCCGCCGGGAAGACGTGAACTACAGCGGGCTCGAAGGCGACGGACACGTTGATTTCCCTCAGAGAGCAGAGTGCGACCGTCCGAGCGCACGTGCAGTCGATGCTCACCAATACGGACGCGGTACTCGACGTGCGCGCCGGAAAACATCATGGTCTCAATCATGCCGTGCCACACGTTAGAGCCAGATGGCGCATCGCCCTGGGATCAGCTTGAGGTCTTCGGGACGGAGGATCACACGCGCCCCTGCTCCTGGGGGGGCAAGCGAGGCATTCGTTCTACGTCCGCCGAAAGCTCGCCAAAGACCGTGCCAAGTCTGGCTTCGTTCGTGGCCGATCTCATTATTGTTGCTTCCAGTTCATTGGCCTGGCCAACAAAAACAAGCGACATAGCGCGAAACCGGATTGCGATAGACTTCGATCGGCGTGCCAATCTGCACGATTCTGCCATTGTTCATAACCGCCATCCTATCGGCCAGTTGCATGGCCTCCAGTTGGTCGTGCGTCACATATATTCCAGCAAATTTGACGGACCGTTGCATCGACACGAGTTCCTGTCGAAGCTGATCGCGCACTTTCGCGTCGACATTCGACAATGGCTCGTCGAAGCGCACCACCGGCGGATCAACCGCAAGGCTACGCGCCAGCGCCACTCGTTGCTGCTGGCCCCCGCTCATCTGCGAAGGATACTGGTCGCGTAGATGCGGTATGCCGACTTGTGTCAGCGCTCTCGTCACCCGCTCGTCGATATCCTTCGAGAAGCCGCGCGATTTCACCGCGTACTCGACGTTATTGTACGCGGTCATGTGCGGCCACAGCGCATAGGATTGGAACATCATGCTGACCTCCCGACGCTCGGGTGCCAGACGAATGCCCCTCTCGGAGTCGAATACACACTTGCCGTTGATCTCAATCCGGCCGGCGTCCGATGCTCCAAACCGGGGCTATGCACCGCAGCAACGTTGTCTTGCCACAACCGCTCGGACCGAGCAGAACTACGAGCTGTCCAGGCGAGATCGCCAAACTCACGCCATCGATGGCCGTTACCTGTTCTCCACCGCGACGCTGGAACTTCTTCTCGAGGTTCCAAACCTGGACGGTAACGTTTTTCAGTGTCTCGCATCGACGGCAACGACTTATCAGAAGACTTTATACCGGTCAGCCCGAACATGAATCGAAGCTCTTTCGCGATTAGACAGGAATGCGACGCTCTCGGCCAAATAGAAGAATGTCGCTCACTAACCCGGCGCCTATCATTTGCATATTTTGTGGTTAAGGCGACGGCCCGCAGCGTCAGCTTCAGAAGATCCTCGGCGCGCGACAAGAGTTCGATTGTCCGGACGGCATCGATCAATCTGCGCGGTTGACCTTCGGGAAGCCACTTGCCGGCTAGAGCATTGAACTTCGTTTCAATGTTTTTCCCAGCTCATGGGATTGTCTGGGTGACCGAGCGGAATGGGGACGTCGGCTTTGTAAATCTTTCCGTCCTGAGTTTCGACCTCAACGATTGTGTGAACGCGGAGGGTGTCCTTTACATACTGCTCGTCGGTCTGAGAACCGGATTTTCGCCATAAGACTTCGTACCGCTTCGTCGGTGAAGCAGCTATTGTCATAGTGTTCCGGGCCAAGACGGCCGTACATCAGGCACGCAGCGACGACAAAACGGGAGACTGTGATCCGCTGTCTCCCGAGTCTCAGGCGCCCACCGGGTCTTATCGACCGCCATGAAATCTAACCCGTCCTCGGTTAATGGTAACTCGGACCTCCCGGATGTCATCGACTTTGATAAGCGGGGCGAGTTCTGATGCTGCCTGAGCGGGACCTTGCCGTAGAGCCCGGCGGGCACCGATTTCACCTGTGTCCTCATAAGCTGAAAGGGGACGCGGGGGTCGGCTACAAAATCGAATTTATAATTGCTGATCTGAAACAGACCAGCCGGACCGTCAAAGACCGGACTTGGGCCAGTCAGCCCATCTTTGGCGAGCATTGCGCAGAACACTGCATTGCGAGAGGCCCTTCCATTGAGAAAGCTGACCCCTCCTTGCGCACGTTTCCGAGCGTTAAGTGAGACACTGTGCAAGACTGATTGCATGACCGGCTTGGTCTCGGCTGAGGCCGAGCAAACGGGCAGCGACCACTGAAGCAGCCACGATCGCATAATTCGCTTGGTCCCACGCGACGCTTTTTCTTCTCCGATGAACGAGCCCGAGCAAAGCTCTCGCTCAGTCTTGTCATGACCTCATAGCCGATGACCATTCCGAGCAAAATATCTTTGCCATCGCGACCGGCACATTCGGCGCATGCCAAAATCGGCGCTAAGAGGTCGCTTGGATGGCACAGCGTGTGAGCTATCGTTGTAGTCCAAGTAACGTATCATCACGCCGCTCGCGAACGCAGCAAGATCCGGCGATGTCTGTTGGCCTGTGCCTAAGACGGTTGCTCCCATATCCGAACGAACGTGTGCCGCAACCCGACAAGCGATGCGGGCTGGCTCGCTTGAGATTCCTCCGAATCCGCAGCCGATCGCGTCGAGGATAAGCTGCTTGGTTCTGTCGATAACGTCGGCGGGAAGATCCTCGAATGAAATATCATAGCTATAGTCCACGATCTGCTTTGTAAGTTCTTCATCGTGATCCTCGAATTTCCGGTAGGAATTATGTTGGTCAGCAGATGGTGAGCGCTTCAGAGCGGCTTGAGGCCAAGCAACGGCAAATACTTTGCCTGCCATTCCCTATCTTGGTACACTTTATAGTCCGGTTTGATAAAGTTCGCCGGAGTAGCCGGCTCGCATCCGGGTAGTTCACCCAACGGAGAGGAGCCACCTTTCGCCAAGCACATCACTCTCTGACCTTCCTCACTGATCCGCCAAGCCGCATAGAGCCGAGCGGCGTTCGGATGCTTTGCTGAGCTAGATAGCGCAATACGATTGTCGGAACCTGTCGCCGGATTCGTGATGGGCACGTACTTTACCGGAGCGCCTGCGGCTATAATCGACTGGGCTTGGTTCGCAAAGTTTCCGATGAGCACCTTGCTTCCACCAGCCGCTACCTGCTGGACTCCCGGCGAAGGAGCCGCAGCAACCACAACGCCACGGTCCATGAGCTTCTTGAAATATCCTCGCCTAAATTTTCGACCAGACCTTATAGTAACTCATGACGGACGGCGTAGATCGTGGATCGGCGATCACAATACTACCCTTCTTGGCAAAGGCCGGATTGGTCACCAGGTCCTGATACCCTTTCGGAACGTCGTCACCTTTGACAAGGTTGGTGTTCCAAGCGATGCCGATCACGATGCGATTCATCGTCAGCCAAAGCAAATTTTTTTCAGCCACCGGAAACTTGTCGTATCCAGGAACCACCGTCTCATTGAGGGGAACCCACCAACTAGGGTTTTCGTCGATGAACGGGTCGTTGGAAATTACGACCACATCGGCAACCACGGTATTTCCTTGGCGTTCTCCGGAGTAGCGAGAGGTAATCGTGCCGCTGCTGAGGCGCGTGGCCTGGGTCTTGATGCCGTACTTTTTTGCGAAGGCCTCGGCCGTGTCCGCTATCTGCTTGTCTGATTCGGAGTCGTAGATGACGACCTCGCCCTCTTGCTTAGCAGCGGCAACGAGTGCTCCATGGCGGAACCATCTTCTGCCGCCGGAGAAGAGATCGAGCTCGCAAGTAACATTAGCGAGAGAGCGATGCTTGCGACACCGAGATTAAAGAAAGCCAGGCGATGATTATGCTTACCGCAATTTTTATTGTGAGCTGTCACAATTCCCCCCTCAAGAACCAGCGCAGAATTTGAACGGCCGACGCAGCATGGACCGAAAGGAACTCGGACAGACTAAAAGAGCGATGCTTTTCTTGCACGGGGTCACAAAGGCTTTAGACCCAACAATGGTAGATATTTAGCTTGCCACGCTTTGTCAGAAGCGACGCTGTTGTCAGGCGGGATATAATCTGCAGGAGCAGGCGGTTCACATCCCGGCAGTTCGCCCAACGGGGAGGATGAACCTCCGGCCAAGCACATCACGCGCTGACCTTCCTCACTGATCCGCCATGCCGCATAGAGTCGCGCAGCATTCGGATGCTTCGCGCCACTCGACAGCGCGACGCGATTCTCCGAACCGGTTGCTGGGTTTGAAACGGACAAGTATGCAACGGGAGCGCCGGCGGCATCACAGTTTGTGCGTTATTGGACATGATTCCCACCATGACCTTCGCGGCGCCGGCGGCAATTTGTTGGGCCCCCGCAGGACCAGCAGCCGAAATCGCTAGACCACGATCCCGTAATTTCTTGAAGTAGCCTTCGCCGTATTTATCGACCAAAATCTTAAATAAGCTCATCGCGTTCGGAGTCGCTCTCGGATCCGCATAAACCACGCTACCTTTTTGGGCGAAGGCGGGATTATCGGCGAGATCTTCGTACCCTTTCGGAACGTCAGATCCTTTGACAAGATTGGTATTCCACGCGATCGCGATCACGTTGTGATTTATCGTGATCCAAAGTGGACTTTTGTCATTGGCAGGAAATTTGTCGTATCCCGGAACAACTGTTTCGCTCAGTGGCACCCACCAACTCGGATTGTCCCGTGATGAACGGGTCGTTGGCTACGACCACAGCGTCTGCCACAACGGTATTTCCCTGGCGTTCGCCGGAATATCGTGACGCGATTGTGCCGCCCGTTAGTTTCGTGCCTTGAATCTTGATCCCATATTTCGCCGCGAACGCTCGGCTCGTCTCCGCGACTTGTTTGTCGGACTCGGAGGAATAGACAACAACTTCGCCTTCTTTCTTTGCGGCCGTGATTAGCGCATCCGTGGCACCTATATCATCCGCCGCCGATTACCGAGCCCCACCCCACCAGTAGTAGCCACGCGATGGCTACGACACAGCGGACGACCATTCGCCGATGTTGGAAAACGGCGTGAGTTCGCGCGCCGAATCGCCACCAACTCCTCCCCAGGATCGAGGCCACTCCGTTTGCCGGAAGGCGCTTTTGGTAGAGGAACGGTTCGAGAGCAGGTTCCCCGCTTCGCTCCACCTGTACTCACGGATGGGCGTTTTTATTTATGCATACCACAATGCGAGGTGTCAATTGTAATGGTGAAACGCCGGCCGCACTGCCACCATACCAACCAAGGCGCTGCAACTGATCGCGTCTCGTCGAATTGAGCAGCCGAGTCAGCGTGAAAGGCGGCTCGGCGCCATCACGGCAACCAGCTATTCGGGCTGAAAGCGCGTGCCGATGCCGGGCTTGCTTTGGCCGAGGCCAGGCAGTTCCCAGACACCGGCGCCGCTCGGATTGACGTCTGCGGCGATATCGACGTCGATCAGATAAGGCCGATTCGCGGCGATGCCTTTGCGGATGGCGTCGCCGATATCGCCGGCGCGGTCGACGCGCACGCCCTCGACGCCGCAGGACCCGCGCCATGGCGGCGAAGTCGGGACTATAACGTTGTCCCGTGAGCGGATCGTGGAAGTCGGTCGCCAATTCACGGCCGTCGAGATAGCCGCGCTGCAAGCCGCGAATCGAGGCGTAGGCGTAGTTATTCCACACCACCCAGACTACCGCAGATTGTACTCGATCGCGGTGCCGAGCACGTTGGCATGCATGAAAAATGCGCCATCACCGCACACCGAAACGCATGGACGGTCGGGCGCTGCGAATTTCGCGCCCATTACACCGGCAACTCCGAAGCCCATCGGCCCGAACCCCATCGACCCAATCAAAGAGTCCGGTCGCTTCGGCTTGCAGAAACCGAGCAGCCAGTTGTGATGCACGCCGATGTCGCTGACGAGAATGGCGTCTTCGGGCAGCGCTTTGTCGATCTCCAGGGCTGCGCGCTGCGGTTGACCGGCCGCGTATCATCGGTGAAGCCGGGGCGCGACAAATTTATCCCATTCTTTGCGATAGGTATCGATCTGCGCGAGCCATTTCTTGCGTGCGTCGGCGCGTTTGTTCAGGTCGGCGCGGCGGTCGAGTTCGGCATGAATCTGACGGAGAAAGGTGTGCACGTCCGCCATCAGGCCGAGCGCAACCGGATAATTGCGGCCTATTTCTTCCGGGTCGATGTCGACATGGATGAGCCGGGTCGGCGGAATGGTGAAAGAATAACCAGGAATCCACGAGCTCGAAGTGCGGTCGTCGAAACGCACGCCGAGGGCCAACAACACATCGGCCTGCCGCGTAGAGTGGTTGGCTTGATAGTGGCCAGCACGCGCAACGAGACCAAGCGCAAGCGGGTGGGCGGCGGGAATCGCGCCCATGCCTGACGCAGACGCTGCGACCGGGATTTGCAGGCGCTCGGCCAGCTTCAGAAGCTCGTCGGCAGCTCCACCGTAACGCACGCCTTGCCCGACGATCATCACCGGGCGTTCCGCACCGAGCAGCATGTCGACGGCCTTGACGACGCCCTCGGGGTCGGCGCCGCATCGGCTCGATATGTTGCCATTCCAGGCCTCGGCATTTGGCGCCTCTTCGGCGGCCGCTTCCATGAACACGTCGAACGGAACGTCCCAGCACCACCGGCCCGGTCGTCCGGTCGTCATCGTCTTCCAGGCCTGGCGGACGGCCAGCGGCACCATCTCACCGCGCGTCGGCTGGAACACTTTTTTGCAGTAAGACCGCACAGTTGATGGAAAGTCGGCTTGATAGTGCCGATATAGTTCCTGGAACGCGCCGCGATTGAACTGGCTGGTCGGCACGTTGCCGGTAACGGCCAGGAACGGTACCGAGTCGAGAAATGCATTGCCGAGCGAGATCGGCAGGTTGGCCGAGCCGGGGCCGCACGAGGTGAACGTCGCGGTCGGCCTGCGGACACTCGATAATAAACGTCGGCCATGAAGCCAGCGACACTCTCGTGATGGACCGAGATGGTCTTGATGTCGCTTGAGCGCTCGTACAGCGCGTCAATGAACTGGATGTTACCGTGGCCGCAGAGGCCGAACACCTGCGGCACTTTTTCCTGGATCAGATAATCGACAATGACCTGAGCGCCATTCAGCTTATTCCCCGACGACATCGACGACTCCCGCTTGTACTTGCTGTTGTTCCGTATGGCCGGCGACATTTTTCGCAGCCGGTTCTCAGTAATTCAGTCTTTGATCGCATGTTTTGGGAACCGCTCAATAGTTGAAAACGACCAGACGTTCCTCCGTCATGTCGCGAATTGCATAGCGGGGTCCTTCGCGACCGATTCCGCTGTCCTTAATGCCGCCGTAAGCCAGTTGATCGGTGCGCCAAGTAGAGGGCCCGTTAACAATGATACCGCCCGTGCGCAGCGTTCGAATTGCGTGCATCGCGACATCGAGCGACTTCGTGAATAGACCGCATTGAAGGCCGAAACGGCTGGCACTAATCTGCTGGAATACAGCGTCGATGTCGTCGAAGCCGAGAATGCTGACGACGGGCCCGAACACTTCCTCGCAAACCCAACTTCATTTCGGCGTTCACGCCGGCGACGATCGTCGGCTCAAGTGCGGCGCCCGTGCGCTTGCCGCCTGTCATTAAACGCGCGCCCTGCCCGGCCGCTTCGGCAAGCCAGCTCTCGACGCGCTGCGCGGCGCGGTCGTCGATCAGCGTGCGACGTCGGTCGACGGGTCCATCGGATCCCCATGCTTGAGCTTGCGCACCTCGGCCACAACCGCGGAAAGGAACGCATCATGCAGCGAATTGTGGACATAGACAGTCTGAACAGAAATGCAGCTTTGCCCGGCAAGGCGCATCGCGCTACGCGCGCAGATCGTCGCCGCCGGAACGACGTCCGCGTCCGCGGCAACGATCGTCGGACCATTGCCGCCAAGCTCGAGCGCGACGCGGCGCAAACCGGATGCCGCCTTGATCTCGGCGCCAACTCGGCTCGAACCGGTGAACGTGATGAAGTCAATACGGGGGTCCCGGACCAGCGCGGGACCGACTTCGCCCCCATACAGGACATTCAGCACTCCAAGAAGGAAGTCCCGCATCGGTAAATAGTTTGGCGAGCTCGTGCACAACCATGGGCGCCTGCGGCGACGCCTTGAGAACCGTGGCATTGCCCGATGCGACGGCCGGAGCGACCTTGTGACAGGCTAAATTGAACGGCGCGTTAAACGGAGTGATCGCGGCAATCACGCCAACCGGATGGCGAAGCGTGAAAGCTATCTTTCCGGCTCCCATCGCGGAACCATCAAGGGGAATCTGTTCGCCTTCGATGCGGATCGCCTCTTCGGCGGATAGATCGATTGTATCGCGCGATCGCGTGACCTCGGCGCGCGCATCTTTGAGCGCCTTGCCGGTTTCTTTGGTCAGGACTTCGGCATAGTGTCTGCCCGCTCGGTGAGGAGGACACCGACGCGCCGCAACAACGCTGCACGTCCATAACCCGGCATTCCGGCAATCACGGATTTGGCGGCGACTGCAGCCGTTATTGCATCGTCAAGATCGGCCAGCGTGGACTCCGGCGCGCGGCCAACGATTTTCTTGCGGTAAGGGTCGACGATATCCGAATAACGGACGGCGTTGCGCCATCGTCCGTCGATCAGCATGGGGACTTCCAGAATATCGGCTTTTGCCAGCGTGAGAGTTGCGGATTCTTTCATAGGTGAAAAACCTCTTCTAGTACCGGACCTCGGCGGGATTTGGGAATCTGCAATAAAGGCTCTTACGCTCGCGATCTGCCCAGGCGGACGACTCATCCCGGCGCCTATCTGAATCCCGCGGGTCGGCGAATAATCCGAGTTCGCCGTTTTAAAACACTGCATCGAATAAATTTCCGGCGCGTATTTCATGATGCGGGTAATGGGCGACGTACCAATGGCCCCGGTTCGCTTTGCGCGCTGTGTCGCAATGGCTCGCCTTTAACACCGGGCTGAGCCCCCACCCCGCCTCCGCACGGCTGTCGCGCCGCACCCTTGCCCGGATCAATACACCTCATATTGCGAGATGGCAAACGACAATGTAGAAGGACTAGCCCTGTCGCTTAGATATGCCCGGTCGGCGCACCACGATAAGAAACCGGAGTAATTTTCCAAAATCGAGGCAGCGGCTTTCCGAGACGATAGACAACTAGGCGACGTTCAGAAAAGCTTTTTAGCGGATGCGTCAACAGCTGTTCGTCCCCGGCAATACCGAAAAATCCGCGGCACGGCCAATTGTCGCCTGAACTGCGGAACTTACCCATGCGATACACCGAGGCAGAAGAATTCGACATCATCGTCGTAGGAGCCGGCGCTTCGGGACTAGCCGCCGCCGGTGAAGCTGCGCGCTCCGGAAGCAGCGTCATCCTCATCGAAAAGGCGGACGAACCCGGTGGCATGATGAATTGGTGTGTCGGTACAGTATCGGCGATCAACACCCCTCAACAGAAGCGCGCCGGCATTGAAGATACAATCGAGGCCCACTTCGAGGATATGGCGGTCCATGCCGGCCCCGCTCGCCCCCCGGGATAATCTGGCGCTCCGCCGAATCCTGACAACAAATACGAGCGAGATGATGGATTGGCTCATCGGCCTCGGTGTCGTCTTTGTTGGTCCGATGCCAGATCCGCCGCAACGGGTTGCGCGCATGCACAACGTCGTACCTAGCTCGCGGGCTTTTACTTTCCATTTAACACGATTTTGCAAGCGGAATGGTGTCGAGATCCGACTGTCGACGCCATGCACTGATCTCATAAAAGACGGCGGACGCATCATCGGAGTCGCAGTTGGCGGCCGCTCGGCTGCGTCACGACAACTTTTCGCTAGGCAAGGCGTCATTCTCGCGACCGGCGATTACAGCGGGGCAGCCGATCTGAAAAAGGCATTCGGCGCGCCCGCGCTTGCGGACGTCGAGCCGGTTGCAACGACAAGCTCGGGAGATGGCTATAGGCTCGGTCTGAAAGCGGGCGGCAGTGTCGCAAATGGCGATATCATGCGCGGGCCAATCATGCGATTTGTGCCTCCCGCGCAACCGAACTGGATTCAGAAAATCCCCCCTTATCGCGCTGTCGGCAATGCGATTGCATGGGCGATGCGCACAGCGCCGCAGTGGATTCTACGTCCGTTCCTTATGAAATTCCTCACCACCGTCCTGGGCCCCTCGCCAGCGTTATTCGCCGAAGGTGCCGTTCTCATAAACAAGGATGGCGACCGTTTCGCCGATGAAATCGACAGTCCAGCGGGCGCTGTTGCCCATCAATCACCCAAAGAGGCTTACATCGTCTTCGACGAATCTCTCGCGAGAAAATTTTCGGCGTGGCCTTATTTCATCTCGACGGCGCCGGGCATTGCATACGCCTACATCGATGACTACCGCCGTTGCAGAACCGATATTTTTCGAACCGGCGCGACCCCGGGCGAGTTGGCCCGCAAGCTTGGTATTCCCCCCGATCGTCTCGAAAGCACGCTGAAGCGATATAATGCCGGCGAACGCCGATCCCGGCCCGCGATTGCAGAGGCGCCCTATTACGCCTTGGGCCCGGTACGAAGCTATGTCGTTTTCACCGAAGGCGGCCTGCGAATAAACGAACTGTTTCAAGTGCTCGCCGGCGGCCGTCCGATCGATGGACTCTATGCCGTGGGCTCCACCGGCCAAGGCGGCTTGCTACTCGAAGGACACGGTCATCATCTTGATTGGGCCTTCATCTCAGGCCGCCTGGCGGGCACATACTGCGCGCAGCGACCGCGAATAAATAAGCGTGCGGTCTAGTCGACGAACTTTCCCCGTCCGGCGCTCACCTGCATATCGTATGAGCGCTGCATAACGAAAGAAGCCATGAACGAATTTGCCGTAAGGCAGGCTCAAGAACAGAGCTAGGACGACACCAAGATGCACTGCAAGAAGAACCCCCATCGCGCCGGTGTCGCGAAATACCATAAGTCCGAAGCCGGTAAGGCTGGTCAAGAACAGCATTATGATAAAGGCCGTATCCATTCCGGTCCGCGACGGGTCGGTCAGCATTGGGTCGCGCCTTTGCGACAAGACGAACAGACCGGCGGGTCCGCAAAGAAGACCGATGCCGCCGAGTGTACCCAAAATGACCGGCAGACTGACTAGCGGATAAGGAGCGTGCCAGCCGAAGGCATAGTGATAGATCGTCGCGATGCAGGTCGCGGCGAAGCAGAAAAGAAAGCCGTAGAAGGTCAAGTGGTGAAAGATCCGGCGCCGCGTTGAAGGTCGCTCGCTCTCGCTTGTGCAGCCGCCACCGCCGCCACCGAGATACCGCAGACGCGCGGCATCGTGCGTCGCTTCGGCAATCGAAACGGCGCCGAGCGAGGTTGGGCTACTATTTATGCATCGCCAGAAAGCGCGGACGCTCAGCGCAAGCGCCAAGATCGCGTAAATCGCGACGGCGCCAAAGAGCGCCGCCATCACGTTATGGGGCATCACTTTGTAGAAATCGCCCGCATGAGTCCCGTATAGAACCGCCGGATCTTTGGCCGCGACAAATCCGATGACGAAGACCGAGACGCCGGCGGCGGCAAGGCTGGTGACCAGCAAGCCGTTTCGGTCGAACACACCGGCAAAGGCTCGCGGCCATGCGTAACGGCCGTAACTCTCCCGGCGTACTTTTGCAAAAGTTGCCGGAACGTTGACGGCGAATTCATGTGGCGGCGAATACTGGCAGTCGGAATAGCATGCACCGCATTGGTGGCAGAGATTCGCGAGATAATGAAGATCGCTTGCCAGAAACGTCCGCCGCATCTCCATCGCCGGGAAAACCGCGCACAAGCCTTCGCAATACCGGCACGCGTTGCAGACCGTCATGAGACGGTCCGCTTCGCGCAGCGCTTCAGTTTCGAGCATGCTTAGAGGCCCCTTCCCCCGCAATACGTCCAAACACGGCGCCAATTGTCATACCGATACCTGCCAGATAGCCTTTACCAAGGACGTTGCCAGCCATGATTTCGCCAGCGGCGAACATATTGCCGGAAGGCCTTCCATCCGCGAGTAGAATGCGAGCGTCTTCGTTTACCCGCACGCCGAGATAAGTGAACGTTATTCCGGGGCGCAACGGATACGCATAATACGGCGGCTGATCGATCATCCGTGCCCAATGGGACTTCGGCGGATTCAAATTTTCAGTGTGGCAGTCATCCAGGATCGTGTGATCGAACGTTCCTGGGCGAACCGCAGCGTTGAAATTTGCGATCGTCTCGGTCAAGGCCGAAGGGTCAATCTGTAACTTCGACGCCAACTCGGCGATTGAAGACGCTTGGATCGCCGGGAAAATGGACGGCATGAACATGTGGAAGGATTTGGCGTCGACAATCGTGTAGGCGATCTGGCCGGGTTGCTGGGCGACCAAACGCCCCCAGATGGCATAGCGCTTTGGCCATGTGTCCTCGCCTTCGTCATAAAATCGCTCGGCATCGCGATTGACGACGACGCCAAAAACGATGCTGTCGAGACGCGTCGCGATCCCGCCGTCAAATTTCGGCGAGCGAGCGTCGATTGCGACCGCATGGCATTGCGTAGGATCGCCGACAGGCATGACGCCCGAATCGAGCAACATCCGAAGTATCGTTCCCGTGTTATAGGGTGAGCCACGGATTAGGAAATTGTCCGCCGCCTCGTGCCAATACTGCTTGAGCCACGCAATATTGGCCTCAAAACCGCCCGCCGCCGCGATCAAAGCCTTAGCTTTAACGTCAATGGGGCGGCCGTCATGTTTCACCGCCGCCGAGACAAAATATCCATCGACAATCTCGATCCCCATTACCGGGGTATCATAAACAACCGTCACGCCGAGACTTTCGGCACAACGATATAATGCGTTGAGCATGCCGCGCCCGCCGCCGAGAAAGAAAGCATTCGTCTTACCGAGACTAAGCGTTCCGCCGAGCGGCGGCTGAAACTTGACGCCTTGCTCATCCATCCAGCTAAGCAACTCGCGCGAACGCTCAATCGTGAGGTTCGCCAATGCCTTATCAGTCTGACCACCAGTGACGCGATAAAGATCGTCGAGAAACTCTTGTTGCTCGTAGGGGCCGGTCATGGTCGGCGCCGTTCCATCGTGCGAGCAACGCAGATTGCGGGTATGGCGGGTGTTGCCGCCGCGATAGAACTTCGGAGCACCTTCGAAAACAATTACGCGAGCACCATTACGGGCAGCCGTGATTGCGGCACAAAGCGCGGCATTGCCGCCGCCGACTACAGCTATGTCGAAGTGGTCATCTGGGTTGAAGTGGCTGGGCATGTGGCCTGAAGACCCTCAACCGTTGTGAACGACGACTTCGTCACCTTTGACGGCGAAGCGATAATCCATTCCGTCCGATGCCCAGGTCATGTAGTTCACCATGTCCCCGAAGCGCGGGTCATTAGCCCGCAAAATTTCCGGGCGATAGGACTTGTCGATCATCGCAGGTAGCCAACTAACTTCAGATATGCCCTTTCTCGACATCATGGCCTTTACGACGAGACTGCGTTTCGCCTCCTTGCCGTAGGGCAGGAATGGGTAGTCTGGATCCAGATCGGTATGGTTGCGCAAGGCGCCATGCGCCCAGGCTGGCTCAGACCAGTTCTTTTGGCCGGAAAGGCCTTGGTCATGCAGAAATTGCTGAGGCTGTAGAAAATCGCTTTGCCCTTGTAAATCTCAATCGCCTTAGGAAGGTGCGCATGGTGGCCGAGAATAAGGTCCGCACCGGCGTCGATACACGCGTGCCCCACTATTACTTGATAATCGGCGATCACGCGAGGAACCCAGGTGACACCCCAGTGTAAAGAAAGCACAACCACATCGACCTTCTCGCGCAACGCCTCCACATCGGCGAGCAGCATTCGCAGATCGTCGGCATCCGGCGCCGTCCGCACACGAGCAGGCTCATGCGGCCCCCGGCATTCGGCTTCGGCGGTGACACGCAGCGTCGCGATGCCCGGTTTACCGAACGCTGCCGGCGCAGCCGGCGGAAAAAAACGAGCAATATGCAAGAAAGCCAACCGTGACCCCTTTGACATCGATGATCGCCGGCTGCCGCGCTTCCTGGAGATCCTTGCCCGCTCCCGTTACCTTGAAACCTTTGTCCACCATGAGCGCGCGGGTGTCCAACAGGGCTTCCGGGCCATAGTCGTACATATGATTATTGGCGAGCGACAACACGTCAAAGCCGCAATCGTCGAAGATTCTTGCCATCTCGGGGGGCTGCCGCCCGTGCGGGGATTCGTCATTTACAACGCCCCGTGTCGAATACTGCCGCTCGCAATTTCCGAAACGAAGGTCGGCCTTCGCCAAAGTCGGTCGAACGAGTTCCGTGTACCGTTCGATCGGAAAGCCGTCGGCAGGCCCATGAACCGGACCGACGTCACCGACACCGAGGAACATAACATCGGACATCAAAATGCTCCTTAAAGTTCAAGTACCGCCTACCGAAGTTACACTTCGATAGGCGGCCCAAGATCGCATCGTCATTTACTGCTGAGGATATTTCTTCCGAGCCTCGATGACGAACTTGTTTGTGTAGGTCTTCGAGAGATCAATCTTCTTGTTCTCGAGCTCTGGCTGAAGCGCTTTGATCGCGTCGTATGCGTTCTTGGCCGCCTCCGATGTGAGAATGCCGCTCCATTTGAAACCATCGATGTTGGCGGCCACTACCTTTTCGTAAAATTTCTTATTGCCATGATAGTACTCAGCCGGCACCGAACTCGCGATTTCTTCAGGCGTTGCGTGGTCAAACCACTGCATGGCGCGCACCATACCATTCGCGATGGCCTGCGCCTCAAACGGATGGCTGTTAACCCATTCGTCCTTGGCATAAAATCCGGCCTCGGCCATGTCGCCACCGTAGTACTTTTTAACGTCCGCTTCCGTCCGACTATCGGCGAGGACGACTGCATCTCCCGATTCGGTCAAAGCGGTGATATTCGGGTCATTGTTTGAAAGAGCGTCAAGCGAACCTGACCGCAACGCGGCCATTGCACCGGCACCGTTCCCTGTGGCGACATAACTATTCTCGTCCAACTGTGTGCCAACGCTTTTGAGAGCCAACGCGACGAAAATCTGCGATGCACTGCCGGGCGATGAAACACCTATCGTCTTGCCCTTGAGGTCGGCTACCGATTTAATCTGGCCCACGCGGCTTTTCGGTATCACGATGACAAAGCCTGGAAACCGATTAAAGACGGCGAAGGCGACGAGATTAATGCCCCGCGCGCGAAGCTCTGACACATGGCCAAAGCCGCCCTGTGTGACGTCGGCACTTCCACCGATCATGGCTTCCAGACCTTTGGCGCCGGAATTGAAGTCAATGGATTCGACGTCGATACCTTCATCTTTGAAAAAGCCGCGATGAAGCGCAACCGCGTAAACGAGTTTGTCCATCTGGCCGGTGACGCCACCGACGGCGATAATGACCTTGCGTTTCTGATCTGCCGCCTGGCTTAAACACATGCCGACGGCTACGACGAACGCATACATGGCGACAAGCAACAGAGAGCGCATCGCTAATTTCATCATCTCCTCCCAGCCTATGTTTATTCTTTTTTGAACTATCGCCATTTGGCATGACGTTTGTCAATGTCGGATACCTCAACCCGCCATCCGCGCCAGCAACCCGACATCAGACAAGTCCGTCAGCGCGTTGCTGGCCGTAAGTAGCCTCTCAGCGCGTTCGGCTCCCAAGTGCGGCCCACATAACTCACGGAATTTGCGGCGCAGATCCTCGTCGGTCATTGGGCGGCTGACGCTACCAACGCCATGCTCAATGCGGTGATGATGCTCACGACCATTCCTCGCGCGTATTGTCACTTCGGCGGCGTCGGCGGCAATCGAAGGATCGGTCGTGACCTTGATCCTGTCGCGCAGATTCCTAATCCGCGGGTCCTGCAGTACGACTTCGTCGAGCGCTGCCAGCGTGGCGCTGCCGTTTAGAAAAGCGACCGCAGCCCAGTGATAAAGACTGACTTGCGCCGCTAGGGCGTCGACCGGATGCCGTCGGTCAGTTAAGGTCAACGTGACTGGGTTGACCTTAATCAGGACTTCTTCGATCTGGCGAGCATCTTCGGGATAGGTTTTTCGAAGGGCAAGGCAGGCGTCGATAATAGGCCCGATCACGATCCCAGTAGGATAAGGCTTGTAAGTCAGACGCTCGATCTCGAACTGGCTCCCGAGATCGTCCGTCAAGGCGGCAATGTTCGCCACTTGCGCAAAAACGTCGGCAAATCCGAATTTGCCTTCGAGGGCATTCGGGGGCGTCGCGAGACCTTGTCTTGCAAGCAACGCCGCGCGCAATCCGGCCGGCGCGGCTTGCGCCGGCATCAAACCTGATGCGGCCGTGCCCTGCACCACGCGCACGCCGGAGGCCTGCGTGAGGGCGATCGCGATCGCCCCTCCGAGAGCCCGACGATCGAGCTTGAGCACTTTGCCGACCGCAATAGCCGCGCCGATACCTCCGGCAATGCCGGTCTGAGACCATGCAATATTGCCTTTCGCCGGTGCCACGGAAACGGCCTTACTGAGACGACATGTGAATTCAACTCCGAGCAAGAAGGCGGTCATGAAATCCTCGCCAGATACCGATTCCGTTTCGGCAAGTGACAGCAGCGCGCACACAACCGGCCCGCTCGGATGCACAACAGCCTCGGCATGGGCGTCGTCGTAAGTGAAGACGCACGAACTCAGACAATTCACCAGGCTCGCAAACATTGCATCCGTGCGAACCGTCCGGCCGAGCACCGTAGCTTGCGGTTGTCCGGCAAACGGGCTCAGTGCCGCCCAGAGTTTCTCAACGCTCGGGTGTCGACAGCCGCCTACGGCGCAGCCGACGATATTGATGAATGCGCGCTTGGCTTCGTGGACTACGGCAATCGGTACATCCGCGAGCTTCGTCGAGAAAATATAATCCACGACAGCATCGGTTGCCGAATTTTGCACTGCAGCAATTGCCATTGTCTAAATTCCCAGTATCCAAAGTATGGAGCGGACCTGTGTGAAGCAATTAGCGGGCCGCACGCGCGACTCGGATCACTTACGAAAGGCCCAAGCATGGTTTCCGCTCGTCATATTTCTTGGCGCCATGTCCGCGCCTGCGACAGCGGACCCTCCTGTGTCTGCACACAAGACACAAGAGCGCCTTGGTTCTCTCGATTGTTGAAAAAAACATTAACGCGCTGGCACGAGGATTGCTGTGCTCTGCTTACCTGTCGACCCGATCAACTGCGTTAAACTGAACTTCGTCCTGCACAAACCGAGGAGGAATCATGGACCGTCTCAAAGATAAAGTTACGCTCATTACCGGTGGCGGTTCGGGAATCGGCAAGGTTTCTGGTCAACTCTTTGCCCGCGAAGGATCAAAAATTGTAGTTCTCGAAATTAACCCAGCGTTGGGCGAAGCGGCGGCAGCGGATGTTAAAAAGCAGGGCGGCGATGCGTTTTTTGTGCAGGCTGACGTAACGAACGAGGCGAGCGTCAACGCGGCCGTCGAAAAGGCTATCGGCAAGTATTCGCGAATCGACGTTTTGTTCAATTGCGCCGGCGGATCCGCCCGGGACGACGCTCCGGTAACGGAAGTTGATCTCGCTCTTTTTAATCAGACGATGAACCTCGATGTGCTCGGCACCATGCTCGCCAGTCGGCACGTCATCCCCAGCATGATCGCTAACAATAGCGGGAGCGTTATTAACGTAGCAACGTGGGGCGCATTCCGTGGAGCAAATCCGAAGCACGTCTATACCGCGGCCAAAGGCGCGATCGTCTCGCTGACCCGTGCGATGGCCGGCGAATATGCAAAGAATGGCATTCGCGTCAATGCAATCGCCCCTGGTGTGGTCCGCACCGAACGATCGATTAGAAATCATGAAAATCCAGGAACACGCGTGGCGGTCGACCGGCCGTCGAAAGAAGTGCGGGAATATATGAAGGCCACCTATCCCTTTTCCATCGGCGAGCCGATTGATATTGCAAACATCGCACTGTTCCTGGCGTCGTCAGAATCGCGCATGGTCACGGCAGCAACCATCATGGCGGACGGCGGCCGTTCCGCGTACTGAGTTCGACGATTGATCGATTGGGAGACTGCAGACATGAAAATGCGTGGCACGGGCTTGTTGATGGTTTGGACGGATATCGACCGGCAATACGAAGCCGAATTCAATGAATGGTACAATCAAGAACACATTGCCGCGATGCTTGAAGTTCCCGGCATATTAGGCGCAGGCCGCTATAAGGCCATCGAAGGAGGCCCTAAATATCTCGCGATATATGAGCTGGAAGATCACGACGTGTTGCAAAGCGCGGCCTATCGTGACGGAATCCGATATAGGTTCTCTGAGCGCCGGCGACGGGTTTCTGGCAGCCATATCGGCCGCAATTTCCTGCGGAACGCTTATCGCCAAATCTATCCGGCACGAAACAATCCGATCGATATCCGAAAGGAAATGCCGCCGTTTATTCAACTCGGACGCATGGATATGCCCGCCGCCGTCGAAGAAGAATTCAACGCTTGGTACAATACCGCCTATATCCCCGCCTACCTCGAGATTCCGGGCTGCCTTGGCGTGCGCCGATTCAGGGCGATCGATGCGCAGCCTGCTTATCTGACCGTTTATGACCTCAAGGATCCAAGCTTACGCGCAAGCAAGGCTTGGGATGACGCGCGCAAAAGCAATCCATGGTCGGCGCGAATGCAACCTCTCCGGCACGATAAAAATTCGCCGGCGATCTACGAACTTATTTTTGCCGGCAAGAAGACGAATTGAAGTTGGAGCGCCGCTCAGCCACCTTGATGCCGGGCGGCGCGACCACCATCCACGGTAATAACCGTGCCGCTTATATAACCGGCTCTGGGCGACGCGAGAAATGCAACCACGTCGCCGACCTCTTCCGGTTTACCAAGCCGGCCGAATGGCGCATTTTTGACGAGTTCACGCCAGCGGCTGCTGTCGCCGAGTTGGTCTTTGGCTCGAGCCTCCCATCGCACGCGTTGACGATCGGTTTCGGTGCTCCCGGGATTGAGGCCGACAACGCGAATCCCGTGGTCGGGGCTTCTGCTGCCAAGAGCACGGCTAAAGCCCATTAATGCGGCATTTCCGGCGCTGCCGATAATGTAGTTGTAGGTCGGCTGTTCGCCGGCCGTCCCAATGATGTTAATGATGACGCCGCTGCCGCGTGCTTGCATCGACCTATAGACTTCGCGCGAAAGATTGATGAACCCATATACTTTTAAGTCCCAGGCCGAGCGCCAAGTCGAGTCAGTGGTGTCGGTCAATTCGCCGCGCGGAATCGATCCGGCGTTGTTCACCAGGATATCGATCGCGCCGCACTCCTTTGCCAACTGTTCACTACTACCGCGCTGGCCGAGGTCGGCGGTGTGACAGGTCACCTGGACGTTATAGCGTTGCAGCAGCCGGCTCCGGGCAGAATCAAGGTCGGCGGTGGTTCGCGAAGCAAGATGCAGATTGCAACCTTCGCCAGCGAGCGATTGCGCGACCGCGTAGCCGATGCCACGAGATCCACCTGTTATCAGCGCCGTCAGGCCTGTGATCTGCAAGTCCATTGGTGTTTCATATCCCTGGAGACGTAGTTTTTGGGAAACACAAGCCGCTTAGTCCGGCCGGGGTGATTGCCATGCCGGAGCACTGGCGGTCACGGCCAAAAGCTCCGCTAGATCACCGATATACTTTAATCGATCGATATCCAGAATCATATCGCGAATCTGATTGACGCGGACGAGTGGAAAGACGCGCGACGCATTGTTCACAAACTTCTGCTCAATCTCTAAGAGACTGAGCGGCCGTTCGGCGGAACCTCGGTCGACATCCTCCCGCGCTTCAAATGTCGTGCCGTCTCGCATTCGGACAATGACGGCGCCTGAATAATATTTGGGAAATGTCGTGCGTGGATCGAACTCGTAGACGACTTTATCAGCGAGCGCCAGCACCGAGGGATTCATCAAGGCATCGGGCAGAACGTCGTCAAGATCGAACTTACCGCGAACAAGACAGCTCGCGGTGAGGTAGTAGGCGCTGAATTGCGCCACATAAGAATCGGTAGGCCGCCGCTTCGATGCGGCGGGTTCGCAGACGGAATCCAGCGCCGCCTCCGGAAGCAGAACTCTGACACTTTCGATATCGGCGATGCATGGCTTATGTTCGTTATAAATTCTGAGCGCCGCGTCGATCAATGGAATGTTAAAATAGCACGCCGGCACGGGTTTCACCGCGATATCCTCGACGACCCAATTTTCGCCGAGCCGATCAACGACCGACGCTAGATCAGCAATACTTATCGGCTTTGGATTATCCGAGTGAACCGCGTAAAGACCGAATTTCCCTTCATATGGGACGCTCGGCCCCATAAAGCCGCCCTTCGCGAGCATCGCGGCCGTGATTCCGCTGGCGGCGCCCCAGCCGGAGCCAAACCGCTTTGTCCACGCCATCTCAGCCGAGAAGGCTCGATTGCCCGCAGCCATGCCGTACGCAACACCCTGTGCCGAGACGATTTGGCTCACGCTCAGACCAAGAAGACGGGATGCGGTGAACACCCCTCCGAAACAAGCCATAAGGCCGGTTGCGTAAAATCCACGACGCTGAAAGCCCCCCGCCGCCGCGGCGCCAATCCTTAGCGCGCACTCGAGACCTGCGATGTAGGCCGTGAGAGCGTCTTTTCCGCTCGAACCCAACTGCACACCCAGCGTCAGTGTGGCGGGAAGACAAAAGCCGCTTGGATGAATGCGTGCCGCCACCGAGGTGTCGTCAAAGTCGATTCCATGGATGAGCATGCCGGTGACCAATCCGGCGTCGCGCATCGACAGTCTCGTTGGCAAACCAATGACCGGAAAACGCCCGCCTTCGATACAGCCAAGCGCGTCGGCCGTGCTGCGAGCAAATGGAAAGGTCGATGCCGCGAGAGCCACGCCAATTGCATCAAGAAACAAATAGGTTGCCCGGCGTCTCACCCTTTCCGGCACATCGATGGCAGCAATGAACTCAGCGATTATCGGCGATATCGATTCGCTCACTGCTTCGCGTTGCATCCGCATTTCACCGTGTCCGCAGTCGGCACATCCAGTGCTTTGCCGGAGACGCGAACGATGCCGCTTCGGTAGGCTCCGGACCCCACGAAGAGCAATCATCGTGCCAATGCGTTGCGGTGCAAAACCGCGTTGCCGCACCTTTCCTGTCCTCAAGGTGCCTTCATGAACGACACAACCGCCGGCCGTGCACGCCCGGTGGACAGTGGATATACAATCGAGCGCAGTTCCTCATTCATTTTAGCACCTCCGAGAATATGGTTAGGCTTGCCTCTATGTGGCACAGTGATTGCTGAGCTTCCGTAAGGAACAATAAAAAATCGACGGGTGAGGAGCCGGGGATGCGGAGATTGGAAGGCAAAGTAGCGTTCATTACCGGCGCCGGATCCGGCATCGGGCGCGCCAGCGCTCAACGGTTCGCTGCTGAGGGCGCCAAGGTTGTCGTCTCAGACTATCTGGAGAACCTGGCGGCCGAGGCAGTAAAATCAATTGCTGATGCCGGTGGCGAAGCACTTGCCCAATACACTGACGTCACAAAGGAAGAGACCATCAAAGCAGCCATCGACACAACGGTCGATAAATATGGTCGCCTGGATGTGATGTTCAATTGCGCCGGCGGGTCGTCGCGCAACGATACGACAGTCACAGATGTCAATCTCGATATCTGGAAGACAACCATGGGTCTTGATCTCCTCGGAACGTTCCTGGGTTGCCGGTACGCGATTCCGCATATGGTCAAGCAGAAGAGCGGCGTCGTAATCAACATGGGAACTTGGGGTGCGGTTCGGGGGAGCAACCCAAAGCACGTCTACGTCACCGCAAAAGGCGGTATAATTTCTCTGACGCGATCAATCGCTGGCGAATATTCGCCGGCAGGTATTCGCGCCAACGTGATTTGTCCGGGCTCAATCAAAACAGCCCGCTCGATCGCCGCTCAAGCGAAGAATCTGTCTGACAATCCACAAAACGCCCTGGAAATGAAGCGCAAGTTTTTTGCCGATTCATATCCGTTCTCAATCGGGCCGCCGGAAGATATCGCAAATATCGCGCTTTTCCTGGCATCCGACGAGTCGCGAATGATTACCGGCGCAGTGATACCGGCCGACGGCGGGCGCTCGGCATTCTGACATTCTAGACAGGCGGTCGACCGCCGGTGCTTTCGTGACCATAACGGAGATATGGAAAATGGCAGACGTTCTCGGCTTCATTGGCTTGGGTTCGATGGGATCTGGCATCGCCCGGCGCATCGCAAGCAGCGCTCCCGGGCTTTATGTGCACGACATAAACAAGGCAGCCGTCGAGAAATTTAAGGATATCGCCAAAGGCATCGCAAACTCGCCAAAGGAACTCGGAGACAAAGCTAATATTGTTTTTCTCTGCATGCCGAATCTCAAGGCCGGCGAAGAAGTCATCGCCGGGAAGAATGGTCTCATTCACGGCAAGGCCGTGAAGATCATCGTCGACCTTTCGACGACGGGTGCGCGATTCGCCGAGAAAATGTTTGAAGCTGCAAAGAAACATGAAATTACATACCTCGCCTCACCAATCAGCGGCGGCTTAGCCGGCGCAGCGGCCGGCACGCTTGCAATTATGTCGTCTGGCCCGGAGGATAAGTACAATGCCGTGAAACCCTATCTGACGCGCTTCGGGAAAGGTATTTATTACCTTGGTGAGAAGCCGGGAAACGCTCAGACGATGAAACTGATCAACAACATCCTGTCATCGACTGGATTTGTGGTGGCGTGTGAAGCCTTCGTGTTTGGCACCAAGGCCGGACTTGACCCAGATCTTATGTTGGAAGTCATTAATTCCGGCACCGGCCGTAATTCGGCGACGCTTGGCAAGCTTCCGAAGGGAATTTTGCCGCGTACTTTCGACCATGGGTCTAAGACCGCAATCACGGCAAAGGATGTCGAACTTTGTCTTTCGGAAGCCGACGCGATCGGGGTCAACATCTCTGTCGCTAAAGCGGCTCAGAAAATCTGGCAATCCATCATGGCCCAGGGTGCCGCCGAAGACGACAATACCACTCTTATAAAATATCTTGAAAAACCCGCCGGCGTAGTGGTGCAAGGCAAAGCGGCCAAGGAGATGCAACAAGCCGGTAAGTAGAAGTTCAATAGACTTGGAAAAAAATATAAAAGCTAAGGGAGGCTGGTTATGTTTGGAAGTGCCAGAAGGGGCGGGTTCGCCTTTGTCACATTTCTCTTCGCGGTTATAGCATGCGGCTGCGTCACGTCAGGGCCAGCACTCGCCGCGTCGGAGAATGATGACATAAAGCTCACGGGATCATTCGGCTTTACTTATCTTGCCACGTACGTGGCGCTGGACCAGAAACTCATCGAAAAGCACGCGGCCAAGTTAGGCATCAATCCAAAAGTCACGTTTGCCTATACCAGCGGCGGCGGCACCATCAATGACGCTCTGCTGTCGGGAAGCGCCGATGTCGCGCCGGTCGGCGCGCCGTTGCTAATCTACTTGTGGGACAAAACGCGTGGTCCGCAGGCGATAAAAGGTATAATGAGCCTGATCGACTCGCCGACCATCCTGTTTACGATCGATCCCAAAATAAAGTCTTTGAAGGACTACACCGCCAACGACCGTATCGCGATGACGACGGTGAAGATTTCAAGCTTCGCGATCATGCTTCAGATGGCCGCAGCGAAGGAATTTGGCTGGGAGCAGCGCTTCAAATTCGACGCGATCAGCGTCGCGATGGCCGGGCCGGATTCGACCGCCGCGATGCTTAACGGTGGAACCGAGATTAAATCCGCCGTTGAACTTGTGCCGTTCAATGTTGAATTGCTCGACGCACCGCACGTGCGCAAGATCATCAGTTCAGACGAAGTTCTCGGCGGACATGGCACATTGACCATGCTCGCAACCACCGAGCGTTTCCACAGTGGGCGGCCCAAATCCTACGCAGCCGTGAAGGCGGCCTACGAAGAAGCGGTTGAATTCATCAACAAAAACGCCCACGCGACGGCGGAAATTTATCTCAAGTGGGAGCCGAACAAGAAGGGCGTAAAATGGGTCGAAAATATTCTGAACAATAAGGAGTTGGTGACATACACCAAAGATCCCCATGGGTTCGGAACATTATCCGAGTTCATCTATAAACTCGGCACGCTCAAGAATAAGCCGAATTCTTGGAAGGACTTTTTCTTCGACGACGGCGCTGGCCTCGATGGCAACTAACTGCCTCGCAACGACGAATTATGAACCCAGGCCAATTTCCCGGTTCGTTTTTCAGTTAACCTTGACGCCTTAGTGTGTCCATCAGGGCGCGCGTGGAGGCGACCTTCTCAAGGCCTGCGACCGTGGCCAGCACGGCGTCGATTTGCGCTGAGCGAAGATGAGCTGCCGCGTAACGTCGGAACTTTGCTTCCACCTGTGTTGTCGTCATGGGAGTTTCAGGTGCGCCACGTGGGTGCATACAGACAGTAACCAGCTTTTGCCCGCCACGGAGATGAAGCTCAACCATCGCCTGCGGGCCGACGAGGTTGCCTCCGACCTTTACCGACATGCGCTCGGCAATGAACTTCCGGAGTTCGGGGGAATTGTAGCGCTCTGGGGTGAACTGATCGAGCGACAGGTCACGATCGCGCAAGACCGCCGCCGCTGCGTAGTGGCCCGATAACATGGCTTCGAATTTACCGTTATAATCCGCGTAGCCGCCGTGCAAATCGAACGCGAATTGACTCATCTCAATTACAACCTTCTCGACATTTCCAAACGCAACATCGGAGCCGTCGAGTAGATCGAACATGGCCGTGATAAGGCCTTGCAATGGCGCAGCTGCGGGCCACGCGCGCAGTGCGATCTGTTCGAGTTCCCACCGTTCGCCAAGGCCCGACGTGACGCGGTCCAAATGACCGCCGCCCGAATACGCATTGTAGAGGCCGCCGTCAGACGCCGTCAGAAATGTGCGCGTGGCGACGAAGCCTTGCTCAGCCAACAAAGCCGCCATCAAGCCGGACAAGGCGCCCCGGCACTGATGAAATTTAACTGTCGGCGTGCCCCATGCCGCGAAGGTCCCGGCTGCTTGGCTGCCGCTCAAGCCGAAGCTTCGCGCCATCGTCTCCGAATCGAACTTGCGTAAACGGCCAACAGCCGCCGCCGCACCGAATGGCCCCAGCACCCCAGGCCCATGAAAGCCGCGACCGCGAAACGTCTTGAAATCAAGCCCAATGCCGACCCGCGTCGTCACCTCGTACCCGGCAATCAAGGCGCTGAGCAATTCCGCACCGGAAAGATTGTCACGCTCGGCAATCGCCAGCGCCGGCGGACCCACTTCCGGCGTAATGTGTGTCTGTGTCGGTCGATGTGCGTCGCACATGGTGACCGCGGTAATCAGAAAGGCATTAAGAAGCGAAAGCCCCGACCAACGAATGTCGCTCACCCGCAATGATGCTGTTTTCGCTTCCGGGAGAGAGTGCGGTGGCAAAAGCGCTGACCTGCGACACCTCCTCGCCGGCATGGCCGGCAACAGCGCATGCAAGCGCGTCCAGCAGCAGGTTCTTGCTGTAAGATTTCACACGCTCAGGAACATCCTCAAGGCGAATCCTAGCCGCGAATTCGGCAAGAGTTTGCGTGGCTTCGGGTTGCGCCATCGAACCGGTCCTTTTCTGTTTGCTTCCGTTACGGCTGTCGCGTCCCGTTACGCATCCTCAACTGGGCTGCCCGGCGGCATCCTGCGCCGCCAGCATGCCAAAAACGCCGGCCTGGATGAGGCCACCGACGTATCCGGCAACGTCGCCGCCATCCGTGCCGCCAAAGGAGGTGCCGGCGGCATAAAGTGCGGAGATGACTTTTCTGTCGGGAGTGAGAACCCGCGCATGATCGTCGATCATAAGACCGCCCATCGTTGCCGTAATCCCGGCGCAAACGGGGATAACGAAAAACGGTGCGGTCCTCAATCGGCATAGCTGCGGCCTTCCGCGCGCTGCGCGCCGGGGAAAGCGCCTGCAATGCCTCGGCGTGGACAGCCTTATTGTACGCGGAAACGGTGTCCGTCAGAGCATCGGCTGGCAAGCCCGCCTTCTCTGCGACTTCATTCAAAGTAGCGGCCTGAAAGATCGTTCCCCCCGCTTTGGCAAGCTCTGGATTAGCCGGAATTCTTGCCGAGCGGCCCGGCCCCTCCCAGATCCTCGAGTCGAACACAATCGATGTTGCCAGCGGATCGCTCAGACGTGCGATCGCGTTGGAAAGATAGATGCCACCCAAGCCCTCGTCGGGCAAACCGACGCCCGTCGGCATCGACCATGATGCTGGCCGAAGCAATCCCGTCGAGCTCGGGATACGGCCACACACGATCACTGTGCATCGAGTCGCGGCTCAACAAGTGGCCGTAGAAGATGTCCAACCGTGTGACACCGGCACCGACCGCTTGCCCCATTGTAGCGCAGTACCGATTCCGGTCGGAGCGCCGCGCATTTTGAGGCGGTCGGGGCGGGCGCAGATGTATTTCGCGACTAATTCATGGTTTGCCTGAAATCCGCCATCGGCGAGGATTACCGCGCCGGCATGGAACGAGACTGGCTTCCCTTCACACTCAGCCTCGACGCCAACACAACGGCGGTCCTTCATAATCAGACTGGTAGCCCGTGTACCGAGCTGAAGCTTTCCGTCGAGTTGACCGAGACGCTCGCCGAGACGCCGTAGCGCCACGTCGGGACCGCGGCCTATCCACTCCATACCTGCCTTGATCGGGCGCGGCGGAGCCAACATCCAGTTTTGCCATTCGGCGGGTCCTCTTATGAAGCGGACTCCTTGTTGCGTCATCCAGTCGACAAGGATCTTTCCATTGCGGGCAAGGACGTTGATTAGCGACGGATCGGCGGCATGATCGGTGATTTCGAGTGCCGCCTCCACTAGACGCGGTTCGGGCACCTTTACGTCGTTGTAAGCGATGTGAAAAATACCGCCGGAATACCGCGCGTTACAAGGATAACGATCGCCAACGCCCTGTTCGAGCACGACGACCGATTTGCCGAGTTCCGCGCCGCGCACACCGGCTATCAAGCCAGCCATGCCACCGCCAACCACTACGATATCGAAGTGATGAACATTCTCAGTCATGCGAACCTATTGGCTTTTCAGGAAGGGATCAGGCGGCCGACCATTGAGTGGCTCATCCATTCCGATTTTGCGGCCATCCAGTTTACGAGATCGTAGTAGCAGAAATAGTTATCCGTGTCGTTGGAGCACGAAGCATGCCAGCCCGGCCTTATTTCAAAAGCACCTCGGCCTAGCCAGCAATGTGTCCAGCAAGGACAGACGGCGCCCAATGTGTCTATTTCCAAGACACTAAGGCTAGGAAGAAAGTGGATATTCACTTGCGTCCGGGTGGCACGCTTTCTGCGTCAAAAGCACCGCCAAGAATTCGGAGGCAAGCGACATGCAGAGTCCGCAACAGTCAGCCGATAAGCATCGCGCGACGCTACGTCGCGGCACGTTTGTAGACCCGACAACGCTTACTAGTTAAAATCAGGCGCAGTTCGACCGGGGCAATCAAGAATCCTTAAGAGTCGAAGATGCCGACGACCTGGGTGTCGTATCATGGAGGAAACAGTGTCGATTAGATTTTTATATTTTCGTCGCCTGAAGAAGCGGTGCCGATAGATGCATTCCCACCGCCATGCCAGAGGAACCGTTGCTCCGCGTAAAGGGCGTAACGTTGCAATACACCACTAGCGACTATCGAGTCACCGCGACATATCGGATCGATTTTGACGTTATGCGTTCGGAACGCTTCGTCCTGCTGGGCCCATCAGGCTGCGGCAAGTCGACTTTATTAAAAGCTATTGGCGGTTATCTGACGCCGACAGAGGGCGAAATCACGCTAAAGAATGTACGTATCACGCGGCCGGGGCCTGACCGTATGATGGTCTTTCAAGAATTCGACCAATTGATGCCGTGGAAAACGATTCGGCAAAATGTTGCCTACCCATTGAAGGTGGCAAAGAAGCTCACAGCCGCTCAGGCCGATAAAAAGGCATTGGAATATATCGAAAAGGTTCACCTCACCAAATTTGTCGATAGTTATCCGCATACGCTTTCTGGCGGCATGAAGCAGCGCGTGGCAATCGCCCGCAGCATGGCGATGGAGCCCGACGTCCTCTTGATGGACGAGCCTTTCGCCGCGCTCGACGCCCTTACGCGGCAACAGATGCAGAATGAACTACTAACCTTGTGGGAGGAAACACGGACTACGCTTCTGTTCGTCACCCATTCGATTCCCGAAGCGATAAAGATCGGAAGTCGTATTGTGTTGTTGTCGCCGCACCCCGGACAAGTTCGAGCCGAGCTAAACGGCATAGATGCCGACGATGACGGCACGGCTGCAACCGCGCTCGCGCAACGTATCCACACAACTTTGTTCGACCGCCCGATTACGGAGGCCGCTCATGCTTGAGCCTGTAGAGATCGCCAAGACCGAGGCGCGAGTGCGGCCCAAACGGCCGGAAGTCTTGCACGACATCCTGAGCATCGACGAAATTGGCATCATTCAGAGAAAACTCAGCCCTCTTCAAATCGCCTTCGACCAAGGATGGCTGCGCAAGACAATCCTGTTGTTAGCGCTCGCTTTGATTTGGGGAGCTCGAGGCGCGCCATCTTGACAACGACCTATTAATCCCGAGCTTGCAGGACTCGGTAATCGCGTTTTACCAGGGCTTTTTGAGCGGAGAACTGCCGGCCCGTATCATGATTTCGCTGCGGCTACTGATGATGGGCTACGTGATAGGCATCGGACTGGCCGTTGTATTGACAGTGATCGCGATCGGTACGCGAGTTGGTCGCGATTTCCTTGAAATGGTTACAGCGATGATGAACCCTCTGCCGGCCATTGCTCTGCTCCCGCTTGCCTTGATCTGGTTTGGCCTAGGTGCCGGCAGCATTGTTTTCGTGCTTATTCATTCCGTCTTGTGGCCGGTGTCGCTAAATATGTATTCCGGCTTCCGCGGCGTATCGCCCACGCTACGCATGGTCCGGGCGGAATTATGGCCTCGGCGGCCTTCGGTTTGTCATTGACGTCCTGATTCCCGCGGCCTTCCCGAGCATCTTAACAGGCCTCAAAATCGGCTGGGCTTTTGGGATGGAGAACACTCATTGCAGCCGAGCTAGTCTTCGGCGCATCTTCGGGAGGCGGGCGGACTGGGATGGTACATATTTCAGAATAAGACGCTGCTCAACATTCCAGAGGTGTTCGCCGGCCTCTTAGCTATCATCGTGATCGGACTTGTCGCGGAAAACGTAGTCTTCCGTGTCATTGAACGCGCGACGGTGATCCGGTGGGGCATGAATTCATGACGAAGCACTCGCAACTTCGGCAAGACCGAAGTGCCTTCTGATCGCTATGACGTCATCGTCCTAGGCGCCGGCGCGGCGGGGGCTGACGGCGGCCGTTGTCGCCGCTTTAGAGGGGCTGAGCGTTCTTGTCATCGAGAAGTCGCCCTTCGTCGGCGGGACCACGGCGCTTTCCGGCGGCATGGTCTGGATGCCTGCAAATCGGAGGATGATGGAAGCAGGACTGACAGACACCGCTGTTGACGCAAAAGCCTATTTGGATGCTGTTATCGGGCACACGAGCGAAATGCAGGAAGTGTTCCTGGAGAACGCCTCACGGTGCGTCGATTATCTACAACGCAACACCGCGGTGCAGCTTCGGCCCGTGGTTAATTATCCCGACTATTATCCAAATCTTGCCGGTGCGACGCTTGGCGGTCGTGTGCTCGAGCCTGAACCATTCGATGGCCGAAAACTTCACAAAGATTTGGAGATAGTACGCCCCCCGCTTCCGGAATTCACTCTGTTTGGCGGAATGATGGTGGATCGCGCCCATATTCCCCATTTCCGAAAGGTCTTCCGGTCTATTCGCTCCACGCTGTGCGTGGGCCGCCTGCTGCTCAGATATGCCGGCGAGCGCCTTTCGCATCGGCGCGGAACGTCACTTGTGCTCGGCAATGCTCTCGTCGCTCGGTTACTGTATTCCGCACGCGCTGCGGACGTAGACTTTATGCTGTCGACGACGGTCACCGAACTTCATTTTGAGAATGGCGCCGTCGCCGGCGCCTCGATCGCTGTTGGCGGAAAAGTATCGCGGCTCTACGCGAGCCGTGGAGTTGTCCTCCGCCACCGGCGGCTTTGGACATAATGAGGAACTTCGCAGTCCGATATCTCCCAACGCCGGTCAGAATGAATGCCGGATCCCCAGACAACCGAGGCGATGCTTATTGCTCGGACAGTCGGTTGGCGCGGTCGTGAAAGAGGGCGCTCATGGAAATGCCTTCTGGGTGCCGATCTCGACTTTCAGACGCACCGACAATTCCGAAGGCATTTTCCCGCACACGGTAACCGACCGCTCGAAACCCGGCGTAGTTGCCGTCAATCATAATGGACGGCGCTTCGCAAATGAGGCGCGGTCATATCATCAGTTCATCTCGGAGATGCTCAAGGCTAACGTCGAGGCAGACGCTAAAGAGGCATTTCTAATTTGCGACAGCTCCTTTATGTGGAAGTACGGTCTTGGCGCCATAGACCATTCACATGGTCGCTGCGTCGCTATATCGATCAAGGTTACCTTTATGAAGCGGGGCACATTGCAGGCCCTGGCCGAGAAACTGAAAATCGATTCGGCTGCGCTCGTACATACGGTCGCACGATTCAATGACGGCGCTGATAAGGGCCTCGACCCCGACTTCGGACGCGGCGGCGACCCGTACCAGCGCTATCTTGGTGATGCCGACGTCAAACCCAATCCCTGTGTCGCGCCGATCGAAAAAGATCCGTACTACGCGATTGCAATTTACCCTGGCGATTTGGGGACGGCCGCCGGGTTGGCAGTTGCGCCCGATGGCAACGTACTGGACGAACGCGGCAAGCCCATCCGCGGCCTTTACGCGTGCGGTAACGATATGGCCTTCAATCATGGAAGGCGCCTATCCCGGCCGGGAATTACATTAGGGCCGGCGCTGACCTTTGGCTTTCTTGTTGCCGAGCGGCTGGCGTCCGGCAATTTCTAGATAGAGATCCAACCGCCATCGAACGACGTCGGCGCACCGGTCATCTCCGAAGCTGCGGGGCTGAGCATAAAGACAATAAGCTCGGCGATGTTTTCCGGCAGCACGAAGCGGCCTGACGGCTGCCTCGTCAGAAGAAATGCCTTGGCAGCGGTTGTCCCAATCCTGGTTGTCGCGTGCCATGCGCTCTTTGACCTGACGCTCCGCGTGAGGCGTCAAGATCGAGCCAGGACAGATCGCATTGCAGGTGACGTTGTAAGGAAGCGCCTCCAGTGCGACCGCTTTCGTTAGTCCGATGAGTCCATGTTTCGTCGTGACATAGTCAGAGCGGTTGATGGCTCCGGTCAGGCCCCAATTAGACGCGATATTTACGATGCGTCCCCATTTTCGCTGCTTCATTCCCGGCAAGACTGCCTTGATCAGATAGAAGGGCGCGGACAGATTAACCGAAAGTGCTGTCTCCAGCCTTGGTCGGGCATCTCGTCAACCGGATGAAAGTTACGCGCGACGGCATTGTTCACAAGGATTTCGATCGGGCCGAGGTCGGTTTCCGTTTTGTGAACAAGCTCACGGAGCTGTGATACATCGCTTAAATCGGCGGCATGAAAGCCTGCTTTGGCCTTTGATATCTTTGCAAGCTCGTCGCAGCGCGCATTCCCATCGTCATCGGAGGCGAGTCCATTGACCATGACCTTGCAGCCTTCCCGCGCCAGCGTCTTGGCGATAGCCCAGCCGAGGCCGCTGGTTGAGCCCGTTACCAGTGCGGTCTTGCCTTCTACATGTCGGGGACTGTTGTAGTCTGTCATTTCAAATTCCTGAGATTAAGCCTACGCCATCGGTCAAAAATGATCGCGCTGGTGCAAAGATCGGAAAAGCGAATCGAGAGACGGCGTCTTTTCAAGTGATAGAACCTGCTCGGCCACGCGTCCGGCGGCTACATCGGACATCTGCGCGGCGACGTTGATTACGAATTTTTGCTGTACGTCTTCCACCGTCATGGGTCGATCGGTGCTGCCCCAATTGAAATCTTCGACACGCTCGAACTCACGGCCATCCTTCAATTTGATTTGAACCCAGCCCTTGAAACGCTCTCGCCCGGGCGCATCCGGATCGATTACGCTACTTACCCGTTGCGCGAGAGTGCGGACCAGCGGATCGTTAAGGCGCTCCGGCGAGAAGCTGCGCGCCGAGATTTCTCCGAAGACAGCCGCCTCGGCCAGCATATGCGCCAAACTTACACGCGCGGCAGCCGCCGTTTGCGGCAACGCGCGGTCTTGTTGCGGCTCGCACATCAGCGGCATCATGTAATCGGCGACGTGGCAGATTATAGAGTCGATTTGCTCGGCAGTAACTTTTTCCGACCTTAACAAATAAAGCAGCGCGTCGATAAATGAATGGGACACATGCGCCGTCGGATAAGGCTTCAAAGAGACCTTTTCCGATTCCCAGTATTCGCCGAGACGGTTCGTAACCCGGTCAAGCGTGAGCGCTGCGCCATCCTGAATATGGGTGTTGTAGAGGCCGTATTTTCCTTCAAGGCAGCTTCCAGGACCGGTCACTCCGACTGAGCGAGTTGGGCCGCCAAAAGTCCGGCCATGGCCGAATGACCGTTGTGAATGTAACGCGCGTCGGTGCCGTCGACCCAAGACTGCATGATGCCGGAGCCCATGCTCGCGGCTAGACCCATCGCACTGATCATGCCGGGCCGATCGAGCCGAAGCGCTTTGCCGGCGCCGCCGGCGGCGCCGAAAGCGCCGACCACCCCTGTCGGGTGAAAGCCCCGCTTGTGAAATTCGCCCGGTGCACCGACGCCAATGCGGCAACAAATCTCGGATCCCAGCAGCAATCGCAAGGATGACATCGGAGCCGCCAAGCGGGTGTGTCTCAGCCACCGCGAGGACCGCAGCCACAGTGGGTGTAGTCGGGTGAATCACCGTCTCGTTATGGGTATCGTCGAAATCCAGCGCAGCCGCTAGAGCACCATTCGCGAATGCATTGAGATGCGGCGCAGAATTGACTCCGGCGCCATGGAAACCAGAATTCGCACCGGCCGGCATCTCCCGCGAGACTGCGTCGGCAAGCGACTTTCCGTAATCAGTGGCACGGCCGGCATAGTCACGCCGATCGCATCGAGCAGACGCAGTTTGGTATTCTGGACAACAGCCGGCGGAAGATCAGCCGCCGATAAGCTAGCCGCCCATCCGGCCAGTCGCTCTGCAAGGAATTCTGCCACGTCAAATAATCCGGATCTGCTTCGTCTAGCTCGGCCGCCACGCAAGCAATCTAGTCTCGGTAACTGTAACAAGCTGATCGAGAATGAAGGCACAGAATGTTAAGACGATAAGGCCAGCAAAGATGGCGTTCATATTGAACACCCCTTCGGCCTGAAGAATGAGATAGCCCACGCCACGTGCCGATCCGAGGTACTCACCGACAACGGCACCGACGAAAGCCATACCCACAGCGTTGTGCAGACTAGCGAACACCCAGCTCATGGCCGACGGTATGTATACCATGCGCAGCACTTGCTTACGGTTGGCGCCAAGCATCCGGGTATTGGAGAGGATGGGGATGCTCACTTCGCGTACGCCTTGAAAAACATTGAAGAAGATGATGAAAAACACGACTGTGATGCCGAGCGCCACTTTCGACGTAATTCCCAACCCAAACCATACCGCAAAGATCGGGCCGAAGACCACGCGCGGCATCGAATTGATAGCCTTGAGGTAGGGGTCAAGGGACATCCGCGGCCATTGGGCTTAGCCCAAGCCAGAGTCCGAATATCAAACCCAGCAGTGTGCCGAAGACGAACGCCAGCAGCGTTTCAACAAGCGTGGTCCAAAGGTGAATCCATATCGTTCCTTTGGCAACCACTTCCAAATTTGTTCAGCCACGGCCAGAGGCTCACCGAATATGAACGATGGCAAAATTTCATATTCAGTCAAAAAGTGCCACGCTGTAAGAAGCATAGCAAGCAGCAGAACTTGGCAGCCGAGAACGACCAAGCGATAGTGAGAGCCGGACAGCGACTTACGACGTGGAGCGAGATCGGCCGCGGGACGATCGATAGCAATAACTTCAACTTCTCTCATTTTGGAGATAACCTTTTTGCACTTCGTCACGCATTGCATCCCAAATCAATGCATGGAGTTCGAGAAAGCGCGGCGTCATCCGAATTCTCGGATACGTCCCGCGGTCGCGGCAGGTCGATGAGGAAACTCCGCCGATCGGACGTGTGCCCGGCCCCGCCGAGGAGAACAATAACACGATCCGACATCGAAATCGCTTCCTCAAGATCGTGGGTGATAAAAATGACGGATTTCCGGTCGGATTGCCACAGCTCCAAAAGTTCGTTTTCCATGAGCTGGCGAGTCTGCACGTCCAGCGCACCTGAACGGTTCATCCATCAGAATTAGTTTCGGATCGACTATCAACAGCTGGGCCAAAGAAACCCGTCTCCTCATGCCGCCGGATAGCTGATGAGGATAGTGATTATCATTGCCCCTAAGACCGACTCGTTCGAGCCATTGTCGCCCGCGCTCCCGACGTTCCTTCTCGGGAACGCCCGCGAATCTCAAGACCGGTGGTGACATTCTCCAGAGCTGTCCGCCACGGCATCAGCGTATCGCTCTGGAATAGATAACCAGCGCTGGTATTAAGGCCGCGCAACGACTCTCCAAAGATCTGTATGCTGCCATAGGATGGTTCCAGCAATCCCGCGGCGACATTCAAAAGCGTCGACTTCCCGCAACCCGTCGGGCCAACGATCGACAGAAATTCGCCGTTGGCGACATCCAAAGTGACATCTTTGACGGCGATATAGCCTTCTGTCTTCTCATCTCTCGCAGGAAACTCGCAGGTCACCGCGTCGAATTTGACGGCGATGGTTTCATCCCCACCGCAATTTTGCGTCTTCACGTTCGCAAGCATGGTTTCCACCGGCATGATCGTCTTTGCAAGTCATCGTTGATTTCATGACATCGAGGATCGCGCGTGCGGCACCCTCCCGTGCAAAGGACCTATGAGCCTGACCATCGTCAGCGAACATGGCTTGCGCGGACATCGATAACCATCGCGGTGATGGTCGACCGATGAATCGACGATACGTTTTGCGACAAGTCGGCACGATACGGCACCCCGCCGACTTATGGGCTCGCTTGTCTCCCCTCCAGAGACTCGTGTTGCGGCAATCGCTTTTGCTTTTTTATAATCTCATATTATTGTATGACGTTTGTCAATATGAAAAGGCGGTGTTTTCATTGGACCACTAGGCTCTTCTTAACGTCCCGTTCGGTGCGGAATGCAGATCGACGCAGATTTAAAAACAGCCGGCTATCCAGCCCGATCGAAGTTTATCGCGATGCCACTATCGCAAAACTTTTCTCAGTCTTTTTTCGCATTGGCCTGCCCAGCTTGGCGGCGGTCTAACGGGATGGGTCTACCGCGAAGTCGTAATAATGCGGCAATGGATCACCGACGACGGAGTTTATGTCTGGAATCGCCGTCAGGCCAGATTCTTCCAGCCGCCAATATCAGCAATCTCGCAATCTATATCGGCTCGAAACTGAGGGGACCGCTCGGGGCTGCGACCGCGCTTCTTGCGCTCCTGATCGGCCCATTCTTCGCGGTCATTGGATTTTGCAAGCGTGTAACGATCAACTGAGAGTATTTCCTCACACCCAGGACGTTCTCGACGGGGTGGTCGCAACCGCCATTGGTCTTCTGCTTATTGTCGCCGCGAAGGGCGGCAAACAGGCGGCGCGAAAGCCCGCGACATTCGTTGCGTTTGTCGTGACCTTTGTCGCTGGTGGGCTAGGCTCATTGGTCCCTGCTTGCGGTAGTTGCCGTAGTAGGTCTGCTTTCCATCCTGGCAGCCTGGCTAAGGAAACCTGTCGATGCGTGATGAATTTCCTCTTGCGTTGGTAGTCGTTTTCGTCCCGTTCTCGCTTGTCACAATCGGCGGCGGCACAAGTATCGTTGCCGGTCTTCAACATCAGGTCGTGGACGTTCACGGATGGCTGAATGCGCGTGAATTCGTGGACTCTTTGCAATATCGCGCGCCGCTCCCGGACTGGGACTCTGCTCTCAAACGTTGATCGGATGGTATCTCTGGGGCTGGACGGGCGCAATCATCGCTACGGGCGTCCCTATTCTTGCCCTCTTATGCCGTCGTTCGAAGTCTGGAGCCGGCACCATGGGAAGAAATGGCATTCGGCGCTCGAGGAGGGACTCGCTCCGGTGGGCACCGGCTTAATTCTCGCAGGTATTGTGTCCATCTTAAGCGTCGGCGGCGGAGGCGTCCTTTCGTGGGGTTTGGCGATCGGTTCCGCAGCTTTTGCTGACCTTGCGCCCGCGATTTCATCCAATTCTGCTGTTCGTCATTGGCGCCATCATTTTCGTCGCGGTACGTAGCTTACCGAGCTGATTTCAGCGCGGCACCAAAGTATCCGCAATGATTTGCAGAAGTTCGACTAAGGTGCGGCCGATAATAAAAAACATGTGCGCCGATCACAAGCCAAGAAGCGCCCACGGCCATGTCCAGCCTTGCTGGCTCTCGGTGTTCTGTTGCGCCCCAATGCGCTGATCGCCGCGCCGCTTCTCGCCGCGGCCATCGTCTGGCCTATGCGCTTTAGCTGGAAGCGAGCGGCGATCCTTTATGTGCCCGCCGGCGTCGCGCTGTTTGGGCTTATGCAGTTCGTCTATTACGGCGCGCTCGGCGCGACGCGGCAGCACCCGATGCATCGATCATGGTGTTCGATCTCGCGGCATCAGCCATTTCGCCAAGCAGAACCAGTTTCCGGTCAACTGGACCGCGGCCGAGACCATGCTGCTCACGATGGAATGCTATCAGCCCACCCAATGGGACATCTATTGGCGGCTGAAGCCGTGCGAATTCGTGATGCACCGGCTCGAAGGCGACAAACTGTTCGGCACGTCCGCCATCACCAAGGCCTGGCTGCGCGCGATCGCAACGCATCCCGCCGCCTATCTGCAACATCGCGCCGCGTTCATGTGGAATTTCCTGGCGCGGCCCAATCTGACGATCTGGACCGCCGACGTTTACGACACGGATAAGAAGGTGTTCGAAGGCCGGACCGCTTTCAACGCGATGATGGCGATCCACGACGCGCTCATGCCGACACCGCTGTTCCGCGCCGGCACCTGGCTGCTCGGCTGCATCGCGGTGACCTGTCTGGCGTGGCGGCGCAGCGATTCGCCGGCGGGCGTCTTCGCCATAGGGGTTTGCGGATCGGGGCGCAGTCTATGTGCTGACGTATTTTGCCGCCGGCGTGGCGTCTGATTTTCGATACGCCTATTGGGCCGTGCTCGCCAGCCTTACCGGCGCCGCCGTGCTCGCGGCGGAGCGAAGCGCACGGCCTTCTATACCGGCATGAACTGCGCCTTGGTCAGTTGCGTGAAACGCCCGCCGAGACGGTAAAGCTCTTCGAACGACCCGCTTTCCACGATACGGCCGGCGTCAAACACCAGAATGCGCGTGGCATTGCGGATGGTGGCGAGACGATGGGCGATCACGAAAGTGGTGCGGTGCTTCATGATCTCGTCGAGCGCCGCGATCACTTTGGCTTCGGTGGCGGTGTCGAGCGCGCTGGTCGCCTCGTCGAGAATGAGAATCGGCGGGTCCTTCAGCAGCACGCGGGCAATCGACAGCCGCTGGCGTTCGCCACCCGATAGCGCGCGTCCGCGCTCGCCGACTTTGGTGTCGAAGCCATCGCCATTGCGTTCGATGAAATCGAGCGCCTGCGCGCGGGCCGCCGCGGCGCGCATCTGGTCGATGGTGGCGTCGGGTTTACTGACCAGCAGATTTTCAGCAATCGAGCGGTTGAACAGCAGCGCTTCCTGAAACACCACGCCGATGTTGTGGCGAAGCGCCGCCAGCTTGATGTCGCGGATATCCATGCCGTCGATGGTGATGACACCCGACTGCGGATCGAAGGCACGGTGCAGCAACGCCAGCGCCGTCGACTTGCCGGCACCCGTTGCACCGACCAGCGCCCACGGTCTCGCCCGGCAGCGCGGTGAAGCTCAGACTTTCGACCGCCGGTCCCCTGCCCGAGTAGGAGAACGATACGCCCTTGAACTCGACGCGGCCGGCGATCTTTTCCGGCGCGACCGCATCCGGCCGGTCGTAAATCGCAGGCACGGTATCGAGCACGCCGAAAAACTCGCGCAACTGGGCCGCATCGATCGACAGACGATTGATGAAATTGACCGTCTGCTCGAGGCGGCCGATCACCATGCCGGCGAAGGCCATGAAGGTGACGATCTCGCCGATCGAAATCAGGCCCTGCTGGAAAAACCAGGTGCCGGCGAGAATGATCGACAGCACTGTGAGCGTCGTCGAGGCGCGCGTCAGGACCGCGACCACCGCCCACCACGACAGCACGGGAAATTGCGCCGCGAGCAATTGATCGCTCACGCTCTTGAGCGCCGTCACCTCGTGTTCAACGCGCGCGAAGCTTTGTACCAGCGCGATGTTACCAAGCGCGTCGGAGGCCCGTTCGGCGAGGTCCGAGTGATGCGCCTGCACGGACCGTTGCATCAATTCGGTCTTGCGCACGACCATGGCCGCCAGAGCCGCAAACAAGACGCACAAGATTATCAGCAAGATCGCCAGCCGCCAGTTGATGAAGATCGACAGCGGCACCAGAACGAACAGCGACACCATCGCCGCCATGTGATCGCGGGAAAAAGCCGAGCCACAGGCTCCACATCGCGTCGGTGCCTTGCAACATCACCTTCATCAGGCGGCCGGAATGCGTCTGCCGTGAAACGCGAGCGGCAATTGCAGGACGTGCTCGAAGTAATCGGTGATGACCGCGAGGCGGCGGCGATGCGCCAGCCGGTCGGCGTAGAGCGCGACCAGCGTGCCGCAGACGATGGTGAATAATCCGAAGAAAACCCAGGCGATGAGAAGGAGCCAGAGGCTCGACCACACCGGGGTCACGCCGGCTTGAGCGCCGGCGAGCGTATTGATGACGCGGCCGAACAGCACCGGCTCGGCAAATTGAGCCATCGCCAAGGCGACATTGGCGAACGCCAGGATCCAGCCCAAGCGGCGGTCCGGCCCAAGCTTTTCGAGTACGCGGCCGTAGAGGCGAAAGATGCTCATGAATTCTCGGCGCGCGCCGGCCTGCGCCGCGCGGTTACTTCTGCGCCGGCGGCGCCGCGGGGCCGGACCCCGGGATCGTCCGCACCGGTGATCCCGTCGGGCGCGGCGGCGCCAGCCAGCCTTTGTAGTCGGCCTCGGATACCGTCGGCAGCTTCTTGAGGAAGGCGGCGACCGCCCAGATATCCTCGTCCTTCATGCCGGCGGACGCGAAGCTCGGCATGCCGGTCATGTTGATGCCGTTCTTGATCACCCAGAACAGTTGAGCCGGCGTAACGTCCTTGACCACGTCCTTGAGGTCCGGCGGATCGGGGTGCAGGCCCTCCGAGAACTTGGCCCAGGTGACGCCGGGGGCGCCATGGCAATTGGCGCAGCCATTCGCGGCGAAAGCGCGGGCGCCGGCTTCCACCGTGCCGGGCGCGGCAAAGTGGCAGGCGGCGCATCGGTCGCATGGCGGGTAATCGAAGCGGTGCGGACCTTCACCAGCGCCCAATGCACGATCGCAGGGTCTTCCTGCGTGCCGGCGACGCTGTAGAAGCCGCCGAAGAAATACACCAGCGCGCCGATACCGGCGACGATGGCCAGGGCCCCGATCGCTGCCAAGATGCGCATGACACTCCTCCAGACCGTTCGACTGGAGAACTATAGAATGCAATCGGGACGCGGACCAGCCGACGAAAATTTCATTTCTCGGGAATAACGGCCACAGCCTCGATTTCGACCTTGGCGCCGTCTTTCCGGCGAAAGCGGGGCATGACGGGACGGTGGGGCGCAAGCCGGACCCGCCCCTTGCGAATCTTGCCGCACTTTTCTTTAAGCGCCATCTCAGGCATTCTCGGCGCAACAGAAAAACGGGAGGAATTTCATGAAGCGTATGTTATTTGCCGGCGCAGCCTTACTGGCCGCCGGGCTGATGCCGGCCGCCGCCCAGGACACCGTCAAGATCGGCTTGGTCATCGCCATGACCGGCCAGCAGGCCTCGACCGGCAAGCAGATCAAGGCCGCCGTCGACCTGTACATGAAGGAACACGGCGACACCGTCGCCGGCAAGAAGATCCAGGTCATCCTGCGCGATTCCGCCAGCGTGCCGGACAATACCAAGCGCCTGGCGCAGGAACTGATCGTCAACGACAAGGTCAGCGTGCTGGCCGGTTTCGAGATCACGCCCGCCGCGATGGTGGTGGCGCCGCTCGCCACCGAAGCCAAGGTTGTCGAACTGGTGATGGCCGCCGGCACCTCGGTGATCACCGAGCGCTCGCCCCTACATCGTGCGCACCAGCTTCACGCTGCCGCAGTCGTCGGTGATCATCGCCGACTACGCGCTCAAGAATAACATGAAGAAGATCGTCACCATCGTGTCCGACTATGCGCCCGGCGCCGACGCTGAGAAGTCGTTCTCGGCGCAGTTGACCGCCGGCGGCGGCACGGTCGTGGAAGCCATCAAGGTGCCGCTCGCCAACCCCGACTTCGCGCCGTTCCTGCAACGCGCCGCCGATGCCAAGCCGGACGCCATCTTCGTGTTCGTGCCGTCGGGCCAGGGCGCTTCCTTCATGAAGCAATATGCCGAACGCGGCCTCGACAAATCCGGCATCAAGGTGATCGGCCCCGGCGACGTGACCGACGACGACCTGCTGCCGCAGATGGGCGACGCCGTGCTGGGCGTGGTGACAGCGCACATGTATTCGGCCGACCACCCGAGCGCGATGAACAAGAAGTATGTCGCCGACTTCACCAAGGCCAACAACTTCCGCCCGAACTTCATGTCGGTCGGCGGCTATGATGGCATGCACCTGATCTACGAGGCGCTCAAGAAGACCGGCGGCAAGGCCGACGGCGATTCGCTGATCGCGGCGATGAAGGGGATGAAGTGGGGAAAGCCCGCGCGGGCCGATCTCGATCGATCCCGACACCCGCGACATCGTCCAGAACATCTATATCCGCAAGGTCGAGAACAAGAACGGCGGCCTCTATAACGTGGAATTCCAGACGTTCAACGACGTCAGGATCCGGGCAAGATCAAGAAGTGAGGCAACGATCAGACGCGCGGCGACGGCTTGACCCGTTGCCGCGCGTTTTCTTTGGCGTCGTTTAATTCCGGAGGTGCCTTATGGCCGACCCGATGATCCCCCCGCGAACGCAACGAATATTCGGCCATCGTTGACCGGGCGCCGCTCAAGCTGCCAGGCAAGGCGCGCATCGTGTTCTGGACCATCGTCAATTACGAGGTCTGGGATATTCACAAACCCATGGCGCGGCAGTTGCTCCCGGCGCCGACCGGCGTGCCGCTGATGCCCGACGTGGTGCACTGGGGCTTCCATGAATACGGCATGCGCGTCGGCTGCTGGCGCTTCTTCGATTTGTACAAGCAGCTCGGCATCAAGCCGACGCTCGCCGCCAATGCCCGCATCTGCGAGGACTATCCGCGCGTGGCGCAAGAAGCGCGCGACGCCGGCTGGGAATTCATGGCCATGCCTATGAGCAGGGACCGATCCACAAGGAGCCCGACCAGGCCGGCATGATAAACCGCACCATGGACATCATGGAAAAGTTCTGCGGCAAGCGGCCGGTCGGCTGGCTCGGGCCCGGCCTGACGCAGACGCTGGAAACGCCGGACCTGCTCACGGCGGCGGGCGTCAAATATATCGGCGATTGGGTCTATGACGACGAGCCGACGACGATCAAGACCACCAACGGTCCGCTGGTGACGCTGCCCTACACCATCGAGTGCAACGACATTCCGGTGATGATCGTGCAGCACCACGACAGCGATTATCTGCTGAGGCTGGTGACGGACCAGTTCGACCGGCTTTATGCCGAGAGCGAGCATCGCACCAAGTTCGTGGCGCTGGCGATCCACCCTTATATCAGCGGCCAGCCGCACCGCATCAAATACCTCGAGCAGATCTACGACTACGTCAACAAGCACGCCGGGGTGCTGCACTGGAACGGCGAGCAGATCTACGATTGGTATAAGGGTTTAAACCCGTCATCCTGAGATGCGCCGCGCCAGCGGCGAGCCTCGAAGGATGGCGGTGATGGGTTTGTGCCTCCCCGCTTCAATCCTCATTCTTCTTGCGCTAGGCTCAGCGACAAGCCGCGGCAAAGAATAAGCGGCGCCGGGAGGAAACCACGATGCGATTCACGTCACTCTTGCGCCTTGCCGCCGCCGCGACCGCGCTGGCCGGGCTCATGTCGACCGCTGCCGCCGAGACCGGCGAGATCAAGCTCGCGCGGCAATTTTCCATGGGCTACCTCCAACTCAACGTGATGGAGCACGACAAGCTCATTGAAAAGCACGCCAAGGCGCTGGGCTTGAACGACGTCAAGGTGTCGTGGTTCACGTTCAACGGGCCGGCGGCGGTCAACGACGCGCTGATCTCCGGCAATATCGACATCGCTTCGGGCGGCGTGCCGGGGCTGCTGACATTATGGGCCAAGACCAAAGGCACCCCGCAGGAAGTGCGCGGCGTGGTGGCGCTGTCGTCGCAGCCGTTTCTCTTGAACAGCCGCAATCCGGCGATCAAATCGCTCACCGACTTCAAGGAAGGAGACAAGATCGCGGTGCCGGCGGTGAAAGTGTCGGTGCAGGCCATCACCTTGCAGATGGCGGCGGCCAAGGCCTTCGGCATCAAGGACTTCGCCAGACTCGATCCGCTGACGGTGTCGATGACGCCGCCGGATGCGACGCTGGCGCTGATCAATGGTGGCTCGGAGGTCACGTCGGCCTTCAGCGTGCCGCCGTTCCAATATCAGCAGCTTGAGAACCCGGCGATCCACACCGTGCTCAATTCGTTTGACGTCATGGGTGGCTCGCATTCCTTCACCGTGGCCTGGACCTCGGCGAAATTCCGCGACGCCAATCCGGTTTTGTACAAGGCGCTAATCGCGGCCTTTGCCGAAGCGACCGACATCGTCAACAAGGACAAGAACGCCGCCGCGGCGCTGTGGATCGAGGACGCCAAGTCGAAGCTGCCGCTCGACATGGTGGCAAAACTCGTCGCAGGTCCCCAGGTGCAATGGACGCTCGTGCCGGAGAACACCATGAAATTCTCCGACTTCATGGCCGAGGTTGGCACGCTCAAACCAAGCCTGCGTCGTGGAAGGATTATTTCTTCCGGAGATTTACGATTTGAAGGGAAGTTGATTTCACTCACTTTCGCGCTCGCGCGGAATGACGTCACGGAGAGGATGTTCATGAACTTTCCCAAGCCCGCTGTCGGCATGTTGCCGAACGACCGTCTCGCTTATTCGGCGATCACCACGCGCAAACCGCTGACGCTGCCGAAGGGTGCGCGCATGGTGGTGTGGACCGTCACCAACGTCGAAGAATGGGACCCGACGCAGACCATGCCGCGCACGGTGCTGACGCCGCCGGCCGGCGGCTCGCCGATGCCGGACATTCCGAACTGGTGCTGGCACGAATACGGCAACCGCGTCGGCTTCTGGCGGCTGTTGCAGGTCTATGACGAGTTCAAGATTCCGGGTGTGATGAACATCAACGGCGTCGCCGTCGAGGCCTTTCCCGACATCGTCAAGGCTTGCGTCGAGCGCAACTGGGAATTCGTCGGCCACGGCTACACCCAGCGCAACATGCAGAAGGTCGAGAACGAGCGCGCCGACATCAAGAAATGCATCGAAGTGCTGAAAAAGGCGACGGGCGTAAAGCCACGCGGCTGGCTCGGGCCGGGGCTCACCGAGACCTGGGAGACGCCGGATATTCTGGCCGAAGAAGGCTACGACTACGTCGCCGACTGGGTGCTCGACGACCAGCCGGTGTGGATGAAGACGCGCGGCAAGCCGATCCTCAACATCCCCTACACGCAGGAATGCAACGACGTCGCCATGATGCTGATCCAGCATCACAAGGCGTCGGAGTTCTACGAGCGGGCGATGGACCAGTTCGAGCAGATCCACAAGGACGCCAAGGAATCGGCCCGCGTCATGGCGATTTCGGTGCACCCCTACATCATGGGCGCGCCGCACCGGGCCAAATATTTCCGCAAGATCTTCGAGAAAATCCGCAAGAAGAAGGACGTGCTGTTCTGGACCGGCGCGCAGATCGCGGATTGGTACATGAAGGCGGGGCCGAAAGCGCCCTAAGTAAAGCCGGAGTAGCCTTGCCGTCATTGCCGGGCTTGACCCGGCAATCCATCGATTTTTCCAAGAAGATGGATGCGCGGGTCAAGCCCGCGCATGACGATGGAGGATAACGACGCGTCCGCCCTTGGTTTCGCGGTCTTGGTGGACTATCCGTAGGCCCCGTTGACAATAAACGGGAACCCCATGACCTCTCCTGCCACCTTCCTCGACAAGAAGACCGTCGCCGAACTGACGGCCAAGATGTACCTCGACGTCGGCGCGGTGCGCTTCATGCAGGACAAGCCGTTCATCTTCACGAGCGGCTGGGCGAGCCCGGTCTATAACGACACGCGCTGGCTGATCTCGTTTCCCGACGTGCGCTCGACCATCATGGATTTCGCCGTCGCCTCGATCGCGCGCGACATCGGCCGCGACCAGATCGACGCCGTGGCCGGCGGCGAGACCGCCGGCATTCCCTTCGCCGCCTGGGTCGCCGACCGACTGCATCTGCCGATGCAGTACATCCGCAAAAAGCCGAAGGGCTTCGGCCGCGGCGCGCAGATCGAAGGCCAATTGATCCCCGGCCAGCGCGTCCTGCTGGTGGAGGATCTCGCCACCGACGGCCGCAGCAAAGTGAATTTTGTCAAGGCGATCCGCGACGCCGGCGGCAAATGCGACCACTGCTTCGTGATTTTCTTCTACGACATCTATCCCGAGGGCAAGAAGATCATGGCCGACATCGGCGTCACGCTGCATTCGCTGACGACGTGGTGGGACGTGCTGGCAGTGGCGAAAGCCAGCGGCAAGTTCGACAGCAAGATGCTGGACGAGGTCGAGAAGTTCATGAACGATCCCGCCGGCTGGTCGAAGGCTAACGGCGGCGTGGCGACGGCGGCAGAGTGATCTTCTCTTCACCTCTCCCATAGGGAGAGGTCGGCGCACGAAGTGCGCCGGGTGAGGGGTTACAATCTATCGAGAGGCCCTTGCCCCCTCACCCCAACCCTCTCCCCATCCAAAGTCGGATATATCCGACTTTGGCAATTTTAATGCCCAACTCGGGTAAACCCGAGTTGGGATTGGAGAGGGAGCGCGCCGAGCTCGCCGTTTTCGCTTAGCCCGCCAATTTCCTCTTCAACCTTACTACCGCCAAATCCAGCGCCGATAAAAAACCGCGAGATGTCCTGCCGCGACAGCGGCCGCGGCCCGCGCGTGGTCTCGCCCGCGCTGCGCAGACCGGTCATCAGGTCGCGCGTCGCCAAAGCCATGCCGATGGAATTGTCGTCGAACGGTTTGCCGGTCGGCGACAGCACGGTGGCGCCTTTGCGCACGCACCGCCCGGCCAATGGAATATCGGCGGTGATGACAATGTCATATTCGCCGGCGCGCTCGGCGATCCAGTCGTCGGCGATGTCGGGACCTTGCGTGACGATGACGCGCTCGATCATGTCGGCGCGAGGCACGTTCATGAAGGAATTGGCGACGACGAAGACCTTCAGCCCGTAGCGCTCCGCCACGCGGTAGACTTCGTTTTTCACCGGGCAGGCATCGGCGTCGACAAAGATGCGAATCGAGGGCTTTTCCGCCTCTTCCATAAGATAGTCCGCCGTGGTCCAATTGGCTCAACGCACAAAAACAAAACGGGAGCGATCAATGGCCAAGGCACGCAAGAAAGTCCAGGCACGCGCCAAATCCACGCGCCGCAAGCCGGTTCGCAAGGCCAATGCGCGCCGCGCGGTCGAGGCGAAGACGCGGCCAACAAGCGCCCGCTGCAGAAATTTACCGTCAGCCATCATCGCGAGGAGGATTTCGAGGGCGGCTTGCGCACGTATGCCAAATACCGCGATCTCGGCCTGGCGCCGGCGACCGGCGGCCTGGTGCAGGCGCACGTCATCCGCTTCATACCGCCATTCAAGGCGGAAGACGTCTCGACGCCGCATTTCCACGACGTCGAATTGCAGATGATCTACGTGCTCAAGGGCTGGTTCAAAAGCGAGTTCGAGGGCGAAGGCGCGCACACCTTCCACGCCGGCTCATGCTGGATCCAGCCGCCGCGCATCAAGCACACCGTGCTCGGCTATTCCGACGATTGCGAGTTGCTTGAGATCGTGCTGCCGGCGGAATTCGATACGGTGACGCTGGAGAAGTGATTTATCTGTCATGGCCGGACTTGTTCCGGCCATCTTGCTTAGGCGGGCACCTTGCCTTCCTAAGCGGGGTCACATCGGAAGTCGGGCCAAGCCGACTTCCGCAATTAAGAATTCCCAAGTCGGGTAAACCCGACTTGGGATGACAAGCCCGGTGACGACAAGATCCGCTAAACTCGCCAGCTTCGCATCCTCGGGCGATTCGATGCTCAGGCCGGACATCGGCTCGACCCAGACCAGGTGATCCTTCACGGCCTTGACGCCGGGAATGCTCTCGGCGGCGACTTTCAGCGCCTCGCGCTGGCGGTCGTCGACGATCACGCCCCACAATTCAACAATGCCGTCGTGCACCACCACATTGGTCATGGCGACCGGCACCCATTTCTCGGATTTCATTTCTTTCAACAGCGCCGCGCGGATGGACGCGTCGTCGGTCGCGGCCGGCTGCGCGCTGCGCGCCAAGCTGACCATGGCGTGCATCAGATTGGAACGGGTGACGATACCGACGACCTCGGTACCGCAGAGCACCGGCACGCGTTTGATGCGGCGGCGCTCCATCAACTCCACGATGTCTTCGAGCGGCGTATTGTCGGCGACGGTCTGCACATCGACGGTCATCGCCTCGGAGACCTTGTTGGCGTGGGAATGCGTATATTCCGCTGCCATACGGCCGGGGCCCATGATGAATTCAAGCCAGCGCGAGCGGCGGTGCTGGGTCTCGGTCTCGCGGCGGCGTAGGAAATCGCCCTCCGACAGTACACCGACCAGTTTGCCGGTTTTGTCGATCACCGGCAGGCCGCTGATGCGATGCTGGAGCATCAATTGGGCCGCGGCCAAGACCGTTGCATCGGGATCGATCGAAATGACGTCGCGGGTCATTACATCTTCGGCTTTCATGGCATCCTCCGTGATTTCGGAGCCATGAAAGCACCCTCACCCACCGGCGCCTTGATTCAGGTCAATCGTTGTCATTCCGGATAGCCGGAACGGCTGGATCCGGAACCCGAACGCAAATTCCGCCGGTGACGACCACGGGACGACATAAAAATGCCCCGACAATTGCTTGCCGGGGCAGTAGAGCCGAACAACGGTCAGGGAGAACGAATTCGGCTTTTTGGGTAGCGCATGAAAATCATGCGCAGGGGGACTCAAAGATAGAAGGCTTTAGGCATTCATGCGGGTCAGCGCGGCGCGGTTGCGCAGCACGATGCGGCGCGAGGTCGGCACGGCGATCGCCGCGGAGTTCTCAAGCTGCGTCAAGGTGCGCGACACGGTTTCGATGGTGAGGCCGAGATAATCGGCGATGTCCTGGCGTGACATCGGCAATTCGATTTCGTTGCCGGTGGGCGAACGCCTGGCCATTTCCAGCAGGAAGCCGGCGACACGCTCCTGCGCGGTCTTGACCAGTAACATGATGTGGTCCTGCACGCGCTTCAATTCGTTGGCGGTCATGGCCCAGAGCTGGCGGGCAACGCCGGCCTCGCGGGCGGCTAGGTTGATCACGGAAGAACGCTTGATCACCATGACCTTGCAGTCGACGATGGCTTCGGCGAGAAACTGTGCTCTTCGCCGACTTCGAGGCCGAAGATGTCGCCCGGCAGGTAGAAGGAGCCGATCTGGCGGCGGCCGTCGTTGAGAACCTTGTAGGTGCGGACGGTGCCGACCAGGACCTTGTAGAGATATTCGGCCGGCTCGTTCTCGCCGTAGATTTCGGCGTTGCGGGCGAACGGCATCGGCGCGCCCATGAGTTCGATCGAATTGCTGACGGAAGAGCGGCAACCGGCGGTAGGGCGCGGATGGCACGAGCGGCGATGAAGCCGGCCTGGCGCGAAGAACCTTGGCTGATCTGGTGATGAGCGAGCATGGCGGTCGGTCCCTTTTGCATTCGATACACTTGGATACCGATGCAGCCGGGGCGCCGAAATTCAGATAATCTCCCTACGGGGTATACCGTAGGCCGCTGGTAGGGCCGCGAAGACGCTCCGTTCGAGAATGCCAGGAATGCCGGAAGCCATTGTAAAATCAGGATCTTTGCCGCCGGAGCACGGCCGGATCTGGCGCTATGGCTTGGCGCCGACGCTGGTCGCGCTGGCGCTGGCGGTGCGCGCCCTGCTGACGCCGCTGCTGCATGACGACGTGGTGTTTATCTACTTCGTGCCGGCGGTGCTGATTTCGGCCGGCGTCGGCGGCATCGGCCGGGTCTGCTGGCGACATTGCTGAGCCTCGTCGCGGCGGCGGCTTTCGTTTCCACGCCGAGCGGGTTTCCGTTTTACATCAATGGCACCGCCTTCGCCATCATCGGCATCGGCGCGGCGTGGGGCGGCGAGTTGCTGCACCGCAGCCGCCTCCGCGCCAACATCATGACGCGCGACGCGCTGGCGCGTGAAGCGCATCTGCAATCGATTCTCGACACCGTGCCGGAGGCCATGATCGTCATCGACGAACGCGGCGTCATACAGTCCTTCAGCAGCGCCGCCGAGCGGCTGTTCGGCCTCCCGGCCAGCGAGGCGATCGGCAACAACGTCAAGACGCTGATGCCGCAACCCTATCGCGACGGCCATGACGCCTATCTCGGCCGCTACTTGAGCACCGGCGAACGCCGCATCATCGGCATCGGCCGCGTCGTCGTCGGCCAGCGCAAGGACGGCTCGACCTTTCCGATGGAGCTCGCGGTCGGCGAAATGAAATCCGGCGAGCGGCGGTTTTTCACCGGCTTCATCCGCGACCTTACCGAGCGGCAGATGACCGAGGCGCGCTTGCAGGAACTGCAATCCGAGTTGGTGCATATCTCGCGACTTACCGCGATGGGCGAGATGGCATCGACGCTAGCGCACGAACTCAATCAGCCGCTGACCGCGATCTCGAATTATCTCAAAGGCTCGCTGCGCCTGTTAGAAAGCGCCACCGACGACAAGGCCGCGACCTTGCGCGACGCCATGAGCAAGGCGGCCGATCAGGCCATGCGCGCCGGCCATATCATCCGGCGGCTGCGCGATTTCGTGTCGCGCGGCGAAAGCGAGCGGCGCGTCGAGAATGTGACCAAGCTGGTCGAGGAAGCGAGCGCGCTGTCGCTGGTCGGCGTCAAGGACCGCGGCATCCGCGTGCAGTTCCAGTTCGACCCGTCGATCGAACTGGTGCTGGCCGACCGGGTGCAGATTCAGCAGGTGCTGCTCAACTTGATCCGCAACGCCATGGACGCGATGGAGACCTCGCCGACACGCAACCTTGTCATCTCGATCGTCCCGGCCGACGAGAAAACCGTGCGCGTCAGCGTCGCCGACAGCGGCTCCGGCATCGCGCCCGAGGTGGCGCAGCAGCTTTTCCAGCCTTTCGTCACCACCAAACGCCAGGGCATGGGCGTCGGCCTGTCGATTTCGCGCACCATCATCGAGGCCCACGGCGGGCGCATCTGGGTCGAGGCCAATCCCACCGGGGGCACGATTTTCAATTTCACACTCGCCGTCATGAACGAAGGGGACGTCGACGATGCAGCCTGAGCCGGTCATCTACGTTGTCGACGACGACGAAGCGGGTGCGCCAATCGATCGAGTTCCTGCTCAAGACCGCCGGCATCGGGGTGCGCGGCTTCGAATCCGCCAAGGCGTTCCTGGAGATCATGCCGCAGGTCACATCGGGCTGCGTGCTGACCGACGTGCGCATGCCGGAAATCACCGGCATCGAATTGTTGCAGCGGGTCAAGGCGATCAATCCGGACCTGCCAGTCATCGTCATCACCGGCCATGGCGACGTGTCGCTGGCGGTCGAGGCGATGAAGCTCGGCGCCGTCGATTTTCTGGAAAAGCCCTTCGACGACGACCTGCTGCTGGCGGCGGTGCGCTCGGCGCTGACCCGCGATGCCGACGCCGGCAAGCGCAAGAGCGAACTCGCCGGCATCAATCAAAAGCTCGCCCGGCTGTCGCCGCGCGAACGCGACGTGCTCGACGGCCTGGTGGCGGGCAAGGCCAACAAAGTGATCGCCTTCGATCTCGATATCAGCCCGCGCACGGTCGAGATCTATCGCGCCAACCTAATGACCAAGATGGAAGCCAACAGCCTATCCGATCTGGTGCGCATGGCGATGCTGGCGGGGATCATGGATGGCGCGCGCCAATTCCGCGCATGAAACGCTCGCGAATCTGCACCGGGTCGCGCCTCGGTGGTGCCGACCGCCGGCTGGTGATCGATGCGCGCCGCGATCAGGCTCGGGCCGCCTTTGAGCGCTAAAGCAACCAGACGATCGAAGTCTTCCTCGTCGGCGGCCCAGGCGCTGTTGGTCACGCCGGCGCCGCGCGCCATCGCCACCAGATCGGCGGTCGAAGCGCTCGCGGTCGGCTGCGAGCCGGTGATTTGATAGACGCCGTTATCCAGACCACCATCGTGAGATTTTTCGGCGATCGCATCGCCACGGTGGCGAGACAGCCAAGTTGCATCAGCAGCGAGCCGTCGCCTTCGAGCGCGATGACGTGGCGCTGCGGCTGCGCGATGGCGACACCGAAGGCGATCGGGATCGTCAAGCCCATGCTGCCGAGCATGTAGAAATTCTGCGGCCGCTGGCCGCTCGCCCACAGATCGAAATTGGCGTTGCCGATGCCGCCGATGACGGCCTCGCCGTGCTTGAGCTGGCCGACCAGACGCTTGGTCAGCGCGAAGCGGTTCATGACTTTTGCATTATGGGCGGCTCCGCCGCCAGGTACGTTATGGGCCGTGATGCTCATGCGGCGAAAACCTTGCCGCCGGTGAGCAGCGGCGAGAGGATGAATGTGACCGGTGCTTGCGTCGCCACCGCCTGCTTGATCGAGCGGTCGACGATGAAGGCGAGTTCGTCGTGACGCGTGATGGTGTGGGTTTCCATGCCGAGCGAGTCGAGCACCGGACGCATCGTCTTGCACACCATGGCCTGACCGAGATTGAACTCGCCAAGCGTGCCGCGCTCCGACACAAAAATCAGCGCCGGAATCTGGCTCGGCACCACCAGCGACGCCAACGCGTTGGGAATGGTGGCAAACCCAGACGTCTGCATCAGCACCGCGGCGCGCATGCCGCCCATCCAGGCGCCGGTGACGATGCCAATGGCCTCTTCCTCGCGCGTGCAGACGAACGTCGTGAAAAACGGGTCGGCGTGGATTGCTTTGATCAGCGGCGTGAACACGCGATCCGGCACGTAGACCACCAGCTTGACGTTGTTGCTCTTGAGCGTGTCCAGCACGATCTCGTGCCAGCCCGCTCGCGCCGGAGCATCGGTCTGGGATGAAGCGGCCACGTCAGGCTCCGTTTCAAGTCGTGAAATAAATGCTTGGCGCCGCCTGTAGCCCACCGCAAGCGCGCCGCATCTAACACCATTGCTCCAATGATCGCAAACGCTTACGCTCCGCTTGCAACTGGCGACACATAAAAACAAAGCCGGGCAAATTCAGGGAGGATGAATGACTTTCCGTAGCGATCGGCCGCTGTCGCGACGCCGTATCATCAAGGGCGCCGGCGCGCTCGCCGCCGGCATGGCCGCGCCCGCGCTGCTGGGCACACGCTCGGCGTTCGCCGCTTATCCGGACGGACCGTGAAGATCGTGGTCGCCAATACGCCCGGCGGACCGTCCGACATCGTCGCGCGCATGGTGGCCGCGGCCATTCAGGAATCGACCGGCAAGACCGTCATCATCGAAAATCGCGGCGGCGCCGGCAGCAATATCGGCATGGGTTACGTCGCACGCTCGGAAGCCGACGGCTATACGTTCCTGCTCGCGACCAACGCCCTTCTCGATCAATCCGACGCTGTACAATTCCATCCCCTACGACCCGGTGAAGGATTACGTCGCAGTCACCGAACTCGCCAGTTCGCCCAACACATTCGTCGTGCGCTCCGAGCTGCCGGTGAAGACGATGAAGGAATTCGTCGCGCTGGCGCGCAAAAGCCCCGACAAATTCAACGTGTCGACGCCGCCGATCGGCACGTCGCCCCCAGCTTCAGGCCGCCGTGCTTAAATCGGTCGAGAAATTGCCGAACTTCGAAGAAGTCGTGTTCAAGGGCGGTGGCGAGGCGCTTCAGGCTTTGCTCAGCAACACCGTGCAGATGAGTTCTGGCTCGCTGGCGCCGGCTGCGCCGCATATCAAATCCGGTGCGTTGAAATGCCTCGCGGTGTCGGCGCCAAGCCGCTGCCGGATTTGCCAGATGTGCCGACCATGGAAGAGGCCGGCTACAAAGACTTCGTGTTTCCGACCGACTGCTGCCTGCTGGCGCCGGCCAAGACCCCGCCTGAGGCCATCAAGTGGCTGGAAACGGAGTCGCTCAAGGCACTCAACGGCCCCGGCATGAAGGAGAAACTGTATCAGGCGGGGATTCCTGGCGGTGCCGAAAGGCGCCGACGCTTGCTGGGCCCGCGTCAACAAGGAGATCACCATGTTCCGCGACATCATAAACAACGCCGGGATTCAGAAGCTGTAAGTTCTTTCCCTCCCCCGCGAAGCGCGGGGAGGGTCGGATCGCGTTGCGTCAGCAATGCGATCCGGGGTGGGGGCGCTTTGCGCCGACAAAGATCCCCCCACCCCCAACCCTTCCCGCCACTCGCAGGTGCTCGTGTGGGGAGGGGAGGACGCGTACAAAGGGAATACCGTGAAAATCAAGTCCATCGAGCCCATCGCCATCAGCCTGCCGATGCTCAAACCGGTGATCATGGCCGGCGAGGAAATCCGGCGCGCCGATAACGTGCTGGTGCGGATCGAGACCGACAGCGGTGCAATCGGCTGGGGCGAAGCGGCGTCGGCGCCGGTGATGACCGGCGACACGCTGGAGAGCATCGTCGCCGCCGTGCATCTGCTGGAGCCTGCATTGCGCGGCCGCGAGCCGGCCGACATCGAAGGCGCGCTCGCCGCGATGGACGGCCGCATGTACGGCAACACCGGCGCCAAGGCGGCCATCGAAATCGCGCTGCACGATCTGGTCGGCCGCGCCACCGGCAGACCGGTGCACGCGCTGCTCGGCGACAAGAAGCGTAACAAGATGCCGCTGCTCGCCGTGGTCGGCGGCGGCGATTTCGACGGCGACTTGCGCGACGCCGAAAAGAAAAAAGCGGCGGGCTTTACCGCCTTCAAGATCAAGGTCGGCGTCGACACCTCGGCCAAGGACGCCGAACGCACGCGCGCGGTCTGCAAAATTCTAGGCAGTGGCCTGTTGATTTCCGCCGATGCCAACCAGGGCTTCAGCGCCGAGGAAGCGCTCGCCTATGTGCGCGCGGTGGAAAGGGCTGCGGCCTCGATTTCTTCGAACAGCCGGTCGAGGCGCACGATCTCGACGGCATGGCGGCGGCACAAGCCGCGGCCCCCGAGATCGCCATCGGCGCCGACGAAGGCATCCACGGCCTCGACGACATCCAGCGGCATCACGACCGCAAGGCGGCGCGCGGCGTCAGCCTGAAGGCGATCAAGTTCGGCGGCATTCGCGGCGTCGTAGCGGCCGGCCGGCTGTGCGACAGCCTCGGCATGAGCGTGAACATTTCGTGCAAAACCGGCGAGTCGAGCGTGGCCTGCGCCGCGGCGCTGCATGTCGCATCGGTCATTCCGAACATCGCCTGGGGCCTGACCCTGACGCACACGAGTCTCGGCGAAGACGTCACCGGCCAGCCGGTGCCGACCGCCAACGGCCACGTCGAAGGTCTCGGCCGGCCGGGTCTTGGCGTCGATGTCGACGAGGATCGCGTGCGCCGGCACCGCGTCCAGATCGCCGGACGCGCGTAGCTTAAGAAAAGCCCAAACCTTCACTTTGCCTATTTTATAGGCTGTTTTGCTGAATTGTATGCAATTCGATTTATGCGGCGTTTAGATCGCCATTGCTCCTATCCGTGGTATTTCTTAAGGAAAACAACCGGTTATCGACTTGGTCGCGGAGTTTCGCGTGTTGGCATGACCTTTGCGGAAGACCTCCCAGGCATATTCGGGAGGTGGCATGAAGCGTCGCGAATTTCTGAAGTCTGCAACGGCTCTGGCGGCTACGACGGCCGTCACGGCGCCGGCAATTTTCTCTCCGGCGAGGCGCAATCGCGCGCCGAAACGCTGCTCATCGTTTCCGAGAGCGGCCCCAACAATCTCGACATTCAAGGCGTCGGCACCAATGTGCCGGGCTACGAGGTGTCGTGGAATTGCTACGACCGCCTGATCAGCCACGAGATGAAGACGGTCGACGGCAAGCAGTATTACGACAAGGACAAGTTTAAGCCCGAGCTCGCCGAGGACATGAACATCGGCGACATGTCGGTGACATTCAAACTGAAGAAGAAAGCGACGTTCCAGGACGGCACGCCGGTCACGGCCAAGGATGTGAAATGGTCGCTCGATCGCGCCGTCACCGTCGGCGGCTTCCGACCTTCCAGATGGCCGCGGGTTCGCTGACTAAGCCCGAGCAATTCGTCGTCGTCGACGACAACACGTTCCGCGTCGACTTCGCGCGCAAGGATCGCCTGACCATTCCCGATCTCGCGGTGATCGTGCCCTGCGTCATCAACTCCGAACTGGTGAAGAAGAACGCCACCGAGAAGGACCCTTGGGGTCTCGAATACACCAAGCAGAACACCGCCGGCAGCGGCGCCTACAAGGTGACAAGCTGGGTGGCCGGCACCGAGGTGGTGCTGGAACGTAACGACGCCTGGGTCGGCGGCCCGCTGCCGAAGACCAAGAAGATCATCTGGCGCATCGTGCCCTCCTCCGGCAACCGGCGCGCACTCTTGGAGCGCGGCGACGCCGACATCTCCTACGATCTGCCGAACAAGGATTTCGTCGAGCTCAAGAGCGCCGGCAAGCTCAACATCATCTCGACGCCCTACTCCAACGGCATCCAGTATCTCGGCATGAACGTGAAGAACCGCCCTTCGACAATCCGAAGGTGCGCCAAGCCGTGGCCTACGCCGTGCCGTATCAGAAGATCATGGACGCGGTGCTGTTCGGTCTAGCCAAGCCGCTGTTCGGGGCGCCGGCCAATGCGCCGACCGAGGTCGCATGGCCGCAGCCGCACAAGTTCAACACCGATATCGACAAGGCCAAGGCGCTGCTGGCGGAGGCCGGCTACCCGAACGGCTTCGAGACCACGATCTCGTTCGACTTAGGATTCGCCGGCGTCAACGAGCCGCTCTGCGTGCTGGTGCAGGAAAGCCTGGCGCTGATCGGCATCAAGTGCACGATCAACAAGATCCCGGGTGCCAACTGGCGCACCGAGTTGAACAAGAAGGTGATGCCGCTCTACACCAACGTGTTCTCGGGCTGGCTGGATTATCCCGAGTACTTCTTCATCTGGTGCTATCACGGCAAGAATTCGATCTTCAACACCATGAGCTATCAGTCGAAGACGTGCGACGCCTTTATCGACGGTGCCGTGACGGCGGCGGCGAACGGCGACAAAGCCGCCTACGACACCGATGTGAAAGGCTTCGTCGACACCGTTTACGCCGACATGCCGCGCATCCCGCTCTACCAACCCTACGTCAACGTCGCGACGCAGAAGAACGTGTCCGGCTATCAATACTGGTTCCACCGCCGGCTCGACTACCGCACGCTCGTGAAGGGGTAAGAGGCTCGTCATTCCGGGACGCCACGAAAGCGGCGAGCCCGGGATCCAGAGCTGGATTTCGGGCTCGCGAGCTAAGGGCTCGCGCCCCGGAATGACCGGAGACAAAACATGCTCGGCATGATCGCGAAACGAATGCTGCTGGTGATCCCCAATCTGATCGGGGTGGTCATCGTCACCTTCCTGCTGACGCGCGCGCTGCCCGGCGATCCGGCGGCGTATTTCGCCGGACCCGCCGCGGACAAGCAGGCGGTCGAGCAGATCCGCGTCAAACTCGGCCTCGACAAGCCTCTGATCGTGCAGTTCGGACGCTACGTCGTCGATCTCGCGCATGGCGATCTCGGCAACTCGCTTTCCACCGGGCAACCGGTGGTCACGGAAATCAGGAATCGGCTCCCCGCCTCGGCCGAGCTCACTTTGTTCGGCCTCATTTTATCCATCGTGATCGCGGTGCCGCTCGGCATTTTGGGCGCGGTCAAGCAGGGCTCGTGGATCGACCACACCTGCCGCGTGGTGGCGACGGCGGGCGTGTCGCTGCCGGTGTTCTTCACCGGATTGCTGCTGGTCTACCTCTTCTACTTCCAGCTCGGCTGGTCGCCGGCGCCGCTCGGCCGGCTCGACGCTTTCGCCAGCGCGCCAGCGAAAATCACCGGCTTCTATCTGCTCGACAGCCTGTTCACCGGTAATATCGAGACTTTCCGCGCGTCGCTCAGCCAGTTGCTGCTGCCGGGCATCACGCTGGCGATCTTCTCGCTGGCGCCGATCACGCGCATGACGCGCGCCTCGATGCTGGCGGTGCTGGCCTCCGATTTCGTGCGCACCGCGCGCGCTTCGGGCCTCGACAGCCGCACCGTCATCATCACCTACGCCTTCCGCAACGCCATGCTGCCGGTGATCACTACGCTCGGCATGGTGTTCTCGTTTTTGCTCGGCGCCAATGTGCTGGTCGAGAAGGTGTTCGCCTGGCCCGGCATCGGCTCCTACGCGGTGGAAGCGCTGATCACCTCGGACTTCGCGCCGGTGCAGGGCTTCGTGCTGACCATGGCGATCCTCTATGTCGCGCTCAATCTGCTGATCGACATGCTTTATGGCGTCATCGACCCACGCGTGAGGCTTGAAGGATGAGTGAAAACACCGCAGTCGCAGCTTCTGCCGTTGCCGCGCCCGCAGGCCCGAGCAATTCGATCTTCAGCCACGCGCGCTACGTGGTGGCCGAAAACCCGGTGACGGGCCTTGCCTTCGGCCTGTTCATTTTCATCGCGCTGTGCGCGCTGATCGGCCCCTATGTGGTGCCGCACGATCCGCTCGCCAGCGACACCACCGCGACGCTGCATGCGCCGTCGCTCAAGCACTGGTTCGGCACCGACCAGCTCGGCCGCGACATCTTCAGCCGCGTCATCGTCGCGACGAGGCTCGACTTCATCATCGCCATCACCTCGGTGCTGCTGGTGTTCGCGCTCGGCGGGCTGGCCGGCATCGCCTCCGGCTATTTCGGCGGCTGGACCGACCGCATCGTCGGCCGCATCTCCGACACCATCATGGCGTTCCCGCTGTTCGTGCTGGCAATGGGCATCGTCGCTGCGCTCGGCAACACCGTCACCAATATCGTGATCGCCACCGCCATCATCAATTTTCCGCTTTACGTGCGCGTCGCGCGCGCCGAGGCCAACGTGCGGCGCGACACCGGCTTCGTCATGGCGGCGCGGCTGTCGGGCAACGGCGAATTCCGCATTTTGCTGGCGCATATTTTGCCCAACATCATGCCGATCATGATGGTGCAGATTTCGCTGACCATGGGCTACGCGATTTTGAACGCCGCCGGCCTGTCGTTCATCGGGCTGGGCGTCCGGCCGCCGACGCCGGAGTGGGGCATCATGGTGGCGGAAGGCGCCGCCAACATCATTTCGGGCGAATGGTGGATCGCGCTGTTTCCCGGCGCGGCGCTGATGCTGGCGGTATTCACCTTCAATCTGCTGGGCGACGGCTTGCGCGACCTGGTCGACCCGCAGCGGAGAACATAGCGCACGATCCCGAAAAGCGGGCACGGTTTTCGGATCAGATCATGCGCAAGCATAGAGAGTCACATGGCCAACAGGCTTCGCAAACCGTCCGCCAAGATCGACCGCACGCGGCCGAACTCGCTGCCGTTGCTCGAGGTCAAGCACCTCACCGTCGAATTCGCGACTCGGCGCGGCGTCGTTCGCGCCGTGCAGCACGTCAATTGTCGGTCGCCAAAGGCGAGACGCTGGCGATCGTCGGCGAATCGGGGTCGGGCAAATCGGTGACATCGTACGCCGTCATGCGCATTCTCGACCGCGCCGGCAGCATCGCCGAGGGCTCGGTGATGTTCTCAGGGCTCGACCTGCGCGGTGCGCCGGAAAGCGACATGCGCGACCTGCGCGGCCGTGAAATGTCGATGATCTTCCAGAGCCCGAGGCTGGCGCTCAACCCGATCCGCAAGGTCGGTCATCAGATCGAGGACGTCCTGATGCAGCACGCCCAGGTCGACAGCGCGATGGTCAGCGAAAAGGCCATCGAGGTGCTGGAGCAGGTGCGCATCGCAAGACCGCGCGAGCGCTATCACGCCTATCCGTTCGAATTGTCCGGCGGCATGTGCCAGCGCGTCGTGATCGCGTTGGCGCTGGCCTGCCGGCCGCAATTGCTGATCGCCGACGAGCCGACCACCGGCCTCGACGTCACCACGCAGAAGGCGGTGATGGATCTGGTGGTGGAGCTGACGCGCGAGCGCGGCATGTCGACGATCCTGATCACCCACGACCTCGGCCTCGCCGCCACCTATTGCGACCGTGTCGTGGTGATGGAAAAGGGCAAGATCGTCGAGACGTCGGAATCGGCCAGCATCTTCAAGAATCCGTCGCACGCCTATACGCGCAAACTGATGCGGGCGACGCCGCGGCCGGGCATCACGCTGCGCGATCTGCTGCCGGAAGGCGAATCGGATCGGCCGAAGGCTACCGCCAAGGCGCCAGCGCCGACCGACAAGCCGAAGAGGGAAGCGCCGCTGCTGGTGATCGAAAAGCTGGTGAAGGAATATCCGCGCCAGGGCGGCACCGTCTCGTTCATGAAGCTGTTCGCACCGCGGCCGGCACCGCAGCCCGACATGTTCCGCGCCGTCGACGGTATCAGCTTCCAGATCGCGCGCGGCGAGAGCGTGGGTCTCGTCGGCGAATCCGGCTGCGGCAAGTCGACCACCTCGATGATGGTGATGCGGCTGATCGACAAATCCGACGGCACCATCATGTTCAACGGCGAGGACATCGGCGCCATCCCGGCCAAGAACTTCGCCCGGCTGCCCCAGCGCAAGCTGATCCAGATGGTGTTCCAGGACCCGACCGACAGCCTCAATCCGCGCTTCACCGCGGTGCGCGCCATCGCCGATCCGCTGCTGCAACTCGGCGGCATCTCGCGCGACGAGGTGCGCGGCCGTTGCGAGGAACTCGCCACGCAAGTCGGGCTGCCGCTCAATCTGCTCGACCGCTTCCCGCATCAGCTTTCCGGCGGGCAGAAGGCGCGCGTCGGCATCGCCCGCGCCATCGCCCTCAAGCCCGAACTCATCATTCTCGACGAGCCGACCGCGGCGCTCGACGTCTCGGTCCAGGCGGTTGTGCTTAACCTATTGCAGGACTTGAAGGATTCACTGGGAATGAGCTATCTTTTCGTGTCGCATGATCTCAACGTGGTGCGGTTGCTGTGCGACCGTGTCATCGTCATGCAGACCGGACGGATCGTCGAGCAAGGCCGACCGAACGCGTTATGCTCGCGCCGGAAGCCGCATATACACGCGACCTGCTGGCGGCGATCCCGCATCCGCCTGTATAAGCGCGCACGCCAAGATAACGCGCAGGTCACTCGATGAGCATGCTTTTTCCGGGCGCCAATCCTCCGGCAATCACCTGGCCGCGCCTCACGCGCGCCGAGGAACTGCGCCTGCAGATCGCCGACGAGATCGTCAGCGGCGCGCTCGCGCCCGGCTCGGCGCTGGACGAAACCACCTTGGCGAAACGTTTCGAGGTGTCGCGCACGCCGGTGCGCGAGGCTATCCGGCTTCTGGCGGCAAGCGGGCTCGTCGTCGTGCGCGCGCATCGCGCCGCCGTGGTGGCGCGGCCGAGCGCCGAACAGCTCGCCGGCATGTTCGAGGTGATGGCGGAGCTGGAGGCGCTGTGCGCCGGCTTTGCCGCCGAGCGCATGACCAGCACCGAGCGGGCAGCGTTCGAACAGATCCACGAAGAGCTGCGCGTGATGATCCAGAGCGGCGATCCGCAGCGCTATCACGAGGTCAACGAGGCGTTTCACAACGCCATCTATAACGGCGCGCACAACACCTATCTCGCCGAGATCACGCTGGCGACGCGCGCGCGCGTGCAGCCGTTCCGCCGCGCACAATTCCGCAATCTCGGGCGCCTGGCGAAGTCGCATATCGAGCACGACCGTGTCGTGCAGGCGATTTTGCGCGGCGAGCAAGGCATCGCGTCGTCGGCGATGTACGCACATATCGTCACCGTGCGCGACGAGTACGAACATTATACGGAGACGATTTGATCTTCACCTCCCCCTATGGGAGAGGTCGGCACACGAAGTGTGCCGGGTGAGGGGTTAGAGCTTATCGAGGGTCACTTGCCCCCTCACCCCAACCCTCTCCCCCCAGGGGAGAGGGAGCGCGCCGAGTGCGGGGCTACTCTCGTCAAACTGTCGCTTTTTCCGCCGCCAAAAATTTGCGCCAGCCGCCGAAGCTGGAAATGTCGCGGGCGCTGGCGGCGGCGGCGGCCTCGAGCAGGAAGCCTTTCACGCCGCGGCCGTCGGACAAATTGACAGTGCCGATCGACAGCGGCGGCGGCACGGCGGCGACGAAGCGGCCGAAGCCTTCCACCGGCAGGGCCCAGACTTCGATCTCGACGCTTGCGCCCTTACCGGCATCGACACGCAGCAGGCCGGGCTTGGGTGGCGTCGAACCGTCGAGCGAATAGAGTTTGTAGTCCGGCGCGGTCCTGGCGGTCTCGAGCAGACGGCCGCCGAGCGCGCGCAATTCACCGTTGAGCGGCAGGCCGGACAGATGTGCGCCGACCACGGCGATGGCGACCTCGCCGTCGGCCGGCAGTTTTGACGGCGCCGCGAGCGGCGGCTGCGGCTTATTCAACGCGCCCATCGGCAGCTTGGTGTCGGCGTGGAACACGCGGCCGATCTCGGCGAGCCGCGCGTCGTTGCCGCCGGGCGCCAATAGCGTAATGCCGAACGGCAGGCCGTTCCCGGTCATCGAGGCCGGCAGCGCCAGGCCGCAGAGATCGAGCAGATTGACGAAATTGGTATAGGTGCCGAGCCGGCTGTTGAGCTGGATCGGATCGGCCAGCACCTGTTTGACGGTATAGACCGTCGGCGAGGTCGGCAGCGCCAGCGCGTCGACCTGATGCGTGAAGATGTAATCGGCGACGCGGCGCAACCGTTCCAGCTTGTAGAAGGCGTCGAAGGCGTCGATGGCGGTCGGCCGCAAGCCGCTGAGGATGATCTCCTTGGTCACCGGATGGATAGCGTCCGGTGCCGAGGCCAGCAGCGAGCGCGCCGTAATCGTGCGCTCGGCGACCCAGGGGCCTTCATACAAAAGACGTGCGGTTTCGTAGAACGGCTCGATGTCGATCTCGACGATTTCGCAGCCGAGCCGCTTGAGCCGTTCCAGCGCCGCGCCGTAGCCGGCTTCATATTGCTTGTCGCCGAAGAACAGCCGCTGGCCCGCGAGCGGCACGCCGAGCTTGACCTGCGGCGGCATGGCGCCCGGCGTGCCGGATGGACGGTTGCGCGAATAGCTGTCGGCGGCATCCGGGCCGGCCATGACACTCATCGCGGTCCAGGCGTCGTCGACGGTGAGCGCGAACACCGAGACGCAATCGAGCGTGCGACAGGCCGGCACCACGCCGTGCGTCGAGATCAGCCCAAGGCTGGGCTTGAGGCCCACGATGTTGTTGAAGCCCGCCGGCACGCGGCCGGAGCCAGCGGTGTCGGTGCCGAGCGCCAGCGGCACCAGGCCCGCGCCGACGGCGATGCCGGAGCCCGAACTCGAGCCGCCGGAATGAGATCGGCGTTGAACAGATTCTTCGGCACGCCGTAAGGCGAGCGCACGCCGACCAGCCCGGTGGCGAACTGATCGAGATTGGTCTTGCCGATGACGAGGGCGCCTGCGGCGCGCAGCCGCGCCACCGACGTCGCGTCGTGCGTGGCGTTGTAGCTGAACGCCGGACAGGCCGCCGTGGTCGGCAGGCCGGCGACGTCGATGTTGTCCTTGACCGCGACCGGCACGCCATAGAGCGGCAGCGCGGCGTTGCCTTTCGCGGCGAGAGCGCGCGCCTCGGCCAGCACATCGGCTTCGTCGCGCAGACTGATGAAGATGGCAGGATCGTTATGGGCGCGGATGCGGGCAAAGCTGCGCGCGACGGTCTGCTCCGGCGTCGCCGTCCCGGCCCGGTGTGCAGCCACAATCGCTGCGACGGTCTCAGCACAACGCTCATGGGAGACCCTGTCGTCATCGATCGAGGCAAATCGGCAAAGGTGGAGCAATGTCCGTTTCAATCGACGTTTCGAACATCAATTCCGGTGAGCGGCACGGCCACTTTGTGCCAGAAATACCGCTTCGACAAGTGGTCTTAAAACGCGTGCGGCGGGTTGTCACCGCCGCTTGGCGTCGCCGCGCCGGCGACGCAGCGCTAGAGCACGGACGATTTCCGGCTGCAGGTTTCCAGCACCGTCATCGCCTGGAGCCGACCCAAGCCGGCCAGGCTTTGGCGCTCATTGAGCTCGACAAAGCCTTTCAGGATTTGCGAGGCCCCGGACGCATCGGCAAAGCCCATCGACCAGTCGCCGAAGACGCGGCGCTTGCCCAGCGAATTCTCCTGCTGCAGGACATTGATGTCGCCGTGGCGCGGATCCTTTTCGATGCGGGCAAAGATCGCGCGCACCGCGGCTTCGGGCCCCTCGAGTGCCTGGAGAAACATACCGTCATGATAGACCAGGATGCCGGTGGCATCGACTTCGCGATTGCGCAGCCGCGCGCCGACCAAGAGCTTCTTGAGATCGGCGGCGGAGAATTCCTGCGTTTCGCGGCTGCTGTAGATGAGATGAAACATGGATGCCTTGGGTTGGATGGAGGTGAACGGGCACAAAGCGGATAAGTTCCGCGGCGCGCTGCTGAGGCGGCGAAGTCCGAGACTTAGGGTTAGCGTTCGGTAGCTTGCCACAAGCGCGCCGCATCCGCAGGATGAAGGCGGACATACGGACTTCGCCGGTGGCGCCAGCGGCAGGTCCGCCCCGGCTTGCCGAGCCGGACAATTATCAGCACACTCAAAAGCGGCCGGTTGGCCATTGGGCATTACCGCGCTGTAAAAAATCAGGCCTCGTATGAACACGCCGCGGACCATCCGGCTGTCGCCCGACGATAATGTCATTGTCGCCGTGGACCAGATTACCTCTGGCGTATCGGCCGCCGGCGTCACGGCGCGCGAGCGCGTGCCGCGCGGCCACAAGATGGCGGTGACCGCCATCGGCGAAGGCCAGCCGCTGCGCAAATACGGCCAGACCATCGGCTTTGCCTCGAAGGCGATCGCCGCCGGCGACTGGGTGCATGAACACAATGTAGCGATGCGCGATTTCGCGCGCGACTACCAGTTCGCCGAAGGCGCCAAGAACGACGAGGTGCTGCCGCTCGAATTGCGCGCGACCTTCGAAGGTTACGTGCGGCCGAACGGCAAGACCGGCACGCGCAATTACATCGGCATTCTCACCTCGGTGAACTGCTCGGCCTCCGTCGCCAAGTTCATCGCCGAGGAAATCAACCGCTCCGGCCTGCTCGACGATTATCCCGGCATCGACGGTGCCGTGGCCTTCGTTCACGGCAGCGGCTGCGGCATGGCGGCCTATGGCGAGGGCTGGGAATTGCTGCGGCGGACACAATGGGGCTACGCGACGCATCCCAATCTCGGCGCGGCCTTGATGGTCGGTTTGGGTTGCGAGGGTTGCGAGGTGTTTCAGATCGACCGCATGAAAGACGAGTACGGCAATGGTCGAAGGTGGACCACTTCCAGACCATGACCATCCAGGCAACCGGCGGCACCAGGAAAAACGGTCGACCAAGGTATCGAGCGCATCAAGGCGATGCTGCCGGTGGCGGCGCGCGCCAAGCGCGAGACACGCCCGGCCTCGGAGATCGTGCTGGCGCTGCAATGCGGCGGCTCGGACGGCTATTCCGGCATCACCGCCAATCCGTCGCTGGGCGCCGCGGTCGATCTGCTGGTCAAACATGGCGGCACCGCGGTGCTCGCCGAAACGCCGGAAATCTACGGCGCCGAGCATCTGCTGACACGGCGCGCCGTCAATCGCGCGGTCGGCGAAAAGCTGTCGAGCGCATTCGCTGGTGGGAGGACTACACGCAGCGCAACGGCGGCGAGATGAACAACAATCCTGCGCCCGGCAACAAGGCCGGTGGGCTGACCACGATCCTCGAAAAGTCGCTGGGCGCGGCGGCCAAAGGCGGCAGCACCACGTTGCGCGCGGTCTATGAATATGCCGAGTCTGTCAAGGAAAAAGGCTTCGTCTTCATGGACACGCCGGGCTACGACCCGGTCGGCGCCACCGGCCAGGTGGCCGGCGGCTGCAACGTGATGTGCTTCACCACCGGGCGCGGTTCGGCCTTCGGCTGCAAGCCGACGCCATCGGTCAAGCTGGCGACCAACACCGACATGTACCGGCCGCATGACCGACGACATGGACATCAATTGCGGCGACGTGCTCGACGGCATCTCGATCGAAGCCAAGGGCCAGGAGATTTTTGACAAAGTGTTGCAGGTGGCGTCGGGCACGCACACCAAGTCGGAAGATTTGGGCTATGGCGATATGGAATTCGTGCCCTGGCAAATCGGCGCGGTGATGTAGACGGCCGCGCGAGCGTTCGGAGGAACCAAAACATGCCGAAGATGGCCGTGGTCGGGGCGGGTTTGATCGGACGCGCGTGGTCGATGGTGTTCGCGCGCGGCGGCTGGGATGTGGCGCTGTATGACGCGATCCCCGCCGCGACCGAACAGGCGCTCGCCGTGGTAGCCGGCGGCTTGGCGGAGTTGCAAGCCAACGGTCTTGCCGAAGATGCGGCGGGGCGCGGCCAAGCGCGTGCGGATCGCGAGTTCGCCTGGGGCCGACGCGCTCGACGGCGCCAGCTTCGTCCAGGAGAACACGCCGGAAACGCTTGACGCCAAGCTTGCGATCTTTGCCGAGCTGGACCGGCTGGCGGCGCCGGACGCGACCCTGGCCTCGTCCAGTTCGTCGATTGTCGCCAGCCTGTTCACCGAGAACCTCAAAGGCCGCCAGCGCTGCCTGATCGCGCATCCGGTCAACCCGCCGCATCTGGTGCCGGTTGTCGAACTGGTCGGATCGCCGTGGACGACACCCGAGGTCGTGGCCAAGGCGAAGACTATATATGAGGGCGTCGGCCAGGTGCCGATCGTGGTCAAACACGAGATCGACGGCTTTATCTTGAACCGCCTGCAAGCGGTGCTGCTGTCGGAGGCGTTTCGTCTGGTCGGCGGCGGCTATGTGACGCCGCAGGACCTCGACAAGACCTTGAAGGACGGCCTTGGCCTGCGCTGGCAGTTCATGGGGCCGTTCGAGACCATCGAACTCAACGCACCGGGCGGCATCGCCGATTATTGCCAGCGCTACGGCCCGGCGCTGAGCAACATGAGCAAAGCTGATCCGGCGATTTTCGGCGGCGAGAATCTCGACCGCATCCTGGCGCAATGGGGTAAACCCAAGCCGCCCGATCAAATCAGCGTGCGCATGCGCTGGCGCGACCGGAGGCTCGCGGCGCTGCGGGCCCATAGCCGGTCGCAGCCCGCCGGCTGACTTTCCTGCCCCCTTTGAAAGGTTCTCTCTGACGATGAACAAGCAGGAAGCCGCCTTTCGATTCATCGGGCAACCGATGGTGCGCCACGAGGATGCGCGGCGTGCTCGGCGTTTTCACCAACGCCGATTGCATGGCCGATGGCTTGAGTGCCCTCCAGCACCACCCATTGCCGAAGACCACGCTGCACCGCTTTCATACGGGGAAGCCGTCGCGCTGGAGGGCGCATCGTGAGCGCGCCGAAAGTCATCGCACTCGAAGAGCACTTCACGTCGCCGAAGCTCAAAGCGTTGCGCGGCGAGAAGGATACGTCGGTGCAACGCAAGCTCGACGATCTCGGCGCGCTGCGCATCAAGGAGATGGACGAGGCCGGCATCGATGTGCAGGTGATTTCCGAGAATAATCCGGCGACGCAGAATCTCGACGCCGAAACCGCCGTTACGCTTGCCCGCGAGTCGAACGACCTGCTGCACGAGGCCGTGCGCGCGCACCCGAACCGTTTCGCCGGCTTTGCCACGCTGCCGACCCCCGACCCGAAGGCCGCCGCCGACGAGTTGGAACGCTGCGTCACCAAGTTCGGCTTCAAGGGCGCGATGATCATGGGCCTGACCCATGGCCGCTTCATGGACGATAAGCAGTTCCGGCCGATCTTCGAGCGCGCCGCCGCGCTCGACGTGCCGGTCTATATCCACCCGACGCCGCCGAAACCGGAAGTGCAGAAGGCCTATTTCACGGAATATCCGGCGCTCGCCGTGGCGCCGCTCGGCTTCACGCTCGAGACTTTGACCCACACCGTGCGGCTGGTGGTCAGCGGGCTGTTCGACGAGTTGCCGAAACTCAAGATTATCGTTGGCCATCTCGGCGAGGCCGCGCCCTATCTGATGTGGCGCACCAATTATCTGGTGCAGGAGCGCATGCCCATGCCGCGCTCCTTTGCCGATTATTACCGCGAGCATTTCTGGCTGACGACCAGCGGCTCGTTCTCCGACGCGGCGCTGACCTGCGCCATCGCCGAAATGGGTATCGAGCGCATCATGTTCTCGATCGACTGGCCGTTCATCCCGAACCGGCTCGGCCGCGACTGGCTGAATAAGGCGCCGGTGAGCGATGGCGACCGGGCGCTGATCTTCGGCGACAACGCTCGCAAGCTGCTGAAGCTTTAGACGGCCTCAGCCGCGGGCGGTGGCGCGCGGTTGCGCACTCGCGGACTTCGCCAGCGAGCACCCTGGACCGAGCAGGACCAGCACGGGTCCTGGCAGCGACGATTGCGCGATGCGTTCAGGCAGTTCGCCGATGGGCGCGGCGAGCACGGCCTGGTCCGGCCGCGTCGCGCGCGAGATGGCGAGCGAAGGCGTCGAAGGATCGAGGCCTTGCGCGGTGGCTTTCGTGACGAGAGCCGCAAGAGTCTTCACCGGCATATAGATCGCCGTGGTCGTGGTCGGATCGGCGAGCGCGCGCCAGTCGAGATCGTCCGGAAGCTGGCCGTTTCCTGGCGTGGCCGGTGATGTATTGCAGGCGGCGCGATTGCGCGCGATCGGTCAGCGGCAGACCGAGCTTGGCGGCGGCGCCTTGCGCCGCGGTGATGCCGGGCACGATCTCGACGGCGATGTTGGCAGCCTTACAGGCTGCGATCTCCTCGCCGGCGCGGCCGAAGATCAGCGGATCGCCGCCCTTGAGACGCACGACGCGTTTGCCTTGCTTGGCGAGGCCGACCATCAACGTGTTGATGTCGTCCTGCTTGCAGGACGGGCCGAAACCGGTCTTGCCGACCAGCATCTTGCGCGCCTCGCGGCGGGCGAAGTCGAGCACATCGCGCGACACCAGATCGTCGAACAGAATGACGTCTGCCGATTGCAGCGCGCGCACAGCGCGCAGCGTCAGCAACTCCGGATCGCCGGGACCGGCGCCGACCAAAGTCACGGAACCGTTCTCGACGGCAGCACCGATGCCTTTGACCTCGGCGACGAAACGGTCGAAATCGCTTTGCGAGGGATCGCTCTGCGGATTGGTCACCGCGTGCGCCGTGAACAGTTGCCAGAACTTGCGGCGGCCCGGAGAACGACAGACCGGATTCTTTTACCCGCCGCGCGCCAACGCTTGGCCGCAGCGGCCCAGTGGGCAAAGCCTTTCGGCAGCAAGGCTCCAGCTTGGCGCGGATCGCCTGCGCGAACACGGGCGCTGCGCCGTCGGTTGAGATGCCATGACCAAAGGCGAGCGGTTGACGATGGCGCCGAAGGCAAAATCGCAGAACGCCGGTCTGTCGATGACGTTGACCGGGACGCCGGCTGCGCCCGCGGCGACGGCAAAGGCGGCCGCGGATTCGTCATTGTCGAAGCCGCCAACGGCGATGGCCGCGCCGCGCAAATCTTCGGCCGTCCATCTATCCGCCGCGTAGCGCTGAACTTGCGCGCCGGCGGCCTCCAACAGTTCCAGCTTCCAATCGACGGCCTGACCGTCGCCCACCAGCACGCAACGCTTGCCTTCAAGCGCGAGAAACACCGGCAGCCGCGCCAGCGGCCCCATCTTCTCCGCCGGGGCTTCAGACGGTTTGCGCGACTCGTCCATGGGCAACGATCCTCTTCAACTCAGGCAGACAGGAGCCGCAATTGGTGCCGGCGCGCAGCGCCTTGCCGATGTCGTCGACATTGGCAGCAGCGCCGCTTTCGAGCGCGGCACGAATGACGTTGAGGCCGACGCCAAAGCAGGCGCATATCACAGGACCAGGATCGGCGAGGCCGTCGGTCGATTTGCCCGACAGCACGGCGCGGCGCTGCGCATCGCCCAAGGCCTCGGCCTCGAACAGCGCCTTGACGGCATCCCATTGCGAGGTGGCACCGGCAGGGCCGATGAACAGGCAGCCGGTCAGCCGGCCCTCGACGAAAGCAGCGGCACGATAGCTGCCGCGCAACTCGTCGACATATTCCGCCAGCTCGGCTTCGCCGCCGAACAGGCTTTGCGCCCGCCCGCGCCACATCGCCGGCGTCTGGTTGCTCGCCAGCATGAAGCCGGCGCCGGTGGCGACGGTCACCTTCGACCACCAAGTTTCCGTCGGCAGCGCCAGCGGCGTTCGCGACAGCGCGAAGCCGCGGAACGCGTAGTCGACAGGCTCGATGGACACGGGCGTCGCCTTCGCCTCAGGCTGGCCCGAATAAGGATCGGTCGCCGGCGTCACCAGATCGCCGATGCGCGCGGACGACGCCGTCTCATTGCTCCAGTGGATCGGCGCAAACAGCGACCTGCGCCGCTGGCCGTCGCTGACCAGGACCTTGAGCACGCAAGAGCCGTAACACGAGGTCACCCGCGCGAAGCCGCCGCTTGTCACGCCGGCCGCCGCCGCGTCGTCGGCATGGACCTCGACGAAGGGTTCGGGCAGATGCGCCGACAGCTTCGGGCTAAGCCCTGAGCGCGTCATGGTGTGCCATTGGTCGCGGATGCGGCCGGTGTTGAGCCGCAGCGGATATTGCGCCGTTGCAGTGTCATTCGGCTGCGGCCTGGCCGGCGCGATCAACTGCGCCTTGCGACTGGCGGTAAAGAAACGGCCGTCGGCGAAGAAACGCGTCTCGCCGCGCGGCGCGCCCACTGGCGCCGGCCACTGCACCGGGTCGAGCGCATTGAACTCGCCGTCGCTCAACGATGCCAGCGCGCCGATATCGAAATCGCGCGTGCCGTTATTCTCGAAAGTCGACAGCGCGGCGTGCTCGCGGAAAATATCGGCCGCCGAATTGAAGCCGAAAGCCTCGGCAAAGCCCATGCGCCGCGCCACTTGCGTCACCGTCCACCAGTCTGGCTTCGCCTCGCCCGGCAGCGGCAAAAAACGGCCTTTGCCGCGAGATGCGCCGCTCGGAATTGGTGACGGTGCCGTCCCTTCTCGCCCCAGGCCGCCGCCGGCAGCAGGATATGCGGCCTCGTATTGACTGTGTCATTGCTGGCGACGTTCTCGGAAATCACCAGCAGATCAAGCTTGCGCAAGGCGTCGCGCATGGCGCCTGCGCGCGGCAGCGACACCGCCGGATTGGTCGCCATCACCCACAGCGCCTTGATCTTGCCGCGGTCGATCGCCTCGAACATCTGCACGGCCTTGTGGCCTTCGCGCGGCGCCATGGCGCGCGCATTCCAGAAGCGGCCGACACGGTCGATATCTGCGGGCGTGAAATTCATATGCGCGGCAAGCTGGTTCGCGAGCCCGCCGACCTCGCGCCCGCCCATGGCGTTGGGCTGGCCGGTGAGCGAGAACGGCCCCATGCCGGGCTTGCCGATGCGGCCTGTGACCAGATGGCAGTTGACGATGGCGCCGACTTTGTCGGTGCCCTGCGCCGATTGATTCACGCCCTGCGAGAAGCAGGTCACCGTGTTCGGCGTCGCGCGGAAAAGCTCGAAGAAGCGCAGAACGTCTTCTTCGGACAGTCCGGTGGACTTGGCGGTCGCCGCGGCATCCGGCGCGATCTCGCGAGCGCGGGCGAGCGCTTCCGGCAAACCGGCGGTATGCGCGTCGACATATTCGTAATCGAGCGCCAGCGTGTCGGCGAGATGCGCCAGCAGGCCGCTGAACAAGGCCGTGTCCATGCCTGGCGCGACCGGGAGAAACAAATCGGCATCTTCCGCGGTCGCGGTGCGGCGCGGATCGATCACCACGATTTTGGCGCCCCGCGCGCGCTTGTTGGCGATCATACGCTGGTACAGCACCGGATGGCACCAGGCGGCGTTGGAACCGACGAGGACAATGAGATCGGCGAGATCGAGATCGGCATACGTGCCTGGCACGGTGTCGGTGCCGAAAGCGCGGCGGTGGCCGGCGACCGAGGGACGCCATGCACAGCCGCGAATTGGTATCGACGTTGCCGGAGCCGATGAAGCCTTTCATCAGCTTGTTGGCGACGTAATAGTCCTCGGTCAGCAACTGGCCGGACAGATAGAATGCGACCGAGTCGGGCCCATGCTTGGCGATGGTGTCGGCAAAACCTTTCGCCACCGCATCGAGCGCGCTGTCCCACGTCGCGCGCGCCAGCGCTCCGTTCGCCTGGCGCAGCATCGGGTGCATCAGCCGCGTCCCGAGGCCGAGCGTCTCGCCCAGCGCCGAACCTTTGGAGCACAGCCGCCCGAAATTCGCCGGATGATCGGGATCGCCGGCAATCACCGCGCCGCCGCGCCCATCGGGCTTGGCCAAAACGCCGCAACCGACGCCGCAATAAGGGCACGTCGTGCGCACGGCCGGCGGATGATGGGCTGGCGCGTTCATCAGTAGACGTCCTGCTGGTAGCGGCCGGACTTCTTCAGTTCGGAGACGAAAACCACCGCTTCTTCGCCGCTGCGCGCACCGTGCTGCGCGACGATATCGACCAGCGCCAGTTCGACATCCTTGGCCATGCGCTTGGCGTCGCCGCAGACATAAATGTGCGCGCCGTCGGCGAGCCAGGACCACAGATCGCGGCCGACCTCGCGCATGCGGTCCTGCACGTAGAACTTCTGATCGCCGTCGCGCGACCAGGCCAGCGACAGCCGGGTCAGGAATCCGGCGTCCTTCATGGCCTTGAATTCGTCTTCATAAAAGAAGTCGTGCGCGGAGCGCTGATGGCCGAAGAAAAGCCAGTTGCGGCCCGGCGCTTTCGTCGCCTGCCGCTCCTGCAGGAAAGCCCGGAACGGCGCCACGCCGGTGCCCGGCCCCACCATGACGATCGGCACGTTCGGATCGGCCGGCAGGCCGAAATTATGCGCCTTTTGTGCGTAGACGCGGACCATCGCGCCAGGCTGGATGCGATCGGCGAGATAAGTCGAACACACGCCATGCCGGTCGCGGTCGGCGATGCGGTAGCGCACGGTATCGACGGTGAGCGCGACGCGGCCGGGATTGGCCTTCGGCGACGACGAGATCGAATAAAGCCGCGGCTGCAACGGATCGAGCGATTCGACGAAGGCTTCCGGATCGGGACGGATGCCGGGGAATTTCTCGATGGCCGCCAGCACGTCGAGCGTCGCGGCATCGCCGTCCGGGTCCTCGCCATTGGCCAGCGCCCGCGCCTTGATGCGCCGTTCGCCGCCGGTGATGTAGGAGAACAACTGGAACAGCATGTCGGGCGCCGGCGACAGCGACACGCCGTCGGTGAGGCATTCGCGCAAGGTCCGCCCGCCGATGGGAAATTCCGGCGGCGCGCCGAGCGCCTTGATTACGGCATCGACCAGCACCGGATCGTTCGAGGGAAACAGGCCGAAGGAATCGCCCACCGTGTAGTCGATCCCGGACGCGGCGAGATCGAACTCGACGTGCCAGGTTTCCTTCTCGGAACCCGGTTTGTTGAGACGCGTCGCCGACAGCACGGTGGCGGGTGGCGGGATTGTCGCGCGAGGTCCCGGGCTTTGCCGCAATCGCGGGGCGCAGCTTCAATCGCCGCAGTAGGCGCAGCGGGTGCGGGAGAGGGCGGCGCACTCTTGAGTTCCTCGAACAGCTTCTTGACCACGCGGGCGGTTTCCTTGCCGCCCGGCACGCACAAATTCAGCCGCTCTTCCTTGCCCGATACAATCGCGCCCGAATAATTCTTGCAGTCGTAACCGCATTGGCCGCAATCCTGCTGCGCCATCGCCGCCATCATCTTCCAGCGCAGGGGCTTCGCCTCCGCAAGTTTCATGCGCTCGGCAAGCGGCAGTGTCTGGTCGTGCCACGGCGCGCCGCCGTCGTCGTCCTCCGCGGCCTTGGCGCCCGGCGCGGTGCCGGCGAGCAGCGCCGCGGCTTGATCATTGGACAGCGCCGTGATGCCCGAGCCGTCGAGCGAGATCAGCCCGGCGAAGAAGCCGTTGAGCCAGGCGCGTTGCTCGTCGGAAAACGGCGCGGTTTCCGGCACCAGCGAAGGTAACGGCGGCGGCAGGTTCTGACTCATTCGCCGACCTCCGCATCGAACATTTCCTTCAACGCCGCCACGTCATGCCGGCGCGAGAACGCCAGGAACGTTTCGTCGCGCGAGGCGCGGTTGGCGAGATAGCCCTTGAGCATGCGCTCGACCGTGCGCGGCGCATGCTCGGCCTTCACGTCGCGATAGATTTCCAGACCGAGGCCGGCGTCCGGCCCGAAGCCGCCGCCGACATGGATGTGGTAGCCCTCGACCGGATCGGCGTCCTCGCCGACATCGACCTTGCAGGCGATCAGCCCGATATCGCCGATGTAATGCTGCGCGCAGGAATGATGGCAGCCGGTGAGATGGATGTTGACCGGCCCGTCGAGATCGACACGCGCCTCGCAATATTGCGCGATCTGTTCGGCATGCAGCTTGGTATTGGACGCCGAGAAGCGGCAGCCGACCATTGCCGGTGCAGGCCACCAGCCCAGCCCGGATCGAGGTCGCTTCGGTGGTCAGGCCCAGCGCATCGATGGCCGCTTCGGCGAGCGCGACCTTGTCGTCGGCCACGCCCGAGATCAGCAAATTCTGCCAGACGGTGAGCCTTATATCGCCATCGCCCAGATCCTGCGCGATCTTGGCGAGGCCGCGCATCTGTTCGGCGGTCAGCCGCGCCACCGGCAGCACCACGCCGATCCAGTTCAGGCCGGGCTGCTTCTGCCTGTGCACGCCGACATGCGCCGAGCGGTCGAACACCGGCCGCGGCGGGATTGCTTCCGCCGCCACCTTGACCAGTTTGCGGCCGAGCTTCTCCTCGACATGGGCGATGAATTTCGGCAGGCCCCAGGCGTCGAGCACGTATTTGAGCCGCGCTTTGTTGCGATCGGTGCGGTCGCCATGCTCGATATAGACGCGCACGATGGCGTCGGCGACCAGCGTCGCCTCCTCCGGCTTGACGATGACGCCGGTGTCCTTGGCGAAATCGCGGTGGCCGGTAATGCCGCCGAGCGCGAGCCGAAACCAGATGCCGGGCTCGACGCCGAAGCCGTCTTTCACCTCGACCGCCTGGAAGCCGATGTCGTTGGTGTCTTCCAGCACCGGAATGCGGCCGGCGCCATCGAAGCCGACATTGAACTTGCGCGGCAGGCCGTAGAGCGCGCGCTCGTTAAGAATGTGGTTGTGCCACTCGCGCGCAAAGGGCCGCGTATCGAGCAGTTCCTGCGGATCGATGCCGGCGGTCGGCGTGCCGGTGACGTTGCGGATATTGTCGGCGCCGGTGCCGCGCGAACCTAAGCCGAGATCGAGCAGCGCTTCGACCATCGCCACGGCATTCTTCGGCTCGATCTCGCGCATTTGCAGATTGGCGCGCGTCGTCACGTGCGAATAGCCGCCGGCATAGTCGACGGCGAGATCAGCAAGACCGTTCAATTGCCAATGCCTGAGGATTCCGTTGGGAATGCGCAGCCGGCACATATACGAAGTCTGCGCAGGCGCCACATAGAACAGGCCGTAATAGCGCCAGCGGAAATTGTCGGCGGCCTTCGGCGCCTCGTTCTTGGCGGCCTGCTCTTTCAAGCGGCCATAGGCGTCGAACGGATGCTGCTCGCGCTTGATCTTCTCCTGATCGGCAAGCTTGCCGCCGGCCGCCAGCACGCGGTCCTGCGCCTTGATGTGGATGGCGTCGGGTCCGGCCGGCTCGCTTTGTGCCGTGCGCGCCGGAAGCTGCCCGCGCGCGGCGCGCGCCGCGGCGAGGCCTGAGGAAAAGCCTTCGAGGTAGCGTTTCTGGTCGGGGGTGAAATCGCTCGACATGATCGGCCTCACGCCGCCTTGTGGCACGGGCATCGGGCGCGCGGGCATTGCGCGCTCGGCCATGGCCCGGCCGAACATCAGGTCGTCGCGGAAGCTTTCGATCGAGGCGCCGGCGCGGATCAATTCGAGATACCAGAGGCCGTCGGCGGTATCGCCAAACAGCACGGCGCCGATCAGGCGGCCGTCGGCGATCACCAGTCTCTTGTAGCTGCCGAGACCGGGATCGGAGAGCACGATCTGCTCGGTGCCCGGCGCGCCCATGAAGTCGCCGGCGGAAAATACGCTGACACCGGACACCTTCAGATTGGTCGCCAGCACGCTGCCGCCGTAGGCGCCGTTTCCGCCCGCCAAATTTCCGGCCAGCACGCGGGCCTGCTCGTAGGCCGGTTCGACCAAGCCGTAACAAATGCCACGATGCTCGGCGCACTCGCCGATGGCGTAAATGCCGGCCGTGCTCGATTGCATGCGATCGTCGACCACGATGCCGCGATCGACATCGAGATTGGCGTTGCGGGCGAGATCGATATTCGGCCGGATGCCGGCGGCCACCACCACCAGATCGGCGGCGATTTCCGATCCGCTTTTGAGCACCACCGCTTCGGCGCGCTTGTCGCCGCGAATGCGCGCCGTTTCGGCGCCGAGATGCACCGTAATGCCGCGGGCCTCGACCGCGCGCTGCAATAAGACAGAAGCACGCGGGTCGAGCTGACGCTCCATCAGCCGGTCCATCAAATGCACGACGGATACTTGGGCACCGGCCTTGGCCAGGCCGTAAGCCGCTTCCAGGCCGAGCAGACCGCCGCCGATCACCACCGCCTTGGGCTTCGATGCCGCGGCGGCCTCGATGGTGGCGACGTCGCCGAGGTCGCGGAAGGTCATGACGCCGGGCAAATCCATGCCGGGCACGTTGAGGCGGATCGGGCGAGAGCCGGTGGCCAGCACCAGTTTGGTGAAGGGCAGCGTCGCCCCATTGGCGAGCCGCACGCGGCGGATCGCCGGGTCGATCGACGTGGCGCTATGGCCGTAAAGCAACGTGACGCCGTGATCGCGCCACCACTGCGCGGTTTGAGCTCGATGTCGCTGCGCGACACCTCGCGCGCCAGCACCGACGACAGCAGCACGCGGTTATAGGCGAGCCGCGGCTCCTCGCCGATCACGGCGATGGCGTAGCCTCCTCGCCGATCACGGCGATGGCGTAGCGGCCGAGCGCGCGCGTGGCCAATTCCTCGACCAGCCGCATCGTGGCCATACCGTTTCCAATGACGACAAGCGATTCGCTCACCAGCAGTCCCTTTCGGACCGAGAAAGTTTTCGAATCCACACCGCGTCATTGCGGCCGTTCCCGCACCATCGCGGGAAATTCAGAACTCACGCCGCGGCGCCATACGCTTCCGCGATCATGTATCCGGACAGCGTCGTGTAGGCGGCGGTCCAGGCTTCCGCGAGTTCGGGCGTCCAGGCGGGGCCAAGGCCCTGCTCCAGCGTCCACAGCAACGCGGCGCCGACCGGCGTGTAATGCGAATCTTTCACGCCGTAGGCGACGTGCTTCTTGGCGAGTGCGCTCGCCGCCGGCAAGATGGTGTCGAGCTTGGTCAAACCGCCGACCACGACCGCAAGCGTCGCCATCAGCTTCTTGCGCTGCTCCGTCATGTCGGCGGGAAACATCGGCTTCACCTCGGGCGCAATTTCGAACAGCCGGCCATAGAACAATTGAGCCGCCGTTTCCGAGATCGGCGCGACCTTCGAGAGCTTTGCTGGACCAGTTCGACTTGGTTCGGTGTCATGGCTCTCTCCGTTATCCCGGCGAGAACTAAAGTTATTTACGCCCGCCTCGATGAAACGGTGGCGCTCGTAGAGGAATTCGAGCACGCGCTGGCGGCTTTTCAGGAAGGTGGTATCGGCCACCAGTTCGAGCCGCTTGCGCGGCCGTGCCAGCGGCACCGAAAGAATTTCGCCGATCTGCGCGGCGGGCCCGTTGGTCATCATGATGATGCGGTCGGACAGCAGCACGGCTTCATCCACGTCGTGGGTGATCATCATCACGGTGTTGCCGAGCTTCTGGTGCAGGCCCATCACGGTGTCCTGCAGATGCGTGCGCGTCAGCGCGTCCAGCGCGCCGAACGGCTCGTCGAGCAGCAGAACCTTCGGTTCCATCGCCAGCGCACGGGCGAGACCCACGCGCTGTTTCATGCCGCCGGAGATTTCCGAGGGGCGCTTGTCCTTGGCGTGCGTCATCTGCACCAGGTCGAGATTGTGCAGCGTCCAGGCGTCGCGCTCGGCGCGCGATTTTGTCGACGAGAACACCTTGTCCACGGCGAGGCGCACGTTGTCGTAGACCGTGAGCCAGGGCAGCAGGCTGTGGTTCTGGAAAACGACCGCGCGGTCCGGGCCCGGTTCGTTGACTTCCTTGCCTTCCAGAATGACGCCGCCGGTGGTCGCGGAGTCAGGCCGGCGACGATGTTGAGCAGCGTCGACTTTCCGCAGCCGGAATGGCCGATGATCGAGACGTATTCGCCCTTCTCGACCTCGAAGGTGATTTCCTTGAGCACGAGGGTTTCGTTGCCGCCGCGCGTGAAGCTTTTGTCGACGTGGTCGATCTTGCAATAGGGGATCATGGTGTTTTCCCTTAGTTGGCCGCTGTGCCGCGCGTGACGACGGAGCGATGCCGGCGACGATGCGGTCGAGGATGAAGCCGACCAGGCCGACATAGATCAACGCGATGATGATTTCGGAGATGTGCGAGGAATTCCAGGCGTCCCAGATGAAGAAGCCAATGCCGACGCCGCCGATCAGCATTTCCGCGGCGACGATGGCGAGCCAGGACAGGCCAATGCGATGCGCAGGCCGGTGAAGATGTAAGGCGCCGCCGAGGGCACCATGATCTTGACGAAGAACTCGAACGGATTGAGCCGCAGCACCGCGGCGACATTGCGATAGTCCTGCGGAATGTTGCGAATGCCGACGCGGTGTTGATGATGATCGGCCAGATCGCGGTGATGAAGATGACGAAGATCGCCGACGGCTGGCCGTCGCGGAACGCCGCCAGCGACAGCGGCAGCCAGGCCAGCGGCGGCACGGTGCGGCAGCACCTGGAAGATCGGGTCAAGCCCGCGCATCGCCCAGACCGACTGGCCGACCAGCGTGCCCAGCGCGACGCCGACGATGGATGCAAAAGCATAGCCCAGCGCGACGCGCTGCAAGCTCGCCGACAGATGCCAGAACAGGCCCTTGTCGAGACCGCCATTGTCGTAGAATGGGTGCGCGATCAATTCCCAGCCGTCACGCCAGACTTTCGAGGGCGGAGGCAAAGTCGCGCCGGTCTTGCGGCACACCAGCTCCCAGACCACCAGCAGGAGCGCGACCACGATGAAAGGCGGCAGAACCCCGGCCGCGACCTGGCGCAAAACAGCCAGCGCTCTCGTGCGCAGTGCCGGGCGCTTGCGCGTCAGCGGCAGGACCTTCGCCGCCGCGGGCGTGGGCGGCGCCGACGGCAGGCTCGTTACGACGTCGGTTTTGGCCACGGACATGTTCATCGCCTAAGGGTCTCCGTTGTTATTGAAGAGGCCGGGCCGCCCGCGACCGGCGGCCCGTTAGCGGTCACACTTCGACGCGCTTGATGGCGAGGCTCTTGAGGTAGGCGGCGGGATTTTCCGGATCGAAGACCTTGCGTCGAAGAAGGTTTCCTTGCCGCGCGAGGTCGACGCCGGAATATCGCGGCGGCAACGCCGAGGCTCTTGGCGGCCTCGCGCCACAGATCCTCGCGGTTGACCTTCTTGATCAGCGCCTTGGTGTCGAAGCCAGGCTCGTATTTTCCCCAGCGGATGTCTTCGGTGAGAAACCAGAGTTCGTGGCTTTGGAACGGATAGGAAGCGTGGTCGCGCCAGTACTTCATAATATGCGGCGAGTTTTCGACCACCTTGCCCGGAATGCCGTAGTCGAACTTGCCGCTGGTGCGGTCGAGCACGTCCTCGACCGGGCAATTCATCCATTGGCGCTTACCCATGATAGCCGAGAGCTCGGCCTTGTTCTCGGTCTTGTCGGCCCACTGCTGGGCTTCCATCACCGCCATCAAACGGCCTTGGCGGCATTCGGATATTTGTCGACCCAGGGCGGCGCGCATGCCGAGCGACTTTTCCGGATGCTTATTCCAGATCTCGCCGGTATTGACCGCGGTGTAGCCGATGTCCTGGATGAGCTGCAGATTCCACGGCTCGCCGACGCAGAAGCAGTCCATGTGCCGACCTTCATGTTCGCCACCATCTGCGGCGGTGGCACCACAATGGTTTCGATATCCTTGTCGGGGTCGATGCCGCCGGCGGCCAGCCAATAGCGGATCCAGAGATCGTGCGTCCCGCCCGGGAAAGTCATCGCTGCTTTCACGGCCTTGCCGGAAGCTTTCTTCTTCTCGAGCGCCGCTTGAACGGGGCCGAATCGACGCCGAGTTTCAGGTCCGCATATTCCTTAGCGACCGAAATCGCCTGCGCATCGAGATTGAGCCGCGCCAGGATGTACATCGGCGTCGGCACGTTGTTCTGCGTCACCTTGCCGGCGCTGATGAGATACGGCATCGGCGTCAGGATATGCGCGCCGTCGATGCGTTGCCTTCGGAGGCCGAGCACGAGATTGTCGCGGGTGGCGCCCCACGACGCCTGCTTTGCGACTTCAACGTCGGGCATGCCGTGTTTGGCGAAGAAGCCCTTGTCCTTGGCGACGAACAGCGAGCCGGCGTCGCTCAAGGCGATGAAGCCGAGCGTGGCTTTGGTGACTTCGGGACCCGCCGCTTGCGCGACGTGGACGCCGAGGGAAATTGTGTGCCGACCGCGCCGAGCAGCGCGGCGGTGGCCGCGCCGGCTTTCAGAAGTGACCGGCGGCTGAGGACCGCGGCCGTGCTTTGTCGTCTTGATCGTCATGTTGGCATGTTCCCTGTTGTCTCGAATGACCCGGTCGCCGAAGCCCGCCAAAAAAACAAAAAAGCCGCAGCCTGAAACGCGCTTGATTAAGCGCTCCCAGGACAGCGGCATTGCTGTCAGCCCATCGATGGACTTCTCGTGATCAGGTCATTGCGATTCTCGTGCCAAGCGGCCGAATCCGAATAATTATTCGTAAATACAATGGTTTAATAGGAAACAGCGATGCGCCCAATCCGGCGCCAATGCACCCGATTACGGCGTGGCTAGGGGCAATTTGGCGACTTATTGTGCAACGCAATAGGCTGCTGCTAGGCGCTCCCTCTGCGGATTTTCGTGCCATCTAAGTGGGCCAGCGATGTCGTCTGCATCGAACGCTGGACCGGCAAACGCGCCAATTCCGTCCGTAGGCTCGGAGGCCGGCATGGGCCCGCTCGGACCCAGCGCGGCATCGTACAAGTCCGGACGGAAGACCGCTTCGGCGGCGGCGAGCAGATCGGCCGACAGCGGCGCCTGGCCCCAGCGCACCATCTGGGCATAGAGCCACGCCGCTGGCGCGGATCGGGACGCGCGGCGCCGTTGCGGCCGACCATCAGATAGCGGTCGCTGGTCCGCACCGGCGCCATCCGGCGCCACCTTGAGGCGGCCGTCGATGGTGCGGCGGATCACTTCCGGCGTGACGTCGATGCGGCCCGGCGCGGTGAGGATGGCGCAGACCTCCTCGCGGTTGGCGGTGTCCTCGATGAAATCCGCCGCGTGGCCATGGGCGCGAATGAGCCGCGCATGCACGTCCGGATTTTCGACGGCCCACTGCGCCCGCACCGCCAGCAATTTCTCCGCGGCGCGGCTGAAAATCTCCGACACGAAATGCAGGATGAAGCCGATGCCGAGATCGACCGCGACCGAATTCCATGGCGCGCCGACGCAGAAGCCATCGACGTATTTATTGGCCAGGCTTTCCACCATGTAAGGCGGCGGCAGCACGACCAGCCGCACGTCCTCGTCCGGGTCGACGCCGCCGGCCGCCATCCAGAACCGCAGATGATAATTGTGCGTCGAGTAGGGAAACGTCATGCCGAAGGTCAGCGGCTCGAGGCCCTCGGCCTTGCGCTCGGCGACCACGCTGGCAAGCGCGCGGGCAGACACCATGGGGTCGTGCACGTCGCCATCGACGGCGGCGACAATGGCGGCGTGCAGGCTCGGCGATACGGTAATGGCGTTGCCGTTCACGCCCAGCCCGAAGGCCGACACGATCGGCACCTTGACGTGGCCGAGCCCGAGGCTCGTGGCGATCGCCACCGGCGCCAGCAAGTGCGCGGCGTCGAACAGTCCGATGATGAACTTGTCGCGGACATTCGACCACGACACTTCGCGCACCAGTTCGACGTCGAGGCCTTCGGCTTTGCAAAAGCCTTTGTCCACCGCGACGATCAAGGCCGCCGCATCGGCGAGTGGAATAAACCCGATCCGCAGGCGCTTTTCGCTCATTTGAACATCTCCGATGCGGTGATCACCGACTGGGCGATTTCGGCGATTTTCTTCTTCTCATTCATCGCCGTGTTGCGCAGCAGAACGTAAGCCTGTTCCTCGCTGAGATTCTTCGCCTTCATCAATATGCCCTTGGCGCGGTCGATGACCTTGCGGTCTTCGAGCGCGGTCTTGGCGCGGTCGAGCTCGCCTTCAAGGCGCGCGAATGCGTTGAAGCGCGAAATGCAGAGATCGAGGATGTGCTTCATCCTCTCTTTCTTGAGGCCGTCGACGATGTAGGCCGACACGCCGGCATCGACCGAAGCCTGGATCGAGGCGGTGTCGCTCTGGTCGACGAACATCGCGATCGGCCGCTTGACGATGCGGCTGACCTGGAACATCTGCTCCAGCACGTCGCGGCTGGGGTTGGCGAGATCGATGAGGATGACGTCGGGGTCCATGGCATAGACCCGCGCCAGCAAATTCGAGGTGCCTTCGATATGCACCACTTGAGAGAAGCCCGCTTCGCGCAAGCCATCCTCAAGGATCGCGGCCCGGACCGGGCTTTCATCCACGATGACGATCTTCAGCAGTGGATCCATAGCGGGCCGGCGCTCGTCGTTCGGCTTTTTAAGACTCTGGGCCGCGCCCGGCAGTGCGGCCGACAGCTTATTGTCGCTCAAACGTTAGCGTGTAAACGACGGCCCGGCCAGGGAAAAGCTCGGGCATTTTGGCGCGGGACTATTAGACGGCCACATTATATTCAGCGATAGTTTCCCGGAATCAAATCAAGGGAATACCTTCACGTGAGCACGCACCATAAATTGCTTGCGGATGTCGACACCGTGCACCGCGGCGCCTTCGACGCGCGGTTTGCGCCAAAACTCAAAATCGAATCCGGCGACACGGTCGAAGTGACGACCTTGTCCGGCAATACCGAAGACCTGCCGGCCGAAAATTCCAAATTCACGGTGTTGCCAGAGCACAAGAACGTCCTCGCCCGCGTCGCGGCCGGCGAAGGTCCGCATTGCATGACCGGCCCGATCGAGGTCATCGGCGCGATGCCGGGCGACGAACTCGCCGTCGAGATTCTCGCCGTCGAACTGGCGCAGGACTGGGGATGGAATGTGATGAAGCCCGGCAAGGGCACGCTCCCCGACGACTTTCCGCAGGAGCGCCGCATTCATGTCGCCATCGACCGCGCGCGCCCGCGTCGTAACGATGCCGTGGGGCCTCGAACTGCCCGCCGCGCCGTTTTTCGGCATTATCGGCGTCGCGCCCGCGCCGGCGGAGGGCCGGCTCACGTCCGTCATCCCGCGCGCCTTCGGCGGTAATATCGACAACAAGAATCTGGGCGCCGGCGCCACGCTGCATCTGCCGGTGTTCAATCCCGGCGCTCTACTATCTGCCGGTGACGGCCACGCCATCCAAGGCGATGGCGAAGTGTGCCTGACCGCGATCGAAACCGGCCTGCGCGGCACCTTTCGCCTGACCGTTAAGAAGAACACCGGCATCACCAAGCCGTGGGCCGAGACGCCGACGCACGTCATCACCATGGCGTTCGACCGCGACCTCGACACCGCCGCGCAGAGCGCGGTGCGCGAGATGGTGGCGCTGATCGGGCGGCTGAGCGGGCTTGCGCCCGCCGACGCCTTATACGCTGTGCAGCATTGCCGCCGACGTCCACGTCACGCAGCTCGTCAACGTCGACAAGGGCGCTCATGTGATGCTGACGAAATCGGCATTGCAAGGGCGGCGGACTTAAGTTCGTTCTACGATCAACGCCACCGGGCCGCCGCCATCGGGCCCCCTGGTGCTCGGCGCCGCCGGAAACGTAGATCTCGGCGTGCCCGATCAGCCCCGCCAAGGCGCCGCACACGAAGGCGCGCGCGTGGCGCGTCGATGAAATATCCGAATCGTCCAACATGGTGTGACGGTGCTCGCGCAGACGCCCGTCATGGCTGGCCTCGGCTTTGCCGAGCACGGCGACCAGCCGGCGCCGGTCGGTTGCCGTCAACTGACCCGGCGAGGACAGCCCGAGCCGGCCCAGCGTGGCACGCACCGGCTCGACGTCAATGGCGTCGGCCATCACGGCATGATCGATGGTCAGCGGGCCCGACCACGCGGGCGACGTGCCCAGCACGACGATTTCGTGGTTGAGCAATTCGATGCCGGCCGAGGCGCTGGCGCGGCCGGACCACAGCGACCAGTTGGCACCGATATCGGCGTCGGCGAGCTGCGTGCAGTCGATCTCGCCCAAGGCGACGGCGGCGCCGAGCGCGCTGGCCGCCCGCGACAGGCCCATCGATTTCAAGGTGTCACGGGTCACCACATCGGCGCGGCGCGCATCGGCCATGGCGACCCGCTGCGCGGTCAAGAGCGGGCATTTGATCTGCACGAAATGAACGTCGGCGGGATCGGTTATGCCGGCGTCCTTCATGGCGTTGCGCACGCCATCCGCGACCTGGCAGACCTGACCCAGCCGGCCGAGTTGCTCGAACGGCAGCAGCGCGGTGTGCGCACGGCCGATGGCCAAGGCCGGCGACGATCCGCCGCTGCCCTCGTCGCGCTCCAGCACCACCCAATGCGGCGCCATGCCGCCTTCGGTGCCGCCGGACATGACCAGGCAGATGCGGTCTGCGGCGTCCGCGGGCAAATGGCGCCGGAACAGTCCCGTCAGACTGGCGGTGCCGAGACCGCGGCTGAAATCATTGACCAGCCCGTTGCCTTCGGTCTTGGCGAGCACCGCGATGACGCCGGCAGGCCGCATGGCGCCGGTGCGGATCGCGGCCTCGATGCCGCCGACATCGTCGGGCGCGGCGGCCGAAATGCGATGAACCTTGGCTATCGGCACGGCAATCCTCGCATTTCGCGCGCGGTCAACCCATCGCGAATTCGTCCTTGCGATGCGCCCAACCGGTGATGCGGGATTCGATCAACGAGAACACGGCGTAAAGCGTGACGCCGAGGAAAGCGAGAATCATCAGTCCGGCAAAGACCAAAGGCACGTCGAAGTTGGAACTGGCGATCATCATCACGTTGCCGATGCCGCGGTTCGAGGCGACGGTTTCGGAAATGACGGTGCCGACGAAAGCGAGCGTGACCGAGACTTTCAGCGAGGCGAAGAAGAACGGCATGGTGCGCGGCAGGCCGACGTTCCACAGAATGTCGAGCTTGCTGGCGCGCAAGGCGCGCATGACGTCTTCAAGTTCGGGTTCGGTGGTGGCGAGCCCGGTGGCGACGTTCACGACGATCGGGAAGATGCACATGATCATCGCGGTGAGCACCGCAGGCACCGTGCCGGCGCCGAACCACAAAACGAAGATCGGCACCACGGCGACTTTCGGGATCGAGGCGAAACCGACCAGCAGCGGATAGGCCACGTCGTAGGCGAGCCGCGACGAGCCGATCAGCACACCGAGCGCGATGCCGATGAGAATGCCGAAGGCGAAACCGACGAGGGTCGTATAGAGCGTCTGCAAGGTGTGCGGCCACAGCGCCGAGGCGCGGTCGACCAGTGTGACGATGATCTGGCTCGGCTTGGGCAGCACGATGTCGCTGACATTGAAGAGCCAGCACAGCGCCTCCCACAGGACGAAGAAGCCGATGATGAGAACGACGGACCAGACGCGACGGCGAAGTTGAGCATCCATCACACGGTCTCCTTGGCCGGACGGGCCGAAACGATCAATTGCCGCAGCCGCTGCGTCATCGAGACGAATTCGGGGGTGTAGGACATGTCGATGGTGCGCGGCCGCGGGAACGGCACTTCGGCGTCGTCGATGATGCGGCCCGGGCGCGTCGTCATCACGCAGATGCGGGTGGCGAGGTAGCCCGCCTCCTTCAGGTCGTGCGTGACCAGCAGCACGGTGGGCCTAAGCTTCATCCACAGTTCCTGCATGATCGCCCAGAGCTCTTCGCGCGTGAACTGGTCGAGCGCGCCGAACGGCTCGTCGAGCATCAGCAGTTGCGGCCTCATGGATCAGCGCGCGGCACAGCGAGGCGCGCTGCAACATGCCGCCGGAAAGCTGCCAGGGATGCTTGTCGCCGAAGCCGGCGAGACCCACTTCCTTGAGCAGCGCGTCGGCGCGGTCGCGAAATTCGGTTTTATATTTGGTGCGATATTCCTGACGGAACGGCGGCACGATCTTCAGCGGCATCATGACGTTGTCGCGGACCGTCAGCCACGGCAGCATGGTCGGGTTCTGGAAGGCCATGCCGACCCGCACCGGCTCTGCGCCGACTTCGCGGCCGGCGACATAGACGATGCCGTTGCTGGCCGTCAGCAGGCCGGTGACGAGCTTGAGGATGGTGGATTTGCCGCAGCCGGAGGGGGCCTACGAGCGCGACGAAATCGCCTTTGTTGATGCGCAGGTCGGTTAGGCCGAGCGCGACGATCTGCCGGTCGCCCCGGCCATAGGTCAGGGTCACTTTTTCCAGCTCGACGAATGTATCCAAAGATCGTGGCGGCGACTCGGTCGGCTCGATGATGGTCATGCAATCTTTTCCCTTCGCCCGGCAGAGCGTTGAGGTGCGATCGCTTGCATTGTCGTTTCGGCGTTCTTAACGGCGGCAGGCGGCATTTCTGGATGGCGTGCACCGAATTGCCCCAGCCCTTGGTGGCGGGCACCAGCGTACGATATTTCATGACGAAGCGCCCGCGCACCAGCGTGTGCACCGGCAGGCCTTTGATCTTGCGGCCGTCCCAAGGCGAGATCTTGGAGCGCGACTGGATTTCGGCGTCGCGGATAACGTGGTTGCGCGCAAGGTCGACCATGGCGATGTCGGCATCGGCGCCCGGCTGCAGGCTGCCCTTGCGCGGATAGAGGCCCCAGATGCGCGCCGGATTGAACGAGCTTTTGCGCACGTAGTCGGAAATCGACAGGCGGCCGGCGTTCACCTCGTTGAGCATCAGCGGCATTTGCGTTTCGACGCCGGGAAAGCCGCAATCGACGGTCCAGATGTCGTTGCGGGGTTTTTCCTCGGGTGCGTGCGGCGCGTGGTCGGTGGCGATGAGGTCGATGGTGCCGTCGGCGAGCGCCGCCCATAGCGGCGCCTGGTTGCGCTTCTCGCGCACCGGCGGATTGACGGCGATGACGCCGGGCACGCGTGTGTAGTCGTCGGTCGACAGCAACAGATAATGCGGACAGGTTTCGCCGGTGATGTCGACGCCGCGGGCTTTGGCCTCGCGCAACGGCCGCAACTCCTCGGCCGACGAGATGTGCAGGATGTGAATGCGGGCGCCGGTCCATTCGGCGAGAATGGCGGCGCGGCTGACCGCCTCGACCGCGACCACGGCGGGGCGCGCCGCAAGATGCGCGAACTGGTCGTGGATGCCGGCGGCCATCAGCCGCTTCTGGCGCCGCTCCATGATCGAGTTGGTTTCGGCATGCAGCGAGATGCGCTTGCCCGTCGCGGCGACGACCTCGAAGGCTTCGAGCATCGCGCCGGTCGAGGGCGACGCGATCTTGCCGAAGGTGTTGCCCATATAGAGCTTGAAGCCGATGACGCCGCCGGCGACCAGTTCGGGGACGTTGGCGATGGTGTCGTCGCCGAGCACGCCGTAAAGGCCGAAGTCGACATGCGCCTTGGACGCGGCGATGGCATGCTTTTGCGCGAGGATGTCGGCTGTGCCGGTCGGCGGGATGGTGTTCGGCATGTCGAATACGGTGGTAACGCCGCCAAAGGCCGCCGCCGCCGTGCCGCTTTCCCAGTCTTCCTTGTGCGGGTAACCCGGATCGCGGAAATGCACGTGCACATCGATCGCGCCCGGCAGGATATGCAGGCCGGTGGCGTCGAAAGTTTCCGCTGCCTGCGGCATGGCGTCGGCGGCGCCGACGGCCAGCACCTTGCCGTCCTTGATGGCGATGCTGGCGTCGATCACCGAATCCGGCGAAACGATTCTGCCGTTGTGGATGACGAGATCGGCGGTCATCGCGGCGCTCACAGCATGGCCCAGCCGCCGTCGACCGGCAGATCGGCGCCGGTGATCTGGCGCGACACGTCGCTGGCAAAGAACAGGCAGGCATTGGCGACATCGCTGTCGACGGTGACGCGCTTGAGCGCGTAGTCGGCGGCGTGGCGTTCCATGGCTTCCTCGAGCGTGATGCCGAGGCGCTTGGCCATGTCGGCGCAGACTTTGTCGCGAAAGCGCGGTCCGTCGACCATGCCCGGCGCCACGTTGTTGACGTTGATGTTGTATTGGCCGACTTCGAGCGCGAAACTCTTGGTGATGCCGCGCAGGCCCCCATTTCGAGGCCGAATAGGCCATGCGACCCGCGCGGCCGCGCATGCCGAAGGTGCCGCCGACATTGACGATCTTGCCGTAACGCTGCGCGATCATCGTCGGCAGCACACCGCGCATGGTGTGGAAGCAGCCGTTCATGTTGAGCTTGACGATCTCGTCGAATTCTTCCGGCGTGGTTTCGACGCCGGTCTTGCCGACAGGACCCGAGCCGCCGGCGACGTTGACCAGGATATCGATGCGGCCGAAGGCATCCTTGGTCTTTTCCGCCGCGCGCTCGCACTGCGCCGGATCGGTCAGGTCGCAGGGCACGATGATCGCTTCCGCCCCGGCGCCTTTGACTTCGGCCGCGACCGGCTCGATCGCGGCGACGTCGCGGCCAATCAGAGAGAGCTTGGCGCCTTCGGCTGCAAAGGCCTTGGTGATGGCGGCGCCCATGCCCTTGGCAGGCCCGGTGATGACCGTGACGCGCCCGCCGAGATTCAATTCCATCGCCTGCCCCGTTGCGATTCTTACCGTAAGAACCGCTCCTCCGTTGGGAAGAGCGGCCGTGCGCGTTTCGCCTAGAACAGCTTCTTGGGCAGTTCAGACTTCGGCGGCATGAAGGCCGACGAATAGATTTCGCTGACCAACGGCGTGCGCGGCAGGTTGTTGGCCTCGACCAGGATCGCGATCGACTTTTTGAGCCGCTCTTCGTCTATATTGCCGAGGCCGATCTTGGCGATCTCGGCGTGATTCATTTCATCCCGGAGCGTTGCGTCGAAGCGCTCGCGTTCGACCGCCGGCTTGATCAGCGGCTCACGCTTGGCCACGGCGGCGATTGCCGCGTCCGGGTCCTTCAGCGCGTCTTCGAGGCCGTGATTGATCGCTGCGACCAGCCCTTTGACGGCCGCCGGATTTTCCTTGGCCAGCTTCTTCGAAACGATGATGGCGTTGGAATAAAGATCCATGCCGTAATCGCCGTAGTTGATCCAGCTGATCTGCTTTTCCGGATCGACGCCCATGAGCTTGGCGCTGAAACGGATGGTGTTGACGTAGCCGAACACGCCGTCGACCTGCTTGTTCATCAGCATCTGCTCACGCAGATTCGGCTGCATGTTGGTGACTTCGATTTTCGAGCAATCGATCTTGGCGGTCTTGCAAAACGCGGGGAACAGCTTCAGCGCGCCGTCACCGGCGGCGCCGCCGAGCTTCTTGCCTTCGAGATCCTTCGGCGTCTTGATGCCGCTGTCGGAGCGAACCGCGATCGTGAACGGCGGCCGGTTGTACATGACGTAAACCGCGAGCGGCGCCTCTTCCGGCTTGGTCGCTGCAAACTGAATCAGCGCGTTGATGTCGCCGAAGCCGACGTCGTAGCTGCCGCTCGCCACCAGCGGAATCGGCGCGCCCGAGCCATTGCCTTGATCCATCGTCACTTCAAGACCGGCGGCTTTGAAGTAGCCGCGGTCGTCGGCGAGAAAGAACCAGCCTTGCGGGCCCTGATATTTCCAGTTCAGGACCATTTTGAGTTTGGTTTGAGCCGCCGCCGGCGTCGCAGCCGCCAGCGGGCCGGCCAGGCCAACCGCCGCGATCAGCGCGGTCAGTAGCAAACGAGACTTCGAGGTCATTGGCGCACTCCTGTCAGAGGGGTTCGAACGGCGTTCGCCCAAGTTCGTCGATCGATGCTCGGCAAACGCATGTGCGTTCCATGCAATTGTGATGCCGAATGCTAGACGCCTGTAGCGTTGCCAACTACTGCCGATTTATTGCTAGAGTGGTGCCGAAAAAGCATCGCCCCCCGGCAGCAGTTAGAGCCATGAAACACTTACGAATTCTGGATTATGTCGACGAAGTCGCGCGCGCCCGCTCCATCCGCAAGGCAGCCGAACACCTCAATGTCACCGCGTCGGCGGTCAATCGCCGAATCGCCGATCTCGAGATCGAATTGGGCGCGCCATTATTTGAGCGGCTGCCGCGCGGCGTGCGGCTGACCGCGGCCGGCGAAGTTTTCGTCCATTATTTGCGCAAGCAAAGCGGCGAAGTCGAGCGCATGAAGTCGCATATCGAGGACCTCAAGGGTCTCCGGCGCGGCACGGTGCGAATCGCGTGCAGCCAGGCACTGGCGCTCGATTTTCTGCCGCGCGCCGTCGCCGATTTTCGCAAGACCCATCCGCTGGTCGAGTTCGACGTTAAAGTCGTCGACCACGAATACGCCATGACGGCTTTGGAGAATTTCGAAGTCGACCTGATTCTGGTTTTCAGGCCGCCATTCATGGCGAATTTCCACCCTCTGATCACGCTCGAGCAGCGGCTGGTCGCGATCATGACAAAGAGCCATCCGCTCGCCACGCGGCGCAAACTGAGGCTGCGCGATTGCGCGGCTTATCCCGTCGCCCTGCCCGAACGATCCATCGGCGGGCGGCAATTGCTCGAAGAGGTCGCCACCCGCACCGGGCTCCAATTCAAGATCGCCGCCGAATCGAACTCATTCGAAATGCTGCGCGGGCTCGTTACCCATGCCGGGGTCATATCGTTTCAAATCCGCATCGGCACGATGCCGGAAAACAACAAGCTCGGCCTGGTGGCCCGCGACATCGACGACCGCGACGTGCCCAGCGCCAATCTCGTGTTCGGCCGCCTGCGCGACCGCAATCTTCCGGTCGCAACCGCGGTTTTTGCCGAACGCGTCATCGTGTCGTTGAAGACAATGGCCCCTGCCGGAAAGCGATAATCTCAAAACGCAAACCACGATGGGCTGATATGCCGTTCGGCATCATTGCCAGTCGCAACAAGATCGCTATATTAGCGGCGTGAGGTTGGGTGTTGTGCCGGCCTCCATTGGAATAATAGTCAATCCGATCTTTAGGCCCGCTCTCACCGGCGGGCCATTACCTTTTGGGCCTGCACCATGAGCAATCCGAACCGGCCGGAACACATTCGCCTCACCTCGCATCCGGTGCCCGGCGGCAAACTGCGCTTCCCGATTCACTGGGGCGCGGCGGCGGCGCGCGAACGCGGCCCCGTTATCGGCACCGTGTCGCGGCCGGGCGACCGCAATGTCATCGGCAGTCACGGCGGCTCCTATGCACTTTACCGCGCCCTCGCCGTTTCCTCCGGCGCGCTCGATCCGATCCGGCGGCCTGATCTGACCAATACTTACCCGGCGGCAACCATCGGTCCGTTTCCGCAATGGACCGATCCGGGCCGCATCGTATCGCTCGATCCCTGGGGGCATCTCGCCGCCGACAGCTTCAAAACCGAAATCGCCGAAGGCATCGATATTCGCCCGAGCATCGCCATCACCAAGGCGCGGCTGGACCTTCACGAGTTGCAGGACGCCATCGCCGCCGGCCGGCTCAAGGTCGACAACGACGTGGTGCACGCCAATGGCAGCGTCGGCGTCGTCAAGATCGCCATCGATCCGGTGTGGTATTTGCCCGGCATCGCCGAACGCTTCGGCACGCCGGAAACGAACTTGCGGCGCAATCTGTTCGAACAGACCGCCGGGATGTTTCCCGAACTGGTGACGCGTCCCGACCTCCAGGTTTTCCTGCCGCCAATCGGCGGCACCACGGTCTACCTGTTCGGTGACGTCACCAAGCTTCCCGACTCGACCACGAAAATCACCTGCCGCGTGCACGACGAGTGCAACGGCTCGGACGTGTTCGGCTCCGACATCTGTACCTGCCGGCCTTATTTGATTCACGGCATCGAGGAATGCGCCCGCGCCGGCCAGCAAGGCGGGCTTGGCATCATCGTCTACAATCGCAAGGAAGGCCGCGCCCTGGGCGAGGTCACCAAATTCCTGGTCTACAACGCGCGCAAGCGACAGGAAGGCGGCGACGCCGCGGCGGCCTATTTCGAGCGCACCGAATGCGTTGCCGGCGTGCAGGATGCGCGTTTCCAGCAACTGATGCCGGACGTCATCAACTGGCTCGGCTTGCGGCGTATCGACCGCTTCGTGTCGATGAGCGACATGAAATACGACGCCCTCGTCCAGCAAGGCGTCGAGATCGTCGAACGTGTGCCGATCCCGGACGAACTCGTTCCGGCCGATGCCCACGTCGAAATCGCGGCCAAGAAAGCCGCCGGTTATTACTCGCCGGAAGCGCCCAAGCCGCAAGACCTGACCGATTCCGTCGGGCGTTCGCTCGACAAATATTGAGGCCCCGGTCAGGTGGATGTCATGAATTCAGAGGCCGCGGCCGCCGTTTCGCTTTTGAACGCAGAAGCGGTCCGCACGCGCGCGCAACGTATGCTGGCGCTGGGGCTCGATGACCGGCTGCCGAATTTCCGCATCGACCTTTCGAAACTTGATGCGACGGCGGCACGCGTCATCGCCACGACCCGCCAAGCCTATCCGGCGCTGGATATTCCGTTTCATTCGCGCTGGCGGCATTTCGTCGTCAACGGCGTCGATCGCTTTGCCGAGATCGCAAAGGACGCACGCTGGAAGGATAAGGAAGCCCGCGCGCGCGCGGCTTTCGACCTGGCGATTGTCAGCGTGTTTCTCGACGCCGGCGCCGGCGCGCAATGGGCATACACCGATCCGCAAACCGGCAAACGGATCGGGCGCTCGGAAGGGCTGGCGCTCGCCAGCCTCGATATGTTCGCGCGCGGCGCGTTTTCCACGATGCCCGGCGACCCGCTGCGGGTCGACGCCGCAGCCTTGGCGCAGTTGAGCGCGGCGCAGCTTGGCGAAGGCTTTCAAGTCAGTGCCGCCAATCCGTTGGTCGGCATCGAGGGCCGCGCCGCGCTGCTGCGTGCGCTCGGCACGCTGGTCGCCGCAAATCCCGGCGTGTTCGCCCGCAACGACAGCGCACGGCCGGGCGCTATGTTCGATCGACTCGCGTTGCATGCCGGCGATGGCGCGATCGCCGCGCCGACAATTCTCGCGGAGCTGTTGCTGCAATTGGGGCCAATCTGGCCATCGCGCATCGCGCTCGGCGGCGTGCCGCTCGGCGATTGCTGGCGCCATCCGGCCATGACGACGTCCGATGCCACCAGCGAACTTGTGCCATTGCATAAGCTGTCGCAGTGGCTGTCTTATTCTCTGATCGAGCCGTTGCAGCAGGCGGGATTCACCGTCACCGACATCGACGGCCTCACTGGACTTGCCGAATACCGCAACGGCGGGCTGTTCGTCGATGCCGGCGTGCTCATCTTGCGCGATTCAGACCAGGCGGCGCGGCATCACGATGTCGGATCGCCGTTGGTCGTCGAATGGCGCGCGCTGACGGTCGCCTTGCTCGACCGCCTTGCCGGCACGATCCGAAAAAAGCTGAACATGGATGCCGTCGCGCTGCCGCTGGCGAAAATTCTCGAAGGCGGCACTTGGGCGGCGGGTCGCGCCATCGCGCGCGAGCGCCGTCCCGACGGCGCGCCGCCGATCCTGGTGGCGAGCGACGGCACGGTATTTTAGGGGGAAAGCTATGGAAGGCGTCACGGTCGTCACCCATCCACTGGTCCAGCACAAACTCACGCTCATTCGCGACAAGACTCTTTCGACCAAGTCGTTTCGCGAACTGTTGAGCGAAATCGGCATGCTGCTATGCTACGAGGTCACGCGCGACCTGCCGCTGACTACGGTGGAGATCGAGACGCCGATGGCGCGCATGCAATCGGCGCAGATCGCCGGCAAGAAACTGGTGTTCGCGCCGATCTTGCGCGCCGGTATCACCTTCGTCGAAGGCATGCTCGAACTCGTTCCGGCGGCGCGCGTCGCGCACATCGGCATGTACCGCGATCCGGAGACGTTCACGGCGGTCGAATATTTCTTCAAGGCGCCGCACGATCTGCACGAACGGCTGGTCATCCTGGTGGTGCCGGTGCTGGCGACGGCCAATACCGCGGTGGCGGCGGCGGACCGACTCAAAGAACGCGGCGCCAAGGACATCCGGCTGGTGTGCCTGGTCGGCGCGCCGGAGGGCATCGAGCATATGCGCGGCCTGCACCCGGATATTCCGATCTGGACCGCGGCGATCGACGAGAAACTGGACGAGCAGGGCTTTATTATTCCGGGTCTTGGCGACGCCGGCGATCGCGCGTATGGAACGAAGTGAAACACACTGAGGATGGATCGATGAGCAAGCTTCGCATCACGGCCGGCGCCTTCATTTTCGAAGCGCGGTTCGAGACCGAATTGGCGCCGAAAACCTGCGCGATTTTCAAGCGGCTGCTGCCCTACGAGCAAAAGGTCATTCACGTGCGCTGGAGCGGCGAGGCGGTCTGGATTCCGCTGGGCGAACTGGACCTCGGGCTGACCTACGAAAATCACACCAGCTACCCTGCCCCGGGTCAGATCATCGTTTATCCCGGCGGCATCAGCGAAACCGAGATTCTTCTTGCCTATGGCGGCGTGCAATTCGCCAGCAAAATGGGACAACTGGCCGGCAACCACTTCATCACCATCACGTCGGGGCTCGATCAGTTGCCGGCGCTGGGCAAAGCGACGCTGTGGGAAGGTGCCAAGCCGTTCCGCATCGAGGCGGCTTGATCTCTCCGTCCCACGTCTAGATGCCGAGGAACGATCTCGGCATGGACATGTCGGCGAAATAGACGAAGACGACGTAGATGAAGACGGTCGTGATGATCGCGTAAGTCAACGTTCGCGGCCACGACCAATTGCCCATCAGCTTATAGGAGGCGACGAAGAACAGCAGGCTGCTGATGGAAAACCCGACCACCGGAATGGCCCAGATGAACAACGTCAGAACCACCAGAACCACGACGTATTCCGGCGGCGGCCACTTGCGCAGGTCGCTCCAATTGCCCGAGCCTTCGGCGGGCTGCGGCCGCAGCGCCAGCGCCAGCCCAAGCACGATCATGAGACCGCTCAAGATCGCCAAATACCGGTCCGGGCCGACCTCGTCGAATGTCGCGGTCGGCCGCACCGAGGTCGAGATCCGCCAGCTATCGAATGCGGAAACCAAGCCAAAAAAGACAAACAAGAGACCATGGATTCGCTGAGCAAACATATTCTCTCCCCACACGTCTTTTTGTCGACTCTCTACGCGGCAAGCGACGACTGCCGAAGCGCCGCGTTGCGGCCTGCGATTTTGCCCGAAATGAAAGCCCCACCCCAGATGATGGCCATGGCCTTCCAGCAGCAACCCGCCCTGGCCCGCGGAACCCGCCGCAAACAGGCCGGGGATGGCGTCGTTGTTTTCCTTCAGCACTTCGAGACGTTCCGAAACCTTCAGCCCGCCATCCGTGAACACGACGTAGCTCTTGACCGGGCCGAGCGCGTAATAAGGCCCCTCGGTCAAAGCCGGGCGTTCAACGCCTTCGCGGCGCCCGGTGGCATTGTAGCTTGAAACGCTGTCCGCCAGCGCCGCCGCCGGCATCCCGACCGAAGCCGCAAGGGCTTCGATCGTGTCGGCCTTATGGAAGATATCCTTGCGATTGCGCCGGTAGTCCTCGAGGTAGGCATAGGCCACGCCCGGCGCTGTCGAAATGTAATAGGGCCACGCCGAGAATTCGCGCGCCATTCGGCCGTCGATGACGATGAAAGCCTCGCGGTCGCGCTGCAGCGGCACCGCGCGCCCCGGTTTGTCGACCTCATTGACGAAACGCCGGCCGTCTTTGTTGACCAGGATGGCGCCGCGTTTGAACAGATCGACCGAAGGCCCGAGCGCGGTCGTCAGAAAGCTCATGACGAAGGGACGCAACAGTGAGGCCGGCAGACGATCGAAGGTCCATCGCATGATGAGCGCGAGCCAACGATGCGGCGGCAGGAGTTGCAGCAGATTGCGCCGCCGCGGCGGCACGAAACGCATGATCGGCCCGCGGACGATGTCGCCGTTCAGAATGACGGCGCCGAGATCGAGCGCAAGCTTGAAAGCGTCGCCCGTGGCTGTCGGATTGACCGGCTCGAGCCGTGCGGCGTCTTCACCGGCGTAGCGCGCCTTCAGTTCGGCGCTGGCGCTGTAGTCACCGCCGGCGATAACGACACCGCCGCGCGCGCGAAATTCGACCGGCTCGCCATTGCGGTCAGCGACGACACCGACTACCCGGCCATCTTCGACGAGGAGCCGCCTGGCCAACGTGTTCAGTTGGATATCGACGCCGAGGCTGCGGCAATGGCGCCCGAGGCGGTCCGGAAAAGCGCGGGAATTCGGCAGCACATTGTGCATGCGCGGCTGGCGATGCGGCGGTTCCGGATTGGGCCCGACGAAGACAAGACCGATCGAGATCAGCCAGTGCAGCATTTCGTTCGTATTGTCGACGAGGATGCGGCGCAGCGCGCGATTGTCGCGGTTGGCATAGCCGCCGGCCAGCGCTTCGAGATCCTCGAAGTGTTCGTCCGGCGTATCATGAATCCCTTGTTTCAACTGGTGCGGCGTATTGGTCGCCGAGATCGAACCGACCGACCAGGCCGTGCTGCCGCCAAGCGCCGGATTCTTCTCGAGCAGAATCGTCTTGCGGCCGAGCCGGGCCGCCTCCGCGGCGGCCGACAATCCGGCCCCGCCGCCGCCGATCACGATCACATCCGCCGTCACAGAATTCAAAATGCTGTCTCCAAGATTCACGATCTTGTGCACCGCACACAAACCGTTTCGTCGGCGTCACGTTAAAACGTATCGCGAAGCGTATCGCAAAGCGTATGCCATCGTTGCCCGCTCGCGGGACAACGGCGGCCGCATTAAGTTCAGCGTGCCATACGACGCCATTGTCTGTGGCGTGAACAGGGCTTCATCGCCGTCTGTATTCGGCGTGAACAGTATCGCGATGGCGATGCGACATGCCGCTTTAAGTTCGCTGGCATAGGTCTTGCGAGCCCCAGCCCGTATTGCGGGTCCCGCAATCTTGTCCATTCACGTATACGAAAGCTCGGCCGATGTTCGCTTATATTGTGCGCTGCAACTTTTCCGATCCGGCCAAGGAGCAGTCCTGGAACGACTGGTATAGCGGCCCGAAGATCGGGCAGATGCTGGCCAAGCCGTATTTCCGCTCGAGCCAGCGGTTTCGCCGTTCGCTGGGCACCGGGCGCAACTATCTGGCGCTTTGGATTCTCGATTCGCCGCAAGCCTTCACGACCAAAGAATACACCTCGGACTGGGGCTTCTTCGAATGGCGGCCCTACATCATCGATTGGAGCCGCGACCTCTTCACCGGCAACGACATCGCCGCGGACAGCTTCGCGGTTTCCCCGCAAGGCGCGCTGCATGTCGTCTCTTTCGATAATATGCCGAAGGAGGAAGCGCTGCGCGCGCAGAAGGTCTACGCCTTCATCCATACGAAAATGAACTGGATGACGATCACGGGCCTCGACCAGCACACCCAGATCATCGGCGTGGAGTCGCTGCCCGAGCTGCCACGCTCCTGGCGGCCGAGCGACAGCGTTCCCGGCGTGCAGGAAGCGATCTATTTGCCGATTTCCGATTTCCACAGCGTCGCGTCGCATCCGGCCCAGAACTGAGGCTCGCACAATGAACGTCGGAATCGTCGATGGTCTTCTCAACGCACTGACCTTCGCGAACATCGGCTTTGCGATTATCGGTTGTCTGCTCGGCACGCTGGTCGGCGTATTGCCCGGCCTCGGTCCGGCGTCGGCCATGGCGATCCTTCTGCCGGTCGCGCTTTATCTGCCGACCGACGGCGCCATCATCATCATGGCCGGCATCTACTACGGCGCCATGTACGGCGGGTCGACCACGGCGATCCTGATGAACATTCCCGGCGAGGTGTCGTCGATCGTCACCGCCGTGGACGGTTTCCCGATGACCAAGAACGGCCGTGCCGGCGAAGCGCTGGCCATCGCGGCCATGGGCTCGTTTCTCGCAGGCATTCTGGGAACGATCGCGATCGCCATGATTGGCCCGCAGATCGCCAGCGTCGCGTTGAAATTCGGGCCGCCCGAATATTTCGGGCTGGTGTTCTTCAGTATGACCGCGCTGATAAGTTTTTCCGGACCGTCGCTGCTGAGCGGCCTTGCGCTCGGCGTCTTCGGCATGTGGCTGGCGACCGCCGGCACCGACCCGCTCACCGGAGCGCAGCGGCTGAATTTCGGCTCGATGGAGCTGATGAAGGGCTTCGACATCATCCCGGTGTTGGTCGGCTTGTTCGGCGTCGCCGAGGTGCTGATCAGCGTCGACCAGAAGATCGAGCAGATTTTCACCGGCAAGCTCGGCTCCTGGATGTCAATGATCCCGCGCGGCAACGAATTGAAGCGCGGCATGATGGCGGCGTTGCGCGGCACCGGCATTGGCTTCGTCCTCGGCCTGCTGCCGGGCATGCTGCCGGCGCTGACGGCCTATCTCGCCTACGACGTCGAGAAGCATATTTCCAAAACGCCGGAGAAATTCGGCACCGGCATGATCGAAGGCGTGGCGAGCCCGGAATCGGCCAACAACGCCACTGCCATGGCGGGCTTCATCCCCCTGCTGTCGCTCGGCATTCCGACCAGCCCGGCGCTGGCCATCCTGCTCGGCACGTTGCTCATCAGCGGCGTGACGCCGGGTCCGATGATGTTCGAGCAACAACCGCTGCTGATCTGGACCGTCATCGGCAGCATGCTGATCGCCAATACCATGCTGGTCATTCTTAACCTGCCGCTAGTGGGCTTGTGGGCACGCATCTGCCTCGTGCCCTATAGTCTGCTCGGCCCCATCGTTCTCGCGATCTGCGTGATCGGCGCCTACGCGCCGCGCAACACCTTGTTCGATGTTTGGGTCGCGCTACTCTTCGGCGTCATCGGCTTTGTGATGCGGCGCCTGAACATGCCGGTGTCAACGCTGGTGCTCGGCTTCCTGCTTGGCCCGATGTTGGAGCAGTCGTTGCGGCAATCCATCGAGATGACCGGGACGCCGATGATCTTCATCGAGCGGCCGATCCCGCTTTGCCTGATCATGGCCGCGCTGCTTGTCGTTGGCGTGACGACCTATCTCAAGCGGCGTTCCAACGCCGTGGCCGACCTCATCAGCCAAAGCACCAACGAAACCTGAATTCGATAAAGACCGGAAGCCATGAAGCTCATCGGTTCGGAGACTTCGCCTTACGTCCGCAAGGTACGCGTCTATCTCGCCGAGACGAAAATCCCCTGCGACTTCGAGGTCGTGGGACGCCTGGAAGCCGGCGCAACAGCTTTACGAACTCGCGCCGGTCGGCAAAGTACCGGTCCTCGTGCGTGATAGCGGCGAGCCGCTGTTCGAGTCGAACCTCATCATCGAATACCTGGATAGCCTGCTTCCAGTGGAACAGCGGCTGGTGCCGGCCAATGGCGAACGGCGCTGGCAGGTGCTGCGATTGCAGGCGCTCGCCAGCGGCATGATCGACGCGACGGCGACGCGGACCGTGGAGTCACGCAAGAGCGCGCCGACGCAGTCGCCTGTGGTGCTCGAACGCGAACTAGGCCGCATCGACCGCGTCCTGGCACGCTTCGAAAGCATCGCCAAACCCGGCCAACCGATTGCCGGCGAGAAAATGACGGCCGCCGACTTCATCCTCGGCGTCGCGCTGCAATATCTCGATTTCCGGCACACGCCGGAATGGCGCAAGGCGGCGCCCAAGCTCGCCGCCTGGCTCGCACCGATGGCGCAACGGCCGTCTTTCAAGACCACCCAGCCGCCGGGCTTTACGCCGCCGGCTTGACGTCAGGGCCCGACGTACAGCCCGCCGTTCACCTCGACGGTGGTGCCGGTCATGTAGCCCGCCAGATCCGAACACAGGAACAGCGCGACCTTGGCGATATCCTGCGGCAGGCCGAGCCGGCCGGCCGGGATCTGCGAGATGAGCGCTTCGCTGACTTCCTTGGGCACGTCGCGCGTCATGGCGGTTTCGATGCGGCCCGGATTGATCGCGTTCACCAGAACTCCGTAGGACGCCACTTCCTTGGCCAGCGACTTGGTGAAGCCGATGACCGCCGCTTTCGACGTCGTGTAGTGCACCGCCGCCTGGTAGCCGCCGATGCGCGCCGCGTAGGAGGCGATGTTGACGATGCGGCCGTATTTCTTATCCATCATCCGGGGCAGGTTCAGCCGCGTGCAAAGGAAATGCGAGGTGACGTTCACCGCCATCACCGCGTTCCATTGATCGAGCGTCATGTTCCAGGTGCGGACGCGATTGCCGTCTTTGTCGAACTTCGGCGAGATGCCGACATTGTTGATCAGGATGTCAGAGGCATATTCCTTGAGCCGCGATTCGATCTCGGATTCGGATGAAAGGTCGCATTGCACGCAGCGCACGTTGTTGAACTCGCGAGCGAGCGCCTCGCCGGGCTCGATTTTTGCATCGACCAGCACGATGTCTTTTCCGGTTTGCGCGAACAGCCGGCCCATTTCTATCCCGATGCCGCCGCAGCCGCCGGTGATCATGACGCGTTCGCCGCCGATATTCATCATTGCCATTCCTTTCACGCGATTTCGAGAATGAGCTTGCCTTGCGCCTTGCCGTTCCGCAGCAGCGCCAAGGCATCTTTGAACCCCTCAAGGGGAAACCTGCGGCTGATGACCGGATCGACCTTGCCGGCGACATGCAGCGCGAAAATCTCTTCCTGGACGCGCCGCACCCAATCGGGCGTGCGGTCGCGGTAGTCCGACCATTGCAGGCCGGGACACTTCGATGTTCTTTACCAGCAGATAATTCGTCTTGATGGTCGGGATTTCGCCGGCCGCAAAACCGATGATCACCATGCGGCCGCGCCAGGCCATGGCACGCAGCGCCGCGGCATTGGCCGCGCCGCCGACCGGATCGATCACCACATCGGCGCCATGGCCGCCAGTTGCCGCGCGCACCGCATCGCGCAGGCCGTCGCGCAGATCGATGGCGCCGAGATCGATAATGGCGTCGGCGCCGCAACGCCGCGCCACCTCGACGTTGTCGGCCCCGAGCACGCCGGCGACGACCGTCGCGGCGCCAAGGGCCTTGGCCCAGTTGCACGCTGGCGACACCGATACCGCCGGACGCGCCAAGCACCAGCACGCGCTCGCCGGTCTGCATGCGCGCGCGCTCGATCAGGGCAAAATGCGCGGTTTGATAAACGAGGCCGAGCGCCGCCGCCTTGGCGAAATCGACGCCCTGCGGCATGCGGTAGACATTGACGGCCGGCGCGCGGAGCTTTTCGGCGAAAGCGCCGTATTCGACCTGCGCGCTGACCCGGTCGCCGACCGCAAAGCCACTAACGCCCTCGCCGACGGCGCTGACGACGCCGGCGGCGGCCTTGCCGGGCGAAAATGGCCGGGGCGGCTTTATTTGATAGGCACCGGTGATTACCAGGATATCCGGGTAATTCACCTCCGCCGCTTTCACATCGATGACGACCTCGCCAGGACCCGGCTTCGGATCGGGCAACTCGCCGACCTCAATCTGCTCGAACGGGGCGAAGTCGCGAACCACAACAGCTTTCATGCCTTGAACCTCGGAATTGTGCGCGCCCAGCGGCGGCGCGGATTGGGCTTCGGACGGCGCCGCGCGGAATTCCGGCGCGACCGGAACCGGCAGCGCGGGCATGCGAGCGCCCGTTTCATTGACGAGGACGTGGTCGAACAGCCCGCGGGCGCGGAAATGCGGATCGTCGAGCGCTTGGCGCACGTCGTTGACCACGCTGCAACAGCAATCGCGGCCGGCAAAGCGCTGGCGCCAGACCTCGCCCGGCTGCGCTTGGACGATGTCGGCGACGCGCCGCGCGGTCGCCGCGCTATCGCGGCTGTCGTCGCGCAATTCCCTTGTCGAGCCCGATCAGTTCACAGAATTCCTCCCAGAACTTCTGCTCGATCGGCGCCGCCGCGACGACCTTGCCGTCGCTCGCCGGATACAGCCGATAGCGCGGCGTGCCGCCGCAAACCGTCGCCGTGCCGTTGCCGGGCCATTCGCCGGCCGCAAGACCATCACCGATCGCCCAATACATGAACGGGAACAGATTGTCGGTCATGGCGACGTCGAGCTTGCAGCCGCGGCCGCTGCGCTGGCGCTGCATCAGCGCGAACATGATGTTCCATGACGGCCGGATAGGCGCCGCCGGCGATATCGGCGATCAGCGCGGGCGGCACCACCGGATGCGCGGGATCGCCCATCGACAAGGCCAGCAAGCCGGTGTCGCCGATGTAATTGAGATCGTGGCCGGCGACGTCGCGCTTCGGGCCGGTCTGACCATATCCCGTGATCGCGCAATAGATGATGCGCGGGTTCTTCTGCGACAGCGTTTCGTAATCGAGCCCGAGGCGCGCCATGACGCCGGGCCGGAACTGTTCGACGACGACGTCGGCGCGCGCGATCAGCGGCTCGAGCTTGGCGCGGTCGGCCGGGTCTTTCAGGTCGAGCGCCAGGCTCTTCTTGCCACGGTTGAGCAGCGCGAAATTGACGCTGTCTTTGCCCCAGGCCGGCTTGTAGGAGCGCATGTCCTCGCCGCGGCCCGGCCGCTCGATCTTGATCACCTCGGCGCCGGCCTCGGCGAGCAGCAAGGTCGCCATCGGGCCCGGCAGCAAGGTCGAAAAGTCGAGAACCGTAATGCCTTCAAGCGGGCGCATCACTTTTGCCCGCGTTTGGCCGCAGCGAGCGCGCGGCGCGGCGGCGCGTAGGCTGCGGTGCCATAGGTTTCGAACAGCGCCTGCGTCACATCGTAATGATGGCGGAGCCCGCCGCGCAGCACGCGCTCGATCGGCCCATCGGGATAGCCGAGGCCGAGCTTGCAGGTCTTGTCCATGTCCTCGGCGGTCGCCAGGCCTTCATCGAGAAAGCGCAGCGCATTGTTGTATTTGGGACGCAACAGCCGGTCGAGAATGCGGCCCGGCTGGTCGGTGCAGACGACGACGGTCAGGCCGGCGGCTTTGAATATAGCTTGGGCGGCGGCAACGGCTGTTTCGGCCGTAACGGACAACCGCACCAGTTCGACCAGATTGGACGGCGCATCGGCGCCATTGCGGTAGCGCGCAAAGCCGAGCACGTTCCTGCTCTCCGGCTTGGCCTCGTCGACATGCGCGGCGAGGCATTCGGTGCCGAGTTCGATCAGGATTGCCGTTTTGGCCGCATCGGCCACGAATGGCGCGCCGAGATAGATTGCTACGTCCGCTTGCTTGGTCGCACCGTCAAGAAATCTGTCGCCCGGCGGAAACGAGGCGCTGTCGCCTTTTCGCTGGATCGCATACTGCATGGCGTCAGCCTCCGAACATGGCGTTGCCGGAATATGTATAAAAGCCGCGGCCGGATTTCCGCCCGAGCAGCCCGGCGGCGACCATGCGCCGCAGCAGCGGCGGGCAGGACGCACGCGGATCGAAGGTGATCGGATAGAACGCCTCGCATAGCCGGATCTGCGTATCGAGGCCGATCAGGTCGATCAATTCCAGCGGGCCCATCTTGTAGCCCAGGCCCATCTTGATCGCGGTGTCGATACCGGCGGCATCGGCGACACCCGCCTCGATGGCGCGGATGGCGTCATTGTTGAAGGGCACGAGCAGCGCATTGAGGATGAAGCCCGGCTTGTCCTGCGTTTTTTACCGGCATCTGGCCGCTCGCCAGCGTCCAATCCCACGCCGCCTGGAACACGGCGTCCGACGTGAGAATGCCGGGCGACATTTCGACAAGCTTCATCAATTGCGCCGGCAGGCAGAAGTGCATGCCGACGACGCGCTCCGGACGCTTGCAGCCGGACGCTATCTCGGTGATCGACAATGTCGAGGTGTTGGAGCCGAAAATCGCAGTCTCGAAGCACACGGCTTCGAGTTCGCCCATCAGCTTGCGCTTGACGGCGAGGTCTTCGAACACCGCTTCGATCACCAATTCGCAGCCACCGAGCTTGCCGATATCCGTGGTGCGCGACAGCCGGCCCACCACGGCGTCGCGCTCGGCCTCGGTCATCTTTCCGCGCTCGACGGATTTCTGGGAAAAAGCCTTCGGTCTGCTTGGCCGCCCGCTCCAGCGGCGCTGACGCAGTGTCGTAGCAGATGACTGTATGGCCGGCGCGGGCGGCGACGATGGCGATGCCGGCACCCATGGTGCCGCCCGCCCCGCAAACGCCCACCGTCTTGATCGCTGTACTCATTTCTTCGCGAAGCTCCGGCCGATCAATTGCCGATGGACCTGGTTGGTGCCTTCCCAGATCTGGGTGATCTTGGCGTCGCGCATCAGCCGCTCGACGCGATAATCCTTTGCAGTAGCCGTAGCCGCCGTGCATCTGCACCGCCTCGGTTGAAATGCGCAATGGCCAAATCTGATGCGCGCATCTTGGCCATCGAGGCTTCCAGGCCGAAGTCCTTGCCGCCGCTTTCGATCAGCGAAGCGACGTAATCGAGCCAGCACTCCGCCATGACGAGGTCGGTCGCCATGTCGGCGACGGCGAACTGGTTGGCCTGGAAATCGACGATGCGGCGGCCGGACTGCACGCGCTCGTTCATGTAGTTGACCATGTCCTTGAACGCGGCGGTGCGCGATGCCGAGCGCATGGGCGGCGACGCTGGGGCGCGACTTGTTCAAGGACGTCAGCAGCAGCGGCAGGCCGTCGCCCGGCTTGCCGAGCAGATTGGCGCGCGGCACGCGGCAGGCATTAAACGCAATCGCCGCGGTCGAGGCGGCGCGATGGCCCATCTTGTCTTCGAGGCGGATGATCTCGAAGCCCGGCGTGCCCTTTTCGAACACCAGAACCGAGATCGACTTGCGCTTGTCCTCGATCTCCGACCATTTGCCGAACAGCAGAATGAGGTCGGCGACATCGCCGTTGCTGATGAAAGTCTTGCCACCCCGCACGACGATCGAATCGCCCGTCTGGCGTGAAGCTCGTGGTCATGCCGGTCGCATCCGAGCCGGCATTGGGTTCGGTGATCGCCAGCGAGCCGAGCCCGCCTTCGGCGATGCGCGGCAGCAGGCGCGCGCGCTGCTCGTCCGGTGCCGAAATCGATCAACGGCTTCATGCCGTGAAAGGTGGTCGCGTAGATGATGCCGGTCGAGGCGCAGGCCTCCGAGATTTTCTTCACCACCTCGAGATAAAGCCGATAGGACATCGGGGCGCGCCGCCATAGGCCTCCGGCACGAACACATCGTGTGGCGCCCATCTCGTTGAGCGCCTTGATGTTGTCCCAGGGAAATTCGCCGGTCTCGTCGTAGCGCGCCGCGTTGGGCGCGATGAGGTCGTCGGCCAGACGCTGAATCTGGTCGAGGACGAGGCGTTCGTCCGGCGACCAGTCGCGGCGATGCTGCTGGGTTTCGAAGATTTTCATCAGTGGTTCATGCCATGGCCGCCGTCGAGATAGATGGTCTCGCCGGTGAGATAAGCGATGTTCTCGGCAAAAATCGCGCCGACGAAGCGCGCGACCCTCGTCGGCCCGCGCCGGCGCGGCCGACCGGGACACGGCGCCCGAGCCAGGCCTTCACCTTTTTCGCGCGCGAGAGAAGTCGCGGTTGAGGTCGGTCTCGACATAGCCCGGCGCGACATCGAGCACGCGAATGCCGTCCCTTAGCCCATTCAACCGCGAGACAGCGCGTCATTGCACCGACCGCGGCCTTGGAAGCGCAATAGCCGATATTCTCGGCGACGCCGAGCTTGTCGAAGAACGATCCGATATTCACGATGGTGCCGCCGCCGGCGGCTTTCAGATGCGGATAGGTTTCGCGGCAGGCGACCATCGCCGCCGTCAATTGAGCGCCATCGTCTCATCCAGCTCCTTGACGGAAAGCCGGTCGCTGGGCGTTGAGCGATGCACGCCGGCATTGTTCACCAATCCGATCACGGGGCCATCCTTCGCCACCGCGGCAATGGTGTCTTGCAGCGAGCGCTCGTCGATCACGTCGCAGCGATAGCCTTTTCCGGCCGGGGCTTCGCCGCTGGCGGCGACAGCGCGGCGACGGGAAAGCCGCGCCGCACCAGATCGGCGGCGATCGCGGCGCCGATGCCGCGGCTGCCCCCGGTGACAATGATCGTCCCCTCAGGCATCGCGGAATACCGGCCTTTCGCTTTTCGCTGAAGGCCGCCATGCCTTCCTCGGCATCGGCGGTTCGATAGGCGAGCGTTCCAAGGTCCGCTTCGATCTTGAGGCCTTCGCGCACCGGGACGTCGAGCGCCCCGCTGCACCGCGTCGCGGGTAAATTTCAGCACCGGCAGGCTGTAGCCGGTAAATTCGCGGGCGAAAGCGAGCCCGGCTTCCATGGGATCGCCAATCGATGAGCCGGTTCCACCAGGCCGACGCGGAAGGCCTCCTCGGCATCGACGGTCTTTGCCGGTGAGGATCATCTCCAGGGCGCGGCCCTCGCCGATCAGGCGTGGCAGCCGCTGGGTGCCGCCATAACCCGGCGTGAGGCCGAGCTTGATTTCCGGCAGCCCCATCTGGCGTTACGCGTGGCGAGACGGAAAGTGCAGGCCAGCGCCATTTCCAGGCCGCCGCCAAAGGCGTAGCCGTTCAAGACGGCGACGGACGCGACAGGATGCGTATCGAGCTTGGCGAACACCGCCTGGCCGCGCTCTATGGCCTGGCGCTGCTCCGGCCAGCGGCCGGTTGCGCAATTCCTTGATGTCGGCGCCGGCGCAGAAGGCTTTCGGCCCCGCACCGGTGATGACGAACGCCCGGACATTCATGGCCGCGACACGGTCGAAGGCGTGTTCGATCTCGCCGATGATCGCGAAAGACAGAGTGTTGAGCGCTTCCTGCCGGTCCCAGGATCATGACCGCGACGTCGCCGCGCTGTTCGAGTTTGACCGCCATTACACGGCCCTCGCTTGTGCTGTCCAACGACCGAAACCGGGTCACGTCACCACGCTTTGTCATCTCGACAAGCTCTGCGCTTGAGAATCTTGCCGCTCGCCGTGAGCGGAAACGAAGAGACTTCCAGAAAATACTCGGGCATGTCGTATTTCGACAGGCCTTGTTCACAGGAGATGGTCGAGCAAAGCGTCGGAGCCGAATCTCGCCGATGACGGCGATGCAGACCCGTTCGCCGAGCCGCTCGTCCGCGACGGGATAACAGGCGACACGCTGCACCTTCGGATGGCGCATGGCGAGCGCCTCGATCTGGGCTGGATAAATATTGTGGCCGCCCCGGATGATGAGATCCTTGAGCGCGCCCCTCGATTTTCAGATTGCCGGCCGCATCCATGACGCCGAGATCGCCCGACAGGAACCAGCCGTCGCGATTGAAGCTCGCTTCGGTCGCCGCCTGGTTGGCGAATAGCCGAGCATCAATGCCGCGCCGCGGCCGCCGATCTGGCCCACGTTGCCGCCGGCACCTCGCGATTGTCATCGGCGGGTCGAACAGCCGGACTTCATAGGCCTTGCCGCCGCGTCCGCAGGTCGAGGTGATCGTCACGTTGTCATCGTTGGATGCGTGTACTGATGCGACGAGTTCTCCGTCATGCCGTAGATGTTCTGCGGCTTGATACCCTGGCGCACGAAGGCCTCACAGACGGATGGCGGGATCGGGGCGCCTGCCATATAGAATATCTCGACCGAGCCCAGCTTGGACAGGCCCAGCCCGGCCTCTGCTCGGCGAGCACGTCCATGGCGTGCGTCGGCACGCCCATCACGTAGGTCGCGCCGGTCTCGACGATCCAGCCGAGCCGCGTCGTGCCGGCGGGAGGATCGTCGGTGATCAGCAAGCAGCCGGCGAGCAGCCATTGCGCCACCGCGACCCAGGCGATGTGATGCGACAGCGGGCTTAGCGACAGAAGCTTGGTATGAGGTCCGTGGCCCCAGTCGCGCACCATGTCGCGCGCGTTGGCGAGCAGGCTGTTGTCCGAATGCATCACGCATTTTCGGAATGCCGGTCGTGCCTGAGGTGAACGCCAGATAGGCGACCTTGTCGGGATCCTCGTCTCGCGGCGACGGCGGCCGGCCCCGGCGCGGGGAAATCGCCCGGCTCGTAAATCCGCAGCAGCGACGGCACTTGCCGAAGCGCCTCGGCGATCGCGCCTTCTTTGGCATCGGCGCCCCAGCCCGGCTCGGTGAGCAGCGCCTTGGCATCGAGTCGCTCAAGAAGAAGTACGACATCGGCGGGTGTATAGGTGCGGTGGAGCGATGGATTGCAGGCAATGCCGTTGCGCGCGCAGGCGAGAAACATCACGACGCTTTCGGCGCGGTTGCCGAGCCACATCGACACGCGGCTGCCGGCCGTGATGCCCTGGCCGTGAAGATCCGCCGATACGCGCCGTCTACCCAAGCCTGAAGTTCGCGCCACGTCAGTTGGCGCCGTCCGTCACGCAATGCCAGCGCGTCGGGCGTGTGCGCGGCGTGATCGCGCAGCAGCGAATAAAACGTGTCTTTTTGCCAAGTGCCTCGGCGTAATAGCGCTGCGCCGAGGCCGGATGGTGCAGGGTCAGAAACGGCCCGCATCGATCAGTGTCCGAACTTGGTCGTATCCGGCTTCTTTTTCTGCGCGAAGGACGACGACCAACTCGTGGCTTTCGTCGGTTTCGAGGTAGGAGCGCAGCAGCAGATCGTGCGCCATGCGCGCGAGGCCGGATACGCCATTGTGACGCGCGTTAAACGCCGCCTTGACCGACGCCAGGGGCAAACGGCCCGCGCTCCGCGGTTTCGAGCGCGAAAGCGCGGGTCCTTTTCCTTAAGCTCGGCGTCCCGGCACCACGCGGTTGATGAGACCGAGCGCCATCGCGTCGCGCGCCGTCATTTTCGGATTGTTGAACCAGATTTCCTTGGCTCTCTTCTTGCCGACGAGGTCTTCCAGATACCAGGTGCCGTAGCCGGCATCGAACGAGCCCATCATGGGGCCGACCTGACGGAACACTGCGCTTTCCTTGCGATGGTCATGTCGCAGACCATTTGCAGCACATTGCCGCCGCCAACCGCGAAACCATTGACCGAAGCGATCACGGGCTTCTGCAGTTTATCGATAGCTTCGTACATCTCGAGCGTCGCAAAGTGCCGGCATAAAGGATGGTATCTTCCATTGCCGTCCTTGCGGCCGCCGATGCAGAAGAACTTGTCGCCGGCGCCGGTGATGACGAGGACGCCGCGTGCGCGTTTTCAACGGCGGATCGCCTCGATGCAATCGCGAATCTCATGGCACATGGTCATGTTGAACATGTTGCCGTCGTCGGGACGGTTGAGCGTGATCGTGCCGATGGGGCCGTCTTCTTCGTAGAGAATAGTCTGAAAGGACACCGCACTCTCCCTAAATAAGGCCATCGCGCCGCAAGACGGCTATCTCGTCTTCGCTGAGTTTCGCGACATCACGCAATATCTCGTCCGTGGACTCGCCAAGCCTCGGCGGCGCCATGCGCGGAACGTTCGATTCGCCGTCGACCTGGAAACCGGTGCCGACCTGCGGCACGTTCCGGCCATCGACTTGCAGAGTATAGAACAGACCGCGGTCCTGGAACTCGCGATCGGCCACGACTTCATCGATACGAAAGATCGGCCCGGCGGGCACCCGTGCCTGGCTGAACGTCACGAGCCAGTGGTCACGCGGCCGCGCGCGCAAGATATCCTGGATGAGTTCGACGATTTCGGCGCGCCGCATGCGCCGTTCGGCGTTCGAGCTCCATAGCGGGCCTGACGCCCGACCTCCGGCTGTTCGACGGGCGGTCCCAAAAGCGATCCCAGATGCCCGTCAACTGCCGAGGCCTAGCGTCATAGGCAGATCGGCGTCTCAAAGACCTGGTAGATGGCGATGACGCTGTCTTTGCCGCCCGAGCGCCGCGGCAGTTCCTGTGTGGCGAGATAAGGCACGATACGGCACGACAGGAAGCGCGTCATGCTTTCGACCAACGAAATATCGATGGCGTGGCCCTTCCCGGTACGGCCACGGTCGAACAGCGCGGAGACCGCCGCAAAGGCGGCGTCCGAACCCGCGAGCATGTCGGCGGCCGGTGCGCCGACCTTCTGCGGCGGGCCGTTGGCCTCGCCGGTGATGTCCATGATCCCGGAATAGCCCTCGGCGATCAGGTCGTAGCACGTCCAGTCGCTGCGCTTTCCCTCCGGTCCCCGAAACCGGTCACCGACACATGCACGAGATCGGGCCGCAAGGCGCGGCAGGTCGCCGCGTCGATGCCGAGCTTCTTCTGCACGCGGGGAGGTTGATTGACGATGATAACGTCGCTTTCCTTGATCAGCGCGGTCAGGGCGTTGCGCGCCGCCGGCTTGCCGAAATCGAGCGTGACGCTGCGCTTGTTGCGGTTGACCGACATGTACCAAAGCGACTCGCCGTCGACGAAGGGCGGCCCCCAGGAGCGCGCATCGTCGCCCGTGTCCGGCCGTTCAACTTTTAGGACATCCGCGCCCATGTCGCCGAGCAGCATGGCGGCGTAGGGGCCGGCGATCGAGGTGCTCAAGTCCAGCACCCGCACCCCTGCCAGCATACGAAAGCCTTGTCCCAGCGAGACAAACGGCAATTCGACCGGTTCCGCGGCCTTGTCCGCGGCGCGCTGGGTAACAGACGACTGCATGCAACCTCTCGGCTTTGCTCTTCGACCAGAGCTTTCGAAAGGCAGAGCAACGTACGTGCCAAACTGACCGAACTTTAGAACGCCGCAACAAATAGTACTTCAAATGTCCAGGAGATGCCGTAGTGTTTTCTGGCTGGACAGACCGCTATACAGTGTCCGCCATATAAACAGTCAATGTTGCGGTGCAACATCGAACTGAAAAAAGTGTCTTAAAAAAAAGACGTGGGGAGGTCGCATGAAGAATACCAAAAGCATCGCCGGCTTGATCGTCACGAACGACAACGGCCAGATCGCCTATTCCGCCGGCGCCGGCAACAGCCCTCTGATCTTATCCTTGGTCAAGGACGAGTCGTGGCGCACCGACGCGGTCAAACGGCGTCTCATGCCGATCGCGACCAGCGAGCATAAATGGCTCGTCATCTGGATTCGTGTCACCGAGTTGCATGTCGGCGTGATCGTCGATGATGTCACCGATACGGTATTCGAGTTCACCGCGGCGGTCGATTTCGCCTGGGACATTATCAATCATTTGCTCAGCGATCCGTTCAATGCGATGACCGTCGTCGACTCCGACGCGCGCGTCGCGTTCTTGTCGCCGGTTCACGAAGGATTCTTTGCCTCGATCGCGGCGCGGCTATCGGGCGGCCGGTGGCCGACGTCATCGAGAACACCCCGCCTCGATCGTGTGGCTAAGACCGGCAAGGCCGAGATCGCGACGTGCAGCGCATGCGTGGCGAGGACCGTGTCGTCAATCGCGTGCCCATCTTCCGGGATGGCGAAGTCGTCGGCGCCATCGGCCGCGTGATGTTTAAGAACCCGGCGCAGGTGCAGGCGCTCAACGGCCGGGTCAACGCGCTCGAGAAGGAGCTCGAATTCTACCGGCGCGAAGCTCACGTCTTGCGCCGCGAAGCTTTCGACCTCGACGGTATCGTCGGCCAGAGCGACGCGATCCGCCGGCTCAAAGAAGACATCGTGCGCATCGCGCCGCTGGATATCCCCGTGCTGATCCTCGGAGAAAGCGGAACCGGCAAGGAATTGGTGGCGCATGCCATCCATCGCTTGAGTGCGCGGCAAGGCGAGAAGATGATCATCGTGAATTCGGGCCGCCTTGCCGAACAACCTCGTGGAGAGCGAGCTGTTCGGTTACGAGCCCGGATCGTTTACCGGCGCCGACCGCAAAGGCCGCCGCGGCAAGTTCGAACAGGGCCAACGGTTCGTCGTTGTTCCTCGACGAAATCGGCGATATGCCGCTCGATATCCAGGCAAAGCTGTTGCGTGTCTTACAAGACCGCATCGTGCAGCGGATCGGCGGCGAAACCAATCGAGACGTGAATTTCCGCTTGATCGCGGCGACAAACCGCGATCTGCAAAACCTCGTCTCCAACGAACGCTTCCGGCTCGATTTCTACTACCGCATCAGCCCGATCGTCCTGACCGTGCCGCCGCTGCGCGACCGGCTCGACGACATCCCGATTTTGCTCAAAAAATTCCTGTCGGAATTCGGCAGCCGTCATCAATTGGCGATCCCGGAGGTCAGATGAAGAAATCTACTCATACCTGGCCGAGCAGCCTTGGCCCGGCAATATCCGGCAGCTTCGGCATGAGCTGGAGCGGGCCGTCATCTTCTGCAGCGGCAACCGGCTGCGCGTTTCAGATTTCCGACGCAACGATCTCGCGCCGGCGATCACCGCCGCACCGACCGTTCCCAACGTGGGCGATATCGGGAAAAACGCAGATTTGCAGACCGCGCTGTCGCGCGTCGAGGACAACCTCATTCGCGAGGCACTGGTGCGCTGCAACGGCAATAGAAGCGCGTGGGCCGAGCAATTGGGCATCTCGCGATCCTACCTCTACAAGAAGCTCGGCGTCGCGGAGGCGTAGCGCCGCCTTCGCTGTCCTCGCAGCGGACACATGTCGGCGTCGAGCGCACCCGCGTACGGCCAATGGCGTAAGAGCAATCGATTAAGGCGGTGGCACACTCCCTGCTAGGAATAACGAGAGGCCGCCGCGGATATCCGCCACCGGCGAGACCGCATACCGACATCGCGACAGCAGCACCCGGAAGCCGAAGAAACCTATGACCACGAGCCAAGCGCACATACCTTCGACCGATCTCCCTTTGAACAATGTCCGAGTTATCGATTTCAGCCGGCTATTGCCGGGGCCCTGGTGCACGCAGACCCTCGGCGATCTCGGCGCCGACGTGATCAAGATCGAGCAGCCCGAGATCGGCGACTATGCACGGCACAATCCGCCCACCTTCAAGACGATGGGCGTCTACTTCAACAGCATCAATCGCAATAAGCGCAGCATTGTGCTCGACCTCACCGTCGCGGCCGATCGCGAGGCGGTCTACAAGCTCATCGATAGTGCCGATATCGTCGTCGAGTCATTTCGCGACGGCGTGCCGCGCAAACTCGGCATCGACTACGACACCTTGTCGAAGCGCAAGCCGTCGTTGATTTATTGCTCAATCACCGGCTTCGGTAACAGCTCGCCGCTGGGACGCGTGCCGGGCCACGACCTTTCGATTCAAGGCGTCGCCGGCACTTTGTTGAAGACGGTGCAGCCAGGGCAGCGTGCGCCGATGCCGCAGTTCCAGGGCGGCGACTTCACCGCGGCGGCCTTCGCGACAATGGGCATCCTGTCGGCCTATATCCGCCGGCTGACGACCAAGGCCGGCTGCTAGCTCGAAGTGCCGATGTTTCAGAGCCTCCTCAGCGTTTCCAACGTCGGCATGTCCGGCGCGCTGGCGCGCGTCGCGGGATTTTCCCGGCAAGCCCGAGATGGAGCCGTGGGGCAAAAATCCGCGCTACAACATTTACCAAACCCGCGATGGAAAATTCGTGACGGTATGCCTGCTCGAATATCGGGCCTGGCAGCGGTCTGCGACTACATCGGGCGCAGCGAACTCGCCCCCGAGGAAAGCTGGGCCGACCGCCACAGCGACCACGGCCATCGTAACCGATGACATCCGCAGCGCCATCGCCGATTTCTGCCTGTCGCGCGACCGCGACGCTTTGTCGGAGGAAATGCGGGCGGCTGAAATCGCAATTTGCGCCGTTTACACCGCGGACGAGGCGCTCGGGTCGGACCTCGCGCGCGACGTCGGCGCCGTCGGATCTCATCGATCATCCGACCGAAGGGCATATTCCTTATCTCGTCGATCCGCTCGCCAAAGCGGGCCTGTCGGACCCCACACGCCGGCCGTCGCCGGCGCTCGGCCAACATACCGAGGAAGTTTTGCGCGGCATCGGCGCCAAAGCCGGCTGACGCGGCAATCGTCCGCAAGGAGAAAGACGACAATGACGGATGCCGGCGAGCCTGCACTGTCGGGTGTGGCGTGTCCTCGATCTCACCCAAGTCCTATCGGGGCCTTATTGTACCCAGATGCTGGCCGACATGGCGCGGAGGTCATCAAGCTCGAAGGCCCGCAAGGCGACATGTCGCGCACGATACCGCCGTATTACGTCGGCGATGACAGCGTCTATTACCTGTCGATGAACCGCAACAAGCGCAGCATCGTCGTCGACATGAAGTCGGAGGCCGGCGTCGCGCTGGTGCGCGACCTGGCGCTGGCCTGCGACGTCATTATCGAGAATTTCCGTCCCGGCGTCTGCGAAAGGCTCGGCCTGTCGGTGGATGCGTTGCGCGCGCAGAAACCGTCTTTGATCTGGTGCTCGATCAGCGGCTTTGGGCAGGATGGCCCGTACCGCGACAAACCGGCTTCGACATCATCGTGCAGGCGCTGTCGGGCGGCATGAGCCTGACCGGCGCGCGCGATGGCATTTCGGTGCGCGCCGGCATTCCGATCGCGGACCTCTCCGCGGGAATCTATGCGTCGTCGGCGATTTCTGGCGGCGCTTTATAGGCGCACGCGCACGGGCCGTGGCGACGTTATCGATATTTCGATGATGGACTGCCAGGCGGCGATGCTTTGCTACCAGGCCGCCTTCTATCTGCATTCAGGCGCGGTGCCCGGACGCCAGGGCCGCGAGCACGATGGCCATCGCGACCTACGGAACGTTTCCCGCCAAAGACGGCGTCGAAGTCGTGATCGCCGCCGTTACCGAACGCATGTGGACGACCTTGTGCGAAATCCTCGGCTGCGAGGAGCTGACCAGCGATCCGCGCTTCATCACCGCAGACGACCGCAAGCGCAATCGGCCGGCGCTCATTCCGCTTCTCGAGCAGCGCTTCCTGCTGCGGCCGGCAGACGAATGGATGGCGCTCTTCGACCGGCGAGGCGTTCCGGTCGGCGTCGTCAATACACTTGATCGCGTGATGGCCGATCCGCAAATCGTACATCGGGGCATGGTCACCGAACTTGCCAGCGGCGACGGACGGCGTGCGCGGGTCATCGGCGATCCGATCTTCTTCAAGGAAGCCGCGCGGCCGGTCCCGCATTACCCGCCGCCCGCAGGGGCGGATTCGGCGGCGATCCTCAAAGACGTGCTCGGTCTCGGCGACGCCGAAGTGAAAGCAATGATCGAAAACGGCGTGGTGACGGCGAAAGAGACGTCAAAGAGCTGACTATTCGCAGCGGACCTAAGCCACTTGGCGTCCGCCAAGCCGACATCGCGGCGACCTAGCAATGAGGTGTGCTCGATTGGCGACGGCGAGTCTGGCGCGGGAACGGTTGGCGGAGGGGGCGGGATTCGAACCCGCGATACGGTTTCCCGTATACACGCTTTCCAAGCGAGCGCCTTCAGCCACTCGGCCACCCCTCCGTAAATCGTCGTCACGGCGTGCGGCCTATTAACACACCGGGCCTCGCCGCAAGCGCATTTTTGTCGGCTCGTCCCGATTAAACCCATGTGGTGCCGCGACGTTCAGTAATTGGTGATAAATATGTTTATTTATGTTCTTTTTCCGACAATTGACCGTGAAAGACGATTAACGCGCATTATAAAAGCGACGCCCTTTCCGCCGGATGACCCAGGGCACCTTCAGGAAGCGCGATGACCGCCGACGTTTCCGCGCTTCATTTGGTGCTCTCCGGCGATCCGGGGCTGTTCGCCATTGTGCGGCTTTCGTTGCTGGTCAGGCCTGAGCGCGGTGCTGTTTGCCGCCCTTATCGGCATTCCGGTTGGCGCCTTGATCGCGCTGACCCGGTTTCCCGGCCGCGAGGCCGCCATCGTCGTGCTCAAACGCGCTGATGGGTCTGCCACCGGTCGTCGTCGGACTGGCGGTCTTCCTGCTGCTGTCGCGCTCGGGACCCCTTGGCTCCTGGGGCCTGCTGTTCACGCCGCAGGCCATGGTGATCGCGCAAACCGTCTGGTCGCTCCGATCATCGCCGCGCTTGACGCGCCAGACGATTGAAGACCTGTGGGAGGAATATCGCGACGAGCTTGCCGCCATGCATGTCGGGCCGGCGCGACGCGTCGCCACCTTGATCTGGGACGCGCGGTTTTCCCTGGTAACGGCGCTGCTGGCCGGCTTCGGCCCGTGCAGCGGCCGAAGTCGGCGCCATCATCGTCGTCGGCGGCAACATCGAGGGCTTTACCACCCGCACCATGACCACGGCGATTGCCTTGGAAACGTCGAAGGGCGACCTGCCGCTCGCAATCGGTCTCGGCATCGTCTTGATCTGCATCGTCATTGCTGTCCAACGCGCTGGCCTGGAGCGCGCGACGCGCCGGCCTTCGCTACGCGGGATGACCATGCGCGCAGAGCCCTCCGAACTGCCCATTGTCTTTTCCGACGTCGCGGTCGTCGCCGGCGCCGTGACGATCCTCGACAACGTCTCCGCGATGCTCTTGCCCGGCGCGCCGGACCGTCCTGATCGGGCCGAACGGCTCCGGCAAGACCACGTTGTTGCGCGCGGCAATGGGGGCTGATTCGTGCCACGCGCGGTCGCATTACCTGGGGCGGTCGTGAAGAGGCACGGCCGGACAAACGCGCCATCTTGTTCCAGCGGCCCGCCATGCTTCGCCGCAGCGCAGAGGGGAATGTGCGCTACGCTTTGGCGGCAGCGGAAGTGCCGCGAGCTCAGCGCGGCCGGCCCGCGCCGCCGAATTGCTCGCCTTGGTCGGACTGCAAGGTTTCGAGAGCCGCCCGGCGCGACGGCTTTCCGGCGGCGAGCAGCAGCGCCTCGCCTTGGCCCGTGCGCTGGCGCGCGACCCCGCCGTACTGTTCCTCGACGAACCGACCGCCAGTCTCGACCCCTACGCTATTAAGGCTATCGAAGACATCGTGCGCGCCGTCACGGCGCGCGGCGTCAAGGTCGTGATGTCGACGCACGATCTCGGCCAGGCCAAGCGCCTCGGCGGCGAGATTGTGCTGCTGCATCGCGGCCGGCTGATTGAAAGCGGACCCGCGGCGGAATTCTTCGCCGGCCCGCGCACGGAAGAAGCCCGCAAGTTCATCGCGGGCGAATTGTTGGTCTGAGTCGCAAACCGTCATCGCCGGCTTGACCCGGCGATCTCCGAAAGGCGGGCAAAACGCCTGCCTAAGCGAGATGGCCGGGACACGCCCGGCCATGACAACACGGGATAACAAAGGTGGAGGATCTCATGTTCAATCGCCGCACATTCATTGCCGCCGCTGCGCTCGGAACGTTCGTACTGGCGGCTCCGGCTTCGCGCAGGACGACAAATCCATCGTGGTGGCATCCACCACGTCGACACAGGATTCGGGCCTGTTCGAGTATCTGCTGCCGATCTACAAACAGAAAACCGGCGTCACCGTAAAAGTCGTGTCGCAGTGGCACCGGACAGGCGCTCGACACCGGCCGGCGCGGCGATGCCGACGTGGTATTCGTGCACGCCAAATCGGCGGAAGAAAAATTCCTCGCCGAAGGTCAGGGCGTGAAGCGTTATCCGGTGATGTACAACGATTTCGTTCTGATCGGGCCGAAGAGCGATCCGGCCGGCGTCAAGGGCATGAAGGACGTCGGCAAAGCCCTCGCCACCATCAAGGACAAGCAGGCGTCGTTCATTTCGCGCGGCGACAAATCCGGCACGCATATCGCCGAGCTGGCGCTCTGGAAGGCGTCCGGCATCGACATCGAGAAGGATAAAGGCGCCTGGTATAAGGCGATCGGTCAGGGCATGGGCGCGGCGCTCAACACCGCCGGCGCCGGCAACGGCTACGTTCTGTCCGACCGCGGCACCTGGCTGAACTTCAAGAAACAGAGGCGAACTCACCATTCTGGTCGAAGGCGACAAGCGCATGTTCAACCAGTACGGCGTCATGCTGGTGAACCCCGAGAAGCACCCCAACGTGAAGAAGGAACTCGGCCAGCAGTTCATCGACTTCCTGGTGTCGGCGGAAGGTCAGATAGATCATCGCCACCTACAAGATCAATGGCGAGCAACTGTTCTATCCGAATGCCAAGGACGCGGGCGCATGATGCGCGCCGGGGCGATCGCGCTGGCGATGCTTGCCGTGATCGGGTCAACCGCGGCCGAGACCATCCAACTCTATGGGCCCGCCGGCAGCCTGAAAGGCGCCTTGACCGACGTGGCCAAGGCTTACGAGGCCGCCAGCGGCAACGTCGTGCAAGCCAAGTTCGGCGCCTCGGGCCTGCTGAAGGATGAGATTGTCGGCGGCGCCAAAACCGATGTCTTTGCTTCCGCCAATATGGAGCATCCGCAGGCGTTGCATGACGGCAAGAAAAGCGGCGCGGTGCTGCTGTTCGCGCGCAACAAACTTTTGTGCGCTGGTAAAGCCGGGCCTAGCCGTTACCGGCGAAACGCTGCTCGATCGGATGCTCGACCCGACGATCAAACTCGGCAGTTCGACACCCAAAGCCGATCCGTCCGGCGACTATGCCTTCGCGGCCTTCGCCAAGGCTGACGCGATCAAGCCCGGCGCGCGGGCCGCACTTGAGCACAAGGCCTTGCTGCTGACCGGCGCCAAGGACAGTGCACCGCCGCCGCCGGGACGCAGCGTCTATGGCTGGCACATCGCGGAGGCCGCGCCGACATCTTTCTCACTTATTGCACCAACGCGATGGTCGCGCAGAAGGAGAATCCCGGACAACAAATCGTGGCTCTGCCGGACAACCTCGCGGTTGCGCCGACTACGGTCTGACGGTGCTCAACGAAGCTCCGCCGGCGGCGCAAGCCTTCGCCCAATTTGTCTTATCGCCGGACGGACGGAAAATTCTGGTCAGTCACGGCTTCGCCGCCGGAGACAGATGATAATGATCGTCCGCGTCGCTATCGGCATATTTGCTCTGTTCGCCATACTCTCCCCGGCCCATGGCCGACGACGGCTGCGATAAATTCGCCTGGCCGCTGGCGCGCGAACTGGCGCTATTGGCGGCTCCCGACAAGCCCATCATTAAAGCGAGCGAGACGCTTCCCGCGATTCCAAAGGCCGCCTTCACGCTGCGCTTGCAACCCGGCGCCGACGCCTCGTTCGTCATGCCACCCGAGCGCAAGCCGCGCATCGAGACCTGGTTCGGCGGCGCGGTCCACTTTCCCGCGCTCGAGCGCCCGGGCATCTACCAAGTAACGTTATCCGAGGAAGCCTGGATCGATGTGGTGCAAGACGGCCGCTACGCCCGCTCGGTCGGCAGCACCGGCCGCAAGCGATTGCCCGGGCCTGCGCAAGAGCGTGCGGCTCGACCTCGCCGCCTCGCCGTTCGTGTTTGCAGATCAGCGGCGTCTCGTCGTGACCGTGAGCGTGGCCATCGGCGCGCGCGAGTAGCCTCAGCGCAATCCAGGCTCATGGTCGCCTCGTCGATACGCCCGCGAATCATGATGTTGAACGCGACGACGATTCTCTCGTCCGTTTCGTCCTCGGTAAACCCCTGCTCGACCGCATGCGGCAGATAGCTCGGCCACAGCAACATGCGGCCCTTCTCGGGCGGAACCACGAACACGTCGGAATTGAGCTCGTTCTTCTCCGAATATGCAGGCTCGAACATCCGTGCGAGTTGCCGCGGCGACGTGAACATCGTCGGACCGCAATTTTTCGGGGTTTTCACATAGAGGATGCCGCTGAACAGACAATTCGGATGAACATGCATCGCATGGCGGCGATGGGATTGGCGATATTCGCCACATATTCGTGATGTAATGCGAGTCCCGTTTGATCTTGTAGGCGTCCAGAATTTGACCGGATTCCTTCATGATCAAGTCGACCAGTTCCTTCATCTCCGGAAGCGTTTGCAGATCGTCCCGGGTCATGAAGGCAGCCTGACTGCCATTCGAGGACATAGCCTTGTTTCTTAGCCCGCATCTCCAGGAGTGTTTGCTCGACGCGGTCGACGGCATCCATTTCGGAAAGCTTTCCGTAAAAAGCACCGTCGGGAAAAGCGTGAACATCTGTTTTGAGGTTAGTTCCATGTTGCTTCCACCCTGCAAACAGCCATCCAGGTGCGGCGTGCACGATGAATACGTTCGTTTTGGCGTGCAAAATGACCTAATCGGCGAGGTCGACCCAACCCCCGGAACTGGGCATAGGCTGATGGGCGGAAACTGAGGGTCGCTCCCCAATTCTGGGGATACTTAAGCGCTTGCCGCCGCGCAGGCGTTCGACGAAGTCTGTGGCGGGGAGCAATCGTTGCCTGAACCAAGCTTACGGGATTTCTTCGGTTCGTTTTTCACGCGCCACGATCGTGCGGGTGTGCGCGGGCTTTTCATCTTCGTCCTGGTGTTGTGCATATGGGGTGGATTGCAGTTCAAGCGCGGCACCGAGAAGGAATTCTACCGCGAGACCGAGAACATCGCGCAAATCCTGTTGGCGAGCTTCGAGGACGACGCCGCCGGGCTTGATTCCATTCTTATGCGGGGACGCGGGCGGAAATCCGCGAGTCGGACATTCCGCTGTCGAAAGAAACGGAGTTGCACCGGCTGCTGGCGCGCTATTCTCTACAGGCATCCGTGATCGGACCGGGCATCCTGGACCGCAACGGGGTGCTGATCGCCAGCGCCCGCGTCGATCCCGTTCCGAAAATATCGCTGCAGGACCGGAATATTTTTCGCATCCACGCCGAAGATCCCGACCGGTATCAACTCTATATCAGCGCTCCGGACACGCGGCCTGTTGACCAACGAGTGGGCAATCCAGTTCTCGCGGCCGTTGCGGGATAATGCCGGCTCGTTCCTTGGCGTGGTGCTGGCATCGTACCGATTGTCGCACTTCATCGAGCTCTACGAGAAACTGAAAATCAGCGACCGCGGTGTGGCCGGGCTGACCGGCAAGGACGGCATCGTGCGCATCCGTTCCCTGAGCGGCGAGATCGGTTACGGCTCGCAAGTGCCGCCGATGCCGTTGGTTTACGATCGCGTTGTCGCCGGCGAAATGATCGGCAACTTCTACGGCCGTGGCGGCCTCGATGATGTCACGCGCATTGGCACTTTCGTGGTTTCGCCGAAGACTCCATTTTACGTCACAGTCGGATACGACGAGAGCTATCTTCGCGCGCATATATCGGATTTTACTATGTGCTCGGGTTGTGCTGGTTGCACTGACCGCCGCGATGGTTGCGTCGGCGGTTTTGATCCGAAGTCTCGAACATATGAAACAGCGCACTCAGATCGAGATCGTCAACTCCGCGGTCGCCGAGCGGCAAATGCTCTCTGCCGACATGCATGACAGCATTGGCGCCAGCCTCGCCACCTTGCTCGCGCATTTCGTGACGGGTCCTGTCAACATGGCGGATGTCAAACGCCGGATCAGCGAGATCCTGATGGAGCTTCGCTTCCTGGTCGATAGCGCCGACCCGGTCGACGGCGATTTGAATCTGATCCTGAGCAATGTCCGCCACCGCACCGCATGGGCGCTGCCGTCGAATTGGCCGGCATCGCGCTGCACTGGCAGGTGAGCGAATTGCCCATAATTGCCGGGCTGACGGCGCGCGATGCCTTGTCCATCAAGCTCGTTCAGATGGAGGCGTTGAGCAATATTCTGCATCATTCCAAGGCCATGACCACAACATTGACCGCCCACTATGATGAGCAGACGTCGCAGGCCGTCATTACGGTGCAGGACGATGGCCGCGGCTTCAACGCCGGCGATGCCTCCAGCGCCGGACGCGGGATAACGAATATGCGCAAGCGGATTCGTGCGGTCTCGATCGGCGGCACGCTGACCATCGAGTCTGCGCCGGGACTCGGCACGACCATTCAAATCGGGATTGACGGTGCCGAAAGGCGGCGCCGGAACGGCGCCGCGCCGCGAAAGCGCGGCTTAGTAAATAAGACTGCGGCGCCGCGCCTCGTAAACGGCCTCGGTCTTGGAATGGACTTCGAGTTTGCGGTAGATGCTCTTGAGGTGACTGTGCACCGTCGCCGCGGCGACACCGCATATCTCGGAGGTCTCGGCGTAGGAAAAGCCTTTCGCTATCATTTCAAGAATATCGTGTTCGCGACGCGTTCAGCTTGGTTGCTACCCCGGTCTCTTGCTTTTCAGAAGTGGCCTTGAACTGCAGCTTGTTCAGCAATTTACGCGCCACCATCGGCGACAGCGGTGAGCCGCCGTTTTGCAGAAAATGAATGTCGCGGCGCAACTCCTCCAGCGCGGTGCCTTTCAGCAGATAGCCGTCGGCGCCAGCTTCCAAAGCGGTCGTGACGGTCTTCTCGTCGCCGAAAGTCGTGACGACCAGGGACGGTTGCATTCCGGATCGATCGCTTTGAGTTGCCGGATCACGTCGATACCTGAGATGTCCGGCAGACCGAGATCGACCAGGACGACATCGGGGGCCAGCGCTGGAATGGCGTCAACCGCCGCCTTGCCTTCGCCAAATTCGGCGACGACAGCGTAGCCAGGCTCGGCCTGCAAGGTTGCGACCAGCATTTTGCGCGACGCCAGATCGTCTTCGACGATCGCAATGCGAATGGTTTTGTTTCCGCTGGGCACAACCTTTCCTTTCGGCAATTCTGCCGCCAAAAAGTACCACTTTTTTATGCCCGGGTGTGGCTCTTGTTTACAGCCGCTTCTTGGGCGGCACCTTCTTGCCTTGGCACGCGCCTTGGAGAGCCCGATCGCGATCGCCTGCTTGCGGCTCTTGACCCTTGCCGCCTTTGCCGCCGCGTCCGCTCCGGGCCTTGCCTTCTTGTAGCGGTCCATCTCTCGCTCTACATCCTTGCCTGCGCTCTTGGAATATTTGCGTTTCTTCGCCATGAATCACCCTTTTGTTATGCAACCTTGATCAACCCGCCGTCTCAATCCGGTTCCGGCAATGGCGGCCGCAGACGAGAATCCTGCTATATTGGTGCCATGGACAAGAAAGCCGACAGCTTCATTATCCGGCCCGATCCGCACGATCCGCGGCTGACCGAGCGTGTCGCCGGCATCGACCAGACCGGCGCCAAGATCGAGACCTCGGTCACCGTCGAGCGCGCTCTGACGATTTTCCTGAATTCGCAGGAGATCGTCACCGCCATGACCATCGGCGACTATCCGGAATATCTGGCGGTCGGCTATCTGCTCAATCAGAACATGCTGCTGCCGGACGACGTCGTCTCACCGGCGTCGACTACGACGAGGAACTCGCGGCTGTTGTGGTGCGCACCAAGCGCAAGACCAATTACGAGAAGAAGCTGAAGAAGAAAGTGCAGACCTCCGGCTGCGCCCAGGGCACCGTGTTCGAAGCGACCTGATGGGAAGCGCTGGAAGGTGTGTCGCTGCCGGACGCGCCATTGCGCACGTCGTGGCTCTATGCGTTGACGCACAAGATCAACACTACCCCGTCGCTTTATCTCGAAGCCGGCGCCATCCACGGCTGCGTGCTGGCGCACGAGGATCAGCCGCTGGTTTATATGGAAGACGTCGGCCGCCATAACGCCGTCGACAAGATCGCCGGCTGGATGTTCAAGGGAAAAGTGCCGCCGGGCGACAAGATTTTCTACACCACCGGCCGGCTGACGTCGGAGATGGTGATCAAGACTGTGCGGATGGGCATCCCGATACTGATTTCGCGCTCCGGCTTTACCGCCTGGGGCGTCGAACTGGCGCGCAAGGCGAATTTGACGCTGATCGGACGCGCGCGCGGCAGGCGCTTCGTCGCGCTGGCCGGCGAGGACCGTATTGTGTTCGACCAGGACCTCGCAGCGTCCAGGAGGAAAGCTCCAAGCACCGGCGCAAAGCTGCGGTGGCGATGAGTGAAATTCTAGATATGTGTCCGCCGCATCTTCTCTTACTCTCTCCCCTTGCCGGAGGGAAAAGCCCGCACACCGCAAATTCAGCGCCATGACCAACACCCCCACTCCCCCAACTCTTGGCCTCGTCCTCGCCGGCGGCCTGGCGCGCCGGATGGGGGGCGGCGACAAGGCCCGCATCGAGATCGGCGGCGTCACCATCCTCGATCGCGTGCTGGCGACGCTATCGGGGCAATGCACCGGCATCATCATCAACGCCAATGGCGACCCCAAGCGCTTCGCCGAATACCGGGCTCGAGGTCGTGCCGGACAATGTGCCGGGCTTTGCCGGTCCTCTCGCCGGTATCCTGACCGGGCTCGACTGGCTGGCGGCGCACAACAATGGCGTCGAGTGGCTGGTAAGCGTGCCGGGCGATTGCCCGTTTTTGCCCGACGACCTGGTGGAGCGCCTGCATCAGGCACGCCGCAGGCTAGGCGCCGGCGTGCCGCTGGCCTGCGCGCGCTCCGGCGAATGGCGGGCACCGGTGGTCGTCTGTGGCCGCTGGCGTTGCGCCAAGACCTGCGCAAGGCGCTGGTCGATGAGGATTTGCGCAAAATCGAGGTGTGGACTGCGCGGCATGGTGTCGCCATCGCGACTGGCCGACCGAGCCGATCGACCCCGTTCTTCAACGTCAATACGCCCGAAGACGCGGCACGCGCCGAGCAGGTTGCAGCGCAACAATATTAAGATCGCCCGGGGAATGCTTGACCGCGCTCGCGGCGGGTCCATATCTGCTATAATCGCACCCTATAGGGCTCCGGGAGGTTCAACATGAAGTCATTCATCATTGCCTGCGTCGCGGCTGTTGTCATCGCCATCATTGCGGCGTTGTGCTCAATGGAATTCAGGAGCCGGTCGACAAGGCGTTCTCCACCACCGGCGTGCGCCTCGGCGCGTAGCCGGACGGTTACCGGCCGATCACGACCGGCTCGCCAAACTCAGGCACTCTGAAATCGAGATCGGCGCCGGCGGTGCGCCGGGTCGCCAGTGTCTCCTGCAAGACACGAAGAGGCTCGTCGAAGCCGTCGTCCGCGAGGAGGAAGGTGCCGAAATGAATCGGCAGCGTGACACGCGATTGCAATGTCTCACTCGCCGCCACCGCTTCGTCCGGGTGCATATGTACCGGCGCCATGAACCAGCGCGGCAGATAGGCACCGATCGGCAATAGCGACAACGTCATCGGCCCGAAGCGGTCGCGGATCGCCGCGAAGTGCGGTCCGTCACCGCTGTCACCGGCAAAATAGATCGCACCGGCCGGCGTCTCCAGCACGAAACCGCCCCACAGCGTCTTGTTGCGGTCGAATGGCCCGCGCGCGGAAAAAATGCTCGGCCGGCACGTAAGTCGCGCCGATAGCGTCGCTCAGGGCGTGCCGTTGCCACCAATCAAGCTCGACGACATTCGTCGACGGCGTCACAGCCCCGACGTTCAAGCCCGTCACACCACCGGCCGGTCGCGGCGCTCGAGCGCGGCCAACGTCGGCCGGTCGAGATGATCGTAATGGGCTGTGGCTCAGCAGGATAACATCGATCGGCGGCAAATCGTCGAAGGCGATGGCCGGGGGTCGCGCGCGCTTGACGCCAAGCCACGACAGCGGGCCGGCGCGGTAGCCGACCACATCGGATCGGTGATAATGTTAAGCCCCGCGACCTGCAAAAGCACGGTAGCGTGGCCAATCAACGTGACACGGATCGCATCGTTGACCCGCTCGACCGGCTTCGGCGCAACAATGTTTTCGACCCGTTGCGGCCACGGCATCGGACGCCGCGTAATGAACCATCGCAGCGCCCGCATGCCGCCATGCTGGGCGTGCCCGCTGGCGTTGACGAAGCGATCGCCGGCGCGCCGCGCTGGAGCAAAGCTATCGGTCGGACGAGCGTCATCCCGTCAGCGCCGCATATGACAAGAACCCGACGCGCGCCCCCGGCTCGATGGACGTCACGTCTTCAGGGAATTCCAACAGGCCGTCGGTCTCCGTCAGCGAGGTAAGAATCCCCGCGCCGTCCTGCGGGTGCTTGACGGCCTCGACCTCTCCATCGGCGCCGGTGCGCAACGCGACACGGACATATTCGCGGCGGTCTTTCTTTTTCTTGTAGGCGAAGGCGGCGCGTACCGGCAGCGGCATCAGCGTCTGCGGCCGCGCGCCGGCCAGCCGCAGCAACAGCGGCTTCACCACGCGCACGAAGGTCACGAACACCGCGACCGGATTGCCGGGCAGCCCGACAAAGGCTGCGCCGCTGTTGGCGGCGTAATCCTTGCGCGGCGCGGCGCGGATCACGCCCATCGCCACCGGCCGGCCCGGCTTGATGGCGACGCGCCAGAACACCAGGCTGCCGATACGCTCGACCGCAGTGCGGACATGATCGGCTTCTCCGGTCGACACGCCGCCCGAGGTGATGACGAGATCGTGCCAGGTCGCCGCCTTGGCCAGCGCGCGCGACAGTTCGGCCGGGTCGTCGGCAAGAATGCCGAGATCGGTCACCAGTGCGCCGAGCCGCTCCAGGAGTGCGCGCAGCAGAGATAGCGGTTGGCGTCGTAGATCGCGGCGGCGCCGCGCTTGGAGCCGGGGCTCGACCACTTCGTCGCCCGGTCGAGAAGATCGCGACCTTGAGCCGCCGGCGCACGTCGATTTCGGTCACGCCGAGCGCCGCGGCCAGTGCTATGTGCTGCGCCTCCAGTACGGTGCCGGCCGGCAGCACGACTTTTCCCGCCGGCGCGTCTTCGCCGGCAAGCCGCCGGTTGGAGCCCAATTTCAGCCCGCGCGGCACGATGACGGCGTTGCCTTCGGTCGTGACGTCTTCCTGCATGAACACGGTATCGGCGCCGGCCGGCATCGCCGCGCCTGTAAATATCCGGATCGCCTGCCCGACTTTGACAGCCGCGTCCGGACGGCTGCCGGCGGTCAGCCGGCCGGCGACGGTGAGACGCGTATCGCCATCGGCTTTGAGGTCGGCATGGCGCACGGCATAGCCGTCGACCGCGGAATTATCGAAGGGCGGCAGATCGACCGGCGCCTTCAAGTCGGCCGCGGTGACGCGGCCGCGCGCGTCGCGCAGCCCGACGCGTTCGATCTCGCTGACCGGCGTGATGCGTTCGCCGGATCAGCCGCTCCATCTCATGCAGCGGCAGCAGCGGCCCGGGAAAACGCAAAGCAATCGTCGGTCAGTTGTGCCATTAATAAGTCCCGAAATTCACGCGCGGACCTGCTCGACCGGCACCGCATGCTGGAGCAGCAAAATCGGCAATTTTGTCGATATCGTTGAGATCGACCACCGTGATTTTGACACCCGGCAGCGCCGTGTCGCAAGCGACCGCGACGATGTGCGGTCGTCCGGATGCAGCAGCGGCTTGCCGTTCTCGGCGCGGTGGATTTCCAGCTTGGGAAAGGCGTCGCGCTTGAAGCCCTCGACCAGCACCAGATCGACCGCCGACATCTTGGCGACCAGATCGGCCAGGTTCCATTCCTCCTCCGCGCGCAATTCGTGCAGGATTGCCCAGCGCTTGGCTGACGAAATGATCACTTCGGTGGCCCCGGCAGCGCGGTGCACGAAGGAATCCTTGCCCGGACTTGTCCAGGTCGAAGCCGTGATGAGCATGCTTGAGCGTCGACACGCGCAAGCCGCGCGCCAGCAGGCACGGGATGAGTTTGGTGATCAACGTGGTTTTGCCGGAGCCGCTCCAGCCGGCGAGGCGATAATGCGCATCGAGGGGTTCATGAGCCCCTTATAGCAAAACACCCAGCGGTGAAGCCGGGTGTTGTGCCGCGACATCGGGATTGGGCCGTCTATTCGGCCGGCGTCGAGGTGACCAGCGGCTCGCCTTTGCCCGCCCGGGGTGCGCGACAGCTCGTCCTGAACCCAGAGCGCATGGTGCTCCTTGGCCCAATTGAGGTCGGCATTGCCGTCGGCCATGGTCTCGAAGGCGCCTTCCATCCCGACGGTGCCGAGATAGATGTGCCCCAGGATCAGCGCCACGAACAATACGCCGACGACGGCATGGAAGATCTGCGCCAGCTCCATGTTGGCAACATTCAAGCCGTAAATAGAACGGGAACATCAGTATGAAGCCGGTGACGATCATTGCCGCGCCGCTGGCCATGACGATCCAATAAAGAATCTTCTGGCCGGCGTTAAACTTGTAGGCCGGCGGATGCTCTTTGCCGCTGCCGATCATGCCGCCGCCCCTGCTTGAGCCACTCGACGTCGGCCGCGGTCGGAAAATTCTGTCCGATCCACATCAGGAACATCAGCACCACGCCGACGGTGAAAGCGAAGCTGAGGTAATTATGGACGTATTTGCCCGCTTCGGACCACGCGCTGAACGCTTCCAGGCCCATCAAAGGCAGGATGAGCGCCCGGCCGAAGGTGATGTTGAGGCCAGTGAGGCCGAGGATGACGAAGGTCGACGCGGTCAGCCAATGCACGACGCGTTCGAAGCCGGTGAAGCGCACCAGCGTGCGCCCCGCGCGGCCGCCTTCGATTTTGATCTGGCCGTGCAACAGATAGTAGGCGATCAGGATCGCCAGCATGCCGAGGATCGAGATACCGCCGATCCATTTCAACGTGACGGTACGGAATTCGCGCCACTCGCGGCCGGCCGGATGCTCGAGCACGTAGGGACTTGGCGTCCGGGATCGAGCCGCGGCCCTGGATCTTGCTGAGCTCTTTCAGAAGCTGCTGCTCTTGCACGGCGCTCGCCGTCGGATTGGACCGAGTTCGGTTGTTGCGCCGACACCGGCGCCGCCATGGCGACGATGAATGGCGAGCGCCAATGCGCCGGCAACGAAGCGTACCTGGGTCAAAAGCCTCGCCAAGATTTTCGGCATGGGCATGGTCTCCTCAATCGAGTGTTCTTATCGGTGAGCCACGGCAGCTTGATACTCACGTCGCTCAGGCCAGGACGCGGGACTTCAAATCCCGCGCCACTGGAAGCAATCAGGTCGCGATCGACTCGCGGTAGGCCGTCTGCCAGCCCCAGGCGCCGGAGCCGTAGCCGCGCTTGGTGACGCGCGCCTTATAGATCTGGGCGATGACGTCGCCGTCGCCGGCCAGCAGCGCTTTGGTCGAGCACATCTCGGCGCACAGCGGGAGTTTGCCTTCGGCAAGCCGGTGGCGCCGTATTTCTCGTACTCTTCCTTGCTATTGTCGGCTTCGGCCCACCGGCGCAGAAGGTGCACTTGTCCATTTTGCCGCGGCGAGGCCGAAGTTGCCGACCTTCGGATATTGCGGCGCGCCGAACGGGCAGGCGTAGAAGCAATAACCGCAGCCGATGCAGATGTCCTTGGAGTGCAGGACGACGGCATCGACGGTCGTATAGAAGGCATCGACCGGACACACCGCCGCGCAAGGCGCGTCGGTGCAGTGCATGCAGGCCATCGACACCGACCGTTCGCCCGGCTTGCCGTCATTGAGCGTAACGACGCGCCGGCCGGTTGATGCCCCACGGCACCTCGTGTTCGTTTTTGCAGGCGGTGACGCAGGCGTTGCATTCGATTGCAACGATCGGCGTCGCAGAGGAATTTCATACGTGCCATGGTCTTTGCTCCTCAGAGCATTTTCCGGCGAAGCGTGAAACGACTCGCCGAAGAAAATGCGACAACTTTTAAGCCGCTCTGATCTGACAGAGGGTAACTTTGGGCTCTTGCATGCCGGTGGCCCGGATCGTAGCCATAGCTGGTGATGGTGTTCGCGCTTTCGCCGAGGCACGATCGGATCCGAGCCCGCCGGATAATTCTTGCGCATGTCGTCACCCTGGAACCAACCGCCGAAGTGGAACGGCATCCAGGCGACGCCCTTGCCGACGCGTTCGGTGACCAGCGCTTTCATCTTGGCTTTGGAATTGCTTTCGGCGCCGCTCACCCAAACCCAGCCGCCGTCCTTGATGCCGCGATCGGCGGCGTCGGCGACACTGATCTCGATGAACATGTCCTGCTGCAATTCCGCGAGCCACCTGTTGGAGCGGGTTTCTTCGCCGCCGCCCTCATAATCGACCAGACGGCCGGACGACAGGATGAGCGGGAATTCCTTGGCAATGCCCTTATCGACCGCCGCCTTCTGCCACCGAGAAGCCGATATTCGGCAGCCGGAACTGCTTGGCATCAGGCAGCGGACGGATACTTGGCGATGAGATCGATTGCGCGGCGAATAGATCGGCTCACGATGGACCGGGATCGCATCGGGCAATCCGAACGCATTCCATGCGCGCCTTGCCGTTTCCCATACGGTACGGCGCCATGCTTCATGGCGACGCGCTGGATGCCGCCCGAAAGATCGATCGACCACGACACCGTGTCCGGCGCCGTCGGGCTGATCTTGTTGATGACCGCCATTTCGGCTTCGTCAGGTCAGTATCCCAACCGAGCTTCTTCAGGACGGCGAGCGTGAAACTCAGGATATCCGTCCTTGATCTCCGAATCCTTGGAATAGGACCCGTTGGCGAGCAAGCTGACTTTTGACAGTGGTGCCGTCGGCTGCCTTCTCTTCGCGCTCCACACCGAAACGCGGGCGGAATGTGCCGCCGCCGTCCATGACGTTGAGGTTGGTGTTGTACAGCAGCGGCGTTCCCGGATGCCTGACCTCCGGCGAACCCCAGCACGGCCAGGGCAATCCGTAGTAATCGCCGCCAACTTCCGGATCGTCCTTGGGCGCGCGCAGCGAAATTCAGGTCGAACTTGGCCTGGTTTTTCATGTGTTGCCTTGATGCGCTCCGGCGACTGGCCGCAATAGCCGGTCGACCAACTCCCGCGATTCATTTCGCGCAAGACATCTTCAGGCACCGGCACATTGTTCTCGACCTTGATGTTCTTGAACATCTTGTCCGCGAAGCCGAACTTGGTGGCCATCAGATACAAGATTTCGAGATCGTTTTTCGATTCGAAGATCGGCTTGACGATCTGTTCGCCCCACTGCATGGAGCGATTGGTAGCAACGCGCGAGCCCGAGGCCTCGAACTGGCTGCAAACCGGCAACAGATACATATTGTCGGTGCGGCCGGCCTGGACTGCGAGCGAGGCCCAGGTCGTCGGATGCGGATCGGCCACGACCAGAAGCTCAAGCGCTTTGAGGCCTTCATCGATTCCGGAATACGCGTGTTGATGCTGTTGCTGGCGTGGCCGTGGACGTACATCGCCTTCACGACATCTTTTTGTGCAACCTGATCCTTTCGGCAAGGTCGCGGCGTCAAACCATCGCGTGAGCGGAATGCCCGGCGTCTCCTTGATGGTCTTTGAGTCGAAGCGCGATTGCAGATAGGCGTAATCGGTTTCCCAGACGCGCGACCAGTGCCGCCATGCGCCTTCGACCAGGCCGTAGTAGAACGGCAGCGTCACGATATCGAGACCGGACGTCGGTGGCGCCTGCACGTTGTCATGGCCGCGAAGAATATTCGCCGCCATGCCCTGGCCGCCGACATTGCCGGTGAGCAGCAATGCGATGCAGGCTCGCACGCACGTTGGCGGTGCCGACGGTGTGCTGGGTCTGACCCAGCGACCAGATCAAGGTGGCCGGCTTCTGCGTCGCGAAAATCTCGGCGACGCGCTTGAGCTGCTCGCCCGGGACACCGGAGACGCGCTCCACCTCGGCGGGATCCCACTTCTCGATTTCCTTGCGCACGTCCTCGAAGCCGTAGACGCGCTGCTGGATGAATTCCTTGGCCTCCCAGCCGTTCTTGAGGATGTGCCACATCATGCCATAGAGCACCGGGATGTCGGTGCCGGGCCGCAGCCGCACATATTCGGTGGCGTGCGCCGCCGTCCGCGTCATGCGCGGATCGATGACGATTGAGGTTCGCCTTGTTGAGCTCCTTCGTCTCGAGTATGTGCTGCATTGCCACGGGATGCGCTTCGGCGGCGTTACTGCCGATGAACAGCATCGTCTTTGGTATTGCGGATGTCGTTGAGGCTGTTGGTCATCGCGCCGTAGCCCCAGGTATTGGCGACGCCGGTGACGGTCGTCGAATGGCAGATACGCGCCTGATGATCGGTGTTGTTGGTGCCCCAATAAGCGCCGAACTTGCGGAACAGATAGGCGCCCTCGTTGGTCATCTTGGCCGAGCCGAGCAGATAGACCGAATCCGGTCCCGGATTTTTCCCGGATCGCATTCATCTTGTCGCCGATCTCGTTGATGGCCTGGTCCCACTTGATGCGGGTCCACTGGCCGCCGCCCAGCTTCATCGGATAGTTCAGGCCGCGCTCACCGGTGACGAGTTCGCGCACCGCCGCGCCCTTGGCGCAATGCGGAGCCGCGGTTGATCGGCGAATCCCAGCTCGGCTCCTGGCCGATCCAGACGCCGTTCGACACTTCGGCGCTGACGCTGCAGCCGACGGCGCAATGGGTGCAGATGCTCTTGCGGATCGTGACCGGAGCGCCCGCAGCCGCCGGCGGACCGGCATCGGCTTTGCGCACGTGGCCTAGTTGCAGCGCGCCGAGCGTGGCGAGACCGCCCGCGGCAAGGCCTGGAGCGGCGCAGAAGGTACGGCGATCGACGCTGGCGCTGGTCTGTTCGGCGACGGCGGCGGCAAGACGGCCGCGACGTGCCTGACGTTCTGCTTTTTTGATCAGCACGGTGTGCCTCCCTTATTTCGGATAGCCCATTGACGCGATAGTAGGTTCTGCACTTCGGCGGAATTCGGCCTTGTAGCGGGCCTTGCGCTTCTCATCGTTGTTCTCGGTGTCGGCCAACGGCCTGTGCTGGCGAGCGGCGCGGCGGTTGCGACTGCAACGCCCGCACCGGCGCCGAGCGCCCGCAGGAAATCGCGCCTTCCAAGTTTGGTTTGGTTTCCGACTTCATCGCCGTTCTCCTTGTCCGCTGGTCGCGCTTCTTCACGAAAGCGCTAAAGCTTCGATCTCGATATCGATCAGCAACCGGCCGATGGTTCCGACCGGCCGATAGAAATTCGCAGCCTCGGCGGCCTCGAGGTCGCTGAAGAGGCGTCCATCCAGGGCGCCACGTGTTTCTCGAAGACGATCTGACCGCCGTTGCCGCCGTTACTGCCGAAGCCGCCACCCGCCAGCCCGGCCATAATCTCGCACAGTGTGCCGGCGTGATCTTCCGGCTCGGCATTGCCTTCGGTGCGCTCGATGCCGAGCTTGTTTTAAATCCTCGCGCAGCCGCGCCAGCGGCCGCTCGTGCAGAAATCCGGTGAGATAGAAGGAGCCATAGGGCATCAGTTCGCCGCGGCCGACGCCGATAAACAGATTGAAGAACTCGCGTTCGACATGTTCGACGGTTGACACTGGAGGCCGCCTCCGCCAGCGCCATATGCGCCATGCCAAGCGGCGTTTACGTCACCGCGCAGGCCGCCGATGCGCTTGAGCAGCGCAGAATCGGGTGCGCGCGACAGCAGCGCAGACAGCAGCGCAGTATTCCTGCGCGCGCGCTGCATCGACCCTCATCGACATCGCCAGCCGCGTTTGATGCGCCGAAGAGATCGGGCCGCAGCACCACCCAGGTTGACGCGGTCAGCGTCTCGACCGAGAGCACGCGTTCCGCGGGAACTTTGGACCAATTTGAAACCGACGGCTGCGAAATGCCTAATTGGCGCGCAAGTTCGCTGATGCTGCCAACGACGCGAATTGCTTCATTGAGCCACGGATCGCGCATTCGGCTCACTTTCAAATGGTTACAATGAGAGCGTAGAGGCCGATCAATGTTTGAGCAATAGCTTGAGGCTATAGGTCGCACTATTAATGTGGCAAAGCACCGCCATGAATGCGTAGACGAGAACCGTCACGTTGTTCGCCGTCATCTTGCGTTGCAGACATCGTTTTCGGCGCTGCAAACATTTCATCATTAATGGCATCAACGGTATCCGGCTCCGCTAATTCGGTGCTTGGGACCTGCATCGGTCGCGGTTTCAGGCGCGGGCGAGCGCGGTTTGCTCTTCGGCAGCAGGCAGCGCGGCGAGCGGTTTCTTTGTTTCCGCTTGCGATGGCCCGCCGAATAGTTGCACCAACATTTTTTTTACGTCAGTGCCTGGGTCCAGTGGGCGAAACCCATCATGGCGTTCGGATCGTTGAAGTCCCAATCGTTCTCGGCGAGGACCCTTGAAATTGAGAATCGCTGGGTCCGGCGGTCCAGGCGCGACGAAGCGCCGCAAGCCGTAAGTCGTTGGGGCACGCCCGCTTGCAGGAAGGCGCGGATGTCGGTTTTGCGCAATCGATCGAATCGAGCGACGGCAGACTCGAGACGTCAAATATCCGGCACCGGCACTTGCGGCGGTCTCCGCCTCTGGCGGTTTGCCGTCGCGCACCGCGTGCCGCTTTCGACCGGCATCTCCGGCGCAACCTCTTTAGGCGGCGCTGCCTCAGCCGCGGGCGCACGCTTGCGGCGCGACCATCGGTTCAGAAAATTTTCCGGCTCGCTCATTCGCGATCTTCTCCGGATTCGGTCGCGCGCCGCGCCAGCGCCTCGGGATCGGCGCGGGTCGCGCTTGCGCTTGACGAATGGTTGCTCGACATGATGCTCGGCGACGAAAGCCGCCACGGTCAGTTGAATGGCTTCCGGCATCGGCACCTGCTCGACCAACTCGGTGGCGGTCTCGGTGAGGCTCTCACCCTCGGATGGGTCGGCAGTGTAACGGCGGCTACGGCGTAGGGCGGATCGCCTCGGCTTGGCGCAACGCGACCCAGAGCGACGGCGCGCCCGATTGCAGGTTCTCGCTATAATACGTCGTCTCGGTGCGGTAAGAGCTCAATATTGGCGCTGCCGGCGTAAAATGTCGCGCGGTCGCCGTCATCGTTGAGCTTGGTCCAGGGCTTGGTCTCCGGCTCGCCGCTGGAGCACACCGACCGCGCGCCAATGAGAACTCGGCCCACGGCGTTGTACCTTTGCTGCGCTCGACGATGACGCCGACGGTAATGGTTGCAAGTGGCGGGGTGGATGCTCAACCGACGGCCTCCAAATGACGGATCGGTAAGCCGGTCACCAGATTCTGCGGCTTCAGGCGAATTAATTTGTCCGGCGTCATCGCCAGGATCAGATAGACCGGCTCGCCTCTCACCTTGTCGGATGACGATCGAGGGGTCGCGGAAGGTGAGTTGGAACAAGCCGACCACACGGGCCGTGGCCGCTTCGTCGATCTCCTCGCCGTTCCACATCTGATCGCCGATCTTGGTGGCGTCGGTGTCGAGCCCGACATACCAGGCCAGGTTGACCTCGCGCATTTCGGTGAGCGGCTCGATGGTGACGTCGACGCCGAGCACAGTGCTTGATCCAGCTATGGCCATGTCGAATCGGTCGCTGCGCTCCCCAATAGCCGCCGGCGTTGTCAGGCTTGATGACATGAATATGCGCCTCGGCCGGAAGGCCGAGCATCGACACCAAAGGCGACACCGAGGCCGGATTGACGCCGCCGACTTTTTCCTCGTCGGCCGCGATCAGCGAGCCCTCATGCAGAGTGACGCGCTGGGTGCGGTAGAACATCTCGGCCGCGCGCACCACGCTGGCGTCTTCGATGCCGTCGAGGGCGTTGCGCATGATCACGTGCACGAGCTGATTGACGAACAAAATCGGCGTATTTCGCAGTCCCTGCCGCACCAGATCTATATAGGCGGCTTCCAGCGTCTTGTGGCGGAGCAGGTGATCGCGGAACGCAATCATCTGCTGCCAGTTCTCACGCGCATCGGCATCGGCGATGGCCGCGATGTCAGATGCCACGACCTTCATGCGCGGATCGGCGCGCAGCGCGGCATGAAGCGCGCGTTCGGCATCGCAGGCATCCGGCGGCGGGATCAATTCGGGACGCGCCATATAGACCTTCAGGAAATCGTCGGTCAGCAGCAACCCACCGCCACCTTCGTCGCGGTCGAGCAAATGATGGCCACAGGAAATCCAAAAATCTTTCATTTGCTGTCGCGTCCCGCCATGCCGATCAGATCGACGGATTCCACCGGCGCTTCGTCGTCGCCCTCCACCTCGAGGAAGGAGAACGCGCGCAAGGGCTTCGGCCCGTTGCGCGGCCGCAGCGTGCGGAAGGCTTCGTGAATGCCATCAGCCTCCGAGGTGCGATGTACCGCCACCAGCGTATCGGCCGGATGGTTACAGAGCGAAGCGGCGAAGGCGAATTCCTCTTCCGCCGCCGCCACCGCATCCTCGATGGTGGGGGCGCCGAAGTTCGCCACCAATTGCTTGGCCAGCATGTCGATGGCGGCAAGCCGATGGTCCTCGTCGGTTTCCACGATCTGCGCCAATGTCGACCAGCCGAGCGAGGCGATTCCGAGAAAGCCGCTGCGGAAGGCCGAGCGCGCTTTGCCCCTCAAGCGCGGCGGGATCGGTGTTCCAGAACACGAAAGCGCCGGACACCGCCCATTCGCCGGGCTCGGCCGCCGTGTCGAATACGAACGTATCCGACGAGTCGAGCCGTATGGTGCGCAGCAGCTTCACGTGCGCGGACCTTTGGTCTTGGGATCGAGCCAGGCGGGCTTCGCGAGTTGCGCGATTAAAGCCTTACGCTCGACCTGAACCTTGCCCATGTGGCGGATCAACAGATCGCCATTGTCGTCGATATCGCGGCGCAGGCCGCGCTCGGCGGGCAGCCGCGCCAGATACTCGCGCGCCACGGCGCGGAAGTCGCTCTCCTGCCAGGCATCGAGCGCGACCATGAGATGGCGCGCAAAACTTTCGATCAGTTCATTCGACAGCATGTCGGTGAAGCCTTCCTCCTCCAGCGCCGTCGAGAGAGGATTAAGGCCCGGCTCGGTGCCGGTCATGGTCACGGTGCGGATCATGGCGCCGAATACCAGCCAGTCCCGGCGTTTCGTCTTCCGCCGTGCCTTGCGGCCATGCCAACTGAGCGCCGCCGACCAGCCCGGCATTGACCGAAATGCTGCCCGGCCACTCTATATTGATGGAGGTTTCCGGCAGCGCCTGGGTCGATAGCGCATCGGCCAATCCGACCATGCCGGCATAGAAGGCAAGGCGCGCCTGAGCCAGCGGTTCCTCCGGCTCCAGCACCACGGCGAATTCGGCGAGGTCGAAACGGCCGACATAGACCAATGTGCCGGCGCCCTGCTCGGCCGCGACCGATTTTGCATGAGCGAAGGCGTCGCCAACCTCGCGCAAGCGCACTTGCGTGAACAGCGGCGGCAGACTGAGTTCCGGCCCTACTGGCGTCCTGCCTCGCGTCCGCGCTCCTTGCGGCATTGATCCTCGCTGTTACTTTCTTGTTTGAATAACTATAATTACGCTTCGGAAGCTCCCGAGGCCAGTCCCGCGGCCTTGACGGGTAAGGTTAAAGCAAAGCCATCGTGGGCGCTTTGCTGGATATATGGCGGGAAGGCACAAAGGTTATAGAGGCCAATGGCCGAACGGCCGCGTAACGTCCTGATTTGCTCCTGCGAAGACACCATGCCGCTCGATGCCGCGGCGGTGCGGCGCATCTGCCAGGGCGCAGACGTCGTGGAAGGCCGCCAGCTCTGCCGCACCGAACTGGAGCGCTTCCGCAAAGCCGCCGGCGCCGGCGACCCGATCATGGTGGCCTGCACTCAGGAAGCGCCTTTGTTCGCCGAGGTCGCCGCCGAGTTTCCAGGCAGCGGAAACATCACTTTCGTCAATATTCGCGAGACCGCGGGCTGGTCGAAAGACGCCAAGGCGGCCGGTCCGAAAATGGCGGCACTAATTGCGGCGGCAGCCGAGGCCGCGCCGGCGACAAATTACGTCAATCTCAGTAGCGCGGGCGTGACTCTGATTTACGGCAAAGATGAGCGCGCCATCGAGGCCGCCAATCTGCTCAAGGACCACCTCGACATCACCGTTCTGATCAAGCAGGGCGGCGTCGTGCCGCTGCGCGTCAGCGAATATCCCGTGGTGAAGGGCGCCATCCGCCAAGCCAGTGGCCACCTCGGCAAGTTCGAGATCACGGTCGACGATTATGCCGCGCCTTATCCGTCGTCGCGTGGCGCGCTGGCATTCGGCCCGTCGCGCAACGGCGCTAAATCGCAGTGCGACATTGTGATCGACCTGTCCGGCGGCGCGCCGCTATTCCCAGCGTCCGATCTGCGCGATGGCTATTTGCGCGCCGACCCGGGCGATCCGGCGGCGGTGCTGCGCGCCGTGCTCAAGGCGCGCGACTTGACCGGCAGTTTCGACAAGCCGCGTTACATCAACTTCACCGAAGATCTGTGCGCGTATTCGCGCTCCAAGATCGTCGGCTGCCGCCGCTGCCTCGATCTCTGCCCGACCGGCGCGATCGCGCCGAACGGCGATCACGTCGCGATCGATCCGCAGATTTGCGCGGGCTGCGGCCAATGCGCCGCCGCCTGCCCGACCGGCGCAGCGGCTTACGCGCTACCGCCGTCCGATTCGCTGCTGCGTAAATTGCGGGCGCTGCTCGGCGCCTACCGAGAAGCCGGCGGCAAGCAGGCCGTCGTGATGTTCCACGACGGCGAACATGGCAGCGAGCTGATCGATGCCCTGGCGCGCCACGGCGACGGGCTGCCGGCGAACGTGCTGCCGGTGCAAGTCAACGAAGTGACGCAAGTCGGCCTGGAGGCGATTGCGGCCTCTCTGGCGTATGGCGCGTCGGCCGTGCGCTTCCTGCTGCGCGCCAGGCCGCGTCAGGACATCGCCGGTCTGACCAAGACTATCGCGCTGGCCGATCCGATCCTGGCCGGGCTTGGATTTACCGGCCCGCGCGTCGCCACCATCGAAACCGACGATCCCGATGCGCTTGGCGAAGCCTTACGCGCGATTGTCCCGTTGAATGGCGCGGCTAAACCCGCGACATTCGCCGCCGTCGGCGCCAAACGCGACGTGGTCCGCCTCGCCTTACGCGAGTTGCACGCCGTGGCGCCGGCCCCCGATCGACATCGTGCCGCTGCCGCAGGCGCGCCGTTCGGCACGCTCGACGTCCAGGTCGAAGGCTGCACGCTGTGTCTGTCCTGCGTGTCGGCCTGCCCGACCGGCGCTTTGTCCGACGATCCGGAAAAGCCGATGCTGCGCTTTGCCGAGGACGCTTGCGTGCAGTGCGGGCTGTGCGCGGCGACGTGCCCGGAGAAGGTCATCACGCTCAAGCCGCAGATCAATTTCCGCGCCGCTACCGCGATGAGCCGCGTCATCAAGCAGGAAGTGCCGTTCCTCTGCATCCGCTGCGACAAGCCGTTCGGCGTCAAGAGTTCGGTCGAGCGGCGTGGTGGCCAAGCTCGAAGGCCAGCACTGGATGTTCAAGGATTCCATGAAGCGGCTCGACGTCATCAAGATGTGCTCCGATTGCCGCGTCGAAGCGATGGCGGAAGAACAGTTCGACCCGTTCGGCGCGCCCAAGCGCCCGGCGGTTCGCACCAGCGACGACTACATTCGCGCCAGAGAGCCGAAGAGCGACTCGTAACCGTCATTCCGGGACGCCGACATTAGTCCGCAATCCGGAACGCTAACGCGCCGTCCCGGAATGACCGGAGGCGGTCGCCTTGGCCAAGAATCCATCAGCGCCTGACGGTCTTCCGGCGTGCCGATTTTCTGCTCCGGCATCTTGGTGCCGGGCGTATAGGCCATGGGGCCGATCTCGAACATTTTCGACACCGTCTCCGGCGTCCAAACAATATCCATGTGCCTGAGCGCGTCCGAGTAGCGATAACCCGCAGCGAGCCGATCTTGCGACCGAAAATCCCGGCAAGACTGGGACCGGCCTTGCTGCCTTCGTCGGGCGACAGCGTGTGACACGCGACGCAAGCGCGAAACAGCTGCCCGCCGGGATCGCCGGCATAAGCCGCCAGCGGATCGCTCGGCGCGCCGATAACAATCGCGTCGGCCGGCTCGCCGCTGATCGCGTCCCCAACGCCGGATCATGCGGTCGGCGCCACCGGTCAACAGCGTATGGCTATCGGGAAAGAACGCCACCGACCACACCGGCAGGCCGGGGCCGACCAGCGTGCGCGCGAGCTTGCGTGACGCTCGATCGATCATCGCCACCGAGCCACGAATGCCGGCGGCGGCAACGAGTTTGCCGTCGGGCGAGACTGCAAGCGAAATTACCGGCGTCGCCGCGACTTCAACTTCACCGCGGGCTTCGCCGGTGGGCGAATAAAAGTAGACCTTGCCGTTGGCGCCGCCGGCGACGATTTCGCCATCGGGCGCGACCGCAAGTGAATTCAACGGCGCGTCGGCTTTGACGATGGTGGGGTCGCTAGAGCCGAGCGGCCAAATGCGAATCTCCGGATCGTGGCTGACGCTCACCACCGCCTTGCCGTCCGGCATGAAGGCGACGGCGTTGACGTTCTCCCGGTGGCCTTCAAGCAGCATCGCCGGGCCGCCATCGACCAGCCAGACCCGCACGGTGGGGTCCCAGGATGCCGACGCCATGCGCTGGCCGTCGCGCGACACCGCCAGCGACACAATCGGTCCGCTGTGGCCGCTGAACAGTTGGATCGGCTCGGTGTGGGCCGCCTGCCCAGACCGCGATCTTGCCGTCCTCGCCGCCGTGACCAACCGTCCGTCCGGCAGAATCGCCACGGCGTTCACCGAACTGTCGTGAAAACGCAGCACCTGTTCGGCGACGTTGCGCTCGAGCGACCAGCGGATCGCCGAGGAATCGAAACTCCCGGACAGCGCGGTCTTACCGTCGGCCGAAATCGCCAGCGCCCGTACCGGCCCGCCGTGGCCGCGCAACTGCGCCTGCGCCGCGCCGAACGAGAGCGGCAGCAGCAACAGCAAGGCGCGCCAATGTTTACTCATTGGCCGGCTGCATGCCGAGCGCCGCGATGCGCTCGCGCACTTTGTCCTCGCGCAAGGCCGCGAGAAAGGCCTGCATCGCCGGGCGTTGCCGCCGCTTCTCGACCACCAGGAAGTCGTAATGTTCCGGCGCCACTTGGATGAAGCCGAGGCCGTAAAGTTTGGCCACCGGCTTGATGGCGACGCCCCAATCGGCGCGTCCTCGCGCAATCGCCGCGGCCACCGCGTTGTGCGACTTCGGCTGGTTGGCGTAACCGGGCGGTTTTGCGCCTTTGAGCAGATCGTCGATCAGTACGCGGGTGCCGGCGCCGGCATTGCGGTTTACCATCAGCGCAGTCTTGTCATCGAGGATTGACGCGAGCGCTTCCGCCGCGTCGCGGCGCTCGAAACGCTGGTCCCCAGGGCGGAACAAGATGCCTTGCATCCGCCGCCAGCCGGGCACCAGCGAGAGGCCGCCGACAGCAGATGCACATTATACCGCCCGCTGACCGGATCGATCAGATGCACCGGCGCGACGTCGCATTCGCCGCGGTTCGCCGCGGCGACGCCGCCGAGACTGCCGACCGCCAAGGTGCGCGCGGAAAAGCCGCGCTCCGCCAGCGCGCCGATGACGACATCGAGCGCGATGTCATGGCTGCCCATGATGACGAGATCGGGCGCCTGAGCGGCACTGCCGATCAGCGTCACCTGCGCTTTGGTGTCGGCATCGAGCGACGACGCCAGCGCGTCGATTTCGAGGAAGCCGTCGGCCTGCGAAAGCTGGTGACCGAGCCGGAGCCTTTGCCGGTCGGGAACGCGATCATGCCGTCGTCGCCTTCGATCAGCGACACCAGCACGAATTCCTTGCGGCCGAGTTCCGAGGCGATGCGCACCGGCACGCGAGCGGAAATAGTCTCCGCGGCTTCCGGCGGCAGGCCGGCGAAGGCTCGGATCACCGGTGCGACGAAAGCATGGAACGTGAAGATCGCCGAGGTCGGGAAGCCGGGCAGCACCACAATCGGTTTGCCCTGGACGACGCCGAGGCAGAGCGGCTTGCCGGGCTTGAGGGCAACGCCATGCACCAGGATGCCGGGCTTGCCGAGATGCGCGAGAATGGCGTGCGACAGATCGCCGGCGCCTTTCGAGGTGCCGCCGGACAAAACCACCATGTCGCTTTTGGCCAAGGCTTCGCGCACCGCCTGGTCGAGCAGCCGCGCGTCGTCGGGGAATGCGCCCATCATCAACGGCTCGCCGCCGGCTTCCGTGATCGCGGCGGCAACGATGGCGCCGTTACTGTCGTAGACGCTCGCCGGGCGCAACGCCTTGCCGGGCTCGACCAGTTCGTCGCCGGTCGACAGCACCGCGACCTTCGGCCGCCGCACCACATCGATGTGCGCGAGTCCGCTCGCTGCCAGCATGCCGATCTCGCGCGAGCCGATGCGCCCACCGCGCCGCAGTAATGTCTCGCCGCGCGCGATGTCGGAGCCGGCATAAGACACGAACTGCCCGGCGCGGCGGCGCGGCGCAACTCGATGCGCGGCGCGCCTTCGGCCACAAGTTCGGTCTGCTCGATCATCACCACGGCATCGGCGCCGCGCGGGATGACCCCGCCGGTGGCAATCGCCGTTGCGGTACCCGGCGTAACTTCCAGCCTCGGCGCATGGCCGCAGGCGATCACTTCGGCATTAAGCGCAAAAAATCTCGGCGCGCCGTCGCTGGCGCCGACCGTATCGGCGGCGCGTAGTGCAAAACCATCGACATTGGAACGATCGAAGGGCGGCGCATCGACCGCCGCCACCACGTCATGCACCAGCACGCGGCCGAGCGACGCAGCAAGCAGCACGGTCTCTTCGCCGATCGGCGACAAATCGAGATGCTTCTCGAAACGAGCCCGCGCTTCGTCCGCCGACACCACGTCGAGGAACTGCTCCTGCCGCGCCGCGGCGCGTACGCGCGCGATCAGATCGTCGTCTTCAGGTTTGGCTTGCGGGTTTCGCTCATGTCCGGCGTCTCACGGCCACGGCCTTATCGTAACGGCCGTCCCGGCGGAATAGCCTTCGCTGTCGGCCGGTACCAGAATCCACCCGTGCGAGCGGGGCCAGCGCCGAGATCGGCAGATATTTGGCCGCCAACGGCTCGGCCTGCCCAGCAATGCGCCGCACCGGCACGATTTCGGCAAGCCCGATGGTCGACGTTACCTTGCGCGCCAGCGGCAAAGTTTCGACGGCGTCGCTGTCCTTGTTCAGCGTCACCGCCGACACCCGCTCCAGAATGCGCCTGCCCACCACCATCCAGACGGCCAGCGCTGCATCGAGCCGCCCCGGCAGCATCAGCACCGGACGCTGCCCGGCAAATCCGAGCGCCGCGGTTTCGCCCGGCGATATCGCCATGCCGTGCACCGCCAGCCGCGCCTCGCGCCTCATGATCTGCACGCTGTTGTCGTTGCGGCCGTTGCCGGTTGCCGCCGATCGTCACGATGACATCCGCGCTTTCCGCACCAAGCACCCCACCGAGATCGCGTCCGGCGTCGTCCAAGCGCGCCGAGCCGCCACGGCGCTCGATGTCGGTCGCCACCAGCCGCGCGGCAGCGTTGATGATGCCGCTGCCGCGCAACGGCAGCACGCGCACGCGCGGCTCGCGCACGGTGATGCGGGCGATGCCGACGGCGGCGAAGGCGGCAATATCGGTGGCGCGAAGACGCTCGCCGGCCCGCCGCAATGGAATCGCCGCATCGCAATCGCCCCCCGCGGCCAGGACGCCGTCGCCGGGGTTGATAGTGCTCAACACTTCGGCCCGGCCGCCGGAAATCTTCACCGCGTCGAACGGCGCTACGCTGTCGGTGTCCCGGCGGCAACGGCTGGCCCACCTCGACGCGCTGCGGCATCTCGGGCAGAAGTGCCGGCGCGTAGCTTCCGGCGCCCAGGCTGGCATCGGCGGCAACCGCCCAGCCGTCGAGCAGGGCCAATGCCGCGCTCGGCCGGGCCGGCGCCCATGGCATCGACCGCAAGCGTGCGCCCGGCGCCGACGGCGAGATCGATGGTTCGCGGCGTGACCGGCTTCACGTCCAGATCGACCATCGCCAGCACGTCGGCGAGCGGCGTGAGCCGTGCAATCGTTTGTATTGTCTCGGACGCCGCAGCCATAATCCCGCGCTTGACCTTCCGGGCCTCAGATACTTCAGTCTACCTCAACAAAACGATTGCGTTGCGAGTTTTCGCGCGCTGAAGCGGGGGAGCGACACGTGTTTACAGCCACCAAAGACAAGGCGCTGCTCACCACCACCACCGGGGCCCTGCCCCGCCCGGCCTGGTACACCGAAAATCTGCGCGGCATTCCCCTGTCACACGGCTTTTCCCGCATGGCCTATCGCGAACAGCATTTCGACTGCCTGGCCTGCCACGTCGCTGCCCAGCATCGTGCCGGCATCGACATCATGGTTGACGGCGACACGAGGCTCGACGACGACATCGCCGGCCGCGGCTGGGTCAGCTACGTCACCGAACGCGTCGCCGGTATCGGCGAGCCCCGCGTCGAAGTGCCGCCGGCCGGTTTCATGGCGGACAAAGGTCCCGGCGACTTGATGTGGGAAGTCATCGAGACCCGAATGACGCCGCCGGTGACGGGCAAGATCGGCGCGACCTCGTTGCAGCTCGACCGCGCCTATAAGGCGATCGCGCCGATGACCGACAAGCCGGTGAAGATCGGTTCGATCTCGGCGCAGATCCTGGCGCTGATGCTGACCGACGAGCACTACAAAGACCGCCTCGAACTGCTGATGGATCTGTCGGCCGCGCTGAACCGCGAATACCACGCGCTCGCCGATGCCGGCGCGCCGCTGCTGCAAGTCGAGGAGCCGGCGATCCATCAGGTGATCGCCGACCCCAGTCAGAAGATCAAACCGCAGCAATGGGTCGAGGCCTTCAACGTCGAGGTCAAAGGCCTGCGCGACAAATGCGAAGTGTGGTGCCACACGTGTTGGGGCTCACCGGCGGCACAGCGCGTCGCCAGCAAGGATCAATCCTACAAAGCCGCGTTGCCATACCTCGATCAGATCGATTGCGACGTCCTCACGGTCGAGGGCGCCTTCAATCACGGCATGGACCTCGAGCATTTCGGCTCGATGATCTCCAAGAGCAAAAAAGATCGCGCTCGGCGTCATCAGCCATCGCACGCTGCAGGTCGAGCGACCGGAAGAAGTGGCCGATCTCATTCGCAAGGCGCTGAAATATATCGAGCCAGAGCGGCTGATCCTGACCAGCGATTGCGGCTTCGGCCGTCAGGGCATGAGCCGCATGCACGCATTCTATAAAATGGTGGCACTGACCCGCGGCACCAATATCGTGCGCAAGGAGCTAGGCTTGCCGGAAGCTGACATCCCGGCGATCGATCCGAAATTGTCGATGGTGCCCCTTTCATGAGCGAGACGGTGATGAACTTGCGCGGCCTGAAATGTCCGCTGCCGGCGCTACGGGTGCGCAAGAAATTGTCGAGCTTGAAGAGCGGGGATTTAATCGTGGCTGAATGCACCGATCCGCTGGCGGCTCTCGATATCCCGAATTTACTCCGCCAGACCGGCGACGTGCTGGAAGGCCGGGGCGAAGCCGAGGGCGTGCTGACGTTCCGGATCAGAAAAATGTAGCCCAGACGTAACTTAGTAGGGCTACGGTTCGGCACGGCCGGCTCGGATGCAACTTGAAATTGCGAGGCGGGTTTCTATGATGAAGACCCACTTCGCCCGTATGCGGGCCTTCGCGCGCCCGCCGGAAAGTGTTCAGAAAGCGAGCTAAACTGGTGTATTTCTACAAGATTTCCGGGCTGGTCGTCGAAAGCACGATTGTTTTGCCGGGCTTGAACATTGTTGCAGCCGAACACCCCCACGCCGGACGTGATCATCCGCGAGGGGTGCGGTTCCGGCGGCGCTGGACAATGCCAGCCAATCGGGTCCCACCTGGGAGATCGCCGGCAAACAACTCTTGCTGCGGATTCCCGGCATCGCGCGGTTCGTGTTGAGCGAGGGCCGCGAGATCGAGTTCGAGCTCGAAGCCGGCAGCGACGTTGCCGACGCCGCGATCTTCATTCTCGGCACCGTGTTCGGTATTCTGCTGCATCAGCGCGAGCAGATCGTGCTGCATGCCAGCGCGGTGCGCGTCAATGGCAAGGCCATTCTGTTCTGCGGTCCGTCGGGGGCCGGAAAATCCTCGATGGCCGCGGCGCTCGTGCAACGCGGCTATGACCTGTTGACCGATGATGTCTGCGTAATCTCGGCCGACGAAGCAACGCCGTCGGTGCATTCGGACGGGCGCCTGCTCAAACTCTGGACGCACACCATCGAAGCGCTCGGCCTTCTGGAGCAACGCGGCGCGCGCGTTCGGAGCAGCCTCGAAAAGTTCTACGTTGCGCCGAGCGAGACCTTCAGCGAACCCCTGCCGCTCGGCGCCGTCTACTACCTTCGCGAAGCGCGGCCGCCGCACGCGCGTGGCATCGAACGTCCCAATGTGGTCGACGCCGCGTTGCTATTACGACGCAACGCCTACCGTCCGCTGATCGTGAACCGCATGGGGCAGAAAGCAAACTATTTTCACGCTGCCGCAACCATCGCTAATGCCGCGGGTATCTTTCACCTGACGCGAACGCTCAACTTCAAGGAGATGCCCCACGTCGTGGCATTCCTGGAGCGCCATTGGCAGGATATCGGCCTGACGGAGAAAGCGGCGTGACCCGCACCATATGGCTCGCGTCCTATCCGAAATCCGGCAACACTTGGCTGCGGATGTTGATCGCGAACCTGTCTGCCAAAGACGGCCAACCGGTCGACATCAACGATCTGCCGGAACGCGGCGGCATCGCCAGCGCGCGCGGGCCGTTCGACTACCTGCTGCTGATCGATTCCGGCCTGCTCACGTATGACGAAGCCGACCGCTTGCGACCGCGCGTTTACGAAGCGCTGGCGCGCGGCGCCGAAGACGATGAATACGATGCGCCGGGAGTGATGCCGCCTCTCCGTTTCGTGAAAGTGCACGACGCCTATACGCAAAACGCCTGACGGCGAGCCTCTGCTGGCGGGTAGCGGCGGCGCGAGTGGCGCCATCGTCATCGTCCGCGACCCCCGCGACGTCGCGCCCCTCGCTTGCCAACCACAACCGGACCAGCATCGACGATGCCATCGCGTTCATGAACGATCGGAATGCCGCCTTCTGCGCGCGACCGATGCGGCAGCATAGTCAGCTACGGCAGCAGCTACCGAGCTGGAGCGGCCACATTGCAACCTGGCTCGATCAGACGGATATTCCGGTTGAACTCGTCCGCTACGAGGATATGCAGGCGGAGCCGGCCAAGACCTTAAGCAGCGTGCTGGCCTTCGCCGGCCGGCCGGCTGGCGACGAACAGATCGGGCGTGCGGTGAATTTCGCAGATTTCGCACAGTTGCAGGCGCAGGAAAGCGAGAAGGGCTTTCGTGAGGCGCCGCGCCCGGATCAGGGGCGACCGCTTTTTTCGCCAAGGCAAAGCGGGTGGCTGGCGCAACGAGTTGACGGCCGAACAGGTCGCGCGCATTGAAGCGGAACATGCTCCGATGATGCAGCGTCTCGGCTATGCATTGTCATCGATCGATACGCTTGCCTGCACGGGATAAGAGGTCTGAT